>NZ_JBNCLH010000001.1:596009-1830336 GCF_049844575.1 Kribbella sp. DT2 | reverse complement strand
CTCGACTTGCATGTGTTAAGCACGCCGCCAGCGTTCGTCCTGAGCCAGGATCAAACTCTCCGTTGAAATCTATATGTTTAACTGCGGCGAACCACAGAAAACAGACAAAACGAAAAACGATCCAATGCAATCAGAAACAAATCAAACTGACTTGAATCCAGAAAAATTACAAAGGAATCCAATCACGAAACCATCAAAGATGACTCGTGAATGGGGGTTAATGCTAAATTTCGGCATTGACTTTCGGCACGCTGTTGAGTTCTCAAGAATCGGGCGCACACCGCGTCCGTGACTTTTCAGCCAGGACTCCGGGGCAACCTGCGTTACTCTACCGGATCAGATCCACCGAGTCAAGACCCGATTTTTCCGACCACCTCCCCGCGCCAGATCCGCCGACCCGAGTCCGAAGACGCGTTTCGACTGCGCTAACTTCTGGGGGTTCGGAGCGACCGGCCGCTTTCGCGTCCCGCGCCTCGCTCCAACAAGAAGAACAGTACGTGGCTGTGAGGTAGCCGGTCAAATCGGCGTCCGGTGGCCAGCATCACAACGGTGTAATTTGCCTCCGGCATCGACCCCGTGGCATACGTCAGCCGGCCAGAACCCCTGCGAACGAACGCTTCCCGCGCCGCAGCACCAGCGCGCCACCCGGCAGCAGGTCGTCGGTCGTCGGCACGTACTCGGCGTCGCTGACCTTCTCGTTGTTCAGGTACGCGCCACCTTCGGACACCGTCCGGCGCGCTGCCGACTTGCTCGCCACCAGGCCGGCCTGCACCAACAGGTCCGCCACCGTCGGCATGGCCGCGGCAGACACCTCGGTGTGCGGCGCCTCCCGGAGCGCGGCGATCAGCGTCTCCCCGTCGAGCTCCCGCAGATCGGACTGCCCGAACAGAGCCTTCGCAGCCAGCTGCACCTGTGCCGTCTCTCCAGCACCGTGCACCAGCGTCGTCACGTCCTCCGCCAGCACCCGCTGCGCCTCCCGTGCGTGCGGCCGATCAGCAGTCGCCTTCTCCAGCTCCGCGATCTCGTCCGCCGTGCGGAAGGTGTAGTACCGGACCAGCTGCATCACGTCGCGGTCGTCGGTGTTGAACCAGAACTGGTAGAACGCGTACGGCGACGTCAGCTCCCGGTCCAGCCAGACGGTCCCCGACTCGGTCTTCCCGAACTTGGTCCCGTCCGCCTTCGTCACCAGCGGAGTCGCCAGCGCGTGCGCCTTGCCCGACTCCGTACGGCGGATCAGCTCCACCCCAGCGGTCAGGTTCCCCCACTGGTCACTGCCACCGGTCTGCAGGGTGCACCCGTACCGCCGGTAGAGCTCCAGGTAGTCCAGCGACTGCAGCAGGACGTAGCTGAACTCCGTGTAGCTGATCCCCTGCTCGAGCCGGGCCTTCACGACCTCCCGACCGAGCATCCGGTTCACCGGGAAGTGCTTGCCGATGTCCCGGAGGAAGTCGAGGGTGTTGAGGTCCTTGGTCCAGTCGTAGTTGTTCACCATCCGCGCCGGGTTCGGCAGCGAGGTGTCGAAGTCCAGGAAGCGCTCCACCTGGCTCCGGACCCGCTCCACCCACTGCTGGACGACGTCCTTCGGGTTCAGCACCCGCTCGGAGGTCTCCTTGGGGTCACCGATCAGTCCGGTGGCCCCACCGACCAGGCCGATCGGGTTGTGCCCGGCCAGCTGGAGCCGGCGCAGCGTCAGCAGCTGCAGCAGGTTCCCCATGTGCAGGCTCGGCGCGGTCGGGTCGAAACCGACGTACGAGGTGATCGGTCCCTCGGCCATCGTGGCGCGCAGGGCGTCGGGATCGGTCGAGTGCGCGATCAGGCCGCGGCTGTCCAGGTCGTCGAGCACCTGCGTGCGGCTTGCGCTGTCGGTCACTGTCGGTTCTCTCCTCGGGTACGTCGGAACACCCCAAGCCTGCCAGGCGCTCCCCCGCCCAGCACGAGCGGACCGCCTACATGGCCTCCGGCCGAGACAGTACGGCGCGCAGCTGCGCCACCAGAGCGTGCCCGTCCGGCCCGTGCACGGTCGCCGCGGTCGGACGCTGCGGGTCGTGAGCACCCGGGTCCGGGTTGGGCACCGGGAGACCGTGGGACAGCACCTGCTCGGCCGGGGTCAGCTGGCGGATGCCGATCGCCCGGACGTGGTCCGGATGCGTCTGCGCGAAGTCGCCGTACAGCTGCGGGTCGTGCTGCCCGTCGTCGCCGACCAGGACCCAGCGAACCGCCGGGAACTCCTTGGCCAGCCGGCGCAGCGCGGTGCGCTTGTGCTCCTGCCCGCTGCGGAACCAGCCCGTGTTGGTCGGTCCCCAGTCGGTCATCATCAGCGGACCGGCCGGGTACCCGTGGCGGGCCAGGAAGCGGGTCAGGGTGGGCGCCGTGTTCCAGGCGCCGGTCGACAGGTAGAAGATCGGCGCGCCGGGCTGGTCGGTCAGCAGCTCGGCGTACATCTCCGCCATGCCCGGTACGACGCGACGCGCCTGCTCGTCGCGGACGAACGTGTTCCACGCGGCGATCAGCGGTCGCGGCAGCATCGTCAGCATCACCGTGTCGTCGATGTCGCTGACCAGGCCGAAGGTGGCGTCCGGGTCCGGCACGTACACCTTGCCGCGAGCCTGCCGCTCCCCGTGCACACCCAGGCTGATCTCATGCCAGCCAGGGGGCAGCACCACCGGTACGGCGAGGTCGACGAAGCCGCCGCGGTCGGTCAGCGCGTCGAAGCTCTCGCCGGCGACGGTGACGGAGACCTGGACCTTGGTGGCGGGCGCGGTGACGAACATCTTCCAGCCGCGCACCACCTGGTCCTCGTCGTACCGGGGCTGGTTGCGGGGGTCGCGGCTGAGCACGACCCGGGCGAGCACGCGGACGTACTCGGAGTTGCCGTAGCCGACGTGCGGGATGATCCGCTCCCGCCAGCCACGCCGGCGCAGGAGCGCACCGATCCCGAGGTTGAACCAGTCCTCCAAGCGGGAGGAGTAGTGCGGACGGGCCATGTCCCGAACCTACCCGTCCACAGGTCCCGTACGCCTACCGGGACGACTGTCGGTCCAGACCTTTACGTTCTCGGTATGACAGCAATCGGAATGTGCTTCCCGCGGACCTGGCCCGCTGCCCTGGTGACCGACGTCGCGCGCCGGCTGGACGCCGGTGGTGCCGACGAGCTGTGGATCATCGAGGACTGCTTCTACACCGCCGGGCCGACGCTGTCCGCGGCGGCACTGAGCGTCACCGAACGGCTCACGGTCGGCCTCGGCATCCTGCCCGCCGTCGCCCGTACGGCGGCCGTCACGGCGATGGAGATCGCGACGCTGTGCGCGCTCGCGCCGGGGCGCTTCCTGCCGGGCATCGGGCACGGCGTGCAGGAGTGGATGGGCCAGATGGGTGTTCGGCCGAAGTCGCCGTTGACCGCGCTCGACGAGGTGACTGTCGCCGTCACCCGGCTGCTCGCCGGGGAGACCGTGTCGGTGGACGGCAAGACCGTCTTCCTCGACAACGTGAAGCTGGATGCTCCCCCGGCCGACCCGCCGCCGATCCTGCTCGGCGTCCGCGGCCCGAAGTCACTCGCCCTGGCCGGTCGCGTCGGCGGCGGTGTCGTGCTCGCCGAGCCGGCCTCACCGTCGTACGTGCGCGCCTCGGTCGAGAACGCGGGATCGCCCGACGGCTTCGTGGTCGCCGCGTTCAGCGCCTTCTGCGTCCGCGCCGACCGCAAGACGGCGTACGAGTGGACCGCGCCCTGGCTGGCCGGCCTGCTCGAGCAGAAGAACCCGGCCCTGCCGGCGCTGCCGTTCTACGACGACCTCGTACTCCGGTACGAGGCGTCCGGCGTACCGGGACTGGTCTCGATGCCCACCGAGTGGTGGCTGGAGCTCGGCCCGATCGGCACTCTGGACGACGCGGCCACGCACCTGGACGCACTGGAAGCTGCCGGCGTGCACCACGTAGGCCTGTTCCCCGACCCGGAGGTCGAGCACGGCCTGCCGCAGCTGGAGCACGTACTGGCCCTGGCCAACCGGTAGGAGCCGTCGTCCCGAGGGTCGATCGTGGACCCCGCGGATCAGCGCACGGCCCAGGAACTCGGTGGGCCAAGACGGCCCAGCAGGCTGGCGGCCCGGACCGCCCAGCAGCCCGGTGGGCCTGGACGGCCAACTGGCCGGCGCCGCCGGTGGTCCCTTGGGTCAACAGGGTTTCACCGGCGACCATGCCTGCGGCTCTGGAGAGCGAGCAATCGCGCTCTTGAGGCGCGGATGGCATTCCGGGCTGGAATGCTGAGCGCGTGGGCCGTGCCGAGATCGCGATGACGCCGGAGATCGCGTCGGCGGTGGAGACCGAGTGGGGGCTGGGCAGCTTCTCCACCGAGACCGCCGAGCGGCTGACGGGTGGGGAGGAGTCAGCGGCCTACCGGGTCGACCTCCGCGCCAGGCCCGGCGGGACCGGCGGGACCGGCGGGACCGGCGGGACCGGCGGGACCGGCGGGACCGGCGGGACCGGCGGGACCGGCGGGACCGGAAGGTCAGGCGGGACCGGAAGTGCCCGCGGGGTGGTTGTCCGGCTCGGGCCCGTCCGCCGTGGAAGTGCGGTGATGGAGTGGTGTCACCAGGTGGCTGCCTCGGCCGGGGTCGGGGAGGTGGTGGTGCCGCTCCGGACAGCGGGAGGCGCGAGCGTCGTACGGGTTGATGGGCGGCCGGTGAGTGTGTGGCCGTTGGTGGGCGGGCGGTGGCTGGATGCGGGTGAGCCGGCGGAGGTGGAGCAGGCGGCGCGGTTGTTGGCTCGGCTGCATCGGGGGCTGCGGGATGTGGCGATGCCCCCTCGGCCGGAGAGGTCGTACCTGGAGTTCGGTGGGGAGACCGGGGAACTGCAGGACGTAGAGCTGGATCGATGGCTGGCAGGGTTCACGCGGAAGAAGCAGCCGCTGCACGGGGACTACTACCGGGGGAACTTGCTGGTCGACCGCGGGCGGATCAGCGGGGTGATCGACTGGGACGAGGCCTGGGTGGGGGCTCCCGAGGTCGAACTGGCGGGGGCGGCGCGGGAGTTCGGGGATCAGTGGTCGACGGAGCTGGGTCGGGCGAAGGCGTTTGTCGCCTGGTACCACGCCGCGGGTGGGACTGCGGGAGCACTCGACGACGAGACGTTGGTGCAGCTGATCAGGCACCGGTTGCGGGCTGAGGTGGTCGCGTTCGGTGGGGACGGGAGCGACGAGTACTACGACCGGCTACGGAAGCTCTTCGCCGATCTCCGGCCCTAGCCGGAGGATCCGTTCGGCGCGGCGTCGAGCGTTGACTGACGCGCAGTTTCACGACTGGCGCGATGTATCGCGGCAGCCGTCGAACAACGCGCTGGTGAAGGCGGGGGCAGCGGTCGCGCGTTAGAGGCGGGCGGTGACGCGCAGGGTGAGGCGGGTGCGGGCGATGTCAGCGATGGCGGCTGGTGCGGCGTCGCCTTGGTGAGTGGTGGGGACCTCGTCAGTGCGGTTGGTGGTGGTGATGAGGGGGCAGCCGGCCGATGGGTCGATGGCGTGGGTGACGAAGCGGCGGACGATGTCGTTCCAGTCGGGGGCTCGGTGGAGCATCGCGTGCTTCTCGCCGTCGAGGGTGAGCAGGGCGACGGGGATCTCGGCGGCGCGGAGGCGGGCGGCGTACGACGCGGTGGCTGCCGGTGAGGTGATGCGGTCGGCGGTGCCGTGGGCGAAGGCGACCGGGCCTCGGAGGTGGACGAGGGGCTCGCCCTCGGGGAGCCAGGGGGCCAGGCCGAGCACTCCGGCGACCAGAGGATGATTGCCAGCAGCAACTACTGCTCGGCCGCCCATGGAGTGACCGATGAGAATGACCCGGCCGAACCGGGCCGCGGACGCCGCGGTCAGGCGGTCGAGGACGGTGCGCAGGTCCGTGGCGGAGTCGGCGGCGGCGCCGTTCCAGCCTTGGTAGCGGTAGCGCATCAGGCCGATCGCGGCGTGCGGTGCTGCCTTGCGGGCGACGGCGGCGAACGGCCACATGCGGAGGATCGGCGCGCGCCAGCTGTGCGGGGTGGCGGTCGAGTTCTCCATGCCGCCGTGCGCGAGCAGAATCAGGTCGCGCGCGCCGGCGGGTGCGGCGACCAGATCGATGCCGGGGGCACTCACTGGTAGAGCACCGTCGGATCCTGGGAGATGTGCAGGAAGGCGTCCGGCTTGTCCAGCGCCCGGAAACCGTACGACTGGTACAGGGTGTGTGCGTCGGCGGTCGCGAGCAGCGTCCGCCGCAACCCCTGCAGCTCCGGGTGCTCCAGCAGCGTCGACACGACGAACCGCCCGAGACCGTGCCCGCGCGCGCTCTCGACGACGAACACGTCAGCGATCCACGCGAACGTCGCCCGGTCCGTCACCGCCCGCGCGAACGCGACCTGCGCGCCGTCGGCCGCGTAGACCGCGACGCACAGGCTCCCGTCGAGCGCCTTCCGCACCAGCTCGCGCGAGATCCCCGGCGCCCAGTACGACGTACTCAAGAACCCGTGCACCACGTCGACGTCGATCCGCCCCCGGTCGTCGTCCGCAACGAACTCCCCAGAAGTCCACTGCATCAGCAATCCCCCACAATCGTCGTCATCAGCGATCCACCCCGGCGAGCCCGTCGCCGCACGCACCCGGAGGACGGCCGACGACCACAGGGAGCGCCGGGGCCCCACCGCGGTCGAGCATCAGTTCAGCACGGTGGTGATCGGCATCGACGAGTCCGCCGGCAACCCGAGTGGCGACGGCGTCTTGCCCGCGCGTACCAGCTCCGACCCGAGCGCGGCGACCATCGCGCCGTTGTCCGTGCACAACCCCGGCCGCGGAACCCGTACGGCGATGCCCGCCGCCGAGCACCGCTCCTCGGCCATCTGCCGCAGCCGCGAGTTCGCCGCGACGCCGCCGCCGATCAGCAGGTGCTCGTAGCCCCGGTCCTTGCAGGCGTCGATCGCCTTGCGGACCAGTACGTCGCAGACCGCCTCCTGGAAAGCCGCCGCGACATGGTTCACCGGGACGTCCTCGCCGTCGCGCCGCTTCGCCTCGACCCACCGAGCCACGGCGGTCTTCAACCCGGAGAACGAGAAGTCGAACCGGTGCTGCTCCAGGTCGCGCTGGCTGGTCAGCCCGCGCGGGAACTTCACGTACGCCCGGTCCCCACCGTCGCGTGCCGCTTTGTCGACATACGGACCACCGGGGAACGGCAGGCCGAGCACCCGCGCGACCTTGTCGAAGGCCTCCCCCGCGGCGTCGTCGATGGTGCTGCCCATCGGCTCGACGCCGTCGGTGATGTCCTCGACCGCGAGCAGCGACGAGTGCCCGCCGGAGACGAGCATCGCGATCGCGCCCTTCGGCAGCTCGCCGTGCTCGAGGGTGTCGACGGCGACGTGCGCGGCGAGGTGGTTCACGCCGTACAAGGGCTTCTCGAGCGAGAGCGCGAGGCCCTTCGCGGCGGCGACGCCGACCAGCAGCGCGCCGGCCAGGCCGGGCCCGCTGGTGACGGCGATCGCGTCGACGTCGGACGGTTTGACGCCCGCGGTCTCGCACGCGCGACGGATGGTCGGGACCATCGCCTCCAGGTGCGCGCGACTGGCGACCTCCGGTACGACGCCGCCGAAGCGGGCGTGCTCGTCGACGCTCGACGCGATCGCGTCGGCCAGCAGCGTGTGCCCGCGGACCAGCCCGACACCGGTCTCGTCGCAGGACGTCTCGATGCCGAGGATCAGCGGCTCGTTCTCACTCATCGTGGTTCTCCAACGCGTTGCATGACGACGGCGTCCTCGCCGCCGGTGTAGTACCCCCGCCGCCGGCTGAGCTCGGCGAACCCGAACCCGGCGTACAGGCCGATCGCCGCTTCGTTGCCAGCAGCAACTTCCAGCAGGACGGAGCGGGCCTGGTGCTGCTCGAGAGCTGCCGCGAGCAACCGTCTGCCCAATCCTGTACGCCGGTACGCCGGGTCGACGGCGATCCGCAGCAGGTCCACCGGATCGTCCTCGACGGCCGGCACCAGCAGCACCACGAACCCCCGCAAGCGTCCCGAGTCGGCACCGCTTGTGCTGGGAACGACTGGGGAGCTCTCGCCGGCCGAAGGTCCGGCGACCAGGATCTCGCGGTCGGCTCGGGTGAACTCGCCGGCCCAGGAGCCGGAGCTCCAGGCGTCCTTCGGAAAGCACGCGGCATCGAGCGCGACGACCGCTGGTTGATCAGAAGCTGTAGCCGGTCGGATGCTCACTTCGGCAGCACGCTCTTCGGCCCGCCCGACATGGTGACGTCCGGCCGCCGCAGGTACAGCGGATCAGGAGCAGTCACCTGCAAGGTGCCGGTGGCAACACCGGAAGCAAGCACCTCCGCCGACGGGTACTCGAGCACGTCCACAGCTTCCGCTCCGAGCACCTCGCCGTACAGCACAGCTCCTCGACCGATCACCGGAAGACCCGCCAACACATGCGCGACGTCGGCAGGCTTGTCCACCGCCGGCCCCTCCAACCGCCGCCGACTTCCATCCGCAGCAGGCCCGTCGTACAACGCCCAGTAGATCTCTTTACGCCGAGCATCCGTGGCGACGGCGACCGGCAAAGCCAGGTTCGACTGCTTGGCGAGGATGTCGAGGCTGCACACCCCAACGACCTCGATCCCGAGCACATCCCCCATCGTCCGCGCCGTCACCAGACCGACCCGCAACCCCGTGAACGGCCCAGGCCCAGCACCAACGGCGATCCGCGAAAGCTCCTTCACTCCACACCCGGCAGCAGCCAGCACCTCGGCGATCGCCGGAGCCAGCAACTCCCCGTGCCGCAACGCGTCCACCGTCGTCGACGAGGCAGCAACAGCCCCGGAGACCGGATCGGCGAGAGCGACCGTCACCGCCGCGCTGGAGGTGTCAAAAGCAAGCAGCACGATCAGTTCACCTCAGCAGTAGCAGTCAAACGAACCCCAACGGCGGCCCAGCGAGGCCCGGCCGGCGCGATCCGCAGCGACCGAGACTCGTCCACGTCGTCGTCCCCACGAGTGATCGTGAGCTCCAGCCGATCAGGAGCGAGCGACTCCGCCAGCCCATGCCCCCACTCGACCACCGTCACGGCGTCGTCGAGCGAAGCATCCAGATCCAGGTCGTCCAGCTCGGCGATCCCACCGAGCCGGTAGGCGTCGACGTGCACCAACGCCGGCCCACCGACCAACGACGGATGCACCCGCGAGATCACGAACGTCGGCGACGTGATGTCACCCCGGACCTTCAGCCCGGCCCCCAACCCCTGCGTGAACGTCGTCTTCCCGGCCCCGAGATCACCCGACAGCACCAGTACGTCGCCCGCCCGCAACTGCCCTGCCAGCTCTTCGGCCAGGGACCGCATCTCGTCGGCCGTCGGCACCACGCGCTCGAGAGGCATCGCCTTCGCGTGGATCAGGTTCTGCCCTTCCCGCGCGACGATCGAGTACCCCCGCCGTCCCCAGAACTCGACCGTCTCCGGCAGCTCGACCCGCGCGACCAGCCGCACCCGCGCCAGCCCCCGCGCCCGCGCCGCCTCCTCCGCGCACCCGACCATCGCCGACGCGACCCCGCGTCCCTGGAAGCGCGGGTTCACCGACACGCGCCGCAGCTCGAGCACGTCGCCGTTCACGTGGAACAGCATCGCGCCGGCCGGCGCGCCACCGATCCGCGCCAGCAGTCCGCCGTACGCCGCCACCGCCTCGCCGACCGTCGTCGCGTTCTCCGTCAGCGCGGTCGACGGCGGGTCGAGGGTGCGCCGGTTCGCGAAGGCGTGATGGATCACGCCGACGATCTCGTCCACGTGCTCGGCCGTGGCGTCCACCACGTGCAGGTCGGTCATCTGTGTCCCAAGGATTGTTCGGCCCGCTCGATCATCCCGAGCAGGGCGGCGGTGAACTCGCGGTGATGCTCGATCAGCCCGAGGTGCCCGCAGTTGCGGACCTCGACCAGCTCCGCGCCGGGCACGTGCCGGACGATCTCCTCGGAGTGCTCGAACGGCGTCAGGTGATCGGAGTCGCCGCCGACCACCACGCACTCCACCTTCTGCAGCGGCTCCAGCGACCCGGTCTTGTCGTGCAGCGCGAAGATCGGGTAGAACTCCGCGATCACCGAGATCGGGGTCGCGGCGATCATCTCGTTGACGAACTCGGTGAAGGCCGGCGGCACCTCGGAGCCGAACGAGTACTTCCGGGTCAGCAGGTAGCTGATGTCGGTGCCGGCCTTGCGGCTGCGCTCGACCACGTCCGGGATCCGCGCGAGCGCGGCGACCGTCGGGGTGGCGAGCGCGCGGGCCAGCATGCCGACCCGGCCGGGGAACACGATCGGTACGCCGTCCAGCCCGGCCGCGCTGGTCGAGCACAGGCCGACGCCGATCACCCGGTCGCCGAACAGCTCCGGGTGCTGCTCGGCCAGCGCCATGATCGCCATGCCGCCCATCGAGTGCCCGATCAGGATCACCGGACCGCTCGGCGCGTACTCCTGCATGATCCCGTACAGGTCGCGGCCGAGCTGGTCGATGCTGACGTTCTCCTTCGGCGACCGCCCGGACCGGCCGTGCGACCGCTGGTCGTAGAAGACCATCGTGCCGATGCCGGCCAGGTCGCGGCGCTCGAAGTGCCAGCAGTCCATGTTCAGCCCGTAGCCGTGCGCGAAGATCAGCGTCAGGTCGTCCGGCACGGCCTGTTTGCGCAGCCGGCGCCGCTGCGGCGCGGGCCGGCGGGACCGCTTCAGGCCGTCGACCTCGACGTACAGCTCGACGCCGTCGTCGGCGGTGAACACGTGCGGCGTCCCGCGCAGCGACCCGAACGGCTCGGCTTCCAGCTGCGCGCGCTGACCGGACCGGCGGCCGATCACCTGCCGCTCGACCGCGACCCCGGCCGCCGCTCCCGCGGCCAGCACCCCGACCGCCGCGCCGATCAGGCCTGCGGTGCGACCTGCCTTGGACATCAGTCGAGCTCCTCGTTCACGTAGCGACGGGGGATGCGGGGACCGAGCCGGGTGACGATCTCGTAGTTGATGGTTCCGGCGGCGTCGGCCCAGTCGTCCGCGGTCGGCTCACCACCGGTACCCGGCCCGAAAAGCACGACCTCGTCCCCGGCCGCGCCCTCGTCGTCCTCGAGGTTCACCACGCACTGATCCATGCAGATCCGGCCGACGACCGTACGCCGGACGCCACGCGCCTGGACCGGTCCGCCGTTCGACGCGTGCCGCGGCAGGCCGTCGCCGTACCCGATCGGGATCAGTCCGAGCGTCGACGGCCGCGGCGCCGTCCAGGTCAGGCCGTACGAGACGCCGGCGCCGGCCGGGACCCGCTTGACCATCGCCAGCCGCGCCGTCAGCGTCATCGCCGGCCGCAGCCCGAGCTCCGACGACGGGAGCGCGTGCCCGAACGGCGACAGCCCGTACGTCGCGATGCCGGGCCGGACCAGGTCGAAGTGCGTCTCGGGCAGGGCGAGCGTGGCCGCCGAGTTCGCCAGGTGCTTGAAGCCCGGGTCGATGCCGAACGCCTCGGCGACGTCGACGGCCGCGGTGAAGGTCTCCAGCTGGGCCTCGTTCGCCGGGCTCTTCGGCTCGTCGGCGGACGCCAGGTGCGACCAGATGCCGGTGATCACGACCCGGCCGGACCGCTGCGCCTCGAGCGCGGCGCGGATCAGCGTCGGCCACTCCTCCGGTACGGCGCCGCCGCGGCTCATGCCGGTGTCGATCTTCAGGTGCACCCGGGCCGGCCGCTCGGTGACGCCCGCGGCGATCTCGTCGATCTCCCAGGGCGCTCCGGCGGACAGGTCGATGTCGTTGGCGATCGCCTGGGCCAGCGGCTCGCCCGGGGTGGTCAGCCAGCAGAAGATCGGGCCGTTGTCCCCGGCGGCGCGCAGCTGCAGCGCTTCTTCGAGCACAGCGGCGCCGATCCAGTCCGCGCCGGCCTGCCGGGCGGCCCGCGCGACGGGCACCATGCCGTGGCCGTAGGCATCGGCTTTCACCACGGTCATCAGCTCGGCCGACGTCAGCCGGTCACGCAGCGTGGCGACGTTGTGCCGGACGGCGGCGAGATCGACGATCGCCTCGGCACGGCGCAGCGCACGATGCATGGAGGGCTCCACAGACTCAGACATAGCCCTACCAGTGTCTCAGGCGGCCCCGATGAGGGCGGGGAGGGCGCTCATCTGGTGGAAGATCGCGTCCGCGGAGGCCAGTTTCGCCGGGTCGGTCATCGCGGCGTACCCGAAGACCGTCATGCCGGCCGCGTTGGCCGCGGCGACCCCGAGCGGGCTGTCCTCGACGACGACGCAGTCGGCCGGCTTCGTGCCGAGCGAGCTCGCGGCGTACAGGAAGAGGTCGGGCGCGGGCTTGCCGTGCTCGACGTCCTCGGAGCTGAAGATCCGGCCCTCGAACCGGTCCCAGAAGCCGACCGCGGTCAGCGCGGTGTGGATCCGCTGGTGGGTGCCGGAGGAGGCGAGACAGTACGGCGTACCGGTGGCGTCGAGGTGGTCGAGCACCGCGCCGACGCCGTCGACGGCCTGCAGGTGGGCGAAGCCGTCGAAGAGTCGCTGGTGGTAGCGGTCCTCCAGGTCGGCGGGCAGCGGCCGGCCGAGCTGGGCCTCGGTCTTCTGCCGCATCGAGACCATGCTGCCGCCCATGAAGTCGCGGACCGCCTCCTCGAAGGTGTACGGCAGCCCGGCCTCCGTCAGCAGCTCGGCCAGGATCGTGTTGGCCAGCCGTTCGGAGTCCACCAGCACGCCGTCGTTGTCGAAGATCACCAGAGCGGTCACATCGGCACCTTACAAACTGCAACGCCTGGCCGCTCAGGGGCGTCCGTAGGGCGTGAGGACATCTTTCGTGGTGATGGCAGCAGCGGGACTCGTCGTACTGACCGCCTGCGGTGACGAGTCAGGCGCGGGTGGATCGAGTGGGCTGAGCGGCAAGACCTACCTGGCGACCGCCCTGACCGAGAACGGCGCCCCGAAGAAGCTCGCGCCGAGCACGCAGATCTCGCTCACGTTCAAGGACGACGGCTCGCTGGGCGCGAACGCCGGCTGCAACTCGATCGGCGGCACGGCGTCGACCGACGGCGGCACGCTGAAGGTCGCCGACCTGAACATGACCAACATGGCCTGCGACACACCGCGGCAGCAGCAGGAGGACTGGCTGCTCTCCGTCCTGAACAGCGAGCCGACCTGGAAGACCGAGGCCGACCAGCTGACGATCACCGGGCAGGACAAGGTGATCGTGCTGCAGGACCGCGAGACCGCGCAGCCCGACGTCGCGCTGGACAGCACGAAGTGGGTCCTGGAGAGCGTGATCGCCGGCGAGACCGCGTCCACCCCGGGCAACGGCGGCGCCTACCTGACCATCAACGGCGGCCGCGTCACCGGTTCGACCAGCTGCAACGAGCTGCAGGGCGTCGTCGCGCGGACCGGCGACAAGCTGACCTTCGGCGAGATCGGTACGACGCGCCGCGCGTGCTCCGGCGCGGCCGGCGCCCTGGAGAAGACCATGCTGGCGACGCTGAACGGCGAGGTCACCTACACCCTCGACGGCGGCAAGCTCCAGCTCCGGACCCCGGCCAGGACCGGCCTCGACTTCAAGGCCGGCGGCTGAGCCGGACCGTCACCGCCTGAGCTTGACGTCGAAGGCCTGCACCTTGTTGTCCGGGGTCTCGTAGGAGAGCAGCAGGTGGCCGTCGGTCTTCAGCTTCGTCTGCTGGGCTGCGGTCAGCGGGAGCGACCAGTGCTGCACGCCACGCGTCAGCTGCTTGGACGACTGCTTCACCAGATGCCCGCTCATGTCCGGAGCCCACGGCGGAATCCCGCCGTCGGTCACGGCACACGGCGTCAGGCCGTAGTCCGGCGGCGGATCGGTCGTGCAGCTGGTCGTGTAGACCGGGATCGCCGCCAACTCCCCCGTCGTCAGGAAGCTTCGCGCAGTACCAGGCCCCTTGGCCAGAGTGATGAGGTCAACACCACCCGGCCGCAGCCCGGCGTACAGGATCTTCAAGTCGTCCGTCGGCACCCGCCCCGAGATCGGCACGTGGTTGCGCGCCGACTGCGCGATCGTCTGCGGCGAGAGCGCGCCGTTCAGGTTCGGGTTCGACACGTCCGGCGGCGCCGGCGTGGTCGGCCGGTCGGCAGGCGGCGTGTACCCCGGCAGCGTCGCGCGCCCCCAGCGGTACGGATCCGACTGCACCGACCCGATCGCCGACCACCCGAGCCGGGTGCTCTGGTCGATGTGCCGCAGCGTCGTCGTGCCCGGCGCGGACGTGTCGTCGTTGTCGTACGGCGTGATGTTCAGCCCGAGGTTCGCCGGGTCGGCAGCAGCCGGGAGATCGGCGAGCGGGATCTTCACCTCGAGGTCGTAGCCGGTGTAGGTGTGCGGGACGGTCGTCTCGTTGCTGCCGACCCAGGTCGCCGTCGACTTGACCTCGACACCGGGCGCGTTGCCGGTGTCGAGCGATCCGCTGGAGTAGCCCTGGTGATTGTCGGCGTCCCGCGACCAGCACGGGCCGTTGCCGTTGGCGGCGTCGTTGCTGAACGGGAAGATCCCGAGCTTGAACGTGTTCGCCGTGTCCATCAGCGCCTGCGACGCCGTACCGCGCGGGTCGAGCAGGATCTCGACCGAGTCGGCCTGCCAGTGCCCGACGCACTCCGCCGGCGTCACGGCGTACGACTGGTAGTCGTCGCGGACGTGGACGAAGAAGTAGAGCGCGTCGTCGGACCAGCTGACCTTCGCCGTGCTCCCCTCGCCGGTCGGTGAGACGCCGCAGTCGTCGACGCCGGTGCAGGTGTTCGCGCCCTGCCAGATCCGGCCGAGGTCGAGCGTCTGCCCCGGGTACTCGCCGTCAGAAGCCTTGCCGTCGACGGTCGGCGCCGCCGTGGTCTGCGCGATCGCGGTCGTCGGTACGACGGACAGCGTGAGCGTCTCGCTGCCGGTGCCCCCGGCGTACGTGGTGGTGATCGGGACGTCGACGTTCTGGTTCGCGGGCAGGGTCGTGTCGGTGTTGGTGACCTTGAAGGTCACCGTGGTCTCGGCGCCGGGAGCGATGCTCGGGTAGGTCTTGCTCGCCGCGTCGACGGTGAAGTTCGGCGGCAGGGTCAACGACACCGCGCCGGTCTGCGGCTCGGCCGACCAGTTGTGCACGACCACCGGTACGTCGAGCGTGCGGCCGACGCCGATCGACTGGATCGCGGGCGAGCGGCCGAGGCGGGTCGCCTGCGGCGCGGTCTCGGCCAGCCACTCGTCGTACTCCTGCCAGTTGCCCCAGCGCTGGAACCGGCCCTCGGTCGCCGAGACGATCCGCACCACGTTGTCGGTGTAGCCCGTGGCTTTGCCGGTGCTGTAGAGCGCGGAGATCTTGGCGAGCTGGTTGACGGGCGCGGTTGCCGACGGCGTGACCGTGAACGTGATCGCGGCGTCCGCGCGGCTCGGGACCTGCCGCGGGCCGTCGGTCGTCCAGCCCGGCGGCACGGTCAGCTTGAGGTTGCCCTTGGCAAGCTTTCCGCGCGGCGCCTGCAGGTGGACGGTGGCCTGGAACGGCTCACCCGCGACGTTGGCGAAACGGGAGAAGGTCAGGTACTGGAGCGTGCCGACCGGCAGGCCACCAGGATCGGGCTTGGCCGCGCCGAACAGGATCGCCTCGTCGAGCCCGGCCTTGGGGTTGGCCGTGCCGTCGGGCAGCGTGTTCGGCTGGAACGGCACGAACGCCTGCGTCATGCCGAACCGCGAGCAGGCCGGTGCCGAGGTGCCCTTGAACATCACGCGGCTCTGGGTCGGGTACGCCGCGCGGCCCTCGTCGGCGACCTGCTGCCAGGACTTCGCCGTACCGGCCGGTTGTCCCTGGACGTTCCCGGCCGGCCACTTGGATGGCGAGTCGTAGCCGGTCCAGACGCCGGCGACGGTGTCCGGGCCGCTCGGGACGAGACCGGTCGTGCAGTTCGCGGCGGTCGTCGTACCGCCGGTTCCCGCGGTGCTGCCGCCGGAGAAGACCTTCTTGACCTGCCAGGTGCTCAACGCGTTCTTCCCCTGGAGCTGCTCGGGGAACTTCGTCGGGTCGGCCGCGGCGAGCACGCCCTCCCAAATCAGCCGGCCCGCCTGCTGGTGGTTGCCGTGGCCGGCGGCAAGCGTCGGGGTGAAGCCGATGTAGATCTCCGGCTGCGTCGTACGGATCACGCGGGTGACCCGGCGCAGCGTCTCCTCCTCGTCCCAGAAGTACTGCGTCAGCGGCGCGCTCTGGTTGTAGAAGAAGTCGATCCGGTCGAGGTTGAAGATGTCGACCGTGCCCGAGCGGTAGTGCGCGACCCGGTCCTCGTTCTCCCGGCGCAGCCCGAGGTCCGGGCCCAGCTCGGTCCCGGCCGCGTTGCCGCCGCCCTCACCGCGCGTCACCATGATCACGCCGCACTTCACGCCGTACCGCTGGTGCCACACCCCGCACGGTCCGATGATGCTGGTGTCGTCGTCGGGGTGCGCCCACTCCCCCATCACGTCGATCTTCGTTGCCCGGTCCGCCTTGTACGGCGCGGCCTTGGCCTGGGCCGTCGCCGGGAGGCCGGCAATCAGCAGAACGACAACAGCGAGCAACACACCAAGACGCTTCACGCGCGAACTCCCAGGGCGGCGGGACACCAACAGGTCCGTCCTATCCCGGGCGCACCAGTCAGTACAAGATCTGACCGGTCGCCACGGGCAGAGCGCGCGCGATTGCCATCGCCGTGATAGGCCCTGCCTCTGACGCCAGCTGCGCGGCCGCCGCGTGCAGGTAGGCACCGACACTTCCCGCGTCCAACGGGTCGAGTCCGGACGCCAGCAGCGCGCCGCAGAGTCCGGCCAGTACGTCGCCCGACCCGGCCGTCGCCAGCCAGGGCGTCGCGTTCGTGTTGACCCGCGTCCGGCCGTCCGGAGCGGTGATCACCGTGGTCGAGCCCTTCAGCAGCACCGTCACGTCGTAGTGCTCAGCGGCCAGCCGCGCGTGCTTCAGGCGCTCGGCCTCGACCGTTGCCCGGTCGACGTCGAGCAGCCGGGCGAGCTCACCGGCGTGCGGCGTGATCAGCACGTTGGTGTGGTCGCCGGAGTCGTCCAGGGCTTTGAGGCCGTCGGCATCCAGCACCACCGGTTCCTCGGAGTCGAGCAGCTCGCGGACCTTGTCGACGTCCAGCTCCTCGCCGAGACCTGAGCCGATGGCCCACGCCTGCACCCGGCCTTCACCGGCGACGATCTCCGGGTGCGCCGCCCGGACCTCGTCGGCGACCGCGTCCGGACCGACGTACCGGAGCATGCCGAGCGGACCCGCGAGCGCACCCGACGTCGCGATCACCGCGGCGCCCGGGTACTGCTTCGATCCGGCCATCAACCCGAGCACACCCCGCGAGTACTTGTCCGACTCCCCGCGCGGTACCGGGTACAGCGCCCGTACGTCGGCCGCCTGCATCGCCTCCACCCCCGGCGGCAGCTCCAGCCCGATGTCGACCAGGTGCACCGGCCCGCACGCCGACGCCGCCGGGTCCACGAAGTGGCAGATCTTGTGCGTCCCGAACGTCACGGTCAACGCGGCGCGGACGTGCTCAGCAGGAGTCTCGCCGGTGTCGACATCTACTCCCGAAGGCATGTCGACGGCAACCACCGGCACTCCGTACTGCTCCGCCAACCGGACCGCGGCCAGCGCCTCGGGCTTCAGCCCGGGCCGCCCACCGATCCCGACGATTCCGTCCACCACCACGTCGGCCCGCGCGATCTCCTCCGCCGCACCGACTCGCCCGCCCGCGACGCGCAGCGCCTGCAGCCCTTCCGGGTGGACCTTTTCCGACAGCAGGACGGCGACCACGTGCGCGCCGCGCCGGGCCAGCTTCTCCCCGGCGTACAGGGCGTCGCCGCCGTTGTCGCCCGAGCCGACGAGCAGCACCACGCGGACGCCGTACGTCCGCCCCACGAAGTTGCCAATGGCAACGGCCAGCCCGGTCGCGGCCCGCTGCATCAGCGTGCCCTCCGGCAACCGCGCCATCAACGCGGCCTCGGCCGCCCGGACCTGCTCGACCGTGTGTGCCCGACGCATCTCAGCCCTCCAGTACGACGACCGCCGACGCGATCCCCGCGTCGTGGCTCAGCGACAGGTGCAGGCTCTGGACGCCCAGCTCGGACGCCTTCGCCGCGACCGTCCCGGTGACCTCGAGCCACGGGCGGCCGGTCTCGTCGCTGCGGACCTCCGCGTCGTGCCAGTGCATCCCGCCGGGCGCACCGAGCGCCTTGGCGAGCGCCTCCTTGGCCGCGAACCGCGCCGCGAGCGACGCCGGCGGCCGGACCGCCTCGGTCGGGGTGAAGACCCGGTCGCGCAGGCCCGGTGTCCGCTCCAGGGTCTTCATGAAGCGTTCGACGTCGACCACGTCGATGCCCACGCCGACGATCACGAGAGGGGTCCGGACGAGGTTCCTGATGTGACAACTACCACACCCGCAGAGTCAGTGCCGCACATGCCGGTCAGCGTAGCCCGGGGTGATGTGGGAACAATGGGGCCCATGCTGCAGCCGCCACGGGAGGTGACTCCCTACACCGAGCTGGACCGGGCCGCCTGGGCGCAACTGGCCGAGACCACCGAGTCGCCGCTCACCGCCGCGGAGATCGAGCGGCTGCGCGGTCTCGGCGACGAGATCGACATCGACGAGGTGCGGGAGGTCTACCTGCCGCTGTCGCGGATCCTGTCGCTGTACGTCCGGCACGCCCGCGCGCTGCACACCGACACCGAGGCCTTCCTCGGCAACCAGGCGCTCGGGCACACCGCGACCCGGACGCCGTTCGTGATCGGCATCGGCGGCTCGGTTGCCGTCGGCAAGTCGACCACCGCGCGCCTGCTCCGCGAGCTGCTGGCCCGCTGGCCCGAGCACCCGCGGGTCGCGCTCGTCACGACCGACGGCTTCCTCTGGCCGAACGCCGAGCTGGAACGCCGCGGCCTGATGCTGCGCAAGGGCTTCCCCGAGTCCTACGACCGCAAGGCGTTGCTGCGGTTCATCATCGAGGTCAAGTCCGGGATGGACGCGATCGAGGCGCCGGTCTACTCGCACCTGCACTACGACCGGATGCCCGACGTACGGACGACGGTCGAGCAGCCCGACATCCTGCTGCTCGAAGGCCTCAACGTGCTGCAGCCCGCGCCGCGGCACGCCGACGGCAAGAGCGGCCTCGCGGTCAGCGACTTCTTCGACTTCTCCGTGTACGTCGACGCCGCCGCGGACGACATCCGCTCCTGGTACGTGCACCGCTTCCTGAAGCTGTGGGAGACCGCGTTCCGCAACCCCGAGTCCTACTTCGTCCGGTACGGCGAGCTCAGCCGCGGCGAAGCGGTCGCCAAGGCCGAGTCCCTCTGGGACGGCATCAACGGCCCGAACCTGCGCGAGAACATCCTCCCCACCCGCTCCCGGGCCACCCTCGTGCTCCGCAAGGGCGCTGACCACGCCGTCCGCTGGGTCCGGCTGCGCAAGCTCTAACGCGCCAGGTACCGGCGGACGTCGTCGGCGACCTGGACGCGGCTGTCCATCTCGTACTTGCGCAGGATCGTGCCGAGGTGCGACTTCACGGTGTTGAGGCTGATCCCCAGCTCGGCGGCCAGCGCGTCGTTGTCGAGGCCCTGGACCAGCAGCACCGCGATGCCCTGCTGCGCCTTGGTCAGCCGCCCAAACCGTTGCTCAGGGCCCTCATCCGCGTCGAGCATCATCTCGATCAGCTCGGACTGGATCTGTTCGGCCGTCGTCCGCAACGTGGTCAGCTGTCCGCGCAGCGGCTCACCCCGCGCCTGCGGCTCCTCGAGCGCCCGGTCGGCCAGACCACGCAGTACGCCGATCCGGTTGGACAGGTACTCCATCACGTGGTCCGACGTGAGCAGGTTCGGCGTCTCCTCACCGGCCGGCAGCAGCCTGAGCGCCTCGCGGTCCTCGGCCTCCCGGTTGAGCACCCGGGCCACGGTCCCGGTCAGCCACTCGAACGCGCGCACCGCGTTGTCGTCGTACGCGTCCGGCCGGTAGCTCTGGATCGACATCATCCCGAGCATCCGCTCGCCGCCGGCCCGGAACATCGGCACGATCACGGCGTCGGCCGACACCTTGTTCACGTCACCGCACGGGATGCCGCCGTTCAGCACCGCGCCGTTGTCGTAGGCGAACCGGTACGTCTGCCGCTGGGCCAGTAACCAGGCCGTCGGCCCGTTGGGCCCGAACGTGTGGGTCGCCGGGTCGTCGTACTTCCCGTCCTCGTAACCGAACGGGTACCGCACCCGGTTGGCCCCGTGCAGCAGCCCGACGTAGAACGTGTCGACCCGCGCGATCTTCGCCGCCACCGCCCGCGCGTAGTCGTACAGCCCGTAGTGGTTCCCCCGGAACTGCGCGTCGATCTTGTGGTAAGCCTCCCGCAGCACGATCGCGGTCCCCGCGTCGAACCGCGACGGCACGACCTTGCCGTCCCCCATCGGACCCCCTCGGTGCCCCTCCGGACACCGAGCCACTATCCCGCGACTACACACAGTTGCCAAGCCTTCAGGCCCGTGAGCTCCCCGTCGCGGTCCCGATGCCGGGACCGTCGATCACGGTCCCGGCCCTCCCCCCGGAGTGGGACCCAGCCTGTCACCGACCGTGTTCGTGGGCCATCGCCCTACGGATGAGGCCGCGGGGCCGGCGGTCTCATCCCCAGGGTGACGGTCTCATCGCCAGGGTGACGGTCTCATCGCCAGGGTGAAAGGGGCGGTCCTTCAGGCCGACTTCACTCCGCGGACCGCCGGACCGATCGCCAGCGCGACGATCGCCGCGGTCAGTGCGAAGGCGGTCGGATAGCCGATGCCCGCGACGACGAAGCCGAACAGGATCGCGCCCGTGCCCCAGCCGCCGTCGTACGCGAGGTTCCACAGCGCGCTGACCTGGCCGTAGCGGGAGCGCGGCGAGCGGTCGTACATGATCGCGAGCGTGAGGTTCTGGGCCGCGCCGAAGCCGATGCCGAAGAGCGCGGCGCCGCCGAGCACCGCCGCCGGAGTCCCCACGAAGGCCAGCGCTCCCGCGCCGAGGGCCGCCAGCGCCAACGCCGGTACCAGCAACCGTCGCGGTCCGATCCGGTCGCCCAACCACCCGGCGACCCAGCGTGCGCCCGGCGCGGTCACCGCTTGGACGAGTAGCGCGGCCGCCACCAACTTGTGGTCCTGCGAGGCCAACGGGAGAAAGGTGACACTGATGCCCGCGGCGAGAGTCACCGCTGCGAACACTCCGGCCGGCATCAGCAGCCCGCTGCCCCGCAGACCTCCGAGCACCTTCACGTGGTGCTCCTCGTCGGTGACACAGGCCGGTCCACCAGGGAGGACGGCGAGCCCGGCCAACGAGCTGACCGCGGCGAGGACGAACAAGGTCTCGAACCCGACCACACCGGTGAGGTAGACACCGAGCGGCAGACCGAGCGCGGCCGGGAGGCCAACCACCACGCCGTACACGCCGAGTGCTTCGCGACGCCGAGCTGCCGGGGTCACCTCGGCGACCAGCGCGACGGCGCCGGAGGCCGCGAGGTAGAGCGGCACGACCGAGGTCAGCAGGTACATGCTCAGGCCGGAGCCGAAGATCACCAGCAGCAAACGCGCGAACTGCGCGGTGACAAGACGTCCGGGCCGGAGCCGCACGGCGGCGGTGGGTTCACAGGCGAGGCTGGTCATACGACCACGCTAGGAACGGACCGGTCTGGCCGACAGATCCAGTTGGCCGGCCGGGTAGAGGACCAGTTGCGGCGGCCCGGGTTGCCGTTGCCCAGCCGACCGCTCAGAGCTGGTCGCGAATCAGCGCGGCCAGCCGGTCCAGGGCCGGTTCGAGCTCCGCCGGGGTGACCGAGCTGCAGGACAGCCGCAGCGCGTTGACCGGCGCATCGGCGTCGTAGAAGTGGCTCATCGGGGTCCACAGGACGCCGTAGTCCTGCGCCGACTTCGCCAGCAGGGCGTCGTTGACCGGGAACGGGACCGTGACGACCAGGAAGAACCCGCCGGACGGGACGTTCCAGGTGACCTCGCCGTCAGGAAATCGAGCAGCGAGGCCCTCGGTCAGGGCTCTGAGGTTCGCCGCGTACGTCGAACGCTCACGGGTGTTGGCCGCGACCAGGCTGCAGCCGTGCTGAAGCAGCTTGCCGCCGATCATCGCCTGGCCGATCGCCGACGTGTTCACGGTGACCATGCTCTTGATCTTCGACAGCTCGTCGGCGAGCAGGCTGGTCGTGCCGTCCGGGTGCGCGACGAGCTGGTCGGCGACGACGTACCCGACCCGCGCGCCGGGCAGCGCGGTCTTGGCGAACGATCCGAGGTAGATCACCCGGCGTTCGGTGTCGAGCGCCTTGAGCGTCGGCACGCGGTCGACGCCCTCGGCGGGGAACAGGCCGTACGGGTTGTCCTCGAGCAGCAGCAGGTCCTGCTCGGCCGCGACGTCGAGCAGGCGTTGCCGGGTCTCCAGGTCGAGGCTCAACCCCGACGGGTTCGCGAAGTCCGGCATCACGTAGCACGCGCGTGGCCGCAGCCCGTCGGCCCGGGCGGCCTTGACCACGGCCACGAGATCCTCGAGATCGATCCCGTCGTTGCCCCCGGCAACTGGCAGCACGGGGAGGTCGAGCAGACGCGCCGCGCCGGTGATGCCGACGTACGACGGTGCGACCGCGAGCAGGACGTCGTGGGAGTCCTTGCGCAAGGCCCTCAGTGCGAGCACCATCGCTTCCTGGCAACCGACCGTCACGACCAGCGCCTCGGGATCGACGGTGATGCCCTCGTCGGCGAGCAGGTTGCGCGCGACGAGCCGGTGCACGATGCCCTTCGTGCGCCCGTACTGGAAGACCGTCCGCCGTACCGCCGCGTCGTCGTACCCGAGCTCGTCCCGCAGGTGGTCGCAGAAGGTGTCGAGGTAGGAGTGCAGGTCCTCGATCGCGTAGAACTCCTCCGCGGGGCGGCCTGCGGCGAGGGAGATCGCGTCGGGGTAGTGCTGGGCGACCTCGTTGAGGAAGTTCATCGAGTTGAGTGCTTTGTCGGTGAGCGCACCGTGCAGATCCGCGATGTCGAGATCAGCCATCGTTCCTCCAGCTCAGTTCCTTGACGGCCGCCAGGTCGGCGCACCCCGCGAGCAACATGGCGTCGGTCAGCTCGGTCCGCAGCAGCCCGAACGCCTCGTCGCAGGCATCCACAGCCAATGCCCACAGCAACGGTCTTCCGACCAGTACGCCGTGCGCACCGACGGCGAGCGCCTTCAGGACGTCGGTGCCACTCCGGATGCCGGAGTCCATCAACACCTCGATCTCGTTGCCCACCGCATCGACAACCGCCGGCAACGCGTCGATCGAAGCCACCGCGCCATCCAGCTGACGCCCACCGTGGTTCGACACCACCACCGCACTGGCACCGGCCTCCACAGCCCTTCGCGCGTCCCGCGGATCCAGAATCCCCTTCACCACCAGGGGAAGCTCGGTCCTCCGACGCAGCCACTCCAAGTCACTCCAGGACACCGTTGGCGAGAAGGCCGACTGCGTGTGCGCTGCTACGGCCGACAACCCCGGCACCGCGGTGTGCGCTTCTTTCGTGGTCTCCAGGTTCGCCGCCACCACACCGTCCGGCAACGCGAACCCGTTCCGCACGTCCCGCAACCGTCGTCCCATCACCGGCACATCCACCGTCACCACCAACGCCGAACACCCAGCAGCCCGAGCAACCAACTCCTCAACCACCCGCCGATCCCGCAGCCAGTACAGCTGGAACCAGCAGTCCCCCGGAATCTTCTCCAACGGCACGCTGCTCAACGTCGACACCACGTACGGCACCCCGGCTACGGCCGCAGCCCGAGCCAGCTCCAACTCCCCCTCCGAATGCACCAACCGCTGATAAGCCATCGGCGCCACAGCAACCGGCAACGAGGCCGCCGTCCCCAGCAACTGCTGCGTGGGATCGGCAACCTCAACCCCCGCCATCACCCGCGGGGTGATCCGTACGCGTTCCAGCGCACGCCGATTACCGTCCAGGGTCGACTCGGTTCCGCTCCCACCAGAGATGAAGTCACGCAGTGGCTCGGGGAGCAGGTCGCCGGCGAGATGCTCGTAGTCGGCCAGGCACACGGCGCCCGCGCGCCTACCGGCAACACCCGCCGAGGCGCCGGCGCGCGGAGCGTGCTCGGCTTCGGGGGCGATCGGCTCAATCCCCACCGAACAGCTCCCTCAGCCAGGTTGCTGCCTCGGCGATCGCTCGGCGGCCGCCGTCCAGGGCTCCGGACATCGCGAAGAAGCCGTGGACCATGCCGTCGTAGCGGGTCAGCGTGGTCGGGACTCCCGCGGCGTACAGCTTTTCGGCGTAGAACTCCCCCTCATCGCGGAGCGGGTCGTACTCGGCGGTGATCACGAGGGCCGGCGGCAAACCGCTGTGGGAAGAGGCGAGCAGCGGGGACGCCAGCGAGTCGGCGCCCTGGGAAGGATCGGTCAGGTAGTGGTTCCAGTACCAGCTGACCGACGTGCGGTTGAAGAGGTGCGGGTCGGTGCCGGCGCGCATCGACGCGGTGTCGGAGCCGTACAGGGTGTTGGGGTAAACAAGCAGCTGGCCCGCAAGCGCAGGGCCGTTGTCTCGGGCAAGCAGAGTGGTTGCCGCCGCCAAGTTGCCACCGGCACTGTCGCCGCCGACGACCAGACGGTCGGGGTCGACGAACGGCGCCTTCGCGATCCACTGGGTCGCGCGGTGGCAGTCGTGAACTGCCGCAGGAAAAGGGTTCTCGGGCGCGAGGCGGTAGCCGACGGTGATGACCTGGCAGCCGGCGGCGTTGACCAGCCGGCGACAGATGCCGTCGGCGATCTCGATGCTGCCGAGCGTCCACCCACCGCCGAAGAAGTACACCAGCGTCGGCAACGGGCCGTCACCGAAGGGCCGGTAGATGCGCAGCGGCACCCCGAGCTCGTCGACGAAGGCGTCCTCGACCGAGTGCACAGGCTCGACCTCACCGCCCGCGGCCTGGATCGACGCGAGGTCCGCGGCGCGCGCCTCGGCGAGGGTCTGGGTGTAGAGCTGCGGTACGTCGTCCGCCGCGCGCTGCGCACGCATCGCTTCCACCTGCGGGTCAAGGGGCATCGCACACCTCCACTGGCATCGACTCGTACCCCCGCAGGAACTGCTGCGGGTACCGCACCGCCGCCCGAGCCGCCCGAAGCCCTGGCAACCGCTCCATCAGGAGAGGAAACGCCAGCTGCGCCTCGGTCCGGGCAAGAGCAGCACCCAAGCAGAAGTGTGGTCCCGCCCCGAAACTCAGAGGTCGAGCACCCGTGGGAGTGGGGGGCGTGGCGGCGCGCCCCCGACCCGCGTCGCCTGCGGCGCCGCGAGCAACACCCCCGGCTACGGCTGAGTCCCCGGCCGCGTCTCCTCGCCTCCCCACCCCACCCGCTCGACGTTCTGCGGTGTGGATCTCGGGGTCCGGCATGAACCGGGCCGGCTCGAAGCGATCTGCGTCCGAGAAGGTCTCCGGGTCGCGGTTGGCGGCGCCGAGCATCACCAGGACGACCTCCTTCGGCGGGATCGTCGTCCCGGCGACCTCCACAACATCATCGGCGTACCGAGCGACGAACTGCACCGGCGACTCGTACCGCAACACCTCCTCGACGAAAGGCTCGACCGGGTACGAGCGAAGCTCCGGATGCTCCAGCAGCAGCGACAACCCGTTGCCCAGCAGGTGGATCGTCGTCACGAAGCTCGCGTTGAAGAGAACCAGCAGGTTGCAAACGAGCTCCTCGTCCGAAACCTCGGAGGAGCCCTCGGCAACCAATCGGCTGATCAGATCGTCAGCAGGCGCAGCACGCCGTACGGCGATCAACCGCCGGTAGTAGTCGCTCAGCTCAACCGTCGCCTCGTCCGCCCGACGCAAGACCTCGGCCGTCTTGCCCGTCACGTCCAGGAACTCGTTGATCCGCTGCACCCGCGGCCGGAACCACGCCAGGTCCTCCGCCGGAATCCCCAGCAACGCCGCGACCACCGAGCTCGGCAGGAGGTAGGCGAACTCCGCCATGAAGTCCGCCTCCCCGTCTGCCGCCAGCCGCGCTTCGAGCCCGTCGATCAGCAACGAGATCTGCGCGACCATCGCCGGCTCCAGCTCCTGCACGCGCCGCGGCGTGAAGACCTGCTGGAACAACCCCCGCGCCGCACCGTGCCGCTCACCGTTGCTGTACATCATCGAGTTGTTGAGCGCGGCAAGTAGCGGATGAGCACGCCACGCCGTTCCACCGTGCGTGTCGGAGAACGCGTCGTCGGTGACCCGCACCCGCGGGTCGCGCAGCACCTGGTTCACCGCGTCGTACCCGGTGACCACCGCCGGGTAGGGGCCGCTGCCCCCGATGAGGGAGACGGGACCGTGTCTTCGCAGCTCGGCGTAGTACCGGTACGGGTCCTCGAGACCCGCTGCGCTGAACAGTCCTTGCAGCACCTGGGCGGCGGTGGTCATCTCAACTCACCGGACCAGCTGCAAGGGGATCGAGTTCGCCATCGCCTGGTACCCCGCGTCCGTCAGGTGGATGTGGTCGCCCGCGTCGTACGCGGCCTTGAGCTTGGTCGGCGCCGCGGGATCGCGGACCACCTTGTCGAAGTCGATCACCCCGTCGAACTCGTGCGTGTTGCGCAGCCACGAGTTCACCGCCTGCCGGTTCGCCTCCCGCTCGGCCGTCCAGCCGCCGGGCGTGGTGAACCCCTCGTACGGCGTGATGGTCGCTCCGATACTGCGGATCCCGTGCTCCTCGAGCTGCGCGTTGATCTGCTTCAGCGACGCGATAATCTGGTCCGCGGACGCGTTGTCCATCCACAGGTCGTTGACCCCGAGGTGCGTGATCACCGCCTTCGGCCTGGTCTGCCCGAAGACGTCCTCGTTCAGGCGGGCCAGTGCGTTCGGCCCGATCTGCTCGAACCCGGGCGTGCCCAGGATCGGGTCGGTCCCGTCGCGGTTCAGCCGGCTGCCGGAGATCCCGACGTTGAGCACCCCGGCCGAGCCGTGCCGGCGGTCGGCGGCGAGCCGCTCGGCCAGCTGGTCGGGCCAGCGGTTGTTCGCGTTCGCCGTACTGCCGACGCCGTCCGCGATCGAGTCACCCAGTACGACGACCGCGCCGTCGGCCTCGTCGGTCTGCACGTCGACGCCGGACAGGAACGTCCAGCAGCACGCCCGCGTGGTCGTGTACGCCGTACCGGCGGCCTCGTTGGTCAGGTCGCCTGGGCCGAAGTAGTTCTCCTGGAACGACTGGGCGTGCCAGGACACCGGGCCGGTGGCAGTCGGGTAGTAGACGCTGATCACCAGCGTGGCCAGGTCGGGGACGCGCAGGTTGACCGGGTCGCTGAGCAGTTCGCCGCCCTTGTTCATCGTGGCGGTGGTCTTGCCGCCGAAGGTCAGCGCGCGCTTCGAGGCCGGCTCGAGGTCCGACATCGCCGGAGTCGCGGTGTTCGCCTTGGCGACGGTCGCGGCACCGATCTGGACCGGCCGGTCGCCGTAGATGTTGGAGAAGCGGATCCGGACCTTGTCGCCGCCGACCGACGGGCGTACGACGTACCGGGCGCTCTGGTTGGTCAGGCCGGTGGCGCTGAAGCCGGTGGTCTCGGCCTTGGTGACGGCGGTGGTCCAGCTACCGACCCACGTCGACCGGCCCCCCTGCGACGACGTGCTGGTGCTCTGCGCCTCGGAGCCGGTGAAGACCAGCGCCGAGCCGGCGAGTGAGACGGCCGCGGCGAGCGCGGCCGTTCGGATGGTACTGGGAATGCGCATGGAACAACCCCCCATTGGGTTGAAGCGCGGCGGGCCAGAAATACCCGGCGCGAGTGGCGTGACGGAAACCTAGTTCCGGAAACCTGTCGCGTCAACGGATACTTTTAATCGGCCACTTGAATTCACCCGACACCTGGTCGCCGGGTAATTCCCCAAGTACAGTCCTGCCCGGATCGAGAAGGGTGGGGTGCCATGTCGGTCGATCTCGTGGTGGGCGAAAACCTGGAGCATTCCGATTCCTACGTGGTGACCGCGCTCGGCCTGTTCGCCGCGTACGGCGACCGGCCCGCGATCGTCGCCGGGGACCGCCGGCTGAGCTACGCCGAGCTCCGGGCCCAGGTGCTCGACCTGGCCGCGACGCTGCAGGAGCGCGGCGTCGGTCCGGGTACCGGTGTCCTGGTGCTGGCCGGGAACACGCTGGAGCTGCCCGCACTCCAGCTGGCCCTGCACCTGGTCGGCGCACGGAGCATGTGGATCGCACCGATCGCCGGGCGCCGGGAGATCGAGGCGTTCGCGCGGCTGTCCGCGCCGGACGTGTTCGTCTACGACCCGACGAGCAAGGCCGTGCTGGGCGAGCGCCTGGCCGTCCAGCTCGGCGTACCGGTGCACTGCCTGGGTCCTGGTGGGCTCGGCCCCGACCTGCTGCGGCCGCCGTCGGGACCCTTCACAGCCGAGTACGACGACGCTGAGCCGACCACCTGCCTCCAGACCAGCGGCACAACCGGCGAGCCGAAGCTGGTGCACCACCGCCAGGCGTTCTACGAGCAGATCCTCACGCTGGCCGCGGACTACCTGGCGGCCGGGCTGCCGGTGCTGCGGCACCTGACGCACTCGCCGATGGCGTTCGCCAGCGGGCAGATCACCACGTTCTTCAACCTGTTCCAGGGCGGCGTGCTGTACGTCGAGGACCAGTGGGACGCCGGGGGTGCACTGGCGACGATCCAGCGTGAGCGGATCAACTCGACGTACGTGTCACCGCCCCTGCTCTACCAGCTGCTCGACCACCCGGACCTGGCGACGACCGACGTGAGCAGCATGTTCATGCTGAACGTCGGAGCCGGACCGGCGGCGCCGTCGCGGCTGCGGCAGGCCATCGCGCGGTTCGGGCCGGTGCTGCGGATCGTGTACGGGCTGAGCGAGGTCATCGTCGTCACGGCGCAGCCGGGGCTCACCGAGGACCCTGAGCACCCGGAGCGGCTGCGGTCGTCCGGCCTGCCGTACGGGGACGTGCGGGTGGAGATCCGGGAGGCCTCTGGCGGGGTCCTGCCCGCTGGTGAGACCGGGGAGATCTACGCGACCAGCAAGCTGCGCTTCGCGGGCTACTGGGGGCGGCCGGACCTCACTGAGCGGGCCATCGTCGACGGGTGGGTGCGGACGGGCGACCTGGGCTACCTGGACGCCGACGGCTACCTGTACGTCGTCGACCGGGTACAGGACACGATCGTCACCGGAGCGAGCAACTGGAACGTCTACTGCCGGCCGATCGAGGACCTCCTCGCCGCGCAGCCCGGGGTCCGGGCGGCGGCGGTGGTCGGCGTACCGGACGAGGAGTTCGGTGAGGTGCCGCACGCGTACGTCGTCCGGTACGACGGTGCGCCGGTCGACGCCGCGACGCTGCAGGCGGTGGTCCGGGACGAGTTCAACGACATGTGGGTACCACGGTCGGTCGAGTGGCTGGACGAGCTGCCGCTGACGTCGGCCCACAAGATCGACAAGGTCGCCCTGCGCTCCCGGCACGCGACATGAGGCCGTCCCCTCGCAACGCCCTGATCAGCCTGTTCACCGCGGACATCCTCTCCGCGCTGGGCACCCGCGTCTCGGCCGTCGCGATCCCCTGGCTCGTCCTCACGACCACCGGCAGCGCCGCCAAGATGGGCGTCATCGCGGCCGCCGAGATGCTCCCGTACGCGCTCACCGGAGTCCTCGCCGCGCCGCTCGCCGACCGCTTCGGCCACCGCCGGACGTCGATCGTCGCCGACACCGGCAGCGCCCTCGCGCTGATCGCCATCATCCTGATCCCCGGCACCACGTTCCTCCAGCTCGCCCTGCTGGTGGCCGTCGGAGGATCCCTCCGCGGCATCGGCGACCGGGTGAAGCACGTGATGCTCCGCCCGCTGGCCGAGCAGTGCGAGGTCTCGATGCTCCGCATCACCTCCCTGTACGAGGGCCTCAGCCGATCGGCCACCCTGGTAGGAGCCCCACTGGGAGGCCTCCTGATCGCCGCCCTGGGCACCCACGGAGCCCTCTGGGCAGACGCGTTCAGCTTCGCCGCGTGCGCACTCCTCGTCGCCACCCTCGTCCACCTCCCCGCGGAACCGGGGGTGGGGGAAGGGGGGCCTGCCGCCCCGGCGCCAGTCGCCTCCGGCGACGGCGAGACACCCGTGGCGCTCTCCGCCGAAGTCGCCGGAGGCGACAAGCCCGGCGGGGCCGCGACGCCCCTCCCCCGCTCTCCCGCCGAGGCCGCCGCAGGCGGCGAGGCGAAGCCGGCCCCCGAGCCTTACTGGACCGCTCTCCGGGGTGGGTTCACGTTCCTCCGGGGGGACCGGGTGCTGATCGGGATGATGCTGATGACCTTCGCCATCAACGTGTTCGGGCAGGCCAGCGCGGCGGTCTACACGCCCTTGTGGGTGGAGGAGGTGGTGGGGACGCCGGTCGTGCTGGGCCTGCTGTTCGGCGGGTTCGCCGGTGGCGCGCTGCTCGGCAACGTGATCTTCACCGTGTACGCCGACCGCATCCCGCCGTACCGGGCGTTCGTCATCGGGGCTCTGATCGGCGGGGCGCCGCGCCTGCTGACCATGGGGCTGTCGGACACCGTCTGGCTCGTCGTGTCGGTCAGCTTCCTGTGCGGGATCGCCAACGCCTCGCTCAACCCGGTCATCGGCGCCACCCTCTTCGAGCGGGTCCCAGCAACCCTTCAGACCCGCGTCTTCGGCGTCATCGGCGCCCTGACCTTCGCAGGCATCCCCGTGGGCAGCCTGCTCGGCGGCTGGAGCGCCTCGGCGCTCGGACTGCGCCCGGCGCTCCTCCTGTCCGGCGGACTCTTCCTGCTCGCCACGCTCATCCCCGTCGTGCAGCTCTACCGCCGCCCTGGCTCGACCCCGCAGTTCAGCGGCGCCGCCAAACCCAAGGAGGAGCCCGCTTGAGCGGGCTCCCCGACCCCAGGCCGGGAGGCCCCATGACCGAGGACACCGACCCCCACTGCCTCCGCCCAGGCGAGTCCACCGAGCTGCTGGCCGGCCACCCCTGGCGCCGTTTCGTCGTACTGGGTGACAGCGTCGCGGAAGGCCTGTGCGAACCCCTCCTGGGCTACAGCGACCTCCAGTGGGCCGACCGCCTCGCCGCCGAGCTCACCGCGGCAGCGCCCGAGCTGGAGTACCTCAACCTCGGCGTCAGCGGCCTCCGCGCCCACGAGATCCACCAGACCCAGCTGGCCCCGGCGCTGGCCTTCCAGCCCGACCTGGCCCTCGTGGTCGGCGGTGGCAACGACGCCTTCAGTGCCCGGTACGACGCCGACCGCGTCGACGCCGAGCTGGAGACGATGATCATCGCCTTGAAGGTCGCGGGCGCCGACGTGATCACGCTCGGCATGTTCGACGTCTCGGCCAGCCCGGCCATCCAGGGCTGGCTCCGCCCAGGCCTGCACCAGCGCATGCGGCTGCTCTCGGAACGCACCCGCGCACTGGCCGAGAAGCACCGCACGATCCACGTGCACCTGACGACCCATCCGCTGTCCACCGACCCCGGGTTGTATTCCAGCGACGGCCGGCACGGAAATGCGCGCAGCGACGCCGTCGCCGCAGCGGAAACAATTCGAATTCTGGGCACGCGAAAGCGCCGCAACGACAAATACACACATTCAGCTCGGAGAGGCCAGTGAAATGACGTCCCTCGGACTGCTCGAATTCTGGGCGATGACCGACCTGGTCACGCCGATGGCTTTACGGACCGTCGCGACCCTGCGCATCGCCGACCACCTCGCGGAAGGACCACGCGACCTCAAGGACCTGGCCCTCGCGACGAACGCCGACGCGGACGCCCTCGGCCGCGTCCTGCGCTACCTGGCGGCCCGCGGCATCTTCGAGGCGGGCGACGACGACCGCTTCGCGCTCGGCGAGACCGCCCGCTGGCTCCTGGACGACGACCCGAGCGCGGCCCGCCGCTGGCTCGACCAGACCGGGTACGGCGCGACGATGGACCGCGCCCACCTCGACCTGCTCGGCGTCACCAGCCGAGGAGGACCAACGGCGGCCGCCAACAAGACCAGCCTCGACGCGACCGCCGCCGCGTCGTACGACCAGCTGATGGAGGCCAACACCCGGAACGAAGCGGTGCTGCTCGTCCGCGCGATCGGCTGGAGCCGCTTCGAGCACCTGGTCGACGTCGGCGGCGGGACCGGCGTACAGCTGGCAGCGATCCTCGCGGCCACCCCGGAGATGCGCGGCACGCTGGTCGAGCTGCCGACCAGCGTCGACAGCGCCGAGCAGCGCTTCGAGCAGGCCGGCCTGACCGGCCGCTGCGCCATCCTCGCCGGCGACGTGCTGCAACTGGAGCTGCCGACCGCCGACGCGTTCCTGCTCCGGATGCTGCTGCACTCGTTCGAGGACGACCAGGCCGTCGACGTGCTGACCCGCTGCCGCCGGGCGCTGCGTCCCGGCGGCTCGGTCTTCGTCGCCGAGGCGGCCGACACCCATCAGGCGGCCTTCACCGCGATGGACCTGATCGTCCTGGTGCTCGGACACGGCCGCGAACGCACGCTCGCCCAGTACGACGAACTGGCGGCCGCGGCCGGCCTGCGCCGCACCGGCATCCACACCCCACCGGCGGGACCCCGCGCGCTCGAGTACACGGCCTGACCACGTCATTCGACCAGCAGCGGGCCGGTGACGTGCACGGCCCGCTTGAGGTTGAGCACCTCGCCGTGCTCGTGGGACCCGACCCGCAGGAAGCACCCCGCCGCCTGGCGCCCGAAGGTGTACTGGCCGACCGAGTACGGCACCTCGGCCTGCAACTGCTCACCGGTCTTCACGTGGACGAAGTCCATCGTCAGCCGGTCCGGCCGCACGTAGTCCTGCAGCAGGAACGACCCGTTCCCGGCAACAGCCTCGGCCAGCCCAGCCCGCCACTCGTCGACCGGACACTCGTGCCCGACCAGTACGCCGGACCCGCCGTACTCGTCGGCCGGCTTGAGCACGAGCTCGGCCTGCCGCTCGGTCGCGGCCTCGACCAGCTCGGGCGTCATCACCCGGCTCCACGGGATGTGCCGCCGTACCAGGACCTGATCGTCAGGGCTGAGCAGGTCCAGGTCGTCCCACAGCCAGGCGAGCAGCAGCTTGTTCGCCAGCAGCCATCCAGCCGACGAGGTGAACAGCCTCGATTGCCCGGACGCGACCGCCGCCTTCAGCGCGGCCTGCCCCTCGTTCTGCGGCATGTCCGTGCAGACGAACAAGCGGAACACCGACTCCACGAGGCGCCCCTGGTTGACCAGCCTCCCCTCGTCATCGGCCGACAGCCAGTGCACCGGAGCGACGTCGACGTCGAGCCCGAACGCCTTGCCCCGCTCGATGAACGGGTCGAGCAGCTCGAGGATCGCCGGGATGTTGTCGCTGCCCGGGTACTCCCCCTCGGTCCGCAGCACCATCGTCAACCGGCTCCCGGGCTCCAGCCCGAGCAGGTCCACGATCGCCTGGTACCGCCGGTCGACCGGCGACGGCGGCGCGTCCACGCCGAGCAGCGAGTCGAGCCCGTGGTTGCGCCACATCTCCAGGAACCGCGTCGACACCCCCTCGGTGTCCCACACGCACCCGACCTCGCTGCCGATGTTGAACTCGACGAACTTCGGGATCCCACCACTGATCAGTACGTCGGGCCGCCCGGACTGCAGCAGGTGCTCGCCGAGCACCTCGTCGTCGTCCAGGTACTCGATCAGGCCGTCCGGTGTCCCGAGCAACTTCCGCAGCTCCCCGGCGGTGGTTGCCCGGCGCAACGCGGTCTCCAGGACCAGGCCGAGCAGCCGGTCCATCACGCGGCCCAGTTCGTCGTACCGGCCGCGGTCGATCAGGACCGGGCGCAGCGGCCGCCAGGACCGGTTGAAGGTGAGGACCCGGTCGAAGACCCGCTTCCAGTCCTCGTGGCCGGCGGCAAGCACCTTCTCGCGCGTTGCCTGAGGCACCTTCTCCCACACGTCGAACGGCTCGGCCCGCCAGTCGTAGCTCAGGTCCATCGCTTCAGCTCCGTTTCGTCCACGAGCAGCAGACCGCCGGTCAGCGCGCCCTGGGTGAGGTTCACGACGCCACCGGCTCCGGGTGGCGAGAAGCGGGTGAAGACACCCGCGGGGATCCGGTCGAACAGGTACGTCGACACGCAGTACGAGACCTCGGCCTCGACCACGTCACCGCTCGCCGGCTGGAGGAACTGCATGGTCAGCGGGTCCGCCTCGATCAGCTCCTGGATGATGTGCGGCCCGGTCGCCGCGTCCAGCGCGGCCACCCAGTCCTCGTCCGAGGTCAGCGGGCCGATGAAGACGCCGTGCCCGCCGTAGTCGTCGGTCGGTTTGAGCACGAGCCGCGCGCGGTCGTCGATCGCGCGCTGCCGCAGCTCCGGCCCGTACACCCAGGTCTGCGGGACGTGCGCCCGGATCACCTCGGCGTCCTCATCGGGCAGGCTGTCCAGGTCCTCCCACAACCAGGCGAAGATCGTCTTGTTGCTCAGCAGCCAGACCGCGCTCGGCAGGTACATCCGGAACGTCCCCGCCTCATGCGCGAGGCGCACTGCCGCCATCCCAGGGCTGTCCTGAACGTACGGCGGCACGAACATCCGCCACACCGCGTCCAGCGTCAGCTCACCGGCGACCAGCCGCCCCGCGGCATCCTGCTCGATCCACTCGACCGGATAGACGACCAGGTCGACCCCGAGCTCGCGTCCCCGGTCGGCGAAGGGCCGCAGCCGGTTGATCAGGTAGTTCGGCCGGTCCGCGCCCGGGTAGCCACCCCCCGCGGTGAACAGCATCGCCGTCACCTTGCCCGGCCCGACGTCGGCCCGGATCGCGTCGAACCGCGCGTCGATCGCCGACGGCGGCGCGGCGGCCTTCAGCTCGCGGAACATCGGCTCCTCGGCGTACGCCGCCATCCACCGCTTGATCACGCCGTCCGCGTCGAGCACCCCGCCGAGCGCGCTCTCCACGTTGCACTCGACCATCCGCGGGACGCCGCGCTCGAGCAGCAGGTCGGAACGGATCGCGTTGATCAGCCGCCCGGTCAATGGCTCGCTGTCGTCGAGCAGCTGGATCCGCCCTTCCGGTACGCCGAGCAGTTCGCGCAGCTCGCCCGCCGTACGGGCTCGGCGGCGGCAGCACTCGAGGACGAGCCGCGACACCTCCTGGGTCACCCGGTTCATCTCGTCGTACGCCGCGTGCGTGGCGACCGGCGACCTCAGCGGGATCCAGTTCTGGTTCTGCAGCGCGACGTCGTGGTACACCTGCTCCCAGTGTTCGTGGCCGTAGGCAAGTAACTTGGCGCGCACCGGCTCCGGCAGCACCGGCCACAGCTCGGCAGCCGACGGTCGCTGCGTCATCGCTCCCCCTCCAGTACGGCGTGAATCGCGGCCAGCAGGTGGTCCCGCCCCGGCTGCACCGCGCGATCGAGCGCCGGCGCGAACGGCAGCACCGCGCCGTCCGGACGCGTCACCCGGCGCGGCGGAACGGCCAGCTCGAAACGCTCAGCGGCGACCGCGAGCACCTCGGCGCCGAACCCGCTGGTCCGGTTCGAGTCGTCGATCACCACCAGCCGCCGGGTCTTCGCCACCGACGCGGCGATCCCGTCCACGTCCAGTGGGTAGACCGTCCGCGGATCGAAGACCTCGACCCGGCCGGGCAGCTCGTCGGCCACCGCCAGGGCCTCCTGCACGAGGTGGCCCAGGGCAACGACTGTCACGTCGGACCCCTCCCTGACGACCTGCCCTCTACCCAGCGGCACCGCCTTCAGGTCGGCGTACTCGACGTCGTCCCGGATCCCCAACGCGCCGGCCGGCGCGAAGACCACCACCGGATCGTCGTCCCGGATCGCCGACAGCATCAGCCCGTACGCATCGGCCGGCGACGACGGCACGACCGTCTTCACCCCGACGTGCGCGAACAGGTTGTACGGATGGTCGGAGTGCTGCCCGGCCCAGCCGGTGCGTGAGCCGGAGCCGGTGACGACGTACGTGACCGGCACCCGGCACTGCCCGCCGGTCATCAGCGAGAACTTGTGGGCCTGGTTCGCGATCTGCTCGAACACCAGGAACAGCAGCGATGGGATCTGGAACTCGATCACCGGCCGCAACCCGGCCAGCGCCGCGCCGGTCGCGAAGTTCGTGAACGCCTGCTCCGACAGCGGCGTGTCCAGCACCCGCTCAGGGCCGAACCGGGCGAACAGCCCGGCGGTCAGGTTGGAGGCCGCCACCCGGACGTCCTCGCCGAGCACGAAGACCGCGTCGTCCGCCGCCAGCTCGTCGCCGAGGGCGCGGTTGAGCGCCTTCAGGTAGGAGAGTTTGGGCATCAGCGCATCACCTCCGGGGACGCGTACAAGAACTCGAGAGCGGCAGCCGGGTCGGGATGGGCGGAACCCATCGCGATCCCGGCCGCCGCGTCGAGCAGGGCCTCGACCTCGGCATCCACGGCTGCCCGTTGTTCGGCAGCCAGCCGTGCGCCCTGGATCTCCACTGGGTCCCGCGACCGCCCAGTCGAGAGCTCTTCGGTACTGCGGTAGGTCAGCCTGGTCCGGTGCTCGAACGTGTGGTGCGCGTCGAACCGGTACGTCGTGCACTCCAGGAACGTCGGCCCCTTGCCGGACCGGGCCCGGCCGACGGCGGCAGTGGTTGCCGCCAGCACCTTCTCGGCGTCCTGGCCGTCGATCGTGAAGGCCGGCATCCCGAACGCCCGGGCCCGGCCGGTGATGCTGCCCGCGACCGCCGACCCCACCGGCATCGTGGTGGCGTAGCCGTTGTTCTCGCAGACGAACACCACCGGGACCCGCCAGAGCGCGGCCAGGTTGAAGGCCTCCAGCAACATTCCCTCGTTCATCGCCCCGTCACCGAAGAAGCTGACGGCAACGATGTCCTTGCCCTGGCGCTGGTACGCCCAGGCGGCGCCGGTCGCGATCGACCCGGCCGCGCCGACGATCGCGTTCGCGCCGAGGATGCCCAGGCCGAAGTCGGCCGCGTGCATCGAACCGCCGCGGCCCTTGTTCAGCCCGCCTTCGCGGCCCATCAGCTCGGCGAGCATCCGGGCCGGGGCCGCGCCCTTCGCCAGCACGTGACCGTGCCCGCGATGGGTGCTGGTGATCACGTCGTCCGGGCGGAGCGCCGCGCACACGCCGGCCGCGATCGCCTCCTGGCCGACGTACGGGTGAATGCCACCGACGATCTCCCCGGACCGGACGAAGGCGATCGCCCGCTCCTCGAAGCGCCGGATCAACCGAACGGTCCGGTAAAGATCGACGGTGGTCATCTCGTCAGCCCTTGATCGCCGCGAGGATGGCGTCCCACAGGCGGGCGCGAGCGGCCAGCGCGGTGTTGATGGTGTCCGCGCACTGGTCCCACTTGGTGTCGTCGTCACCGCACAGGTCGGCGACCATCTGCATCGCCATCGGGGTGTGGAACTCGCCGTCCACCTCGATGTGCCGCTCCAGGTAGTCCACGAACGTGTTCAGCTTCTTCGACCGCTCGTTCACCGAGACGACCTGCGTGAACATGTCCGGGATCAGGTCCTCGCGGCCGAACGCGAACGCCGCCGCCTGGCAGTGCACCGGCGCCTGCTCGATGATCTGCCAGGTCGTCCCGGCGAAGTCGATCGACGCCTGCGGTACGCCGGCCGCGTGCAGCGACTCCACCACCGTGCCGCCGTCGCGCAGCAGGTCGATCAGCTTCTCGATCGCCGCGGTGCCGGCGCCGGCCTCCTTCATCCCGTTGACGTACAGCTCGAAGTGGCTGATGAAACCGTTGCCGAGCTCGTCGGACTCCTCGACCATGACGATGTCGTTGATCAGCCGCCGGCTGCCGGTGTGCGCGGTCGGGATCCACGGCACCGTGACGCAGGTCAGCTCGCGCTGCAGCGACTTGAGCAGTGACATGAAGTCCCACACCGCGAAGACGTGGTGCTCCATGAACGTGACGAGCGACTCGTGCGTGTCCAGGTTCGCGTACAGCGGGTGCTGGACCACGGTGTCGCGGGCCTCGCCGACCGCCTTCTCCAAGCGCTCGATGCCCGGGTGGGTCTGACCCCAGTCGTAACGTGACATGACTTTCTCCTTCTAGCGGTCGGCCCAGAGGGTGGGGCAGAAGTCGGGATCGGCGTAGTCGGGCCGTCCGTCCGGCGTACGACGGACGACGGCGTCGTGGTTGTACGCCGCCAGGGTTCCGTCGCTGAGCGGGAACTCCCGGTAGGAGTTGCCGCCGTCCTGCAGGTGCAGCGAGATCGCGCGGCGCGGGCGGTCGCTGACGTTCGCGCCCGAGCCGTGGTAGGTCCGGCAGTGGTGGAAGTTCAGGTGCCCGCGCGGGATGGTGACCGGGACCTTCACCACCTCGACGCCGTTGTGCTCGGCGTTCTCGGTCAGCATCTGGTCCAGCTGCGAGCGGTCCCGCTCGGCGAAGTGCCGGACGACGGTGTCGTCGGAACCGATCTCCTGCCAGCGGTGGCTGCCGTCGACCATCGTGATCGTGCCCATCTCGGGCGGGCAGTCGTGGAACGGGATGAACGCGGTCAGCATCCGCTCCGAGGACGACGACGACCAGTAGTGCTTGTCGAAGTGCCAGGGCACGATGTTCGACGGCTCGCCGGAGATCGGTGGCTTGTAGATCAGCGTGGACTGAAAGATGCGGATCTCGTCCACCTGCGCCAGCCGGGCGGCGACCGCACCGATCAGCGGCTTGCGCAGGATCTTCGCCAGGCCGTCGTGCTCGTAGTGCACGTAGTCGTTGTGCCGCTGGACGTCGCCCTTCGACGGGTCCCAGTAGGCCAGCTTCGGCGGTGCCGTCGGCAACGTCCGGTCCCGCTCGCCGGCGTAGTACCGCTCGCTGGCGTTGACCAGCTCGTCGGTCTCGTCGTCGGTGAGCAGCTTCTTCGACAGGTACCAGCCGTGCTCGGTGTAGAACGCGACGTCCTCGTCGGACGGCAGCAGCGCGACCTCTTCCTCCGACAGCCGGAACTCGAGCGCGGTCATACCTCGACCCCCTGCAGCTCGCGCTCCTTGGCCTCGTACAAGGCCTTGATGTTGCCGCTGCCGAACGTCATCGCGCCGCGCCGCTCGATGATCTCCAGGAACAGCGTTCGTCGGACGTGCATCGACTCGGTGAAGATCTGCAGCAGCTGGCCCCAGTGGTCGCGGTCGACCAGGATGCCGAGCTTCTCCAGATCCTCGATCGGCGTCTCCACCTCACCGACCCGCTCCGGCAGTGCCTGGTAGTACGTCGACGGCGAGGCGAGGAAGTTCACGCCGCGCTCGGCGAGCGTGCCGACCGCCTCGACGATGTCGCTGGTGCGCAGCGCGATGTGCTGCACGCCGGCGCCGGCGTGCCAGGTGAGGAAGTCGTTGATCTGGCCCGGGCGGCGGTTCGGGTCCGGCTCGATCAGCGTGAACGTGACGTGCTTCGACGGGCTCTGCACGACCGTCGACTCCATGCCCTGGCCCGCGACCTCGATGTACTCGTCGAAGATCGGCAGGAACCCGAAGACGTGCTCGTAGAAGTCCACCGTCGGCTTCAGCTGCCCGGACGGGACGCAGATCGCCAGGTGGTCGATCTCGCTGAACAGCTTCTCGTCCGGCCCGCTCGACGGCTCGCTGATCTGGAACGCGCCGGGCAGGAACTCCCGCCGCGGCCCGTGCCGCTCGACCAGCCGGTGGATCACGTCGCCGAAGCCCGCGACCTCCGCGACCACGACGGTGGTCTCCAGCTCGTCGGTGTACGACGTCGGCTCGGTGACCGACTCGGCGCCGCGGGCCAGCAGCTCGGTGTAGGCGACGGAGGCGTTGTCGACCTCCAGGCCGACCACCGCGACCCCGTCCCCGTGCCGCTGCACGTACTCGGCCGCCGGGTGCTCCGAGGACAGCCCGGAGGTGAGCACGATCTGCACCGCACTCTCCCGCAGCAGCAGCGATCGCTGGTCGGCCAGCCCGGTCTCCGGCCCTCCGTGGCCGTGCACCTGCAGCCCGAACGCGTGCGTCAGGTAGAACGCCGCCTGCTTCGCGTCACCGACGTACAGCTCCACATGGTCGATCCCGTAGATCTCCATCCCGTCCCCTCACTGGTTGTTCTCTGTGCGCGGTGTGTTGTGCTCTGTCCGCGGCGCGCTCGTCGGTCCGAGCAGCAGGCTCACGTTCTGGCCGCCGAACCCGAACGAGTTCGACAGCGCGTACTGCGGCCGCGCGGCGCGCGGTTCCTTCCGGACGTGGTCCAGCGGGCATGCCGGGTCCGGGTCGTCGAGGTTGTACGTCGGGGGCAGCAGCCCGCGCTGCACGGCGAGTGCGCTCGCGGCGGCCTCGACGACGCCGGAGGTGCCGAGCAGGTGGCCGGTCAGTGCCTTGGTAGAGCTGACGGCGGGGGTTGCTGTGCCGAACGCCAAGGCGATCGCTGTCGACTCGGCGACATCGCCCAGCTTGGTGCTCGTCCCGTGGGCGTTGACGTAGCCAACCTGCCCGGGCGTGACGTGTGCGTTGGCGAACGCCTTGCGCATGCAGTCCGCCGCGCCCGTGCCGTCCGGCCTCGGCGCTGTCGGGTGGTGGGCGTCGGCGTTGACGCCGTACCCGGCGAGATCGGCGTAGCCCTTGGCGTTGCGGGCTATCGCGTGCTCGGCGCTCTCCAGGACGAGGAGGCCGGCGCCCTCCGAGAGCACGAACCCGTTCCTGCGCAGGTCGAACGGCCGGCTCGCCTGGGTCGGGTCGTCCCACCCTCTGGCCAGCGCTCTGGCGTTGGCGAAGGTCTCCGCGAAGGTCGGGAACAGCGGCGCCTCGCTCGCTCCCGCCAGTACGACGTCCGCCTCGCCCGAACGGATCAGCCGCACCGCGTCGGCGATCGCCTGCGCGCCGGACGCGCACGCCGTACCGACCGAGCTGGTGTACCCGCGGATGCCGAACCGGATCGCGACCCGGGCGGCGGGCATGTTGGGCAGGATTCCTGTCAGCAGGTAAGGACTGACAGCAGCCCGCCCCCGCTCGGCCCGCGCCAGGACCTGGTTCTCGAGCGTGGCCATGCCGCCGACGCCCCCGATGATCACGCCGATCCGGTCGGGGTCGACGTTCTCTCCGATGCGCAGCCCGGCATCGTTGAGCGCGTCCTCCGCGACGAGCTGGGCGAGGATGACCGTCCGGTCCATCACCTTGCCGTCGGGGCCCTTGGTGATCTCCCCGGTGTCGACCTCTCCCAGGAACCCGCCCAACTCCACGGAGTTTTCTACGGGATGCCCCTCCGGCGGCCGGCTGATCCCCGACCGCCCGTGCAGCAAGGCATCGAAGACTTCTTCGACCCCACGCCCCACAGGCGTGAGCAGGCCCATCCCGGTGATCGTCACTGCACTCATGGCGACACCAACCGGTCCTGCCGAAGCGCCACCTTGCGGACCTTGCCCGTCACCGTCACCGGGACGTCGTCCGCACCCACCACGGTGACCCGCCGGATCGTCGCGGCAACCTCTTCACCAACAGCCGCCTTGACCTGTTCTTCCAGTTCGGCCTCGGAGTCCGGCTTCAGCTCCAGCAGCACATCCGTGACGAACCCATCGCCCTCGGGCACCACGATCACCGTGCAGTCGAGCACCTCCGGCAGTGCTGCCAGAATCCGCTCCTCGGACAGCGACGTGTACAGCTGCGGCCCGTCGAACCCGGCCACCGCGTCAGGAACCCTGTCCAGGTGGAAGAAATGCCCACCCGCATCCCGGTACGCCAGATCCCCGGTCAGGAACCACCCGTTCAACCGGAACCGGTACGTGTTGACCGAGTCGTTCCAGTACCCCGGCGACACCGACGGCGACCGGAACCCGAGCATCCCCGGCGTACCGTCCGGCAACTCGTTGCCCTGGGCATCAAGCACCGCCGCCTGGGCGAACTGGTAAGGCTTCCCGATGCACCGCCCGTAGTGCGCGGAGTCCGGCGTGTGCGTGATGTGGAACCCGTTGTGCCCCATCTCGCTCGACCCGAGTCCGTCGACGAAGTGCGACCCCGGCACCGTCACGCGCCCCTCCCGCGTCACGGCCTCCCGCGACCCGGCCGCAACCAACTTCCGAATGTGCGGCTCGTGCGCGCAGTCCCCCGTGTTGAACCACATCCGCACCGAGCCCACGGCGTACCGGCTCAGGTCCTCCCGCGCGAGCCCGGCCCACGTCACCGCGAACCCGTACACACCACGCGGTTGCCACCGCTCGATCGCAGCCAGCACCACCGGCGCGTCCTGACTCGACAGCAACAGCATCTCGGCACGATTCCCGAGCACCTGGTTCACCATCAGGATCGTCGCCGTGTGCGGAACCGGCAGCGCGTTCAAGATCCGGTCGGTCCCCTGCGCCTGCGGCATCGTCAACAGATGCTTGAGCGCGGCGTACAAGGTGGTGTGCGTGTGCAGCACCGCCTTCGGCACCCCGGTCGTCCCGCTGGTGTGAGTGATGACGACCGGATCATCCCGGTGATGCTGGTAATGCCCAGGCGCCTTCGCCGGATCCCCGGCCCCAAGCTCCTTCAGCGTCCCCAGAATCGGAGCCCCGTGCAACAAGCTCGGCCCGGCGCCCGGCGCGCCTCCTACGCCCACCGCTCCCCCGCCAGGCGTAGCCGGCCCGGCGCCCGAACCACCCGCCTCACCCACCGCTCCCCCGCCAGGCGTAGCCGGCCCGGCGCCCGAACCACCAGGCGCGGCCGGCCTGGCGCCCGCCTCACCCACGGCTTCGCCGGCAGGCATCGCCGCCGCGACTACCCCTGCAGTTTCTCCGGCGGGCATCGACCTCAGCCCGGCAGCGACCTCTTCCGCCGCATCGCCAACAGCCCTTCCCCTGCCAGGCCTAGCCAGCCCGGCGCCCGGCGTGCCCGCCTCACCCACGGCTTCGCCGGCAGGCATCGCCGCCGCGACTACCCCTGCAGTTTCTCCGGCGGGCGCCGACCTCAGCCCGACAGACACCTCTTCCGCCGCATCGCCGACAGCCTTGCCCCGCGCCTGTTCTTCCAGCAACGCGCGATGCGCGTTGTCGGCCAAGATGCCGTTCACGCGGAGGCGGCGGATGTACTCCGAGGCGATCGGGGGCGCCATCTTGCCGTTCAGCAGGGCGGGGATCGCGCCGACTCGGGTGAGCGCGAGGAAGCTCAGGACGATGTCGGCGGCGTCGGTCGCCCAGATCGCGACCACGTCGCGCCGGCCGATCCCCCGCGCGTGCAACCACGCCGTACGGGCTTGGACCCGCTCGTCCAGCTCGCCCAGCGTGAGCGGGCGCTCGGCCGGGAAGTGGTCGACGGCGGTATCGAAGGTCAGACCCGGTCCGTTCAGGTCGGCGCCGAGTGCGATCACCGTGGCCAGGACGTTGCCGGTGCCGACGGACGGGTCCGCGGCCAACTGGGCCCGGAGGCTTGTCTTCACTGTTCTCCCCCACTCACCAACAGGGCGACTGCGGTGTCGCCGGTGCTTGCTTGTTCGACCAGGACGACAAGGACCTGCTCGGCCTCCCCGTCGGCCAGCAGCAGCGCGGCCTCGTCGAGCCCGGCGCGATGCGGGTCGTTCGACGGGCTGACGCACACCACCGGCCCGTGCAGCCCGAACCGGCTGGCGACGTACCCGGCAACCGAGTTCGGGACGGACTGGAAGAAGTAGAGCGGACCGATTCGCTTGCCATTGGCAACGGCTTCGCGGACGTGCTGGGTGCTGTCGAGGTCACCGGTGCGGCTGACCAGGACGATCCCCGTGCGCTCCAGCGGAGTCGCCTGCGCGAAGCAACGCTCCGCGACGACGGCGACCATCGGGCTGAACGTCGACCCGACGAAGCCTGGCAGCGCGGGCGGGCCTGCCACCGCGTCGTCACCCGGCTGCGGCCAGTGACTGACGGTGACCACGACGGGGTCCGGGATTCCGAGCGTGGGGATCATGCAGCACGCACCAGCAGGGCCGTGTTGGCGCCACCGAAGGCAGCGTTCAGCGTCAGCCCGTACGCCGAACCAGCCGGACGCGGCGCGTCGGCGATGACGTCGAGCCTGCAGTCCGGGTCGGGCGTGGTGTAGCCAGCGTTGACCGGAAGCTTGCCTTCGCGCAGCGCCTGGATCGTGATGATCAGCTCGAGCAGGCCGGAGGCCTCCAGCGCGTGACCGTGCACGGCTTTGGTCGAGCTGACCGGTACGCGGGGGCCACGTGAAGGTCGGCCACTGGGATCAGCCTGCTGAGACCGTACGTCGGCCGCGAAGACCCGGTTGATCGCGGCGGCTTCGGAGGCGTCGCTGAAGCTGGTACCGGTCGCGTTGGCGTTGATGTACCCCACGACCTCAGGCGGAAGCCCAGCTCGGTCGAGCGCGGACCCGATCGCCCGAGCCAGCCCGCGGCCATCGGGATCGGGTCGGCAAGGGTGGTAGGCGTCCCCCGCCCGCCCCCAGCCGGCGATCTCCGCGATCCCCTCCCCCGCTTCCAACACCACTGCCGCTACCCCGTCGCCCAGCAGCAACCCCCGCCGGTCCAAGCTGAACGGCCGAACCACCCCGTCGTCAGCCAGCGCCCGCCCCGCGTCGAACAACGCGAACTGGTCAGCCTCCACGAGGTAGCCCGCGGCAACCACCACCCGATCAACCACCCCCCGGCTGATCAAGCTCGCCGCATCGGCAACCGCCGTACTGGCCGAAACACAAGCGCTCGTGTAGATCCGGCTCGCCCGCGATGCCAACGCCCGCACCTCGGACCGCCCGTGCACCGCCAACATCAACGGCGCCCCGGCCCGCTGCCCAGGAGTCAGCCCCGCCCCCGCACACGCGATAGTCACCGCTTCCAGCAGTTCTTCTTCCAGGGTCCCCGCATCCCCAGCAGTAGCCGCAACCCGCACCCGCCGCTGCCCAGTCCCAAACCGCAACACCTCGCTGAACGCCGAGGCCGCCGTCAACGCCCCCGCCAACTGAGCCTCAGGCCCCCGCCCCAACGCACTCATCACCGAAACCCCGGTAACAGCCACCGGCCGCCGCACCCCCGCCCGCCCCGCACCCGCGGTGCCCACCGAAGCGGTGCCCGCCGGAGCGGCACCCGCCTTCCGGCCTGCGGGCGGGGCGGCGGGTGGGGATTGGGAGTCAGACATGGACGGTCAGCGCTTTCGCCAGTACGGCGACGGCGTCGTCGATGGTGTGGATCTGGTCCAGGTGGTCGTCGGTGAGCTCGACGGCGTAGCGCTGCTCGACCTGGTGGACGAGCCACGCGAGCTCCATCGAGTCGATGCGCTCGTTGCCCGCCGGACGCTCACCGAGGCCGGCGAGCCAGTCGACGATCTCCGCACGCCCGGGCGGGGGCGGAGCGGCCTGGGCCCCGGGCTGCGGCAGCGCCTGGACCTGGAGCCCGGGCGGGGGCGGAGCCTGCGCCTGAGACACGGGCTGCGGCAACGCCTGGCTCCGAGCCCCGGGCTCTGACAGAACCTGGGGCTGAGACGGGGGCGGGAGAATCTGGCTCATCAGACCTGCTGCGCAACCCGGCCGGCCACCTCGGAGGTGAACTCACCGACGGTCATCAACGCGAGCTGCTCGGACTCGTCGTCCGAGAACCGCACGCCGAACTTGTCCTCGACGCGCACCGACAGATCCGCCAGTGCCAGCGACTCCAGATCGACGCCGGCCGGGCCGAGCGTCGTACCGTCGTCGACTCCCTCGACGTCGTAGTTCATGTCCACCAACTGCGCGAGCACGAACTCGCGAACTTCATCCCTCATCGCGTTACCTTCTCCCTGTGAACCAACCCGCGGGCCCCACTCCGGAACCCGTGCACGTCTGGGTGAGCACCACCACCGACAACCCCCGCGATGCCGCCCACCATCTGCTCCGGCAACTCGCCAACTCCCTCGGCCACCAGGCCCCGTTGACCCACACCCCCACCGGCCAACCACTCATCGAGGGCCTCCACATCTCCCTCACCCACACCACCGGCGTGGCCGCAGCAGTCGCCACCCACGCGGGCCCAGTCGGCATCGACGCAGAACTCTTCCGAGACTTCCCAGTCGCTGAGCTGTCCCGCCGCTGGTTCGCCCCAACCGAGGCCACCAACACCCCCGAGACGTTCCTGCACCTCTGGACCGCCAAAGAAGCAGTAGGCAAAGCCCTCGGCCGCGGCCTGAGAGGCAACGGCCTCAGCCGCCCCATGCCCCCCGCCCTGGCGGGCGGGGGTGGGGGGAAGGAGCCGAGCGCCCCCGAGCCGATCGCCTCCGGCGACGGCGGCGTGGACGAGCGCAAGCTCGTCGCCGGAGGCGACGGTGGGGTTGGAGGGGCCGGGGAGGCGGCTGGCGCCGTCGGCAGCCCGCGGCAGCTGGTCGCCGGAGGCGACCGCGTCCCGGGTGAGGGCGGCACCCTCCTCGCTCAGGTGGTTCCGTCCGAGCCGGAGTTCGCCGTTGTACACGTTGGTGTTCGGCCCGACCTGGTACTGGCTCTGGCGTTTCCCGTAGGGGTGACCGAAGTGGTGCTTCATCACGGGACCGCCTTGCGGAGCACCGTCAGGTCTCGGACGAGCTTTCCCGTTGTTGTGCGGGGCAGTTGAGTCAGCAACCGGACAGTCCGGGGACGCTTGTACGGCGCCAGCTGGTGGGCCAGTTCGGCTTCCAGGGAAGGGATTTCTCGGGGCTGGTTCAGCTGCACGTACGCCGTGATCGCGTTGTCGTAGACGACCACCGCGGACTCCACGCCCTGCAGCGTGTTGAGGGTGTACTCGACCTCCGTGAGGTCGACCTTCAGGCCGCCGACGGAGACCTGGGAGTCGAGGCGGCCTCGGACGGAGACCAGGCCGGACGCGGGGTCTACGACTCCGGCGTCCTTCGTGTGGAGCCAGCCGTTGGACCAGCGGGCGGGGTCCGACAGGCCCAGGTACGGCGAGTCGGGGCGGCAGATCTGGAGCTCGCCGTCGACGGCGCGGACCTCGATGCCGGGGGCGGGCAGGATCTGCGGGCGGTGGGCACCGAACAGGTCGGTGCCGATGACACCGACCTCGGTCATCCCGTACATGTTGCCCAGCGGTACGCCGTACTTGTCCTCAAAAGCCGAGGACACCGAAGCGGGCACCAGCTCTCCACCGGTCGTCATCCGCTTGAACTGCGGCAGCGACGGCGGCTGCTCCACCGACGCCAGCAGCCCGATGTGGAAAGGCACGCCCAGCACCGTCGCCGGCTTGGAGCCGGAGGCAATGGCCTGCAGGATCGCGTCCCCGGTCAGCCGAGCCGGCGGGACCAGCTCGACGCCCGCGTGCAACCCGTACAGAAGCCCACCGACGAGCCCGAGCACGTGCACCATCGACGGCAGCAGGATGATCCGCTCGCCAGGCTCCGGCACCCCGTCGATCTGCGTGTACCGGAGGACCTCTTCGACCAGGTCCTCAGCGGTCCGCCCGATCACCTTCGACGGCCCGGTCGAACCCGAGCTCAGCTGGACGACGGCGTGCGAGGTCCCCGCCGGGTGCCCCGAGTACGACGCGACGTCCGTGTCGATGTCCACGAACGTCCGCAGCCCCGACGCGACCGGTCGTTGCGGCGACACCAGGACCTGCGGCACCAGCCGCTCGATCGCGCGCCGGACCTCGTAGTCGGTCAGCCGGTGGTCGAGCAGGATCGCCTGCCCGCCGCTGCGCCAGACCGCCAGCAAATGCGTCACAAATGCCAATGACGGCGGTAAACGCAATGCGGCGGCCCCACCGGCGCGTAAACCGGACTGGGCCAATTCCAGTTGCCGGTCGCGGACCAGCCGCCGCAGCATTCCGCGGTCGACAGCACCGGGCAAGGAAAAGCAGACGTCGCCTGCCGGTCCAGCCAGCAGCACGTCGTCGACCCACTGGGCACCCACGGTGGTTCCGGGCACCACGACAGCACCGTCCATGGTCATCAGGGCTCCGAGTTCGCCTTGAACACAAAGGATTCGAAGCACCAGCACCCCCACCAAGGCCTGGCGATGACGTGACGATACGACACGGAACGGAGCGTGCGCTACGGACCGAAAGTGATGGACTTACTACCTAAAGCAACCGGCGGTACGGACCTGTGAAAAAGCCTCGGAAACCAAGCGCTGGATCATAAAACAAACCACAGATTCAGCGCTTGCCGGTTAGCTTTTACGAGTACTTCAGTTTCCCGCAAGGGTCTCGGCGCGCAGAATTTTCTGCCACTCCTCGTGCCGTTCGACGGGCTGGAAGCCGAGCTGGGCGTTGACCGCGTTCATCGCGGTGTTCTCCTCGCCGTTCCAGGTGTGCACCACCAGCGGCTCGGTGTGCGTCTTCTGCAGCTCGCGGTGGTTGTGGGCCTTGAGCCCCAACCCGAGCCAGTGCCCGCGGTGCGCGGGCGCGACGAGCGTTCCCCACTGGAACACCTTGCCCGGATCGTGCTCGCCCTTCACCAGTTCCGTGTGCCCGGCCAGCGTCCCGTCCGGCGCGACGGCGACCGTGGTCCACGAGTTCCGCCCCTGAGCGACGTTCTGCTCCTCGTTCAGCCGGATCCGCGCCGCGTCCCAGTGCTCGGCCTCGACCTCCAGGTCCCCTGTCGGCGCCTCCAGCACGAACGTGGTCTGCAGCGCCGCGAACGCATCCACCAGATCGTCCGGGCAACGGTCCCGCCAGCTGCGCAGCGCGTAACCCTGGTGCCGCTCAGCCGCCTTCGCGGACAGTTCGTCGAGCAACTCCGGCGCCAGCGGCAGTTCCAGCACCCGGTGCACCTCGAAGTTCGCCGCCGAGAACCCCAACGCCGTCGCGAACCGCTGTCCCGGAGTCGACTCCGTGGCTCCGCTCGGCACCTCGACCTGGGAGATCAGCACCGACCGCCCGTGCTCAGCGGCCCGCTCGTCGAGCAGCCGGCCCAGAGCCCGGCCGTGTCCTCGCCGCCGGGCGTCCGCCCGGACCGCCACGATCCCGCTGATCAGCGATGTGTTGTCGAGCAGCGGAGCCTCCAGCTCCAGCCCACCGACGATCTCGCCGGCCTCCCGCAGCGCCCAGAGCTCCTTGAGCTTGTACGGATTCTCCCGGGTCAGCGCGGCCCGCATCTCCTCGCGGGCGAACCCCACGGGGTACTGCCGGCCGTCGTCCACGGCCACGCTGAAGACGTCGTACCAGCTATCGAAGGAGGAAGTGTCGTGCGGGTCGACTCGCTCAGGTGTGCTCACCTACTCACTGTAGGGACGTTCCCAAGACCAATAACAACTCCCCCGAGGTTTTGGGGCCGTCCGCTCTGGACTGAGGAGAGAGGGAGCGCAGCGACCGAACGACGAGGGAAGAGCGGGCGAAAAGCCCCAAAACCCGCCGAGCCGGAGGCGAGGCCAAAAGCACAGCTACGCGGGCGCGCCGAGCTTGCCGAGCGCGACGGCCACCCGGCCGTCAGCCTCCGCCAGCGCCTCACGGGCCGCGGAGACCGGGCTGCCGGTCAGCAGGTGCACCAGCGCCGGCTTGAGCTCACCGTCCGCCTCGACCAGCGCGGCCGCGCACGCGTCGGCGTCAGCGCCGGTCGCCTCGGCCAGGATCCTCAGCATCCGCCCGCGCAGCTTGTTGTTGGTGGCAACCATGTCGACCATCAGGTTGGACCAGGTCCGGCCGAGCTTGATCATCAGCGTGGTGGAGAACGCGTTCAGCACCATCTTCTGCGCGGTCCCGGCCTTCAGCCGCGTCGACCCGGCGATGACCTCGGGCCCGGTGTCGGCAGCGATCAGTACGTCGGCCAGCGGCGCGAGCGGCGCCTCCGGGTTCGACGTGATCAGCGCGGTGGTCGCCCCGACCGACCGCGCCTGCCGCAGCGCACCCGCCACGTACGGCGTACTGCCGGAGGCCGCGAGCCCGATCACCACGTCCAGCCCGGTGACCTCGGAGGCGTCGGCCGCGCCACCCTCCTCGGAGTCCTCGACGTTCTCGACCGCGCGCAGCAGCGCGGGCATCCCGCCCGCGTGGTGCGCGACGACCAGGTCGTCGGGCGCGTGGAACGTCGGCAGCAGCTCAGCGGCGTCCAGGACGGCCAGGCGGCCCGACGTACCGGCGCCGAAGTAGTGCACCCGCCCACCGGCCCGGACGGCCTCCACGGCCGCGTCGACGACCTTGGCGATCTCGGGAACGACGGCACCCACCGCGGCGGCGACCCGCGCGTCCTCGGCGTTCATCATCGCCAGGATCTCGGCGGTACCCACCGCATCGATCGCGAGCGTCCGGGGGTTGCGCGCTTCCGTGGGTGTCATCACCCCTCGATGTTAGTTTTCTACTGAAGATATTTCAATTCTGTTGATCGTTGACGGAACTCTTCACCCGGTGCCCACGGACCGCGGTCGCGGTCTCCTCGAGCGCCTTGCGGGCGTCCGGGAGCACCGACTGGGCCACCCCGATGAACAGGCAGTCGATCACCATCAGCTGCGCGATCCGGCTCGACATCGCTCCCGACCGGTACGTCGTCTCCCGCGCGGCCGTGGTCAGGACCAGGTCCGCCGTCTGCGCCAGCGGCGAGCGCGGGAAGTTCGTCACCGCGACCGTGGTGGCGCCGTGCCGCTTGGCCTCCTGCAGGGCCTCGATCACCTCGACCGTGGTCCCGGTGTGCGAGATCCCGATCGCGACGTCCTCGGCGCCCAGCAGGGCCGCGCTGGTCAGCATCACGTGCACGTCCGACCAGGCGAACGCGACCCGGCGGATCCGGTGCAGCTTCTGCTGCAGGTCGAGCGCGACGAACGCGCTCGCGGCCACGCCGTACAGGTCGACCCGCGGCGCCTTGGCGACCGCGGCCACGACCTTGGTCAGCGCGGCCACGTCGAGCTGCTGGGCGGTCTCGCGGACCGCCCGCTCGTCGGCGAACGCGACCTTGCCGACCACGTCGTCGAGCGAGTCACCCGGTTCGATGTCACCGCCGACCTCGGGTCTGACCATCTCCCGCGCCGACTGGGCCGCCAGCTGCAGGCGGAGCTGCGGGTAGCCCGGGACGCCGATCTGCTTGCAGAACCGGATGACCGTGGTCTCTGAGGTGGAGGCCACCTCGGCCAGTTCGGAGATCGTCATCGCCGCGACGCCGCCCGGGTCCGCGAGGACCGCGTTCGCCACCCGCTGCTCGGCCGGGGCCAGCGCGGGCATCACCGCGCGGACCCGGACCAGCAGCGGCCCCGTGGGTTCAGGAGAGGTCGAGGTATTCATGACGCCACGGTACGGCGAATGAGCACCCGACGGGGTCACCGACGCGAAAGTCTCCAACCTGTCGCGGTAAATGCCTCCGGGCTGCGCTCACCGTCGAAAAGCACCTTCCGGCCGTCGGTGAGCTTCACGCCGTCCACGAAGACTCCCCGGCCCTGGTACAGCGGGTCGGACGTGTAGCGCCAACGCAGTGTCTGCTGACCGCCCGGGACCTCCGCCGACACCTGGTGCCAGTGCCGGTCACCGGACCCGCTGATCGAGCCGTCGGTGTCGATCACCGTCCCCCGGTCGCGCACGGTGAACGGGACCTTGGTCCACGTCGCCCCGTCCGTCGAGCTCTCCAGGTACAGCAGGTCGGTGTCCTCGGTGTCCACGAACAGGTCGAAGGCCAGTTTCGCACCAGCAGCCGGTACGGCGACCGGCAGCGCGAGCATGGTCGTCGCGGCGTCCGTCGTACCGGAGAACCAGGCGTCCTTGCCGTGCCGCGGCCCGACCCCGAGCGACAGCGCCAGCCCCTGGACGACCGCGCGCCGGGCCGGGTTGTTGCTGCCCCAGTTCCGGCTCGGGTGCACCCGGTTGCTCAGCAGGATCGCGAACGAGCGGGAGTCGAAGTCGATCACGATCGACGTCCCGGTGTACCCGGTGTGGCCGGCCGCGCGGGGACCGGACAGGCCGCCCATGTACCAGCGCTGGTTGAGCTCGAAGCCGAGGCCGTGGTCGTTGCCCGGGAAGCCCTGGTTGAAGTTCGTGATCATCGCGGTGACGGAGCTTTCCTTCAGGATCCGGGCGTGCCGGTAGCTGCCGCCGTTCAGGAAGGTCTGCGCCAGCACGGCGAGATCGTCGGCGGTGCTGAACACGCCGGCGTGACCGGCGACGCCGCCGAGCGACCAGGCGTTCTCGTCGTGCACCGAGCCCCAGACCATGCCGCGGTCCGGCGCGACCTGGAACTCCGTCGCGGCGATCCGCGGCTTCTTCTTCGGGTCCGGGTTGTAGCCGGTGTCCTTCATCTGCAGCGGCTTGGTGATGCCGTCGGCGACCAGCTTGTCCAGCGTCTTGCCGGTCACCCGGTGCGCCAGCTCGCCGAGGGAGATCAGGTTCAGGTCGCTGTAGAGGTACGTGCTACCCGCCGGGTTGACCAGCTTGGCGGTCAGCGCCATGTTCATCCGCGACGCCGGGTCGGGCTGCGCGCTCCACAGCGGCAGGAACGCGGGCAGGCCGGTGGTGTGCGTGAGCGCCTGCCGGACCGTGATGGCGGCCTTGCCGTTCTCGGCGAACTCCGGCACGTACGTCGCGATCGGCTCGTCCAGCGAGACCTTGTTCTTCTCCACCAGCTGCAGCACGACGATCGAGGTGAACAGCTTCGAGACCGAGGCCATGTCGAAGATCGTGTCGTCGCGCATCGGGATCTGCTGGTCCTTGGGCAGCTCGGTGCCGCTGCCGTCGGCGTACTTCAGCGCGAGCCCGGTCGCCTCGCGGGTGACGATCTTGCCGTCGTGACCGAGCAGCGTGACCGCACCGGCGTACAGGGGTTTGACCGTGCCGCTCGGCTGCGTCCAGCCGGCCACCTGGGCCAGTGCCGCGTCGATCGGCGCCGGGTCGAGACCGGCCTTGGCAGGAGTCGCGTCGCGCAGCAGCGTTCCCTTCGGCGCGTAGCCGGAGAACGGCTCGTCGAAACGTCCGGATTTGTTGCCCGTAGCAACTGCAGGGGCGGCCATGGTGAGCATCAGGGACGACACTACCGCCACACCGAGTACGGTTCTCTTCACCGGTGGTCTCCCTTGTACAGCAGGTACTTGGCGCGTCGCGCGGTCCACGCGTTGGTCTCGGACTTCCAGGCCGCGACGATCGCCTCGGCGGTCGCGCCACCGTCCAGCATCGTCCGGAAACGGTCCGACCCGGTCAGCAGGTCGATCCACCGGCCGGGCGGGTTGTCACCGGTCCGCCAGGCGAAGCCCGGGTAGAGCTTCTTCGCCTCGACGATCATGTGCGTCGCCGCGACGATCGCCTCGACCTTGTGCGGGTCGGTGATCTGCACCTGGACGCCGCCGCACAGCACGTTCGCGTTCTTGGAGATGAACGGCGTGAAGTACGCCTCGCGGAAGTCGATGCCCGGGATGTTCTTGGCCTGCAGCGCCTGCGCCCACTTGTAGTCGATGTACGGCGCACCGATCAGCTCGAACGGCCGGGTGGTGCCACGGCCCTCGGACATGTTGGTCGCCTCGAACAGGCAGGTGCCCGGGTAGAGCAGGGCGGTGTCCGGCGTCGGCATGTTCGGGCTCGGCATCACCCAGGTCAGGCCGGTGTCGGTGAAGATCTGGTCGCGCTTCCAGCCCTCGACCTTGATCACCTGCAGCTCCTTGAGCCGGGCGCCGTTCGCGTCCACCGGGAGGTACTCGGCGTTGAACAGCCGGGCCAGCTCGCCCACCGTCATGCCGTGCTGCTGGATGATCTCCTCCTTGCCCACGCCGGAGGTGAAACCGGGCTTCAGCATCGGCCCGCGCGCGTACCCGCCGACCGGGTTCGGACGATCCAGTACGACGAACTTCGCACCGGTCCGGACCGCCGCGAGCATCGCCTCGTACATCGTCCAGATGTAGGTGTAGAACCGCGCGCCGACGTCCTGGATGTCGAAGACGACCGTCTCGACACCGGACTTCTGGTAGAGCGTGACCAGCTTGGCCGCGTCCGCGCCGTACGCGTCGTAGACCATGATCCCGGTCCGCGGATCGACGTGGTCGCCCTCGGAACCGCCGGCCTGCGCGCTGCCGCGGAAGCCGTGCTCGGGCCCGAAGACCGCGACCACGTTGACCTTGCCGGAGGCGTGCATGGTGTCGACGACGTGGTTCAGGTCGTTCAGGATGCCGGTCGGGTTGCTGATCACGCCGACCTTCTGGCCGGCCAGTGCCCGCCAGTTGTCCTTGGCCAGCGCCTGGGCGCCGGTCAGCACCCCCTTGCTGCCGTGCTTGGGCTGCTCGGCCGCGGACGCGGCCTGGGTGGTGATCAGCGGTGCGGCGGCCAGGGCTCCGGCACCCGCCAGCAGACTGCGGCGCTTCATCGGGGTTCTCCTTCAGGCAGGGGAGGTTACGGGCGGAAGTGCAGACCGGCCACCACAGGGCGATGGTCGCTGGCCTCGGACTCTTGAGGTACGGCGGCGTGCGCGACCCGGAAGCCGCGGCCGACGGTGACGAAGTCGATCCGCTTCACCGGTACGCCGGCCGGGTAGGTCGACGGACCACCGGTGGTCGTCGCGGCGGCGGTCCAGCTGTCGTCGAGCTTGCGCCACACCTTGGCCAGCTCGGGCGCCGACGCCTCGGCGTTGAAGTCACCCGTGAGGATCTGCAGGTCCTTCGCCCGGTCCCGGGCCAGGATCTTCACCGTGTCGTCCACCTGCGCCCGGCGTACGGCGGGATCCTCGCGGTAGTCCAGGTGGGTGACGTAGACGTGCACCCGGCGGCCGCGCACGTCGAGCTCGGCCTCCAGGAACCCGGGTCCCGGCGCGGGCACCGGGTTCGGGTCCTGGGTCGACAGCCGGGTGATCGAGTGGTTCTCCGTGCGCACCAAGGGGAAGCGCGACAGCAGCCCGACGCCGTACTGACGTCGCGGCTGCCCGGCGGCGGGCGGGTCCAGGTCGTAGATCGGCGCGAACCCGGCGTGCATCCCGAGCTTCTCCGCCAGCGAGCCGAGCGTGTCGAGCCACTGGCTGCGCGCGTCCCAGTGCACGTCGACCTCCTGCAGACCGATCACGTCCGCGTCGAGCGCCTTCAGCGCCAGCGCGGTCCGGTCGAGGTCGAACACGTTGTCCTCGCCGGCGCCCGCGTGGATGTTGTACGACGCCACCGTCAGCCGGGTCTCCCGCGCGTCCCAGGTGAGCCCGTGCCCGAACGGGTGCAGCGGTTTCGACGGATCGTCCACGGTCGGGACGTCCACCGGCAGCTTGCCGGTCGGCGCGACCTCGCCGGTCAGGACCTTGGCCAGCGCCTCCATCGACACCGCGGCGTACGAGTACGTCGCCAGCGTCGTGGCAGCGGCCGGGAAGCGCGAGACGTCGTACGGGTCGCGCACGGCGACGACGACCACGGGACGGCCGGTGGCGAGCAGGTCGTTGACCAGCTTCTGCTGCTTGGCCTGCTTGTCGGTGACGTCGGTGTCCCACGCCTTCATCGTCAGTACGACGGTGAGGTCGGCCGCCTCCGACGCCGCGACCGCCTCGGTGATCTTCGCGTCGGTCGGCGTCGCGCCGGTGTCCTTCACGACGGTCGTGTGCCCGCGGCTCTGCAAGGCCGCGCCGAGCCCGGCCGGGGTGTAGCCCGCGACCAGGATCGTGCGCGGCGCGGACGAGAGCGGGAGCAGCCCGGCGTCGTTGCGCAGCACGGTCGTGGTGTGGTCGGCGATCTTCTGCGCGACGGCGTAGTTGGCCGGCGTACCGACGACCTTCGCGACCTGCGCGAGCTCGACGTACGGGCGGTCGACGACACCGGTCTTGAGCTTGAGCTTCAGCACCCGCTCGACGCTCTGGTCGATCCGCTGCTCGCTGATCCGGCCGCTGCGCACCGCGCTCAGGACCGAGTTGTACGCCAGGTCCAGGTCGACCGGCATCAGCAGCTGGTCGACGCCCGCCTCGAGCGCGCGCAGCGGGATCTCGGCGTCGCCGTACTTGTCGCGCACGCCCTGCATGCCGAGCGAGTCGGTGATCACGACCCCGTCGAAGCGCAGCTGCTCGCGCAGGATCCCGGTCAGGATCGGCTTGCTCAGCGTCGCCGGGTCGCCGGACGGATCCAGCGCCGGTACGACGATGTGCGCGGTCATGATCGAGTCGATCCCGGCCCGGATCGCCGCGTCGAACGGCGGCCGGTCGATCGCGTTCCACTCCTGAACGGTGTGGTTGATGACCGGGATCCCGGTGTGGCTGTCGGTCGCGGTGTCGCCGTGGCCCGGGAAGTGCTTCGCGGTCGAGACGATCCGGCCGTCGCGCTGGTAGCCCTGCACCTGCGCGGCGGTCAGGTCCGCGACCAGCTTGGTGTCGGACGAGAACGAGCGGACGCCGATCACCGGGTTGAGCGGGTTCACGTTCACGTCGGCGACCGGCGCGAAGTCGGTCGTCACGCCGACGGCCTTCAGCTCGCGACCGCCGATCCCGCCCGCCTGACGGGCGAACTGCACGGACCGCGTTGCCCCGAGCGCCATCGCGCCCGGGAACTGCGTGGCCGGCGGGCCGACCCGGAACACGACGCCGTGCTCCTGGTCGGTGCTGATCTGCAGCGGGACGCCGCCGGTGCCGAGGGCCGCCGACTGCAGGCCGTTCGACAGCCGGGCGATCTGCTGCGGGTCCTTCACCGAGTCGGTCCAGGCGAAGTAGATGACACCGCCGAGGTGGTACTTGCGGACCACCTCGGCCGGCGTCGCGACGCCGTACAGGTCGGTGTTACGGGGATCGGCGGTGGAGGCGGCCGGGCCGTAGGCGTAGCAGACGAACAGCTGCCCGACCTTCTGCTCCAGCGACATCCCGTGCAGGGTCTCGCGGACCCAGCGACTGCCCGCCGCCCGCGCGGGAGCAGTCGCACCGAGCGTCGTACCGGCGACAGCCGCGGCCGCGAGGCCGAGCGTCTGCCGTCGGGTGAGCTCCATCCGGGTCACCAGCTCAGACCGTGGCCGAACGGGTAGAGCGGAGTGGCCGGCTGACCCGCCACCGGGATGTCGACCGGGAGCTTGCCGGTCGGCTTGATCTCGCCGTACAGGACCTTGGCCAGCGACTCCATCGAGACCGCCGCGTAGCCGTAGGTCGCCAGGTAGGTCGGGGCCTCGTCGAAGTACGCGATGTCGTACGGGTCGCGGACGGCGACGACGATCACGGTCTTGCCGGTGGCGAGCAGGTCCTTGACCAGCTTCTGCTGCTTGGCCAGCTTGTCGGTGACGGTCGTGTCCCACGCCTTCTGGGTCAGTACGACGGTGACGTCGTTGGCCTGGGCCTTCGTCACCGCGTCGGTGATCGCCGCGTCCGTCGGGGCCGCGCCGGTCTGGGCGACGGTCGTGGTCGCGCCGCGCTTGGTCAGGCTGTCGCCGAGCGCCTGCGTGGTCGAGACTCCCCACCCGGTGACCAGGACCTTGCGCGGGGTGTTGCTGAGCGGCAGGTTCTTGGTGGTGTCCTTGACCAGCGTCACGGACTTGTCGACGATCTTCTGCGCGGTGGCCAGGCTGGCCGGCGTACCGACCTTGCTCGGGATCTGCGCCGGGTTCGAGAACGGCGACAGCAGGCTGCCGTTCTTCAGCTTGACCAGCAGGATCCGCAGCAGGCTCTCGTCGATCCGGCGCTCGCTGAGCCGGCCGGACTTCACGGCGTCGACAACGGCCTTGAACTGTACGTCGGGAGCCGGCGGCAGCAGCAGCTGGTCGGCACCGGCCTCGAGCGCGCGGACCGCGACCTCGGCGTCGCCGTACTTGGCCCGGACCGCGGCCATCTCCAGCGCGTCGGTGATGATCAGGCCCTTGAAGCCGAGCTGGTTGCGCAGCACGCCGGTCATGATCGGCTTGCTCAGCGTCGCCGGGTCGCCGGACGGGTCGAGCGACGGGACCGCGATGTGCGCGGTCATGATCGAGTCGATCCCGGCCTTGATCGCGGCCTTGAACGGCGGCGCGTCGATCGTGTTCCACTCCTGCAGGGTGTGGTTGATCGTCGGCAGCGAGTTGTGGCTGTCGTCGCGGGTGTCACCGTGGCCCGGGAAGTGCTTCGCGGTCGCCGTGATGCCGGCGTCGCGCTGGTAGCCCTGGACCTGGGCGACGGTCATGTCGGAGACCAGCTTCGGGTCGCTCGAGTAGGAGCGGACACCGATCACCGGGTTGAGCGCGTTCACGTTCACGTCGGCGTCCGGCGCGTAGTCCTGCCGGATGCCCATCGCCTTCAGCTCGCGGCCGGTGATGCCGGCCGCGGTCCGGGCGTCCGTCGTGCTGCGAGTGGCGCCGTGGGCCATGTTGCCGCCGAACTGCGTGGCCGGCGGACCGATCCTGACCACGACGCCCTGCTCCTGGTCGGTCGCGATCGTCAGCGGCAGGTGCAGTCCGGTCTTGAGGGCCGCCGTCTGCAGCTGGTTCGAGTACGTCGCCAGCTGCGTCGGGTTCTGCACGTTGTCGCGCGCGTTGAAGTAGATCCAGCCGCCCGGCTTGTACTTCGCGACGACTTCGGCCGGCGTCGCGACGCCGTACAGGGCGGTGTTGCGCGGATCGGGCTTGCTCGCGTCCGGGCCGTAGGCGAACAGCACGAACAGCTGGCCGATCTTCTCCTCCAGCGACATGCCCTGCATCGCCTTCGTGGCCTGCTGAAGGCTGGTGATCGGCTGCCGCGGTTCGGGTGGCGGCGCGGCGCCCGCAGCCGCGGGAAGGAGGCCGGCCACGGTCGCGGCGGCAAGACTGGCGATGGCAGTACGGCGGCGCAACGACGACATGACCGGCCCCTTGAGGTAATTGAGTTACACGCATCTCCCCCGCACGCGAAAGTTACCCACGCCTCGCAGGTGGGTCAAGGGGAAACGGCAAGTCATCCTCCCAGGCCTTCAGCGTTTCCAGCAGTTCCGGCTGCTGAACCGTGGCCAGCGCGTCGGTGAACGCGGCGCTCACGACGTCGGCGATCCGCACCGGCACACCGAGACCAGCAGACCGTACGGCGGCCTCGACCATGGCGACGCTGACCAGGTTGGAGTGGACCTCCGACTGCGGGGTCCTCCCGGACCGGACCGCCTCGACGAACTCGGCCAGCGAACCGGCGATCTCTTCCGGCTCGTCGGGCAGTTCGGCGCCAAGGCCCTCGGAAACAGGTGGGTTGTCGCCGTCCCAGGTTGCCGTGCCGGCGGCAGTGACGGCTCGCCAACGGCCGTTCCACGAGGTTTCCTGGCCGGCGGCGCACCAGCTCCCGGTGAAGGAGAACCGGGTGCCGTCGGCGAACGTGAAGATCGCGTTCGCCGCCGCGTTCCCGGCGAACCAGCTCCAGTCCGGGTTGTACGACTCGCAGTACACCGACACCGGTTCGGCACCGATCAGTTTGCGCGCCAGGTCGAACTGGTGGATCGCCATGTCGACCAGCAGCGGCTCGGCCATCCGCTCGCGGAACCCGGCGAAGTGCGGAGCCTTGAAGAACTCGCACGACAGCGACCCGACCGGGCCGAGCTCGGCGAGCTGCCGGCCGAACGCCGTACCGGCCCGGAAGTAGCGCCGCGACTGCGAGACCATCAGCAGCTTGCCGCTCACCTCCGACGCGGCGACCATCGGCAGGCACTCCCGCACCGTCTCGGCCAGCGGCTTCTCGCAGAGCACCGGCAGCCCACGCAGCAACGCGCTGATGCTGACCGTCGGGTGTGCCGCCGGGACGGTCACGTCGATCACCGCGTCGGCCCCGGCCGCCAACTCGTCGAGCGACCGGGCCACCGGTACGTCGGCGTGGCCGTGCTCGGCGGCCGCCGTACGGGCGACGTCCAGGTCGAGGTCGACCAGGCCGGCCAGGGCGACGTCGTCGTTGGCGGCGATCGTGCGCAACCAGGCCCGGCCCATCCCTCCTGCCCCGACCTGGATCAGGCGCAACGGATCAGGCATCGGCAGGCTCCTCGATCGCGCCCTGGTAGCCGTGCCCGGTGAAGAAGTCGCCGGACTCGTACCGCAGCAACGTCGGTACGGCGCGCTCCGGCCGGACCGTCCGCGCCCAGGCGACGCCGTTCGCGATCACCCTGCGGACGTCCTTGTGGTGGTAGACCGGGAAGTCCTGGTCGCCGGGCGAGAAGTAGAAGATCTTGCCGTGCCCGCGCCGCCAGGTGCACCCCGAACGGAACACCTCTCCGCCGGAGAACGACGAGACGAAGATCAGCTCGTCCGGCACCGGGATGTCGAAGTACTCGCCGTACATCTCCTGCTGCTCGATCTCGATCGGGTGCGGAACGCCCTGCGCGATCGGGTGCGTCGGCGCGACCGTCCAGACCAGCTCACGGTCGCGCTCGCTGCGCCAGCGCAGCGTGCACGACGTCCCCATCAGCTTGCCGAAGATCTTCGACCAGTGCCCGGAGTGCAGCACGACCAGGCCCATCCCGGCCAGCACGTGCTGGTGCACGCGGTCGACGACCTTGTCCTCGACCTCGCCGTGCGCGGCGTGGCCCCACCAGACCAGGACGTCGGTGGTGGCCAGCACCTCCTCGGTGAGGCCGTGCTCGGGTTCGTCGAGCGTCGTCGTACGGACTTCTGCCTGGTCACCGAGGTTTTCCGCGATGCCGGCGGCGATCGCTCCGTGCATGCCGTCGGGGTAGAGCTCGGCGACGTGCGGCTCGACCTGCTCGTGCCGGTTCTCGCCCCAGACCAGAACTTTCAGCGTCATCTGCGTTGTCCTTCGAGGTTATTTGACCGCTCCGCCGACGGCGCCGGCGGCGATGTACTTCTGCGCGACGACCAGCAGCACGACGGCCGGGATCGCCGAGAGCACCGCGGTGGCCATCACCGCGTTCCAGTTCTGCACCTGGGTGCCGAGGTACTGGTAGATCCCGAGCGTCACCGGCCGGACGCCGTTCTTGGTGGTCAGCGTCAGCGCGAACAGGAAGTCGCTCCAGGAGAAGAGGAAGCTGAACAGGCCCGCGGTGATCAGCGAGTTCTTCGAGATCGGCAGCACGATCGCGACGAACGCGCGGACCAGCCCGGCGCCGTCCACCCGCGCCGCCTCCACCAGCGACGGTGGCAGCGAGAGCATGAACGAGCGCAGGATCAGGATCGCGAACGGGATCCCGCTGCTGCAGTTGGCCAGGATCAGCCCCGGGACCGAGTTCAGCAGCCCGATCCGCTCGTACGCCGTGTAGAGCGCGTTGGCGATCACGATGCCCGGGATCATCTGCGAGATCAGGATCGCCAGCAGCCCGATCGACACCCACCGCGAGCGGAACTGCGAGAGCGCGTACGCGCACGGCGTGGCGATCAGCAGGCTGAGCACGACCGTCCCGGTCGCGATGATCAGGCTGGTGACCAGGTGCCCGCCCTGCTCGCTGAGCGCCCGGCGGTACCCGGAGAAGCTCGGATCGAGCGGGAGCAGCCCCGCGGTCAGCGTGTTGCCGGACGGCTGCAGCGACGCGTTCACCATCCAGTAGACCGGGAACAGCATCACGATCAGGATCAGGACGCCGAGCACGGAGAAGACTGTCCGGCGTACGGTCGAGTCGGTCATCTGGGCCTCCTACTCGTCGACCGCACGGCGGGTGCCGCGCAGGTAGAAGATCGCGAACAGGAACGACAGGGCGATCAGCAGGTTGCTCAGCGCCGCGCCCTCACCGAACTTGAAGTCGACGAACGACCGCTCGTACGACTGGGTGGCGAGCGTCTGGGTCGCGTTGGCCGGGCCACCGCCGGTCAGGCCGAGAATGATGTCCAGCACCTTGATCGTGTAGACCACCCCGAGCATCAGGACGACGCTCGCGACCGCCCGCAGATTCGGCCAGGTGATGTGCAGGAAGGCCCGCCAGCCCGTCGCGCCGTCGAGCTGCCCGGCCTCGTAGAGCTCGTCGGGGATCTCGCTCAGCCCGGAGTACAGCAGCGTCACGTTGAACGGGATGCCGATCCAGACGTTCACCCCGATCACCGCGATCAGCGCCACCGACGGCGAGTTCAGCCACGGCACCGGGTCGTCGAGCAGGCCGGCCCCGATCAGCGTCCGGTTGAGGATGCCGTTGTCCTGCTCGAGGATCGAGCGCCAGGTCGCGCTCGACACGATCAGCGGCAGCAGCCACGGCAGCAGCAGCATCGACCGGAGGAACCCGCTGAGCGGGAACCGGCGCCGGAAGAACAGCGCCAGCCCCAGCCCGATCGCGAACTGGAAGGCGATCGAGCCGATGGTGAACAGGCCGGTGTTCACCATCGCCTGCGAGAACAACTGGTCCTTCACCATCGCGGTGTAGTTGGCCAGCCCGACGAACGGTGCCTCGCCGGTGAAGAAGGTCTTCAGGCCGTAGTCCTGCAGGCTCATCAGCAGGTTCTTCACCACCGGGTAGCCGAACAGCGCGAGCATCGCGAGCGCGGCCGGCAGGACGAACAGCAGCTTGGTCAGCTCCTCGCCCCGGCGGCCCCGCCCGCCCAGGCGCGGCAGCCGCCGTACGGATGGACGTGTCAGCGTTCCGTCCGCCATCGCGATCAGCCGCCGGAGGCCTGCTTGAAGGCGTCCTGGGGAGAGGCCTTGCCGGTCAGCGCCAGCTGCACCGCCTGGTAGATCACCTTGGCGGCGTCCGGCCACTTCTCACCCAGCTTGCCGGTCCGGGACCGGGCGTTCTTGACCTGCTCGGTGAACGCGGCCATCGACGGCACGTTCTTGACGTAGGTGTCGAGCAGCGCGGTCCGGGTCGGCACGGTGAACCGGGCCTTCGCCCAGGTCAGCTCGTTCTCGTCCGAGGTCAGGCACTTCACGAAGTCCGCGGCCTTCTGCTGCTTGGCCTGGTCCTTGTTCAGCGGCACCGTCCACGCCTCACCACCCAGCGGCGCGACCGGCGTCTGGCCGGCCTTGTTCACCGGGAACTGGACGACGCCCCACTTCACGGCCGGCGTGCTCTGCAGCGACGGGATCTGCCACGGGCCGTTCACCATCATCGCGGCCTTGCCCGCGGCGAACTGGTCCTTCGCGTCGCCCTGGGTCCAGTTGACGACGCTCTTCGACGCCGACCCCGACTGCACCAGATCCGTCCACAGCTGCAGCGCTTCGGTCACCTGCGGGCTGGTCAGGTCGGTCTCGTCGCCGCCGTTGGTCCACATCGCCGGCAGGAACTGCCAAGCACCCTCGTACGTCGCGTTGGCGTTGAACGCGATGCCGTAGCGGCCCGGCTTGGTCAGCTTCTTCGCCGCCGCCTTCAGCTCGTCCCAGGTCTTCGGCGGCTGAACGCCCGCCTCGGTGAGCATCTGCGTGTTGTAGAACAGCGCGATCGTGTTCACCACCGGCGCGAGGCCGTAGAGCTTGCCGTCGTACGAGCCGGCATCGACGATGCCCTGCGCGAAGCCCTCCGCGGTGACGCCCATGTCGTTCAGCGGAGCGAGCGCCCCCGTGGCGGCGATCTGCTGGACGTCGGGGTTGTCGAGCATCAGCACGTCGGGCAGCGTCTTCGACGACGCCTGCTGCAGCACCTTCTGGATCAAGGTGTCACCAGGCACCGTCTCCCGCTGGATGCTGATCCCGAGCTTGGTCGCGCAGCCGTCCAGGCCCTTCTGGACCAGGGCGTTGTCGGGTTCGTTGTTGTAGTAGTCGAGCACGGTGAGGCTGCTGACGTCTCCGCCCGACGCGGACGGGCTGTCGCCGCTGTCTCCACAGGCTGCCAGCAGGAGCGGGAGCGCTGTCGCGCCCGCCAGAAGAGCGGTGATCCGCTTGCTGATCATGGCATCGGACTCCTTCGGGGAATCGACGATCACAGCGCTCGACCACGCTTGCGGCGGCGTTGGTAAAGCGCTTAACTGAGATTCCAAGGACTATGTTCCTTGGGTCACACTGCTGTCAAGGGCTCGAGGGGGAACGTCGATGGCGACGATGCAGGAGGTCGCGGACCGCGCCGGGGTGTCGATCGCGACCGTGTCGTTCCTGCTGAACGACACCAAACCGGTCGCCGCCGCGACCCGGGCGCGGATCGAGCAGGCGATGGCCGACCTCGGCTACCGGCGCAACGTGGTCGCGCGGGCGCTGGCGAGCCGGCGTACGCACATCATCGCGATGGCGTACCCGGCGCTGGAGCACCGGTTCGGGACGTCGACCGCGGAGTTCTTCACCAGCGCGGCCGAGACGGCCCGCGAGGACGACTACCACCTGGTGCTCTGGCCGGTCGGCAACGACGGCGTCGAGCTGCGCGAACTGCTGGGCCAGGGCCTCGTCGACGGCGTCGTCCTGATGGAGGTCCAGCTCGACGACGCCCGCGTCGGCGTCCTGCGAGAGACCGGTACGCCGTTCGCCATGATCGGCCGGACGACGGAGCTCGAGGGCCTGACCCACGTGGACATCGACTTCGACACCACGGTCGCCGACGCCGTTCAGCACTTGTACTCGCTAGGGCACCGCCGGCTGGTCCTGGTCTCCGGCGACCTCGACGACCCCCGCTTCCACGCCTACGGCCCCTGGGTCCGGATCGGCGACGCCTACCGCCGCATCGCCGCCGAGCACGACCTGGAGGTCGTCGTCGTCGAGTGCGCCGACACCACCCGGGCCGGCCACGAGGCCGCCGCCCAGGTCCTCCGCGACCACCCCGCCACGACCGCGATCCTCGTCATGAACGAGTTCGCCGCCCTCGGCCTCACCGCCGGCCTGCAGCGGCTCGGCCGCGACGTCCCCCGCGACCTCTCGGTCCTCCCCCTGCTGATGGTTCCCGAGACGGCGGCCATGAGTAACCCGGAGCTCACGATCATGCGAACCCCCGGCCCCGAGCTGGGCCGCCTCGGCACCCAGTCCCTCATCCGGCACCTCGAAGGCGCCGCTCCCCTCCCCCCGCAACTGGTCCCCGCCAAACTCCTCCCCGGCGAGTCGGTCGCACCTCCACGCTAGGGCTCAGGCGTTGGCGCCGATCGGAGCCGCGGGGGTCATGCTGCGGCGGCGGACACTTGCCAGGACCGCGACGCCGACGGCGAGGGCCCAGTAGACGATGAGCGCGGCGGTCAGGGCGCTGTTGCCCCAGCCGACGGCGCTGTAGAACTGGGCGGCGTCGGTCCCGAAGAACAGCGACGGCACGAACGCGAGGTTGATGGCGGCAACGACGTACGCGCTGTGCCCGGCCCAGCGCGGCAGGACCCCGCTGCGCAGGATCGCGTGCCCGGCGGCGATCAGCGTGACCGCCGTCAGCAGTCGGGCGACCGATCCGTGCAGGAGCATGTTGGCGTGCGCCAGCGGGCCGTCAACCGTGGGGTCGAGCGTTCCGTCGGGTGTTTCGAGGACGACGCCGGCTTCGATGGAGGCCGCGATCAGCGTGACGATGACGTACCCCAATCCGGCGCCGAAGGCCAGGCTCGCCGGCCACTCGAAGGCGGCGCCGGCACTGCGAATCAGGTGGCGCAGTCCGGTCAGGAAGACCAGCAGGACGGCGCACGTCAGCAGGTTCAGCAGGATCCTGGTGAGCACGTTCGAGGCCGGCGGCGCGCCGGAGTACAGAAAGTACAACGGGATCCCGACCGCGGCGAAGACGCCGGCGGCGATGCCACAGCTCCCCATCCAGCGTCGAATCTGAACTTCGGTCATCCCATTTCTCCTTGTTTCGTTGCGGAATCCAGTGCGGCCTCGATGCCGTCGAGCAGGCGTTCGATGCCGTAGCGGACGATCGGCGTGACGTCACCGTCCTCGTCCTCGTCGAGGCCGTCCTCGGCCGCGAGCGAGCACAGGACGGGGAACTGCTCGGGGTTCAGGCGCTCGGCCAGCACCTGGCCGTAGGCGGCGGCCCCCGCGGGGTCGAGCTCGGTGGCCACCCGCGCGAGGTCGCGCACGGCGCTCGAGATGAACGTGGCGATCGGGATCATCTCGGCGCGGGCGATCCCGGCCCGGGCGAGCGGGCTCAGCAGAGCCTCGAACCAGGCCATCTCGTTCGGGCCGACCGGTGCACTCAGCGTGGGTGCCCGCAGCATCCAGGGCCGCTGCAGGTAGAGGTTCCACACCGCGTGGACCCACGCCTCGACCTCGCTCCGCCACGCTCCCGGCGGAGATGGCGGCACCGGCGGCCTGCCCGTGGCGGCATCGACCATCGCCACCACAAGATGCTCCTTGCTGGGGATGTGCCGGTACAGCGCCATCGTCGTGTAACCCAACTCGGACGCGACCCGCTGCATCGACACGACCTCCAGCCCCTCGCCATCGGCGAGGGCAACAGCAGCCGTCACGATCCGCCGCGCACTGAGCCTGAGCCGGGCGTCCTCCCGCCGGTCACCCTCGGTCCGCCACAGCAGATCAGCGATCCGCCCCAGGTCGGACGCGCCCTCTGCTTCGTCTTCCATGTTTATACGATACACATTGTGGATGACATAAACTAGCGGGCATCGAAAACTGGCCGGTGAAGTGTCAGCGGAGCTGGTCGGTGGAGAGTCAGCGGAGCTGGTCGCGGACCCAGTGGGGGTCGGGTTTCACGCGGCGCTCGGGTCCGGCGACCACCGTGGGCACGGTTTCGTTGCCTTGAGCAATCGACCGGACGGTGGCCGCGGCCGCCGGGCCGGCCGCGCATCTCGTACAATGGTGTCTGACTTGAGTGAGGGAGTCGTCCCTCGCCGAGTTCCTCGGCGCACCCCGCGCACCACTCGACGAAGGAGTTCACCAATGACCGGTTCCGTTCGGCGCCCTGCCGTCTCGGGGCTCACCGTGTCCGGCCTCGCCCAGATCGCGGCCGGGGCTGCCACCGGATTCGCCTACGCCGCGGTGGTCTACCGGCCCGGAAGCCTGGACCGGTTCGGCGTGCGGGCGCCCGGCCGGATCCGGCAGCTCCACCTTGACCTCGTGATCATGGGTGGCCTCGTCACTGCCACGTCAGCCGCCCTTGGCCGGCTGCCGCGCAAGGTCGCGGTACCGCTCGCGGTGGGCTGCTGGACCAACGCACTCGCGTTCGCGCCGCCGGCATTCGCCCCATCGGTTGAGAAGGTACCGGCCTACCGTGTGCTGGTCGCTGCCTCCTTCGTCACGACAACAGCCGGCTGGATCGCTGCTGCCGCGGTGGCAGGCAGGCGCTGGGCCGACCAGAAGCGCTGACGCTGCCTCGACTGCCGGCCGCACGCGGGCAAGCGGAGGTCCTGGATGCACCGGCGGTGCCAGGCGGTGGCCGTCGAACTTGCCGATGCTCTTGCTGACCGAGCCGGCACACCCCGGCAGGCCATCCCGGCGACGTGGCCGGCCCCCCGCTCGAACTCGACCACACGACCCGGCTCCACAGCGTCAGGCCGACGCGGTAACAGTTCGAAGGGTGGTGAAAAGGTCAGTGCAGCTGGTCGCGGACCCAGCGGGGGTCCGGGTTCACGCGGTGCTCGGGTCCGGCGACCACCGTGGGTACGGTTTCGTTGCCTTGGGCAATCGATCGGACGGTGGCCGCGGCCGCCGGGTCGGACCAGATGTTCACCCAGTACGCCGTACCGCCGCGGCGGCCCAGCTTGAGGCGGAGTCGGAGGCAGAACTGGCAGCCGGGACGCCAGTAGACGATCGGGCGGCCGGTCTCGGCGCTGCGGGCGCCGGCCTCGGCGTCGGTGAGTGAGCGCGGGAAGACCAGCGGCGAGAAGACCAGCGCGATGACGCCGAACAGGACCAGCTCGACGATCCCCACGACGGTCGAGCCGGTGGCGAACTGGCTCGCGGCGATCAGTACGCCGGCAAGCAGGAACGCCCCGGCCAGGCCCCAGACTCGGAGCGGGCCGGAGCGTCCCGTCGTACTCAGAGCTTCAGTGCGCCGGCCACGACGTCGGCCAGCGAGTGGGCGACCTCGTGAGCGGTGTCGGACGACTCGGCCTCGACCATCACGCGGACGAGCGGCTCGGTGCCGGACGGACGGAGCAGGACGCGCCCGGTGTCGCCGAGGCTGCGGGTGGCCTCCGCGACGGCGGACTGAACGGCCGCGTCGGTGCCGGCGCGGAACTTGTCGACGTTCGGGACGTTGACCAGGACCTGCGGCAGCCGCGTCATCACGGCGGCCAGGTCGCGCAGCGACTTGCCGGTCGCGGCGACCCGGGCGAGCAGCATGACCGCGGTCAGCGTGCCGTCGCCGGTGGTGGCGTGGTCGGACAGGATCACGTGCCCGGACTGCTCACCGCCGAGCTTGTGACCGCCGGCCTTCATCGCCTCCAGCACGTACCGGTCGCCGACCTTGGTCTGCTCGACCGCGATCTGCTCCCGGACCATCGCCTGGACGAAGCCGAGGTTGCTCATCACGGTCGCCACGACGGTGTCGTTGGACAGCTGCCCGCTGTCGCGCATCGCGAGCGCGAGGACGGCGAGGATCTGGTCGCCGTCGACGAACTCACCGGTGTTGTCGATCGCCAGGCAGCGGTCGGCGTCACCGTCGAGCGCGATGCCGAGATCGGCGCCGTGCCCGATCACCTCGCGGCGCAGCCCCTCCATGTGGGTGGAGCCGCACTCGAGGTTGATGTTCAGGCCGTCCGGGCTGGCGGCGTACGTGATCACCTCGGCGCCGAGGCGCCGCAGCGCTTCCGGTGCCGTCAGGGACGCGGCACCGTTCGCGCAGTCGATCACGACCTTGAGGCCGTCGAACCGGTTGGGCGCGGACCGGACCAGGTGCGCCACATAGGTCTCGAAGCCCTGGCCGTCGTCGAGCACCCGCCCGACGGCCTTGCCGGTCGGGCGCTGCCACTCCTCGCCCATCCGGGCCTCGATGGCGTCCTCGATCACGTCGTCGAGCTTGATCCCGCCCCGGGCCAGGAACTTGATGCCGTTGTCGGGCATCGGGTTGTGGCTGGCCGAGAGCATCACCCCGAGATCGGCACCGGTCGAACCGGTCAGGTACGCGACCGCGGGGGTCGGCAGGACGCCGAGCTTGAAGACGTCGACGCCGGCGCTGGCCAGACCGGCCACGACGGCGGCTTCCAGGAACTCACCACTGGCACGCGGATCCCGGCCCACAACGGCGCGTGGCCGGTGCCCTTCGAAGGCACCGGCCTCGCCGAGTACGTGAGCGGCGGCGACCGAAAGGTCGAGCGCCAGCTCCGCGGTCAGGTCCACGTTCGCCAGGCCACGGACGCCGTCCGTGCCGAACAAACGCGGCATCAGGTGATCAGCGCTTGCTGTACTGCGGAGCCTTACGGGCCTTCTTGAGACCGGCCTTCTTCCGCTCCTTGATCCGCGCGTCGCGGGAGAGCAGACCGGCCTTCTTCAGACCCGCACGGTTCGCCTCCTCGTCGGCGGCGTTCAGGCAGCGGGCGATGCCGAGCTGCAGGGCGCCGGCCTGGCCGGTGATGCCACCGCCGTTGATCCGGGCGATCACGTCGTAGGAGCCCTCGAGACCGGCGACCACGAACGGCTCGTTCACGTGCTGCTGGTGAACCTTGTTCGGGAAGTACTGGTCGATCGGCTTGCCGTTGACGGTGATGCTGCCCGCGCCGGGGATGAGGCGGACGCGAGCGACGGCCTCCTTGCGGCGACCGGTCGCACCGGCCGGGTTGATCACCGCGACGCGGCCGGACTCGGCGCGCTGCTCCGGGCTCGGGTTCGTCTCGGAGGTGTAGGCGACCGGTCCCTCGTTGTCGATGGGGACCTCAAGGTCGGTCTCGGTCTCGGTGGTGGTGACGTCGCTCACGCTGGAAATCCTCGTTTACCTGGCTCGTCGATCGCTCTACTGGGCGATCTGGGTGATCTCGAACGGCTTCGCCTGCTGGGCCGCGTGCGGGTGCTCCGGACCGGCGTACACCTTCAGCTTGGTGAGCAGCTTCCGGCTGAGACGGTTCTTCGGCAGCATGCCCCAGACAGCCTTCTCGACGGCCTTACGGGGGTCCTTGTCCAGGATCTCGCCGATCGGCGTGGCCGTCAGACCGCCCGGGTGACCCGAGTGGCGGTAGGCCAGCTTGTCCGTCCGCTTGCTGCCGGACAGGCTGATCTTGGAGGCGTTGACGACGACGACGAAGTCGCCTCCGTCGACGTGCGGGGCGAAGGTCGGCTTGTGCTTGCCACGCAGAAGAATTGCGATCTGGACGGCGAGCCGACCGAGCGTGACGTCGGTGGCGTCGATCACGTGCCACTCACGGGTGACGTCAGCAGGCTTCGGGCTGTACGTGCGCACGGTCGTTGACCTTCGTTTCTCAGAGGTTGACAGAAAGTGGGGCGTCGGCGAGCGGTATCACCGAGGACCGGTGCAGACCTGAAACGCACAACAGCAGCCCAGAATACCGGCGGGGACACGTCGGGGTCAAAGTGAGCGTCAGCGACCCGGGGACCCCGGGTTGGAACCGAACTCCGACCGCACTAGTTTAGCGGTGAAGAACAGAAGTCCGAACCGCGTCCCGCCGCTGACGATCACCCTCACTGGCACCGGCGATGACGCCAGCTTCCGAAGAGGGCACCGTGACCGAACAGTCGCTCACCGTCCGGGACAACCGGACCGGCAAGGACTACGACCTTGCCATCACCGACGGCACCATCCGTGCCGGAGATCTCAAGCAGATCAGCGCTACCGACGGAGACGGTGGCCTGGCCACCTACGACCCCGGCTTCGTCAACACCGCCTCGACCCGTTCCTCGGTCACCTTCATCGACGGTGACAAGGGCATCCTGGAGTACCGCGGCTACCCGATCGAGCAGCTCGCCGAGCAGTCGAACTACCTCGAGGTCGCCTACCTGCTGGTCAACGGCAAGCTGCCGAACAAGGCCGAGTACGAGGGCTGGGCGCACGACGTGACGTATCACACGTTCGTGCACGAGAACCTGAAGACCTTCATGCAGGGCTTCCGGTACGACGCCCACCCGATGGGCATGCTGCTGGCCTCGGTCGGCGCGCTGTCCACGTTCTACCCCGAGTCGCGGGAGATCTTCGACGAGGAGTCGCGGGCGCTGCAGATCCGCCGGCTGATCGCGAAGATGCCGACGCTCGGCGCGTTCGCCTACCGCCACGCGCAGGGCAAGCCGTACGTCTACCCCGACAACGAGCTCAGCTACGCGGCGAACTTCCTGTCGATGCTGTTCAAGATGAGCGAGCCCAAGTACGCCGCCGACGACCGCCTGGTGCGCGCGCTGGAGATCCTGTTCATCCTGCACGCCGACCACGAGCAGAACGCCTCCACCAACGCGGTGCGGGCGATCGGCTCGACCCAGGTCGACCCGTACAGCGCCGTCACCGGTGGCATCGCCGCCCTCTACGGCCCGCTGCACGGTGGCGCCAACGAGGCCGTGCTGAAGATGCTGCGCCGGATCGGCACCGTCGACAACGTGCCGTCGTTCATCGAGGGCGTGAAGAACGGCGAAGAGCGGCTGATGGGCTTCGGCCACCGGGTCTACAAGAACTACGACCCGCGCGCCAAGATCATCAAGAAGGCCGCCGACGACGTCTTCGAGGTCACCGGGATCAACCCGCTGCTGAAGATCGCCGTCGAGCTGGAGAAGATCGCGCTGGAGGACGAGTACTTCGTCTCCCGCAAGCTCTACCCGAACGTGGACTTCTACTCCGGCCTGATCTACGAGGCCCTGCAGTTCCCGCCGGAGATGTTCACCGTGCTGTTCGCCATCCCGCGCACCTCGGGCTGGCTGGCCCAGTGGCTGGAGAGCCTCGGCGACAGCGACCAGAAGATCGCCCGCCCGAAGCAGATCTACACCGGTGCCCGCGGCATCGACTACGTGCCGATGGGCGACCGCTAGTATTTGCCCAAAGCAACGAAGGCCCCCACGGATCCCCGTGGGGGCCTTCCGCGTACTCCCCCAGTACGTCCTGAAGGACATCGTGCTCGCCGCGGCCGCGCTGGTGATCGCCGCCAAGGCCGTCACGCCGCTGAAAGGCCTGCGGGCTTGAGGAATTGGGACGACCCCGGCCCGGCATGTCTGCCGCGGACCGGGGCCGTTCTGCGCTTCTGCCGACTACGACGCGGCCACCGGGCCGCTCGGTTCCCGGGCCGCGGCGACGAGTTCGTCGAGGGTCCCCCGGGCCCTCGCCATCGCGACGTGGTCGATGTAGTCGCGGGACTCCACGATCAGGCCGTCGCGGACCCGCAGGACGAAGACGCACGGTGCCCGGAACGGCTGGCCGGCCGAGCCCGTCCCGGCGTACTCGAACTCCGCGACGACCACCTCCGGGTCGGTCGTCTCGTGGATCCGGATGTTCTCCGTCCGGTACCGGGCCAGCGCGGCGACCCGCGGCGCGTTGCGGCCGAAGTGCTCGGCCAGCGCCTCCCGGCTGAGCAGCGGGTGGTCGCCGCCGGGTGCCATCGGGTGCCGGACGTCGGTCTGTTCGGCGTACAGGGCGGGCAGGGCGTCGAAGTCGCGGCCGGCCACACCGTGGACCAGGCGCAGGAAGACCTCGCTGGGCGTCGTCATGTTCCCCTCCTCCTCGAGATAAACGAAGTGATGACTCCGAATATACGGAGTCGACACTTCGGTTACAACCGAATGGCCTCGGCGTGCGTCTCCTACGCTGTGCGGGACGAAGGAGGGTGGGCGGGTGCGAGCTGACGCGCGGGACAACCGCGAGCGGATTCTGACCGCGGCCGAGCAGGTGTTCGGGCGGTCGACGGCCGCCTCGACCGACGACGTGGCGAAGTTGGCGGGGGTCGGGATCGCGACCGTGTTCCGGCACTTCCCGACCAAGGTGGAGCTGCTGGAGGCGGTGCTGACGCTGCGGCTGCAACGGCTGCGCGACACCGCCCGTGAGCTGGCCGGCGCGAGCAACCCCGGTACGGCGTTCTACGAGTTCTTCAGCCAGGTGGTCGCCGAGGCGGGGTCCAAGCTGGCGATCGCGGAGGCGCTCAGCGCGGCCGGCAGTGCTCCTGGTGAGCAGGCCCGCCAGGCCGGGGGCGAGATGCGCCAGGCCTTCGGCGAGCTGCTCGTCAAGGCCCAGCGCAGCGGAGCGGTCCGTGCCGACGCCCAGTTCCCCGAGGTGTACGCCCTGCTCGTCGGGGCCTCCCGCGGCGCGACGGCGGCCGGTCTGGACCTGGAGGTCCGCGACCGGATGCTCGCCATCCTGTACGACGGACTGCGGCCGCGCCGGTGAGCGCCGTTGCTGCGCCGGCGAGAGCCGTGACTGTGCCGGCGAGAGCCGTGGCCGCGTCGTGAAGCGCCGGTGGCAGCACTGGTCCCGCCGGCGCCGGGTGATCACCGTCCTGCTGCTCGTCCTCCTGCTGGCGATCCCAGTACCTCTCGGGGCGTACGCCGTGTCGCTCCGCCTCCACTACATCGGCGACCCGTCACCACAGGCCCTCACCCGCGGCCGTGACGCGCTCTGGCTCGGCCACGCCTGGGTGGACGGCCGCAAGACCGCGGCTGACGTCACCGCCCTGGCCAACCGGCTGGCGACGACCGGAGTGCGCGACCTCTACGTCCACGCCGGCCCGCTGGAGCACGACGGCAGCCTCCCGCTGGCGAAGGTCTCCCCCAAGGCCCGCTGGTTCACCGACGCCATGAGCAAGGCCGCGCCCGGCGTACGGGTGCAGGCCTGGCTGGGCGACATCGTGCAGCCCGCCAAGAACCCCGGGATGGACCTGGACGACCAGGCCGTCCGCGACCGGGTGACCGCGTCGTCCGGGGCCGTGCTCGACCAGGGCTTCGACGGCATCCACTTCGACTTCGAGCCGGTCGAGTCCGGGTCCGCGGGCTTCCTCGCCGTCCTGGACCAGGTCCACCAGCTCACCGCCGGCCGCAACGTCCCGCTCTCGGTCGCCGCCGCCCAGATCGATCCGCTCTGGTCCGTGAACTCGCTCGCCCTGGCCATCGCCGACGAGGGCAAGTGGTGGTCCCAGGACTACTTCGCCGAGGTGGCCCGCCGGGTCGAGCAGATCGCGGTGATGTCCTACGACACAGCCATGCCCCTGGAGTCCCTGTACGGCGGCTACGTCGCCAAGCAGACCCAACTGGCCCTGGAGGTCACCCCCGACCGCGTGGACCTCCTGATGGGCCTTCCGGCGTACTGGGAGAACAACCCCAGCCACTGGGGCAAGGCCGAAACCGTCGAGGCCGCCGTCCGCGGCGCCCGCCTCGGCCTGGGCAACTCCCCCAAGCAGAACTTCGGCCTGGCGATCTACGTCGACTTCACCGCGACCGACGCCCACTGGGACGCCTACCGGAACGGCTGGCTGCCGCGCGAATAATTGCTGAGCGCGGAAATTTGCGCGCCCCGCAATTATTGCTACTGTGGTCGCCATGGCGACCACAGGTGATCTCGGACATCGGGAGCGGAAGAAGCTGGCCACCCGCGCCGCGCTCAGCGCGGCGGCTCTCCAGCAGGCGGTGGAGGGCGGCTTCGAGCAGCTCCGGGTCGAGGAGATCGCGGCCGCGGCCGACGTCTCACCGCGGACCTTCAACAACTACTTCGCCAGCAAGGAAGCGGCGATCGTCGACCTGTTCGCCGCCCGGGTCGAGCGGTTGCGGTCCGAGCTCGCCGCCCGGCCGGCGGACGAGCCGCTCTGGGACGCGATCGCCGCCGCCGCGACCGCCCTGGTACCCGCTCCCGCCGAGCTGCCACGCTGGCTGGAGTCGGCCCGGCTGATCGCGCGAACGCCGTCGCTGGAAGCGGAGTATCTACGCGCCTACGCGACGCTCGAACGCATCCTCACCGCCGAGATCGCGGCCCGCACCGGCACCGACCCGGACCGCGACCTCTTCCCACGCCTCGCGGCCAACGTCGCGGCCGGCGCGATCCGGGCCGCCTTCCAGTACTGGGTCGACACCCCCGCCACCGGCCCGTACGGCGAGCTCCTGCAGCGCGCCGTCGTCGAAGCCGGCACCGGCCTGCACCTACCGACCACCAGCGAACAGGGATGAGTCAGATGACCGACAAAACGATGCGAGCAGTGCGCTACGACCGGTACGGACCGCCCGACGTGCTGAAGGTCCAGGAGGTTCCGGTCCCGACGCCAGGCCGCGGCGAGGTGCTGGTGAAGGTCGTCGGCACCAGCGTCAACCCGGTCGATGCCGAGATCCGCGGCGGCCGGCTACGACCGATGAGCGGCTGGCGGTTCCCCAAGGGCACCAGCCAGGACTTCACCGGCGAGATCGTTGCCGTCGGCACCGATGTTGACGTCGCGCTCGCCGGACGGCTCGTCTGGGGTGCCACCCCAGGACTCAGCAGCGCGACGGCCGCCGAGTACATCCGTGTGCGAGAGTCCGCCGCTGCACCGGCGCCCGAGGGCCAGGACCTGTTGACGACCGCAGCGCTTCCGACCGTCGGCCTGACAGCGCTGATGGCCCTCCGGGCGGTCCGGGTGGAGGCAGGCCACCGAGTGCTGGTCGTCGGCGCCGCCGGCGGCGTCGGCAGCGCGACCACACAGCTCGCCGTCGCGAAGGGCGCACAGGTCACCGCGGTCGCCGGCCCAGGCGGTGCCGATTTCTGCACCGGCCTCGGCGCCGAGCAGGTCTACGACTACGCGGACCCCGAAGCCTTGGCGGCCTCGCTGGCGGCAGCACCGCCGTACGACGCGGTCGTCGACTGCGCAGGCCGCTCGCTGGCGCGGTACCGCCGACGGCTGCGGTCCGGCGGGCGCATGATCACACTCTCCAGCAAGGGCATGGGGTACGCCGTACTGTCAGCGATCCTGCCCGGCCCGCGGGTCCGGGTCGCCGTGCTGAAGGCGCGCCGCGCCGACCTGGACGAGCTCGCAGGTTTCGTCGGCCGGGGCGAGCTCCGGGCACTGGTCGACCAGATCTACCCGCTGGCCGCGATCGCGGAGGCGCACCGGTCGATCGAGACCGGCCACAGCCGCGGCAAGCGGGTCATCCAGGTGTCGGCCGCAGACCGGACCACAGACCAAGCGGCGGATCGGCCCGAGGATCAGCGGGCGCGCTGGACGCGGCCCTCGTCCCAGACCGGTTCGGTCGACTCGTAGACCGAGCCGTCGGCGCCGAAGACCAGGTAGCGGTCGAAGTCGCGGGCGAACCAGCGGTCGTGGGTGACCGCCAGCACCGTGCCGTCGAAGCTGTCCAGGCCTTCCTCCAGCGCCTCCGCCGACTCCACGTCCAGGTTGTCGGTCGGCTCGTCGAGCAGCAGCAGCGTCGCGCCGGACAGCTCGAGCAGGAGGATCTGGAACCGGGCCTGCTGACCACCGGACAGGCTGTCGAAGCTCTGCTCGGCCGCGTGCGCCAGCTCGTACCGGTCCAGCTTCCGCGACGCCAGCTCGCGGCCCATGCCGTCGCGGTGCTCGTCGCCGCGGTGCAGGATCTCCAGCAGCGTCCGGCCGGCCAGCTCCGGGTGCTCGTGAGTCTGCGCGAACCAGCCGGGCCGCACGCGCGCACCGAGCTTGGCGCTGCCGGTGTGGGCGACCGACGGGATCTCCACCTCGCCGACCGGCTGGTGCTCGACGTCCGGGTCGGAGCCGCCGTTGGCCAGCAGCCGCAGGAAGTGCGACTTGCCGGAGCCGTTGGAGCCGAGCACGGCCACGCGTTCGCCGTACCAGACCTCCAGGTCGAAGGGCTTCATCAGGCCGGTCAGCTCCAGCCCGGTGGCGACGACGGCGCGCTTGCCGGTGCGGCCGCCGGTGAGCCGCATGCTGACCTTCTGCTCGCGCGGGATCGCCTCCGGCGGACCGGCCTCCTCGAACTTGGCCAGCCGGGTCTGCGCGGCCCGGTACCGCGACGCCATGTCGGAGTTGTACGCCGCCTTCTGCTTGTACATCAGCATCAGGGCCCGCAGCTTGGCATGCTCGTCGTCCCAGATCTTGCGCAGCTCCTCGAACCGCTCGAAGCGGTGCCGCCGGGCCTCGTGGTACGTCCGGAAGCCGCTGCCGTGCGTCCAGGCGGTGTTGCCGGCCGCCCCCAACTCGACGGTGACGATCCGGGTCGCCGTGTTGGCCAGCAGCTCCCGGTCGTGGCTGATGTACAGCACGGTCTTGGTGGTCGCGTTGAGCTGCTCCTCGAGCCAGCGCTTGCCCGGTACGTCGAGGTAGTTGTCCGGCTCGTCCAGCATCAGCACCTCGTCCGGACCGCGCAGCAGTGCCTCCAGCACGAGCCGCTTCTGCTCGCCGCCGGACAGCGTCTTCACCTCGCGCCAGCGGCAGTTGTCGAACGGGATGCCGAGGGCGGACGTCGTACAGACGTCCCAGAGCACCTCGGCGTCGTACCCGCCGACCTCGCCCCAGTCCGAGACGGCCTGGGCGTAGCGCAGCTGGGTCTTCTCGTCGTCGGCCTCCATCATCTTCAGCTCGGCCTCGTCGAGCTTGGCCGCGGCGGTCCGGATCACCTCCGGCGCGACGCCGAGCAGCAGGTCACGCACGGTCGAAGTGTCCCGCACCGAGCCCACGAACTGGCGCATCACGCCCAGCCCGCCAGACCGCGCGATGCTGCCGCTGTGCGGTTTGAGGTCGCCCGCGATGATCCTGGTCAGCGTCGTCTTGCCGGACCCGTTCGCACCGACCAACGCCACCTTGGCGCCGTCGCCGACCCGGAACGTGATGTCGTCCAGCAACACCCGCCCGTCCGGCAGCTCGAACCCGATCCCGGCAACGTCCACGTGACCCATGGCCCCAGTCTGGCCGTCCGGTCGTCCCCAGGGCGAACCGTTATCGGCCGGACGGTAGATTCGCCGGGTGGCCAGACGAACCCGCGGCGGCCTCGCGACGGCCGGATGAGCGCCGGGCGGCCGGTCCCACGCAACAGCTACGAGTACCGCTGGGTGGCCAGTGTCATCCGCTCGGTCGAGAAGCTGTCCGGCCTTCCGTCCCGCTGGAACGGCGAACTGTTCGAGGAGACGGAACGCTTCGTCGCCGGCCGGATCCTGCACGACGGCAGCCTGACGGTCAGCGCCGACGAGGTGCTCAAGCCCGTCGCGCTGGCGTACACCGCGGGGCGCCCGCTCGACAAGGCCGAGCTGTCCGCACTACGCGAGGCCGTACTCAGCACGGTCCACGAGGCCAAGCACCTGACCCACGCGCTCGGCGACCAGAGCGCTCCCGGGGCGGTGCCGGTCTACTCCCGGGACGCGCAGGCGCTGGAGGAGGGGCTGACCGAGCACTGGGCCGAGGAGAACCTCGACGCCGTGATCAAGGACCTCGAACTGGACAAGGTCCAACCGGGGCTGCTCGAGGCCGAGACCGAGAAGGGCTACCCCACTTACACGGCTGCGACCGACGAGGTGGTCCGCGGTACGGCGGAGGGCAGCGGGCTGGCCGAGGGCCAGGTACGTCGAGCGCTCGAACACGCTGACCGGACACAGCGCTGGGCAGTGGCCGCCGACCTGGTGATCGACGGACGGCTGGCCACGGTGATGCCGCCACAGCACCGGGATCACGTCAGAACGCAACTGATCCAGGCGATGCGGGTTCAGTTCCGGGAGATCCCCGTCGCACGGCCGGACGAGCTCCCTTCCGAGCAGTCCGTCACCGCCGCTCGCCAGGGCGCCGAGCTCGCGATGGCGGCCCTCAGCGCGACGACGACCGGCATCGAGAACCACTACCGGGACTGGTACCGCCGCCAGGCGGCTGTCGGTCCCGAGGTCGACCACCTGCGGAAGCTGCTGGACACGCAGGCGCCGGACGCCGGCGCCGGACGTGGTGGTCAGGACGACGGTGCAATGCCGGCCACCGTCCGCCAGATGCAGGGCCGGGAGGCCCGGGACCAGTCGCGGGGGTGACGGTCACCAGCCCTTCAGGTGGTCCAGATAGATCCCACCGGACGGGCGCACAGTGCCGGTCATGAACAGCTTGAGCGGTGCGGCGAACAGCCCGTACGTCGTGCTGCCGTTGAGGAAGCCGGCGGTCGCGCAGCCGTCGTACTGGACCCAGAGCTCGCGGACGCCGATCGCGGTGTTGAAGCGCAGCACGATGGCCTCCTTCGGCCGGGCCGCCTCGGGCGTGCACTTGAACACCGGCAGCTCCGGGTTGCGCTCGGGCAGGACCTTGATCGCGTCGACGACCTGCTGGGCCACGTTCCCGTTGAAGTGCTGCGAGCCGACCAGAGCCTGGGCCCCCGGGGTCAGCCGGTAGCGACAGGCGTCCATCTCGCCGACCGGTGTCTCCAGGTCGAGGCCGACGGCGGCTGAAGGCCCGGCGTCCCCGCTGTAGATCGCCGGCCGCGGGTCGCACGCCACGGCGGCCTTGTCGGCTCCCGGCTGCTCGCGGCTGTACTCGGGAGCAGCGGCCCCGCTGTCGGCACTGCTGCTCGACACCGGCGACTGCGAATCGATGGCAGTCCACACACCACCACCGACCAGCGCCACAGCAACCACCGCCGCGGCAGCACCCAGCAGATTCGTTCGGCGCTGCCGGACCCGGTACCGCGCCTTGGCGGCCATCCCCCCGCCGTCGAGACCGGATGCAGTGCCGGCCTTGGTCTTGAACGCGTCAGCCAGGGCAGGGCCGAGCTCCTGCTCCTGGTCGTCGTACTCAGGCATCGTCGGCTCCTTCCTTGGTCAGCGTCTTCTTCAGTACGGCGAGCGCCCGGTGCACGTGCGACCTGGCCGTTGCCTCCGCGCAGTGCAGCAGGACGCCGATCTCGGCGTACGACAGCTCCTCGTAGAAGCGCAGCACCACCGCGGCCCGCTGCCGGTCGGGCAGGGTCTTGCAGAGCTCCCAGACCGCCTCGGCCTCCGCCCGGTCCGCCGTACCGTCCGGGGCCGCGGCAGACCGCTCCGGCTCCGGCACCGGCGCCTCCCGCCGGCGAAAGCGACGCCACCAGGAGATGTGCGCGTTGACCACCATCCGCTTGACGTAGGCCTCGGGGTCGTCGGCCCGGCTGACCCGGCCCCAGCGCGCGCAGGCCGTCGTCAGCGCGTCCTGGACCGCGTCCTCGGCCAGCGACCTGTCGCCGGTCAGCACGTAGGCGAACCGCAGCAGCGCGTCGGCGCGCTCGGCGACGAAGGTCTCGAAGTCGAGCGCGGGCGCACTGGTCACCGGTTCGGCCAAGGCTGCCTCCATACGCCTAGGACGGCGATCCGACCTGCTTCGTTGCGGTCGCCTTCAGAATTCGGAAACCCTTCGAGCTGGCGATCCGCTCGCACGGGTAGCCCTGCTCGGTCAGCCAGCGCTGCAGCGAGTCGCCGCCGAGGTTCTTCCCGACCACCATCCAGCCCACTCCGCCGGGCTTCAGCCGGCCGAACCAGCGCAGCAGCATCTTGTGCAGCTCCGGCTTGCCGATGTGGATCGCCGGGTTGGACCAGAGCTCGTCGAACACCACGTCGTCCGGTACGTCGTCCGGCTGCACCGCACGGACCCGCTCGGCCACGCCCGCGGCGGTCGCGTTGAGCCCGGTCAGCTCCAGCGCGCGGTTGTTCACGTCGACGGCCCAGACCACCGCCTGCGGCACCTCGACGGCCAGCGCGCACGCGATCGGCCCGTAGCCGCTGCCGAGATCGAGGATGGTCCGCGGGCCCGGCGCCGGGCGCACCTCGCGCAGCAGGATCGACGTACCGGGATCCAGCCGGTCGCGCGAGAAGACGCCGCTCGCGGTGGTGAACTCGTAGTCCCGGTCCCAGATCCGGGCCTGCACAGTACGCCGTACGTCGGCCGAGGTCGGGTCCTCCGAGAAGAAGTGGTCAGTCACGCCGGTACACCTCTCCTCGGACCTGTCGGGTCTCCACAGCTCGGGCACCCACCTGATCGTCCTCCGGGTAGCGCACTTCCTCCAGCGTGAGCCCGTGCGCAGGCAGCACCGTCACCGCCGAGTTCCGCACCCGGGCCGCGAGCACGGTCGCAGGCCAGCCGAGATCCCGCCGCCCGTCGCCGACCGGGACGACCGAGCCCACCAGCGCACGCACCATCGAGTGGCAGAAGGCATCGGCGATCACCGTGCTCTCCACCCGCCCGGGCGCGACCCTGACCCAGGAGAACTCGTGCAGCGCCCGGACCGTGCTCGCGCCCTCGCGCTTGCGGCAGAAGGCGGCGAAGTCGTGCTCACCGAGCAGCTTCTGGGCGGCGTCGTTCATCCGGTCGACGTCCAGGGCGAGGCCGACCCGCAGGACCTCTTGCCGGCGCAGCGGATCCCAACCGACCGAGTCGTCGCAGATCCGGTACACGTACCGGCGGAACAGCGCCGAGAATCTGGCGTCGAAGCCTTCCGGAGCCTCCACGACCGAGACCACCCAGACGTCATCGGGCAGCACGCCGTTGAGCCGGCGATGCAGCTCGCGGGCGGTCATCGAGGTGTCCAGGTCCACGTGGGCCACCTGGCCACGGGCGTGGACCCCGGTGTCGGTCCGGCCCGCACAGGTCACGGTCGGGGCCAGCTCGGTCCGCAGGATCGTCCGCAGGGCTTCCTCGAAGTCGCCCTGCACGGTCCTGAGCCCGGCCTGCTTGGCCCAGCCGTGGAATCCCGTCCCGTCGTATCTCAGGTCTATCCGCCAACGCACAGGGCAATCTAACGCAACAGCGCCCCCGCACCGTGACCGGTGCGGGGGCGCTGTGACGTACTGGGAGTTACTTGTCCTCGGTCTCGCCGGCCTTGGTGAAGCCGGCGGCCGCGGCCGCCTCCTCGGTGGCGAACCAGACCTCAGCCTCGGTCTGGTCGTACCACGGCGAGTCGGTGGTGTGGAACTTCATCGAGTTCTCGTTGCCCTTGATGTCGAAGCCCTCGGGCGCCGAGCCGTCGGCCAGCGGAGCGGCCGAACCCTCGTACTTGGCCGCGACGACGTCCTGGACCTTGTCGTCCTTGGCCTCGTCGGCAACCGGCGCGTCGTCGGCCTTGGCGGCCGCCTTCTTCGCCGTGGCCTTCTTCGCCGGAGCCTTCTTGGCCGCCGCCTTCTTCGCCTTCGGCGAGTCCGCCAGTGCCTCGACCAGCTCGATCTTCACCATGGGGGCGTTGTCGCCCTTGCGGGGGCCGAGCTTGATGATCCGGGTGTAGCCGCCCGGACGGTCGGCGTACCGCTCACCGATCTCGGTGAACAGCACGTGCACGACGCTCTTGTCCTTGATCCGCTTCATCACCTGACGGCGCGAGTTCAGGTCACCGCGCTTGGCCTTGGTGATGAACGACTCGGCCAGCGGCTGCAGGCGCTTGGCCTTCGTCGCGGTCGTGGTGATCGCGCCGTGCTCGAACAGCGACGTCGCGAGGTTGCTGAGGATCAGCTTCTCGTGCGCCGGGCTGCCGCCGAGGCGGGATCCCTTGGTGGGGGTAGGCATTGTCCAACTCCAGAAATCTCAGGCCCGGGTGCGGACCTTGGGAACAGGCCGTGAGGCCTTCGAAAGGTCAGTACTGCTCGGTCTCGGCGAAGCTCTCGTCCTCGTCCTCGGCGTCGTCACCGTAGGCCTCGGCAGCGGCGCGCAGGTCGAAGCCGGGGGGCGAGTCCTTCAGCGACAGGCCCATCTCGGCCAGCTTCAGCTTGACCTCGTCGATCGACTTGGAGCCGAAGTTGCGGATGTCCAGCAGGTCCTGCTCGCTGCGCGAGATCAGCTCACCCACGGTGTGGATGCCCTCGCGCTTGAGGCAGTTGTAGGACCGGACGGTCAGCTGCAGGTCCTCGACCGGCAGCGCCAGGTCGGCGGCCATCTGCTCGTCGACCGGCGACGGGCCGATGTCGATGCCCTCGGCCTCGACGTTCAGCTCACGGGCCAGACCGAACAGCTCGACCAGCGTCTTACCGGCCGACGCGACGGCGTCGCGGGGCAGCATCGACTGCTTGGTCTCGACGTCGACCACGAGCCGGTCGAAGTCGGTGCGCTGCTCGACACGGGTCGCCTCGACCTTGTAGGTCACCTTGAGGACCGGCGAGTAGATCGAGTCGACCGGCATCCGGCCGATCTCGGCGTCGGCGGACTTGTTCTGGACCGCGGACACGTAACCGCGGCCCCGCTCGACGACCAGCTCCATCTCGAGCCGGCCCTTCTCGTTCAGGGTGGCGATCTTCAGGTCCGGGTTGTGCACCTCGACACCGGCCGGCGGCGCGATGTCGGCGGCGGTGACGTCACCGGGGCCCTGCTTGCGCAGGTACATGGTGACCGGCTCGTCGTGCTCGGAGGAGACGACCAGGTCCTTGAGGTTCAGGATCAGCTGGGTGGCGTCTTCCTTGACACCGGCGACCGTCGAGAACTCGTGCAGCACGCCGTCGACCTTGATGCTGGTCACGGCGGCGCCCGGGATGGACGACAGCAGGGTGCGGCGGATGGAGTTGCCGAGGGTGTAGCCGAAGCCCGGCTCTAGCGGCTCGATGACGAACCGCGAGCGGTGCTCGCCGACGACCTCTTCGGTCAGGGTAGGACGCTGTGCGATCAGCACGTTTGCTACTTCCTTCTTCTGTCGCGACGACCACTATTTGAGGTCGCGAGGTGAAGAACGACCGGACCCGCCGGCGGCCCGGAGGCCACCGGCGGGTGCCGGATCAGTTCTTCGAGTAGAGCTCGACGATCAGGTGCTCTGCGACCTGGGTGTCGATCTGTGCCCGGGTGGGCAGCTGGTGCACGAGGATCCGCAGCCGCTCCGGCAGGGCCTCGAGCCATGCCGGGACGACCCGCTCCGAGTGCGTCTCCCGCGCGATGATGAACGGGGTCATCTCGTTCGACTTCGCGCGGACGTCGATCACGTCGTGGGCCGCGACGCGGTACGACGGGATGTTCACCTTGATGCCGTTCACGGTGAAGTGACCGTGCACGACGAGCTGACGGGCCTGACGACGCGTCCGGGCCAGACCGGCGCGGTACACGACGTTGTCGAGGCGGGACTCGAGGATGATCAGCAGGTTGTCACCGGTCTTACCCGGACGCCGCGAGGCCTCCTTGTAGTACAGGCTGAACTGCTTCTCGAGCACGCCGTAGGCGTAACGGGCCTTCTGCTTCTCACGGAGCTGAAGCAGGTACTCGCTCTCCTTGGGACGGCCGCGGCCGTGCATACCCGGCGGGTACGGACGACGCTCGAACGCCTTGTCGCCACCGACGAGGTCGACCCCGAGACGGCGCGACTTCTTGGTCATGGGTCCGGTGTAACGGGCCATTTTCGCTGCCTACCTTTCCTGGGATCAGACCCGGCGCCGCTTGGGAGGGCGGCAGCCGTTGTGGGCGGTCGGGGTGACGTCCTGGATGGTGCCGACCTCGAGGCCGACAGCTCCCAGCGAACGGATCGCGGTCTCACGGCCGGAGCCGGGACCCTTCACGAAGACGTCGATCTTGCGCATGCCGTGCTCCATCGCCCGGCGCCCGGCGGCCTCGGCGGCCATCTGCGCGGCGAACGGGGTCGACTTGCGCGAACCCTTGAAGCCGACGGTGCCCGCGGAGGCCCACGAGATGACCGCGCCGGTCGGGTCGGTGATCGTCACGATCGTGTTGTTGAACGTGCTCTTGATGTGCGCGTGGCCGGCGGCCACGTTCTTCTTCTCCTTGCGGCGCACCTTCTTCGCGCCGGCCGCGGTGCGGCTCTTGGGAGGCATAAGTCAGTTGCTCCTGCCGGTTTGGGCTTGTACAGCGTCGACGGTCATCCGGGTCACTTCTTCTTCTTGCCGGCGATCGCCTTCTTGCGACCCTTCCGGCTACGGGCGTTGGTCCGCGTGCGCTGACCACGCACCGGCAGGCCGCTGCGGTGCCGGCGACCCTGGTACGACCCGATCTCGATCTTGCGGCGGATGTCCGCGGTCACCTCGCGACGGAGGTCACCTTCGATCTTGTAGTTGCCTTCGATCCAGTCCCGGAGCTTGACCAGTTCCTCGTCGCCCAGTTCGTGGACGCGCTTGTCACCGGAGATGCCGGTGGCTTCGAGCGTCTTCAGGGCGCGAGTACGACCTACACCGAAGATGTAGGTGAGTGCGACCTCGATGCGCTTGTCGCGCGGGAGGTCGACGCCAACGAGGCGTGCCATGTGGCGGTGTTCCTTTCGTCGGCAGAGGTGTGGGGGCGCGCCGCGTCCTTGCCCGCCTCGGTGATGTTGCCTTCACCGGCAAGGCCCCGGCCTCTGTTCCGGGGGCGACGTCCAGCGTGTTGCCGTGCTGGACGAGCGTGCGCGCTGTGGTGCGAAAGTGCCGTGGTGCGAGGTAAGGCTGGATCAGCCTTGCCGCTGCTTGTGCCGCGGGTTCTCGCAGATCACCATGACCCGGCCGTGACGGCGGATCACCTTGCACTTGTCGCAGATCTTCTTGACGCTCGGATTGACCTTCATCGAGCTTCTTTCTTCGACAGGTGGCTGTGGTTACTTGTACCGGTAGACGATCCGACCCCTGGTGAGGTCGTACGGCGACAGCTCCACGACGACCCGGTCCTCGGGGAGGATCCGAATGTAGTGCTGCCTCATCTTGCCGCTGATGTGCGCGAGCACCTTGTGCCCGTTGGACAGCTCCACACGGAACATCGCGTTCGGCAGAGCCTCGACGATGGTGCCCTCGAGTTCGATGACTCCCTCTTTTTTGGGCATGTCCTCGCACTTCTGTAGACGACGTACTGAATGATTGGTGGTGCACGGTCGCACGGCCCGGAACGAGCGTTGGGCATAGCAACCAGAGGCTACAAAGAGCCAAGGGAAGAGTCTACGCCACCTACCGGCCGGAAACCCAATCGACCCTCGGTGGGCATGCTTACCTTTTGGTGCGTACCTGACTAATTAGTCGGTACTTGTCCACTCTACAGGCACCGGTCAGGCTCGACACATGAAGACTCCCGTGACCGTTCTCGGCCTCGGTGCGATGGGTTCGGCCCTCGCCCAGGCCCTCACCGCCGCCGGCCACCCGACCACCGTCTGGAACCGCACCCCCGGCCGCGCACCCGAGCTCACCGACGTCACTCGCGCGAAGACCGTCGCCGACGCGGTCAGCGCGAGCTCGCTGATCGTCGTCTGCCTGCTCGACGACGCCTCCGTCCAGGAGGCGCTCGCCCCGGCCGCCACCGAGTTCGCCGGACGCACGCTGGTCAACCTCACCAACGGCACACCCGCGCACGCCCGCCGTACGGCCGACTGGGCCACCCAGCAGAGCGCCGACTACCTGGACGGCGGCATCATGGCCGTCCCGGAGATGATCGGCGGGCCGGGCGCGTCCATCCTCTACAGCGGGTCCGAGGATGCCCTCGAGGCCCACCGCGAAGCACTGTCCACCCTTGCCCGTCCCCAGTTCGTCGGAACGGATCCCGGTCTCGCCGCGCTGCACGACCTCGCCCTGCTGAGCGGGATGTACGGCATGTTCTCGGGTGCGGTCCAGGCCCTCGCGCTGACGTCCAGCGAGAAGGTCTCCCCCACCGCGTTCGCCGAGGAGCTGCTGGTCCCCTGGCTCACCGCGATGCTCGGCAGCATTCCCCAGATCGCGAAGGACCTGGAGTACGGCGCCCAAGGTCCGGCCGGGTCCAACCTGGCCATGCAGTCGGCCGGCTACGTGAACCTGCTCGACGCCTCCCGCGACCAAGGCGTCGATCCCGCGCTGCTCGTACCGATGGGTGAACTGCTGGCCCGCGCGGTCCGGGAAGGCCACGGCGACGGCGACACCGCGGCCGTCGTACAGCTGCTCAGGACTGCTGGGTAGCCGCCCACTGCTCGCCGGTCTGCCAGACGTGCTCGGGGATCAGCGCGAGCAGGTCGCAGGCCGCGTCGAGGTGGGCCAGCACCACCGAGGCTTCCCGGTACGCCGGGAGGATCGCCACGAACCGCCGCCCCTCGCAGCTGAAACCGAACGGCGGCACCTGACCCAGTACGTCGACCGCCCGCCGGTGCAGCACCTCGAGCGCCAGGTCCTCGCGACCGTTGAACAGGCAGTACTTCTCGGGCAGCCCGTCGACCGTCAGCTTCAGCGGTGCCAGGCTGGCGGCGGCGACGGGCGCCAGTGAGGTGGGCAGCAGCTGCATCGGCGGCAGCGGCCGGTCCACCTCCAGGTCCAGGAAGTCGAAGCCGAGCTGGCGGCGCCGTACCTTGTGGCGGAAGCGGCCTGCGATCAGCTCCCGGCCGCGGTGCCGGCCGATCGTCACGTCGTACACCTCGGCGGCCGGATCGACGTCGAACGGCGGGAACGGCCAGCGGTCGACGAGATCGGGATCGCCCGCGCTGACCTGCCAACCGAGCTGCCGGGCCATGTCCGCCCAGCCCCGGCGCTGGCGGTTCTCCGAGATCCGGAACGCCGCGGTCAGCCCGACCAGCACCACGAACCAGGCCAGCACCAGCCAGCCGACCCAGCGCGGCTCGACCAGCAGGCCGACGACGACCAGCGGGATCGCGACCAGGAACCACAGCACGTAGACCAGCGCCGAGCCCTGGCGCAGCTGCCAGGCCCAGGCCGGGCGCAGCCGCGAACTCTCGGCGCGACGGCCGGGCGGGCTCTCGGTCACCGCCGCTTTCCGAAGTGACCCATGCCCATCAGGGCCCACGGGATCAGCAGCCAGACCGGCCAGAAGTTCGGCCAGTGGCCGCCGTTGGCGACGCCGATGACGAACCAGATCATCACGTTGATCACCACGACGCCGGTGAAACCGCCGAGCAGTCCCTGCAGGTTCCGCTGCGGCTGGTTCTCCTTCTTCCGCTCCGGGAAGGTACCGGGCTCCGGGGCGGGCTGCGCGTTCTCGACGACGGCGGGGGTCTGGTACGTCCGGACCGGCGGGAGGTCGCGCACCAGCGGCTCGAGCTGACCGTAGGTCTGCGCGCCGTACAGGTCGTCCAGCCGCCGGCTGAACTCCGGCTGGTCCAGCCGCCCGTCCGCGAAGGCGTCACGCAGCCGGCCGGCGATCTTGTCGCGGTCGGCCTCGGTGAAGCGCTGGTGGGGCTGGTACGAGCTGGGCATGCCCCCAGTGTGCCTCAGCCCGGGAGCGCGCGGCGTCCCCCGATGGGTTGACCCGCGCGTCCGTCGTACGGCTGCCCGGAAGTCTGCCCGGCCGCGCAGGTCAGTCGGCCAGTGGGCCGAACTTCACTCCGAGCTCGGCCAGCTGCGCCTCGCCACCGTCCAGAGCGGTCAGCACCCACGGGCCCTGCGGGGTCAGCGTGAACGTGTGCTCGGTGTGCGCGGCGACGGTCCCGTCGTCGGTGACCACGGTCCAGTCGTCCTCGAGCGTGTGGTTGTCCTGCTTGCCCAGCGTGATCATCGGCTCGACCGCGAGCGCCAGACCCTCGACCAGTTTGGGCCCCTTGCCCGCCTTGCCGAAGTTCGGCACGTTCGGCGGCTGGTGCATCGCCGACCCGATCCCGTGCCCGACGAAGTCCTCGACGATCCCGTACGACGAGTTGGCGCGCACGTGCGCCTCGACCGCGGCCGAGATGTCGGTCAGCCGGCCGCCGAGCTTCGCGGCCGCGAAGCCGCGCCACATCGACTCCTCGCAGATCCGCGCCAGGTCGAGCAGCTCGTCGCTCGCAGTCCCGACGCCGACCGAGATCGCGGCGTCGCCGTGCCAGCCGTCGACGATCGCGCCGCAGTCGATCGAGATCAGGTCGCCGTCGGCCAGCACCCGGTCGCCGGGGATGCCGTGCACGATCTCCTCATTCACCGAGGCGCAGATCGACCCGGTGAAGCCGTGGTAGCCCAGGAACGACGGTGTCGCGCCGGAGGAGCGGATGTGGTCCTCGGCGAGCGCGTCCAGCTCACCGGTGGTGATGCCGGGCTTCACGGCGGCGCGGAGCAGCTCCAGCGTGCGGCCGACCACCAGGCCCGCCGTGCGCATGGCCAGGATCTGCTCGCGGGTCTTGATCTCGATCCCGCGGTCCTTGAAGATCATCTGCTCCGTACTCCGTTTCGACGGCGGCCCTGCTCGGGTCACCTAGGGTGTGTCTGGCAATTGTCGCCGTAGCGAGCAGGTGCTCGGTGCGGTAGCTCGGAGTGCTGGAGTGAAGCCCCTCGATGTTTTTCCATCGTGGGCTTTGCTCCAGTGCTCCGAGGTGCCGTGCCGAGTGCCGCGCAGTAGGCGAGAATTGCCAGACACACCCTAGGACAGCAAAAGGGTCCGCCCGGCGACACGGTGCGTCGCCGGGCGGACCCGGAGTTCATTCGCCGAGCGACTTGAGGGCGGCGAGCACGCGCTCGCTGACCTCGTCGATCTCGCCGACGCCGTCCACCTCGACCAGCAGGCCGCGCTGCGCGTACACCTGCAGCAGCGGCTTGGTCTCGGCGGTGTAGACGTCCTGGCGGTGCCGGACGACCTCCTCGGAGTCGTCCGACCGGCCGTCGATCTTGGCCCGCTTGAGCATCCGGTCCACCAGCACGTCGGCGTCGGCGGTCAGCGCCACCACCGCGTCCAGCTTGTGGCCGTGGTCGGCCAGGATGTCGTCCAGCGTGCCGACCTGCGGCAGCGTCCGGGGGTATCCGTCCAGGAGGAAGCCGGCGCCGGCGTCCGCTTCGGACAACCGGTCCCGCACCATTGCGTTCGTGACCTCGTCGGGGACGTAGTTGCCCGCGTCCATGTACCGCTTCGCCTCGAGACCCAGCTCGGTCTCGTCCTTCACGTTCTGCCGGAAGATGTCGCCGGTGGAGACTGCCGGGATGTTCAGACGCTCCGCAAGCACCTTTGCCTGCGTGCCCTTGCCCGCCCCGGGCGGACCCATCAGCAACATTCTCATCAGCGCAGGAACCCTTCGTAGTTACGCTGCTGCAGCTGACTCTCGATCTGCTTCACCGTGTCCAGTCCGACGCCGACCATGATCAGGATCGACGTACCACCGAACGGGAAGCTCTGGCTGGCGTTCAAGAGCACCAGCGCGATCAACGGGATCATCGAGATCACCGCGAGGTAGAGCGCGCCAGGCAGCGTGATGCGGGACAGAACGTAGGAGAGGTACTCCTCGGTCGGCCGCCCCGCCCGGATCCCCGGAATGAAGCCGCCGTACTTCTTCATGTTGTCAGCAACTTCCTTCGGGTTGAAGGTAATCGAGACGTAGAAGTACGTGAAAAAGATAATAAGCGCGACGTACGTCACCATGTAGATGGGATGGTCGCCCTTGACCAGGTTGCCCTGGATCCACTGCGCCCACTTCTCGTCCTGCCGGAACTGGCTGACCAGGACGGGCAGGTAGAGCAGGCTGGAGGCGAAGATCACCGGGATGACGCCGGCCTGGTTGACCTTCAGCGGGATGTACGTCGAGGTGCCGCCGAACATCTTCCGGCCGACCATGCGCTTGGCGTACTGGACCGGGATCCGGCGCTGCGCCTGCTCGATGAAGATGACCGCGGCCATGATCACCAGGCCGACCGCGAGCACGGCCAGGAAGGTCGGGACGCCGTGGCTCTTGCGGATCGCCCAGAGCTGGGTCGGGAAGGTGGCGACGATCTGGGTGAAGATCAGGATCGACATACCGTTACCGACACCACGGTCGGTGATCAGCTCGCCGAGCCACATGACCACACCGGTACCGGCGGTCATGGTCAGGACCATGACGACGACCGGGAACGCCTTGTCGCTGTGCAGCAGCGGCTCGTTGCAGCCGTTGAAGAGCCGGCCGGGGGTCCGGGCGAGCGCGACGAACGCGGTCGCCTGCAGGATCGCCAGGCCGACGGTCAGGAACCGGGTGTACTGGGTGATCTTGCCCTGGCCCGCCTGCCCCTCCTTCTTCAGCGACTCCAGCCGCGGGATCACCACGGTGAGCAGCTGCAGGATGATGCTGGCGGTGATGTACGGCATGATGCCGAGCGCGAAGATCGCGAGCTGCAGCAACGCCCCGCCGGAGAACAGGTTGATCAAGTTGTAGAGGTTCGCGTTCTCACCCTGCTGGGAGAGCTGCAAACAGGTGTCCAGCGACTTGACGTTGACGCCAGGCGCCGGCACGACCGAACCGATTCGGAAGATCACGACGATGAAGAGCACGAACAAGATCTTCCGGCGCAGGTCCGGAGTCTTGAACGCGTTGGCAAAGGCGCCTAACACCCTGTCCTCCCACATTTATCCGATGCCCGGTCAGGGCAAGGGCCTAGCAAAGCAGCTGGGCAAGAGACGAACCAGGGCTCGTCCGACGACCAGCGCACAATATCAGCGCTGGCGCCGTACGAGCCCTGGCACTCACACCTCGGTGGTGGTGCCCCCGGCCGCCGCGATCTTTTCCTTGGCGGACTTGGAGAACTTGTTCACCGAAACCTGCAGTGCCACGGTCAGTTCGCCGTCACCCAGCACCTTCACCGGCTGACCACTTCGGACCGCGCCCTTCGCGACGAGCTCGGTCACACCGACCTCGCCGCCCTCGGGGAACAACTGTCCGAGCTTCTCCAGGTTAACGACCTGGAACTCCACTCGGTTCCTGCTCTTGAAGCCCTTGAGCTTCGGAAGCCGCATGTGCAGCGGCATCTGGCCACCCTCGAACCACTCGGGGATGTTGTTGCGGGCCTTGCTGCCCTTGGTACCGCGGCCGGCCGTCTTGCCCTTGCTGCCCTCACCACGACCCTTGCGGATCTTGGTGGACTTGGCTCCGGGCGCCGGACGCAGGTGATGAACCTTGAGCGCCATGTCAGTCAACCTCTTCGACGGTGATGAGGTGGCGAACCGCGCGCACCATGCCGCGAACCTCGGGCTTGTCCTCGTGGACGGCGGTGTCGCCGATCCGCTTGACGCCCAGGGTCCGCAGCGTGTCGCGCTGGTTCTGCTTGCCACCGATGCCGGAACGGGTCTGGGTCACCTTCAGGCGTGCCATCAGGAGATTCCCTCCGCCCGCGCCTTCAGCAGCGCCGCCGGAGCGACGTGCTCGACCGGCATGCCGCGGCGCGCGGCCACGGCTTCCGGGGTCTCCAGGGCCTGCAGCGCGGCCACCGTGGCGTGCACCACGTTGATCGCGTTGGAGGAACCCAGCGACTTGCTCAGGATGTCGTGGATCCCGGCGCACTCCAGAACCGCACGCGCCGAGCCACCCGCGATCACTCCGGTACCAGGAGCAGCCGGACGCAGCATGACGACGCCGGCGGCCTTCTCACCCTGGACGGGGTGCGGGATGGTGCCTTGGATCCTCGGGACCTTGAAGAACGACTTCTTGGCCTCCTCGACGCCCTTGGCGATCGCCGCGGGCACCTCCTTGGCCTTGCCGTATCCCACACCGACGGTGCCTTCACCGTCGCCGACGACCACGAGGGCGGTGAAGCTGAAGCGACGACCACCCTTCACGACCTTGGCGACACGGTTGATGGCTACCACGCGCTCGATGTAGGCGGTCTTGTCAGCTGCCCCACCGCGACCACCGTCGCGGCCACGGCGCTCACCACCGGCGCCGCCTCCGCGACGCTGCTGGCCTCCGCTCATTTCGAACTACCTTCTTCCCTTGTCGCCGTCATCAGAAGCCGAGCCCGCCCTCGCGGGCGGCGTCGGCCAGTGCCGCGATGCGGCCGTGGTACTTGTTCCCGGCCCGGTCGAACACGACCGAGTCGATACCGGCGGCCTTGGCACGGTCGGCGATCAGGCCGCCCACCGTCTTGGCCTTGTCGGTCTTGTTCGCCTCCGCGCCGCGCAGGTCGGACTCCATCGTGGAGGCCGACACCAGCGTCACGCCGGCCACGTCGTCGATGACCTGAGCGAACAGGTGCTTCGAGGACTTGCTGACCACCAGGCGCGGCCGGTCGGCCGTGCCGTTGATCTTCTTCCGGACGCGGATCTGACGACGCAGCCGCGACGCTGTCGTCTTGGCGGCGTGCTTGTTGTGCCGCAAACCGATCGCCATCGTTACTTACCAGCCTTTCCGACCTTGCGGCGGACGACCTCGCCCGCGTACCGCACACCCTTGCCCTTGTACGGCTCGGGCTTGCGCAGCTTGCGAATGTTCGCGGCGACCTCACCGACGGACTGCTTGTCGATTCCCTGCACCGAGAACTTGGTCGGCGTCTCGACGACGAAGGAGATCCCCTCCGGCGCGTCCACCGTGATCGTGTGGCTGTAGCCGAGCGAGAACTCCAGCTGGGTCGGTCCCTTGGCCAGGACGCGGTACCCGACGCCGACGATCTCGAGCTTCTTCTCGTAGCCGTCCGTCACGCCGGTCACCAGGTTGGCGAGCAGCGTGCGGGACAGGCCGTGCAGTTCCTTGCTCTTGCGCAGGTCGTCCGGACGCGCGACGGCGATCGTGCCGTCCTCGTCCCGGTTGACCACGATGGGCTCAGCCACGACGTGCGAGAGCTGACCCTTGGGACCCTTGACGGTGACCGTCTGGCCGTCGATCGTGACGTCGACGCCGGACGGGACCGAGATCGGGAGCTTACCGATGCGAGACATGAATGTGGTCCTCCTTCCGGTTCTTCGTCACCAGACGTAGGCGAGGACTTCCCCGCCAACGCCCTTGTTCTTGGCCTGCCGGTCCGTGAGCAGCCCCTGCGACGTCGAGATGATGGCGACGCCCAGGCCTCCCAGCACCTTCGGCAGGTTGGTCGACTTCGCGTAGACCCGCAGTCCCGGCTTGCTGATCCGGCGCACGCCCGCGATGGAGCGCTCTCGGCTCGGCCCGAACTTCAGGTCGACGATCAGGGTCTTGCCGACGGCGCCCTCCTTGGGCTCCTCGACCTGGTAGGAGGAGATGTAACCCTCCTGCTGCAGGATGTCGGCGATGCCCTGCTTGATCTTGCTGTACGGCATCGAGGTCGACTCGTGGTACGCCTGATTGGCGTTGCGCAGACGCGTCAGCATGTCTGCGATCGGGTCGGTCATCGTCATGGCCTGGGGCCTCTTTCCCGCCGTGGTTTCGCCGGCCGGCGACCTACGGTGACTAGATGGTGGGTGGAGAAAAGTTCGGTGCTGAAGAGCTCGGTCACCAGCTGGACTTGGTCACGCCGGGCAGCTCGCCCCGGTGCGCCATCTCCCGCAGGCAGATCCGGCACAGGCCGAACTTGCGGAAGACCGCCTTCGGCCGGCCGCACCGCTGGCAGCGCGTGTAGCCACGCACCGCGAACTTCGGCTTCCGGGCCTGCTTGACCTTGAGTGCTGTCTTCGCCACGTCAGTTCTCCTTGAACGGGAAGCCGAGCTGCCGCAGCAGCGCGCGCCCCTCGTCGTCGTTCTTGGCGCTGGTCACCACGGTGATGTCCATGCCCCGGACCCGGTCGATCCGGTCCTGGTTGATCTCGTGGAACATGACCTGCTCGGTCAGACCGAAGGTGTAGTTCCCGTTGCCGTCGAACTGCTTCGGGGACAGGCCGCGGAAGTCGCGGATCCGGGGCAGCGCGAGCGCCAGCAGCCGGTCCAGGAACTCCCACATCCGGTCGCCGCGCAGCGTCACGTGGGCGCCGATCGGCATGCCCTCGCGCAGCTTGAACTGCGCGATCGACTTGCGGGCCTTGGTGACCTGCGGCTTCTGGCCGGTGATCGCGGCCAGATCCTTGATCGCGCCGTCGATCAGCTTGGAGTCGCGAGCCGCCTCGCCGACACCCATGTTCACCACGATCTTGGTGAGTCCGGGCACCTGCATGACGTTGTCGAACTGGAACTGCTCCTGCAGCTTGCCGACGATCTCTTCGCGGTACTTGGTCTTCATCCGGGGCTGAACCTTCGCCTCGGTCACTGCGGTGGTCATCAGATCTCCTCGCCGGTACGCCGAGCGATCCGGACGCTCCGGAAACCGGTGTACGTCGAACCGTCCGGGCGCCGCTTCTGCACCTCGACGCGGTTGTACCCGACGCGGGTGGTCACCTTCTGCTTCTTGCCGTCCTTGTCGACCTCGACCAGGAGCATCACGTTGGAGACGTGGATCGGGGCTTCCTGGGTGACGATGCCACCCGTCGTGCCGCCGCGCTGGGCCTGCTGCACCTTGGTGTGCTTCTTGACCCGGTTCACGCCTTCGACGATGACGAGCTCGTCGTCGGGCTGGACCGAGATGATCTTGCCCTCGAGTCCCTTGGACTTGCCGGTGACCACGCGGACGAGGTCACCCTTCTTCACGTGCAGCTTGCGCTGCGCCTTGCCTGCGGTCTTGTCTGCCATGTCAGAGCACCTCCGGAGCGAGCGAGATGATCTTCATGAAGCGCTTCTCGCGCAGCTCCCGGCCGACCGGCCCGAAGATGCGGGTCCCACGCGGCTCACCATCGGCCTTGAGGATGACGGCGGCGTTCTCGTCGAAGCGGATGTAGGAGCCGTCCGGACGACGGCGCTCCTTCACGGTCCGCACGATGACAGCCTTGACGACGTCACCCTTCTTCACGCCACCACCCGGGATCGCGTCCTTGACGGTGGCGACGATCGTGTCCCCGACACCGGCGTAGCGCCGACCGGAGCCACCGAGAACGCGGATGCAAAGAATTTCCTTCGCACCCGTGTTGTCGGCGACCTTCAGTCGCGACTCCTGCTGGATCATCTGTTGATCTCCTGGTTGTCTCGCTGGTTCTCACTCACGTGAGCCTTGCGGAACGAATAATTTCGATTGGGTACAGCTGGGCGTTGCCGTGACCTCGAGGCCTTGATTACTTGGCCTTCTCGAGGATCTCGACGATGCGCCACCGCTTGGTGGCCGACAGCGGCCGGGTCTCCATCAGGAGAACGCGGTCGCCGATGCCGGCGGCGTTCTGCTCGTCGTGCGCCTTGAGCTTGCTGGTGCGGCGAATGACCTTGCCGTACAGCTTGTGCTTGACCCGGTCCTCGACCTCGACGGTGACGGTCTTGTCCATCTTGTCGCTCAGCACCAGACCCTCACGGGTCTTGCGGCGGCCTCGCGCCTCGGTCGTGCTCACGGTCTCGTCCTTCGCTGTGTTCTCGGTCATGCCTTGCTCCCAGCCTTCTCGCTGTCGTCTGCCGTCTCGTCGGCCTCAGTATCGGCGTCGGTGGCGGCGACCGGAGCGTCCACCTCTTCGGTGATCCCGAGCGCGCGCTCGGTCAGCACCGTGTAGATGCGGGCGATGTCCTTACGGACGGCGCGCAGCCGGCCGTGGGACTCCAGCTGACCCGTGGCAGCCTGGAACCGGAGGTTGAACAGCTCCTCCTTGGCTTCGCCGAGCTTGCTCAGCAGCTCGTCCTTGCCCAGGTTCCGCAGCTCGGCGGCGGTCAGGGTAGCCATCAGTTCTCACCTGCCTCTCGGGTGATGAATTTGCACTTCATCGGCAACTTGTGAATCGCGCGGCGCATCGCCTCGCGAGCGGTCTGCTCGTCGACACCGGACAGCTCGAACATCACGCGGCCCGACTTGACGTTGGCGATCCACCACTCCGGCGAACCCTTACCGGAACCCATCCGGGTCTCGGCAGGCTTCTTGGTCAGCGGGCGGTCCGGGTAGATGTTGATCCAGACCTTTCCGCCACGCTTGATGTGCCGGGTCATCGCGATACGCGCCGACTCGATCTGCCGGTTGGTGACGTAGTGGCTCTCGAGCGCCTGGATGCCGAAGTCACCGAAGGCCAGCGTGGTACCACCCTTGGCAGCGCCGGAGCGCTTCGGGTGGTGCTGCTTGCGGTGCTTGACCTTACGGGGGATGAGCATTGTTCAGCTCTCCGTTCCGGTCGTCTCGGCCGGCTTGTCCGCGGCCGGAGCAGTGGTGGCCCCCGCCTTCGGGGCCTCGGTGCGGGCGCTGCCGCCATCACGACGGTCGTCCCGACGGCCACCGCCACCGCCGCCACCGCGCTCGCCACCACGACCACCACGGTCGTCGCGACGGGCCGGACGGCGCTGCTGGTTGGCAGCACGGGCCGCGGCCTGCGCCTCGCGCTCGGCGCGGGAGCCGGACACGTCACCCTTGTAGATCCAGACCTTCACGCCGATCCGGCCGAAGGTCGTGCGGGCCTCGTAGAAGCCGTAGTCGACGTCCGCGCGCAGCGTGTGCAGCGGGACGCGGCCTTCGCGGTAGAACTCCGACCGCGACATCTCGGCGCCACCGAGCCGGCCGGAGCACTGGATCCGGATGCCCAGGGCGCCGCCACGCATGGTGGTCTGCATCGCCTTGCGCATCGCGCGGCGGAACGCCACGCGGCCGGACAGCTGCTCGGCCACGCCCTGGGCGACCAGCTGCGCGTCGACCTCGGCGTTCTTGACCTCGAGGATGTTCAGCTGCACCTGCTTGCCGGTGAGCTCCTCGAGGCTGCCCCGGATCCGGTCCGCCTCGGCGCCGCGGCGACCGATGACGATGCCCGGACGAGCGGTGTGGATGTCGACCCGAACGCGGTCACGGGTGCGCTCGATCTCCACACGGGAGATGCCGGCGCGCTCCATGCCCTTGCTCAGCAGACGACGGATCTTGACGTCCTCGCCCACGTAGTCCGCGTACAGCTTCTCGGCGTACCAGCGGCTCTTGTGGTCCGTGCTGATACCGAGGCGGAACCCGTGCGGGTTTACCTTCTGGCCCACTAGCGGGTCCTGCCCTTCTTCTCAGCGGCCTTCTTGCCATCGGCCTTCTTGGCGTCGGCCGCCGGCTTGGCGGTCTCTTCCTCGGCCCGGGGGCCGACGACCACGGTGATGTGGCTGGTCCGCTTGTCGATCCGGGTGGCGCGGCCCTGTGCACGCGGGCGGTGACGCTTCAGCGTCGGCCCCTCATCCACGAAGGCCTTCACCACGACCAGGTCGGCGCGGCTCAGGTGTTCGGTGCCCTCGGCGTTCGCCGCGGCGCTGTCGACGACCTTGTACACGGTCGCGGCAGCGGCCTGCGGGGCGAACTTCAGAGTGGCGAGGGCGTTGTCGATACCCATCCCACGCACCAGGTCCAGCACGCGACGCGCCTTCATCGGCGTCACGCGGACGAAGCGCGCGACCGCGAAGGCCCCGGGCTCGTCGCCCAGCAGGCTCTCGCGGCGGGCACTGACGGCCCTACGCTCTTGAACGCTCATGATGTTCGAATCTCTCCGTAGGTAGCTTGCGCGTCGTCAACTGACCAGAGGTCAGCGACGCCGTGACTTCCGGTCGTCCTTCTCGTGACCCTTGAACGTGCGGGTCGGGGCGAACTCGCCGAGCTTGTGCCCGACCATCGCGTCAGTCACGAACACCGGCACGTGCTTGCGGCCGTCGTGCACCGCGAGCGTGTGGCCGATCATGTCGGGAATGATCATCGACCGGCGAGACCAGGTCTTGATCACGTTCTTGGTGCCCTTTTCGTTCTGCACCTCCACCTTCTTGAGCAGGTGGTGGTCGACGAACGGGCCTTTCTTGAGGCTGCGTGGCATCTCTGTCCGGCTCCCTATCAGCGCTTCTTGCCGGCCTTGCGGCGCCGGACGATCATGCGGTCGCTTTCCTTGCGGGTGCGGGTACGGCCCTCAGGCTGACCCCACGGGGACACCGGGTGGCGTCCACCCGAGGTCTTGCCCTCACCACCACCGTGCGGGTGGTCGACCGGGTTCATCGCGACACCGCGGACGGTCGGGCGCTTGCCCTTCCAGCGCATCCGGCCCGCCTTGCCCCAGTTGATGTTCGACTGCTCGCCGTTGCCCACCTCACCGAGGGTGGCGCGGCAGCGCACGTCGACCATCCGGACCTCGCCGGACGGCATCCGCAGGGTGGCCATCCGACCCTCCTTGGCGACCAGCTGAACGCTGGCGCCGGCGGAGCGGGCCATCTTGGCGCCGCCACCCGGACGCAGCTCGACGGCGTGCACCGTGGAGCCGACCGGGATGTTGCGGAGCGGCAGGTTGTTGCCCACCTTGATGTCGGCGGCCGGACCGTTCTCGACGATCGTGCCCTGCTTCAGGTTCGACGGGGCGAGGATGTAGCGCTTCTCGCCGTCGACGTAGTGCAGCAGTGCGATCCGCGCGGTGCGGTTCGGGTCGTACTCGATCTCGGCCACCTTCGCCGGGACGCCGTCCTTGTCGTACCGCTTGAAGTCGATCAGGCGGTACGCCCGCTTGTGACCGCCACCGTGGTGCCGAGTGGTGATCTTGCCGGAGCTGTTCCGGCCACCCTTCTTCGGCAGCGGGCGGAGCAGGGACTTCTCAGGGGTCGAACGGGTGAGCTCGACGAAGTCGGCCACGCTGGAGCCACGACGGCCCGGCGTTGTCGGCTTGTATTTGCGGATACCCATTACGACTGGCCTCCGAAGATGTCGATGCGGTCGTCGCCGGACAGGCTGACGATCGCTCGCTTGATGTCCGGGCGCTTGCCCCAACCGGCACGGGTGCGGCGGCGCTTGCCCTTGCGGTTCAGTGTGTTGACGCTGGTCACGCGGACCTTGAACACCTTCTCGACCGCGAGCTTGATCTCGGTCTTGTTGGCGTCCGGGGCGACCTCGAACGTGTACTTCTGCTCGTCCAGCAGGCCGTAGCTCTTCTCGCTCACGACCGGCCGCAGCAGCACGTCCCGCGGGTCCTTGTTGACTCCGTGGCTCATGCTTCTACCTCCTGCTCGGCTTCGGTCGACGTCGCGACAGCCTTGACGGACTTGCCCTTGGGCGCGCCGGCGACGAAGGAGTCGAGCGCGGCCTTGGTGTAGATCACCGCGTCGCTGCAGAGCACGTCGTACGCGTTCAGCTGGTCGGCGGCGATCAGGTGCACGGTCGGCACGTTGCGCAGGCTCAGCCAGGTCAGCTCGTCGTTGCGGTCGACAACGACCAGCAACTTCGCGTGCTCGGTGACCTCGGCCAGCACCTTCAGCGCCGACTTGGTCGACGGCGCGTCGCCGTCGACGAACTGCTCGACCACGAAGACGCGGCCGTCACGGGCCCGGTCCGAGAGCGCACCGCGCAGAGCGGCGGCGATCATCTTCTTCGGGGTCCGCTGGCTGTAGTCGCGCGGGGTCGGGCCGTGGACGACGCCACCACCGGTGAACTGCGGCGCCCGGGTCGAACCCTGGCGGGCGCGGCCGGTGCCCTTCTGGCGGTACGGCTTGGCGCCACCACCGGAGACCTCGGCCCGGGTCTTCACCTTGTGGGTGCCCTGGCGTGCGGCGGCCAGCTGGGCCACCACGACCTGGTGGATCAGCGGGATGTTCACCTGAACGTCGAACAGCTCGGCGGGGAGCTCGGCAGAGCCCTTCTTACTGACCTTGTCGCCCTTGACGACGACTACGTCGACGGTGCTCACTTGCTCGCTCCCTTCGCGGCGTTGCGGATCAGCACGAGGCCGCCCTTGGGACCGGGGACGGCGCCCTTGATCAGGATGAGTCCGCGCTCGACGTCGATGGCGTGCACCTTGACGTTCTGCGTGGTCACCTGCTCGTGGCCCATCCGGCCGGACATCTTCATGCCCTTGAAAACCCGCCCCGGGGTGGCGCAGCCACCGATGGAGCCCGGCGAACGGTGCTTCTTGTGCACACCGTGCGTGGCGCGCAGGCCGTGGAAGCCGTGCCGCTTCATGACACCGGCGAAGCCCTTGCCCTTGCTGGTGGCGGAGACGTCGACGATCTCGCCGGCCTCGAAGGCCTCGGCGTTGATCTCCTGGCCCAGCGTGTACTCGCTGGCGTCAGCGGTGCGCAGCTCCAGCAGGTGCCGGCGCGGGGTCACACCGGCCTTGTCGAAGTGGCCGCGCAGGGGCTTGGTCACCTTGCGCGGGTCGATGTCGCCGAACGCGATCTGCAGGCCGTCGTAGCCGTGGGTGGACGAGGTGCGAACCTCGGTCACCACGCACGGACCGGCCTGGATCACGGTGACGGGGACGACTCGGTTGTTCTCGTCCCAGGTCTGGGTCATGCCGAGCTTGGTGCCCAGCAGCCCTCGCGTGTTCTTCTGCTTGCTCATAGGTCAGCGTTCCCTCAGAGCTTGATCTCGATGTCGACACCGGCCGGGAGGTCGAGCCGCATCAGCGAGTCGACGGTCTTCGGCGTGGGGTCGATGATGTCGATGAGCCGCTTGTGGGTGCGCATCTCGAAGTGCTCGCGGCTGTCCTTGTACTTGTGCGGCGAGCGGATGACGCAGAACACGTTCTTTTCCGTCGGCAACGGCACCGGGCCAGCAACCTTCGCACCAGTACGCGTCACCGTGTCGACAATCTTGCGTGCCGAGCTGTCGATGACCTCGTGGTCGTAGGCCTTCAGCCGGATGCGGATCTTTTGTCCCGCCATCGCTTCGCTTCGTCCTTCTCTATCGTCTTCGTTGCGTTGCTCCGACCCCCGAGGTCGGGTGTGTCGCGTACCGGGCACATACGTGCACCAGTCACAACTCTTCGACCCCTGATGGTTCCATCCAGCGATGGAGATCGGGATTCGGTCTCGGACCGAACCTCGGCATGGTCTCCGGTCCGGCGCGACCTGCCAGACCCTGAATACGGTCTGGGGCGCGCCCCGGCGGCCTCGCCTGAGCAACCTGAATAGTGTGCCAGAGATCGGCACCGGAATGCCAATCGAGTGGCCTCATGCCTGGATCCGACACCACCTGAGTGCCGGATCAGGCACAAAGCAGAGGTCCGCGGGGCTCAGCGTGCGAGCCCTCGCGGACCTCGTGAGATCACTTGATGATCTTGGTGACCCGGCCGGCGCCGACGGTACGGCCACCTTCCCGGATCGCGAACTTCAGGCCCTCTTCCATGGCGATCGGCTGAATCAGCTCGACCGACATGTCGGTGTTGTCGCCCGGCATGACCATCTCGGTGCCCTCGGGCAGCGTGACGACGCCGGTGACGTCCGTGGTGCGGAAGTAGAACTGCGGGCGGTAGTTCTGGAAGAACGGCGTGTGACGGCCGCCCTCCTCCTTCGACAGGATGTAGACCGACGCGTCGAAGTTGGTGTGCGGGGTGGTCGTGCCCGGCTTGATCACGACCATGCCGCGCTCGACGTCCTCGCGCTTGGTGCCACGCAGCAGCAGACCGACGTTCTCACCGGCCTGGCCCTCGTCGAGCAGCTTGCGGAACATCTCGATGCCGGTGACCGTGGTGGTCTGCTTGGCCTCGCGGATGCCGATCAGGTCGACGGTCTCGTTGACCTTGACCACGCCGCGCTCGATCCGGCCGGTGATGACCGTGCCGCGACCCGTGATGGTGAAGACATCCTCCACCGGCATCAGGAACGGCTTGTCGATCTCGCGCTCCGGCTGCGGGATGTACTCGTCGACCGCGGCCATCAGCTCGAGGATCGACTCGCCCCACTTGGCGTCGCCCTGCAGCGCCGGGTGAGCGGCGACGCGGACGATCGGCGCGTTGTCGCCGTCGAACTCCTGGTCCGAGAGCAGCTCGCGGACCTCGAGCTCGACGAGCTCCAGGATCTCCTCGTCGTCGACCATGTCGCACTTGTTCAGGGCGACGACCATCGCCGGCACGCCGACCTGACGGGCGAGCAGCACGTGCTCACGCGTCTGGGGCATCGGGCCGTCGGTGGCGGCGACGACCAGGATCGCACCGTCCATCTGGGCCGCACCGGTGATCATGTTCTTGATGTAGTCCGCGTGTCCCGGGCAGTCGACGTGGGCGTAGTGCCGGGCCTCGGTCTGGTACTCGACGTGCGCGATCGAGATGGTGATACCGCGCTGGCGCTCTTCCGGCGCCTTGTCGATCTGATCGAAGGCCGAGGCCTCGTTCAGAGTCGGGTACTTGTCGTGCAGCACCTTGGTGATCGCCGCGGTAAGAGTGGTCTTACCGTGGTCGATGTGACCGATGGTGCCGATGTTGACGTGCGGCTTAGTCCGCTCGAACTTCGCCTTAGCCACTGGGGCCCTCCTGGAAAATGTTGACTTACGCCGTACGCCGACGCGCTGTGGGTTGGTTGGTCCGGGGCGAGATTACTCGCCGCGGGCCTTCTTGATGATCTCTTCCGCCACGTTCTTCGGAACCTCGGCGTAGGAATCGAACTGCATCGAGTACGACGCGCGACCCTGGGTCTTCGACCGCAGGTCACCGACATACCCGAACATCTCGGACAACGGCACCGTTGCTTTGATAGCCCGGCTGCCACCGGGGCCCTCGTCCATCGACTGGATCTGGCCGCGGCGTGAGTTGAGGTCACCGATCACTTCACCCATGTAGTCCTCAGGGGTGATGACCTCGACCGAGAACATCGGCTCGAGGATGATCGGGGTCGCCCGCCGGGCGGCGTCCTTGAAGGCCATCGAACCGGCGATCTTGAAGGCGAGCTCGGAGGAGTCGACGTCGTGGTAGGCACCATCGGTCAGCGTCACCTTGATGTCGACCATCGGGTAGCCGGCCAGTACGCCGAACTCCATCGCTTCCTGCGCGCCCTCGTCCACCGACGGGATGTACTCCCGCGGGATCCGGCCACCGCTGACGGCGTTGACGAACTCGTACCCGCCCTCACCTCCGGCCTCGACGGAAGTCGGCTCGATGTTGATGATCACACGCGCGAACTGACCCGAACCACCGGTCTGCTTCTTGTGCGTGTAGTCGACCTTCTCGACCTTCTTCTTGATGGTCTCGCGGTAGGCGACCTGCGGCTTGCCGACGTTGGCCTCGACGCGGAACTCACGCTTCATCCGGTCGACCAGGATCTCCAGGTGGAGCTCGCCCATACCGGCGATGATCGTCTGGCCGGTGTCCTCGTCGGTCCGGACCTGGAAGGTCGGGTCCTCGTCGGCCAGGCGCTGGATCGCGACGCCGAGCTTCTCCTGGTCGGCCTTCGACTTGGGCTCGATGGCGACCGAGATCACCGGGGCCGGGAACTGCATCGACTCCAGGATGATCGGCTTGGCCGGGTCGCACAGCGTCTCACCGGTGGTGGTGTCCTTCAGACCCATCACGGCGACGATGTGGCCGGCGCCGACCGACGCGATCTCCTCACGCTTGTTCGCGTGCATCCGGTAGATCTTGCCGATCCGCTCCTTGCGCCCCTTGGTGGGGTTCAGGACCTGGGTGCCGGTCTCAAGCTTGCCCGAGTACACCCGGATGAAGGTCAGCTTGCCCAGGTGCGGGTCGGCCGCGATCTTGTACGCCAGCGCCGAGAACGGCTCGGCGTCGGCCGGCTTGCGGCTCACGACGACCGACTCGTCCTTGACGTCGTGGCCCTCGATGTCGGGCACGTCGAGCGGGCTCGGCAGGTAGGCGTTGATGGCGTCGAGCAGGGGCTGCACGCCCTTGTTCTTGAACGCCGTACCGGTCAGCACCGGGGTCAGCTTGCTGGCGATGGTCGCCCGCCGGATGCCCGCGACGAGCTGCTCCTGGGTGGGCTCCTCGCCCTCCAGGTACTGCTCCATGATCTCGTCGTCGGCCTCGGCCAGCGTCTCGATCAGCTTGTCGCGCCACAGCGCGGCCTGCTCGGTGTGCGTGGCGGGGATCTCCTCGACGGTGTAGTCCTCACCCATCGTGGTCTCACCGCGCCAGGTCAGCGCCCGCATCCCGACCAGGTCGACGACGCCGATGAAGTCGGCCTCGGCACCGATCGGCAGCTGCAGCACCAGCGGCACGGCGGCCAGCCGGTCGACGATCATGTCGACGCAGCGCATGAACTCCGCGCCGGTTCGGTCCAGCTTGTTGACGAAGCAGATCCGCGGTACGCCGTACCGGTCCGCCTGACGCCACACGGTCTCGGACTGCGGCTCGACACCGGCGACTCCGTCGAACACCGCGACGGCACCGTCGAGGACGCGCAGCGAGCGCTCCACCTCGACGGTGAAGTCGACGTGCCCGGGGGTGTCGATGATGTTGATGGTGTGGTCTTTCCAGGTGCAGGTCGTCGCGGCGGACGTGATGGTGATGCCGCGCTCCTGCTCCTGCTCCATCCAGTCCATCGTGGCGGCGCCGTCGTGGACCTCACCGATCTTGTAAGTGATACCGGTGTAGAAGAGAATCCGCTCGGTCGTCGTCGTCTTGCCGGCGTCGATGTGGGCCATGATGCCGATGTTGCGCACCATGCTCAGGTCGGTGGTGATTTGTACGGCCACCTCGGTGGTCTACCTCTCGCTTCTGTAGTGCGTCAAAGAAAGTGAGCTGGGGCCCGGTGCGGGCCCCGCGTCACCAGCGGTAGTGGGCGAAAGCCTTGTTGGCTTCGGCCATCTTGTGCGTGTCCTCGCGGCGCTTCACCGATGCTCCGAGACCGTTGGAGGCGTCCAGGATCTCGTTCATCAGGCGCTCGCCCATCGTCTTCTCGCGACGCGCGCGGGAGTACGAGGTGAGCCAGCGCAGGGCGAGCGTGGTCGAGCGGTTGGGCTTGACCTCGATCGGCACCTGGTAGGTGGCACCACCGACACGGCGGCTCTTCACCTCGATGCTGGGCTTCACGTTGTCCAGCGCGCGCTTCAGCGTGATGACGGGATCGGTGCCGGTCTTCGTCCGGGTGCCCTCGAGCGCCGTGTAGACGATGCTCTGCGCGATCTGCTTCTTGCCGTCCACCAGGATCTTGGAGATCAACTGGGTGACCAGCGGCGAACCGTAGACCGGGTCGATGATGACCGGCCGCTTCGGGGCGGGACCCTTGCGCGGCATTAGCTCTTCTCCTTCTTCGCGCCGTACCGGCTGCGAGCCTGCTTGCGGTTCTTGACACCCTGGGTGTCGAGCGAACCGCGGATGATCTTGTACCGGACACCGGGAAGGTCCTTCACACGACCGCCACGCACGAGCACGATCGAGTGCTCCTGCAGGTTGTGGCCGACACCCGGGATGTAGGCGGTGACCTCGATGCCGCTGGTGAGGCGGACACGGGCAACCTTGCGAAGCGCCGAGTTCGGCTTCTTCGGGGTGGTCGTGTAGACGCGCGTGCAAACACCACGACGCTGAGGAGAACCCTTCAGGGCCGGCGTCTTGTTCTTCGACACCTTGTCCTGGCGGCCCTTGCGGACCAGCTGCTGAATGGTGGGCACCGCGTAGGTCTCTTTCTGTCGTCCGGTCAGTTCCTGCGCGCCTGACCCCCGCGGTCGGGTGTGTCGCGTGCGCACGGGCGTACCGGAGCCGTAATCTTTCTGACTGTCGGCAGATGTCCCGTGCCACGCGCGCAAACCCGCGAAACGAGGGGCACGCATGACGGCCCAGGATGACCCGGGCACGATCGTTAAGACTAGCGGCTGCCCCATGCACGGTCAAAACAAGGCACCGTGCGGCAAGGGGACTAGGCCGCCCTATCAGTCTACCGGACTCCGGACGTGGTCCAAGCCAGTTTCCCCAGGCACCATCACGATCGTGAATGTGTGATCGGCGTAAATCTCCTCCCGCGCCCGTTTGGCCCGCTCGATCGCTGCGGCATAGTCACGCCCATCAGGCGTAACGACCTGATAACGGGGATCCATTCGTACGCCGTTCCGCCGCCCTGGAGCACTCTGTGGATCACGACCCTGTCCCCCGTCCCCCCGACCCCTCCCCCGTCGCGCGGCGGGCAGCGATCGGTACGGTCGCCGGCGTACTGGCCGCTGGTGGGCTGGGTGCCGAGCTGCTGTCCCGGCACGGCAGCCTGAGCGAGCGAGTCGCCGCGACACCCGGTGCGCCCGACAGATTCGGTACGTCGCCCAGCAGATCGGCCGTAGCGGAGCGACCGGGACTGGCGACCCAGGAGGACGACCGGGACTCCAGCTACGTCGCCGGCGACCAGCGGAAGAAGCCACCGACCCAGACCGGCTCCACCCGTGACTACGCCGGATTCGCCGAGGCTGCCAAGGCAGGACGCGTCGTACCGGGCCTGCTGGTCGACAAGGCCGGACCGCTCACCACGGCCCAGGCCCAGCGGCACCTGCTCAACCGGGTGACCTTCGGCCCGCGCCCGTCGGACGTGAAGAGCCTGGCGAAGCTGGGCATCGACCGCTGGCTCGCTGCTCAGCTGTCCCCCACCACGAAGGACCCGGCCGGCGACCAGGCCTGGTCGGCGTTCAAGCTCGCGGGTGCCGATGTCGCGACCGTACGACGCTCGATCAGTCAGTACTCCTGGGACGCCATGTTCCAGACCGGCTTCGCGACGCTCGGCCGTCAGGTGTTCGGGCAGCGGCAGCTGTTCGAGGTGGTCGTCGACGTCTTCGCCAACCACCTGCACGTCGCCACCCCGTCGGACCGCGGCTGGGACGTCGCTCCGCACTACGCAGCCGCCGTGATCCGCAAGCACGCCTTCGGCCGGTACGCCGACATGCTCAAGGCGGCCATGCGGCACCCGGCGATGCTGCACTTCCTCGACAACGACACCTCCACCCGGGAGAGCGTCAACGAGAACCTCGGCCGCGAACTGCTCGAGCTGCACACCGTCGGCGTCTCGTCGGGCTACACCGAGAAGGACATGCGCAGCAGCGCGTACGTGTTGAGTGGACGCGGCTCGAACGACGACGGCGAGTTCGACTACAAGCCGGAACGGCACCGGACCGGGCGGGTGAAGGTGCTCGACTGGTCGGCGGCCAACACCTCCGCCAAGGGCGGGCTGGCGCTGGGCGACAAGTACCTCGACTACCTGGCCAAGCACCCGGCGACGGCCAGGACGATCGCGCGCAAGCTCGTCGTACGGTTCGTGGACGACGTACCGCCGCCGGCCCTGGTCGCTCGGCTGGCGCAGGTCTACCTGCGCAACAACACGGCGATCCTGCCGGTACTGACAGCGTTGTTCCGCAGCAGTGAGTTCTGGAACTCCCTTGGACGCAAGACGAAAAGGCCGCTCGAGGACGTCGTCGGGACCGCCCGGACGCTCGACCTGCCGTTCGGTCCGACGACCGGCAAGGGCTTGGAAGCCATGTACTGGCAGCTGAACAACCTCGGCCACGCACCACTCGCCTGGCCGTCGCCGAACGGCTACCCGGACGTCGCACCGGCCTGGTCGTCCGCAGGCCAGATGCTGGAGCGCTGGTCCTCGCACCGGGCTCTCTCGTACGGGTGGTGGGACGGCCTGAAGCGCGAGAAGCTGCCGGCCGACCTACGCCCGAAGTCCGGAGACACGTACCGGGAGTGGTTCGACCGGCTGGGGCTGCGGCTGGTCGGGCAGCGCCCCAACACGCGGCAACGCAGCGCACTGGCGACCTTCGTCGGCGCCAAGAGCACGTCCCGCGTCGACCAGGGCCGGATGGAGTGGCAGGCAGGCCACGTCGTCGCCCTGGTGCTCGACTCTCCGCAGTTCCTCGCCCGCTGATCGTGGCCCGGCCGTGCCGCCCCTGCGGCCGGGCCATCTCCCCTGTAGGAGTCCTGTTCCGTGAAGCACTCAGAAACGCTGTCCTCTCTGCACCCCGACTGCCCTGACTGGCAGCAGCTCGGACCGACACCTGCCGACGCCGCCGTACGGGCTCAGGCCGCCGCAGTCACCGCCGACGTGGACGAGCGGCGCGAGAAGTGGAGCCGCGGGTTCACCCGGCGGCGGCTGCTCGCCGGCGGGCTCGGCGTCGGTGTCGCCGCCGTGGCCGACCAGCTGGTGACCACGCGGATCTCCTGGGCCGCGCCGGGCGCTTCGTCGACCGGAACGTTGGTGGTGATCTTCCTGCGCGGTGGGATGGACGGGCTGTCGGTCCTCGTCCCGGCGGACGATCCCCAACTGCTGAAGGCCCGGCCGGGCATCGCCGTACGGGGTGCTTCGCTGATCGACTTCGGGCGGGGCTTCGGGCTGCATCCGGCGATGGCCCCGTTGACGCCGCTGATCACGTCGGGCCGACTGGCCGCCGTACCGGCTGTGTCGACGCCCGACCTGACGCGCAGCCACTTCCAGGCGCAGGACTGTCTGGAGCGCGGTGGAGCAGCGAGGTCGTCGGTGCAGTCCGGCTGGCTCGACCGGGTGATCGCTCAGCTGGGACCTGGTACGACGTTCCGCGGGCTCGGGATCGGCGCGCGGATGACGCGGTCGCTGCTCGGGCCGACCAACCCGGTGATGCTGACGTCACTGAAGGACTTCGGCGTCAAGGGGATCGACGGGGTGGCGCCGCAGACGCTGAAGGCGCTGGAGACGCTCTACACCGGGATCGACCATCCGCTCGGCGTCCAAGGGCTTGCCGCGTTGCAGGCGTCGGCGAAGGCGCAGAGCTACCAGCAGGCGATCCAGACCGAGCCGAAGGACCGGGGTTATCCCGAGGGCGAGTTCGGTAACTCGCTCGCGACACTCGCTCAGCTGATCAAGAACAAGGCCGGCGTACGGGTGGCCGCGGTGGACCTCGGTGGCTGGGACATGCACACCGACATCGGCACCGTCGACAACGGCGATCTCACCAGGTCGCTGAAGACGGTCGCCGAAGGCCTCGCCGCGTTCACCGCCGAGCTGGGGCCGGAGCTCGACAACACGACGGTCGTGACGATGAGCGAGTTCGGCCGGCGCGTCGAGCAGAACGGCAACAGCGGCGCCGACCACGGCCACGGCGGCGTCGCGCTCGTCCTCGGCGGCAAGGTCAAGGGCGGTGCGCACGGCCGCTGGGAAGGCCTGGACCCGAAGGTCCTCGACCAAGGCGATGTCCCGGGCACGAACGACTACCGCGACGTGCTGGCGGACGTCGCGATGGGCCGGCTCGGTCTGAGCTCGACCCAGGCCGGCAAGGTCTTCCCGGGCTGGAAACCCAAGCCGCTCGGCGTGATGGCCTGACGGCCCCCGCGCGGGCAGCTCGGCACGACGTCCGAGCTGCCCGAGACGGTCAAGCGAGGAAACGGACCTCGACGATCAGGCCGTCCTGGACGCGGTACAGCACGATCGTCGGCAGTGGGCCCTGGTCGGTGTCGTGGCGGACGGACTGCTCCACCACCCACTCGCCCAGCATCATCCGCTGCTGGGTCTCGGTCTTGCACTTGCCGGCGTCGAACAGAGGCCCGTAGTACTCGCGCAAGGAGCGCCGCCCCCGCAGTACCGCCCCGTCGGCGAACTGCAGCAGGGCGGTCGGCGAGTACAGGGCGAGGAACGCCTCGAGATCGTGCGCGGCGTACGTCGCGTGCTCCCGATCGACCACGCGGGTCGCCGCGGTGTCGAAGGAGAAGGCAGTAGCCACCACAGCCGTCAGATCAGGCGCGACTGACGGTGCGGGACTCGATGCTTCCACTGGTACGGCCTTCGCTGCTGCCGGTGTGTTCTTGACCGTGGTGGTCGTCTTCGGCGCCGGGGAGCTGGCGGGGCTCACAGGTGCCTGCTTCGTGGTCGGAGTGGGAATCGGGAGGGTGTCGGTGGAGGTCGCGGTGGGGTCTTCGCCCAGGTGGGCGATGGCCCAGTCCAGCGCCTTGGTGACCGCGGCGCGGGACTCTTCGGTGTGGTCGAGCATGTCGAAGCCGTGTTGCCCTTTCGGTACGTCGATGATGTCCAGCGCGGCGCCGCCGGCGGAGACGAGCTCCGCGACCGGACCGGCGAGCTCGGCGCGCTCGCGGCCGACCCTCGTCAGCAGCACCGGCAGGTCCTTGTCCTTCTGTTTGCCGATCACTTCGGCAGCGTTGACCAGTACGTCGACACCGGGCGGGGTGGCGAGCAAGGGGTAGGTCAGCAGCAGGCAGCGCAGCCAGTCCGGCCGGCTGTCCAGCCACTCCCCCGCGAGCAGCCCGGCCCCCGAGAAGAACCAGAGCGCGACGCGCCCCGGATCCACCCGCGGGTCGGCCCGGAGAACACCGACGGCGGCCTCCACGTCGTCGGCGGCGGCCACCAGCTGGTCGTAGCCACGGATCAACCCGTGCTCGACCACAGCAGCCACCTGACCGCGCTGCGCAGCCGCGGTCGCGTATCCCTGGTACACCGGCCAGTCCCGAGGCAGCACCTCGAGGCCGGGCGGCATGGGACCCCCGTGCACCAAGAGGATCGCGCCCGTCCGGGCGGTACCTGCCGGGTGGTAGAGGTCGACGTGGCCGACCCGTTCCACCCGCACTTCCCCGGCGTCGGCGACCGGCAGAACAAAGGGCCGCAGGTAGGGCGGGAGATCCGTCATGGAGTCATCTTGGCCTATCCCGCGGACACTTGCAGCCGCCACCCCGCGAGGCTGTTCCGACACGCCGAAAACGACCGCAGACAAGCGTTTGAGGTACCCCGGTACGGCGTACTGACCGCCCTGTTCCAGTACGCCGTACCGGCAGGCCCCGGGAACGCCGCGAGGGCGGCACCCCCTGGTGGGAGTGCCGCCCTCGGCGGTGCGTGGTGCTTCGGCTCAGTTCTTGTACGAACCGAGGTCGAAGTCGTCCAGCGGGACCGACTGCCCGGCGGACGGGCCGAAGTCGTAGTCGTACGACTCGTAGCCGACCATCGAGTACATCGCGGCCTTCGCCTCCTCGGTGGGCTCCACCCGGATGTTGCGGTAACGGTCCATGCCGGTACCCGCCGGGATCAGCTTTCCGATGATGACGTTCTCCTTCAGACCGACCAGCGAGTCGGACTTGCCGTGGATCGCGGCCTCGGTCAGGACCCGGGTCGTCTCCTGGAAGGAGGCGGCCGACAGCCACGACTCGGTCGCGAGCGACGCCTTGGTGATCCCCATCAGCACCGGACGACCCGAGGCCGGCGTACCGCCCTCGGCCACGACGCGGCGGTTCTCCGCCTCGAACATGATCCGGTCGGCAAGCTCACCCGGCAGCAGGTTCGCCTCGCCGGACTCGATCACCGTGACCCGGCGCAGCATCTGCCGGACGATGATCTCGATGTGCTTGTCGTGGATGGCCACACCCTGCGACCGGTACACGGCCTGGACCTCGTCGACCAGGTGCTCCTGCGCTTTGCGCACACCCAGGATCCGCAGAACCTCCTGCGGGTCGGGCGTACCCTGCGTCAGCTGCTGACCGACCTCGACGTGCTGACCGTCCTCGATCAGCAGGCGGGCCCGCTTCGACACCGGGTAGGCGACCTCCTCGGAACCGTCGTCCGGGGTGAGCACCAGCTTCCGGGTCTTGTCGGTGTCCTCGATCGCGATCCGGCCGGCGGCTTCACCGATCGGCGCCTTGCCCTTGGGCTGGCGGGCCTCGAAGAGCTCGACCACACGCGGCAGACCGTGGGTGATGTCATCACCCGCGACACCACCGGTGTGGAAGGTCCGCATCGTCAGCTGCGTCCCCGGCTCACCGATGGACTGCGCCGCGATGATGCCGACGGCCTCACCGATGTCGACCGTCTTACCGGTCGCCAGCGAACGGCCGTAGCACTTCGCGCAGGTCCCGGTCTTGGCGTCGCAGGTCAGCACGGAGCGGACCTTGACGACCTCGACCCCGGCCTCGACCAGAGCGGCGATGGACACGTCGCCCAGGTCGCTGCCCGCGGTCAGTACGACGGTGCCGTCGGCGCCCTCGACGTCGGTGGCCAGCGTCCGTGCGTAGGCGCTGGTCTCGACGTTCTCGGCGTGCACGACCTTGCCGTCCGGACCCTTCTCACCGATCTGCTTGGGCAGACCACGCTCGGTGCCGCAGTCCTCCTCGCGGATGATGACGTCCTGCGACACGTCCACCAGACGACGGGTCAGGTACCCGGAGTCGGCGGTGCGCAGCGCGGTGTCGGCCAGACCCTTACGAGCACCGTGGGTGGCGATGAAGTACTCGACCACCGACAGGCCCTCGCGGAAGTTGGACTTGATCGGCCGGGCGATGATCTCGCCCTTCGGGTTGGCCACGAGGCCACGCATACCGGCGATCTGCCGGATCTGCATCATGTTGCCTCGGGCACCCGAGTGGACCATCATCCAGATCGGGTTGGCCTTCTCGAAGTTCTCCTCCATCGCCTTGCCGACCTCGGCGTTGGCTCCGGTCCAGATCTCGATCAGTTCCTGGCGCCGCTCGGACGAGGTGATCAGACCCCGCTCGAACTGCTTCTGGACCTTCTCGGCCTGCGACTCGTAGCGCGCCATGATCTCGGGCTTCGAGGGCGGCGTGCTGAAGTCGTCGATCGACACCGTGACACCCGAGCGGGTGGCCCAGCGGAAACCGAGGTCCTTCAGCGCGTCCAGGCAGTTGGCGACCTGGACCTTCGAGTACCGCTCGGCCAGATCGTTGACGATCGAGCCCAGCTGCTTCTTGCCGACCTCGGTGTCCACGAAGGTGTAGTCGGCCGGCAGCGCCTCGTTGAACAGGGCGCGACCCAGCGTCGTCTCCAGCGAGAACCCACCGTTGTCGAGCGCGAGCGAGCCTTCCGGCGCGGCCGCCTCGTTCAGGCGCAGGGTGATCTTGGCCTGCAGCGACAGCTCCTTGCGGTCGAAGGCCATCAGGGCCTCCGCCACGGAACCGAACGCCCGGCCCTCGCCCAGCACACCGTCCTTCAGCATCGTCAGGAAGTAGATGCCGATGATCATGTCCTGCGTCGGCATCGTGACCGGACGGCCGTCGGCCGGCTTCAGGATGTTGTTCGTCGACAGCATCAGGATCCGCGCCTCGGCCTGGGCCTCGGCCGACAGCGGCAGGTGCACCGCCATCTGGTCACCGTCGAAGTCCGCGTTGAACGCGGAGCAGACGAGCGGGTGGATCTGGATCGCCTTGCCCTCGATCAGCTGGGGCTCGAACGCCTGGATGCCGAGCCGGTGCAGCGTAGGCGCACGGTTCAGCAGGACCGGGTGCTCGGTGATGACCTCTTCCAGCACGTCCCAGACCTGGGCGCGCTGACGCTCGACCATCCGCTTGGCGGACTTGATGTTCTGCGCGTGGTTGAGGTCGACCAGCCGCTTCATCACGAACGGCTTGAACAGCTCCAGCGCCATCGCCTTCGGCAGACCGCACTGGTGCAGCTTCAGCTGCGGGCCGACCACGATGACCGAACGGCCGGAGTAGTCGACGCGCTTGCCCAGCAGGTTCTGACGGAAACGACCCTGCTTGCCCTTGAGCATGTCGGACAGCGACTTCAGCGGCCGGTTGCCCGGGCCGGTGACCGGACGGCCACGACGGCCGTTGTCGAACAGTGCGTCGACGGCCTCCTGCAGCATCCGCTTCTCGTTGTTGACGATGATCTCCGGAGCGCCCAGGTCGAGCAGACGCTTGAGCCGGTTGTTCCGGTTGATCACCCGGCGGTACAGGTCGTTCAGGTCCGAGGTGGCGAACCGGCCACCGTCGAGCTGGACCATCGGCCGCAGGTCCGGCGGGATGACCGGGACGCAGTCCAGGACCATGCCCATCGGGCTGTTGTTGGTGGCCAGGAACGCGGTGACGACCTTGAGCCGCTTCAGGGCGCGGGTCTTGCGCTGGCCCTTGCCGGTCTTGATCGTCTCGCGCAGGCTGTCGGCCTCGGCCTTCAGGTCGAAGGTCTGCAGCCGGCGCTGGATCGCGGCCGCGCCCATCGCGCCCTCGAAGTACTTGCCGAACCGCTCCTTCATGGCGCGGTAGAGGATCTCGTCGCCCTCGAGGTCCTGGACCTTCAGGTTCTTGAACCGGGTCCAGACCTCGTCGAGGCGGTCGATCTCGCGCTGCGCACGGTCGCGCAGCTGCTTGACCTCACGCTCGGCGCCTTCCTTGACCTTGCGCCGGACGTCGGCCTTGGCGCCCTCGGCCTCGAGCTGCGCCAGGTCCTCCTCCAGCTTCTTCATCCGGGTCTCGATGTCGTTGTCGCGCCGGTTCTCGAGCTGCTTGCGCTCGACGTCGGTCCGGCCCTCCAACGACGCGAGGTCGCGGTGCCGCGCCTCGTCGTCGACGTCGGTGATCATGTACGCCGCGAAGTAGATGACCTTCTCGAGGTCCTTCGGAGCGAGGTCGAGCAGGTAACCAAGTCGCGACGGGACACCCTTGAAGTACCAGATGTGGGTGACCGGCGCGGCCAGCTCGATGTGGCCCATCCGCTCACGGCGCACCTTCTGACGGGTGACCTCTACGCCACACCGCTCACAGATGATGCCCTTGAACCGAACGCGCTTGTACTTGCCGCAGTAGCACTCCCAGTCCCGGGTGGGACCGAAGATCTTCTCGCAGAACAGACCGTCACGCTCCGGCTTGAGCGTCCGGTAGTTGATCGTCTCGGGCTTCTTGACCTCGCCGTGCGACCACTGGCGGATCTCATCCGCGGTCGCCAGGCCGATCCGAAGCTCGTCGAAGAAGTTCACGTCGAGCACGATGTGTTATCTCCCGATTGTCAAAAGTTGGGTCTGAGTGAGTTGGTTGTTGATCAAAAGCGGCAACCCGCTCAGACCTCTTCGACGCTGTTCGGCTCGCGCCGGGACAGGTCGATCCCCAGTTCCTCCGCCGCGCGGAAGACATCCTCTTCGCTGTCGCGCATCTCGACCCGGCTTCCGTCGGACGAGAGCACCTCAACGTTCAGACACAGGGACTGCATTTCCTTGACCAGAACCTTGAAGGACTCCGGGATACCCGGCTCCGGGATGTTCTCGCCCTTGACGATCGCTTCGTACACCTTGACCCGGCCGACCACGTCGTCCGACTTGATCGTCAGCAGCTCCTGCAGCGCGAAGGCGGCACCGTAGGCCTCGAGGGCCCACACCTCCATCTCGCCGAACCGCTGACCACCGAACTGCGCCTTACCACCCAGCGGCTGCTGCGTGATCATCGAGTACGGGCCGGTCGAGCGGGCGTGGATCTTGTCGTCCACCAGGTGGTGCAGCTTCAGCATGTACATGTAGCCGACCCCGACCGGTGCCGGGAAAGGCTCACCCGAGCGGCCGTCGAACAGGTTGGCCTTGCCGGTGCTGTCGACCATCCGGTCGCCGTCACGGTTCGGCAGCGTGGAGCCGAGGAGGCCGGTGACCTCTTCCTCCCGCGCGCCGTCGAAGACCGGGGTGGCGACGTTCGTCATCGGCTCGGCCTCGCCGGCGCCGATCTTGATCAGTCGCTGCGCCCACTCCTCCGGGCTGTCCGGGTCGACCTTCCAGCCGCGGCTGGCGACCCAGCCCAGGTGCGTCTCGAGGACCTGACCGACGTTCATCCGGCCGGGCACGCCCAGCGGGTTCAGGATGATGTCGACCTGGGTGCCGTCCTCCATGAACGGCATGTCCTCGACCGGCAGGATCTTGGAGATGACGCCCTTGTTGCCGTGGCGTCCGGCGAGCTTGTCGCCGACCGAGATCTTGCGCTTCTGCGCGACGTACACGCGGACCAGCTGGTTCACGCCCGGCGGCAGCTCGTCGCCGTTGTCGCGGTCGAAGACGCGGACCCCGATGACGGTGCCGTTCTCGCCGTGCGGGACCTTCAGCGAGGTGTCGCGCACCTCGCGGGCCTTCTCACCGAAGATCGCGCGCAGCAGCCGCTCCTCCGGGGTCAGCTCGGTCTCGCCCTTGGGCGTGACCTTCCCGACCAGGATGTCACCGGTGGTGACCTCGGCGCCGATCCGGATGATGCCCCGCTCGTCCAGGTCCGCCAGCATCTCGTCGGAGACGTTGGGGATGTCGCGGGTGATCTCCTCCGGGCCCAGCTTGGTGTCGCGGGCGTCGACCTCGTGCTCCTCGATGTGGATCGAGGTCAGCAGGTCCTGCTGCACGACGCGCTGGCTGAGGATGATCGCGTCCTCGTAGTTGTGACCCTCCCACGGCATGAACGCCACGAGCAGGTTGCGACCAAGAGCCATCTCGCCCTCGTCGGTGCACGGACCGTCGGCCAGCGGCGAGCCGGTCTCGACCCGCTGCCCCGCGTCGACCAGCGGACGCTGGTTGATGCAGGTGCCCTGGTTCGAGCGACGGAACTTGGCCAGCCGGTAGGTCTGGTACGTGCCGTCGTCGGCGGCGATCTCGATCAGGTCGGCCGAGACCTCCTTGACCACACCCGCCTTCTCCGACACCAGCACGTCACCGGCGTCGACCGCTCCACGGAACTCCATGCCGGTACCGACCAGGGGGGCGTCCGCGGTGATCAGCGGAACGGCCTGGCGCTGCATGTTGGAGCCCATCAGGGCGCGGTTGGCGTCGTCGTGCTCGAGGAACGGGATCATCGCCGTCGCGACCGACACCATCTGGCGCGGGCTGACGTCCATGTAGTCCACGTCCTCGACCAGCACGAGCTCGACCTCACCGTGGCGCCGGCGGACCAGCACCCGGTCCTCGGCGAACACGTCGTCGTCGGTCAGTGCCGCGTTGGCCTGAGCGATGACGAACCGGTCCTCCTCGTCCGCGGTCAGGTAGTCGACCTGGTCGGTGACCCGGCCGTCGACGACCTTGCGGTACGGCGTCTCGACGAAGCCGAACGGGTTCACCCGGCCGTACGTCGCGAGCGAGCCGATCAGGCCGATGTTCGGGCCTTCCGGGGTCTCGATCGGGCACATCCGGCCGTAGTGGGACGGGTGCACGTCGCGGACCTCGAAGCCGGCCCGCTCACGCGACAGACCACCCGGGCCCAGCGCCGACAGGCGGCGCTTGTGGGTCAGGCCCGCGATCGGGTTCGTCTGGTCCATGAACTGCGACAGCTGTGAGGTTCCGAAGAACTCCTTCAGCGCCGCCACCACGGGACGGATGTTGATCAGGGTCTGCGGCGTGATCGCCTCGACGTCCTGGGTCGTCATCCGCTCGCGGACCACGCGCTCCATCCGGGCCAGGCCGGTGCGGAGCTGGTTCTGGATCAGTTCGCCGACCGTGCGCAGACGGCGGTTGCCGAAGTGGTCGATGTCGTCCTCTTCGACGACGATCTCGCCCTGCGGCGCGTCCAGCTCGGTCTTGCCCTCGTGCAGCGCGACCAGGTACTTGATCGTGGCGACGATGTCGTTGATCGTCAGTACCGCGGTGTCGTGCTGCTCGTCGCGCCCGAGCTTCTTGTTGATCTTGTACCGGCCGACCTTGGCCAGGTCGTAGCGCTTGCCGTTGAAGTAGTAGTTGTCCAGCAGCGCCTGCGCGGCCTCGCGCGTCGGGGGTTCACCCGGGCGCAGCTTGCGGTAGATGTCCAGCAGCGCGTCGTCCTGCCCGGAGGTGTGGTCCTTCTCCAGGGTGAGGCGGATCGACTCGTACTCGCCGAACTCCTCGAGGATCTGCGCGTCGGTCCACCCGAGCGCCTTGAGCAGCACGGTGACGTTCTGCTTGCGCTTGCGGTCCAGCCGTACGCCGACCAGGTCACGCTTGTCGACCTCGAACTCCAGCCACGCACCGCGCGACGGGATGATCTTGGCGGTGAAGATGTCCTTGTCGGACGTCTTGTCCGGCGTGCGCTCGAAGTACACACCGGGCGAACGGACCAGCTGGGACACGACGACACGCTCGGTGCCGTTGATCACGAACGTGCCCTTGCGCGTCATCAGCGGGAAGTCGCCCATGAAGACGGTCTGGCTCTTGATCTCGCCGGTCTCGTTGTTCATGAACTCGGCGGTGACGAACAGCGGCGCCGAGTAGGTGACGTCGCGCTCCTTGCACTCGTCGACCGTGTTCTTCGGCGGCTCGAACCGGTGGTCGCGGAACGACAGCGACATGGTGCCGCTGAAGTCCTCGATCGGGGAGATCTCCTCGAAGATCTCTTCCAGGCCGGACGGGCCGGACAGTTCGGTCCGTCCCTCGGCCTCGGCGGCGGCCACACGGCCTTGCCAGGTTTCGTTGCCGACCAGCCAGTCGAAACTGTCCACCTGCAACGCCAGAAGGTCCGGCACCTCGAGAGGCTCGGAGATCTTGGCGAAGGAGATGCGGCGTGGTGAGCCGGAAACGTCGGTAATGCTGTCGGACTGGGGGTTGCGCGAGGCGACCAAGGGGCGTCCTTCCACGGGCTCGCAAACTTCGGTGCTGGGAGCGCACGCCGAACTCCCCTAGTCAAGTCTTGACCTGAGCCAGAGTGAGGAGTAAAGGCAGCGCAAAGCAATAGGCTACCCGATCTGGACAAGGCTGTCCAATGGGGTCCAACACTATGCCGTCGGACCACCCACTGAGTCAAGGACCGACCCGGGATCTCGAGCGGGAAGACACCCGCGAGCCAATCCGGTCAATCCGTTCCTCAGTCACCAGCAGACTACAGTCCGGCGATCTCCTGGACCAGCCATCGCGAGCCGTTTCGGACCATCGTGAAGCGGGTCCGGTTCAGATCGACCCGGGGTTTACCCTGCGTGATCGTGCTGGTGGTGGTCTGGTTCACGAAAATCACCAGCGTGACGCGGTTCGCGTCGGCGTCGCGGACACCGACCTCGCGAACCTCGGCCCGGACCGTCGCCTTGGTCTTGGTCGCCAGCTCGCCGGCCACCTTCGCGGTCTCGTCGAACTTGCCGGCGAACTCCGGCGTCATCGTCCCGCGCGCGGCGGCGAAGCTCTTGTCGAGCGTCCGGTAGTCGTAGCTGAGCGCCGTCTCGGCAGCTTTCCGCCCGGCGTTCACCGCCTGCCCCCGAGCCTCCTCGGTCTGCTGCCCGCGCCACGCCTTGAGCCCCAGCACCGCGCCGAGCGCCAGCACGAGCACGAGCACCACCGACAAACCCACCGTCAGCACAAAGCTCACCCGACGCGCGGCAGGCGGTTCTGCCTTCTCCGCCTTCTCCGCCTTCTTCTCAACTCTCTTCTCTACTCTTGGTTCTCTTTCCACCACCGGCTCGTCACTGACCGTGACAGGCTTCTCGTGACGCCGTTGGCCGGCGATCTTGCGGGGCATCAGCCCACCACCTGGAGGTCGGCGGTCAGCCAGCGGTCGGCGTCACGCACCAGGTCGAGCTTGATCCGGTAGCGGCGCTCGACGCCGTCCTTGGCGGCGGTGTTGGTCACCACCGCGTTCACGATCACCAGCACCTGCGCGGAGTCCTTGTCGTTCGACACCACCGCGGCCTCCTTCACGTCGCCCTTGGAGGTCGCCTTGTTCGCCACCACCTCGGTCTTCACCGAGTTCGAGCCGGCCTGGAACTCCTCCTTGAACTGACCCGTCGAGTCGTTCAGCACCCGCTGCGCGTCGGCGTCCCAGCTGTCGTACTTGTACGTCGTGAAGTCCAGCGCCAACTGCCGCGCGGACCGCATCGCGCCGACCCGGTCCTCGGCCCGCACGTCCTGCTTGCGCAGCGCGACCACCGACACCGTCACCGCAGCCAGCGCGACGATCAGCAGCACGCTCAGCGCCCACGCCAGAATCAGCGAACCTCTCCGAGACGCCGTCACTTCGCGGTCACCGGTCCGAGGATGAGGCCCTTCCAGGAGTCCGAGCCCAGGTACTCCGCCTGTCCGCCGGTCGACCCGAGCACCATCTCCGGCATCCCGCCGGTGCCACCCGCCTCGCCGGTCGCCGGGTCGTAGCCGACGCCGTACCCAGGCCGGTTCAGTCCCTCGCGCGACGACGGCGCCGGCTTGTTCTGCGCGCCGCGCACGTTCTGCCCGGTGCTCGGTCCCGCCGTGCACGAGGCCTTGGTGTTGGCCTGCTTGTCGGTCGTGTCCTGCGGCACCCGCTTGTCCGTCCCGTTGTAGCCCGCCCGGCAGGCCGGTGGTGAGAAGCCGAGCACCAGACCGAAGTGCGCGTCGTAGTGCCCGGTCCCCTTGTCCTTGCCCGGTACGACGTACCCGCCCATCGACACCGCCGGATAGACCACCAGCAACTGCTCGACGGCGTCCAGCCGGACGGCGGTCAGTTGGCTCACCGTCAGCAGGTTACCCAGCAGCACGGCGATGTTGGCCCGGTTCTCCGAGATCAGCCCGGTCAGCTGCTGCGACGCGCCCGAGCCCTGGTCGATCACCGAGCGCAGGCTGGAGTCGGAGCTGACCAGCGTGTCGGACAGCAGCGCGAGGTTCTTCGCCCAGGTCCGGATCGCGTCGCCGCTGGCGACCTGCGTGGCCAGCACGGTGTTGCCGTCGTTGATCAGCTTGATCGTCTGGGCGATGTTCGCGTCGGCGTCGTCGATCAGCAGCCCGGAGCTGTCGATGATCTTCTGCAGGTCGCTGCCCTTGCCGCGCAGTGCGTCGCCGAGCTCCTTGACGGTGGTCTTCAGGCTGGTCTTGTCGACCGAGTTCACCAGCTGGTCGAGGTTCAGCAGCAGCTCGGTAGTGTCGATCGGCAGCGCGGTGTCGGCGCGGGCGATCTTCGAGTTGTCCTGCAGGAACGGCCCGCCGTCGCGGCGCGGCTGCAGGTCGACGTACTGCTCGCCGATCGCGGACCGGTTGGCCACCACGGCGACCAGGTCGTTCGGGATCTTCTGCTTCTTCTCGATGTCCAGGTCGACCTCGACACCGTCGTCGAGCAGCGTCAGCTCACCGACCCGGCCGACCGGCTGGCCGCGGTACGTGACCTCGGCGCCGCTGAAGATGCCGCCGGACTCGGCGAAGCTGGCGCTGACCGTGAAGTCGTCGTCGAACAGCAACTGGTCCACCTGCGCGTACTTGCCGCCGACGTACGCGATGCCGACGACGGTGATCAGCAGGAACACCATCAGCTGGATCCGGACGGTCTTGGAGATCACTTGGCCACCCCCGGCATCAGGACCTTCGCCAGCTCGGGGTCGAAGGCGGGCCGGTTCAGCGTCGGTGTGCAGACCGGAAGACCGAGCAGCGTGACGCAGCTGGTCGCCGTACCGGTCGGCAGGGGCAACGGCGGGAGGCCGCCCGACTTCGGTGGGAACTTGGGCGAGTTGCGGAACGGCAGGCTCAGGTTCGCCGTCGGCAGCGCGGTCGGCCCGACCGTCGGCAGGTTCAGCCCGAGCAGGCCCTTCAGCGCCTTCTGGGTGTCGACGTCCAGCGTGATCACCAGGTTCGTGAAGTCACCCTGTACGGCGTCCGCCGCGGCGTCGGGGAACGGGTACGTGAGCAGGAGCTCCAGCGACTTCGGCAGGTTCTCCCCCGCCTCGGCCAGCTTGGTCAGCACCGGGTACAGCGACTTCAGGTTGGCGACCAGGTCCTTCTGCGACGCGGTGATCACCCGGGTCGCGGTGTTGCCCAGGTTCGCCAGCGCCTGCAGCGTCTTCACCAAGGCGGCGCGCTGCTGGTCGAGGGTCTTGATCGACTTCGGCAGCGAGTCGATCGCGGTCGCCAGCGTCGTCTTCTGCGCGTTCAGCTTCTTGGCCAGCGCGTCGACGGCGGTGATCGCCGTGACGATCTTCTGCCGGTTGGTGTCGAGCGTGCCGACGAAGGTGTTCAGCTGGGTGAGCACGCTGCGGATGGCCGGCTCGTTGCCGGTCAGGGCCTTGTTCAGCTCCTGGGTGATGATCTGCAGCTGGGCCACGCCACCGCCGTTCAGCAGCAGCGACAGCGCCGACAGGACTTCCTCGACCTCGACGTTGCTGGTGGTCCGCGACAGCGGGATCAGCTCGCCGTTCTCCAGCTTGCCGCGCGGCTTCTCGGTCCCGCCGGGCGGCGCGAGCGAGACGAACTTCTCGCCCAGCAGGCTGGTCTGGCGGATCGTCGCGCGGGCGTTGTCGGGCAGGTCGAGGCTCTTCGGCAGCTTGATCCGGATCTTCGCCACGAACCCGTCCAGCCAGACCTTCTCGACCGTGCCGACGGTGACGTCGTCCACCTTGACCGTCGACTTCGGCACCAGGTCGAGCACGTCGGTGAACTCCACGGTCACCGTGTACGACGGCCCCTTGATCTTGGCGCCACCGGGCAGCGGCAGCGAGTAGACGGTGAAGTCGCAGCCGGACAACAGCGTCGCCATCGCGACCACGCCCGCCACGAACGCCGTACGCCGTCTCATCGCGTGCCCTCCGGGAACAGCCCGCCGAGCGACGGGTCGACCGGGTCGGGCGTCGGCATCTTGGGCGCCGGAGCCGGCGCCCACGGCGTACCGGCCGGGCCGCCGCTGGCCGGAGCGCCGCCGGTGAGCTGACTGAGCAGCGGCAGCTTCGGCAGCGCGTCGAAGATCGGCTTGAGCGCCGAGCACGCGGACAGCGGCTGGTTGGCCTGGATCAGCAGCGAGCAGATGAACGTCGCCGGGTCGTCCAGCTGGGCCAGGTTGATCCGCTGGTCGAGCGTGCCGAACTGCGGGTTGTAGACGCGGGCCAGGTTGCCCAGGCCGAGCGGCGCGGTGTCGATGATCTCGGCCAGCGCGGCCTTCTCCTTGACCAGGATCTGGGAGATGTCGGTCGCGCCGGAGATCGTGGTCTTCAGCAGCGACCGGTTGTCCTTGACGAACGACGCGACCTCGCCGAGCGCGGTGGCCAGCAGGTTCAGCGCGGCGGCCAGGTCCTTGCGCTCGCCGGCCAGCGTCGTCGAGGTGGCGGCGAAGTTGCTGTTGAACTGCTTCACCAGCGCGTCGTTCGCGGCCAGCGAGGAGACGAACGTCTGCAGCTGCCGAACGGTCGCGAACAGGCTCTTGGAGTTGCCTGCCAGCGTCTGGGACAGCTTGGACACGTCGGTGATGGTCTGGTTGAGCTTGGCGCCCTGGCCGTTCAGGTTCGCGGCCGAGACGTCGAGCAGCCGCGACAGCGCGCCCTGGTCGTTGGCACCCTTCGGGCCGAGCGCGACCGAGAGGTCGTTGAGGCTCTGGTAGATCTGGTCGAGCTCCAGCGGTACGGCGGTGCGCTCGAGCGGGATCTGCGCCCCGTCGGCCATCACGTCGCCCTTGCTGTACGCCGGGGTCAGCTGGATGTAGCGGTCGGCAACGATCGACGGCGACGCGATGACAGCCTTCGCGCCGGCCGGCACCTTGTGCTCGGCCTCCCACCAGAACTTCACCCGGACCGTCCGCCCGGCCGGCGTGACGCTCTCGATCTCGCCGACCTTGATGCCGAGGATCCGGACGTCGGAGCCCGGGTAGACGCTGACCGCGCGCGGGAAGTACGCCGTGGCGCTGACCCGCTCCGGGTGCGGCCACAGGGAAACGACGCTGACGGCGAGGACCACCAGAACGACACCGATCGCGACCAGCCGCGAGAACGACGCGAGCTTCACCGTCCACCACCGCCCAGGATCGGCGGCAGCCCCGGGATGAGCGGTGGCAGCGGGATCTCCGGGACCGGCGCCAGGTTCTGCACGTAGGTGTCGAACCACGGACCGGTGCCGAGCGTGTTCGTGAAGACCCGCGCGTACGGCGCCAGGCCCTTGATGCTGGCGTCCAGCGCGTTCTGGTTCTTCAGCAGGATCGCGAGCACCGCGTTCACCTTCTGCAGGGTCGGTGTCAGGTCCTTGCGGTTCTCCCGGACCAGCGCGGTCACCTGCGCGGACAGCTTCTGCGTCGAGACCAGCAGCTGGTGGATCAGCGCGCGCCGGGCCTGCACCGCCTGGAACACGGTGTTGCCGTCCTTCATCAGCTTGATCAGCTGCTGGTTGCGGTCGGCAAGGACCTTGGTGACGGTGTCGGAGTGCTTGAGCAGGGTCTTCAGCTCCTCGTCCCGCTTGGCCACGTTGCGCGACAGCCGGGACAGCCCGTTCAGCGACGCCTTCACCTCCTCCGGCGTGTTCTTGAAGGTGGTCGACAAGGTGTCGAGGGCCCGGGCCAGCTGGGCGGTATCGATCCGCTCGGTGGTGTTGGCCAGGTCGGTGAACGCGTCCACGACGTCGTACGCCGCGACCGTCCGCGCCAGCGGGATCTCCGAGCCTTCCTTGAGCTCACCGCCACCGGCCGGGTTGAGCTTGAGGTACTTCTGGCCGAGCAGCGTCTTGATCTTCATCTCGGCGCCGGTCTGCTCGCCGAGCTCCACGCCCCGGTCGACGACGAAGTCGACCCGAACGTGGGTGCCCTCGAGCTCGACCCCGCGGACCTGTCCGACCCGGACGCCGGCCACCCGGATCTCGTCGTTCTTCTTCAGCCCGCCGGCCTCGGAGAACTGCGCGGAGTACTTCGTCCCGCCCCCGATCAGCGGCAGGTCCTGCGCCTTGAACGCGGCCAGCATGATCAGCCCGATCACCGTCAGGCCGACCACGCCGATGGTCACCTGGTTCTGTTCGCGGAAGGGCTTCACGGGTGGTCACACCTCGCCGAGTTGTTGTCGTACGAGATCGGGATGCGGGTCCCGAGCGGCAGCGTGACGTTGCCGTCGAAGCCGCAGAGGAAGAAGTTGAACCAGGAGCCGTACGACGCGGTCCGGGTCAGCGTGTTCAGCTTGCTCGGCATCTTCTGCAGGGTCTTGACCCAGATCGCCTGGGTGTCGTCCAGCGTGGTGGAGACCTGGCGAAGCCGGTCGAGGTCGGCCTTGATCGGCACGCGGGTCTGCTGCAGCAGGCCGGCCGTCTTGTTGTTCAGCGAGTTGATCGAGCCGAGCGAGCCGAGGATCGGCTGGATGTCCTTGCTCAGGCCGGTGATGAACTGCTGCAGGTTGACCAGCAGCTGGGAGAAGTTCTGCTGCCGCTGCGAGACGATCTGCAGCGTCGAGGTCAGGTTGGTGATCAGGTCGCCGACCACCTGGTCGGCGTCGGCCAGCGTCGTGGTCAGCGACGCGGTCCGGGCGAGCAGGCTCTCGATCGTGCCGCCCTCGCCCTGCAGGACCTTGATCACCTCGAAGGCGAACTGGTTCACGTCGGCCGGGGTGAGCGCTGTGAACAGCGGCTTGAACCCGTTGAACAGCACCGACAGGTCCAGGGCCGGCGCGGTCCGGTCCTTGTCGATGGTCTCGTTCTCCTTCATCCGCTCGCCGCCGCCGACGCCCTCGGTCAGCGCGACGTAGCGGTTGCCGACCAGGTTGCGGTAGCGCAGGGTCGCGCGGGTGCCGGTGTCGAGCACCTGCTTGGAGTCGACACTGAACGTGATCAGCGCGAGCGTGTCGTCCTTGAGCGCGATCTTGTCGACCTGGCCGACCTTGACGCCGGCGATCCGGATGTCGTCGCCCTTGTTCAGGCCGACGACGTCGGTGAAGACCGCCTTGTACGTCGTGGTCGCCGTGAAGCTGATGTTGCCGATCGTCACCGCCAGCAGCGCGGTCGCCACCGTCGTGACGACCACGAAGATCGCCAGCCGCACGCTGTCGAGCGAGGTCTTCTTGTCGAGCAGCTTCACTTGAGGTTCACCTGGCCTCCGCGGACGAGGGGGCCGATCATCAGCGTGGTCAGGTCCGGTACGTCGTCCGCCGGGACGCCCATCGCCGGGCCGGCGAAGGAGTTGACCACCTTCTGCTCGGCCGGCGTGCCGGCACCGCCGGTGTCCAGCGCGAAGCCGGGAGCGGACCGGTTGAGCTGCAGGTTGAGCGGGAAGCGTTCGAGCTTGTTGTGGTCGCCGATCACGCCGTCCTCACCGGTGATGTACGGCGCCGGGTTGTCCTGCGTGTACGGACCCGGCTTCTCCCCCGGGTGGCTGTAGTTCTTGCCCACGCAGGTCGGGCCGCGCTTGTCGAGGAACTTCGGCTTCTCCTCCGGCTGGTACGGCGTGGGCTGGTTGGTGATCAGCTCGAGGTTGATGTGCAGCGCGCCGTCGCGGAACATGTCGCTCAGGACCGGGGCGGTGTCGGTCATCACCTTGAGGAAGCACGGGAACTCCGGCGAGTACCGCTCGAGCAGGTCGAGCACCGGCTTGCTCACCTCGCCGAGGCGGATCACCCGGTCCTCGTTCTCGCGCAGGAAGCCGTTCGCCGTACCGGACAGGGTCTGGACGTCGGTGAAGAACGTCTGCAGCTGCTTCTCCTTCTCCACCACGGTGTTGCCGGTGACGGTCAGGTTGCGCAGGGCACGGACCAGGTCGGGCGTCACGTCGCCGTACAGCTGGGAGACCTGGGTCAGCTTGGTCAGCGCCTCCATCAGCTTCGGGACGCTCGGGTTCAGCTTCTTCAGGTACCCGTCGAGCTGGGTCAGCGTCTCGGCGATCTCGGTGCCGCGGCCCTCGAGCGCGGTGGCCAGCGTGTTCAGCGTGGCGTTCAGGTCGGCCGGGTCGACCGCCTGGAGCAGCGGGAGCGCGTCGTTCAGCACCTTCTCGATCTCGATGCCGACCGCGGTCTTGTCCCGCGCGATCACGTCACCGGCCTTGATCGGCCGGGAGTTCTCGCTCGCCGGCGGCGGGACGAGCGCGACGTACTTCTCGCCGAACAGCGTCTTGGGCAGGATCCGCGCGCTGACCGCGGCGGAGATCTCCTGGACCTGCTCGGGCTTGAGCGACAGGTTCACCGTCGCCTCCTCGCCGTCGGTGGAGACCGACCGGACCTCGCCGACGATGATGCCGCGCAGCTTCACGTCGGCGTGCGTGTTCAGCTGCAGGCCGATGTGGCTGGTCTTCAGCCGGACCTCGACGGTGTCGGTGAACACCTTGGCGTAGAAGGCGTAGGTCAGCCAGAGCAGGAAGCAGAGCACGCCGATGAAGGCGACTCCCAGCACGCGTCGCGTCATCCGGCCAGCCTCACGGTCGTCGTCGTCCCCCAGATCGCCATCGACAGCAGCAGGTCGACCACGTTGATCACCACGATCGAGGTCCGGACCGCGCGGCCGACCGCGACGCCGACGCCGGCCGGGCCACCGGTCGCGTGGTACCCGTGGTAGCAGTGCACGAGGATCACCAGGACGGCGAACACCAGCACCTTGCCGAAGGACCAGAGCACGTCGCCGGGTGGTAGGAACAGATGGAAGTAGTGGTCGTACGTCCCCGTACTCTGCCCGTAGAACTGGGTCACCGTGAGCCGGGTGGCGAAGTACGACGAGAGCAGGCCGACGACGTACAGGGGCACGACGGCGATCAGGCCCGCGATGATCCGGGTGGTGACCAGGAACGGCAGCGACGGGATCGCCATCACCTCGAGCGCGTCGATCTCCTCGCTGATCCGCATCGCGCCGAGCTGCGCGGTGAAGCCGCAGCCGACCGTCGCGGCCAGCGCGATGCCGGCGATCAGCGGGCCGATCTCGCGGGTGTTGATGTACGCCGAGACGAAGCCGGCGAACGCCGACGTACCGATCTGGTTCAGCGCCGAGTACCCCTGCAGGCCGACCTCGGTGCCGGTGAAGAAGGCCAGGAACGTGATCACGCCGACGGTGCCGCCGATCACCGCGAGCGCGCCGCTGCCGAGCGTCACCTCGGCCAGCAGGCGCAGGATCTCCTTGCGGTACCGGGTGATCGCCTTGCCGGACCAGGCCAGCGCCTTGAGGTAGAAGGTCAGCTGCTCGCCGAGCCGGTCGAGCGAGTTCAGCGGTTTCTTGATCAGCACGTCCAGGGCCGGCACGTCAGGCCCCCTTCGGCGGGACGAGCTGGAAGTAGATCGCGGTCATCGAGAAGTTCGCGACGAACAGCAGCATGAACGTGATCACGACCGACTGGTTCACCGCGTCCCCGACGCCCTTCGGCCCGCCGCCGGCGTTCATTCCCTTGTACGACGCGACGACGGCCGCGATGAAGCCGAACACCAGCGCCTTGGCCTGGCCCTGCCACAGGTCGGGCAGGTGGGCGAGCGCGGTGAAGCTCGCGATGTAGGCGCCTGGAGTGCCGTCTTGCAGTACGACGTTGAAGACGTAACCGCCCATCACGCCGACGACGCTGACGAAGCCGTTGAGGAAGAAGGCGACCAGCATCGTCGCCAGCACCCGCGGGACGACCAGCCGATGGATCGGGTCGATCCCGAGCACCATCATCGCGTCCAGCTCCTCGCGGATCTTGCGGGATCCGAGGTCGGCGCAGATCGCCGAACCGCCGGCGCCCGCGATCAGCAGCGCGGTCGCGATCGGCGACGCCTCCCGGACCACGGCCAGCACGGCGGCCGAACCGGTGAACGCCTGGGCGCCGAACTGCTTGATCAGCCCGCCGACCTGCAGTGCGATCACCGCACCGAACGGGATCGCGACCAGCGCGGTCGGGATGATCGTCACGCTGGCCACGAACCAGGCCTGCTGCAGGAACTCGCGCACCTGGAACGGCCGGCGGACCGACGCCCGGGCGGTGTCCAGGGCAAAGGCGAACAACGAGCCGGCAGCCTTCAGCGGGGCGGTGGCTGAAACCGTCACAGAGCCCCCACTGACGCGGAGGCGAAGGAACCCGGGGGCGGTGTCACTCCGTTCTCCTCGCACCACTCGCCCGGCGGGCGCTGGGTCGGGCGGAGCATGCCGCTGCTGGGCAGCTGCTGCAGCGGGATCGGCGGCAGCGGCGGGAGCTCCTGGTCGGCCTCGGCCGCCAGCTCCTCGGCGTCCTTCTCCTCCGACATGCCGATCGGGCCGATCATCTGCGCGTTCAGGAACTGCCGGACCACCGGCTCCTCGCTGGACAGCAGCATCTCGCGCGGGCCGAACATCGCCAGGTGCTTGTGGTAGAGCATGCCGATGTTGTCCGGCACCGTGCGGGCCGTGTTCACGTCGTGGGTGACGATCAGGAAGGTCGCGCCGAAGGCCTCGTTGAGGTCGATCATCACCTGGTTCAGGAACGACGTCCGGACCGGGTCGAGGCCGGAGTCGGGCTCGTCGACCAGCAGGATCGCCGGGTCGAGCACCAGGGCACGGGCCAGCCCGGCCCGCTTGCGCATCCCGCCGGAGATCTCGCCGGGTAGCTTCTTCTCCGCGCCGACCAGGCCGACCATCTCCATCTTCTCCATCACGATGGAGCGGATGTCGGACTCGGACTTCTTGGTGTGCTCGCGCAGCGGGAAGGCGACGTTGTCGTACAGGTTCATCGACCCGAACATCGCGCCGTCCTGGAACAGCACCCCGAACAGCCGGCGCACCTCGTACAGCTCACGCTCCGAGCAGGTGGCGATGTCGGTGCCCTCGATGAAGACGTGACCGCGGTCCGGCTTGAGCAGACCGATCAGCGTCTTGAGGAAAACGGACTTCCCGGTCCCGGAAGGACCCAGCATCACGCAGATCTCGCCGGCCGGCAGCGTCAGCGACACGTCGCCCCAGATCAGCTGCTTTCCGAAGGATTTCGTGAGTCCTTCGACGCGGACTTCTACGCCCACCGGTCCTCCTCACGGGAAAAGTTGGCCCCCGACCGACGACGTTCCACCGGAACAACGAGGGCGCGGTGCCCTAGGTTACGCACGAGTACGCTTTTCTGTAACCCCTGTCTGTCAAGTCATGACAACTCTGTGGGTACAGTCCTGTGCCACACCGAAGCGTTCTAGTTGCCGGAGGGAACCCTTGTGCCGCGGTCAGCTACCTGGTTGAACCGGCTGCGGCACCGGCCGCCGCAAGGTATCACCTCGCCGCAGCACGGGGACCAGCTCCCACATCCGCGTTCGGAGATCCTAGCGCTGACCGGAGTACGGGCTGCGGCAGCACTCGCCGTGGTGCTTCATCACATCGGGTTACCAGCTTCCGCTCCCGAACCGTTACGCAACCTCGTCCAGTCCGGGTACATCGGCGTGCCGTTGTTCTTCATGCTGTCCGGCCTGGTGCTGGCCTGGAACTACTCCACGCTGACGGTCTCGTCGCCCGGCCGGCTCTGGCGGTTCTACGTCGCGCGGATCGCGCGCGTGATGCCGCTGTACTGGGTCGTCCTGGTCTACCTGGTGCTGCAGCGCGCGGCGCACGACGTACCGCAGGAATCGCTGTGGCGGCACCTGCTCGCGATCCAGGCCTGGTCGGGCGACTACGCGATCGGGCAGGCCAGCTACAACCCGCCCGGCTGGTCGATCTGCGTCGAGCTCTTCCTGTACGCCGTGTTCCCGTTCCTGGTGCCCCTGGTCGCCTTGCTGTCCAGGCGTTTCGGCGTCGCCGGACTGCTCGGGCTGATCGCCTTCGCGTTCGCCGTACAGCTGTTCCTGGTCGCGCTGTTCACCACCGAGGGCTGGGCGTTCCTGTCGGTGAAGGACGCGTCGTCCGGGCACCGCTGGCTCTACCGGAACCCGTTGCCCCGGCTGTCCGAGTTCGTGATCGGGGTGTCGCTGGCGTTCCTGCTGCTGCGCGGGTTCCGGATGCGCGCGCGGGTGGCCGGCTGGGTGCAGGGGCTGTGCGTCGTGGTGGTGCTGGTGATCGCCGCGGCCGGGCCTTCGCACGCGCGCTGGATGCTGCCCGCGTTCTACGGCGCGATGTGGACGCTGCCGTTCGCCGTACTGCTGCTGATGCTGGCGGCGGCCCCCGGCGCTTGGCTGTCGCGGTTCTTCGCGACGCGCGCTTTGGTGACGCTGGGTACTGCCAGCTACGCGGTCTACCTGACCCATCGGCCGTTGCTGTCGTTCCTCGGCAAGGACCGCGGCAGCATGCTCGAGCACCCGGCCGGCTGGGCGCCGTACGCCGGTGTGCTGGTGGTGGCCGCGCTCTGCTTGCTGATCGGTGAAGGAGCGCACCGGCTGATCGAGGTGCCGGCCCGGCGGTTCGTTCTCCGGCTGGTGCCACGGTCGCGTCCGGCGGTCACTGACCGTACGACGTCGGAGGTGTCGGCGTGAGCGGTCTCACATCGGTTGCCGAAGGCGCCGCGCTCTCGCACCCGCGGCCGGAGCTGCTGCCTGTCACCGGCCTACGCGGCCTGGCCGGGCTCGCGGTCGTTGCCTCGACCGTCGGCGTCTGGCGCGGAGCGCCGGGATACCTGAAGGACGTGGTCGACCTGACGGCATCGGTGGCTGTCGTCTTCTTCTTCCTGCTGTCGGCCTTCGTGCTCACCTACAACTACCCAGGCCTGTCCTACACCTCCGGCCGGCGCGTCATCGGCCGGTACGCCGCGGCCCGGGTGGCTCGCGTCGTCCCGCTGTACTTGGTGGTCGGCCTTGTCGTCCTGCTGCTCGGCATGCTGAACGGCGGTGACTGGGTCCGAGCCGTGTGGGCCGACCAGACCTGGTTCGTCGGTGCGCTCGCCCTCTTCTACGCGGCGTTCCCGCTGCTCAACCGGCCGCTGGCCTTCGTCCTCGGCATGATCATCCGCCGAGTGCCTTCACTCCCCTGGCTGGCCCAGCCGTTCCTGGTCCGTCTCGGCGTGATCGGCTACCCGCTCTTCCTGCTGCAGGCCCTCGTCCTGCACGGCTTCGGCCCGGTCCACGCCGGCACGATCTCCAACGCGTTGCTCGCCCTGTGCTGGATCGGCCTCACGGTGCTCGTTGCCGAGGGCGCCCACCGGTACGTCGGCGTACCTGCTCGTCGTGCGGTGCTGGATCTCGCGCGCCGCCTCGATCGCCGGACATGACGAAGGGCGGCTCCCCTGGGGGAACCGCCCTTCGTTCTACTGCTGGGTGTGCGGCCTAGGCCGCACAGGTCACTTGACGGAGACGGTGGCCCCGGCGCCCTCGAGGGCCTCCTTGGCCTTCTCCGCGGCAGCCTTGTCGACCTTCTCCAGGATGGCCTTCGGCGCGCTCTCGACGAGGTCCTTGGCCTCCTTCAGGCCGAGGCTCGTGAGGCCACGCACCTCCTTGATGACCTGGATCTTCTTCTCGCCGGCCGACTCCAGGACGACGTCGAACTCGTCCTGCTCGAAGGCCTCTTCGGCCGGGGCGCCGGGGGCACCCGCGGCGGCGGCGACGGCGACCGGAGCAGCGGCGGTGACGCCGAACTCGTCCTCGAACGCCTTTACGAACTCCGAGAGCTCCAGCAGGGTCAGTTCCTTGAACTGGCCGAGCAGCTCTTCGGTGCTGAGCTTCGCCATGGTGGCGGTCCTTCCTAAACGTCTCACTGGGTGATCACTGAATGGGGTACTGCGTGAGTCGAACGGGTCAGCTGTCAGCTGACGCGGTCTCCTCGGTGCTCGCCTCGGCAGGTGCGTCAGCGGGTGCGTCCTGCACCGCTTCGGCAGCCGGAGCCTCGTCCGCCACGGGGGCGGCCTCGGCCGGCAGCTTGTCCTGCAGCGCCGCGAACAGGCGCGCGGCCTGCGACAGCGGAGCAGCGAACAGCGACACCGCTTGCTGCGGGGCCGCCTTCATCGCACCTGCGAGCTTCGCGAGGAGGACCTCACGCGACTCCAGGTCAGCGAGCTTGTTGATCTCGTCGGAGCCGAGTGCCTTACCGTCCAGCACACCGCCCTTGATGACGAGAAGGGGATTGGCCTTGGCGAAGTCACGCAGCCCCTTGGCCGCGACCACCGGGTCGCCCTTGATGAAGGCGATGGCCGACGGACCCTGCAGGAGCGAGTCGAACGACTCCACCCCGGCGTCCTTGGCCGCGATCTTGGTCAGCGTGTTCTTCACCACGGCGTAGTTCACGTCGTCACCGAGCGTAGTGCGGAGCTGCCGCAGCTGCGCCACGGTGAGTCCGCGGTACTCGGTCAGCACGGCGCCGTTGGAGCTCTTGAAGTTCTCAGTGAGCTCTGCGACGTCGGCGGCCTTGTCCGGCCTCGCCATGGGTCTCCTTCCGCTCTGTCTTCCGACAGAGTTGGACTTGTCTGCCACACCGCCGACCCACAAAACGAAAACGCCCTTGCGCAGGCGCAAGGGCGTGAACAAACAAAGCTGTCACTTCCAAGTCAACCTGCGCGGGCCGCCCACCTTCGTGGGACCTTCAACTGCTCGAGAGCAGTAACCAGCGGTCTTCGGCAATCACAGAGTAACCGTCGTCCTCGCCTGAACCAAATTGGTTCTAGGGGTAGGGCTGTCCCTACCTCCAAGTGCCAGGGTCGCACGGTGGGCCGGAAGAGCCTGCTCGCGAAGGATCGTGACCATGATCCTGACGCGCAGTTCCAGCAGCACGCGGACCACCGACGTGGTCGCGCTCGAGGCGGTTTCGAAGGTGTACCCGGGCCGGACCGGGGTCCGGGCGCTCGACGAGGTGTCGGTCGCGTTCGGGCGCGGGTCGTTCACCGCGGTGATGGGCCCGTCGGGGTCGGGCAAGTCGACGCTGCTGCACTGCGCGGCCGGCCTGGACCGCCCGACCAGCGGCACGGTCCTGCTGGCCGGGCAGGACGTCGGCGCCCTGAAGGAGCCGAAGCTGACCACCGTACGGCGCAAGCACGTCGGCTTCGTGTTCCAGTCGTTCAACCTGGTCGACGCCCTGACGGTCTGGGACAACGTCCTGCTGCCGCAGCGGTTCGCCGGTATCCGCCCGGACCGCGCGTGGGCCGAGGAGGTGCTCGATCGGGTCGGCCTGACCGGCCGTGAGGATGCTCGCCCGGGTCAGCTGTCCGGTGGTCAGCAGCAGCGGGTCGCCCTCGCCCGAGCGCTGGCCGCTCGGCCCGAGGTGATCTTCGGCGACGAACCGACCGGTGCGCTGGACCTGTCGACCGGCCGCGAGGTGCTCGGCCTGCTGCGCCGGTTCGTCGACGAGTTCGGCTCGACGATCGTCATGGTCACGCACGACCCGGCCGCCGCCGCGTGGGCCGACCGCGTGGTCTTCCTGGCGGACGGCCGGCTCGCCGGCGACCTGATCGACCCGACCGCCGAGCTCGTAGCGGCCCGCATGATGGAGCTGACCAAGTGAACACCCGTCTGGCCGCCGCCACCCTGCGGCACCGCATCGGCGCCTTCGCCGGAACCTTCCTTACTTCCCTTCTCGCCATCACCCTGCTGGCCGGCAGCGGCCTCCTGCTCTTCTCCGTTCTGACCGCCGGCACCGAGACGAGCCGCTTCGGTGCAGCCGACGCGGTGATCGCCGGGGATCGTGCGGTGACGCTCAGCACGGAGAAGAACAAGGGCGACAGGGTCAAGGTGAAGACCAAGAGCGAGCAGCTCACCGGAGCAGCCGCGCTGCCTGCTGGGCTCGCCGGCACCGTCGCGAACGTCCCGGGCGTTGCTCACGCCGTACCGGACACTGCGTTCCCGGTGGCACTGGAGGCGGACGGCCGGGCGCTGCAGGCGCCGGAGCGTGCGTCCGTCATGGCTCACGGCTGGCAGTCCGCCCAGCTCGCGCCCTTCAATCTCACCACCGGTACGGCGCCCCGCCCGGGCGAGGTCGTGCTCGAAGGCGCGCTCACGGACGGGATCGCACTCGGTCAGACCATTCGGCTCACCAGCAAGACCGGCACGCACGACCTGCGACTGGTCGGCGTCGTCGCGCCGGCGGAAAAGGTCCCGGGACAGGCCGGGGTCTTCGTGAACGACCAGTCGGTCCAGCAGCTGTCCGGACTGGCCGGGCCGACCGCGGTCGCCGTACTGGCTGAGCCTGGTGCGACTCCTGCGCTCGAGAAGGCGGCGGCCGGCTTCACCGTGTACAGCGGCGAGGACAAGGCGCGGGCGGACCTGCCCGGTGCGGTGCCGGACTACATCAGTGCGATCTCGATCTTCGGGTTCGTGCTGGGCATCACCGGTTTCACCGCGGTGTTCGTGCTGACCGGGACGATCTCGCTCGCGGTCCGCCAGCGGCTGCGGGAACTGGCGCTGCTCCGGACGATCGGCGCCACTCCTCGCCAGCTCCGCCGGATGCTCGGGCTGGAGAACGGGCTCGTCACGCTGCTGGCCGCCGTACCGGCGCTGCCGCTCGGGCTCGTGGCCGCCAACCTGATCGCGGGCCGGATGCGTGACCTGGGTGCGGTGCCGGCCCAGTTCACGGTCAGCCTGAACCCGATCGTGCTGATCGTCGCGGCCGTGCTGGGGCTGGTCGTGTCGCAGGTGGCGACGCTCGTGGCCGCGCGCCGTACGGTCAAGATCGCTCCGACGCAGGCACTGCAGGAGACGGTGACCGAGGCCAGGGGCGGCTCGGTCGTCCGGGTGATCGCGGCCGCCGTACTGGCTGGTGGCGCGGCGGCGGTGCTCGTGCTGGTACCGATGGGCGGCGCGTTCGGGATGGGGATGGGGTTCGTCAGCGCCTCGCTGCTGCTCTGTGCGGCGGCCGCGCTCGGGCCGGTCCTGGTGCGTGCGCTGACCGCGGTGGTGTCCCGGCTGGTCGGACTGACCGGGGTCACCGGCCGGGTGGCCGCGTCGATGAGCCGGGCGGAGATCCGCCGGATCGCCGGAGTGGCGATCCCGCTGACGCTGATGTTCGCCATCAACGCCACGATGCTGCTGAACGGCGACATCCTGACCAAGGTCACCGCCGACCAGCAGGCCGACCGGACCTCGGCGACGACCGCCCGGGTGACCAACCTGCCGCTCGGTGTCGCCAACCAGGTGTCCGCGCTGCCGCAGGTGACCGGCTCGGCGGCGACCGTCCCGACCCGGGTCGTCCTGAACGAGGGCGGCAAGCCGGAGGACCACCCGGCGCAGGGCCTGCGGCAGACGGGTGAGCAGAGCGTGCTCGACCTGGCCGTCGTCTCCGGGAAGCTCACGAACCTGAAGGCGAACACGCTGGCCGCGAGCCGTCCGGTCGCGGACCAGCGGGGCTGGAAGGTGGGCGACAAGACCGAGGCCTGGATGGCCGACGGCACCCACAAGTCCCTGACCGTGGTGGCGATCTACGACAACTGGCGCGGCTTCGGCGAACTGGTGCTGCCCGCCGAGCTCGTCGCCCAGCACGATCCGCGCGGCCTGGTCGGCACGCTCTACCTGGCCGGTACGCCGGACCTCGCCAAGGCGATCACCGCAACGGGGCTCACCGTCGTCGGCGGTACGGCGAACGAGCCGGCCGACGCGAGCAACCAGCAGGCCGCGTGGGAACTGATGGTCCTGATCTCCCTGGGGTTCACCGCCATCGCCGTGGCCAACACCTTCGCGCTGTCGACCAGCGCCCGGCGGCGGGAGTTCGCGGGCCTGCGCCTGACCGGGGCGACCGCGCCCCAGCTGCACCGGATGCTCGGCCGCGAGGCGGCGATCACCGTGGCGGTCGCGCTGCTGATCGGTTGCCTGATCACCGGGATCGTGGTCGGCGCGTTCAGCATCGCGCAGGACGGTCAGTGGCGCCTGTTCGCCGAACCCGCCCGGTACTTCGGCCTGCTGGCCGGCGTCGGCGCCCTCGGAGTGGTGACCGCCGCGATCCCCGCGCGACTGGTCGTCCGCCGCAAGTCGTTGCCGAACCTGTGAGGAAGCTAGGTTGAGCGCCGTGCTTCGTCGTACGGCCCGCGGTCTGGCCTACCTGCTGCCGAGCGTGCTGCTGGGACCCGTCGCCTTCTTCTGGGCCCTGGCCGGCACGCTGGTCAGCGCGTTGCTGTCGATCACCTACCTCGGGCCGCCGGTCTTCCTCCCGATCACCTGGCTCACCCGGCTGATCGCCGGCCTGGAACGCCGCCGGGCCGGGTGGTTGCTCGGGGCACGGATCGAGTCGCCGTACGAGACGGTCGGCGCGCGGAACCCGTGGACCCGTGGGCGGGCGATCGCCCGGCAGGCGGCCACCTGGCGCGACCTGAGCTGGCTGGTGCTGATGTTCCCGCTCGGGGCCGGGATCGGGTTCGTCGGCAGCCTGGTGGCGGTGATCACGACGGCGACGGTCCTCGCCCCGGTGTGGCTGTGGTCCGTGCCGAACCCGAACCTCCCGCCGGTGCCGTACTGGCTGTTCAACTCGGTACCGGGGCGCTTCGTCCTGACGGTGATCGGGTTGCTGCTGGCCCCGGTGGCGGCCTGGCTGGTCCGCCGGTTGTCGATGCTGCAGGCAACGATCGCCGGGCGGCTGCTCGGTCCTGGTCCCCGGCAGCGCCTCGAGGACCGGGCGACCGAGCTCGCGAACACCCGGCGCCGGGTGATCGACGCCCAGGCCGCCGAGCTGCAGCGGATCGAGCGTGACCTGCACGACGGCGCCCAGGCCCGGATCGTGGCCGCCGGGATGACGCTCGCGCTGACCGACCGCCGGCTGCGACTGGCCGGCCTGGAGGACGAGGATCCCGCACGTGCGGGCGTCCAGACCGCTCGGCGTCAGCTCGACGACGCATTGGAGGAGCTGCGCCGGCTGGTCCGCGGGATCTACCCGCCGATCCTCACCGACCGCGGGCTCTCCGCCGCGCTGACCGCGCTCGCGGGTGACGCACCGATCCCGGTGCTGATCCGCGCCGACGAGACCGGCAAGGTGCCGCCTGCCGTGGAGTCGGCGGCGTACTTCGTGGTCGCCGAGGCCCTGGCCAACGCGACCAAGCACAGCGAAGCCACCGAGTGCAGCGTCGTCGTACTGCGGACCGAGGACGCGCTGTCGGTCGAGGTCCGCGACGACGGCCGCGGCGGCGCCGACCCGGCCGGATCGGGCCTGGACGGCCTGCGCCGACGGGTCGAAGCACTCGACGGCACCATGATCGTCACCAGCCCGCCCGGCGGCCCGACCGTCCTACTCACGGAGTTCCCATGCGCATCGTGATCGCGGAAGACCTGCTGCTGCTCCGGGACGGCCTGGTCCGGATGCTCACCGACACCGGCCACACCGTCGTCGCGGCGGTCGACAACGCCCCCGACCTGGAGAAGGCGGTCGAGCAGCACCAGCCCGACCTGTCCATCGTCGACGTCCGGCTCCCACCCGGCTTCCGCGACGAGGGTCTGCGGGCCGCCCTCGCGATCCGCGCCCGCACGCCGACCGCCCCGGTACTGATCCTTTCCCAGTACGTCGAACGCGTGTACGCCGCCGAGTTGCTCGCCGACGGCCGGGGCGCGGTCGGCTACCTGCTCAAGGACCGGGTCACGGCGCTGGACGAGTTCCTCGACGTGATCGACCGCGTCGCCGCCGGCGGGACCGCGATGGACCCGGAGGTGATCCGCCAGCTGTTCGCCCGCAACAACCGCGACCAGGGCATCGGCACGCTGACCTCGCGCGAACGCGAGGTCCTGGCGCTGGTCGCCCAGGGCCTGTCGAACTCGGCGATCTGCGCCCAGCTGGTGCTCGCCCCGCCGTCGGTCGAGAAGCACATCACCAACATCCTCACCAAGCTCGACCTGCCGCCGGCCGACGAGTCACACCGGCGGGTGCGCGCTGTGCTGGCTTATCTCAACCACTAACCGGATCTGGCGTTGTGAGGTGGGATCCAGCGTTTCATCGCCAGCGCCGCCGCCCAGCCGGTCAGGCCCATCACCACGATCGCCGGAGCCAGCGCGCTGATCGCGGTGACGGCCGACAGCAGGAACGGACCGGCGGCGCTCCCGGAGTCCGCGAACAACCGGAACGCCCCGAGGAACTGTGCCCTGCCGACCGGCGGCGAGGCGTCCGCGCCCAGCGTCATGATCACCCCGGCGCCGAGCCCGTTGCCGACGCCCATCACCAGCGCGACGGCGGTCAGCGCGCCCGCGGAGTGCGTCAACGGCAGCAGCAGGTGCGCCAGGCCGAGCACGGTCATCGACGGTACGGCGACCCACTTGCGCCCGAACCGGTCCATCACCGAGCCGGCCGGGTAGAACAGCAACATGTCGACGGCGCCGGAGACGCCGAAGATCAGGCTGGTCGTCTGCGGATCCAGCCCGATGTGCTCGGCCCAGAGCGGGATCACCACCTGCCGCGACGCCCGGACCGCTCCGACGAGCAGCGCACCGACGCCGAGCGTCCGCAGTACGGGCAAGTGCTCGCGGATCACGGCCCGGGTGGACTGCATGACGACCGGCCGGGCCAGGCGGTTGCGGCGTACGGACTCGATGTCGGGAAGGCTCAGCAGTACGACGCACGCCAGCGCGGCGGCGACGAGGTGGACCCAGTAGGCGCCGTCGGTGCCGAGGAAGCGCATCACGAACGCGCCGAGGAACGGACCGATGAACGAGCCGATCCGCTGGACGCCGCCCAGCGTCGACAGGGCCCGGGCGCGCAGCTCCAGCGGGACGGCTTCGCTCAGGTAGGCCTGGCGGGCGAGCCCCCAGACCGAGCCGGCCAGACCGGTCGCACCGATCGCGAGCGCGAGGCCCAGGACGTTCGGTACGACGAGGCACGCGACGAGCGCGAAGGAGACCAGCACGGTCGCGAGCAGCATCGCGCGGCGCTCGCCGACCTTGGTGGTCAGCGTGCCGGCGGGGATGTCGCCGATCACCTGGCCGACACCGGCCGCCGCGACGACCAGGCCGGCGACCGCGAACGACGCACCCAGGTCCCGCGCCGACAGAGCGACAACGGGAGCGATCGCCCCCTGGCCGATGCCGTACAGCAGGGCCGGCAGGTAGACCGAGGGGGCGATCTTCCAGAGACTGACGGGAGCTGCCATCCCGCTTATCGTCCCACCTTCAACCAGGTGGCTTCGCGGCGGGACTACGTATTCAGGACAGGACGGCCAGGGCGTCGATCTCGACCAGCATCTGCTCCAGCGGCAGGCCGGTGAAGACGGTGGTGCGCGACGGCAGCACGCCGCTCGGGGTGCGCTCGCCGACGAACTCGGCGTACGCCTCGTTCATCGGGACGAACAGGTCGCGGGACGTCAGGTAGACGCGCAGCATCACGACGTCGTCGATGCTCGCGCCGCCGGCCTTCAGGATCGCCTCGATGTTCTGCAGCACGCGGGTGGTCTGCGCCTTCACGTCGCCCTCGTGGACGAACGCACCGGTCGCCGGGTCGACCGACCCCTGGCCGGACACCTGCAGGATGTTGCCCTTGCGCACCCCCTGGGAGAACACGGGCATCGGGGCGGGCGCGTCGGTGGTGGAGACGACGGTCTTGTCGGACATCAGGTGAAGGCCTTTCTAGTGGTAGTCGGCGCCGATGGCGGCCGTGGTCGCGAGCAGGTCGGGCAGGAGCTCCAGGACCTGTTCGTAGTTGAGCAGCACGTCCGGCGCCGAGACCGAGACCGCGCCGACGACCCGGCCGGAGCGTTCGGTGATCGGGGCGCCGATGCAGTTGATGAAGGACTCGTGCTCGGCCCGGTCGTGCGCCCAGCCCTGGGCCCGGACCTTGTCCAGCTCGTCGCGCAGCTGGTCCGGCCCGGTGATCGTGTTCGGCGTGAACGGGTGGTACTCGATCGTCGCGAGCAACGCCTCCCGCTGCCGCTTCGGCTGCGCCGCGAGCAGCACCTTGCCGACCGCGGTGCAGTGCAGCGCCGCCGGGACGCCGATCTGGGAGTACATCCGGACCGACTGCACGCTGTCGAGCTTGTCGATGTAGATGACCTGCCCGTTCTCGTACGCCGCCAGGTGCACGGTCTGGCCGGTCCGCTGGTTCAGCTTGCGCAGGTGCGGCGCGGCGACGTCCCGTACGACGTGCTGCTCGCGGGACGCGTCGGCCAGCGAGAACAGCCGGGAGCCGAGGCGGTAGCGGTGCGCTTCGTCACGGCGTACGAAACGCTCGGTCTCCATCGTGCGCAGCAGACGGAGCACGGTCGTCTTGTGCACGTCGAGCTCGGTCGCCAGCTGGTCGAGCGAGCGGTCGCCCTCACCGAGACTGACCAGGATCTGCAGGGCGCGGCCCAGACTCTGACTCACACGGTCACCCCCATCGGGCCGACCCTTGCCTCGGCCCATTCCTCGGCCGGGCACTGCAGCAACGCCTGCCGGAGGGAGGCTTCCGGCGGCTCGGCGTGGTCGTTCGGGACGGTGAGGACGGCCGCGGCGCTCAGATGGCCGGAGCGCAGCCGCTGCTCCATCGGCAGGCCTTGCAGCGTCGCTGCGAGGAAGCCAGCAGCGAAGGCATCGCCTGCGCCGACGGGCTCGACGACGTCGACCTTGAGCGCGGGGACTTCCGTACGGCGTTCATCTGCTTCCAACGCGAGCGCAACGTGGGCATCCGACTTCACCACAATGGTTGCCCTAGGCCCTAATAGTTCGCGCAGCTCGCCGGGGTCACTGGTTCCGGCGAACAGCATCGCCTCGTCCGCACCGATCAGTACGACGTCTGCCGCGCGCAGGAGACGCCAGAGCGGCGCGGGGTCCTTGTCCCGCCAGAGCGCGGGTCGCCAGTTGAGATCGACGCTCAGCAGGAAACCGAGGGTGTTCTTGAGCGCCGCGAGCCGGTCGAGCATGCCCGCGGTCTGCTCGGACAGCGCGGCCGTGATCCCCGTCGTGTGGACCAACTCGGCGCCAACCAGCCGGTTGCGCACCGCGGGCCGATCCAGGAAGCCGGCATCCATCACCGACGCCGCCGAACCGGACCGGTAGTAGTGCATCCGGGTGCGCCCGCCGAGCGTGTGCTTCACGTACAAGCCGGTCGGCCTGTCTGGATCGTCTTCCACGCCGCCGACCTCGACGCCTCGATCGCGCAGGTCCTGCAGCACGTGCCGGCCGAAACCGTCAGCTCCGAGGCGCGAGATCCAGCCGGTCGGGATGCCGAGCGCGGCCAGTCCGCCGGCGACGTTGCACTCGGCGCCGCCGACCGAACGACGGAACGTCTCGACATCCTCCAGCGGGGCACCGGTGTCGGCGGCGAGCATGATCATCGCCTCACCGAGGCAGACCGCGCGGGGCACCAGGTCGACCATCGGGTGTCCTCTCTCGCAGTCCGTTGACGGGAGTTCTGGCGCGATGCTACAACCGAGTGGTCAGAATGCGCAACGGTCGTTGCGTACCTTGCAATCCTCACCGAGCTCCTGGAGGAACCAGCCGATGTCAGCTTCCTACGACGCAGCCGCGGTCGCAGCCCTGGCGGACCAGCCGGTGAGTTGGCAGGACAAGGCGCTGCCCCCGGCATGGTGGGGCCGGACCGTCCGCGAGATCCTCGCCGACCGGCCGCGGCTGTCCCAGCTGCCAACCCCGCTGCTGACGCTGTCCGGTCCCGGGATGGAGCACAACCTCGGGACGCTGTCCCGCTGGTGCACCGAGCACGGCGTCGAGCTGGCGCCGCACGGCAAGACCACCATGGCCCCCGCGCTCTGGGCCGCGCAGCTCGACGCCGGCGCGTGGGCGATCACGCTCGCCAACGCGTTCCAGCTCGGGGTCGCCCGGGCTTTCGGCGTACGGCGGGTGATGGTCGCCAACGCGGTGATCTCCCCGCTGCAGCTCCGCTGGATCGCCGACCAGCTCGCCGCGGACCCGTCGTTCGAGGTCCTCGTCTGGGCCGACTCCGTGCAGACCGTCGAGCAGATGGAGGCCGCACGGTCCGCGCACGTCGGCGCGGACGCGCGGCCGCTCGACGTACTGGTGGAGATGGGTGGTTCGCACGGCCGTACTGGTGCCCGGGACGCTGAAACCGCCCGCGCTGTAGGTGAGGCCGTCGCCGCTTCCTCCACCCTTCGCCTCGCCGGAGTCGCCGGCTACGAAGGCGCCATCGCCCACGGCGCCGACGAGGCCGGCCTCGAACACGTCCGCGCGTACCTGCAGACGCTCGCCGATGTCCACACCCAGCTGGCTGATGTGTATCCGGACGACATCACACCGGTGGTCTCCGCCGGCGGCAGCGCCTACTTCGAACAGGTTGCCAAGGTCCTGGGCCCGCTCTCGTCGTCCGGCGCCCGAGTGGTGTTGCGTTCCGGCGCCTACATCGCCCACGACGACGGCTACTACCGCCAGATCTCCCCCCTCGGCTCGGCCCCCCGCACCGACGGCGACCGCCTGGTCCCGTCCATGCACGGCTGGGTCCGCATCACCTCCCAGCCCGAACCAGGCCTAGCCATCTTCGACGCCGGCAAACGAGACCTCCCCTTCGACGAGGGCCTGCCCGAGCCCCAGCTCCTCCGCCCCCGCGTCGCGTCGGATGCGCCCACCCCGTTGAAGGGCCTGACCGTCACCAAGCTCAACGACCAGCACGGCTTCCTCCACTTCCCCGAGACCGGCGAGCCCCCGGTCGTCATCGGCGACGAGCTCAGAGTCGGTCTCTCCCACCCCTGCACCGCCTTCGACAAATGGGGCCTCATCCCGGTCCTGGACGACCCGGACGCGGCGGACCCGGTAGTGGTCGACCTGGTGAGGACGTTCTTCTGATGCTGCAGATCACCAACGCCACAGTCCTGGACGGCACCGGCGCCCCGGCGTACCAGTCGGACGTCACCATCGACGACGGCCGCATCACCGTCATCGGAACAGCAGCACCCACTGAAAAAACCATTGATGCTTCCGGGCTCGTACTCTCCCCCGGCTTCATCGACATGCATGCGCACTCCGACCTCCAGATCCTCGCCAACCCCGACCACACCGCAAAGGTCAGTCAGGGCGTCACCTTGGAGGTCCTCGGGCAGGACGGCCTCTCGTTCGCTCCCATCGACGACCCCACCCGAGCGGCCGTACGCCGGCAGATCGCCGGGTGGAACGGCGAGCCCGACGACTTCGACTTCTCGTGGGACTCCGTCGAGGGCTACCTCGCGCGCCTCGACCAGGGGATCGCCTGCAACGCGGCGTACCTGGTCCCCCAAGGCACCCTGCGCATGATGGTCGTCGGCACCGAGAACCGCCCGGCCACACCCGCCGAGCTCGACGAGATGAAGCGGCTGCTCGCCGAAGGACTGCAGCAAGGCGCGCTGGGCATGAGCAGCGGGCTCACCTACACCCCCGGCATGTTCGCCACGACCGACGAGCTGGTCGAGCTGTGCACGATCGTCGCCGAGTACGGCGGCTACTACAGCCCGCACCAGCGCTCGTACGGAAAGAACGCCCTCGACGCGTACGGCGAGATGATCGACGTCGCGCAGCGCTCCGGCTGCGCCCTGCACCTCACCCACGCCACGATGAACTTCGAACCCAACCGCGGCCGCGGCGTCGACCTCCTGCAGATGATCGACGACGGCCTGGCGCAGGGCGTCGACATCACCACCGACACCTACCCGTACTTGCCCGGGGCAACAACTCTTGCCGCGATCCTCCCGAGCTGGACCTCCGCGGGCGGCCCGGACGCGCTGCTCGCCCGCCTCCAGGACCCGCAGGACCGCGAACGGATCACCCACGAGCTGGAGGAGATCGGCACCGACGGCTGCCACGGCTGCGTCACCGACTGGAACACCATCGAGATCGGCGGCGTGAAGAACCCGGCCCTCTCCGGCGCCGTCGGCAACACCGTCGCCGAGATCGCCGCGGGCCTCGGCAAGACCCCGTCCTGGGTCTTCTTCGACCTGCTGGTCCGCGACAACCTCGCCACCACGATCCTGCAGCACGTCGGCCACGAGGAGAACGTGCGCGCGATCATGCAGCACCCGACGCACACGGGCGGCTCGGACGCGATCCTCGTCGGCGGCAAACCACACCCACGCGCCTGGGGCACCTTCCCGCGCTACCTCGCCCACTACGTCCGCGAGCTCGGCGTCCTCGAGCTCGCCGACTGCGTCCACCACCTCACCGGCCGCCCGGCCCGCCGCCTCGGCCTCACCGACCGAGGCCTGATCCGCGAGGGCTACCACGCCGACCTGGTCCTGTTCGACCCCGCAACGGTCAAGGACACCGCGACCTTCGCCAATCCCCGCCAACAGGCCGAAGGCATCCCCTGGGTCCTCGTCGGCGGCGTACCGGTGATCGAGAACGGCGTCCGGACGGACGCCCTCCCCGGCCGAGCCATCCGCCGCGCCCCCACCCCCTGACCGACCCCGCCCCCACGCCTCTCCGCTCGCACACCCCGCCTCTCCTCCTGACCCACCCCAAGCCCCCCGACCCGCCCCCGCGAAAGGACCCACCCATGTCCACCCTCGACCTCCTCCGCGCCGACCGTGTGCTGAGCGTCGTCCGCGCCCCCGCGATCGGCGACGCCCGCGACCTCTGCTCGGCGCTGGTTGCCGGCGGCATCCACGTCATCGAGCTCACCTTCACCACCCCCGACCTCCCCAAGCACCTGGAACGCGCCGCCTCCGGCGACACCGGCGCGGTGGTCGGCGCCGGCACCGTCCAGACCGCCGCCCAGGCGAAGACCGCGGTCGACGCCGGCGCCAAGTTCCTCGTCACCCCCGGTCAAGGCCCGGAGGCCGCGGCGATCGTCGCGGCAGCCCACGACGCCGGCGTACCGATCGTCCTCGGTTCACTCACCCCCTCCGAGGTGATGACCGCCCTCGCACTGGGCGCCGACGCGGTGAAGATCTTCCCGGCGCACCAGTTCGGCCCGAAGTACCTGAAGGACCTCAACGGCCCGTTCCCCGGTGTCCCCCTGGTCCCGTCCGGCGGTGTCAACGCCGGCAACGCCAAGGCGTTCCTCGACGCCGGCGCGCTCGCGGTCAGCGCCGGCACCGACGTCGTCGCTCCCACCGATGTTGCCTCCGGCAACTGGTCCGACATCACCGCGAAGGCGAAGGCCTTCTGCTCCGCCCTCAACTGACACCGTACCGAGGCACCACCCGCACCACCCCGTACTGCGGTATGTCCCGACCGCAGTCCCTCCCCACCCCTCGGAGTCCCCCATGTCCGGAGCCGTCGACTGGCTGCACACCAGCACCCCCGGGTTGCTGCTGCTGTGCGTGGTAGCGATCGCGCTGCTGCTGTTCCTGATCATCAAGGTCAAGCTCGAACCGTTCATCTCGCTGCTCGCCACCAGTCTGTTCCTGGCGCTGGCGGCCGGCCTGAACGTCCGCACGATCGTCGGTACGGCGCTCAAGTCCAGCGACTCGCTGCTGGAGAAGGGGTTCGGCGGGATCCTCGGCCACATCGCCGTGATCATCGGTCTCGGCACGGTCCTCGGCGCGCTGCTCGAACGCTCCGGCGGCGCCGACGTCCTGAGCCGGCGCCTGCTGAAGTTGTTCGGGCCGAAGGGTACGCCGGTCGCGATGGGCCTGGTAGGCCTGATCTTCGGAATCCCCGTCTTCTTCGACATCGGCATCTTCGTTCTCGCCCCGCTCGTGTACGTCGCGGCGAAGCGCGGCGGCAAGTCACTCGTCCTCTACGCGCTCCCAGTGCTCGCCGGCCTCTCGATGACGCATGCCTTTCTCCCGCCGCACCCCGGCCCGACCGCGGTCGCCGGGTTGCTGCACGTCGACATGGGCTGGCTGATCATCATCGGTCTCGCCTGCGGCCTGCCCGCGTTCGCCGTCGCCGGTGTGCTCTGGCCGCTCTACATCGCGCCGCGCGTCCCGGTCAGCGTTCCCGCCGACTACGTGGTCGAGGAAGAGGAGTCCCGGCCCGAGCCGTCCCTGGCTCTGGTGATGAGCGTGATCCTGCTCCCGCTGGTCCTGATCCTCGGCGCCACCTTCGGCACGCTGATCCTCGACCCCGACCGCGACCTGCTCAGCGTCCTGACCTTCCTGGGCAACCCGGCCGTCGCGCTGCTGCTCGCCGTACTGCTCGCCTACTACCTGCTCGGCGTCCGCCGCGGCATGACGAACGCCGAGTTCAGCGAGCTGAGCAGCAACTCCCTCAAGCCGGTCGGCATGATCCTGCTCGTGGTCGGCGCCGGCGCCTTCTTCGGCGCGGTCATCTCGGCCACCGGGGTGGGAGCCGCGCTGGCCAAGAGCCTGTCCAGCGCGGGACTCCCCGTTCTCCTTCTGGCGTACGTGATCTCCTGCGGTCTTCGCATCGCGCAGGGTTCGGCGACGGTCGCCATCGTCACCACCGGCGGCATCGTCGGCCCGCTGCTCACCGCGGACGGCTACTCCCAGGCGCACCTGGCCCTGATCGCCGCCGCCATCTGCGCCGGTTCGATCATCCTCAGCCACGTCAACGACGGCGGCTTCTGGATCGTCGCCAAGTACTTCAACATGACCGTCAAGGAGACCCTGCTGACCTGGTCGGTCCTGGAAACCGTCTTGTCCCTGGTCGGCTTCGGCATGGCAGCGTTGCTCTGGGTCATCATCTGAGGTTGCTGATCAGCTCCAGGACCGGGCCTTCGTGCAGCGCGGAGTAAACCTGGTCCCGGAGCTGGTTCGCCTCGGCGTCGGTCAGCGTGTGGTCGACCGGCCGCAGGACCAGCCTGACCAGCACGTTCCGCTGGCCGGGCGCGATCTGGAGCCGGGTGCGAGCGGCCTCCGGCAGTTCGTCGTACGGCGTCTCGCTCAGCACCTCGACCGACTCGGCCGCGTCCGTCCCCAGGGCGTCCCGGACCCGATCACCGAGCAGCTCGGGCGACAGATCGGTGTCCGGGCCGACGACCACCGACAGGTCCCGGCGTACGGCGGGCATCGCCGAGACGGCCTTGTACGGCAGCAGATCCAGCATCTGCCCCGCCACCCGCGGATCCGTCGACCGCAGCAGCCGGATGTCCCGGATCCCCTTGCGCAGCATCATCAACCGGTCGAGCCCAGGCCCCATCGCGAGCCCGGTCCAGCGCTCGTCGAGCCCGGCCCGGCGTAGCACGGCGGGCGCGGCGACCCCGCACTCGCCGATCTCGATCCACTGGTCGTCGAGCAGCACGTCGATCTGCCGCCCGTGAATCGTGTACGGGTGGACGGCGGGCACGGTCCGGTAGGTCTGACCGGGCAGCACGATCGTGACGAGCCGCTCGATCATGTCCTCCAGCTCGGGCTCGCCCAGCACGACGTCGCGGCTGATCCGCCACAGGTCGAGCTGGTGCGGCGTCCCGGTGTGCTGCCAGTCGACCGAGTCGCGGCGGTAGCAGATCCCGGCGCAGATCATCAGCACGTCGGTCGACTCCGACGCGGCCAGCTCGCGCAGCGCCGGCGGGATCATCGCCGAGGTGTGGCTGCGCAGGACCTCACCGGGTGAGGCGTAGCGGGTGTAGCGAGCGTCCCGGGTGACCGCGTCGGCGGCGTACCCGAGGTTGTCGTAGTTGTCGGCGAGCGGGACGACCGGGTGGTCGCGCCGGATCCAGGTCTCGGTGTACGGCCAGGCCTGGCCGAGCGCCGTCCGGATCGAGTCGACGATCAGCTGGAGCGCGTGCGGCCCCTCGGCGGGATCGGCGAGGTCGCGCAGGGCGAGGGCAGCGTGCAGTTCAGAGGTGGTGAGGACAGCCATGGGAGTTTCTCCTGAGGTGAGCAGGTACGGGGGAAACGCACACCCCGACCGGCCGCGGTCACCTCAGGGAGAGAACGCAGCAGCGGCCCACCCCGTCGGCACCGCTGTGCCGGCCGGGGCGCGGAAATCGCTGCCCGTGCTGCTGCATGCCTCTACTTTACCGGGTTCGCGGTACCGAACGACAGGATGTCTCCGGATCCGGCCGGCAGCCGCACGCTCAGCAGCGTTATCCGTCGGCGCCATCGGCCGCACACCTCCTGTCGCGCGGCACCTGCGAGGATCGGGACCATGCGATGGATCGACACCTTGGAAGCGGCCGCGGCGGAGAAGCTGCCCGAGCCGGTGCACAGGTACTTCCGCCAGGGCTCGGCCGGTGGCGTGAGCGTCGGCGAAGCGGTCGACGCCTGGTCGTCGTACCGGTTCCGCCCGCGCGTACTGACCGACGTGTCCACGATCAGCACCCGTACGACGGTGCTCGGGACACCCGTCGCCGGGCCGGTCCTGGTCGCGCCGACCACGCTGCAGCGGCAGGCCGATCCCGACGGCGAGGCGGCGATGTCGGCCGGCGTCGCCGCGGCGGGGTCGGTGCTAGGGGTGTCGAGCAACGCGGGCAGGACCTTCGCGGAGATCGGTGCGGCCGGAGCGCCGTGGTGGCTGCAGATCTACGTGACGCGCAACCGCGACTACACCCGGCAGATGCTCGACGCGGCCGTGGCGGCGGGCGCGCGGGCCGTCGTACTGACTGCTGACACGCCGGTCGTCGGCCGCAAGGAGGACGACGGGCCGACCGTGTGGGACGTCGTCCAGCCAGGTCACCTGCGCGCGAACGTCGACGAGTCGGCGTACTCCGACGACGACCTCGCCAAGGCCGACGACCTCACTCCGGACGTGATCGAGTGGCTCGGCTCGATCACCGGCCTACCGGTCGTGGTGAAGGGCGTCCTGCGCGGCGACGACGCCCGCCGCTGCGTCGACGCGGGCGCGGCCGGCCTGATCGTCTCCAACCACGGCGGCCGCCAGCTGGACGGCGCGATCGCCACGGCCCACGCGCTGCCCGAGGTCGTCCAGGCCGTCGCCGGGACCGACGCCGAGGTGTACGTCGACGGCGGCATCCGCCGCGGCGAGCACGTCCTCACCGCCCTCGCCCTCGGCGCCCGCGCGGTCTTCGTCGGCCGCCCGGCCCTGTGGGCCCTCACCGTCGACAGCTCCCCCGGAGTCACCCGCCTCCTCACCGACCTGTACGCCGAACTCACCCACGCCCTCGCTCTAGTCGGTGTCCCCAGCCCGGACCAACTCACCCCCGACCTCATCACCCATCACCCCCACGGATCCCTCCCACTTTGAGTACCCCCCAGCCACCGATCCGCCCCGAACACGACTGACCGGTGCACAAGGCCGCACCCCACCCCGCCCCAACCCCACTTTGAGTACCCCCCAGCCACCGGAACGCGCCACAACCGGCTGAGCCGTACACAAGGCCGCGCTCCGCCCCCGCGCTCGACTCCGGCCCACCGTGAACACTTGTCAGCCCATACATGGCGCCGCGTCAGGCTGCGGCGCTCAACATCACCGCGGTGAGAGCCCGGGTCGTCCTCGACGGGACCGAGTACCTGGTCGCCCGGACCGAGCCGGCCAAGGCTGCCGCCGGAGCGCCGGGCAGCATCGTCGCGTCGCACTCCGACGGCTTCACCGTCCGGACCGCCGATGGGACGCTCCGCCTGGTCGCCGCTCAAGCCTGAGCGTCTGGGGACGGCGAAAGGCCCCGGTCAACCGACCAGGGCCTTTCGGGTGCTACTGGTGAGCCGAAGCTCAGGCGTCGTCCTCGCCCAGCATGTTGCGGGTGATGCTGGGGTCCACCTGGACGCCCGGACCCATCGTGGTCGAGATGACGGTCTTGCGGATGTAGCGGCCCTTGGAGCTGGAGGGCTTCAGCCGGAGAATCTCCTCCAGCGCGGCGCTGTAGTTCTCCACCAGTTGGGCCTCGTCGAACGAGCCCTTGCCGATGATGAAGTGCAGGTTCGCGTGCCGGTCGACCCGGAACTCGATCTTGCCGCCCTTGATCTCGGTGACAGCCTTCGTCACGTCCGGGGTGACCGTTCCGGTCTTCGGGTTCGGCATCAGACCACGCGGTCCGAGCACGCGGCCCAGGCGGCCGACCTTGCCCATCAGGTCGGGGGTGGCGACGACGGCGTCGAAGTCGAGCCAACCGTCGGTGACCTTCTTGATCAGGTCGTCGTCGCCGACGAAGTCGGCGCCGGCGGCCTTGGCGGCCTCGGCCTTCTCACCGGTGGCGAAGACGAGGACCCGTGCCGTCTTGCCGGTGCCGTGCGGAAGGTTGACGGTGCCGCGCACCATCTGGTCGGCCTTGCGGGGGTCGACCCCGAGGCGCATCGCGACGTCGAGCGTCGAGTTGAACTTCTTGCTGCCGGCCGCTTCCTTGGCGAGCTTGATCGCCTCGAGCGGGGTGTAGAGGTGATCGAAGTCGATCTTGTCCGCGATGGTGCGGTAAGACTTGCTGCGCTGTGCCATTTCTGGGTTCTCCTGTTTGCGAACGGTTGCTCGATCGTTCGCGGTTGTGGTCTTCACGGGCGAGCTTTCTGTTCGCCCTTCCACACCAACTGGTTCACCGGGGTGAACCGGGGTGCATTACTTCTTGTCGACGGTGACGCCCATCGAGCGGGCGGTGCCCTCGATGATCTTCATCGCGGCGTCGATGTCGCGGGCGTTCAGGTCCGGCATCTTGGTGGTGGCGATCTCGCGGACCTGGTCCTTGGTGATCTTGCCGACCTTCTCCTTGTGCGGGACCGGCGAGCCCTTCTGCAGGCCTGCCGCCTTCTTGATCATCTCCGGCGCCGGCGGCGTCTTGGTGACGAAGGTGAAGGACCGGTCTTCGTAGATCGTGATCTCGACCGGTACGACGTTGCCACGCATGGACTCTGTCTGGGCGTTGTACGCCTTGCAGAACTCCATGATGTTGACGCCGTGCGGACCGAGAGCGGTACCGACCGGCGGTGCCGGCGTCGCGGCACCGGCTTGCAGCTGCACCTTGACCAGGGCAGCGATCTTCTTCTTGGGAGGCATTTCGGGTCCTTAGACTTTCTGGATCTGGCTGAAGCTGAGTTCCACCGGGGTTTCCCGGCCGAAGATCTCCACCAGCGCCTTGATCCGCTGGGCGTCGGCATTGATCTCCGTGATCGTGGCGTGCAGGGTCGCGAACGGCCCGTCGACGACCATGACCGAGTCGCCCACACCGAAGTCGGCGACCTCGACCTTCTTCTTGGCCGCGGTCTTGGTGGGTGCGGCACCGGTCTCGGCAGCCGCCGCCTCGGCCGCCGCCACGACGGCCGGAGCGAGCATCTTCTCGACCTCTTCGAGGCTGAGCGGTACGGGCTTCTGGCTGTTGCCGACGAAGCCGGTCACCGACGGTGTGTGCCGCACGGTCGACCAGGACTCGTCGGTCAGGTCCATCCGGACCAGCACGTAGCCGGGGAGCACGGTGCGCTTGACCATCCGGCGCTGCCCGTTCTTGATCTCGGCGACCTCTTCGGTCGGCACGACGATCTCGAAGATGTAGTCCTCCATGTTCAGGGAGGTGATCCGGTTCTCCAGGTTGGACTTGACCCGGTTCTCCATCCCCGAGTACGTGTGCACCACGTACCAGTCGCCGATCTGCGAGCGCAGTGTGGCGCGCAGCTCCTCCAGCGGGTCGCCCGGCTCCTCCGGCTCGGCCTCTTCCTCGGCCTCGTCGTCGGTGTCGGCGTCGTCCGCGGCGGCAGCCGGTACGGCGGCCTCGGCGTCGTCGTCGTCATCATCGTCGTCGGAGTCGTCACCGGCGGAGAAGACGACCTCGTCGTCCTCGACCTGCTCGGTGGTGTCGTCCGGCGCGGTCTCGGCGGTCTCGGTGGCGAGCTCGTCGGTCGCGTCGTCGACGTCGGCGGCGGTGACCACCTCGGCGTCCTCGGCGTCGTCGGCCGCGGCCACGATCACCACCGGCTCGTCGTCGGAGTCGTCCTCGTCGGCGTCACCGGTCTCGGCGTCGTCGTCGGCGGCGTACTCGGCCTCCGCCTTGTCGTTGACCTCGGCGAACGGATCGTCGTCGTCATCGGCGATCACGACATCGTCGTCATCGTCGTCGTCGAGGTCCAGGTCGAGATCCAGCTCGACGTCGTCATCGGCGTCGGCGTCAGCGGACAAGTCGATGTTGTCCTCGTAGTCGAGGACCTCGTCGTCACGCTCGGACACGTTGTACTCCGTCATCTCTGCATCGGGTGTTGTCTGTGGCGGTCAGCTCTGAGGACCGCGCGGCCGGTGGATCGCTACGGCGGAGGCGGTCAGCCGAAGATCTTGAACATCGCCCAGCCGAAGGCGAGGTCGAGCACCGACACGATCGCGATGACGAACACCACGAAGGTCAGCACGACCACGAAGTAGGTGGAGAGCTGCTTGCGCGTCGGCCAGACGACCTTGCGGAGCTCGGCGACCACCTGGCGGTAGAAACGCAGCAGCCGGTTGCCCGACTTGCCTTCCGCAGGCTTGCCGGCGCCGGACGGTGCCGGGGTGCGCGTCTCCGTCACGACCTACCTCTTTCGCTAGCGGCGGCCTGACCGGCCCTGCGCCGGTCAGGAGTTGCAGGGCACGAGGGACTTGAACCCCCAACCTTCGGTTTTGGAGACCGATGCTCTGCCAGTTGAGCTAGTGCCCTCTGCAATCTCTCCCGGACGCCGCTGACCTGATCTCGGGCATGCCGGATCAGGGCCATCTACGCCCGGACTAGAAGAGTGTACGGGGTCGAAGCCACCTGGTCGAACTGAGGCCTACCCGCCACGACCCCACCGGGCGCCGTACCGCGAGCAGAACCTTACAGCCTTCACCGGGTACAAACGCCACCCACCCCACGATGGTTCCCGGTCCCCGGCAGCTCTCGGTGTCACCAACCGATACCGAGATGTCACCGGCGCACCGGTGGTGCCAGGATGGGGTCATGGCTTCCCGCATCTCTGCACGGATTGGTGCAATCTCCGAGTCGGCCACGCTGGCGGTCGACGCCAAGGCGAAGGCGCTCAAGGCGGCCGGTCGCCCGGTGATCGGCTTCGGCGCCGGCGAACCGGACTTCCCGACGCCCGACTACATCGTCGAGGCGGCCGTCGCGGCCGCCCGCGATCCGAAGAACCACCGCTACAGCCCGGCCGGTGGTCTGCCCGAGCTCAAGCAGGCGATCGTCGAGAAGACCAAGCGGGACTCCGGCTACGAGATCGAGGCGGCCCAGGTCCTGGTGACCAACGGCGGCAAGCACGCGGTCTACAACACCTTCGCGACGCTGCTCGACCCGGGCGACGAGGTGCTGCTGCCGGCGCCGTACTGGACGACGTACCCGGAGACCATCCAGCTGGCCGGGGGCGTCCCGGTCGAGGTGCTGGCCGACGAGAGCCAGAACTACCTGGTCACCGTCGAGCAGCTGGAGGCGGCCCGGACCGAGAAGACCAAGGCGCTGCTGTTCTGCTCCCCGTCGAACCCGACCGGCGCGGTGGACACCCCCGAGGCGATCGAGGCGATCGGCCGCTGGGCGCTCGAGCACGGCATCTGGGTGATCACCGACGAGATCTACGAGCACCTGACCTACGGCGACACGAAGTTCACCTCGCTGCCGGTCGCCGTCCCGGAGCTCGCCGACCGGACCGTCGTGCTGAACGGCGTCGCCAAGACGTACGCGATGACCGGCTGGCGGGTCGGCTGGATGATCGGCCCGAAGGACGTCATCAAGGCCGCGACCAACCTGCAGTCGCATCAGACCTCGAACGTGAACAACGTCGCCCAGCGCGCCGCGATCGCCGCGCTGACCGGCGACCTGTCGGCCGTCGACGAGATGAAGACCGCCTTCGACCGGCGCCGCAAGCTGATGGTGTCGATGCTGAACGAGATCCCCGGCGTCGAGTGCCCCGAACCGACCGGCGCGTTCTACGCCTACCCGTCGGTCAAGGGCGTCCTCGGCAAGGAGATCGCCGGCAAGACCCCCACCACCTCGGCGGAGCTGGCCGAGATCATCCTCGACGAGGCCGAGGTCGCCGTAGTCCCCGGCGAGGCCTTCGGCGCCCCCGGCTACCTGCGCCTGTCCTACGCCCTCGGCGACAACGACCTCACCGAAGGCGTCTCCCGAATCGCCAAGCTCCTCAGCTGACATTCGCGCGTACGACGGCCCGCCGGAGAGCTTCCGGCGGGCCGTCGCCGTTTGCGGGACCGCCCGGTTTCCCGGTTTCCGCAAGGTGTCGGTAACCTTCTGTGATGGCGCCACGCGACCTTCGGCTGCTGCCGAAAACCCATCTGCATCTGCACTTCTCCGGGTCGATGCGTCACCTCACCCTGGTCGAGCTGGCCGACAAGCACGGCGTCCGCCTCCCCGACGCCCTTCGCACCGACTGGCCGCCGGACCTTTCGGCGGCCGACGAGCGCGGCTGGTTCCGCTTCCAGCGGCTGTACGACATCGCCCGCTCGGTGCTCAGGACCGAGGACGACGTACGCCGTCTGGTCCGCGAGGCCGCCGAGGACGACGCCGCGGACGGCTCCCGCTGGCTGGAGATCCAGGTCGACCCCTCCGGCTACGCGAACCGCTTCCACGGCATCACCGAGTTCACCGACCTGGTCCTGGACGCCGCCCGCGACGCGGCCGCCACGACCGGCATCGACGTCCAGGTCGTGATCGCCGCCAACCGCACCCGTCACCCCCTCGACGCCCGCACCCTGGCCCGCCTGGCTTCCCAGTACGTCGGCCGAGGCGTCGTCGGCTTCGGCCTCTCCAACGACGAACGCCGCGGCACCACGTCCGAGTTCGCCCCCGCGTTCCGCATCGCCCGCAACGCCGGCCTGCTCGCGGCACCCCACGGCGGCGAGCTCTGTGGCCCGTCCACCGTCCGCACCTGCCTGGACGAACTAGGCGCCGGCCGCATCGGCCACGGCGTCCGCTCGATCGAGGACCCCGACCTCCTGAAGCGCATAGTCGACGCCCAGGTAGCCCTGGAGGTCTGCCCCGCCTCCAACGTCTCCCTCGGCGTCTACCAACGCCCCGAAGACGTCCCCCTCCGCCAGCTCTACGAAGCCGGCGCCCGCATCGCCCTAGGCGCCGACGACCCCCTCCTCTTCGGCTCCCGCCTGGCCGAGCAGTACGAAACAGCCCGCACCATCCACAACTTCACAGACCTCGAACTGGCCGACCTGGCCCGAGGCTCAGTCCTGGCCTCCACAGCCCCGGCCGACATCCAGAAGGCCCTACTGACCGACATCGACAACTGGCTCGGCACAGACGCGCCCTCCCCGGCCACAGCACCTGCCACGACGTACTAGTGCTCTTCGACACCGTCTACCTCGCCCGTCACGGCCAAACTGAGTGGAACGTCACCGGCCGCAGACAAGGCCGACTGGACTCCCCTCTGACCCCGCTCGGCATCGATCAGGCAAGCCGCAACGCGGTTCTCCTCAGCACCCGCCAGATCGACGCCGTTTTCACCAGCCCCCTCGCCCGCGCCCGCCGCACGGCCCAGATCATCGCTGACGGCTTGGGCTTACCGGTCGCGGTGCTCGTCGCCGGCACCGGATCGCGCCGCCCGCTGCTCGTGTCGCACGAGATGATCGGGCGAATGCCGGCCAAGCAGCTCGCCGGACTGACCCCTGCCGAAGCACTGGTGCGCGACCAGCCCTCTGACGTCGTCTACGTGATGGTTGCCGACGGCGCGATCGACATCCTGAAGAGTGCCGGACAAGTGCCGGTTCGGTTCATTGCCGAGGAGCCCACGCAGCTCTAACTTTGCTGCATGACGACGCCGACGAAGATCCTGTTGCCCGAGGACGAGATGCCGACCCGGTGGTACAACGTGCTGCACGATCTGCCGACACCTCCGCCGGCGGTGCTGCATCCGGGGACCGGGCAGCCGATCGGGCCCGAGGACCTCGCGCCGTTGTTCCCGATGGACCTGATCCTGCAGGAGGTCTCGCAGGACCAGTACGTCGACATCCCTGGTGAGGTCCTCGACGTCTACCGCCTCTGGCGACCCAGCCCGCTGTACCGCGCGCACCGCCTGGAGAAGGCACTCGACACCCCGGCACGGATCTACTACAAGTACGAAGGCGTCTCCCCCGCCGGCTCCCACAAACCGAACACGGCCGTCCCCCAGGCGTACTACAACGCCAAGGCCGGGATCCGGAAGCTGACCACCGAGACCGGCGCCGGGCAGTGGGGCACCGCGCTCGCCTTCGCCTGCGCGCAGTTCGGGCTGGAGTGCGAGGTCTGGCAGGTGCGGGCGTCGTACGACCAGAAGCCGTACCGGCGGGCGATGATGAAGGTGTTCGGCGCGACCGTGCACCCGAGCCCGTCCGACCTGACCGAGGCCGGCCGCAAGATCCTCGCCGAGGACCCGGCGTCGACCGGTTCGCTCGGAATCGCGATCAGCGAGGCCGTCGAGATGGCGGTGCAGGACGAGTCTGTGCACTACGCGCTCGGCTCGGTGCTCAACCACGTGCTGATGCACCAGACGATCATCGGCGAGGAAGCGCTGATGCAGCTCGCGATGGTCGGTGAGACCCCGGACGTGATCGTCGGTTGCACCGGCGGCGGCTCGAACTTCGGCGGCCTGGCGTTCCCGTTCCTGCGGGAGAAGTGGGCCGGCCGGCAGTCCCCGGTGATCCGTGCGGTCGAGCCCCAGGCCTGCCCGACGCTGACCCAGGGCACCTATGCGTACGACTTCGGCGACACCCTCGGGATGACGCCGCTGATGAAGATGCACACCCTCGGGCACGACTTCGTCCCGGACCCGATCCATGCCGGCGGCCTGCGGTACCACGGGATGAGCCCGCTGATCAGCCACCTGTACGAGACCGGCGAGATCGAGGCGATCGCCAAGCCGCAGTCGGAGTGCTTCGCGGCCGGCGTCCTGTTCGCCCGGACCGAGGGCATCGTGCCGGCGCCCGAGCCGACGCACGCGCTCGCCGCCGCGATCGACGAAGCCCAACGCTGCAAGGAGTCCGGCGAGGAGAAGGTCATCCTCACCGCCCTCTGCGGCCACGGGCACCTGGACCTGGCGGCGTACGACTCCTACCTGTCCGGCGAAATCACCGACCGCGCCTGGGACGACGCCGACCTCCAGGCCTCGGTCGCCGCCGCCCTCGAAAAGCTCCCCGCCGTCAACTGACGCTCAACGGCCGCGCTTCCACCAGGGCTTCGGCTGCTTCGGAAGCGCGGTCAACCAGCTCTCCGGAATCTCCCATCGCTTCGCCTCCAACGTCGCGAAGTACTGCTCCTTGAGAGAGTCCGGCAACCAGTACGTCGCCCGATGGTGATCCACCACCTCGAAGTACGTCGTATGACGCCCCCGGCTCCACACCGTCGCGGCCGACGAGCAGTAAGCCAGCCGCGTGTAGTCCCACCGAGCCTGATCGTCGTCCACCGCGAACCGCCGCTCGTGCACGGTGAACGGCCCCCACTTCACCACCGGCCAGCCCGCCGATTCCTCGATCAGCCCCTGCACCAGCGCCCGATCGTCAGTCATCTCGTCCGGCAACAGCAACCGCCGAGGATCCAGCACCGCCTCGACCCCCCAGGCCCCCGCCACCTGCAAGAAGGTCTCCAGCAGAGCGAACCCGATCTCCGCCCGCCCGAACCCACCCAACTCAGCCCTCAGCGTCGTGATCGCTTCCTCCGGCACGTTGCCCAGCTTATCGGGCGGGTACCGCGTCCCCATGAGCGATGATCCCCAAGAATCCCCGCGCCCAAGACCGCCAGGAGTCGACGACCAGACCGTCCAGGCCGTCGGCCGCCTCACCCACGCCCTGGAAACGGTCAACCGAGCCCGCGGCTACCTCTACGGCTTCCACGAACTCACCGGCCGCGCCGACAACGAACTCGACGAGGTCCTCCAACTCTTCCGCGAGGCGGGCCACGAGGAGTTCGCCGCCCAACTAGAACGCGACCTCCTGGGCCGCAACGTCATCGAAGACCGCTGGACCTTCCAAATTGTCGACGACTACGACACCGGCTACTACGCCCTCTTCACCGCCCTCGAACAACAAGCCCGAGACACCTTCTGCGAAGGCGTCCGCCACCTCCGAGAAGCCGAAATGAAACGCGACCGCCGAACCCCAGGCAACCCAAACCACACCCTGAAACCCGACGACGACCATCCCAAGTAGCCCACCCCCACGCTTCACGGCATCCGAGATTCCACGGCAGACCGAGGACCACCCTCAACAGCCGCGAGCCCGTCCTCGCCGCCATGATCCGCGCCCGCCACAAGCTCCACGAGGCAAGCCGATCCCCTGCCCCCAGCGGATGACCACTTGCCTGCTCGGGTAACCCCCCGCCCCACCCCAGCCGACCTACCCCGGCCCGGCGACCGCCTGCCCGCCGTACCGTCGCCGCCCGGGCAAATCACCGGCGCAGCCGCAGTACAACCCACGCTGTCCCGTGCGCCGGCACGGCGAGCCATGTGCGGTCCTGACGGTCGCTGGCGCTGCTGCCGGGTTGCCGACGGCCGCCGCCGCCCGCCTGCGGCCGCCGGCACGCTGGGCCTGCGTACGACGCAGTGATGGCCCGCGGGTAGTGCCGAGCCGGCTGACAACCGGCGCGCTTGGTGTGCCGCTGCAGCGCTGGCCAACACGAGTGGTATCACCGCTGGATCCCTCGCCGTGCACGGCGGGCGACCAGCTACTCGTTGGCGCCGGTCCTCTTGGCCGAGGCGTCCGGACGTGCCCGGTGCTGTTGGCCAAGGCGTCCGGTGGCGTGGGCGTGGCTACGGACGGTGGGTGCTCGGGGACTTGCGGGGCAGGTGCGCGACTGTCGGCATCGGGCCGGTCAGCCTCCGTGGGGCAGATCGCGAAGCATCCCCCGCGTGCCAAGGGCCCAGATCGCGGCGCTGCCCCGGCCGCGTCAAGAGGCTTTCGCCGTGGGATCGCCGGAGACCTCGGCGTACGGCGGTGGCCGGCCGCTCTGGAAGGCGGAGCGGGCACCCACCGACCGGCTGCTACCGGCCCGCTCTGGAAGGGATTGGCGCCACACCCGCCGACCGTCTGCTGACCGGCCTGCTGTGGAAGGGTCCGGCAGGGCACCCGCCGGCTGCCTGCTGACCGGCCTGCTGTGGAGGGCCTGGCAGGGCACCTGCCGACCGGCCTGCCGTGGAACGGCTTGGCGGGGCACCCGCCGACCGGCTGCTTCTAGGGACGATCCCACCACGGGAAGCGTCACAGGGCTTCGCCGTACCGGCGCTGGCCGGTTGCTGCTGGTGCGCTTGGTCGAGGGCCCCGGGACGGCTGGTGAACGCCTTGCGGGCGGGGGGTTGGGGCATCGTGGGGCAGATGGGCGGGGCAGGTCGGGGCATCGTGGGGCAGTTCGTCCACAGGGGTGGTTTTTGTGGTCACCGAGCGTGTTCGCGCTCCTACAGTTGCGGGCATGTCGGAGGTGAACGGATTGTTGCGGGACGCCCGTGAGCGGACGCCGTCGCGGCGCGCGCCGGGTGAGCACATGTCCAGGGGCGAGCTCGCGGAGGCGGTCTGCGGATGGTTGTGGGAGACGACCGGGATCGAGTACGACCTGGACGGGCACTACATCGCGAAGCTCGAGCGTGGTGTGGTCCGCTGGCCCGGTGCGGCGTACCGGGCCGGGCTGCGCCAGGTCCTCACCGTTGCTACGGACAACGAGCTCGGGTTCTCGCCGGGGAGCCGTCCAGGGCTGGGTGAGCTCGACACGAGCATCTCGTCGATGGTCGGTCTGGACGACGAGATGGTGCGGACGGCCGACGAGTCGGTCTCGATCCTGCCGCTCGCGGAGACCTCGAACGTCGGCGACCTGACCGTCGAGCAACTGCAGGCCGACATCGAACGGGTCTGCCGGCAGTACCTGCGCGTGCCGACCAAAGACCTGTTCCTGCGCACCCGCGCGATCCGCGACCGTGCGTTCGAGCTGCTCGCCGGACGCCAGTCACCGGCGCAGACCCGCGACCTCTACACCGCGGCCGGTTGGGCGCTCACCATCCTCGGCTGGATGTCGGTCGACCTCGGCCGCCCCGACCTCGCCGAGAACCACACCCGTACGGCGTGGGCCTGCGCCGACGCCGCCGACCACGGTGACCTCCGCGCCTGGGTGCGCGCGACCCAGCACACCGCCGCGTTCTGGCAGGACGACTTCACCCGCGCCGCAGAGTACGCCGAGGCCGGGCTGCGGCACGCCGTCGGCTCGTCCAAGCTCTTCCTGTCCAGCGCCCTCGCGGTCGACCTCGCCCGAGCAGGCCGTACAGACCAAGCCCGTACGGCGCTCGCCGATGCCCAACGTGTGTCCGTACCGCCCGTCGACCAGGAACTCTTCGGTTTCCTCCTGTGCACACCTGCCCGGGCCGAGGGGCTGTGGTCGGACGCCCACCTCGCGCTGGGGCAGGCCCGGGAGACTCTGGCCTGCGCCGAGCACAGCACGTCGCTGTTCGAGCGAGCTCCCGAAGCCAAACGCAACGCCGGCGCCGAGCGCATGGTCCGCCTCCAGCAGGTCAAGGCCCACCTCGAGCTCGGCGAGCTCGACGGCGCCCTCGAAGCCCTCAACGTCGTCCTCGAAACCCCGATCGAGTTCCGCGTCCGCCCACTGATCCACCGCATCGGCGAGATCGGCGCCATGACCCGCACCGACCGCTACACCGGCGAAGCAGTCGCCGCCCAGATCCACGTAGCCACGCGAACCTTCCTCCGCCTCCCCAAACGCCCCAAGCCCGAACCTTTAGCCGAATCCGCCTGATTCCCCGAGCTGGGCCCGGATGGTTGAGCCCGTACGACGAACGAGTGGACGTATGTGCCACACCAATCGCGTACGAAGTGCCGGCATCTGCTCCCCTCCCCTTCCGCCCAGGTCCAGCGCCACCGTCGCAGTAAGACGCAAACGAACTGGTCCCGACGGTGACCGAGCAGCCTGAACGCTGCGGCGCCCACCATCGACGGCTCCCGGCGGTTTGCCCGGTCGAGCCAGTCCCGACCGCATTCAGCTCGGACGATCCGATCCGCGCCCCGGTCGAGGGTCCACCCGCGGGCGACCTGTCCAGCAGAACCCTCAGAAGCAGTCAGCGACGCGGCGGCACCCGATGCTGAGTGCCCACGAGCAGTTCGACGGCGAGGCCCGCGCGAGCGACGGACGAGCCGAGAACCGGCCCTCCAGTTGCTGGGAGGCCAGCTCGCGTGCGGTGCAGAGCGGCGCGGCGCGGCGGGGCGAGTGCGGAGCAAGGCGGGTGCGGCGGCGGACGGGCTGCTGTTGTCGCCCGACTGGGCCCAGTCGGGCCCTGGCCTCCCTAGCGGACGGAGGCCAGGGCGCTCGGGTGGGCGCAGCCGGGCAGGCTAGTACGCGCGGATGGAGACCACGTGGGCTCTTGGGGAGCCGTTGGTGGTGGGGGTGGTTAGGCGGAGGGCGGAGACGCGGGTGGGAGTAGAGAGGGCGTGGCGGTGGAGGCGGTGGTGGTTGGACGTGATGGTGGTCAGGGGGCGCCATTCGCCGTTGGGGGTGCGGGTTTCGAGGGTGTAGGTGTGGAGGAGCGTCGGGAGCACCTCGTACGGCGTGCGGTGGTGGTGGAGGTTGATGAGGTCTTCCTCCACGTTGTCGTCCAGGACGACTACTACCTCGGTGACCTCGACCGGTGACGGCCAGGTGAGGGTGATCGCCGGTGCGGAGTCCCAGGCGAGGTCTTCGGAGGACCAGAGGTTGGGGCCGCCGTACGGGCGGGAGTAGCCGCCGATGACCTTCGACGGGGAGTAGGCGTCGGAGTCGCCGGCGCGGTAGCAGAGGCCGGCGCGCGGGAGGATGTGTTTCCAGGAGCGGAACTGTTCGGTGTACTGCTCGTCGGGGGCGGGGTCCCGGTGCGAGAAGCAGAGGGTGCCGGGGAGAGCCGTGGCCGCGGTGTGGACGGCGACCGACGGATTGCGCTTCAGGACCACGACCGCATTGCCGGGCGCTGAGGGGTGCCAGGAGAGAGGGACCGAGACCCAGCGCTTCTCGCCGGCGGGCACAGGGACCTCGCAGGAAGAGAGCAGAGCCAGGGGCAGGTAGTTCTGCGGCTTCAGGGGGTCGTGGAGTTCAACAACCAGAGTGGTGTCCTCGGCGGCGTCGAGGAGGAACTCCAGGCCGCCCAGAGAAGGATCGACGGGGAGGACCATCGCCAGGTCCTCGTCGAGAGCAAACGAGCCGTCGGAGACTTCCACGGCCAGGCGGCGCAGGGTGGACGAGGCCGAAGCGGTCGCCGTCAGAACGAGGTTGGCAGGGTCGGCGTCGGCGACGCCGAGGACGGACGCGTCGGCGCGGTGCAGGGCGTTGCGGACCAGATCGAAATGCTCAACAGCTAACGACCGCGGCGTCAGGTCGTTGCCAAGAGCAACAGCAGCAGCAACTCCGACAGCCTCGCCGAGGACCGCGCAGGTGGCCATCACGCGCGTCGTACCGAAGGCTACGTGGCTCGCGGAGATGTTGCGGCCGGCCATCCACAGGTTCCGCACGTTGCGCGAGTACAGCGAGCGCAGCGGGATGTGGTAGTTCCCGTCGGGATGCCAGTGCTTCGACCCGCGCTCGGTCGCGTACATCCCACCGGGCGGGTGCAGATCGATCGACCATCCGCCAAAGGCCACCCGGTCGTCGAAGAGACGCTGCTCCAGTACGTCGTGCTGCGTGAGCACGTGGTCGCCGACGAACCGCCGGTACTCCCGCTTCCCCGGCACCGCCCCGATCCACTCCAGCGTCAGATTGTCGGCCTCAAAACGGCCCGAGTTCTTGATGTGGTCCCAGATCCCGTACACCGCCGCCTGCAGCTCGTCCCGGATCGCCTCGTTGTCGTCGACGACGTCGAGCGACCCGCCCCACTCGATCCACCAGTACGCACACCCGTAGGCATCGGTCCGGATGATCCGCCGTTCCGGGATCGACGTCTCGGTGATGTCGCGCGCGAACGACGGCGGCACGAACCGCACCGGCTCGCCCGCGTCCTTGGTGTAGAAGAGGATCGTGCTGCCGAGCGTGTTGTCGTCGGGCACCTCCGGCGCCCACGACTCGTCGTACGCCGACCGCGGCTCGCGCCCGGTGCGGAACTCGGCACCGGCCAGGAACCCGATCAGCCCGTCGCCGGAGCAGTCGGCGTACGCCGGGCTGTGGAAGGTGATCTCCTTCTCCGAGCCCATCTGCCAGCCGGTCACCGAGCGGATCTCACCGTCGGCGGCGTCGAGCGTCCTGACGTCGGTGTTGAGAAACAACCGGATGTTCGGCTCGGCCCGAACGGCCTCGAGCACGACGAGGTCCCAGTAGTACGGGTTGCCCTGCGGGTTGCGGTACTGGTTCTCGACGAACAGCTCGCCCATGATCCCGGTCTCGCGCGCGAAGTGCTGGACGCCGTGCGCGGTCGCGCCGCAGACCCAGACGCGCACCTCGCTGGAGGAGTTGCCGCCGAGCACCGGGCGGTTCTGCACGAGTGCGACCGTACGGCCCTGCCGGGCGGCGGCGATCGCGGCACAGACTCCGGCAAGACCTCCACCGACGACGGTCAGATCGGTACGAACGTCGAGCTGCTGCATGCAGGAACCTCTCAGGTGTCGGGGTGTACGACGGGCTGACCCGGCCCGTTCGGGTGGTTGGCGGTGAGGTGGTCGGGCACGCGCTGCGCGACCAGGACGAACAGCAGCCCGGCGGTCAACGTGTCGCTGGCGCGCCCGGCGAAGAACTCGGTCCAGGTGCCGCCGACCGGCGTACCGGTGTCGAAGGTGACGTCGGCGATCTCACCGACCGGCGAGGAGACCACGCCGGTGATCGCGACCGACAGCGCACCCTGGGCGGTCACGCGGCGTACGAAATCGAGCGTCGTCCCATCGGTCCCTGACCGGGTCACGACGAGCCCGACATCACCGGGCCCGAGCAGCCCGCCGGCGATCTGCGCCGACTGGGGGCCGTCGAAGAACCAGACCGGGATGCCGATCCGCAGCAACCGGATGTACAGCTCGCGGGCCGGGATCGCGTCGCCCCACTCGCCGTAGATGTGCGTACGACGGGCGCCCGCGATCGCGTCCGCGACCCGGGTCGCGGCGTTCAGGTCGATCGACGAGAGCGCGTTGCGCAACGCGTTCGCCTGCGTCGAGGCGAGCACGTTGAGCACCTGCTCGGGCGGGTCCGCCGGGCCGATCGCCAGCCCGATGTCACTGGCCCAGCCGGCCTCCATGCCGCGCCCGATCTCCATCGCGAGCGCGGCCCGAAGCGCCGGGTACCCGGCGAACCCGAGGTGCGTGGACAGCCGTGTCACCGTCGCGGCCGAGGTCTGCGCGGCCTCGGCCAGCTTGGTGATCGACCCGCGCGCGACGTCGTCCGGGTTCGCCAGCAGCTGCTCGGCGACCCGCAGCATCGCGCCGTTCAGGTCGGGCAGCGCGCGTTTCGCCAGCTGCAGCGGGCTCGGGGTTCCAGCTCTGTCCACGTCGTTTCCCATCCAGCGATCATCACGTATAGACGAACTGGGCACTCGCGATCCCGTCGGTGTCGCTGACGACGCGGACCCAGTGCGCGCTGAACCCCGGCGGGAACACGTGCGTGTGCACGGCTCCCGGCTCGACCGTGAACGAGGACGACGCCCCGAACCGCCCGTGCCCGTGGAAGTCGATCTCCAGCGTCACGGTCATCGTCGACGTCCCCAGGTTCTCCAGGTGCAGGCACTTGTTGTCGAACCCGGTCATCAGGTACGGATCCGACGGCACCCCCGCGGAAACCGGCGTCTCCCACCAAGGACCACCCCAACCAGCGGGTTTGCCGAAGTTCCACAGGTCGTCGGTCTTGCCGAACCACAACCCCGACTGCGGTTCCGCCGTCGTCGGGTTCAGCCCATGACTCGGCGACGCGTTGTCAGCCCCCGCGACGAACATCCCGCGCCACGAGCAGAAGTCCCCGAGCACCCACAGGTGCGTCGAGATCGGCCGCACGCCCCAGATCCTGCCGCCGTACGCCCACGGTGACAGCTCGTAGAACATGCCGTGGTGGTCCAGCATCAGCCGCTCGTGCTCGACCTCGCGGATCCGCGGCCACTCGGTCTGCCACTTGTGGTCGAAGGTGTGCGACGCCTTCGGCAGCCGGTACCGGGTCCACTTGCCGTCCGCCTCGGTGAAGACCTCGAGGATCGCCGACGCCTGGTCCCAGCCGGAGGCGAAGATGGTCCCGCCGAACTCGTGCCGCCCGCCGATCGCGGTGAACGGCTTGCGGGCCAGGATCCGCCACTCGCGGCCGTCGTACTCGGCCAGCCGTCCGCGCGCCTGGCGCCCGTCCCAGTCGGCCTCCTCGTACTCGTTGGAGCAGACCACGAGCCGGCCGAAGCTGGTGTAGCAGTCCTTGTAGTGCACCTTCATCTCACCGTCGGTGCCGAGCTCGTCGTTGAGGTCGAAGACCTGCACACACTCGTACGTCGTGAGGTCGAGCTCGAAGGCCTCACCCTCCATCGCCAGCACGTACACGTGCGTGTCGGGCTTGGTCAGGTGCCGCGACGTCCCGCAGACGCGGTGCGGCGTCAGCTCCGGGATCGTGGTGATCTTGTGCTCGCGGTCGATCACGTGCGGGCCGAGCACCAGCTGCGACGTCGGGAAGTGCACGAACCGGTTCGTGTACGTGCCGTCGACACCGAGCGTCTCGGGCACGATCTCCATCGAGAAGTCCGGGTCGATCCGGCGCAGGCTGACCCCTCCCCCGCTGGCCGCCTTGTGCGAGTTGTAGTTCTGGACGTAGAGCTTTCCGTTCCACGGCATCAGCGAGCCGACGCCGAGCTCACTGCGCGGCGGGCCGAAGTCGCCGACCTGCGCGAGGTCCGAAAAGACACCTGAGACGTTCACCAAAGACTCCCTGATCACTTGATTCCGGTATGGGTCATCGCGGCGATGAAGCGGCGTTGCAGCAGGACGAAGACCAGCAGCACCGGCACGATCGAGACCACCGAGGCGGCCATCGTCAGGCCGGGCGCGATCGCACCCTGCTCGTCCACGAAATCCGTCAGCCCGAGCGGCAAGGTGAAGTTCTCCGGGCTGCTGATCAGCACCAGCGGCGTCTCGTAGTCGTTCCAGGACCAGACGAACGCGAGGATGCCGAGCGCGCTGAGCACCGGCGTGGCCAGCGGCAGGTAGATCCGGCGGAAGATCTGCCACTCGTTCGCGCCGTCCATCCGGGCCGCCTCGGCGAACTCGGCCGGCTGGGCGACGAAGAACTGGCGCATCAGGAACGTGCCGAGCACGGTGAACATCCCGGGCAGGATCAGCGCCCACAGCGTGTCGTACAGGCCGAGCTTCTGGAAGTAGATGAACCGCGGCACGAGCAGCAGCTGGGCCGGGATGATCGCGGTCGCCAGGTAGAGCAGGAACAGCTTGTCGCGGCCCTTGAACGTCATCCGGGCGAAGGCGTAGCCGGCCATCGTCGCGGTCAGCAGCTCGCCCGCGACGCGCAGGACGGCGACGAAGACGGACCGTCCGAACGCCGGCAGCACCGAGGTCTCACCGACCAGCACGGTCTTGAAGTTGTCCCACTGGAACGGGTCCGGGATCCACTGCATCGGGATCTTGTACGCGTCGATGTCGGCCTTCAGCGCGGTCGAGATCATCCAGGCGAACGGCGCCAGGAAGGCCAGCGCCAGGATCCACAAGGGAATCCCCCACAGCCACTTCTTACTCATGAAGTGCCCTCCCTCGCTGGGCGCGCCAGGTCAGCAGCGTCAGCACCAGTACGCCGACGAACGTCACCAGGCCGATCGCCGAGGCGTAGCCGAACCGGTAGAACTGGAAGCCGGTCTGGTACATGTAGTACGAGATCGTCGTGGTCGCGTCGCCCGGACCGCCGGCCGTGATCAGCGCGATCAGGCCGAACCCCTGCGACGCCCCGATGATCAGCGTGACCAGCAGGAAGACCGTTGTCGGCAGCAACGACGGCCAGGTGATCGTGCGGAACTTCGCCCACACCCCGGCGCCGTCGATGTCGGCCGCCTCGTACAGCTGCTTCGGTGCGTCCTGCAGCGCGGACAGGTAGATCAGCGAGCAGTACCCGACGCCGCCCCAGACGGCCATCACGATCAGCGCCGGCAGCGCCCAGTGCGACGAGGCGAACCAGCCGGGCTCGAGGCCGAAGACGCCGAGCACCTGGTTGACCAGGCCGGCCTTCGGGTTCATCAGCATCAGCCAGGTCATGCCGATCGCGACCGTGTTGACGATGTACGGCAGGAAGAAGATCGCCCGCAGGATCGCGCGACCGGGCAACGGCCGGTTCAGCGCGATGCCGAGCGCCAGCCCCAGTACGACGGTCAGCGGCACGCTCACCCCGACGTACACGGCGGTCAGGCCGACGGCGTTCCAGAAGCCGGGGTCCTTGGCGATGGCGACGAAGTTGTCCAGGCCGGCGAAGCTGATGCCGCCGAAGCCGGAGACCAGGTTCCAGTCGGTGAAGGCCAGCAGGATCACGCTGATCAGCGGGATCAGCGTGAACGCGATCACCCCGAGCAGGTTGGGGGCGATGAACAGGAAGCCGATCCAGCCGCGCGGCTTGATCCCGGGCTGCTTCTCGGTGCGGACCGCGGGCGCCGCGGCGACAGTGGCCGTGGTCATCACGAGCTCCTCTCGGTACGGGCGATCGCGGCGTCGGCGAGGCGCCGGACGTCACGGATCGCGGGGCCGGGGTCCTTCTCGCCGAGCCAGCACAGGTCGCGCTGCTGTCCGTGGGCGAGGCTGATCTCGGGGAAGCCGGCCAGCCGGGTGTCGGTGGCCAGCTTCGGCTCGGCGCCGAGCACGACCCGGCGGAACGAGTCGACGTCGAAGTACTTGTCCGGCTCCTTGCCGAGCACGCCGGTGATCATCTGGTCGTCGGTGACGTTGCCGAGCGTGGGCAGCTTGCCGCCGGCCAGCATCGGGCCGGAGCCCTGCGTCAGCCAGAACTTCACGAACTCCCAGGCCGCGTCGGCCTTCGGGGACTTCGGGTTGACCATCACGAAGTTGTTGTACGAGCCGCCGTTCCAGTCACCACCGTCGACGGTGGGCGGCGGCGCGAAGGCGACCTTGAAGTCGTGCGGGTACAACTTGGCGTCGTACAGGTAGCGCAGGTTGAACGGCGCGGTCGACCACAGATGGAACTCCTGGGTCAGGAACGAGTTCTGCTGGTAGGCGTCGAGGTGGCGGGCGAGCACCTCGCGCCAGGGGAAGGCGGTTCCGTCGGCGATCATCTCGCGGCCGAGCGCGAACGCCTGCTCGAAGTGCGGGTCGCCGAAGTTCGAGCGGTCGCCGTCGTACCAGTAGTTCGGTCCGAGCTTGATCCGCGGGACGTCGGGGATCGTGTAGCAGCCGAAGGTCCGCGCGGTGGTCAGCTTCTTGGCCGTCGCGCGGTAGTCCTCGATCGTCCACGCGTGCGGGAGCTCGACGCCGGCCTGCTCGCGGAGCTTCTCGTTGAACAGCACGAAGTACGGCTCCCGCGCGGTCGCCAGCGCCTTGATCCGGCCGTTGTCGAGAAACGCGCGCGGCTGGTCGGTGTCCAGGAACACCTTCAGCTCGGGGTCGGCCCGTACCCGCTCGGTCAGGTCCGCCGCCAGTCCGGACCCGGCTCTGAGCGCGAGGTTCTCCTGCGCGTAGGTGAAGTACACGTCGATGTCGATCCCGCCCTGCAGGGCGGTGTCGAGCTTCAGGTTGCCGCGGTCGTCGTTGACGAACCGCGTGTAGTTCACCTTGTACTGCGGGAACTTCGCCTGGAACGCGTCCACCACCTTCTGCGGCCCGGAGGCCGCCGGCACGCCACCCCAGACCTGCAGCACGCTCGACTTGGACCCACCACCCGGCGAACACCCCGCCGCGGCGGCCGCCACCGCACCCACTCCAGCGAGAAACCCACGCCGGGACAACTCGTTCCGCATCCTCACACCAACCCCTCACCGTGGTTGTTGCAAGACATTATCCAGATCAGCGCGTCTTGCCAACCCTCGATGCAAATCTTTTTCAGACTACGCTCTGTAGTTGCATAGCGCAACGGCTCTATCAATTCTTGGCAAATACCGGCGACGCGTCAGAACTCTGCAAAGAATTCATCGCCACCGGCCACCCCCGCGGCCGCCGGCAAATATTTGATCAGACCGGTATCCCTTTGTGGGGTTGGGCTTTCGAGCGGCTCTCGCATCGGAAGATTCACTGCGAAATGCATGTACCGGCCAGTTCGAACTCGCACCAAAGAAACTTCACCGGCGCGCCTGACGGACACTAGTTTCGTCCCTGGCAGCATTCCCCGGACAGCACGGTCCGTGACTGGAAGGAACACCGCAGGTCATGCCTCGAGTCGAGAACGAACTGGTGTGTGACGACGGCTCACCGTTGAAGGCCTTCGCCGCAGGGCTTCGGCGGCGGCGCGCCGCGACCGGACGGACCTACCGCGAACTGGCGGCCGGCGCGCACTACTCCCACACCAACCTGGTGCGCGCCGCGAGCGGTCGCACGCTGCCTACGTGGGAGCTGGCCAGTGCCTACCTGGTCGCATGCGGCGCCTCCGAGCGGGAGCTGTCCGGCTGGTACGACGTGTGGACCGCGATCGACGCGCTCCCGCGGACCCGCCGGCACTACGCCCCCGCCGAGGTCGCCGTCGTCCTCGCGCGGATCAACGCGCTGAGCGGCGGTGTCCACGCATGACGGTCAAGTGGGAGGACCGCAGAGGGCAGCGGCCGCGGACCCTGGTGGCACCGCACGACAGCGAACTGCCACCGGAGATCCCCGCCGGCGAGTACTGCATCCCCTCGCTCAGTTTCAGTCTGGCCGAGCTCAGCAGACTGTTCCGGTTCCTGGAGGACGGCACCTACCTGCCGGCCACGGCGCCCAGCGGAGGGAGCGTCTTCCATGGAGTCGAGATCGTCTGGCGCGGCGGAGGCCAGACGACCTGTGCCGCCCACGACCTGCTGGGCGTGCAGCGGCCGGCGGACATGTCGACGGTCGAGGGCCGAGCCCTGTACGCCGACGGCAGCAGTCTCACCTTCCTGTTCCGCCCAGGGCGGCGCGGCCGGCGGTGCACGGGACGGATCCAGTGGAGCGGTACCGGCGAGGCACGGGAGCGGGCCGAGGCCTGGGACACGTACGCCCGGGAGCTCTGCCGCGGGCACCGCGGGTTCACCACCGCCGTCGCCGACAAGCCCTGGGCCGCGGCCCTCGCGATCGCCGTCCCCACGGCGGTGGTCGCGCTCGTCGTCGCGTACGTCGTACGGGCTGTCAGCATGTCCCCCGACCACGACTCGCTGGCCTGGATCATGCTGCCGCTGCCCGTCGGCGCGGTCGCGGGCGGGCTGTGGCTTGCCCTCAGCAACCGACTCATCCTGGACGGCCGCCTGGTGCGGTCCCGCCCCTCCCCCGACTGGCCCGCCGTCGGCACGCTCGCCAGTATCGTCGGCGTCGCCCTGTCCAGCGCGATCGCACTGTTGGCTATCATCGTCGGCTGACTTCTGAGGAGACCCAATGCAGACAACACCTGAGATCGAGGCCACGCTCGCCAAGCCGCTGCACGCGGTGGTCGGGTTCAACAGGCCGGGGCGACCGCCGCAGCTGAGCATCGTGTGGTTCGAGTGGGACGGTACGACGTTCCGGCTGTCCACGCTGCGGACCCGGCTGAAGTACCGGCTGTTCAGCGAGGACCCGCAGCTGTCGCTCATCGTCAACGACCCGGAGTCGCTCACGTACGTCGTCGCAACCGGCGTGGCGCACGAGGAGGAAGACGGTCACGCGGAGCTGTCGGCGCGGCTGTTCGCGCGATACCTGCCCGGCCAGGACCCCGGTGACCGGCCGGTCGACCCCGATCGGGTCGTGCTCGCGCTGACGCCCGAGCGCATCACCTCGGGCGCCTAGCACTGACCCCGTTCGGCGGCGGAACCTCGCTGAATTCCGAGGCGAGCCCGGCGGATCGTTGAGAGAGTCCCAGGAGGAGGTGGGACATGCAGACGAGTGCTAGTGCGACGACCGGACAGAGCGGGGCCGAGCCGGCGGGGCTGGGGTTTGCTGTCGTTGCTGCGCCCACCTCGGGTGGGTCGGGGCCGTTTGCCAAGGCGTTGATCGGTGTGGGGGTGTCGCCGCAGCAGGCGGCGTGGCTGCGGTTGCTGGGGGCTGCGGTGCTGCTGGTCCCGCTGGCGTTGGTTCTGCGCGGCACGGCCGGCGTACGCAGTGCTCGGCGGCCCTGGGTCCTGGTCGGCGCCTTCATCGCCCAGTCGTCGATCGAGGCCGTGTCATCGCGCGACGGATCGTCGCGACCACCCAGCCAGGATCACCGAGGACCTGTTCGTAGGTGATCCGCAGCACCAGCCACCCGGCGGCCACCAACTCGTCGTACCGCCTGCAGTCGGCGGCGAAGTCACGGCGTGATCCGTGGAACTCGAAGCCGTCAGCCTCCAGCGCGATCTGCGCATGCCGATGCCCGAGATCCACGCGCGCGCGGAAGGCCCCGGCCGTCACCAACACCTGCGGCTCGAACCCGTCGATCTCCTCCGTGATCAGGAGCGCCCGGAGCATCGACTCGAGGAAGCTGCCGGACAGCGCGGTGGCCGAGGCGGCGACACGATGTGCCTTCGGGCAGCCGGGGCCGCGCAAGGAAGTGGCGGCCGTGAGGAGCTCCTCTGCTCCCAGGGTTCCGCCGGCGAGCGCGGCGTCTGCGACAGCCAGGCCTTCCGAGTAGGGGAGGACGCGGGCGCAGTCGAGCACAGTCCGGGGCAAGGAAGTAGTCCTTGCCCGGCGCTCGTCAGCCGAGGTCGGCGCCCAGTGCAGGACAGCCGGCGGACCAGGCCGCGGGCGTCGCTTCGGCGGGAGCATGATGTGAGGCTTCGGCGGAGTTGCCAGCAGCGGGAGATTCCAGGCGGCCGCAGCGCTGACGTGCGAGAGGACTCCGTCGTAGGCCAGTGCGGTGAGCATGTCGGCCGAGTAGCCGGGCAGGACGTAAACGCCGCGGGCAAGGCGCGCGACCTCCCCTCGATCCAGCGCTCTCGCCACAGTCTTCCGCGAGGTCACCGCGATCAGATCGGCCGCGGTTGCCCAGCCGCCCAAGCGGAGCAGCGCCTCGCCAGCAGATTCCATCCAGGGAATGGTGCCGAATCTGCCGGTCCCGTGCGCTGCGTTGTCCACAAGGTACCGAGCGACAGGATGTCTGCCCGCCAGCCGGATCTCGCAGGCGGGTGGTAGCAGCCCGGAGCGGCCGAACTGGAGACACTTCCTGTCGGTCGGTACCGAATCCCAGCGGTCAGAGCGAGCAGTTCACCAGAACCGGCTCGTTCACGAGCGTGATGCTGAAGGCGTGCTGGACCTGGGCCCGCACGTGGGCGGCCAGGGCCAGGAGCTCCTTCGCCGTCGCGTTGCCCTGGTTGGTGAGGGCCAAGGTGTGCTTCGAGGAGACCGCGGCGTTGCCGATCGCGAAGCCCTTGGAGATGCCGGCGTGCTCGATCAGCCAGGCGGCGCTGGTCTTGACGCGGCCGTCGGGCTGAGGCCACTGCGGCGCACCAGCCGGTACGTCGGCAGTGGCGTCGAGCAGCGGGTTCGTGAAGAACGACCCCGCGCTCCACGTGTCGTGGTCCTCGGCGTCGAGGACCATGCCCTTGCTGCCGCGCAGACCGAGCACGGCCTCGCGGACCGCCGTCATGGGGGCGCGCGCACCGGGCTCCACGTCGAGGACGCGGGCGAGCTCGGCGTACTCGATCGGGGCGGACAGGTTGCCGAGCTTCAGCTGGAAGGCGACCTCCAGCACGACGTACCGGCTGGGGTCGGCCTTGAAGCGGGAGGTGCGGTAGGCGAAGCCGCAGTCGGCGGCGAAGATCGTGCGGAGCTCGTTGTCGACGCGGTCCCAGACGCGGACCGACGCGATCGACTCCGACACCTCGTGGCCGTACGCGCCGACGTTCTGGACCGGCGTCGACCCGGTCAGGCCCGGGATGCCGGACATCGACTCCAGGCCGACCCACTCCTCGGCGATCGCGCGCTGGACGACGGCGTCCCAGTCCTCGCCGGCCTGCAGGTGGATCATCGCGCCGGAGCACGCGTCGGCGTCGACCTTGACGCCCTTGGTCGCGATCTTCACGACCGTGCCGCGGAAGCCCTCGTCGCCGATCACCACGTTGCTGCCACCGCTGAGCAGCAGGACCGGCTCCTTGGCCGCGTCCGCCGTCCGGACGGCGTCGACCAGCTCGGCCTCCGTCGTCACCTCGACCAGCTTGTCGGCCGGTCCACCGATCCGCAGCGTGGTCAGGTCGGCCAGCCGCAGGTCCGTCGTCTGCTGGGTGTTCACCGGACGCGCACGACCGCTCGCGCCCGGCCGAGGACTTTCTCCTCGCCGGCGAGCGCGGTGATGTCGATCTCGGCGAGACCGTCGGCGACCTTGTCGACCTTTGCCGAGAACGTCACGGTGGCGCCCTTGTCGTCATCCGGTACGACGATCGGCTTGGTGAAGCGGACGCCGTACTCGACCAGGTCGGTCGGGTCCTCCAGCCAGTCGGTCACGACCCGCGCGGCCGAGGCCATCGTCAGCATGCCGTGCGCGATCACGCCGGGCAGGCCGAGCGCGGCCGCCATCCGGTCGCTCCAGTGGATCGGGTTGAAGTCGCCGCCGGCGCCGGCGTACCGGATCAGGTCCTCGCGCCGGAAGGTGACGGTCAGCGCCGGCAGCTCGAAACCTGCTTCAACGGCATTCATGAGTCCGCCCGGTTGTGCGTGACGGTGGCGGTCGAGGTGACGAGCTGCTCGCCGTCGCCGCTGGTCAGGACGGTCTCGTACATGATCACCTCGACGTCACCTGCCTTGCGCACGGTGGTGATGGTCGCCGTGGCGCCCACCTCGTCACCGGCCTTGATCGGGCGGACGTAGTTGAACTTCTGCGCGCCGTGCACGGTCCGGTCCAGCCGCAGCCCGAGGTCGGGGTCGGCCAGCAGCAGGTCGAGGGCGGGCGCGCTCAGCACGAACGCGAACGTCGGCGGTGCCACCGCGTCGTCACCGGCGTACGCCGGGTTGGTGTCACCGATGGCGGCGGCGAACTCCTGGATCTTCTCCCGGCCGACCTGGTAGGTCTCGGCGGCCGTGTAGCTCCGGCCGACCATCGTGGCGTCGATCGTCATGTCCAGTAACCCTACTGGCAGTATGGGCGAGCGGGTGCCGCCACCCACTCCGCGAAGATCACTGGGGATCTGACGCAGGAAGGGCACGACTGTGACGGCAGTGGCGGCGTTGAGCCGGTACGCACCTCGTTACGCGCTCCGGATCGGAGTGCCGAGCGGGTCGGAGTGGTTGCGGGTCGACCACGTTCTCGAGCCGGACGGCCCTGAGCTGACCGAGCTGCTGAAGCGCGACCACGACGCCAGCGGGCACACGTCCGCCCACGCGAACGCGCTCAGCCTGATGTCGTTCTACGCCGGCCGCGCGCCCGCGACGGCGCTGCTGCTGTGGGCGCTGGAGGGCCGGGTGCTCGACATCCGGCCGGAGAACCTCTGGGTCCGGCCGCACGACGGCCACGGCCTGGCCGAGGTCGCCATCCGTTCCGCGACCTTCCTCCCGGGCGGCCTGCAGACCCTGTACGACGTGGTGCTGACGCAGCACCTGCTCCCGCTCTCGGCCGAGCTGCACCGCCGGACGCGAGCCGGGCTGCGGCAGCTGTACGGCGGGGTCGCCGCGGGCTGTGCGATGGGGTTCTGCGCGGCGACGCGCGAGGAGGAGACGGTGTCGCCCGGGTTCCTGCTGGAGCGGTGGCAGACGTTCGTCGCGAAGGCGCCGGGTGGGCTGGCCAGGCTCGGGGAGGTCACCGAGGCCGGCGGGAAGCTCGTCTACCTGCGGAACACGTGCTGTCTGTACTACACGAGCGACAAGGGCGCGGACACGGTGTGCGGCTCGTGCTGCCTGACGCCGCGGGCGGACCGGCTGGCGGCGTACGAAGCCGGGCGCCCGATCATCACCGTTTGAGGGCACAGCGAAGGGGCCGCTCTGGTGTCCAGAGCGGCCCCGACGCGAAGTCTGCTGAAGGTCAGCGGGTCTCGCGGTGGTCGGTGTGGTCGTTGCAACGAGCGCAGTACTTCTTCATCTCCAGGCGGTCCGGGTCGTTGCGCCGGTTCTTCTTGGTGATGTAGTTGCGCTCTTTGCAGACGGTGCACGCCAGCGTGATCTTCGGGCGGATGTCCGTTGACTTGGCCACTGCTGCCTCTTCTTCTCAGGAGCGCGTCCCGGTCGGGCCGCGCTCACACATTGCCGTTTGGTGGGTAGCGGGGGCGGGAGTCGAACCCGCGACACCACGATTATGAGCCGTGTGCTCTAACCACCTGAGCTACCCCGCCAGAGAGTCCGTCACCCCACCCGGCGAACCGGGTGGTGCAGCGTTTCTCAGAGCCCCTTTACGGAATCGAACCGTAGACCTTCTCCTTACCATGGAGACGCTCTGCCGACTGAGCTAAAGGGGCGGGCCGAGGAGAGAGATTACACGGTCCGTGGCCCCGATGTGAAATCGAGCCCCGGCCAGGTCTTCGCCCTCTGTCCGACCAGAGAATCATACCGGTTCCCGGGAGTGCTTCCGACCACTTTTCTCAGCTCCACACCCGGCTCGGGTAGGTCGCCCGCAGGACCGGCAGCACGTCCGTGACGAAGGTCTCGACGGACGTCCGGTTCTCCGCGTCCGGCAGGCCCGGGACCTCCAGCGAGACGCCGGACAGCTCGTGCCCGAACGCCTCCTGGTACCGCCCGAGCTTGTCGATCACCTCCTCCGGCGACCCGACCAGCACGGACCCGTCGGCCAGGAACTCCTCCAGCGTCCGGAACGGCAACTGGTTGTGCTTGGCACCCGGTGACTCCATGAACGCGTCGAACACCGGCCGGTACCCCTCGACCGCGTGCTGCGAGTTCTTCCGGACGTAGAGCCCGTTGAACCCAGCGCCCACCACCGCGTCGGCGGGGTCGTGCCCGTACGCCGCCCAGCGCTCCCGGTAGTGCCGGATCAACCCGGCGTACTTCTCCATCGGGTGGAAGCCGTTCGCGGAGAACAGCGGCTCGCCCCACTTGGCTGCCAGCTCGGTGGACTCCGTGGAGCTGGCTGAGCCGTGCCAGATCGGGATGCTCGGTTGCTGGAGCGGTCTGGGCTGCGTGGTCGCGTCGACCAGCTCCGGCCGGTACTGCCCGCTCCAGCTGACCCCCGTCTCCCGCAGCAGTCGCCGGAGCAGCTCGTACTTCTCTCTGTTGCGGTCCCACTGCCCGTCGAGGTCGTAGCCGAACAGGGCGTTCTGGTCCGGGTCGTTGCCCTTGCCGATGATGATGTCCAGCCGCCCACCGGACAGCTGGTCCAGCGTGGCGTAGTCCTCAGCGACCCGCACCGGGTCCAGCAGCGACAGCACGGTCACTGTCGTCAGCAGCCGGATGCGGCTGGTCGCCGCGGCGATGTAGGCGAGCACCACCGGCGGCGACGACGAGATGAAGAGCTGCGCGTGCCGCTCCCCCACGCCGTACCCGTCGAAGCCCAGCTCCTCGGCCCACTGCGCCTGCTGGACCACGTGCTGGAACCGCTCGTACGTCGTGAGTTGCCGGCCGGTGACCGGGTCGGGTGAGTTGTCGATCAGCGTGTACGTGCAGAACTTCACCGCGGCCTCTTCTCTCCCGCGGTGACGGGCAGGGCCAGCCGGTTGCCGAGGGCGGGTGCCGGACAGATGCCGTGGGCGGTGAACGCCGACGGCGGGTTGATGGCTCGGTTGAAGTCGACCAGGACCGAGCCGTCGGGCTGCAGCTCTCCGACGGTCAGCGTGCGCCAGCGAGCGGTCTCGTCACCGTTCGTCTCGTCGTGGAAGGCCAGGTTGAGCCTGCCGTCCCCACCGGCGGTCACGGCCAGCTCGTACGCCGTACCGCCGAGTGCCAGGTGGACCGCACCGACCATCTTCACCTTGGCGCGCAGGTCGGAGCGGGCTGTGTCCACCTCGGCGTGCTCGACCTGGCTGTACGGCGTGTAGTGGCCGGTGATCACCCAGGCTGGGTCGACCGGGTAGGTCGGTACTCCGCTGAAGCTCGCCCTGGTCGCTGCAGCCGGGTCACGCTGCCGGAGCGCGTACCGGCCGTCCCTGACCAGCAGCTCGACCAGCACCTCGCCGTACAGGAGCCAGCTGAGTGAGGCGCCCTCCGGTACGCCGGCTGACGTCGTACCGACCAGGGGCTCGTTGTGGAGGGTCAGCTCGCCACCTGCACGGACATGCGCCTGGCCGTCCTTCACCCACCAGGTCCCCGGTAGGCCGGGGATGCGAGTTGGGGTGTCGGTCAGCCAGTCGAAGGCGGAGACCGTGAGCCAGCCGTACTTGGTGGCCAGCTCCTGCTCACGGGTGGTGTGCCAGTCCTCCTGGGTGGTCACGGTCATGAGGCCAGCTCCTGCCGGGAGTCGCCGCCGTCGGCCGCCTGCCCTCCGGCTGCGCCGGCTTCCCTGCGCGCGACCTCTTCTCTTACCAGGGGGATCACGTAGCGGCCGAAGTCGATCGCGTCGTCGTAGATGTCGTAGCCGCGGGCGGAGAAGATCCGGACGCCGAGGTCGTAGTAGTCGAGCAGCGCGGCGGCGACCGTCTCCGGCGTACCGACCAGGGCGGTCGAGTTGCCGCCTCCGCCGGTCAGGCCGGTGGGTGCGGTCCAGAGGGCCCGGTCGTGCCGCTCGCCCGCGTCGACCGCCGCGAGCAGGCGGCGCGAGCCGGCGTTCTCGGGGGTCTTGCCCGGATCGCGGCGACGGTACGTCGTACCGGCCTGGACGTCCTTGATCCGGCCGAGGATGCTCTCCGCCTTCTCCCAGGCAAGCTCCTCGGTCGGCGCCAGGATCGGCCGGAACGCGATCTGGATCGTGGGGCGATCGGACCGCCCGGCCTTCGCGGCCTCGGCGTCGATCGTGGCCAGCTGCTCCTTGGTGCCGGCCAGCGGCTCGCCCCAGAGCGCGAAGATGTCCGCCTCCGCGGCGCCGACGGCGTACGCCGCGGCCGACGAACCGCCGAAGGAGATCCGCGGCCGCGGCTGCTGCAGCGGCTTGATGTCGGCCACGAACTGCTCGAACCGGTAGTGCTGACCGGCGAAGTCGAACCGCTCGTCCGACGTCCAGGCCTGCTTGAGGATCTGGATGAACTCGCGCGTCCGCCCGTACCGGTCGTCCTTGGGCAGGAAGTCGCCCTCGGCCGCCTGGTCCGCGGTCGAGCCGCCGGTGATCACGTGCACCTCGAACCGGCCGTCGCTGATGTGGTCGAGCGTCGCGAACGTCTTCGCGGTCAGCGTCGGGTAGGCGACATTGGGCCGGTGGGCGACGACCAGGTTGATCCGCTCGGTCCGGGTGGCGACGTACGCCGCGACCGTCGACGGGTCGGGCGCACCGGAGTGGTAGGCGAACAGGATCCGGTCCCAGCCGTTGTCCTCGTGGGCGCGGGCGAGTTTGCCGGTGTACTCGAGGTCGAGCGGGCCGCCGGTCCGCGGGGTGACCTCGCTGGCCGGGTTCGTCCCGGCGATACCGAGGAACTCAACTGCCATGGTGACCTGCTTTCGTCGAGGTGGTCAGGAGCTGGAGCAGGCGCCGGGCGACCGCGTCGTTCTGGCGGAAGCCGGGGCCGTTGAAGTACGGACGGGAGAACCCGGACGACCCTGCCGAGCCGGAGACCGACGGGCCGAGCAGGAAGAGCTCGTCGTGCACCGAACCGTCGGCGCGGATCGCCCGGCACTGGCTGTCGGCCTTGAGCTGACCGCCGCCGAGGCTCGTACCGTCTCCGGCGATCAGCTCGTCCGCCGCGAGCAGGCCGGTGTCGAGCAGACCCGTCAGCAGCGGATCGGTCGAAGCCAGTACGTCGGGACGCGGGAGCCGGGCCTCGACGAACGCGCGGGCGCGGATCTCGCCGGGCACGGCCGGGCTGCTCCCGACGAACTGGTCGTTGTCGAGGGCAACTGTCAGGTCGGGGCCGGCGAACCTGATCAGGCCGGCGCGGTGGAGGGCGAGCAACTCCTCCAGCCGGCGCGGCGGTGGGCCGCTGGCGACGAAGGAGAAGAACCCGTGCCAGTCGGTCTCGACGTGCCGGACGCGGTCCTCGTCGGACAGCCTGCCCTCGGTGATCGCGACCGAGAGCACGCTGTAGACGCTGAGCAGGGCGTTGAACACGGCGAGATCGGGCGAGTGCTGCGGGTCGGCCCTGCGCAGCAGGTCGTTCTCGATCAGCTGTACGACGGTCTGGTCGAGCTGCGCGCGGCCGGTGAACCCGACGCCGGCGAGCGGGCGGTCGACGGCGGCGAGGTCGAAGTGGTCGGCCTCGGCCGGGACGGCTTGGGCGGCCGCCCTACGGAATGCTTCGTCGGTCGGGACGGTGCGGTCGAGGACGGTGAAGAACTCTTCCCAGGTCCAGGTGGTTCGCTCGGGGTGGGCGGCGAAGAGCTGGCGGTAATGCGCGTAGGTCAGCTCCTTGTCGATGAGCGGGCGGATCTGTTGCGTGTAGTCGAGAACGCCGTCACCGAGCTGTTCCAGGGCTTCCTTGGTGAGGTAGCGCGTGGGGACCGGGGTGGTTCCGGCGACGGTGTAGCCGAGCTTCGCGTGGTACGGGACGCCGCGGCGGGAGCCGGCGTACAGGATCGGTTCGTCGCCGCTGGGGTGGTAGGTGAGCAGGCCGGAGCACTCGTCGTACCAGCCGCCTCGGCCTTCGGTCAGGAGCACCAACAGGTCGATGAACGCCTGGCCGAGTCCGCGGACGATGACGTTCTCGCCTGGCTTCAGGTCGGACAGGTCCACGTCGGCCGTGTAGCCCGGGCCGAGGTACGTCAGCCCGCGCTCCTCCGCGACGTTGCCCCAAGCAACCTCTTCCTCGGTCGGTCGTCGATCCAGATAGCCGAGCGCAAGCACCACAAGATCCGCCTGGATCTCCTGCCCCGACTCCAGCCGTACGACGTGCTCCTCGCTCAAGTCGACAGCCCGCTCGAGGTGCGTCTCCACGGTCACGGTGCCCGGCAGTGACTTCACCACCCGGTCCCACACCCAGGCCAGGTACTCCGCCTGCACCAACCGAGGCGGAAAGTCCATCGCCCCCGGCGGCTCGATCCCCGCCTCCTCCAGCACGGTGGCGCCCGCCCCCACCACCCACTGATCCAACGCGGGCCCCGCCACCACCGGCCCCTCGCACTCCACCGACTCGTCGGTGAAGATCGTGACGTCCGAGGCCATCGAGTTCATCCACAACAACCGCGACTGCGCCCGCCGCCAGATCCTGCCTCCACCCGCCGGATACGGATCCACCACGTGCACCCGCACCGGCCGGCTCCCCAACAGCTCGTCAGCACTGGCCGCAAACCGCTCCAACACCCCCACCGCCCGAGGCCCACCCCCAACAAACACAACAGTTGCAGGGGTGGCTGTCGAACTCAGCACGTCCAACGGAGCTGTGGTCGTCATCTGCTCAGCCCCAGGTGGTCTCGGAGCGTGCTTCCTTCGTACGTCGTACGGAAGACTCCTCGTTCCCTCAGGAGTGGGACGACCTGGTCCACGAAATCGTCCAGGCCTCCCGGCGTCAGGTGAGGGACCAGCACGAAGCCGTCCGCAGCGTTTTCCTGGACGTGGTGGTTCATCGCCTCGGCGACCGTGGTGGGGCTGCCGACGAAGGTCTGGCGGTTCTGCTGGTTGATGACTGTTTGCCTCAGGGACCACCCGTTGGCAGCAGCCTGGGCTCTCCACTCGGCGACGATCGGGGCCGGATCGTTGTAGCCGACTCGCCCCTGGGTGACGTTCGAGCCGACGACAGGATCTTCGACCGGAAGCGGCCCGTCCGGGTCGTACGTCGAGAGGTCCCGGCCCCACAGCAGCTCCGCCAGGACGATCGCGGTGGGGCCGGAGACCTGTTGTTCGCGGATGTGTTGGGCCTTGTCGATCGCCTCGGGGTCGGTGTCCGCGACGACGACCGTGACCGCGGGCATGATCTTCAGCGAGTCCTCGGACCGGCCGTGCCGGGGCAGCCGGGACTTGACGTCCTTGTAGAAGGTCTGACCGGCCTCGAAAGCACCATGCCGGCTGAAGATCACATCAGCACCAGCGGCAGCGAAGTCCCGGCCGGCCTCGCTGTCGCCGGCCTGGATGACGACCGGATGCCCCTGCGGCGACCGCGGCAGCCCGAAGCGCCCCCGGATCGTGAAGTGGTCGCCGTCGTCCGTGAAGGCCCCAGCGCCTTCACGGGCGAAGACCCCGGCGTCCTGCGCAAGCACCAAGTCGTCGTCACTCCACGCGTCCCACAACGAGCGAACGATCCGTAGCGACTCCTCCGCCCGGACGTACCGATCGGCCTTGTCGAGGTACCCGCCGCGCCGGAAGTTCTCCCCCGTGAACGCGTCCCACGACGTGACCACGTTCCACGCCGCGCGCCCGCCCGACACGTGGTCCAGCGTCGCCAGCCGCTTGGCCAGCTCGTACGGCTCGTTGAACGTCGAGTTCACCGTCGCCGCCAGCCCGAGGTGCGTGGTGACGGCCGCCAGCGCGCTCAGCACGGTCAGCGACTCCGGGCGCCCGACCACGTCGAGATCGTGGATCCGCCCCTTCACCTCCCGCAGCCGCAACCCCTCGGCCAGGAAGAAGAAGTCGAACGTCCCGCGCTCAGCCGTCTCGGCCAGGTGCCGGAACGACGAGAAGTCGATCTGCGACCGCGACTCCGGGTCCGACCACACGGTCGTGTTGTTCACTCCCGGGAAGTGCGCCGCGAGATGGATCTGCTTGGTCATCGCCGGCTCCCCTCATAACGGTTGGCCGGCCGAGGCAGCCCAAGCCGGCTCCGCAGACTCCCCGGCCGAGCAGCACCGACGAGCTTGCGCTCCCGCAGCAACGGCAGCAGCGCGTCAGCGATCAGCGGTACGTCGAGCTCGAGCGACGCCGGCCGCAGGTGCACCCCATCGATCCCGGCCGCCGCCCACTGCTCGATCAGCTCCGCCAACCGTGCCACTCCCCCGATGTGGTCCAGCTCCTCAGCCCCATCAGCACGCCGTACGGCGGAAGTCGTGTCCTCGTCCAGCAGCACGCTCACCGACAGCAGCACCCGCCCCGCCCCAGCAGCCCGTACGGCGGCCACCCGCGCCTCCACATCAGTTGCCCCCGGCAACATCACGAGATCCACGTCCCCGACGGCCTGCACCGCCTCCGGGGACGAGACCCGTACCGCCGTCACCGGATGCCCCTGCGGCGGCCGCGGCACGATCGACGGTCCCTTCACCGAGAACGACGGGCTCTCGAAGTCGACGTAGTGGATCCGTTCCCGGTCCACGAACCGCCCGCTCGGCGCGTCCCGGATGATCGCGTCGTCCTCCCACGAGTCCCACAGCCGGCGGCTCACGTCGACGACGTACCGGGCCTCGCGCCAGGTGTCCGCCTCCGGCGCCGGCGACCGCCGTCCGATCACCGCGGCCGCCTCCGCCGAGGACGACACGTCGACCAGCCATCCCGCCCGGCCGTTCGACACCCAGTCCAGCGTCGCCACCGACGCCTGGACGTGGAACGGCTCGGTGTGCGTCACGGTGATCGTCGGCACCAGCCCGATCCGCTCGGTCGCCGGCGCGATCCGCGCCGCCAGCCCCAACGCGTCGAGCCGCACGCTCACCCGCTCGGGCCCGTCCGCGGGCGCCTCCAACGCATCGGCGAACGTCGCGAGATCGACACCCGCCGCCTCCGCGCGCTGCACCGCATGCAGCGCCAGCTCCCCGGTGAGGATCGCCGATGGATCCACCTCGGCACCACGCCAGGCTGCCGGATGCCCGCCGGCGCCATCGATCTCAAGAGCAGTGATCAGAAAGCTCATGACGCCACCTGCAGCCGGAGCCCCAGATCCTTCACGAACGGCAACGGCCCGATCGACTCCGGATCCGCCTCGACGTCGAACCGCGGCTCGAACCCCACCGACAGGTACAGCGCCGCCGCCTCAGGCTGCCGCGGCCCGGTCGTCAGGTACAGCTTCCGGTAGCCGAGCTCAGCCGCCGCCCGTTCCAACTCTTCCAGCACCCGCCGTCCCAATCCCTGCCGCCGATGCAGGTGCGAGGTCCACATCCGCTTCACCTCCGCCGTCTCGTCGTCGTACCGCCGGATCGCCCCACCCGCGACGGTCTGCCCGCCGTACCGCAGCAGCACGAACGCGCCGCCCTGCTCGCGGTGGAAGTCCGACGCGGGGACCTCGGTGAGCTGCGTGTTCTCGTTCGTCTGCCCGTACCGGGTGCTGTACTCGACGACCAGGTCCGCCAGCAGCGGCGCCGCCTCGGGATCCTCGGGTCGCGCCAGCACGGTCTCCAGCGCGGCGGTCTGGATCGGCGCGCTCTCCACGACGGTCGAGCCTTCGACCGTGGACAGGAACGCCTCGGTCACCTGGTAGAGCGGCGCGGACGCGGCCTGGTCGAGCAGCAGCCCGCCCCCGTCGTACAGACGAACGTGCGACGACAGCACGAACCACCCCTGGCCGATCGCCCCCGCGCCCAGGCTGGTCAGCACCGGCCGCAGCGCGTAGTCGATCACCAGCACGTGCGCCGGCGTACCGCCTGTTGCCAACGGCAACACCGTCTTGCCCCGCAGCGCGTACTGCGGCAGCAGGTCCAGGAAGACCTTCAGCAACCCCGAGTACGCCGCCTTGTAGACCGGAGTCGTCACCACCACGGCGTCAGCCGCAGCCAGTACGTCGATCGCGGTCTGGATCACAGGATCGTCGGCGCGCCCGCGCAGCAGCGGCTCGGCCGGGAGGTCGCGCAGCACGATCGGCGTCACCGTGTGCCCGTGGCTCAGCAGCCGCTTGGTCACGTACGACAGCACCGCGTCGGTGCGGGAAACCTCGGAGGGACTGCTCGAAATGGTTGCAATGGTCGCCATTCAAAAGCCCTTCTACTTCTGCCCAGTTGTTGATTGCGCCGTCTTGGGCAGCCCGGGCGGATTCACCAGCGATTTCTGCACGGCCTCGGCCTGCAGGCCCCACCGGGCCAGGACCTTCCCGTAGCTGCCGTCGGCGATCGCCGCGTTCAGCGCGTCGGCCAGCGGCTCGGCCAGCCCGGCGTCCTTCTTCGTGGTGATCCCGACCAGGCCCTGCACCGGGTAGCTGGACGAGACCGTGCCGACGATCTCGGTCTTGCCGGCCGTCGCCACGTGGTACGTCGACGTCGGGTTCGGCCCGAGGTACAGGTCGATCCTGCCCGACTCCAGAGCGAGGTAGTAGTCGGTCGCCGACTGGTAGTACTTCGGCGTCGCGGGCTTCAGCCCGGCCGCGACGTTCTGCTTGTTCCAGTCGAGCAGGATCGCCTCCTGCAGCGTGCCCGAGCTGACCGCGACCGTCCTGCCGGCGATGTCCGCGGGTCCCTTGACGGTCAGGCCCGAGCCCTTCTTCGCCTCGAAGGCGTGCAGCCCCAGCCGGTACGTCGCGAAGTCGTACTTCTCCTTGCGCAGCTCGGACACCCCGATGTTCGAGATGCCGGCGGTGTACTTGCCGGAGTCCAGGCCGAGGAACAGGTTCTCCCAGCTGGTGGTCTGGATCTCCGGCCGCAGGCCGAGCACGCCGGCGACCAGGTAGGCGATGTCGATGTCGACACCGATCGGTGTCTTGTTGTCGTCGGCGGTGAACCCGAGCGGCGGCAGCCCGCCACCGGCCGTACCGCTGCCGACCACCAGCTTGCCGCTCTCGCGGACCGCGGCCGGAAGCTCGGCGGCGATGCTGTCCACCTTCGCCGAGGTCACGCGCTCCTGGTTCGCCGAGGTGTCGAACTTGACCGCCGCGGCTCCCCCTTCGCCCGGCGGCCCGGCGGCCGGCTCGGTGACCGGGTCCGCACAGCCCGCCAGCACGAGCAGGGCGGCGACAGCAACGATTGCTCTGTTCTTCATGGAGGTTCCTCAGCTAGTCAGCGGGAGGCCGGGCGGATTGAGCTCGGACTTGGCGATCGCCTCGGTCGAGACGTTCCAGCGCTCCAGGACCTTGGCGTAGCTGCCATCGGCGATCACCGCGTTCAACGCGGCCTGGTACGCCGGCGCAAGGCCGCTGTCCTTCTTGGTCGTCGCGGCGATCAGCCCCTGCAGCGACGGACCGGCGCCGGAGAACTTGCCGATCGTCTCGGTCTGACCGCCGGTCTTCACGTGGTACGCGATCGACGGGTTCGGCCCGAGAAAGGCGTTGATCCGGCCGGAGCTCAGCGCCAGGTAGGTGTCCGGCTGGTTGTTGAAGTACTTGATCGTGGCCGCCGGCAACCCGGCCTTGACGTTCGCGTCGTTCCAGTCGACCAGGATCTTCTCCTGGTTCGTGCCCGAGCCGACCGCGATCGTCTTGCCGGCCACGTCCTTGCCCTCGGTGACTTTCCAGTCGCCGCCCTTCTTCGCCTCGAACGCGATGTCGTCCTTGCGGTACGTCGCGAAGTCGTATTTCTGCTTGCGCTTCTCGGTCACCGTGATGTTGGAGAAGCCCGCGTCGTACTTGGCCGAGTCGAGCCCGATGAAGAGGTTCTCCCAGCTGGTCACCTGGATCTCCGGCGTCAGCCCGAGCGCCCCCGCGACCAGGTGGGCGATGTCGACCTCGATACCGATCGCTGTCTTGTTGTCGTCGGCCAGGAACCCGAGCGGCGGATTGCCGCTGCCGAAACCGGCGCCGACGATCAGCGTGCCGCGCTCCCGGATCTTCGCCGGGACCAGCGCGGCGGCGGCGTCGTTCTTGGTGGTGGTGACGCGCTGCTGGTCGACGGAGGTGTTCACTCCGGAGACCGCGGCGTTCTCGGTCTGCGGATCGGCGCCGCACCCGGCGACCAGGACAGTGGCGGCCGCGACCGCCGCGAGCAGGAGTCTCATCACAGGACCTTGGAGATGAAGGCGCGGGTGCGCTCGTGGGTGGGGTTGTCCAGCACGTCGTACGGCGGTCCGGACTCGACGATCACGCCGGCGTCCATGAACACCACGGTGTCGGCGATCTCCCGGGCGAACCCGATCTCGTGGGTGACGACGACCATCGTCGAGCCGTCGCGGGCGAGCTCCTTGATCACGTCGAGGACCTCGCCGACCAGCTCCGGGTCGAGCGCGCTGGTCGGTTCGTCGAACAGCAGCACCTTCGGTCGCAGCGCGAGCGCGCGGGCGATCGCGACCCGCTGCTGCTGGCCGCCGGACAGCTGCCGGGGATAGACGTCGGCCTTGTCGCCGACGCCGACCCGCTCGAGCAGCTTGCGCGCCTCGGGCTCGACGTCGCGGCGCTTGCGGCGTTGCGCCGCGACCGGTGCCTCGACGACGTTCTGCAGCGCGGTGAGGTGCCCGAACAGGTTGAAGTTCTGGAAGACGAAGCCGACCTGGGAGCGCTGGTGCAGGATCTCGCGCTCGCGCAGCTCGTGCAGCTTGTTGCCGCGGCGGCGGTAACCGATCAGCTCGCCGTCGATCCGGACCAGGCCGCGGTCCACCTTCTCCAGGTGGTTGATCGACCGCAGCAGCGTCGACTTGCCCGAGCCGGACGGGCCGAGGATCACCGTGACGGTGCCGGCCTTCACCTCCAGGTCGACGCCCTTGAGCACCTCGAGCGTTCCGAACGACTTGTGCACACCCTTGAGATCCACCATCACGGTCATCCGCCGGCCCCCGATCGCGCCGTGGCCTTGACCGTCAGGCCCTGCCAGGTACGCCGGACGCGCTGGATCGGCGTCGGCGGCAGCTCACGCTGGGTGCCGCGGGCGAAGTGCCGCTCGACGTAGAACTGGACGACCGACAGCAGCGTGGTCAGCACGATGTACCAGACCGTTGCCACCATCAACAAAGGGACGACCCGGCTGTTGCGGCCGTAGATCACCTGGACCTGGTAGAAGAGCTCGGGGATCGCCATCACCGAGACGATCGACGTGCCCTTGAACAGGCTGATCACCTCGTTCGCGCCGTTCGGCAGGATCGCCCGCATCGCCTGCGGCAGCACGATCCGGAAGAACTGCCGCAGCCGCGGGATGCCGAGCGCGGCGGCCGCCTCGGTCTGGCCCTGGTCGACCGAGAGGATGCCGCCGCGGATGATCTCGGCGGCGTACGCGGCCTGGTGCAGCGCCAGCCCCAGGACGGCGGCACCGAGCGGGCCGAACAGGTTGTTGGTACTGAAGTGCACGAACTCCGGGCCGAACGGGACGCCCAGGCTGAGCTCGTTGTACAGGTAGGCCAGGTTGAACCAGAACAGCAGCTGCACGATCAGCGGGATCGAGCGGAACGCCCAGATGTAGCCCCAGGCAACTACTTGCAGGAACGGGCTGCCGGACAACCGCATCGCGGCGACGACGCCACCGAGCGCGAAGCCGAGCACCGTGCCGTACACGGTCAGCTGGATCGTCACCCACAGGGCGGACAGCACCGTCCGGGTGGTGAAGAACGCGAAGAAGGTCGGCCAGTCCCAGCCGGGGTTGGTGATCAGGCCGTGCACGAACATCGCCAGCAGCGTCAGGACGACGGCGACACCGACCCAGCGCCAGGGGTGCCGGTGGCCGACCACCGGCAGGTCGGCGTCGGCCAGGAGGCCGGAGTCAGGGGGATCGGCCGCGCGGGCCGACGTCAACGGGCTCAGGGACACGGTCTACTCCAGGGCGGTGGGCAGGCGGCAACGGGCGCGCGCCCGGTCTTCGGACACAGCGCGGCAGACGTCCCCGTAGAGAGGACGCCGTGAGGTTCGTCGGCTTCGTCAGACCAGTATCGAATGTGAAGTAAGTCGGTCGACTAACTTCTCATATCGTGGACGCGCTATAGCCGATCCTGCGGCCTGCTGAGCGCCATGACGGCCGTGATGCTAGTCACTAAGATTTTCAACTACTCGACCGTCGGTTTCACGCTCAGAGGCGACGCGCGGGCGACCATCACTCACTCTGCGTAGCCGAAATCAGTGATCCGGTCGCAATGTGCGTTTGAGGCGTTCGTGATCTCGTCGTTATGGTCGATGGGCTGCCACGGGCTCCGTGGTGGCGAGCTGCTGCGGGTATCCGTGGCGGCGACTCGACTTGGAAGGCCCCTCCCCGTGTCCCCTCACCATGACGTGCCGGAAGCAGAACGGCCGGCACCTCGTCGCCCGGCCGCTCCCCGTCGGGTGGCCAAGCACCGTTCCGCCCGGCGAAGTCCGGTTCGTGGCTTGCAGCGCCCCGGGCGTGCCGTGCAGCTGGTCGGCCTGACCGCCGCACTGGCCGCCGCGGCCGGCACCGCCGCCGCCGGCCTCGCGGCCCCGACGAGCCCGGCGTCGGCCGGCAGCTCGCTCAACCCGGCGCAGGCAGAAGCCCTCAGCGCCGCTCGGATCGAGCGGCGCGACCTGGGCTCCCGCGACATGTCCCGCTTCGAGCTCTCGCTGTCGTCGACCCAGAAGGCGACGCAGGAGGCGAAGGCGGCGCAGGTCGCCAAGGCCCGGGCCGCCCAGCTGGCCGCGAACGCGACCATCACCGAGCGGCGTGCGCTCGCCCTGGCCGCCGCCAAGGCGACCGCTGCGAAGAAGGCCGCCGCCGCGACCAAGGCAGCCGCCGCGGCGAAGGCCGCGGCCCTCGCGAAGGCTGCCGCCGAGGCGAAGGCCGAGCAGCAGGCCGAGGCCAAGGAGCGCTCCGCCGCCACCTCGATGCGGATCACGCTGCCGACCACCGGGTACCACCTGACCGCGCACTTCGGTCAGGGCGGCAGCCGCTGGGCCAGCAACCACACCGGCCTCGACTTCGCCGCCCCGATGGGAACGCCGGTGCGCTCGGTGCTCCCGGGCGAGGTCATCCAGGCGGAGTTCGCCGGCGCCTACGGGCGTCAGGTGAAGGTCCGCCACTCCGACGGCACCGTCACGTCGTACGGGCACATGGCGGAGTTCTCGGTGAACGTCGGCGACGTCGTCGCGGCCGGGACCCAGGTCGGCGCGATCGGGATGTCCGGCAACACGACCGGCCCGCACGTGCACTTCGAGGTCCTGCTCGGCGGCAGCGACCAGGTCGACCCGGAGCCGTGGCTGCGGGACCACGGGGTCAACCCGTAACTCAGTAGTTCACAGGAACAGGGCCAGGTCGAGACTGTCGACGTACTGGCCGTCGATCAGGAACTCTCGTGGGTGAGTTCCCTCGACGACGTAACCGTGGCGCTCGTACAGACGCCTTGCGACGGTGTTCACACCGTGCACGTGCAAGGCGATCTTGCGGGCGCCACGGCGTTTCGCTTCCGCGGACGCGGCCTCCATCAGCACCGAGCCGACGCCCTGCCCGCGAGCGTCGACCGCGACGGCGAGCCCGTTGATCGAGAGCACTCCCGCACCTTCGGGGAACGGGTACTTCTCCTGCAGCCGGAGGTAGCCGACCACCCGCCCGTCCAACTCGGCGACAATGAACGCCTCCGGCCCCCACCGCTCGGCGAAGAAGGTCGTCCGGTCCCCCGCGGTCAGCGACGGAAAGCCGGAGGTCGCGTCCCAGGCCGTCAGCTCGAGGTCGAGCAGGGCGGCTTCATCGGCCGCCACTGCCCGGCGTACGGTCACACGCTTGTCGCTCACGTCTCCATCTTCGGACGACGAGAGGTCAGACGGTTTCTTCCGGCGGATCCTCGGCGACGGCGAGCGTTCGCTGGGCCCAGGCGACGTCGTGCCAGCCACCGTTCTTCCAGCCGATCCTGCGGTAGGTGCCGATCGGCTCGAAGCCGAGGGCGGCGTGCAGGCCGACGCTGGCGTCGTTCGGCAGCGTCATCCCGGCGATCGCCGTACGGAATCCTCGCTCGGTCAGCCGCTCGAAGAGCGCCTCGTACAAGGCTCGTCCCCCGCCGGTACGACGGCGGCCGGGCTCGAGGTAGACGCTGACCTCGCACGACCACCGGTACGCCGCCCGCTCCTTCATCGGCCCGCCGTACGCGTACCCGACGATCCGCGCGGTGTCGTCCTCCAGCACGAGCCAGGCGTGCCGCTTCTGCGCGGCGACGATCCGCTCGGCCAGCTGCGCCGCGCTCGGCGGCTCCAGCTCGAAGCTGATCGCTGTCTCGCGGACGTACGGGGCGTAGATCGCCGCACAGGCCGCCGCATCCTCGTGCGGCAGCGCATCCCTGATCCTCATGCCACCATAGTAGCCACACCTGCCGCTATAGTGGCAAGCATGGATCAGCTCTCCGCCTCGCTCGCCGCGACCCTGCAGGCCGCGCGCCACGACCGGGACCTGTCGGTGAACGCGCTGGCCGAGCGCTCCGGCGTCTCCCGCGCGATGATCGGCAAGATCGAGCGCGGCGAGGCCCAGCCGACCGCCGTACTGCTCGGGAGGCTGTCCGGCGCGCTCGGCATGACTCTGTCGGAACTGGTCGCCCGCGCCGAGCAGTCCGACGGCGACGACGGTCGCGTACGCCGTACCGACGACCAGCCGGTCTGGACCGATCCCGCGACCGGCTACCGCCGCCGCGCCGTCTCCCCCGGCACCGACTCGCCGCTGGAGCTGGTCGAGGTCGAGCTGCCGCCCGGCGCGTCGGTCACGTACCCGGCCGACGCGTACATCTTCAAGACCCAGCAGCTCTGGGTCCTGACCGGACACCTGCGCTTCCACGAGGGCGACCTCGTGCACGAGCTGAACGCCGGCGACTGCCTCGAGCTCGGCGTACCGTCGCCGACCACGTTCCACAATCCTTCGACGGCCGTCTGTCGCTATCTCGTGGCACTTGTGAAGACTCGTTCCTGACCGGGGCCTGCTCGTGGTTGAGTACGTCCATGGAGGTTTCACCGCTGGTCTGGATCCTGACGATCGCCGGCATCCTGGGGCTGCTTGCCTTCGACTACTTCTTCCACGTCCGCCGCGCGCACGTGCCGCAGCTGCGCGAGGCCGCGCTCTGGTCCAGCGTGTACGTCGGGATCGCGCTGCTGTTCGGCGTCGGCACCTTCGTCCTCGGCGGGACCGCGATGGGCTCGGAGTACTTCGCCGGGTACGTCACCGAGAAGGCGCTGTCGGTCGACAACCTGTTCGTGTTCCTGATCATCATGAACAGCTTCCGGGTGCCGCGCGAGGACCAGCAGAAGGTGCTGCTGTTCGGCATCATGTTCTCGCTGGTCGCGCGGACCGGGTTCATCCTGCTCGGGTCGGCACTGATCAACACCTTCGCCTGGGTCTTCTACCTGTTCGGCCTGGCCCTGCTGCTGACCGCGGGCAACATGCTGCGCCCGTCCACGGAGGAGTCGCACTCCGCGCAGAACATCGTGGTCCGGCTGAGCCGCCGGCTGTTCCCCACCACCGAGACCTACGACGGCGACAAGCTCTTCACCCTCGTCGACGGCAAGCGCGCGATGACCCCGATGCTGCTGGTCATGGTCGCGATCGGCGGCACCGACCTGATGTTCGCCCTGGACTCGATCCCCGCGATCTTCGGCCTGACCCAGAACGTCTACATCGTCTTCACCGCCACGGCCTTCAGCCTGCTCGGCCTCCGCCAGCTCTACTTCCTCCTCGACGGCCTGCTCGACCGCCTGATCTACCTGTCCTTCGGCCTGGCCGCGATCCTCGGCTTCATCGGCGTCAAACTCGTCCTGCACGCCCTGCACGAGAACAACGTCCCGTTCATCAACGACGGCGACCACATCGAGGTCGCCGAGATCAGCACCGGCCTGTCCCTCCTGGTCATCCTGGTGGTCCTCGTCATCACCGTCCTCGCTTCTCTCCTCAGCACCCGAGGCCGCACCCAGACCGCCATGGCCAACGCCCGCCGCGACGCCACCACGTACCTGGACCCCGAGTACACCGACGACCCGGTAGAACGCGAACGCATCTACCGCCGCCTGATCGAGTCCCGGGACCACATCATCGAACTCGGCCCGAAGGCAAAGCAGATCGTCAAGAACGAGCCCGAACTCCTCGAGCTCTGCGGCCGGGCCGCCCTGAGCCACGACGCAACGATCGCCAGCGGGCAACACCCGGACGACGCCGTACTGGGACCAGACCCCACCCCGTTCTCCGACCCCCGAAGCGCCAGCAACCCCAAGCACGGGTCGACTAGCGCCTAGTTCCACGACTGCCGCGGTGTACGGCGTCAGTCGTCAAACACGGCATCAGTCAAGCTCGACATGAGTCGATCCTCCCCCGGCCCGCACTCGCACGCTGCATCCGGCACCACGTAATCAGCCAGCCAAGCAATCGCGCTCTCGTCTCCAGCCGGAACCACCTTGTGCACCGGTCAGCCATCGGGAGGCCGCACGCATGGCTGAGTCGTGCACAAGGTCGTGCTCTGGACTTCGGCGGTGGACAGCGTGGGAGGAAGGGTCAGCCTTTGACGGCGCCGGAGGCCAGGCCTGTTACGTAGAAGCGTTGGAGGCCTACGTACAGGACTACGCAGGGGATCATCGCGATGACTGAGCCGGCGACCAGGGAGCCGAAGTTGACTTCGCCGTAGGCGCCTGCCTGGACGTTTACCAGGGCTACGGGGAGGGTGTAGAGCTCGTCCTTGGTGAGGAACGTGAGGGCGCCCAGGAATTCGGTCCACGCGGCGAGGAAAGCGTAGAGGGCGACTGTGGCGGCGCCGGGGGTGACCAGGGGGCGGAGGACCGAGGCGATCATGCGGAGGGTGCCGCAGCCGTCTACGTGGGCGGAGTCTTCCAGCTCGGCGGGGACCGACGAGAACGAGTTGCGCATGACGAAGACGCCGAAGGGCAGGTTCATCGTGGTGTAGAAGAGGACCAGGCCGAACAGGCTGTCGGTCAGGCGCATCACGTTGAGCTGCAGGTAGAGCGGGGTGAGGATCGCCTGGAACGGGATCATCATCGACACGACCACCAGCGCGAACAGCAGCGGCCCGGAGCGGAAGCGGAACTTGGCGAAGCCGTAGCCGGCGAGGGTTGCGAGCAGAGCGGTCAGTACGGCGGTGCTGAGGGCAACGACCAGGCTGTTGCCGACCGCCCGCAACAGGTTGCCGGGGCCCTCGACCAGGGTGCGGAAGTTGTCCCAGGTCAGGTGGAAGAAGGTTGCCCGGTCCGGCGCGGCGACGATCACGTCGTTCGGTTGGACCGAGCGGAACAGGGCCCACAGCAACGGTACGGCGAAGACCAGCAGCGCGCCGGCGCCGCCGACCACGTAGAAGACGTTCTTGAGGCGCGGCATCGTCAGTCCCTCTCCCGGAGCAGCCAGAACTGCGCCGCGGTGACCAGGCCGACGACGACCACCAGCACGATCGACAGCGCGGTGGCGGCGCCGAGCTGGAGCTGCACGAAGGCGCGGTTGTAGATGTACTGGACCACCGTGGCGGTGTCCGTGCCCGGTCCGCCGCGGGTCAGGATGTAGAACTGCGAGAACGCGAGCAGCGAGCCGACGACCGAGATGATGACGGCCATCGCGATCGTCCGGCGGAGGATCGGGATGGTGATCTCGCGTTCCTGCTGCCACCAGGTGGCGCCGTCCAGCTCGGACGACTCGTAGAACTCGCGCGGGATCGCCTGCATCCCGGCCATCAGCAGCATCATCGTCAGCCCGGAGACACCCCAGATCACCAGCACGCAGATCAGCCCGGTGGCCAAGGGCCCGTCGACCAGCCAGGCCGTCGTACCGTCGGTGATGCCCAGGCCGCGCAGCAGGATGTTGATCGCGCCGCTCTCGGGCTGGGCCTCCAGGACGGTGACGAAGCTGAGGGTCGACAGCCCGACCACGAACGGCAGGAAGAAGATCGTCCGGAGCAACGTCGAGCCGCGCCGCTTGCGCCGTACGAGGACGGCCAACGCGTAGCCGAGCACGAGGATCGGGCCGGTCACGATCACCGTGTAGAGCAGGGTGTAGAGCACGGACTTGGCGAACGCCGCGTCGGAGACGATCGCGGTGTAGTTCTTCAGACCGCTGAACCGGACCTCGCCGATCAGCGGCCAGTTGGTCAACGAGATCACCAACGCGAAGCCCAAAGGCACCAGGACGAACACACCCACGAACAGCACCGCCGGTGTGACCAGCAGCAGCCCGGTCCGCGGCGGGTGGGTCAGCGACGCGCGGCTCATGCCTGGCCCTGCGCAAGGATCCGGTCGTACGACTCCTGGGCTTCGGTCATCGCGGCCTCCAGCTCGCCGTCGAACACGGCCCGGCGGAACATCTGCAGCCACGGCCCGTCCGGCTGGTTGTAGAGCAGGTTGTACGACAGGGTGGTCGGCGCGAAGCCCTCCTCGATCCGCTCCAGCGGCAGCGTGGCGAGCGGGAACTTCTTCGCGAACTCCGGTGTCGCGACATCGGACCGGACCGGCGTGTACCCGCCCGCGGGCAGGTCGGTCTGCTGCGGCACGTCGAGCGCGAACCGGACGAACTCCCAGGCACCCGACGCGTTCTCGGCGCCGCGCGGGATGCACATGTTGTCGCCGCCGTCGAAGAACGCGGACCCGCCGTCCGGTCCCGAGAGCAACCGCGGCGTCACCTTGGCGTGGAACGACGGGTCCGAGCCCGAGACCACGACGCTGTAGTTGGACGGGAAGATCCCCACGGCACCGGCCCGGAAGTCGCTCCCCCAGCGCGAGGCGTCGTCGGAGAAGTTTGCCCTAGGCACCAATCCGTCGACCCAGAGTTGCCGGTGCAGCTCGAGCATCCGCCGTACGACGTCGTTGCCGACGATGTTGCCCTCCTGCTGCCCGACCTCGCCACGGATCAGGTCGGTGTCCGCAGCCCAGATCATCGGCTGCACGACGAACCCGAGCGCGCCCGCACTGTTCGCCGGGAAGCTCCAGGCGTAGATGTCGTCGCCGAGCTTGCGTAGCCGGCGCGCGGCCGCGAGCAGTTCGTCGTACGACGTGACGGCCTGGTCGGGATCGACGTCCGCGCGGTCGCAGAGCTCGGTGTTGAACCAGAACATCGAGTTGTCGGCCAGGTACGGTACGCCGTACGCGCGACCGGCGCGGGTCGCCAGCCGGAGATGCCCGGGACTCAGCTTGGCGCGGAAGTCCAGCGCCTCCAGGGCTTCGGTGAGATCGGTGAACGCGTCGCGGTAGATGAACAGCATCGAGTTGATGTCGTCGATGTCGACCAGGTCCGGTACTCCGCGGCCGCGGATCGCGGTGGCCAGCTTGGTCACGTACTGCGCGTCGAGCACCGGCGTCAGCTCGACCACCAGCCGGTCCTGCGACGCGTTGAACTTCTCCACCAGGCTGGTCAGCCCGGTCTGTGTCGCCGCCCTGCACCACACCTTCACCGTCCCGGTGGCGCCCGTACCGAAGCCGGGCGCCGCGACGTCCGGCTCAGGCAGGACCGAGCTGCAGCCCGAGATCCCGGCGAGCGCGGCCGCCGTACCGAGGAATCGCCTCCTGGTCAGCATGGTCAGCCACGCGGCAGCCAGACCCGCATGGCGCCGATCTCGCGATTGGCCCAGGCGTAGTACGGGACGGCCTTGATCTCGGTCGGCGAGTCCACGCGACCTCGGGTGGTGAGCACGGTGACACCGTCGAGCAGGTCCGGCTCGTGGTGGGACGTGATCGGCGCATCGAGCAGGTGCAGGTCGTCGACGTTCACGTCCTGGTCGACCTGCTCGACGGCGTACACGAGTGGACCTCGCTCGATCGCGACACAACCCCGTACGGCGTCGACGCGCGGCGCCGCGGTGACGGTCCGCGGGGTGAGTGGGATCTGGAGGTCGACGGTGTCGCCGGGTGACCAGGTCTGCTCGACGTGGGCGTAGGAACCGGCGTCGACGGGCTTGCCGTTGACGGTGGCGCCTTCGGCCCAGGCGGGGATGCGGAGGTCCAGAGACCAGGGGGTTGGCGGGGTTTTGGCGACGGTGATCCGGATGGTGCCGTCCCAGGGGTAGTTGGTGTCGACCCGGAGCTCGGTGGTGTCGGTGGTGATCGTCGACTCGGCGTACTGGTGGACCTGGATCGCCGTGTCGGAGGTGGTCGCTAGATAACCGTCGAGGCTGGCGAAGGTGCGCATGATGTTGGGCGGGCAGCAGGCGCAGTCGAACCAGCCACGGCGGCCGCGGGCCGGGCTGCGACCGGTGTCCGGATGAGCATTTCCCCTTAGCTGCAAGGGATTCACGTAGAAGTACTCACTGCCGCCGAGCGATACGCCGGCGAGGAAGCCGTTGTAGAGCATCCGTTCCAGAGCGTCGGCGTAGAAGGCGTCGTTGGTTGCCAGCAGCATCCGGTGCGCCCACTGGATGCCGCCGATCGCCGCGCAGGTCTCGGCGTACGCGCGGTCCGGCGGTAGCTCGTGCTCGTCGCCGAACGCCTCTCCCTCCCAGCGCGCACCGAGGCCGCCGGTGACGTAGGTCTTCGTGGCCCACAGGTGGGCGAACTGGCCCTTGAGCGCATCGAGCAGTGAGGTGTCGCCGGTCTCGACCGCGACGTCGGTCGCGCCGGCCGCCAGGTACACGGCCCGTACGGCGTGCCCTTCGACGGTCGTTGCCTCGCGCACCGGACGGCGGTCGGAGAAGTACGTCGGCTCGTGCCCGTGGCCGGCGATGATCCCGTGACCGCGCGCCTCGACGAACCAGCGCGCGAGGCCCAGGTACGCCGGCGTACCGGTCTCGCGGTAGAGCTCGACCAGCGCCATCTCGATCACCGGATGGCCGTCGACGTCGCGGATCTTGCCGTCCTCGAGATCTCCGAAGGTCCTCACCAGATGGTCGGCCAGCTTCACGGCGACGTCGAGCAGCGCGGTGTCGCCGGTGCAGCGGACCTGCGCGACCGCGGCCTGGATCAGGTGCCCGGCGCAGTAGTGCTCGTGGCTCCAGACGAGCTTCTGGTACCGGCCCTCGTCCCGCAGCTGGACGACCGAGTCGAGATAACCGTCCTCCTGCTGAGCGGCGGCGACGAGCGCGGTCACCTCGCGCTGGCGACGGAGCAGGTCCTCGGACGGGTTGCGCCCGTACTCCCACGCGACGGCCTCGAGCCACTTGTACACGTCGGAGTCGGCGAAGACCGGTCCGATCGCCTCGCCCTCGCCGATACCGGCAGCCAGCCTCAGGTTCTGCAGGTTGCCCGCCGTCTCGAGCTGCTCCTGACCGGACGGGATGGCGTTCTCGGCGTTGCGCTGCTGGCGCGGGGACCAGAAACCACCGGTGATCCGGGCCCGGCCGAGACCGATCGGCCGGAGCACGGCGCGGGTGGTGGCGGCTGGCGAGAGCTGGTCCTTCGGCATCGAGCGGCTCCTCACGGAAACGGACGGAACACGTTTTCCTCATTGACCGTAGGCACCCGATTGCCCTTGGTCAAGGGCATGCTGGGCTACTCTGACGGAAAGTCCGGAAATGCTGGGAGGGTGGCAGATGGCGTCACGGGGACCGGTCGTGCCACGGATCACCGACGTCGCCGCTCTGGCCGGCGTCTCGACCAGTACGGCGTCCAAGGCGCTCAACGACACCGGTCAGCTCCGCGAGGAAACCCGGCAGCGCGTACGACGTGCGGCCGAGCAGCTCGGCTTCACACCGGACAGTCGCGGCCGGGCCCTGTCGTCGGGTCGCAGCTACACGGTCGGCCTGATCACGACCGACAGCTCGGGGCGGTTCAGCATCCCGATCATGCTCGGTGCGGAGGACGCGTTGAGCGCGGGCGAGATGGCACTCGTCCTGTGCGACACCCGGGACGACGCGCTGCGCGAGTCGCACTACCTGAAGTCGCTGGTCGCCCGCCGGGTCGACGGGATCATCGTGACCGGCCGGCGGATCGAGGCGCGCGCGCCGATCGACGTCCCGATGCCGGTGGTCTACGCGTTCAGTCCGTCGAGCGATCCCACCGACACCTCCGTGGTGATGGACGATCACGGCGGCGCGGCGTCCGCCGTACGGCACCTGCTGTCGCTGGGACGGCGGCGGATCGCGCATGTCACCGGGCCTGCGACGCACCGGAGCGCGGTGGTGCGGGCTGCGTCGACGCGCGAGGCTGCCGGGGACGCGTGGGTGGGCGAGCCGCTGCACGGGGAGTGGAGTGAGCGGTGGGGACGGCACGCGGTCGACGTCCTGCTGCGGACAGCTCAGGTCGACGCGATCTCCTGCGGCAGCGATCAGATCGCCCGCGGGGTGTGCGATCGGCTGCGAGAGTTGGGGCGCCGAGTGCCCGACGACGTCGCGGTGACCGGGTACGACAACTGGAGCGTGATGGCGCTCGCGAGCCGGCCGCCGCTGACGACGGTGGATCTGCAGCTGGAGGAGCTGGGTCGGCGGACCGCTCAACTGCTGCTGGAGATGATCAGCGGGGCGGCGCCGTCCGGGCTGCTGTCGATGCCGACGGAACTGGTACCGCGGGAGTCGACGCTCGGGACCTAGACCTAGGTCGTCAGCGACTCGATCAGGCCGAGCTGGTTGCCGTCAGGATCCTGTACGACGGCCAGCCGCTGCCGGCCTCCGGAGACGACCTGCGCGTCGGACGACGCGATGCCCTGGCCCGACAGCGTGGACAGCGTCGCGTCGAGGTCGTCGACCGTGAGGTTGACCGCCGTACGGCCTGCTCGGCCGGGATCCTCGAAGACCTGCACGACACCGAGCTCGCTGAGGTGCCACTCCGCCAGGGAATCCATCGGGCGGGTGTCGGCCGCCCGGCCGAAGAAGCCCTCGTACCACTGGACGGCCTTCTCGATCTCCGCCACCGGCACCACGGCCAGCACAGCACGCATCGTCACGTCGTTGTCTCCTCACTTGGTGCCCTGTCCTGTGCCCACAGCGAAACCCCGCCGGGCGTTCCTCGTACTGTTGGGCGCTATGGCGACGCGGGTCAGTAGTCGGAATGCGCGGTTCCAGGTGTGGCAGGCGCTGCTGGGCAACCGGAACAAGCGGCAGCGGGCCGGCGAGTTCCTCGTCCAGGGCGTGCGGCCGATCAGCCTGGCGGTCGAGCACGGGTGGACGGTCAACGCGCTGATCCAGGACGCGTCGCGGGTGCCGTCGCAGTGGGCGCGCGACCTGCTGCAGAGCCAGCGACAGGCCGAGCGTGTCCTGATGGAGCCCGAGCTGCTGGCGGAACTGACCGAGAAGTCCGAGGCCGAGCTCGTCGCCGTGGTGGCGATGCCGCCGGACGAGCTGTCGCGGATCGCGGTCGAGCGGGACTTCCTCGGCGTCGTGTTCGACCGGCCGACCGGGCCGGGCAACATCGGGTCGATCATCCGGTCGGCGGACGCGTTCGGGGCCGACGGGTTCGTCGTGACCGGGCACGCGGCCGACATCTACGACCCGAAGGCGGTGCGGGCCAGTACGGGCTCGTTGTTCGCGCTGCCTTCCATCCGGGTGCCTTCGCAGCGTGAGGTGATGGAGTGGGTCGCCGAGCAGCGGGCGGGCGGCGTACCGGTTGTTGTCGTCGGCACCGATGAGCACGGGTCGGTGGACGTGTACGACTTCGACTTCACGCGGCCTACGTTGCTGCTCGTCGGGAACGAGACGTCCGGGCTTTCGGCGGCGTGGAAGGAACTCGCCGACGAGCTGGTGCGGATTCCGATGGGTGGGGCGGCCAGTTCGTTGAACGCTGCGAACGCGGCGACCGCGGTGCTGTACGAGGCTTCTCGGCAGCGTGCCCATTCGTCCAAGACTTCCGCTGGTGGGCCGGTTTAACGTCGCTGGTATGACGCTTTCGGTGAGACCGCAGCCTTTGCTCGCAGTACGGGACGTGGAGAAGAGCAGTGCCTGGTACTGCGGGGTGCTGGGCGGCGTCAGTGCGCACGGCGGGCCTGAGTACGAGCGAATCACTGTGGACGATCAGTTGGTGCTGCAGCTGCACAAGCTGGAGGTCGGGCATCACCACGGGAACATCGGTGATCCGGAGCTGCCGTTGGGGAACGGGGTTGCGGTGTGGTTCGAGGTGGATGACCTGGACGGTCTCGCCGGACGGGTTGCTGCCGGTGACGTTCAGACCGCGGTGCACGAGAACCCGAACGCCGGGCATCGGGAGCTGTGGGTGCGGGACCCGGACAACTACCTGGTGGTCTTCGCGGGGAAGTGAAACCGGCCCCCGATCTGCTACTCGGGGGCCGGTTGCTCTAGGCAAGGATCAGCTTTCGCAGCCGATCCCGTCGTTGTCTCGGTCGAAGCCGTGCGGGTCAGGGTGGATGACGACCCGGAAGTTCACCAACGGCAGCACGTCTTTGCAGGTCTTGTTCGGCGGCGGCGGTTTGATGCAAACGTCCGGGTAAGCAGGCGAGCAACCGGTCGGCGGCGGCGGCTTTGGCGGGTTCACCTGCACCTGGTACCGCAGGTACCAAGTCCCGTTGGACGGGCGCCAGACGCCCTGGTCGGTCGCCGTCGTACCGGCGTAGTTCCCGGCGTACGGGCGGTCGCCGTTCTGGCCCCAGGTGACAGTGCCGGCGCCGCGGATGAACCAGACGCCCCGCCGGAAGACCGTGAGGTCCGCCTTCGCGGTGCCGACGAAGTTCGCGGCGGCCGGTACGTCGCCGTTCGCGCCCCACACGATCTGCGCGGCCCCACGGATGAACCACCGCCCGAGCGACGGCCGGAACACGGCGAGGTCGCTGTGACCGTCGCCCACGTAGTCGGCGGGTGCGGGGACGTCGCCGTTCGCACCCCAGGAGATCTGAGCGGCTCCCCGGATGAACCAGCGACCGAGCGACGGGCGCCAGACGGCCGCCTCGGCGCGGCTGTCGCCGACGTAGTTCGACGCGGCCGGTACGTCGCCGGCCTGGCCCCAGACGAACTGGCCGACGCCGCGGATGTACCAGTAGCCGTTGGACGGACGGAACACGGCGAGCTCGGCGCGCCCGTCACCGTTGTAGTCGGCCGGGACCGGGATGTCCCCGGCCTGGCCAAACTTGATGTTCGTCCAGCCGCGGATGTACCAGGTCCCGTTGCTCGGCCGGAACACGGCGAGCTCGAGCTTGCTGTCACCGACGTACGAACGCGGTACGGCGACGTCGCCGTTCTGCCCCCACTGGATCGCCGACGTGACCACCTTGGTCGCGGCGACCGCCGTACTGGTTGTGCTCTGCAACGACCGAGCCTCGGCCGGCGCGGTGAGGCCGATGGCAGCGAGAGTCGCCACCGCCAGCCCCAGCGCTGCGGATCTGTAACGCATGAAGTTGTCCCCCTCGGACGTGAGAGGCGGTCGTGACGCCGGCCCTTCCCTCCCCAGGGCCCCCGGCCGGCGTACCGCCAACACCCCTCTATCGACGTCCCGAGCCGATCGTTACACCGAGTAGCGATCTTGGTCAGGCGATCGCGACGATCTCGCCGTGCAGCAGGCTCAGGAAACCGTCCGGTGCCGCGGCCCACGCCCGCCAGGCGGCCGAGATCCGTTCCAGAGCCTCCTCCGGTACGCCGAACGCCCGCGCCTGGTCGGCCATCGCCGACTGCAGCACCCGGTCGGCCCACATCCCGCCCCACCAGTCGCGGTCCTCGACGTTCGCGAAGGTCCAGTTGCTCGCCGTCGCCTCGATCTGCTCGAACCCGGCCGCGCGCGCCCAGGACAGCAGCCGGCGGCCCGCGTCCGGCTCGCCCTGGTTGGCGCGGGCCAACCGCTGGTACAGCTCCATCCACTCGTCGAGCTCCGGCAGCTCCGGGTACCAGGTGAACGCGTGGTAGTCGGAGTCGCGCACCGCGACGATCCCGCCCGGCTTGCAAACCCGGCGCATCTCGCGCAGTGCCTGGACGGGATCAGCGACGTGCTGGAGGACCTGGTGGGCGTGCACGACGTCGTACGAGTCGTCGGGAAGGTCGAGGCGGTGCACGTCCCCGACGACGAAGTCGACCTCGATCGCCGGCTCGTCGGCCCTCCCCGCGGAGGTGTCACCCGCGGCGGAGCTCGGCGTGATCCCGCGCTCGGCGAACGTCGCGCGGGTGATGCCGAGCGCGGACTCGTTCGCCTCGAGCGCGGTGGTCCGGCCGGGCGCGACCAGTGCGGCGAGCTCGGCGGTGATCGTGCCGGGGCCGGCGCCGACGTCGAGCAGGCTCATCCCGGGGCGCAGCCGCGGCAGCAGGTAGCCGGCCGAGTTCTCGGCGGTGCGCCAGCGGTGCGACCGCAGGACGGATTCGTGGTGGCCGTGGGTGTAGACGTTGTTCATCGCGGGACTCCTTTGTCTCGCGCTCAGACTAGCTCTAAATCTTACCTATTGAGACCTTGCGTCTTGCATAACGAGACATTCTGTGGCTGCAGGCAACCAGCAGAGCCCTCACCGAACCGCTAAGGTGCGGCGGGTGCTGCCGATGGTGATCGTGATGAGTGGACCGCCGGGAACCGGCAAGACGACGCTGGCCCACCGGATCGCGGCCGGCGTCGGCTGCCCGGCGATCTGCCGGGACGAGATCAAGGAGGGGATGGCGCACGCCACCCCGGACTTCGTGCCCGGCCCCGCCGATCCGCTGACGATGCGCACGCTCGCGACGTTCTTCGACGTGCTCGGCCTGCTCGTCGGCCGCGGTACGTCGGTCGTTGCCGAAGCAGCCTTCCAGGACCGGCTCTGGCGGCCGGGCCTGACGCCGCTGATCGGGCAGGCCGAGTTCCGGATCGTGCACTGCACGGTCCCGGCCGCCGTCGCCTTCGCGCGGATCACCGACCGCTCCGGCAGTACGCCGACGCGGGCCGCGCACGAGGACACCCAGCACGACGAGCAACGGCGTCGTACCGTGCACGAGTCGTTCGACCCGATCGCGCTGCCGGCGCCGACGCTCACCGTCGACACCAGCGACGGCTACTCCCCCGGGCTCCCGGAGATCCTGCGGTTCCTGGCGCGTTCGTAGTACGGCGGCCGTCTGGCGGCGTATCGATCGGCTGATCAGGGTCGATCCTCGACCTAGGGGAGGCCTCATGAAGCCGGACGAGTTGACCGCGCGGTTCGCCGAACTGACCACGGCGCACGTCGCCGACGCGTGCCTGCGGGCGAAGGTGACGGTGCGGTGCGTGGGCCTGACCGCGGCGCTGCCGGGACGGCCGGCCGGGCGGGTGCTGCCGGCGCGGCACGTCGGGAGCGTCGACATCTTCCTGGAGGCGTTCGGCCAGGCCGAGCCGGGCGACGTGCTGGTCGTCGACAACGGCGGCCGGGCGGACGAGGCCTGCGTCGGCGACCTCGTCGTACTGGAGGCGAAGACCGCTGGTCTTGCCGGGCTCGTGGTGTGGGGGTTGCACCGGGACTCGGCCGACATCCGGGCGATCGGCGAGGAATAGGCTGTGCGGATGCCTGAAAACCTTTCCGCGGCTGCCGCGGGTACCTGGAAGCTGGGCGACTTCACCGTCAACCGACTCGGGTTCGGCGCGATGCGCACGACCCCGAACCCCGATCGCGCCGTCGCGATCGGCGTACTGCGCCGAGCCGTCGAGCTCGGTGTGAACCACATCGACACTGCCGCCTTCTACGCCTCTCCCGGTGGGACGCTGCAGGTCGGCGACGGGGCGGTCCGCTACGCCAACGAGCTGATCCGCGAGGCGCTGTCGCCGTACCCGGAGGACCTGGTGATCACCACCAAGGTGGGGCCGGGATCCACCGCGGAGCGTGCTTTCTACAACGCGACCACCGCCGCCGAACTGCGCGAGCAGGTCGAGCTCAACCTGCGCCAGCTCGGCAAGGACGTGCTCGACGTAGTCAACCTGCGCATCATCAAGAAGCCCGGCGAGGACTCGGTCGCCGAACGTTTCGGCGCGCTCGCCGACCTGGTCGACGCCGGGCTGATCCGGCACCTCGGACTGTCCAACATCCGTCTCGACCACCTGGACGAGGCGCAGCCGATCGCGCCGGTCGTGTGCGTGCAGAACTCCTACGCCCTGGACACGCATCGCGACGACGACACGTTCCTCCCGGTCTGCGGTGAGCGCGGCGTCGCGTACGTCCCGTTCTTCGCGATCGCCGGGCAGGCCCGTGAAGGCACGGCAACCACCGACCACTCCGACGCCGTACGACGGATCGCCGCGGCCAAGGACGCGTCGGAACAGCAGATCCGGCTGGCCTGGACGCTGCACCAGGGCTCGCACGTGCTCGCGATCCCGGGCACCGGCAACCCGGCGCACCTGGAGGAGAACATCGCCGCCGGCGCGATCGAGCTGTCGGCGGAGGAGCTCGCCGAACTGAGCTGACGCCGAGGCTCAGGAGGTCGCGGCCCGCACCGCCGGCGCGATCTCCTGGGCCCACCGCGCGGCCGAACTCTCGTACGACGCGTCGCCGCGGGGGAAGTAGGTGAACCCCGCGGCGCCGTGCTCGAGCACCGCGCCGGTCAGCTCCTCGACCCACTGCGCCACCGACCCGCCGATCCACCGGCCCTCGTCGTCGCGGGTGCGATCCAGGGGACGGTCGGTGATCGCGCCCGGGAAGTTGTAGATCGTCGCGACGTCGCCCGGCGTACGACCGACCGCGAGAGCCGCCGCGTCGATGATCGGCCGCGCCGTCCTGTAGGTCTCGCTGAGCCAGTCGGCCGCGTGGCCGGGGATCCAGCCGTCCGCCCGGCGCCCGGTCGCCGCGAGCGATCGCGGGCCGTTGGAGCCGGTCCAGATCTGCAGTCCCTGGGCCGCGACCGGCGGGATCGCCTTCACCGGGTAGCGCGGCCCGGCCGACGTCACCGCCGGGCCGGCCGTGGTCAGCGACCGGATCAGGACCATCGCCTCCTCGAACGCGTCGACGGCCTCGCGCGGCGTCTGCTGCCGGCCGCCCATCGCGCTGATCCGGTCGGGTGCGCCGCCGGCGCCCAGACCGAGCACGAGCCGACCGCCCGACAACGCGGCCAGCGTGGACGCCGTACGGGCCAGGATCGGTGCCGGGCGCAACGGCAGGTTGGTGACGTTGACCAGCCCGTTGATCCGCTCGGTCCGCGCCAGCACCCATCCGATCGCGGCGTAGGCGTCGAGCGCGCGGGCGCCGTACGGGTGATCGGCGATCGACACGTGGTCGAGCCCGTCCCGATCGGCCTGCTCGGCCGCTTGCAGCAGGTCGGGCAGCGTCGCCGGGACGCCGATTCCGAGGACGACGGTCATCGCGGTTCCTCCCAAGTAGTTCGTAGATCTAAATAGTAGTACATCGAACTATCGGGCCTGCCGACAGTTCGAGGAGCGGACTACGATGGACCCATGGCCGCACAGGACACGGAGCTGGTCGGCGCGCTGGTCCAGCTGATGCACAAGCTGCAGGACCTGTACGCCGAGTCGAGCCGGCCGCTCGGACTGACCCCGCAGCAGGCGCACCTGCTCTGCGTGCTGCTCGCCGGGCCGTTCGGGATGACCGAGCTGAGCCGGATCATGAGCATCGAGCGGTCGAGCCTGACGAGCATGGTCGACCGGCTGGAGCGGCGCGAGCTCGTCGAGCGGCAGGCCGACCCCGGGGACCGGCGCGCCTGCCGGATCGCACTGAGCGCGCCCGGCACGAAGCTCGCGCACCAGGCGCACTCGGCGTACACGGATCGCATCGCCGAACTCACGGCCGGTCTTCCGGCGACCCAGCGCAAGGCCGTCGTGGCAGCCGTTGGAGCTATCACGACTGAGTGATCGATGTCTCAAGTGAGACGGACTTGTCTCAAACGGGACAATCATGTCTACTGGACGCATGCTGACACGTGCCCAGGTGCTTGATGCCGCGCTCCGGCGGCTGAACTCGGACCCGACCACCTCGATGGCCGACCTCGCGGCCGCGATCGGCATCGGGCGGGCGACCCTGAACCGCCACTTCGCCTCCCGGGACGCGCTGCTGCGTGAGATCGGCGAGCGCGCGCTCGACCACTGGGACCGCTCGCAGATCGAGACCGGGATGGTCGCGGCCGGCGAGTCCGGCGACGCCGAACGGATCCGGGCCTGCCTGGGCGAGCTGGTGACCTGGTTCGTCGACAACGCCGACGAGTTCGCGTACGCGCTGGCCAACAACCGGATGGAAGCGATGCGGGAGCTGACGACGCGGACCAACGTGCTGATCGAGCGCGAGGTCGAGTTCTACGCGTGCGCGCAGCGGGCCGGCGTCCTGCGCGCCGACCTGCCGGCGCGGTGGATCGAGCACACCGTGTACGGCCTGATGATCGCGGCCCGCGAGGCGCTGCGCCGTGGCGACGTGGCCCGGCGCGACCTCGACGCGCTCGTCTTCTCGACCTTCCTCACTGGCACCGCGACCCCGACTGGAGATTCCCGATGACCGCCGGTACGACGTACTCGCCGCCAGCAGCGACCCCGAGCGCACGGCGGCGCTGGGGTGGGCTCGCGGTGCTGTCCGCCAGCCTGCTGGTGGTCGTGATGGACATGACGATCCTCAACCTCGCGCTGCCCGCGATGGGCGAGGACCTGCGGCCGAGCTCGGTCGAGCAGCTGTGGATCGTCGACATCTACTCGCTCGTGCTGGCCGGGCTGCTGGTCACCGCCAGCGCGCTCGGCGACCGGCTCGGGCGGCGGCGGATGCTGGTGACCGGGTTCGTGATCTTCGGCGCGGCCTCGCTCGGCGTACTGCTGGCCGACAGCCCGGCGTCGGTGATCGCGATCCGGGTGCTGCTCGGGGTCGGTGGCGCGATGATCATGCCCTCGACGCTGTCGCTGATCCGGTCGCTGTTCCCCGACGCTCGCGAACGCGCGACCGCGCTGGGGATCTGGGGTGCGACCGCTGCCGCGGGTGGCGCGCTCGGGCCGATCGTCGGTGGTGCGCTGCTGCAGAACTTCAGCTGGCACTCGGCGTTCCTGTTCAACGTGCCGGTGATGGTCGTCGCTGTCGTCGCCGCGCTGATGCTGCTGCCCGAGAGCCGGTCGGACCGGCCGGGACGGCTTGATCCGTTGGCGACCGGGTTGTCGATCGTGGGGATGGTCGGGCTGGTGTACGCGATCAAGGAGCTCGGCAAGGACGGCATCACCGTCGAGGTGCTGGTCATCGGGTTGGTGGGAGCCGCGCTCCTCGCAGGCTTCGTCCTGCGGTGCTTGCGCGCGGCCGAGCCGATGCTGGAGATCCGCTTGTTCCGTGGGCGCGGCTTCACCGCCGGTGTCCTCACCGCGCTCATCACCAGCTTCGCGATGGTCGCCGCGCTGCTGCTGATCTCCCAGTGGCTGCAGCTCGTCCAGGGCTGGTCGCCGCTGGCCTCCGGTGTCGCGCTGCTGCCGATGGCCGTCGGCGGTCTGGTCGGCTCGCCGCTCGCTCCGGTAGTTGCCCAGCGCATCGGTCCGCGCACCGTCCTGGTCGGCGGCCTGGCCATCGGCGCCGTCGGCTTCCTGCTGCTCTTCCTGCTCCCCCAACCGCTGTCGTACGCCGGAATCGCCGCGTCCCTGACCCTGATCGGCATCGGCACCGCTCCCCTGGCCGTCGCCTCCGCCGTCATCATGGCCGGAGCCCCCGTCGACAAGGCCGGCAGCGCCGCCGCCATCGAGGAGAGCAGCTACGAGATCGGCGCCGCCCTCGGCATCACCGTCCTCGGCAGCCTCGCCGCCGCCGTCTACCGCGCCGGCCTCCCCGCCGACGCGCCCGCCCAGGCCCGCGAGTCCCTCGCCGGCGCGCTGACCCTCGACAACCCGACCCTCGCCGGAATCGCCCGAACCGCCTTCACCGACTCCCTCACCTGGTTCGGCCTCTCCGGCGGCGTACTGATGCTGGCGGTCGCCGGCCTGGTCCTCTACCTGACCCCACGCACCTTGGACCTGTCCGCGACGCACCACTGACGCGCAACTTCCCCACTCTCACCCGCATCGAGCAGGTGAGAGTGGGGTGGTCCTGTGCGGACAGGGGCGGTGGCTGCGGTCTTGGGGTTGTTGGTGGAGGTCGGGGTGGCGAGTCCGGCCCAGGCGGCTGATCGGGCGCCGACGAACGTGAAGGTGGCGTGGGCGAACGCCGCGCACACGCACGTCCGGGTGACGTGGAGCGAGACGGGGTCGGTGCCGAACCAGGTGTTTCCGCAGTACGCCGGGGGGCTCGGTGGCGGGAAGGCGGTGACCGCGGCCGCGGGCAATCAGTTCACGATGAAGTGGCACGCGGGTGCCGATCCGGTCGATCCCAACCCAGGTGATCCGCTCGATCTTCCGCTCGGACCGCACCGGTTCCAGGTGTACGCGAGTCTCGCGAACGTCACCATCTCCGATCTGGTGGCCGACGCCGGGGCCGCGACGTCCGCCACCTTCACGCCGCACGACGCGGCGCCCATCGCGATCGGCGTGCGCGACTCCAACGAGTGGTCCAACTCGTTCGCCACGGACGGTGTCGACGTCGACGTCGAGCGGATCGGCGGCGTGTCCTTCCCCGTCGCGACGATGTACGGGCAGCCGACGGTGATCACCGGGGCGCTGCAGCGGCTCACCCGTCGGTGCGATCCCGGGCCGTGCTGGGCGGAGCCGATCGTCGAGCCGTCTCGCCCGGTCGTACTGCAGGCGCGAGCCGACGCGGCCTCGCCGTGGTACGTCGTGGGGATCGTCCAGAGCGCCGGGGGAACGTTCCGGTTCGCGCCGGTCGCCTGGGGAACCCGCGAGTACCGGGTCGCCGTACCGGATCAGTTCGCCAACGGGAGCCTGGGGCTGGGCGTGATCAGCGGCGCTTCGACCACGCTGACCCGGCCGGGCGTCACCGGCGGCTTCACCGACTCCACCGCGACGTACGGGCAGCAGGTGACGACCCAGGTGAAGCTGGCGCCGCCCGCGAACGTCCGACGACGCTGCAACGGTGGGACGGCCAGGCCTGGCGCGACCTCAAGTGGGTCTCCACCAGCAACGGCGCCGGCAGCTACACGTTCACCGCGACGCAGCGCGGCCGCTTCGCGTACCGCTACCTCGTCCCGGCCTTCTCGTACGGCGGCCGCCCGTTGAGCTGGCAGGTGTCCGCGAACTTCGTGCTGACCACCACCTGAGCTGAGCGCGACCCAGAGTGGGCCGCGCTCGGCGGCGACCTACGGCATGGTCGCGATGCTCGTCGGGCCCGAGTCGGCGCGAGCTGCCGGGCCCGCGGACGTCGCGGCGAGGTACAGGCGGAGGATCGTGTCGTAGTCGACGACCTCGACCGACGACGCCGTCTTGGCAGCCTGCGGGAAGTCGGCCGCGGAGTCCTGCGTGCCGACGACCAGGACGGTACGGGGATCGGTGATCTCCACGCCGTACTTGGTCTTGGCGAAGGCCTGGTTCTCCACGGTCGTGAAGTACTTCTGGTACGCCGCCAGCCGCGTCGCGCCGGCCGCGAGGTCGAGGGAGCGGCGGTGCTTCTGGCCGGTCTCGCGCAGCGGCAGCGCCAGGTCGCCGACGACGTGACTGCCGTCCTCGCGCTCGAGGATGAAGTCGGGGGTGACAGTGCCGTCCGACGACTCCAGCGACGGCTGGACGATCAGGCGGGTCGCGTCGAACGCCGACAGCAGGACGCCCTCGTGCTGGGTGAGGAAGTCACTCGTGGTCAGCTTCGCGAGGCCGTGCGGGTAGGTGCTCGCGAACTGGTCGGCCTTGAGGGCCTTCTCGACGCCCTCACCGCGCGGTACCGCGAAGGCGCCGACCGGGTCGAGGTGCTCGGAGTTGCCGACCAGGCGCTGCAGGAAGTCGAGGTACTTGGCCGCGGGCTCGGAGCGGTGGATCGCGATCGTGAAGAAGTTCCACTTCAGGCGGACCGCGAGGCCGGACGACTGGGCCAGCAGGACACGGTCCAGTACGGCGTAGTTGCCGGGCTGGAACTCCAGCAGCCGGTCGCTCGGGCCGACCATCTCGTTGCCGAGCAGGCTCTGCGTCGCGGGGTACGAGTCCGAGAGCGCGTTCTTGCCGCGCTCGCTGGCGATGGTCGCGTCCTTCACGACGCTCTCGTCAGGCAGCGCGACGACGGCGGCCGCGCCGGCCGTCGTACCGAAGTACTCGTCGATCCCGGCGGCCTTCTGGCGGCGGACCTCGAGGGAGCGGTACTCGCGGCTGACGCCGGCCAGCTCCAGGATGTTCCAGTCGGGAGTCTCGGTGAGCAGCATCAGCCGCGGGTAGAGCAGCGGGCCGGGCAGTTCGCGCGAGTGGCTGACGGGCAGGTGCTCGCTGACACTCTTCAGGTGCTCGCCCCAGAACTGAGTGTTCACCTTGACGAACTCGGTGGGTTTCATCGCCCGCTCTTCTCCTCGATCACGATCGGTGGTGCTCTCCACAACCAGCAACTCCGGTCCGCCCGTCGCCTATTCCCGGAATCGTGCGGCAGGATGCGTGTCATGGATGCGCAGGGGGATCGTACGACGAACGGCCGGACCGCGAAGGCGCTGTGGGAGGACTGGAAGGAAGCCGACCGGGTCGGCGACGCCGCGGCGGCGGGGCGACTGGCCTCCGAGATGACCGCGGCGCTGCCCGGCTTCTCCGCGATCTGGTTCGAGGCGGGGATGTACTCCAAGGCCCGCGGCGAGTGGGCCGAGTCGGTCGTCCGGAACCAGCGCGCGGTCGACCTCTTCACCGCTGAGGACGCCGCCGAGTACGGGGGCGAGAACCCGGCCGCGTGGAACCTGGGCATCGCCGCGACCGCGATCGGTGACTGGGCGACCGCGCGACGCGCCTGGACGGCGTACGGGATCGACGGCGTCGAGGCGGGGACCGAGCCGATCGACATGAATTTCGGTTACGCCCCGATCCGGGTCAACCCGGACCGCCCGAGCCTGCCGCACCAGGTCGTGCCGGCCTTCGGCGACACCGAGGTCGTCTGGTGCCGGCGCCGCAGCCCCGCCCACGCGGTGATCTCGAGCGTCCCGCTACCCGCGTCCGGGCATCGCTTCGGCGACGTCCTCCTGCACGACGGCGAACCCAAGGGCACCCGCCAGCTCGGCGAGCAGGAGGTCGCGGTCTTCGACCAACTGGCCCGGCTGTCGGAGTCGGACCTGCCGACCTGGCAGGCCCAGCTCGTCGGCGCCACCCCCACCGACCTCGACGCCCTCGCCGACCTCGTCGCCCCACGGGGCCTGGGCATCGACGACTGGTCAGGCATCCACCTCCTGTGCGCCGACTGCTCGCATGGTTCCCCGGGCGCCGGGGACAGTGCCCACAACCACACCCCCGCGGCAACCGACGCCGCCGTCCTCGGCCTGGCCGGCGCCGAGGCCGACCTCCGCGCCTGCCTCGACACCTGGCTGGCCGCGCGGCCGCACGTCGTACTGGCTGAGCTCACGTTCCTCTGGTGAACGGCCTCGACTAGCTGGCGCCTCCACGGAGGCCCGAGTAGATCAGCGCAGCCCGGCTCTCGGGAAAGTCCAGGCACTCGGCCTCTCCGGTGTACAGGGCCACGAGCGAATCGGCGTCTCGCCACCAGGTGTCGGCCAGGCCCTGCACCTCGACCACTGGCTCGTAGCCGTTCAGGTCGATGCCGTCGGCCTCGTCGCCGACGTACCTGGTGATCTGTCGCGCCCAGGTGGAGGCCTCATGCGCGAGTGCGAGCGACTCGACCCAGCCCTCGACACTCGCATGAAGCGGTGTCCACCGGTCCGCTCGGAGGCCGAACTCACCGGACGGACCGATCACGAACGCGTACGGAACTGAGACCCGCTGCGGCCCGGCGTCGAACCACCACCCGCCCGGGCCGGATTCCGGCGCATCCGGAGTGAGGGTGGCCGGCCCTCCGTCGTACTGGGTCGACGGAGGCAGGAGCATATCGCGCCAGCGCCGCTGGTAGGTCGCCATGCGGTCGACCACCTCTGCGGGGATGCCGTGCTCGAGCCACCGCGCGCGGTGATCTTCGACGGGCCGGAAGGCACCCCTGGATCCGTTGACGCCGACAAATCGTCGGGCTCGTGGAGTCAGGCCGTCGGGCACGTCGTCGTCGGAGATGCTCACGAGGAGGACGCTACCCAGCAGACCGGGTCTGGCCTCGGAACAGCGAAACGGCTCCTGATCCGGAGACCAGGAGCCGTTCCAGGCCCTGTGGCAGGTGCAGGGTTCGAACCTGCGTAGGCATAAGCCGACAGATTTACAGTCTGCTCCCTTTGGCCGCTCGGGCAACCTGCCAGGGTGATGCCGGTTCGTGAACCGGCGTGAGAGACGATACAACAGACAGTGCCCCTGACAGCAAATCGGAAAGACAGCAACTCGGAAGGGAAGTGCCCATGGCTTCGGAGTCCTCCTTCGACATCGTGAACAAGGTCGACCAGCAGGAGGTGGACAACGCCGTGAACCAGGCGGCGAAGGAGATCAGCCAGCGGTTCGACTTCAAGAACGTCGACGCGGGGATCAAGCTGACCGGCGAGGCGATCGACCTGCAGGCCAACACCGAGGAGCGGTGCAACGCCGTACTCGACGTGCTGAAGGACAAGCTGGTCAAGCGGCAGATCTCGCTCAAGGGACTGGAGGCCGAGGACCCGAAGCTGTCCGGCAAGATCTACAAGATCAACGCCACGATCAGCGCGGGGATCACCCAGGAGAACGCGAAGAAGCTGTCCAAGCTGATCCGCGACGAGGGCCCGAAGGGCGTCAAGGCGCAGATTCAGGGCGACGAACTCCGGGTCTCGAGCAAGAGCCGCGACGACCTGCAGGAGGTCCAGTCGCTGGTCAAGGGCCAGGACCTCGACTTCGCGGTGCAGTTCGTCAACTACCGCTGACCTCCGCGGGAGACGCCCGGCCAATTAGCTCGCCGAACCGCCCTTGGCCGGGCATCCTGGCGCCGTGACGACACCGGCGCTGACGACCTGGCTGTACGACGACCACGGACTCGATGTGGTCGAACTCACGCGCGTCCACGCGGGCACGGACCTCGCCGCTGAGGTGTGGAAGGTCGAGGCGCGAGTCGCCACGGACGCGGCCGGGCCGGGCGGGCTGCACTCGTACGCCGTGAAGTGGTCCGGCGGCGGGACGGGTGCTGGGACGTCGGTGGGCGCGGAGCTGGCAGGCGCGGGCGTCTCCGGGGTTGCCGGCCCGGTGCCGACAACGGCGGGTGGGCTGTGGAGCACGCGCGACGGGCGTCGGCTCACCGTGATGCCGTGGGTCGACGGTGAGCGGGCGGGCGACGTGGGGCTGAGTGACGCCGAGTGGACGGCGTACGGCGTACTGCTTGCGCAGGTGCACGCGGTCAAGCCGTCGGACGAGCTGCGGCAGGTGCTGCCTCCGCTGAATCCCGTGAACGCCCGGATGCCCGGGCTGATCAGGGAGCTGGACGAGCGGCTCACGCAGCAGACACCGACCGACGATGTCGAGGCGGAACTGGCCGCCGTCTGGCAGGAGCATCGCGACCCGATCCTCAGCCTGCTCGAGCCCGTTGACGGACCGCGGGGCGAGACGGTGATCTGCCACGCGGATCCGCACCTCGGCAACGTGATCGCCGGCGACGGCGTGCACCTGATCGACTGGGACGACGCCGTACTGGCTCCGCGCGAACAGGATCTGCTGTTCTTCCTCGGCGGGATGGGCGCGCTCGGCCCAACCACCGACGGACAGCGCGACGCCTTCTTCGCCGGGTACGGCGAGGTCGAGCTGGACCCCGTCAATCTCCGGTACTACCGCAACGCGCGCGTCCAGGAGGAAGTCGGCCTCTGGGCCGAGCAGGTCGTCACGGGCCCGGACCGCGAGGACGCACTGGGTTATCTGCGCGACGTACTCGGGCCCAAAGGGATGCTGCTACGCGTGACGGACCCAGATGTTGGGCTCGGTGTAGGTGCCGACGCCGTCGGCGATGGTGAGGGTGGAGAGGCCGGCGGGGATCGTGTAGGTGCCGGGTGAGGGGAAGACCATGCCGGTCCACTTCTCCCACTCGTCGACCGAGCCGGTGATGGTCTGGGAGGCCGGGGCCGGTGCGAGGACTGTCGCACCTAGGCGGACGTGCGTGCGGAGCCAGGGGTCGAGCGGGAGGCCGTCGGAGCGAGTCCAGGTCAGGTACGTCGCGATGTCGGTGAGCGGGTAGCGCGTCTTCAGGGTCGGGCGGAGGGGCGCGATCACCTGCGGCAGCCCGGCGGCGACGGCTCGGTCGCGGACCGCCGTGATCAACGCCGCCGCGGTGCCCTGGCCCTGCTGGTCGGCGCGGACGGCGGCGGCCATCAGCACGAAGGTGTTGGGTTCGATGCCTTGCTCGTACGACGTGACGCAGCGGGCGACCGCGTCGCTGTAGCCGCCGGGAAGGTCGGCGATCGAGGCGTCCCAGGCGAGCGGGACACCCCAGCAACCTGCGAGCAGCCGCCGTTCAGGAGACATGAAGTAGAAGTTCCACCCCGGCGAAGAACCTGTCCCGGCGCTCGGCGTACTGCTTGGCCAAAGCGTCGTGGAAGATGAACTCCGGCCACCCCTCGGCGAAGACCTTCGAGGCCTCCTCGTCGAACTCAGGGGCGTCGGTGACCGGAATCAGCATGAGGCTAGGTCGTGCCGCCCCCGGCGACCACTGCATTTCGGACCGCGCGCGGTGAGCCGCCGAGCTCCCGGTGGCAGGCCTTGTTGAAGGCCTGCAGGTCGGGGATGCCGACCGACGCGGCGACGGCGGGGATCGACAGGGTCGAGGCGACCAGGAGGTGCCGGGCGCGGGTCAGGCGGCGGCGTCGCAGGTACGCGATCACCGTCGTACCGGTCTCCGCGTGGAAGAGCCGGGTGAGGTGGTTGTGCGAGACCCCGGCTGCGCGCGCCAGCTCGGGGACGGTCAGAGGGCGCGCGAGATTGGCCTCGATATAGGCGATCGCCGACGCGACCGCCGGATGGGTGCCGCGTTCGGAGTCCGGAGCCGACAGCTCGGCGATGCGCCAGAGCGCCGTCCACACCTCGGAGACGACCCGCGCGGAGCCGGTCGCCGACGCCTCGAGGGCCGAGCGGAGCAGGTCGGCGAGCACCGGCGCGGCCGCTCCGGCGTCCTGGACCTCCGGCACGTACGACGGCTCGCCGCCCGGCGACGGGCGGAAGTGCACGTACAGGTGCTCCGAGCGGCCCCGGTAGTCGAACTGCACCGGCACCCCGGCGGGCGTCAGGCTGACGAAGCCGGGCGCCACCGCGTACGTCGTACCGTCCAAGGTCAGGTCGGCCGAGTAGCTGTAGAGGTGCAGCTGCCAGAGATCCGGCAGGCGGAACACGTCGCGGCGCCGGTGCACGCCGTGCACGCCCGCGCCGACGTTGACGACCTCCGGAGGCTGAGCCAAGGCTAACCGAAGCATGGTGAGAAATTACCACCAGTGGTGATTCAGGCCGACGCGAAACAAGGGCGCCGGAACCTAGCCTGGACGAGTAGGAACCACCAAGGACCAGTCGCCCCGAGAGGGAGAGACATGCCCCACCCCCATCACAAGAACCTGCTCACCTCGGTCCAGATGGCTCATTTCGTCGCCACCGGCGCGTTCCGGATGGACGCGGTCGTCCCGGACGAGATGAACCAGCACGCCCTCGACGTGCTCCAGGCCGGCATCCCCGGCGTCCCGTACGGCACGCCGCTGTCGGAGGCGTTCGTGGACAGCGAGTTCGTGCAGCGGCTGGTGCAGCTGCCCGAGATCGCCGGCGCGATCCACAGCCTGGTCGGCCCGGAGCCGACCGTCGACCACCACGCCGTGCACATCCGCAAGGCCAACGAGGGCGAGGCGCAGAACCTGCACGGTGACGCGATCATCGACGTCCGCGAGGACGCCTTCGACGTGCAGCTCATGTACTACCCGCAGGAGGTGACGCTCGAGATGGGCGGCACGCTGAGTGTGCCCGGCAGCCACCTGCGCCGGACGAACGAGTCCGACACCGGCCGCTACCAGAACCTGGCCGGCCAGACCCGGCTGACCTGCCCGGCCGGCACCGTCGTCTTCCTGCACCACGGCATCTGGCACGGCGGCCGCAAGAACGACAGCGCGATCGACCGCTACATGTTCAAGATCCGCTTCAACCCGACCGTCCGCCAGGTCCGGCTGTGGGACCTCGAGGACCTGTACGACGAGCAGGTCGCGAACGAGCTCAAGCAGACGTTCCCCTGGTACGAGAACGCGACCGGCCGGCTGGAGATCTACAACCGGGTCAAGCTCTGGCAGGCGCTCACCGGTGACGACACCTTCGATCCCGACTACTGGGTCACCCGCGTCTCGAACCGCCCGCAGCGCGTGATCTCCCAGCGCAGCCTCAACCCGCACGCCGCCAAGAAGGTGACCGCATGACCACCACCGTCCCTGACCCGACCCGGACCACGGTCCGACAGCAGGTCCTGGTGCTCTACCTGGCCTCGTCCGCACTCGACGCGCGCACGGTCGGCTGGTCGACGTACGACGGCACCGGCGCGACCTCGCCGACGACCGGCGACAGCGACGTCCCGCCGTACGCGAACGGGCTGGAGGCGCTGAAGGACGGCTGGCGGCTGTTCCAGGCCGCGCAGCTGCTGCCGCCGCAGCACGGTCACGAGTACGACGTGTCGTTCCTCAAGCACGAGTTCTTCTTCGAGAAGCTCGTCACGGTCTGAGCTGGTGCAGGCTCAGTGAGTTGATCCGCAGCGGGCCGTCGGTGGCGAGTTCGATCTCGTCGCCGACGGCCTCGCTGTCGAAGTCGACGTTCAGGCAGGTGTAGGCGAGGCCGGAGAAGATCGCGAGCTGGCCCCGGTCGACGAGGAGCCGCAGGGTTTCATCGGGGGCGACCGGTACGTCGTAGTAGCCGCGCAGGCGCAGTGTGCAAGGCCGCGAGGCGCCGGCGATCTCCAGCTCGAAGGTGCGGCCCGAACCGAGGACGTGCCGGCCGGGCCCGAAAGTTGCCTCCGGCCACGTCTGGCTCTCGCTGCGGAGAGTCCGGATCTCCTCGACCGGGCGGCTGATGATCCGGGGGCCGTCCGGGATGGTGACCAGCTCCTGCTCGACGGGGAAGCTGGCGTTGCCGGTCCAGACCGAGCCCTTGTTGCGGCCCTGCCAGGCCATCGTGACGACGCGGCCGTCGGGGGTGTTGTCGAAGGACTGGGCCGCGTAGTAGTCGCCGGCCGCGGGCCCTGGGTTGCGGGTGATCGTCTGCGGCTCGGTCCACGTCGTGCTGAAGGTCCGGCCGTCGAAGTCGCCGACGACGTACGAACCGCGCGCGTCACGGAGGACCCACACGGTCTCGCCGTCGAGCTGCATCGGGGTGAAGTCGGGGCACTCGAAGAACCAGCCGGCGGCGTACCGGCCGGTCCGCTCCCACGTCCGCAGGTCCGGCGAGACGAACACGTCCACACCGTTGCCGTCGGCATCGGAGGACCAGACGACCATCGCCCAGCTCGCCGTCGGTTCGTGCCAGACCACCTTCGGGTCGCGGCTCTCGTGCCCGCTCGGCTGCGCGATCACGCGGCCTTCGTCGTACGGCGTGAAGGTGAAACCGCCGTCGAGGCTGTAGAACATCCGCACGCCCTGGGTCCCGGAGAAGACCACGATCGGGTCCTCGTCGCCGTCCTTCAGCCCCGAGGTGTTGCCCAGGTCGACCACTCCCCCACCGGACCACAGGTCGCCGGGATGAATCGCCGGGTCGAGCGCGTTCGGCTGTTGCGTCCAGTGCACGAGGTCCGGGCTGGTCGCGTGACCCCAGTGCATGGTGTCCCAGACCAGGCTGTCCGGGGCGTGCTGGAAGTAGAAGTGGTACGTGCCGCGGTAGTGCAGCAGGCCGTTGGGGTCGTTCATCCACCCGGCGCGGGGACTGAAGTGGACCTGACCGCGGTTCGGTTCGTCGTACGGCATCGGGGCTCCTCAGCGGGGACGGCGGTGGGCGCGGGGCGGCATCGGGAAGTAGCAGTTCGTCCCACCGGTCGGGGCGACGACGATCGGGACCGAGGTGACGAGCGCACGCTGGCCGAAGCCGTTGCAGAGGAAGTCGCCGAGCGGGACCTCGACGGCCGGCCCTTGCGGGACGGGCCGAGCGCGGACGCCGTCATCGCCGCCTGGCCGGGCGCACCGGCCGGGTTCTCGGCGAACGAACGGCTCCGGCTGCGGCCCGGAGCCCTGGTCAGGGCTGTCCAGTCGGTCACGGCGTCCTCCTGACGGCGTACGGCGTGCTGCGTCCGGACTGACGGCCGGCGTCAGAGCGGCAGGATGCAGACCGGCTTCGGCCAGGACAGCGGCGTCCCCGTTGCGGTGAGGGCGCCGCTGGACTGGTCGATCGTGAACACCGCGACGGCGTCGGAGCGTTCGTTGGCGGCGTACAGGTGCTTCAGGTCGTTGCTGAAGGCAAGGTGTCGGGGCCAGTTGCCGCCGGAGGGGATGGATTGGATGAGCTCGACGCCGAGGCCGTCGGCGTCGGTGGCGAAGACGGCGATGGTGTTGTCGCCGCGGTTGGAGCCGTACAGGTAGCGGCCGTCGGGCGTGATCAGCAGTTCGGCCGGGGCGTTCTCGCCGGTGGCGCCGTCCGGGCGGGTCGAGACGGTCTGCGTGACGGCCAGCTTGCCGTCGGTGTAGCTGCAGATGGTGAGCGTCGAGTCGAGCTCGTTGATCACGTACGCCGCCCCGCCGGCCGGGTGGAAGACCAGGTGCCGCGGTCCCGCGCCCGGGTGGACCTGGAGCCGGCTGACGTCTTCGAGCCGGCCGTCCGCGGTCAGGGTGTTGACGTAGACGGTGTCCGAGCCGAGGTCGACGTCGACGGCGTACGCGCCGTCCGGGTCGAACGTGACCTGGTGCGCGTGCGGGCCTTCCTGGCGGTCGGCGTTCGGGCCGGTGCCCTCGCGCTGCAGGAACTGCGTCGCCGTACCGAGGGAACCGTCGGCGGCGATCGGGTGGATCGCGACGGAGCCGGAGCTGTAGTTGGCGCTCAGCAGGTAGTTGCCGGAGGGGTCGATCGTGAGGTGGCACGGGTGCGCGCCGTCGGTCGGCTGATCGTTGAGAAACTCCAGCGAGCCGTCGTCGCCGATCGCGAACGCACTGACGCGGCCGGCCTCGAGCTCGTTGGTCGCGTACACGAACCGCCCGTCGGCCGACCTGGTCAGGAACGACGGGTCCGTCGTCTCGACCGCGACCACCAGCTCCTCGGCGGTACCGAACCCGATCCCGGTGCCGCCGCCGTCCTGGCTGGTGTAGCTGCCCACATAGATCCGCTCCGAAGTCATGTCCCCTACCCTGCCAGGTCAGCGACTTGGTGGCACCTGCTGTCCCAGCATGCAACGCGTCGGGACCGTGAACACCAAGCGGGGAGCTCGGACAAGGTATGTGGTGTTCAAGGTGCCCGTTTGGTGTTCAAGGTCCCCTGAGGTGGCGCGTCAAGGCCCGTCGCTGGGCCGCCTTCGGTCGTACGCTCGTCACATGACGACCTCGGAATTCCTGCGGCGGATCGGGCTGGAGGAGGCTCCGGCGGGGCCCAGCGTGGAGGGGTTGTTCGCGCTGCAGCGGGCGTTCGTGGTGTCGGTGCCGTACGAGTCGATCCAGTACCAGCTCGGGCGCGGTGGGCCGCTGGATCAGCGGGCGGTCGTCGAGCGGATGATCACTCGCGAGGCAGGCGGCTACTGCTTCCAGATGAACGGCGCGTTCGGGTGGTTGCTCGATGAACTCGGGTACGACGTGACGATGCACCGCGGCGGCGTACAGACGAGGACGGCTCCGGAGCCGCGCGTCGACAGCACGCACCTCGTCCTGACCGTCACCGGCCTGCCCGAGGAGCCGGAGCGCGTCTGGCTGGTCGACGCCGGGCTCGGCGACGGGTTCCTGGAGCCGATGCCGCTGGAGGTGGGCGCTACCAGCCGGCAGACGCCGTACGGCTTCAGCCTCGGCCCGTCGTCGATCACCACCGGCTGGCGGCTCGAGCACGACGCGCGCAGCGTGATCGCCGGGATGGACTTCGAGGCCGCGCCCGCGACGATCGGCGACTTCGCCGAGCAGCATGCGTACCTGTCGACGTCGCCGAGCTCGCCGTTCGTCCGCGTGGCGTCGGCCTTCCTGCGCCGCCCGGAGAGCGCCCTCGCGCTGCGCTCCACCGAACTCGCAGAAACCTTCGCCGACCGGATCGACACCACCCTCCTGGAGACACCAGCCGAGTACTACGCCGTGCTGGCCGACGTCTTCCAGCTCCCGCTCCAGCACCTGACCGCCGCCGACCGCGACCAGCTGTGGCGCCGGGTCGTCGAGCAGTACGAGTCGTACCAAGCCCGCATCGCCGCAGCCGGTGACCAGCCTGGGCAGGTCTGACCTCGACCGACTCGACCATCAGCTGGATCAGCATGGTCCGCAGGAACTCGGGCACGACCTTCGCGACGACCTCGGGCGACGGACTCGCGGATCGGCGCGCAGGTGGTCTGTTGCCTAGGGCGTGTCTGGCAATTGTCGCCGTAGCGAGCAGGTGCTCGGTGCGGTAGCTCGGAGTGCTGGAGTGAAGCCCTCGATGTTTTTCCATCGTGGGCTTTGCTCCAGTGCTCCGAGGTGCCGTGCCGAGTGCCGCGCAGTAGGCGAGAATTGCCAGACACACCCTAGGTGAGGAGCTCGGTGCGGTTCATCGGCTCAGCTGCATTCCGTACAGGGCAGAGTCGGGGGTGAGGTTCGGGAGCAGGACCTGCCAGCCTTTGCGGCGGTAGAGCCTCGGGGCTGGGCGGTCGCCGACGTACGTGCTGAGCAGGGCCTTGGTGTGCGGGAGGCCGGCCAGGAGTACGTCGTGCAGCGACGCGCCGACGCCGCGGCCTTGGGCCTCGGCGACGACGGCCAGTTCGACGAACTCGAAGTGGCCGCCGACCCACTCGTCGGCGATCTCCGGCGCGGCCTCGGCGATGCGGTCGGACCACCACTGGCCGCGCTCGCCCGTGTAGCCGTAGGCGAAACCGGTGGCCTCGGCGCCCGAGCGGGTGAGGACGAGTTTGAAGCCCTCGCGGGCCGCGTGGGTCGGGAGCTGCTCCTCGACGAACTGGTCGGCGCGCTCCGGTGGTTCGTCGTAGCCGGGGGCTCCGAAGGCCGAGAGGTAGATCCGGCGCAGCTCGCCGGCCGCCGCGAGGGCGGCGGCCGGGTCCAGGGTTTCGGTCACACCACGAGGTTAGAGCGCGCCGGCGGTCAGCGGGACGGGTTGGTCCAGCCTTCGCGCGCGCGTGATCAACCGAGCGGCGTCGCCGGGAGCAGGTCCCGTGCAATGGCTTCCGCGTCCGGCGTGCTGACCAGTACGACGTCGTAGCCGGTCACATCGGCGCCCTCGGGCGTGAGCATGAGGCGCACCGCCGGTCGGTTGCGGCGGACGCTGACGAAGTGCCGCACGCCGGTGCCGAGCCCCCAGCGGCCGACCTTGAGGACGCCGGTGATGACGATGCCGGAGCGGGCGCCGGGTGTCGCCGTCCAGCGGGTCGGCTGTTCGACGACGCCGATCGTGGCGATCGCGTCGAGCGGGATCACCAGCCGCGGGCGGCCGGCGGCGAACAGGCGCTCCCACCAGCTCAGGCCTACCGTCACCGTCGTGTCGTTCGCACGTACTGTCGCCATGTCGGGTCCTCCGCTCCTAGACTATTTCCATTACTGGAAATATTACCAAGATTGGAAACGAAAGGCCAGATGACCTCCCTTGTCGACCTGCTGCACCACCCGCTGCGCTGGCGGATCACGCAGCTGCTGATCGGCCGCCCGCTGACCACGCGCGAGCTGGCCGAGCTGCTGCCGGACGTCGCGACGACGACGCTCTACCGCCAGGTCGGCGTACTGGTGAAGGCCGGCGTCCTCACCGTCTCCGAGGAGCACCAGGTCCGCGGCGCGATCGAGCGCACGTACACGCTGAACCTCCAGGCCGGCGACGCGGACCACACCGAGATCGGCCACGACAAGCTGCGCACGATGTTCACCGTGTTCGTCGCGGGCATCGGCGGGCACCTCGACCAGTACCTCGCGCGCCCCGAGATCGACCCGATGGCCGACGGCATCAGCTTCCGCCAGACCGCGCTGAACCTGTCGGACGAGGAGTTCGTCGAGTTCGTCACCGCGTACGGCGAACTGCTCAGCCGGTACGCCGGGAAGCCCGACGCCGCGGAGCGCAGGCGCCGGATGCTCTCCACGCTGATCGTCCCGGACTAGGGTCTCGTGGGTGATCACTGACCAGCAGCGACGAGACCGCGGACTCCGGACGATCGCCGAGATCCTCGAACTGGCCGAGAGCGGAACGGTGGTGCTCGATCCGTACTCGGTGCTGATCGGCGCCGGCGTCGTCCTGGGCAAGGAGAACGTCCTGTACCCGGGGGTCGTGATCGAGTGCGCCGAGGACGGGACCTGCGTGCTGGGCGACCGGAACACGTTGCTGCCCGGAACCTTCGTCTCCGTCGGCCCCGGCGGATCTGTTGCTATTAGCAACGACGCGAGGATTGGCGAGGGCGGCGCCCGGATCGTCGCTGCCGGCAACGAGGTGACGATCGGGAACGGTGCGAGGTTGAGCAGCGGTGCCCTGGTGGTCGCCCCCGTCGAGCTCGGTGACGGCTGCCAGGTCCTCGGCCAGATCACCGCGCAGGACGTCGTCCTCGCCGGCGGCATGGACCACACTCACCCCGACCCGGACCACCGAGGCGCGGTCCTCAAGGGCTTCGGCAAGGCGCAGGGCGTGCAGCTGGGTGTGGGCGAGGTCGTCAACGGCGCCGGCAACTTCGACGACGCTCCCGTCGAACGCCAACGCCACTACCACCCGAACGCACCCCACCTGAGCGAGCCGACTGCTAGTTGAGCAGCGCGAACAGCGTCGCCGGCAGCACCGAGAACACCACGGCCACCGCGGTGCACGCGGTGATCACCGTGACGGCGGAATTCTCGATGTTCACCGAGAACGGGGTTTCCGAGGGGCTGCGGAAGAGCTCGGCGACCCAGCGCAGGTAGACCGCCAGGCCGATCATCACGTTCACGGCCATCACGATCGCCAGCCACAGCAGGTTGGCGTCGATCACCGACTGGAACGCCGCGAGCTTGGTGAACAAACCCGCCAGGCCCGGCGGCAGGCCCGCGAGGACCACCAGGAAGAAGACCAGCGCGGCCGCCAGGCCGGGCTCGGAGCGCAGCATGCCTTGGTAGTCGGTCAGCAAACCGGCGGGCCGGTGGCGTTGGACCACGGCGACGGCGCCGAAGGCTCCCAGCGTGACGACGACGTACGCCGCCAAGTACGCGACGACGGCTTGGGCGTCACCGACGGCCAACGGCGCGAGCAGGAAGCCGACCTGCCCGATCGACGACCAGGCGAGCAGCCGGACCGCGTAGCGCTGGCGGAGAGCGGCCACGTTGCCCACGGTCATCGTGACGGCGGCGAGGATCGCCAGCGCGAGGCGGAGGTCGACGCCGCTCGGCGCGATGCCGTAGATGACCAGCACCAGAAGGCCGGCAACACCCGCCGACTTGGAGACGACCGCGAGGAACGCCGCGACCTCGACGGGCGCGCCGGCGTACGTGTCGGGAAGCCAGCCGTGGAACGGCACCGCGGCGATCTTGAACGCGAAGCCGACCACGACGAACAGCACCGCCACGAACGCGACCCGGCGCAGCGAGGGATCGAGGCCAGGGACGCGCGCGGCGAGGGTCTGCAGGTAGAGCGTGCCGGTCACGCCGTACAGGTACGAGATGCCGAAGAGCATCACCGCTGTCGACAGGACCGAGACGAAGAAGGCCTTCAGCGCTCCCTCGGAGCCGCGACGATCCCGACGAAGCGCGACCATCGCGAAGCTCGGCAGCGAGACGACCTCGAGCGCGATCACCATCGTCGCGAGGTCACGCGCACCGGCGAGCACGGTCGCGCCGACCAGCGCACTCAGCAGGAGGAAGTGGTACTCCCCCACCGGGATGTCGCGATCGAGCAGCTGGTACGCCGAAAGCCAGACGACCCCGAGCCCACCGATCAGCAGCACGGCCCACAGCCCGGCGGTCAGCGGCTCGAAGATCAGGCTGCACTCGGCCGGCCCCTCGACCGCCGGACGGCAAAAACCAGGGCGGAACTCGTTCTGCTGGGTGACCACGAAGGCCAATCCGAACAGGATCGCTCCGCTGCTCACCAGCGAAAGGCTCAGGTGCCGCCAGCGCGACGAGCCGGCACCCCAGAAGCTGTCGATCATCAGGACGGCGACGGCGCCGAGCGCGAGGACCAGCGGGACGATGATCGCCTGCCAGTCGGTCCAGGTCATCGTCATAGGAACGTCCAGTGGTCGAGCAGCAGCCAGGGACACAGCCCGAGCACGACGGTCAGCACGACCAGCGGCGCCCAGGTGACGAGCTCGATCCGGCTCAGGTCGACGGCGAACGCGGTCGCCGGGTGCTCGGCCGGGTCGCCCTGGCAAAGGGTGCGGATCAGGCGGAGGAAGTACGCCGCGGTCAGCACGGTCCCGAGTCCGGCGATCACCATCATCACCAGGTACGTCGTCCGCGGCAGCCCGTCGGCGGGCCGGAACGCGCCCATCAGCGCGAGCATCTCGCCCCAGAACCCGGCCAGCCCGGGCAGCCCGAGCGAGGCCAGGCAGGCGAACGTCAGCAACCCGCTGATCCGCGGCAGCCGCGCGTACAGCGCCCGGCCGATCGCGCGCAGGTCGCTGGTGTCGTGCCGGTCCTTGATCGCGCCGGCCAGGAAGAACAGCAGGCCGGTGATCACGCCGTGCGCGATGTTCGCGAACAGGGCGCCGGCGACGCCCTCGGGCGACATCGTCGCGATGCCGAGGCCGATGAAGCCCATGTGCCCGACCGAGGAGTAGGCGATCAGCCGTTTCACGTCGGTCTGCGCCAGGCAGGCCAGCGAGCCCGCGACGATCGCCATCGTGGAGAAGCCCGCCAGGTATGGCGCGATCGTCGCGGTCGCGTCGGGCAGGACGGGCAGCAGGATCCGGACCAGGCCGTAGCTCCCGAGCTTCAGCAGTACGCCGGCCAGCAGGACCGAGCCGACCGTCGGCGCCTTGGCATGCGCGTCGGGGAGCCAGATGTGCAGCGGCCAGAGCGGCATCTTCACGGCCAGGCCGAGCGTGATCAGGATCGCCGCGGCCAGCGCCGTACCGTGCCCGCCGGTGACCGGGAACTGACCGAGCAGCTCGAGGTCGAAGGTGCCCGCGGTGCGGTAGAGCAGCAGGAAGCCGACCAGCATGACGGCTGAGCCGAGCACGGTCATCAGCACGAACGTGGTCGCCGCGCGGCGCCGTCCGGCCGGGTCGTGATGGTCGCCCCAGACGTCGATGACGAGCCACATCGGGATCAGCACGACCTCGAAGAACAGGAAGAACAGGATCAGGTCGGCGGCCGCGAAGGTGCCGATCACGCCGGTCTCGATCACCAGCAGCAGCGCGATCAGCGAGCGGGTGCGGCCGACGCGTGGGGTGATCCGCAGGGAGTAGAAACAGCAGAGGAAGACCAGGAGCGCGGTCAGCATGATCAGCGGCAGCGAGATGCTGTCCACGGCGAGGTGGAAGCGCACGTCGAGCGCGGGGATCCAGGTCAGGTCGGTCTCGGCGAAGGCGTAGAGCCGGCCGGGCAGATCACCCCGGTCGTTCGGGTCGGCGAAGGTTGCCTCGAGTGTGAACGGACCGCTGGGGTTCTGGAAGTTGATCCACAGCACCACCGAACCGATCAGCACCAAACCCGAGATCACCGAACCGTACAGCGCCGCGATCCGGTCGGCGGTCGACGACGGCAGGGACCACAACGCCAGAGCCGCGAGCACCGGCAACGCCAGGATGCTCAGCAGTACGCCGTTCACGCGCCGATCACCCCCGCCAGGATCGCCAGCGCGATCACCCCGGCGACCGCCAACGTCAGGTAGGTCTGCACGTTGCCCGTCTGCAGCAACCGGAACCCCTGCGACGCGAGCGTTCCCGCCCGCCCGATCCCGCGCACGTACCCTCCGACGACGTCCCGGTCCCCCAGAACGGCGAGCTTCGCGAACCACCGCACCGGCACGACCACAGCCTTCCCGTACGCCGTGTCGACGCCGAACTCCTGCTCCAGCACCACCGGCCGCGGATCAGCTCCGCGCTGCCACAGCGAGTACGCCGGGAGCGCGCCGAACACTGCCAGCGCCGTCGTCAGTCCCGCAACCGGCCAGCTCACGTGCACGCCGTCGGCGTACCCGAGCCCGATCGCGCCGACCGCCAGCAGCACCAACGGCCCCAGCATCAGCCAGGACCCGTCACGCAGCTTCGAGGTATCGGGATCTTCCGCGTCGGCCATCGCGTCGTCGTCCTCGAACGCGCCGAGCGCACCGGCCAGCGCAGGCGTCCGGAAGAAGATCCACAGCCACAGCCGCACGCAGTAGAACGCGGTCATCGCGGCGGTCAGGCAGACCGACACCAGCACGATCCAGCCCACCGTCGACCCGTCCCGAGCGTGGTGCCAGGCGGCCTCGACCACCGAGTCCTTGGAGAAGAACCCAGCGAACCCCGGTACGCCGGCCAGCGCCGCGAGCCCGATCGTCATCGTCACGAACGTCACCGGCATCGCCTTGCGCAGCACACCGCGACGCGTGTACCTCCGCAGTACGACGAACGCCGCGCTGCCGACCTGGTGCAGCAGCACGCCGGCGCAGAGGAACAGCAGCCCCTTGAACGCGGCGTGCGTGACCAGGTGGAACAGCGCGGCGTGCCGGCCGTCCACCGTCCCGAGCGAGAGCCCGGCGAACATGATCGCGAGCTGGCTGACCGTCGACCAGGCCAGAACGCGCTTCACCTCGACCGCGGCCATCGCGCAGAGCGCCGCGAACAGCATCGTCACGCAGGCGACGACGGCCAGGATCCTCAGCGTCGTCTCGGCCGCGACGAACACGTCGTACAGGCGGGCGATCAGGAAGACACCGGCCGCGACCATGGTGGCCGCGTGGATCAGGGCGCTGACCGGGCTCGGACCGGGCATCGCGTCCGGGAGCCAGGTCTGCAGCGGGACCTGCGCCGACTTGCCGACCACGCCGACGAGCAGCAGCACGGTCCCGACCGTCAGCGCCGTCGGGGAGATCGAGCTGCCGCTGAGCTCGGAGATCCGGAAGGTCCCGGCGCCGAGGCCGAGCACGAAGATGCCGAACAGGAAGCCGACGTCGCCGAGCCGCGTGACCAGGAACGCCTTCATCGCGCCGGCGCGGGCGTCGCGGCGCTCCCAGTAGTGACTGATCAGCAGGTACGAGCAGGCGCCCATGACCTCCCAGCCGATCAGCAGCAGGAACAGGCTGTCGGAGATCACCACGGTGACCATCGCGGCGGTGAAGAGCGTGACGAGTGCCGTGTACGACGCGACGCGCTCGTGCAGGTAGCTGATCGAGTAGACCTGGACACACGTCGAGACCACACCGACGACGGCCAGCAGCAGCACGGTCAGGTCGTCGGTGCGGACGTCGAAGGTCCAGAACGCGGCGCCGACGCCGGTGCCCGGGAACGAGGTGACCTGCGGGTCGACGCCGTACAGCAGGATCGCGCTCAGGATCAACAGCAGCGAGAAGCCGACGCCGAGCACGCGCCAGGTGGTCGCGATCACTGCTCGACCCCCTCGCGCAGGTCGCGCGCGGCATCCGCGTCGACGTGCCCGTGGCCGCGGAACAGCAGCAGCACGATCGCGAGGCCCAGCCCGATCTCGGCCGCGGCGATGGTGATCACGAAGATCGCCAGCGTCTGACCGGTGGCCAGGCCGTCGAGGCGCCAGGCGTCGAAGGCGACCAAGTTGAGGTTGACGGCGTTGAGCATCAGCTCGAACGACATCAGCACGGTGATCGCGTTGCGGCGCGCGAGCACGCCGTACACGCCCAGGCAGAACAGGACGACCGCGAGCAGCAGCGGGAGAACGAGGGGCATCAGTTCTCCTTCTTGCCCGAGCGCTGCGACAGCACGATCGCGCCGATCAGAGCAGCCAGGAGGAGAACGGACAGTACTTCGAACGGCAGCACCCAGGTCCGGAACACGGCGTTCCCGATCGCTTCGGCGGATCCGTCCGGTACCGGCTTGATCTTTTCGTTGCCAAAAGCAACGACTACGCCGGCGCCGAGGACGAGCGCCAGTACGCCGGCGACGACCGCGGCGAACGGACTGCGGTGCGTGGTCAGCGCCGGCAACGGGTTGGTCGGGGCCTTGGTCAGCATCAGCGCGAAGAGGACCAGGACGACGATCGCGCCGACGTACACGAGGATCTGGACCAGTGCGACGAGCTCCGCGTGCAGTGCGCCGAAGCAGCCGGCGACGGCGCCGAGCGCGACCACCAGCCAGAGCGCTGCGTGCACGATCCGGCGCGACGTGACGACCATGATGCTCGCGAACAGCGCCACCGCCCCCGCGATGGCGAAGAGCGCTGTGGTCACTCGTCGCTCCCCGGCTCGATCACCGGCTCGACGACGCTCGGCCCCGGGTCGATCGGCTGCGGCGCGGGCACGGTCCACATCCAGTCGCGCAGCTTGTCCTTCTCGTGGGTCAGGTTGCGCAGCTCGGTCTCGGCGTACTCGAACTCCGGCGACCAGAACAGCGCGTCGAACGGGCACGCCTCGATGCAGATCCCGCAGTACATGCAGAGGCTGAAGTCGATCGCGAACCGGTCCAGCACGTTCCGGCTGCGCTCGCGGGCCTGCTCACCGACCGACGGCGCGGTCTCGGTGTGGGAGTCGATGTAGATGCACCAGCTCGGGCACTCGCGCGCGCAGAGCATGCAGGAGGTGCAGTTCTCCTCCATCAGCGCGATCACGCCCCGGCTGCGCGGCGGCAGCTCCGGCTGCACGTCCGGGTACTGCTCGGTGACGGCGCGGCGGGACAGTGTCTTCGCGGTGACCTTCAGACCGTCGATCAGACCCTTGCCAGGTACAGCCACGCCTCCTCCTCCGTCCGTAGGGTTTCTGAACGCTGACACTAACCGGTCTCAGCCGGTTACGCCGCGCGCAGCCGTCAGAGATCCCGCTCGAGCCGAGCCGCGACCTGCCGGTACCGGCTCACCGGCACCAGATGAACCCCTTCGAACGCGCCACTGTCCCGAATCCTGAGGACCTGCTCACAGGCCGCCTCGACCCCCGCGTCCGGGTCCCGGTCGACGGCCTCGACCAACGCGTCGGGGATCGCCAGCTGCGGCAGAGCGGTGAGCTGGCTCGTCCGGGCGCCCTCGCTCGGGTCGTCGCCGTGGACGAAGAGGAACTGCTCGACGCCGTACGCCGCCGCCGTCAGCAGGTCGCGGCGCAGGCCGAGCAGGTTGCGGTCGCGGGAGTTCAGGCAGGCGATGCCGCGGGCGCCCATCGCCTGGACCTCGTTCGCGACCGCGACGCTCGACACGGTCGCGCGGCCGATGTGGTTGTCGGGGATCAGGAAACCGTCGGCGATCGGGCTCATCACACCGATCTGGTGCCGGACCTTCTTCAGGTCCGGCCGGGTCGGCGGCTCCACCTCGCAGATCAGCTCGAAGCTCATAGCCGCCGACCCTACTGGCTCGGCCCTTGGTGAAGGCCGGGTTGTCCACAGCTCAGTACCAGTCGTTGTCGCCGTTCATGAGGCCACTCATCGGGCGGCCAGGCGGTACCGGAGGAACGCTTGCTCGGCCGCGTTGCCGGTCAGGTCGAGGGCGGCCTGCCAGGCGGCTCTGGCCTCGGCCGGGCGCTGGAGGCGCTGGAGGAGGTCGGCGCGGATGGCGTGGAAGAGGTAGAAGCCGCTGAGGTCCAGAGCGTCGACCAGGGCGAGTGCCTCGGCTGGGCCGTTCAGCTCGGCTACGGCGACCGCCCTGTTGAGCGCCACGACCGGTGTGGGGGCCAGGGTCAGCAGGTGGTCGTAGAGCTGGACGATCTGGGACCAGTCCGTCGGCGGGTCGCTGTGGACGGCGTTGATGGCTGCCTGGAGCTGGTAGGGACCTGGTTGGTCGCGGCGCAGGCAACGGCGTACCAGGTCTTGGCCCTCGGCTATGAGCTGCTGGTCCCACAGCCGGCGGTCCTGCTCGGGCAGGGGGATCAGTCGGCCGTCCACCTGTCGGGCCGGCGTGCGGGAGTGCTGGAGGAGCATCAGGGCCAGCAGGCCGGCCGCCTCGGGCTCGTCGGGCATCAGCTCGACCAGGAGCCGGCCGAGCCGGATCGCCTCGGTGCAGAGGTCGGTGCGGATCAGGTCGTCGCCGGACGAGGCGGCGTACCCCTCGTTGAAGACCAGGTAGACCACGGCTAGGACGCCGCGGACCCGCTCGGGCAGGTCGGCGTCGTACGGGATCCGGTACGGGATGCCGGCCGTGCGGATCTTCGCCTTCGCCCTGACGAGTCGCTGGGCCATCGTTGGCTCCGGGACGAGGAAGGCGTGGGCGATCTCCGCCGTACTGAGTCCACCGAGCAGGCGAAGCGTCAGCGCGACCCTGACGTTCAAGGCGAGCGCCGGGTGGCAGCAGGTGAAGATGAGCCGCAGGCGGTCGTCGTGCACCGGGCCCTCCTCCACTGGTTCGGCCTGGGCATGCAGCAGCGCCGCCTGGGCGTACTTGTCCTCGCGCGCCGCCTCCCGGCGGAGGCGGTCGATCGCGCGGTTGCGGGCGGTCGTGATGATCCACCCGGCCGGGCTGGGCGGCAGGCCCTGCTCCGGCCAGCGCTCGAGCGCGGTGGTGAACGCCTCCTGAACGGCGTCCTCGGCGATGTCCAGGTCCCCGAACGAGCGCGCCAGTACGGCGACCGCCCGCCCGTGCTCGCGCCGGAACACCGCGGCGACGTCAACCGGCAAAGGGACGGACCTCCACCGGAAGGGCGATCAGGATCTTCGCCAGCCGGCGCGCCCAGACCAGTGCGGCATCCAGGTCCTCCACGTCGATCACCGTGAACCCCCCGACGTGTTCCTTGCCTTCGGTGAACGGCCCGTCGGTCACCAGCAGCTCGTCGCCCTGCTGCTGCACCACGGTCGAGGACTCCGGCGGGTGCAGCCCCGCGCTGAAGACCCAGGCGCCTGCAGTGCGCAGGTCGTCGTTCCACACCGACAGCTGTTCCATCACCGGCGCCAGAAACTCGTCGTCCGGCACCACGCCGTCCGGCTGGTAGATGCTGAGCAGGTACTGCGTCATCTCGACCTCCTGGTGAGTGCTGTACCCACTACACGAACAGCATCAGCCCGGATCGACAGGTAGCGACACCACGATCTTCAGCCCTCCGCCGTCGCGCGGAGCGGCCTGCACAGTCCCACCGTGCGCCTCCGCCACCGACCGCACGATCGACAGCCCCAGCCCGGCCCCCTGCGCCCCGACCATCCTGTCCGCCCCCAGCCGCCGGAACGGCGTGAACAGCCCCTCCACCTCGTACGGCGGAACGTCCGGCCCGGTGTTGCTCACCTCCACCTCGACCCGCCCGCCCGCCGCTTCCCTGCTGGTCACCCGCACCCACCCGTCCTCCACGTTGTGCCGGACCGCGTTCTCCACCAGGTTGTGCACCAGCCGCTCGAGCAGCAACGCGTCACCGACCGTCGGAGCATCGTCCGCCTCGGCAGTCACCCGTACGCCGGCCGCAGTCGCCTCACGCGTCAGCTGCGCGACGACGTGGCTGATCACGTCGGCCAGGTTGACCGGGTACACCGCGGCCAGCTGCTTCTCCGAGTCGGCCAGCACCAGCAGCCCGCTGATCAGCTGCTCGTGCCGGGCGTTGAGCTCCAACAGGCTCTCGCCGAGCTGCTGCACGTCGGCCGAGGCCGTCTTGCGGTGCATCGCGATCTCGACCAGCGCGCGGCCGAGCGTGAGCGGCGTACGGAGCTCGTGGGAGGCGTTCGCGACGAAGCGGCGCTGGCCGTCGAAGGACTGGTCCAGCCGCTCGACCATGGTGTCGAAGGCGTCGGCGAGGTTCTTCACCTCGTCGTCAGGGCCGTCGAGAGCGATCCGTTCGTGCAGGCCGCGACCCGCTGCGGGCGCCGCGGCGATCCGGCGGGCGGTGTCCGTGACCCGGTGCAGCGGGGCGAGGACGCGCCCCGCGACGATCCAGCCGAAGCCGGCTGCCAGGCTGCCGACGAGGACCAGCGCGATGCTGCCCTGGACCAGCAGGGACTGCGTGGCCGCGGCCTTCACGTCCCGGCGCTGCTCGTCCACCAGCCGCTCGATCTCCGGACTGTCCAGCGCGCCGCCTGGCGTCGTACTGGCACCAGACTGGAAGGTGCCCTTGATCAGCACCCGCTGGTCCTTGCCGAGCTCCTGGCTGAACAGCAGGTAGGTCACCCCCAGCAGCAGCACCCCGGCGACCATGAACAGCCCGCCGTAGATCAGCGTCAGCCGCGTCCGCAGCCTCATGGGATCCGGTACCCGACGCCGGTCACGGTCTCCACCACACCGGGCTCCCCCAGCTTCCGCCGGAGCTTGAGGATCGTCAGCCGCACCGCTCCGGTGAACGGGTCCACGTGCTCGTCCCACGCCTTCTCCAGCAGTTGCTCGGCCGACACCGTCGCTCCATCCGCTCTGAGCAGCTCAGCCAGTACGGCGAACTCCTTCTTCGACAGCGGGACGTAGCGGCCGTCCCGGAACACCTCATGGCGTGCCGGGTCCAGCGTCAGCCCGGCTCTCCGTAGTACTGGCGGGTCAGCCGGTCTGCTGCGACGCCCTAGCGCCAGCACCCGGGCTGCCAGCTCGGTGAAGGCGAACGGCTTGGTCAGGTAGTCGTCGGCGCCCAGACCGAGCCCTTCGACCCGGTCGGTGACAGCTGCTGCTGCCGTGAGCATCAGGACCCGGGTCGGCGAGCCGGACTCGACCAGCTGGCGGCAGACGTCGTCGCCGTGCACGACCGGGATGTCCCGGTCCAGCACCAGTACGTCGTACTCGTTGATGCCCAGGCGCTCCAGCGCGGCAGCGCCGTCCCCGGCGACATCGACCGCGTGGGTCTCGTCGCGCAGCCACTCGGCGATCGCTGCCGCCAGCAACGGTTCGTCCTCGACCACCAGTACCCGCACGCCTCGCCGCCTTCCGTTCTCGCCATCATCCCCGACCGCGTGTTTCCTCCGCGTTGGCGGACGCGGAAACGGTCGGGAAACGGGCTGCTGGCTTGGCTGGTGGAGACCGAACCACCTGTTGAGGAGAACTCATGAAACGACTGTCTGTGCTGGCTGCTCTGCTGGTACTCGCCCTGACCGGCTGCGGATCCGATCCGGAGACCGGCGAGGTCGCATCCGGCGGGACCTCCTCCTCGGAGCCGAGCACCAGTGCCGGCGCCGAGGCCGCGCCGGAGAACCTGAGCCAGGACGAGAAGGGTGTGAAGTTCGCCCAGTGCCTGCGCGAGCACGGCCTCGACATCGCCGACCCCGAACCGGGCAAGGGGATCCAGCTCAAGGTCGGGCCCGAGTCCGGGCTGAGCCGCGAGCAGGTCGATCAGGCGATGGAGGACTGCCGCAAGTACAACCCGCAGGGCGAGAGCGGGCCGAACCCGCAGCAGGAGGAGAACGGCCGCAAGTTCGCCGAGTGCATGCGCAAGAACGGCGTCGAGAAGTTCCCGGACCCCAAGCCCGGGCAGCGCGGCATCATGATCGACCAGGAGACCGGCAGCGACCCGGACCTCGAGAAGGCGCAGGCCGCCTGCCAGAGCATCCTGGCCGGCAAATGAGGGCTCGGACGACCTGGACGGCGGCCGCCGTACTGGCTGCTGGTGGGGTGCTCAGCGCCTTACTGCTCACCAGGACCGACAGCAGCCAGGCCGCTGACCAGGCTGAGCCGCTGAGCACGGCCAAGGTCACTCAGCAGACGTTGAAGGACACGGAGTCCGCCGATGGTGAGCTGGGCTACGGGACGGCGAGCACTGCGGTGGGGCGGCGCGCTGGGACGGTGACCGCGTTGCCGGAGAGCGGGCAGCTGCTCCACCGGGGGCAGACGCTCTACTCGGTCGACAACTCGCCTACGTCGTTGATGTACGGCGCGCTGCCGGCGTACCGGCGGCTCGGTGTCGACAGTGAGGGGCAGGACGTGCTGCAGCTCGAGCAGAACCTTGCGGCTCTTGGGTACGACGGGTTCACGGTGGACGACGAGTACACCGCCAACACTGCCGAGGCTGTCGAGGAGTGGCAGGAGGACCGGGGGCTGTCGGAGACGGGGGCTGTTGAGCTGGGGCAGGTGGTGTTTGCTGCCGGGCCGGTACGGGTGGACAGCGTCACCGCTCGGGTGGGTGCTCCGATCGGGCCCGGGCAGACCGTGCTCACCTACACCGGGACGCGGAAGGCTGTGACCGTCCGGCTGGAGGCTGCTGACCTGCGGCTGGCCAAGAAGGGCGCTGCGGTGAGTGTTTCGCTGCCGGACGACAGCGCGGTGCCGGGCAAGGTCGAGAAGGTGTCGAGGGTGATCGTGCCGGCCACCGGGCAGGACCAGGAGCCGACCACCGAGCTCGAGGTGATCGTTGCCATCGACAACCAGAAGGCGCTGGCCGCGTACCCGACGGCGGCCGTCGACGTGAGCTTCGTCGCCTCGGAACGCCGGAACGTGCTGACCGTGCCGGTCGCTGCGCTGCTCGCGTTGAGCGAGGGCGGGTTCGGGGTGGAGGTGAGCGACGCCTCCGGTTCGCGCTACGTGCCGGTGAAGACGGGGTTGTTCGCCGGCGGCCGGGTGGAGATCTCCGGTGGCGGGATCAAGGCCGGGGACGCCGTGGGGGTGCCGAAGTGATCGCGCTCGACGAGGTGACGAAGGTCTACCCGGGCGGCGTCACGGCGCTCGGCGGGGTGACGCTGCGGATCGCCCCCGGCGAACTGGTCGCGATCGTCGGGCCGTCCGGGTCCGGCAAGTCGACGATGCTCAACGTGCTCGGCACGCTCGACCGGCCGACCTCGGGATCTGTCCGGCTCGACTCGTACGACGTCGCGCAGCTGTCCGACGCCGGCTTGTCGGCGCTGCGGGCGAGCCGGATCGGTTTCGTGTTCCAGCAGTTCCACCTGGCGTCCGGCGTACGGGCGATCGACAACGTCGCCGACGGGCTGCTCTACTCCGGCCTCCGCTCCCGCGAACGCCGCCACCGAGCCGCCGCCGCGCTGGACCGCGTCGGCCTCTCCCACCGCGTCGACCACGAGCCCCACGAGCTCTCCGGCGGCGAGCGCCAACGAGTAGCCATCGCCCGAGCCGTCGCCGGCGACCCCGCGATCCTCCTCGCCGACGAGCCCACCGGCGCTCTCGACTCCCACTCCGGCGCCGGCGTCATGCACCTCTTCCACACCCTCAACCAGGCCGGCACCACGGTCGTCGTCATCACCCACGACCGAGACATCGCAGCCTCTCTCCCCCGCCAGATCCACATGCGGGACGGCCACATCACCGAGGAGGTGAACCGATGAGGGAGGTACTTCGGCCGGCCCGGTTGTGGCCTGGGGACGTGCTGAAGGTGGGAGCTGTCGGGTTGAGGACCCGGCCGCTGCGGGCGTTCCTCTCCGCGCTCGGGATCGCGATCGGGATTGCCGCGATGGTTTCCGTGGTGGGGATCTCCTCGTCGTCGCGGGCCGAGCTGGATGCGACGTTGGACGCTCTCGGCACCAACCTGCTGACCGTAGAGCCGGGGACGCGGTTGACCGGTGAGCAGGCGGAGCTGCCGATGGCGGCCGAGGGGATGGTCGGGCGGATCGGACCGGTCAGGGCGCAGTCGGCGATCGGGCGGGTGGACGACGCGAACGTGTACCGGACCGGGAAGATCCCCGTCGTCGAGACCAACGGCATCGTCCCGTACGCCACCCGCACGGATCTGCTCGACACCATCGGCGGCACGATCCGCAGCGGCAGGTGGCTCGACGCCGCGACCGGCGCCTACCCGGCGACCGTGCTCGGCGCGGCGGCGGCCGAGCGGCTCGGGATCACCCGTGCGGGACCGGACACCCAGATCCTGATCGGCGACGAGTGGTTCACCGTGCTCGGCGTACTGGCTCCGGCCGCGCTCGCTCCTGAGCTCGACTCGGCGGCGCTGATCGGCTGGCCGGCGGCGGGCAGCACGCTCGGCTTCGACGGGCACCCGACGAAGATCTACACCCGCTCGGCCGAGCAGCAGGTGGAGGCCGTTCGCGAGGTCCTCGGCGCCACCGCCAACCCCGAGGCGCCGAACGAGGTCCAGGTCTCCCGCCCTTCAGACGCACTCGCCGCGCAGCAGGCCGCGGGCGAAGCGTTCACCGGGCTCCTGCTGGGGCTCGGCGCGGTTGCACTGCTCGTCGGCGGGGTCGGCGTCGCCAACATCATGGTGATCTCGGTGCTCGAACGCCGCGCGGAGATCGGCCTGCGCCGTTCGCTCGGCGCGACCCGCGGGCAGGTGCGGACCCAGTTCCTCACCGAGTCCCTGCTGCTGTCCGCCCTCGGTGGACTCGGCGGCGCCGCGCTCGGCAGCGGAGTCACCGCCGTCTACGCGGCGTACCAGGGCTGGCTGACGGTAATCCCCCTGTGGGCAGTCACCGGCGGCATCGCGGCCACGCTCGTGATCGGTGGGGTCGCCGGCCTCTACCCGGCGATCCGGGCGTCGAGGCTCTCCCCGACGGAGGCACTCGCCACACCCTGAAGCCAGTACGCCGTACGCCCGACTCAGAGGAAGACGACGACGCCGATGCCGGTGAGTGCGAGCTGGATCAGCGCCACCGGCACCAGGCCCTGCCAGGCCAGCTTCTGCAGCTGGTCGGCGCGCAGCCGCGGGAACGCGACGCGCACCCAGATCACCACCAGCGAGACGATCGCGATCTTCAGCAGCGCCCAGATCCAGCCGATCGAGTCCGGCCCGGGGCCGCTCCAGCCGCCGAGGAACAGCACGGTCGTCAGCGCCGCGAGCACCACGATCCCGGCGTACTCGGCGAGCAGGAACAGCGCAAAGCGGAGACCGGTGTACTCCGTGTAGGGCCCGAAGATCACCTCGGAGTCCGCGACCGGCATGTCGAACGGCGGCCGCTGCAGCTCGGCGAGCCCGGCGATGAAGAAGACGACGAGACCGGGCAGCTGCCAGAGCAGCCACAACGGGTTCCACTCCTCGACGATCCCGGTGAAGCTCAACGTCCCGGCCGCGACCGCGACGCTCGCGGCCGACAGCACGAACGGCAGCTCGTAGCTCATCAGCTGCGCCGCGACCCGCAGGCCGCCGAGCAGGCTGTACTTGTTGCCGCTGGCCCAGCCGGCCATCAGCGAACCCAGGACGCCGATGCTCATCACCGCGAGCACGAAGAACAGGCCGGCGTCGAGATCGGCGCCGACGATGCCCGGCGCGATCGGGATCGCGGCAAAAGCCGCCATGTACGGCAGGATCGCGACGACCGGCGCCCACTCGAAGACGTGCTTGTCCGCGGCGGCCGGGGTGACGCTCTCCTTCTGGACGAACTTGACCCCGTCGGCGACCAGCTGCGCCCAGCCGTGGAAGCCGCCGGCGTACATCGGCCCGAGCCGCGACTGCATGTGCGCCATCACCTTGTGCTCGGCCTGACCGACCACCAGCGGCGCGACGAGGAACGCGACCAGTACGCCGACGACCCTCAGTACGAACTCGAGCATGTGCGCACCCTATCGACTCCGACTTGACCTCAACCATCGTTCAGGTCCGAGGCTGGGGGAAACCAAGCGAAGGAGTGGACATGATTCTGGTCACCGGAGCCACCGGGAACACGGGACGGCACGTCATCGACGGGCTGCTGGCAGCGGGCGCCGACGTCCGGGCGCTGGTCCGGCAGCCGTTGCTGGCCGGACTGCCCGCGGGGGTCGAACTGGCGGTGGGCGACATCACCGACCCGGAGGCCGTACGGAAGGCCGCGGCGGGAGCCGAGGTGGCGTTCCTGCTGTGGCCGTCGTACAGCGCGGAGGGTGCGGCGCCGGTTGTCGCGGCGTTGACCGAGCAGGTTTCGCGGGTGGTCTACCTGTCGGCGCTGAACGTGGACGACGACCAGCCGGCCGAGCAGAACGGGGTGTGGGGTCAGGTCGAGGAACTGATCGTCGAGTCGGGGGCCGACTGGACGTTCGTGCGGCCGGGCGGGTTCGCGGCGAACACGCGGGAGTGGGCCGAGGAGATCCGGTCGGGCGGGGTCGTCACGATGCCGTCACCGAAGGCCGGGCGGTCGCTGATCCACGAGCGGGACATCGCGGACGTGGCGGTGCTCGCGTTGCTCGACGCGGCCCACAGCGGGAAGAAGTACGTGCTGACCGGGCCGGAGGTGCTGACGCAGGAGGAGCAGGTCGCGGCGATCGGCGCGGTGATCGGGAAGGAGCTCCGGGTCGAGGAGCAGTCGGCCGAGCAGGCCCGCGAGGCCATGTTCGCGGCCGGCGCGGATCCGGTGTTCGTCGACTCGGGTCTGCGGTACTGGGAGTCGCTGGTCGACACACCTGAGCCGGTGCACTCGACGTACCGCGAACTGACCGGACGCCCCGGCCGGACCTACCAGGAATGGGTCCGCGAGCACGCGGACGAGTTCCGGGTGCTGTCGACGGAGGAGGTCGCGGAGGAGTTCGTCGGGGCGTTCCGGAGCGGCGAGTTCGCGCGGGCGGGCAAGGTGCAGGCGGCGGACGTCGTACGGGTGTCGCCTTCGGAGTACGAGGGTGAGCTGGTCGGGCAGCTCGCGATCATGGAGAACGCGGTGCGGACGCTGGAGGGACACGAGATCAGCCGGGTCGACATCCTCGGCCCGCTGGTGTCGCCCGATCACTTCGCGGCGCGGTTCACGTTCCACTTCGCCGGCGACGAGCCGGAGACGACGAAGCTGTCGCTGTACACGGTCACTGCCGGGAAGATCACCCGCGAGGAGGTCTTCTACTTCACCGAACCGGTCAGCTGAGCTGGTGATATCATCAGATATCAAAAGGAGGTCTCCATGAGTGATGTTCTGATTCGGGACGTACCGGACGACGTACTGGCGGCGATCGACAGCCGGGCTCATCACCTGGGCATGTCGCGCAACGAGTACCTGCGGCGTCGGCTCAGCCAGGAGGCCGTCCGGACCGATGAGACGGTGACCGCGGCACACCTGCGCCGGTTCGCCCACTCCGTTCGGGATCTCGGCGACCGTGAGGTCATGGATCAGGCCTGGTCGTGACTGACACACGGTGGCTGATCGACAAGTCTGCGCTGGTACGGCTCGGCGACGGACCACAGATCGAGCAGTGGGCGAACCGGATCGATCGCGGACTCGTGCACATCGCCACGGTGACGCTGCTCGAGGTGGGCTTCTCGACCCGCTCGACCGAGGAGCACCGGCTGACGCTGCGGCACCCACCGATCTCGTCGATGCCCGTCGAGAATTCCACACCTGCCATCGAGGCACGGGCGGTCGCCGTTCAGGCGTTGCTCGCCGCGGACGGACAGCACAGGGCTCCGTCGGTTCCTGACCTGTTGATCGCGGCGACCGCCGAGCTCGCCGGCTTGACCGTCTTGCATCTCGACAAGGACTTCGAGCTGATCGCCGGTGTCACCGGCCAGCCGGTCGAGCGACTTCCTCAGGCTTGACCGTCGGCCCGGTCCGAGCTTTTCCCTTCGGCCGGATCGGCGTCCGCGGGCGCCTCTGTCCGCACCGCAGGCTCCGCTGGCTCGGCCTGCGGGGTCGGCTCGACTGCGGCTGCCGGTTCGGCCCGAGGTGCCGGCTCGGCGGCGGGTGCTGGTTCGGCGGCCGGAGTCGCGTCCGCGGGCGGAGCAGGCGTCGCGTCCGTGGGCAGGGTGGGCTCGGCGGGCGGGGCTGGCTCTGCTTGTTTGCGGGCTCGGCGTTCGCCGGGGGCTCCTCGGCGGGGGCGGGCCGGGGTAGCCGCCGCTTGGGCGGGGGCCAGGGGGTCCGGGTCGGGGGAACCGGGAGGGCGCGGGCCCCAGGTCTCGGGGTCGGGGACGCCCGGCGGGAGCGTGCGGCGGCGGGAGGGGGCTCCGGTCTTGGGAGCGGCGTGGTCGGACTCGCCGGGTTCCTTGGCGCCGGGCCAGGGCTTGGCGACGCGCGACGCCAGGACGAACTCCTTGCGCAGCGGGTTGCCCTCGAACTCGTCGGGCAGCAGCAGCGGGACGAGGTTCGGGTGCCCGGCGAAGTCGATGCCGAACATCTCGTGGGTCTCGCGCTCGTGCCAGTTCGCGCCGGCGTACACCTCGGACAGCGTCGGCAGCGCGGCGTCCGCGCGCGGGATCAGCGTCCGGACGAGCAGGTGGTCGACGTGCGCCCCGCCCCAGAAGTCGGCCAGGTGCGTCACCAGCCGGAACCCGTCGGTCAGCTCGTCGCTCGCGGTGAGGAAGTCGAAGAAGATCAGCCCGACCTCGTCGCGCAGCAGCTCGTGCGCGGCGACCCACGCCTCAGCCGGTACGTCGACCGTCGGTACGCCGAAACTGTCCGACCCGGTCGCCGCGATCCCGGCCTCGGTCAGCGCGGTCAGCACATGGTCTGGCGCCTTGCCCGACTGATCACTCACTGAGGCTCCACCAGCCCGCGGGTCAGCACCTGCGCGTTCGGCTCGTACCGGCTGGTGACGTTCTCCCCCGCGATCTTCTCCTGCAGCTTCAGGATCCCCTGCAGCAACGCCTCCGGCCGCGGCGGGCAGCCGGGCACGTACACGTCCACCGGGATGATCTGGTCGACGCCCTTGGTCACGCAGTACGAGTCCCAGTACGGGCCGCCGGAGTTCGAGCAGGAACCGAAGGAGATCACGTACTTCGGCTCCGGCATCTGGTCGTACAGGCGCTTGATCGCCGGCGCCATCTTGTCCGTGACCGTGCCCGAAACGACCATCAGGTCGGCCTGCCGCGGACCGGGCGCGAACGGGATCACGCCGAGCCGGATGAAGTCGTGCCGTCCCATCGACGCCGCGATGAACTCGATCGCGCAGCAGGCGAGCCCGAAGTTGAACACCCAGAGCGAGTACTTGCGGCCCCAGTTCAGCAGGTACCGCACCGGCTCGGGCGCCAGCCTCGCGAGCGCACCCACAGCCGGCCGCACCGTCGGCATCGGCAGGTGGACCGCTTCATCAGCCATGGCGTCAGCCTAGTCTCAGAATCCTTTCGGCGAGCACCCCGACGGTCGGCATCGATCCGTACGACGGCTCGCCCGGGCCGGCGACGGCGCGACCCCGCCACCACCACGTCAGCCGATCAGCGGCGCGGCCCCGCCACCGCGTCAGCCACTCAGCGGCGCGGCCCCGCCACCGCGTCAGCCGATCAGCGGCGCGGCCCGGCCGCCGCCATCAGCCGATCAGGTGCCCCGGTCCGGTCGTGAGGCCGCCCTCGACCGGCAGCGTGATCCCGGTGATCCAGCCCGCGTCGGCCGACGCGAGGAAGGCGACCGCGGCGGCGACGTCCTCCGGCTGCCCGACCCGGCGCAGCGGGTAGATCGACTTCAGCTCCTCGAGCACCCGCGGGTCCTTGAAGGCCCGCGTGGCGATCGTCGCGGGCGCGACGACGTTGAATCGCACCCCGGTCGGCCCGTGCTCGGCCGCGAGGTTGGCGACCAGGCTGATCAGTCCCGCCTTCGCCGCGGCGTACGGATTGGTGCCCATGGCCACAACTCCGCTGATCGACCCGACCAGGACGACGGCACCCTCGGTGGACACGAGATGCGGCAGCGCGGCCTCGATGCACCGCACCGCGCCCGTGAACGTGAAGTCGTACTGCCGGGCCCACTGTGCGTCGCCCGGCTCGACCGCCTCCCGGTTCGCCAGGTTGTGCCCGGCGACCTGCGCCAGTACGTCGAGCCGCCCGAACCGCTCGACCGTCGCCGCGACCGCCGCGTCCACGGACGCCCGGCTGGTGATGTCGCACTCGACCGCGATCCCCGGCGTACCCAACTCACCGACCACCTGCTCGGCCGCCGCCAGGTCGACATCCGCCACAGCAACCGACGCACCCTCCGCCGCCAGTCGCACGGCCGTCGCCCGCCCGATCCCGTGCGCGGCACCGGTGACGATCGCAACCTTGCCCTCGAACCGATCCACAGCAACTCCCTCTCCAGCGTCCGACCCCAGACGCTAGGAGCTAGACCCCGCTCCAGGTCAAGCAAGAGCCCGGCGGATTGCCCGTTTCGTGCCAGGGCGATCACCACCGCCCGACAGCTTCGACGATGACCGGCATGAGCACCGTCCGCCGGCTCAGCCCGGCGATCTTCGCGCTCCTGCTCACCCTCGGAGCAGGCGCCTGCACTGTCGACCGCCCACAAGCCCGCCCGTCGGCGACGCCGAGCGCGTCCCCAGGACCACCCGCCGCACCCTGTGCGGAGCTCACCCGGCTGAACGCGGCGCTGGAGGCCTACCAGCGCGACACGCTCGAGGCCTGGGAACCGGCGTTGCCGGGCGAGGTCGAGGACGCGGTCGACGCGACGCTGAACAGCGAGGCCTCAGCGGCGGGGCGGGCCGCGCTCGAGCTCCGGCCGAAGCTGTCGGCGACAGGCGCCGTACGCCTGATTCCTTGACCGCGCCCACCCGTCGACCTAGCCTCGACTGGACAGGACTGGACAGGTTCACTCAGGTGGGAGACGGCTGTGGCCGAGCAGGTGGACGTGGGGGTTGAGCCGAGGGCGCTCGCGGTGGAGAGCAACGGGCTGAACGTGATCGACGACGCCGAGCGGAAGGGGCGGCCGAGTCAGCTGTTCTGGCCGTGGTTCGGGGCGAACGTGTCGGTGCTGGGGCTGAGCTACGGCGCGTTCGCGCTCGGGTTCGGGATCTCGTTCTGGCAGGCGGTGGTCGCGGGCGTGGTCGGGATCGTGTTCTCGTTCCTGCTCTGCGGCCTGGTCGCGCTGGCCGGCAAGCGCGGGTCGGCGCCGACGCTCGTGCTCAGTCGGGCGGCGTTCGGGGTCCGGGGCAACAAGCTCCCGTCGCTGGTGTCCTGGCTGCTGACCGTCGGCTGGGAGACCGTGCTGACGATCCTCGCCACGCTCGCGACGGCGACGGTGTTCGAGCGTCTCGGCTGGGGCGGCGGCGCGGTCACCAAGGTGATCGCGCTGGTTGTCGTCGGCACCTTGATCGTTGCCTGCGGCGTCCTCGGCTTCGACCTGATCATGCGGATGCAGACGATCATCACGGTCGTCACCGGCGTACTCACGGTCGTCTACATCGCCCTGGTCGCCGATCAGGTCAGCTGGACCACCGTCTCGGCACTGCCCGGCGGATCGAGCCAGGAACTGATCGGTGCCCTGGTCTTCCTGATGACCGGCTTCGGCCTCGGCTGGGTGAACGCCGCGGCCGACTACTCCCGCTACCTTCCCCGTACGGCGTCCAGCCGCGGCGTCGTCGGCTGGACCACCTTCGGCGCGGCACTCGCGCCGATCGTCCTGCTGATCTTCGGTCTGCTGCTGGCCGGCTCGTCCACCGACCTGAGCGCGGCGATCGCCGGCGACCCGATCGGAGCGCTCGCCGAGGCGCTGCCGACCTGGTTCCTGGTCCCGTTCGTCATCGTCGCGGTGCTCGGCCTGGTCGGCGGCGCGGTGCTCGACATCTACTCGTCCGGCCTGGCCCTGCTGTCGCTCGGCGTACCGGTCCCCCGGTACGTCGCGGCGTTCATCGACGGGCTCGTGATGATCGCCGGCACGATCTACGTGGTCTTCTTCGGCGACCAGTTCCTGCTCGAGTTCCAGGGGTTCCTGATCACGCTCGGCGTCCCGGTCGCGGCCTGGTGCGGCATCATGCTCGCCGACGTCGCGACCCGGCGCGGCGACTACGCCGAGGCCGACCTGTTCGACCGGCGCGGCCGGTACGGCGACGTCCGGTGGTTGCCGATCGCCACCATGATCGTTGCCACCGGCATCGGCTGGGGCCTGGTCACGAACGGCAACGCGAGCTGGCTGACCTGGCAGGGCTACCTGCTCGACCCGTTCGGCCTCGGCGGCAAGCAGGGCTCGTGGGCGTTCGCGAACCTCGGCGTCCTGGTCGCGCTGGCCGGCTCCTTCGTCGTCGCGCTGATCGGCTGGTCCGTCGGCCGGCGTCGCGCCGTACGGGCGGAGGTGGACTGAGATGGTGCTCGCGCTCATCGACCTGCAGAAGATCTTCGCCGAGCCGGAGAGCGGCTGGGCGACACCGGACTTCCAGCGGGTGATCAAGCCGACGCAGGAACTGGTCGAGCTGTTCGCGCCGCAGGTGATCTTCACGCGTTTCGTCGCGCCGGTCGGGGAACCGACCGGTTCCTGGATTCCGTACTACGAGCAGTGGCCGTTCGCGCTGCAGCCGCCGGACTCGTACGCGTACCAGCTGGTGGACGAGTTCCGCGGAGCACCGACGCTCGACAAGCCGACGTTCAGCAAGTGGGGGCGCGAGCTCGCGGATGCCGTCGCGCCAGACGGGCGGCTGGTGCTCGCCGGCGTGACGACCGACTGCTGCGTGCTCACGACGGCACTCGCGGCTGTGGATGGCGGGGCGCGGGTGCAGGTGGTCGAGGACGCCTGTGCCGGTGTCGACGAGGAGAGTCATCGGAAGGCGCTCGACATCATGCGGCTGTACGCGCCGATGCTGGAGATCGTCACCGTCGACCAACTGCGCTCCGCGGGCGGTCTCGGCCAGTGAGTCCGGGCGTCACCCTCAAGCACGAGCGGATCGCGGCGATCCTGGCCCGGGAGATCAAGTCCGGCCGGGTCGGACACGGCCAGCAGTTGCCCGGCGAGGTCGAGCTGGCCCGGCGGTTCGCCGTCAGCCGGAACACGGTCCGCTCGGCACTCGCCGTACTGACCGCGGACGGGCTGATCACGACGCGGACCGGGAAGGGCTCGTTCGTGCTGTTCGACGGGCGGCCGCTCGACGATCCGCTCGGCTGGACGCACGCGCTGGCCGAGCAGGGGGTCGAGACCCAGGTCCGGATCCTCCGGCTGGAGCTGGACCAGGACCCGGAGCTGGCGGAGCAGCTGGAGCTGGGCTCGCCGGACGTGATCGTCGTCGAGCGGATCCGGTCGCTGGTCGACGGCGAGGCGATCTCGCTGGAACGGAGCCTGCTGCCGGCGATCGAGCAGCTCCGCGATCTGCCTTCGCGCGGGCTGGACGACGGCTCGATCATCTCGACGCTGACGCGGGCCGGGCTGCACCTGACGCAGGGCGAGCAGAGGCTACGGGCGCGGATGCTCTCGCCGGACGAGGCAGCGCTGCTGGGGCGACCGGAGAACACTTGGTTTCTGCACAGCCGGCGTACGAGCTGGACGGCGGACAACCAGTTTGCCGAACAGGTGGACAGTTTGCTGGATCCGCGGCACTTCGAGCTGAACCTGACCTACAGCGAGACGCCGCGATGACTTCGACGGAGTCGCGAGCGGTGGGGGCCCTGTACGGGCTCGCGATCGGGGACGCGCTCGGGATGCCGACGCAATCGTTGCCCAGGGCCCGCATTGTCGCGCTGTACGGCGAGGTGGTGGACGGGCTGCACCCCGCGCCCGACGACCAACCACTGGCCGCGGGGATGCCGGCCGGAGCGATCACCGACGACACCGAGCAGGCGATCCTGCTGGGTCGCTTGGTGGTCGAGGGCAACGGCCTGGTGGACGGGCACGAGCTCGCCCGCCGCCTGCTCGCGTGGGAGGACGACATGCGAGCGCGGGGTTCGCTGGATCTGCTCGGCCCGTCGACCAAGCGCGCCCTCGACGCCCTGCTGGCCGGCGGGGACATCAAGGAGACCGGCCGCTACGGCACCACCAACGGCGCCGCCATGCGCATCACGCCGGTCGGCATCGCTTCGACCCCGGACCTGCTGCTCGACCGAGTGATCGCCGCCAGCGCGCCTACGCACAACACCGGCCTGGCCCTGGCCGCCGCAGCCGCAGTCGCCGCAGCCGTCAGCGCTGGAGTCGACGGGGCCACGGTCCGCGAAGCAACCAGCGCCGCCGCCGTCGCCGCCCGCGAGGCCGCCGCATACGGCTACTGGGTAGCCGGCGGAGACGTCTCGCGCCGCATCGAGTGGGCAGTCACCGCGCTCGCCGCACACGGGGAGGCTGCACCGGGGCCGGGGGCCGCGGCTGAGTTGGTGTACGAGCTGGTGGGGACGAGTTTGGCTGCTCAGGAGTCGGTGCCGGCGGCGTTTGCTGTGGCCAACGGGTTCGGGGATCCGTGGGACGTTGTGCGGGTGGCCGCCTCGGTGGGTGGTGACACCGACACGATCGCGGCGATCGCGGGGGCTGTGGTCGGGGCGTGTCACGGGGTCGATGCGTTTCCGGCCGACGTACGCCGTACGGTCTCCGAGGTCAACCGGCTTGACCTCGAGGGCCTGGCCGTTGAGCTGCTGATGGTCCGATGAGGCTGCTGCACCTGGGCAACGTCGTGGTCGATCTCGTGCTGACCGTCGACGCGCTGCCCGAACGCGGCGGGGACGTGCTCGCGGGGTCGTCGATGCGGGCGACCGGCGGCGGGTTCAACGTGATGGCCGCGGCAAGCCGGTTGGGGCTGGCGACGTCGTACGGCGGTGTGCTCGGGACCGGACCGTACGGCGACCAGGCGCGCGACGACCTGCGGCGCGAGGGGATCGACTTTCCTCAACCGCCACATCCGGAGCTGGACACCGGTTTCGTCGTCGCGCTTGTCGACGCCGGCGGTGAGCGCACGTTCGTCACCAGTCCCGGCGCCGAGGCGACGCTGACCACCATCCCCGAGACAACCGACGACGACCTCGTCTACGTCTCCGGCTACAGCCTCCTCCACGAACTCAACCGCGCCACGCTCGTACAGCACCTCCCCCACCTCCGCGGCACTGTCTTCTTCGACCCCGGCCCGCTGGTCAGACAGATCCCGCCCGCAGCACTCCAGACAGCCCTCACCCGAGCCGACTGGCTCAGCTGCAACGCGAGAGAGGCAGCAGCCCTCGAGGACCTGCCGGGCCGCACGCACGTGCTCGTACGCCGAGGAGCCGACGGCTGCTCGCTTAACAACCAACTGGTTGGTGGCTTCCGGGTCGATGCGGTGGACCTCAACGGCGCCGGCGACGCGCACTCGGGAGCGTTCCTCGCCGCACTCGCCGCCGGGATCGACCCGCTGGACGCAGCCCGCCGCGCGAACGCGGCCGCTGCCCTCGCCGTCACCCGCCGCGGCCCGGCGACCGGCCCGACCCAGGCCGAGCTCGACGCCTTCCTCACCCGCCCGACCGACGCCTGAGCGCCGCCTTCCCGGCGCCGAGGCGACGAGTTGCCCGGGGGCGACGGCTGAGCGGCACCCGAGCGCCCGGTGTGGCGCCTGAGCGGCGTACTAAGGCACCCGAGCGCGGCCTAAGGGTCCCGGGCGCCTCGCCTAGGGAGTAGTGCGGATGTGCGGTCGGTCCTCAGAGGCGGAGTGTCGGGGTATCGACGAACCCCGGAGGACCAGCATGTACAGCACCGACTTCGTACGAGCTCAGATCTCCTACCGCCAGGAGTTGCTGCGGCGGGAGTACCAGCGGCCCAGCCTGTTCCGGCGCCTACGCCGTACGCCGGTGGCGCCCGTGCCGCGGGCGCGGTTGGTGCGGGCCCGGCACGCGATGTGAGGGCACGGTCCCCGCCTGACCACCCCTTCGACCCCAGCGCGACCGAGGTTCTCCGGAACCCGGTCGCGCTGGTGCGTTCCCGGCCCGGTTTCCGCCCTCTAGGGATCCCGTACGGGATCCCTACGCCCGCCTAGGGACCCCCACCCCCAGGGATAGGGAGGAAGCCCGATGTGCCGGGTCTCCTCAGACGCGCAGATTAGGGCCATCAACAACGAGTCGAGGAAGCAACAGCCCAGGAGGCACCCGATGTACACCACCGAGTCGGTCAAGGCAGAGGTCAGCTACCGCAAGGAGCGCCTCACCCGCGACTTCCGCCGCGCGAACCGGAGCACCCGGGCCCGCCGGCACCTCGCCCACCTGTTCACCCGAAACGTCTGAGAGGAGGAGACACCATGTTGTTCACGACTCAGCAGTCCGTCCAGGCGGAGACCGCCTACCGGCAGGAGCGCCTCAAGCGCGACTTCCAGGCGACCAGCCGCAAGCACCGCAAGGCCCCGGCCCAGCAGAAGCAGACCTCGCGGAACGCGCGCCGCTTCCTGCGACCCACTCCGGCCGCATGACCGCCGCGCACGCCGTCCCTGACCCGCAATCCGCGGTCAGGGACGGCGTTTCACTTTCCGGCGAAAGCAGCGCTGGTACGGCGTACAAGAACCGCACGGACGGTCACCGCGCGGAGATTCTGCGCTCAGGCGACGGTCGTGGGCCGGGCTGCCGTCGATTTGTGTCGGCTCCAGGGGCGAAGATGGACGACGTGCCCTGGACCTCGACACCTCTCGTCGGCCGCTCGACCGAGATGGCCGCCATGCTCAGCGCCGTCGACGACGCGAAAACGCGGCGTGCCGGCGCCATTCTGCTGTCCGGTGACGCCGGCGTCGGCAAGACCCGGCTGCTGGACGAGGTGGCCACCGGCGCGCACGAGCGCGGGTTCGGCGTGCTCGTCGGGCACTGCACCGACTTCGGCGACGCCGGCCTGCCGTACCTGCCGTTCAGCGAGATCTTCGGTCGGCTCGCGGGCGAGCGCCCCGACCTGGTCGAGAGCGTGCTCACCAACTTTCCGGCGATCGGCCGGCTGCTGCCGACGCACCGGCTGATCGGCGCGCAGCCGGTCCCGCAGGACGGGCCGCTCGACCGCGCCGCGCTCTTCGACGCCGTACTGGGCGCCCTGACCGCGCTGTCGACCAGCGAGCCGCTGCTGGTGATCGTCGAGGACACCCACTGGGCCGACGACTCGACCCGGGACCTGATCGGTTTCCTGCTCACCCGCCTGACCTCGCAGCGGCTCGCGCTGATCGTGTCGTACCGCAGCGACGACCTGCACCGCCGTCATCCGCTGCGCCGCCCGATCGCCGAGTGGTCGCGCAACCCTCGCGTACGACGGGTCAGCCTCAACCCGCTCGACGCGACCGAGTCCCGCGCCCTCCTGAACGCGCTGGTCACCGAGCGCCTGCCGGAGGACGAGGAGCGGCGCATCCTGGACCGTGCGGGCGGCAACGCCTTCTTCACCGAGGAGCTGGTCGCCGCGGCCTCGATGGGCGACGGCAGCGCCGTACCGCCTGACCTGGCCGACCTGCTGCTCGTCCGGCTCGACCCGCTGTCCGAGGACGCCCGCCAGGTCGCCCGGGTGATCGCTGTCGCCAGCCGCCGCGTCTCGCACCAGCTGCTCACGGCGGTCGCAGGGCTGCCCGACCGCGAGCTGGAGACCGCGCTGCGCGAGCTGATCGACGCGCACATCATCGAGCACCCCGGCAACGCGAACTACTACTTCCGCCACGCCCTGCTGGCCGAGGCCGTGTACGACGACCTCCTGCCGGGCGAGCGGGTCCGCCAGCACTCGGCGTACGCGAAGGCCCTGCAAGACCAGACCGTCGCCGGTACGGCGGCCGAGCTGGCCGGGCACGCGACCCGCTCCCACGACCTGGTCACCGCGTTCGAGGCGCGGGTCCGGGCCGGGCAGGAGGCGATCTCGGTCGCCGCGCCGCAGGAGGCGCTGAAGCACTACGAGATGGCGCTCGAGCTGTTCCCGAGCGACTCGGCGCTGAGCTCGATCGACAAGACCTGGCTGATCGTGGAGACCGCGCTGGCCGCGACCCTCTCCTCGCAGCACCTGCGCGGGCTGAAGCTGCTGCGCAAGGCGCTGGCCGACCTGCCGCCGGACGCCCCGAAGCTGCAGCGGGCCGAGCTGCTGCTGCCGCTGACCGACATCGCGCTGGTGATCGACCAGGACCAGGAGGCCAACGAGGCGATCGCGCAGGCGTTCCGGCTGGTCGCCGACGAGCCGTCCAGTGTCTTCAAGGCCCAGGTGATCGCGCTGTACGCCCGGGTCTCGGACGCGCTCGGCCGCCCGATGGAGGCGGAGCGCTGGGCCCGTGAGGCGCTGCAGATCGCCCGCGAGGTCGGGCAGGAGTCCGCCGCGGGCGATGCCGGGATCACGCTGGCCCAGCTGCGCAAGCGCGCCGGCGACCCGGTCGCCGCGGCGAAGCAGCTGGAGGAGGCCGCCGTACGGGCTCAGCTGGCGGGTGACGCGGCCGCGGAGGTCCGCAGCCGGTACCTGCTGGGCGCGAACCACTTCGACCTCGGCGACCTGACCAACGCCAAGTCCGCCTTCCTGTTCGCCGCGCAGCGCGCCCGCGAGCTCGGGCGGCAGTGGGCGGCGTACGGGTTCGACGCGCGGCGGATGCTGGCGTTGACCCAGTTCACGCTCGGCGAGTGGGACGACATGCTGGAGACGGTGCGGACCGACTCGATGACCCCGGCCGCTGCGGGTGCCGCGCTGAAGTCGCTCGGTCTGTCGGTGCGGGGCGCACGCGGGGACACCACGGTTGCCGAGGACCTGCAGCGGATGCGCAACTGGTGGGCGCTGGACGTCATGCAGCCGCTGAGCGGCCTGCAGCCCGCAGTGGACGCGTACCTGCAGCTCGGACAGGTCACCGAGGCGGAGAAGCTGATCGCAGACGTGTCGTCGATGCTGGCCGACGTCTTTCAGACCGAGTGGCCCCTGGCGAAGATCCGGATCTCGGCGCTCGGACTGCAGCTGCTGTGCCATCGGGTGGTGAGCGAGCCGACGGCGGCGGCGGAGTTGGTCGCGCGTGGCGCCGAGCTGCTCGCCGACGGGCATGCGACCGCGGAGAAGGGTCTGCCGCCGGGACGCGTGCTCGGGGTCGAAGGGATCGCCTGGCTCGCGCGGCTGGAGGCGGAGTGGGAGCGGCTGCGGTGGCTGGCCGACGTCGACCCGCCGACCGCCGAGGAGCATGTGGCGACCTGGCAGCGGACTGCCGACGCGTTCGGGTACGGGTTCGTCATCGAGCAGGCGTGGTCGCGGGTCCGGCTGTCGTCGGCGCTGCGGGCCGCCGGGCGGGTCGCGGATGCGAACGAACAGGCGCAGCTCGCTGCCGAGGTCGGGCGCCGGCTGGGTGCCCAGCCGCTGCTGGACGAGCTCGGCAGTGCGGCCGACCCGGTCGGCTCTGCCGCACTCACCGCCCGCGAGACCGAGGTGCTCGCGCTGCTGGCCGAAGGTCGCACCAACCGCCAGCTGGCCCGGGAGCTCTACATCAGCGAGAAGACCGTCAGCGTGCACGTCTCCAACATCCTCGCCAAGCTCGGCGTCCGCTCCCGCACCGAAGCTGCCGCAGTAGCCCGCCGCGACGGGCTACTGGACTGACCTGCTCCTGGTCCTAGTGCCGGCTGCGCTGGCTGTGTGCCGTGCGCGGTACGAACGTCGTCCGGAGGTGATGCCGGCTGCGGTGCCGCGCCAGGTCGTCGACGTGCTTCGCGGCGACCTCGGGCCGGTGCTCGACCTTGGGTGGCTCAGCCACCTCGCCCGCTCGCGGTTCCACCGACTGGATCAGCTCATCCAGAACTTGTTGAGCGCTCCGGAAACGCGCTGTGACCAGTACGACGACACCGATCGCTGCTGCCGCCACCAATACCCAGAGTTGCCAACTCATATCCCCACCGTCCTGCAATCGCCCCGTTCCCCCTGGTAATCACCATAGACCCGACTTGACCAGAAGGCGATAGCTCCATCGCAATCCGTTACGAAGCGACGCTTTGGAACCTTAAAACGTTGTCACAAGCAAGCAATTCGAGGTGATCAGGCAACGAATCCGGACGGCAACCGGTTGTGACGTTCCGTGATATTCGGGCAAATTGTATCGGTGAGTAATCTCCAGGGCTCTCCAGGTTCCGGCCAACAACTTACGCACAGTGAGATCAGACGCCTCGCGCCCGAGCAGTGCCTTGACCACGAGCGACCTGCCGGCGAGGTCGCACTAGGGTGCTCGGAATGAAGATCTTCAGTGGGGACGACGTGCGTCGTACGGTGTCGATGGCGGCGGCTGTGGGCGCGGTGCGGGCGGCGTTCGGAGAGCTGCGGGCGGGGAACTTCGTACTGCCGGCGCGGCAGGTGTTCGGCGACGGCGCGGTGCTGGTGATGTCGGCGTACCACCCGCCGACGGGCACCGCGGTGGTGAAGAAGATCGGGATCGCGCTCGACCAGGTGCCGGCGATCCGGGCCACGCTGATCTGGACCGGTTCCGGCGAGCAGATCGTTGCCGACGGCACCTCGATCACGACGCTCCGGACCGGCGCGGTCGTCGGCGTCGCCACCGAGCTGCTGGCCGATCCGGACGCGACGCGGCTGACCGTGATCGGTACCGGCGCGCAGTCGGCCGACCAGGTGCGCGCGGTGCTCGCCGTACGGCGAATCGCCGAAGTCACCTTGGTGGGAAGGGATGCCGGACGGGCCGCGGCGCTGGCCGCGACGCTGGGCGAGGAGTTCCCGGAGGTGAAGTTCACGTCCGGGACCGACATCGAGGCGAGCGTCGCCGACGCCGAGGTGATCTGCTGCGCGACGTCGTCCAGTACGCCGCTCTTCCGCGCGGACGCGCTGCCCGAGCGGGTCCACGTCAACGCGATCGGCGCCTTCCGCCCGACGATGCGCGAGCTCCCCCGCGACCTGCTCGCCACGGCGACGCTGGTCGTCGTCGACCAGGAGGAGGCCGCGCTGGAGGAGTCCGGCGAGATCATCGACGCCATCGAGGCGGGCGTGCTCGCGCGATCTGGTGCGTCGCACGGCGGATCACCGGCTTCGACGACCGCGACTTCTCGCCCCTCGCTCCTCGACCTCGGCGATGCGCTCGCCGACCCACCGGCGGTCTCCGGCCGCACGGTCTTCAAGTCGGTCGGCGTCGGCCCCCAGGACTGGGCCATCGCGAAGCTGCTCTCAGAGAGCTGACCTGCGCGTGGAAGCGCAGCCGGCTCCGGCGGGGCTGTTCCTGGGGTGCACAGCCGACCCCGGCCGCTCGACGGCGGGCGGGGTGTCGCCGAGTCAGGGCGCGCTGGTGAGCCGCTGATGCAGACCGTCGAGCGTGTGCTCGTCGTACCGGGACTTGCCGGGGCCGTAGAGCAGGTGCCCGGCGAGCGCCTGGACCAGCCAGGGTGGCGGGTCATCATCGCGTGCAGCCCGGTCGCGAGATCCGTAGCCGCCATCCGCCAGTCGAGCTGGGTGAGGTCAGGCAGCGGAACCTCCTGCCAGACCTGGTCGGCGGCCAGGCGGACGAGGTTGTCCTTGCTCTCGACGTGCCAGTAAGCAGGTGCCGTGCCGAGTGCCGCGCAGTAGGCGGGAATTGTCAGACACACCCTAGGCCCAGGTGAGGACCTTCTTGCGGCACGCGTACAGCAGGCCGACGGTGACGAAGGCCAGGAAGACGAACATCTCGATCAGGGACGAGACGCCGACGGAGGCGAAGACCGTGGCCCACGGGAAGAGGTAGACGGCGTCGACGGCGAAGATCACGTAGAGGTAGGCGAACAGGTAGTACCGGATGTGGATCTGCGCCCAGCCTTCGCCGACCGGGTCGACGCCGGACTCGTACGTCGTGAGCTTCGCGGGCGTCGAGTACGTGATCGTCAGGGCGCGGTTCAGGGCGAACGCGCCGACCAGGCCGCCCAGGCCCAGCAGGACGATTGCAACGACGACACCGTAGCCCTCCGACACGGGGGCAACTCTAGTTGGTGCAGAGCAGCATCGAGTCGAGCGCGACCTGCGGGCCGTAGCCGGACTTCAGGTCGGCGACCTGGACGCGGAGGCGGTTGACGCCGGGGATCTGCCGGTTGAGCCAGGTCTCGGACTCCTGGGTCTGGTCGACCGAGCCGACCACGGCGGCGCCGTTCAGCAGCGAGACGCGGACCGTGCCGTCGGTGATGTTGCCGAGCCAGTTCTTCACCCAGGAGCAGCCGGCCGAGTTCACGTCGCCCCAGACCGCGCCGCCCTTGTCGGCGAGCAGCTCGGCCTCGGCCCGTCGCGGCGACTCCGCCGCCGTGACCACGGTGAACGCCGGGTGCCCCTTGCCGCCCGAGGCGAGCAGCGGCTTGGCGAAGATGCCGCGCCACTTGAAGTGCGAGTACCCGTACGCCGCCGAGGCGGCCGCCGCGTACGGCGCCTGCGGGCCGATCGCCAGCCGGTAGGTCCGGATCGATCCGGGCTGCTTCGACGAGATCGTCACGGTCGCGCCCGAGGACTTCCCGTTCCCGATCTCCTGCCAGCCCTTCGCCGCGTCCCACCGCTGCAGCGCGACCCGCGAACCGGCGGCCGGCGCCGGCGTCAACGTCCCGGCGACAGTCAGTACGCCGGCCGTGTAGTCCGTCGTCCGCACGCTGGTGATCTTCACCGTCCGAGCCGGCGCGGCCTGGGCCGTCTCCGCGGCGCGAGTGGTGTCGGAGTCGACCATCGCGCTCTGGGCCGGAGCGATCACGCCCGCGCACCCGGCCAGCGCCAGGGCCGCCGTCAGCGTCGTACCGCAGAACAGAAAGGCACGAACGCCCATGGTCAAGCTCCCTCGAGACCGGGCGGTGCCCGGCTGGATCGTTGCAAGTCGACTGACACACTGCCTGCTGCGGCAACAGATGGCAAGCGGGCGACTGCTCTACGTCACCCCGGGCGGTTTCGCTACCACCCGTCCCAGGCTGTGGACCGGCGGGGCCGACCACTGGTTCGCGGCAAAAGCCGAACTAACATTGGGTTATCGCCCTGACCGGGGGGATCGGCGGTCCGCTCACGAGCGTCCGCCGGGCCCAAGCTCGACTTGGAGATGACAGAACAGATGGCCATCGAGGTCAAGCAGCTGGACCGCGTGGTGATCCGCTTCGCCGGTGACTCCGGTGACGGGATGCAGCTCACGGGGGACCGGTTCACCGCGGAAACGGCATCGTTCGGCAACGACCTGTCGACCCTGCCCAACTTCCCCGCCGAGATCCGGGCACCTGCCGGAACCCTGCCGGGAGTCTCCTCCTTCCAGCTGCACTTCGCCGACCACGACATCCTCACCCCGGGTGACGCGCCGGACGTGCTGATCGCGATGAACCCGGCGGCGCTGAAGGCCAACCTGAGCGACGTGCCGCGCGGCGCCACGCTGATCGTCGACACCGCCGACTTCACCGCCCGCAACCTGAAGCGGATCGGGTACGACGCGAACCCGCTGGAGACCGGCGAGCTCGAGGCCTACCACGTGGTCGCGCTGAACCTGACCGGCATGACGGTGGAGTCGGTCAAGGAGTTCGGGCTGTCCCGCAAGGACGCCTCCCGGGCCAAGAACATGTACGCGCTCGGCCTGGTCTCCTGGCTGTTCCAGCGCCCGGTCGAGTCGACCATCGAGTTCCTGCAGACCAAGTTCGCCGGCAAGCCGGACATCCGCGACGCCAACATCGCGGCCTTCCGGGCCGGCTTCAACTTCGGCGAGACCGCCGAGGAGTTCTCGGTCCGGTACGAGGTGAAGCCGGCCAAGATGGCGACCGGCACGTACCGCAACATCTCCGGCAACCTCGCACTGGCGTACGGCCTGGTGGCCGGCGCGCAGCGGGCCGGGCTGCCGCTGGTGCTCGGTGCCTACCCGATCACCCCGGCGTCCGACGTACTGCACGAGCTGTCGAAGCTGAAGCGGTTCGATGTGACGACGATCCAGGCCGAGGACGAGATCGCGGGCGTCGGCGCGGCGCTCGGTGCGTCGTTCGCGGGCGCGCTCGGCGTGACCACGTCGTCCGGTCCGGGGATCAGCCTGAAGTCCGAGACGATCGGTCTCGGCGTGATGCTCGAGCTGCCGCTGGTGGTCTGCGACATCCAGCGCGCGGGCCCGTCGACCGGGATGCCGACCAAGACCGAGCAGGCCGACCTGCTGCAGGTGATGTTCGGCCGCAACGGCGAGGCGCCGCTGCCGGTGCTGGCCGCGCAGTCCCCCGCGGACTGCTTCGCGATCGCCGTCGAGGCGGCCCGGATCGCGGTCACCTACCGGACGCCGGTCTTCGTGCTCTCCGACGGGTACCTGGCCAACGGCTCCGAGCCGTGGCAGATCCCGCAGGTCGAGGACCTGGTGAAGATCGACCCGAACTTCACCACCGAGCCGAACGCGACGACCGGCGACGGCAAGCCGACGTACCTCCCCTACTTGCGTGACCCGGAGACGCTCGCCCGTGCCTGGGCGACCCCCGGGACGGCGGGGCTGGACCACCGGATCGGTGGGCTGGAGAAGGAGGACAAGACCGGCAACATCTCCTACGACCCGGCCAACCACGACCTGATGATCCGGACCCGGCAGGCCAAGATCGACGGGATCGCCCGGAGCATCGACCCGCTCGTGGTCGACGACCCGGACGGCGCGAAGGTGCTGGTGCTCGGCTGGGGTTCGACGTACGGGCCGATCGGTGCCGGCGTACGGCGGGTGCGCAAGGTCGGCGGCAAGATCGCGCAGGCTCACCTGCGGCACCTCAACCCGTTCCCGGCGAACCTGGGCGACGTGCTGAAGTCGTACGACAAGGTGCTCGTCCCGGAGATGAACCTGGGTCAGCTGGCGATGCTGCTGCGCGCCAAGTACCTGGTCGACGTCGTGTCGTACGCGCAGGTCCGCGGCATGCCGCTCGGCGCCGCGGAGCTGGCCGAGGTGATCGGCAACCTGGTCGAGGAGACCGCGGGCATCGACGACGACGCGCGGCACCTGGGGCTCGCCGCGGCCAGCCTGAAGCACGGCGAACAACTGGAGCAGACGGCACAGTGAGCACGATGAGCACCGTCGACCTCAGCGCACCTGCACTTGGACAGCGTCAGCAAGCCAAGGCGAAAATGGAGCATTCCCTATCGGAGGGAGCACGATGAGCACCGTCGACCTTGGACTGCCCGGTCTGCCGGGTGGGCTTCGCGGCGTACCGGCGGCGACCGAGCCGCAGAACCGCAAGGAGTACGTGTCGGACCAGGAGGTCCGCTGGTGCCCTGGGTGCGGCGACTACGCCGTACTGGCTGCTTTTCAGGGGTTCCTGCCGGAGCTCGGGATCAAGCGCGAGAACGTCGCGATGGTGTCCGGGATCGGCTGCTCCTCGCGCTTCCCGTACTACCTGTCGACGTACGGCATGCACTCGATCCACGGGCGCGCGCCGGCGATCGCGACCGGGCTCGCGGTGGCGCGGCCGGACCTGAGCGTTTGGGTGGTGACCGGCGACGGCGACGCGCTGTCGATCGGCGGCAACCACCTGATCCACACCCTGCGGCGCAACGTGAACCTGAAGATCCTGCTGTTCAACAACCGGATCTACGGGCTGACCAAGGGCCAGTACTCGCCGACGTCGGAGCCCGGCAAGGTGACCAAGTCGACGCCGATGGGCTCGGTCGACAACCCGTTCAACCCGGTCTCGCTGGCGCTCGGCGCGGAGGCGACGTTCGTGGCGCGCACGGTCGACTCCGACCGCAAGCACCTCACGTCGGTACTGAAGGCGGCCGCGGAGCACCGCGGGACGGCGTTCGTGGAGATCTACCAGAACTGCCCGATCTTCAACGACCACGCCTTCGACGCGATCAAGGACCCCGAGACCCGCGACGACGCGATCATCCCGCTCAAGCACGGCGAACCGATCCGCTTCGGCACCGACGGCCACCTCGGCGTCGTCCGCGACGGCTTCGCTTCCCTCGCGGTCCGCGAGGTCGCCGACCTTCCCGGCGGCGAGGCCGACCTGGTCGTGCACGACGCGCACACCGACGACCCGGCGTACGCGTTCGCGCTGTCCCGGCTGACCGACGCCGGCGTCCTGCACCAGGCACCGATCGGTGTCTTCCGCCAGGTCGACCGCCCGGCGTACGACGACCTGGTCCGCCAGCAGGTCGACACCGCCAAGGAAACCAGCGGCACCGGCGACCTCCAGTCCCTGATCACCGGCTCCGACACCTGGACCGTCGCTTAAGGCTTAAAGGCCAACCCCAGGGCGGTCAGCTCTTCCTCGAGGATCCTGACCGCCTTGGGTCCGACCCCGTGAATCGCCAGTAGTTCCTCCGGGCTGACCCCGGTCAACTGCTCGTACGTCGTGTAGCCATTGAGCGCGAGCTCACGGTTGGCAACCTTGCCGATCCGCCGGGTGAACTGAGTGGCGGGGATCTCGTCGGTCATCGGGTCTCCTAGAGCCACTGGCTGGCGGTGTGGATGATCAGGCCCACCAAAGCTCCCACCACCGTGCCGTTGATGCGGATGAACTGGAGGTCTCGGCCGACGTGGAGCTCGATGCGGGCCGACGCTTCGTGGCCGTCCCAGCGTTCGATGGTGTCGGAGATGACCGAGACGATCTCGCTGCCGTAGGTGCGGACGACGTACGCGACGGCCTCGGTGGCTCGGGCGTCGACCTTCGCGCGCAGCGGGTCGTCGGTCTGGAGGCGGGCGCCCAGGTCCTTGATCGCCTGGACGGCGCGGGTCTGCAGGGGGCTGGTGGGGTCGGCGATCGCGCCGATCAGCGCCGTCCGGACCGCGTCCCAGACGGCGGTGAGGCTGGGGGCGAGGTCGGGGTGGTCGAGCATCCGGCGCTTGAAGCTCTCGAAGCGTTCCATCATCTCGGGGTCGCGCTGCAGGTCGGTGGCGAACTTGCCGAGCAGGCGGTCGACGGCCTGGCGGGCCGGGTGCTGCTGGTCGTCCCGTACGCCGGCCAGCCAGGTCAGCGCCTCGCGGTGGATGCGGTCGACGACCAGCGAGTCGACCCAGCGCGGCGACCAGCGCGGGGCGCGGGGGCCGACGACCTCGGCCAGTACGTCGCGATTGTCGCGCAGCCAGTCGTACGCCTCGTCGAAGACCAGGTCGAGCAGCGCGTGGTGCGCGCCGTCGTCGACGACCGACTCCAGGAAGTGCCCGGCGATCGGGCTCAGCGGTTCCTCGGCGAAGCGCGGGAGCAGAGAGCCGCGGACGAAAGCGGTGACGTCGGAGTCGCCGAGCTTGGGCAGTACGACGCCGACCGTGCGGGCGCCCTCGGCAACGATCCGTTCGGCGTGATTGCCGTCGGCCAGCCACTCCCCGGCCCGCTTGCTCACCTCGGCCGACGCCATCTTGCCGGCGACGACGTCCTCGGACAGGAAGTTCTCGGTGACGAACTGCTCCAGGCTCTCGGCCAGGCTGTCCTTGCGGGTCGGCACGATCGCCGTGTGCGGGATCGGCAGCCCGAGCGGGTGCCGGAACAGCGCGGTCACCGCGAACCAGTCCGCCAGCGCGCCCACCATCGCCGCCTCGGACGCCGCGTTGACGTACCCCCAGGCGCCCTCGCGGTGCAGCGTGACGATGTAGACGATCGCCGCCAGCACCAGCAAGGAGAGTGCCACCAACCGCATCTGCCGCAGCCCACGCCGCCGTACCAGATCGGGCCCACTCAGGGTCATCGTCGCCATACCCCCATCCAACCAACCAGGTGGTGAGGACGGCGTCAGGAAACCGCCGGGTTCTCCCCTGAAGTGGCGACCCGGCGATCCATCAGGCCGGAGGTCAGCGCGAGGACCAGGCCGAGGATCGCCAGGCCCGCGCCCAGACGGCTCGGCCATTCGTAGCCGTAGCCGGCGCCGAGGACCAGCGAGCCGAGCCAGGCGCCGAGCGCGTTGGCGATGTTCAACGTCGAGTGGTTCAGGGACGCGGCCAGGGACTGCCCCTCGTGCGCGACGTCCATCAGGCGGGTCTGCAGGGCCGGGATCAGGATGCTGGAGGAGAAGCCGAGCAGGAAAACGGCGAGCAGCGCGGTCGGCTTGGTGTGGGCGAGCCAGCCGAAGGTGGTGAGCATGATCGTGATCGCCACCAGGCCGCCGTACAGGCTGGGCATCAGTGCGCGGTCGGCGAGCCGGCCGCCGACGAGCGTGCCGCCGGTCATCCCGACGCCGAAGACCGCGAGCACGATCGTCACCGCGCCCTCGCTGAACCCGGCCAGCTCGGTCATCGTCGGCGTGATGAACGTGTACGTCGCGAACATCCCGCCGAAGCCGACCATCCCGACCAGCAGCGCCATCCACACCTGCGGCCGGGCCAGCGCGCTCAGCTCGCTGCGCACGTTCACCTCGCTGCCGACCGGCTGCGGCGCCACCCAGAACCACACCGCGACGAGCGTCAGCAACCCCAGTACGCCGACCAGCAGGAACGGCAGCTGCCACCCGAACCGCTGCCCGAGCAGCGTCGACGCGGGCACGCCCACGATGTTCGCGATCGGCAGCCCGACCATGATCATCGACACCGCCCAGGCCCGCCGGTTGGCCGGCACCAGCGACGCGCTGACGACCGCGCCGATCCCGAAGAACGCGCCGTGCGGCAGCCCGGACAGGAACCGCGCCGCCATCAGCATTTCGTAGCTGCTGGCAACGGCCGACAGCACGTTGCCGAGCACGAAGAGCCCCATCAGCCCGAGCAGCAGCCGCTTCCGCCCGGTCCGCGCGCCCAGCGCGGCGATCACCGGCGCCCCGACCACCACCCCGATCGCGTACGCCGAGATGACGTGCCCGGCGGTCGGGATCGAGATGTCGACCCCCTCCGCGATCTGCGGCAGCAGCCCCATCGTGACGAACTCCGTCGTCCCGATCGCGAACCCGCCCGTGGCCAGCGCGAACAACGCCAGCCCGACGTGCCGGTAGCGCGTGTCAGGAGTAACTGAAGTTGTCACACCTGAATTGTCGCACCGACCAACCGGCCCGACCGAATCCAGCAGAACACCACCAGCCCCACCGCCAGCGCGGCGAACACCATGTTCCCCGCCAGATCGACCCCCTTCGAGGCGGTCGCGACCGGCTGCTCCGGAAACGCGTGCCACGCGTACGTGAGCAACGTCCCACCCGCCAGCGCCATCGAGTGCCGAGCCGTCCACGTCGTACGCCGCGACCACCCCCGTACGACGACCAGCGCGACCGCGAACAGCACGAGCATCGCCCCCACCCGCACCCACGCACCGAGGCCGACGTCGTCCACCACCATGAACGCCGACGACACCACCAGCCCGAACACCCCGACGACCCAGTCCGCGGGCACCCCTCCGGCCCCGCGCACCACCGGTCGCCGCCCCACCCGCACAGCCAGCGCGACCAGGACGACAATCGCCACCGCCACCCCCACGAACTGCCCCGGCGACGCCACGAACGAGTCGCTCTGCAGCTGGAACGCGGTCGTCACCACCACCCCGAACGCGAAGATCACCCCGAACACCACCAACCCCTTCCGCCCGAACCACGGCCGCCGCGACGACGCAGACTCCACCAGCACGATCGGCACCGTCACACTCCACACCGTGTGCAGCGTCAGCACGAACAGCGTCCACGGCGCCCCCATCCCCAACCACGAGACGTGCCCCGGATCAAGCAGCCGTAGGTCCGCGTAGTTCGGGTTGAACAGCGACTGCGTCGTCACCCCTTCCTCCAGTACGCCGTACGCCAGCGCGAGCAGCACCACGCTCGGATACCCCCACCCGCGGCGCCTCACGAGCTCGCGGATCAGCACCGCTCCCCCGCCGTACAGGGGAGCCAGCGCGAACAACGCGAACAACGACGTGACCGGCAGGTTCCCCAGCAGGAACTCCGCCACCAGCGGGGACAGGAGGAACAGCCCGAGGGCCGGAAGGATTCGTCGAGTCACCTTGTCAGCATCACGCCGGACAGCGGAACAGACAGGTGCCGGATGGCCGGATCAGGCGCTGACGGATGTCATGCGTCTGTGAAAACATCCGGCATGGCCAACTTCGGTGATCATCAGCTGGCGATCTACGTGCAGGGCATGTTCCAGGACACCAAGCCGGAGATCACCACTGATCTGTCCCGGCTCGAGGCGCAGGCGGCGGCGAACCTGTCGGCGGAGGCGATGGGCTACATCGTGCCCAGCGCCGGCAGCGGGTCGACCGCGCGGGCGAACCTGGCCGCGTTCGAGCGCTGGCGGCTGGTGCCGCGGATGCTGCGCGGGTCGAACGAACGCGACCTGTCCTGCACGATCCTCGGGACGAAGATGCCGGCGCCGGTGCTGGTCGCGCCGATCGGCGTCCAGACGCTGGCCCACCCCGAGGGCGAGCTGGCGACCGCGCGGGCCGCGAGCGCGCTCGGGCTGACCTACACGCACTCGACCCAGGCGAGTCACGCGTTCGAGCAGATCGAGGCCGACAGCAAGTGGTACCAGCTGTACTGGCCGACCGATCGCGACGTCTGCCTGAGCTTCCTGCAGCGAGCCAAGGACAGCGGGTACGGCGTACTGGTGGTGACGCTGGACACCGGCACGATCGGCTGGCGCCCGGCCGACCTCGACCGCGGCTTCCTGCCGTTCCTCAAGGGTGAAGGGCTCGCGAACTACTTCAGCGACCCGGCGTTCCAGGCGAAGCTGGCCAAGCCGGTCGCCGAGGACCCGACCGCGGCGGTGATGCACTGGGCGCAGATGTTCCCGAACGTCGGCCTCGGCTGGGAGGAACTGTCCTTTCTGCGCGACAACTGGGACGGCCCGATCGTGCTGAAGGGCATCACGTCGGTCGACGACGCGAAGCTGGCCGCCGAGCACGGTGTGGACGGCCTGGTCGTGTCGAACCACGGCGGTCGCCAGGTCGACGGCGCGATCGCCTCGCTCGACGCGCTGCCCGCGATCGCGGATGCGGTCGGCGAGCAGCTCACGGTGCTGTTCGACTCCGGCGTACGGACCGGGTCGGACGCCGCGAAGGCGCTCGCGCTGGGGGCGAAGGCCGTGCTGCTCGGGCGGCCGCTCCTGTACGGACTGGCGCTGGCCGGTCAGGCCGGGGTCGAGCACGTGCTGCGCTGCTTCCTGGCCGAGCTGGATCTGACGCTGGCGCTGTCCGGGTACGCCAACCACCGCGAGCTCAACCGCGACTCGGTGACGCAGGGATGAAGGCGATCATCTTCGACCTCGACGACACGCTGTTCGACCACACGACCTCCGCGGTCACCGGGCTCGGCAAGTGGCTTCCGGAGCTGGGGCTGGAGTTGTCCGACGCGCTGGTCGCCGAGTGGTTCGCGATCGAGCAGGTCAGCTACGCCGCCTGGCTCGACGGCCGGCTGACTCATCAAGGCCAGCGCCGCGCCCGGTTGCAGAGCTTCCTGCCCGTGCTGGGCAAGCCGGTACCGACCGAGGACGCCGAGCTGGACGAGGTCTTCGAGGGCTACCTGAAGCACTACCGCGCGAGCTGGTCGGCCTTCCCCGACGCGCAACCCGCCCTGGAGGTTGCCCAGGGCAACGGCTGGCGGATCGGTGTGCTGACCAACGGCAGCACGCTCCAGCAGAACCGCAAGCTCGACGCGATCGGCCTGGCGCCGTACGTCGAGGTCGTGGCGACGACGGAGACCCTCGGCTGCAGCAAGCCGGTCGCCGAGGCCTACCTGAGCACGTGCCGCCAGCTCGGCGTGGAGCCGGCCGACGCGTTGATGATCGGAGACAACTTCGAGCTGGACGTGCTCGGCGCTCGAGCCGCTGGGCTGAGCGCCGAGCACCTTGATCGCCCGGCGGGGATCACACTGGCTCAGCTGGTGAAACCGGTGCGCTGATCAGATCCCGCAGTTCGGCGCGGACCAGAAGTTGCTGGTCCGGATGTCGAGGTGGGTGTGGTCGTTGTGGTCCGGGTACCCCGGGCCGAGGATGCCGCCGAAGCCGTGGTTGCGGGCCTGCTGCGCCATCTTGCAGAACGAGTGCACGCCGGTCAGGTCGGCCGAGCGCCCGTACAGGTGCTCGCTGTTGCTGGCACCGCCGACCTGCGCGTTGCACGGGATGCTGCGGAAGCCGCTGCTGATGTTGAGCGGCTGGTCACCCAGCGCGTGCCGCAGGGCCTCCAGCTGCCACATCGTCCGCAGCGCGTTGGACTTGGTCGCCGCCTCGGACAACGGCCCGCCGTCGTAGCCGGAGCCGCCGCAGACGTCGTCGAGCTCGGTGTAGGCGAAGTGGATCGGGGTGCAGTCGTCGTCCTGCAGCGAGTAGAGCTTCGTGTACGTCGCCGTACCGGCAACGCCGTCGGCTCCGAGCCCGTACGCCGACTGGAAGCGCGTGAGCGCCGCCTTGGTGCCGGGGCCGAAGACCCCGTCGATGGCGAGGTGGGCGCCGTAGCCGGGGTAGCCGGCGATGCGGATCTGCAGCTGGCGGACGTCCTCACCGCTGGTGCCCTGGCTGAGCGGGCGGCTCCAGTTGTAGCAGCCGTCGGCGTGGGCCTTGGTCGCGGTGACGACCTGGGTGGTGACCGCCGTACCGGCGACGGCGGCGAACAGGGCCAGGATCGCGAGGATCCGGGGCAGTGGTCTGGACAGGAAGGTGCGAAGGGACATCGGAGAACCTCCAGAACGCGTGGGGGCGGATCGCGCTGGTCCCGACCCAGTTTCGCGCCACTATCTGCCGTTGGCCAGCCGTTGGCGGAAACTTTTCGACGTACAGGCAACCAACTGTGGCCCTCACCTGGTCAGCCATGATGTGACCATCGATGAGAGCACGCTCACTCTGCGTGCCGGCGCTGTGTCGACTTGCGAGGGGGAGCGATCGGTGACTGCTGCGGACAGCTTCGACGCGTTCGTGCTCGCACGGTCTGGCAGACTGCTGCGGACCGCCTACCTGCTGACCCAGGACCACGCCCTGGCCGAGGACCTGCTGCAGACAACACTGGCCAAGGCCTGGTTCGCGTGGTCCAGGATCGAAGGTGGGGATCCCGAGCCGTACGTGCGCAAAGTGCTGGTGAACACCTACTCGACCTGGTGGCGGCGCCGCTGGAACGGCGAGCAACCGACCGACGAGCTGCCCGAGCCGGCGGGGCCGGAAGGCACCGGCGCGGCCGAGCGGACGGATCTGTGGCGCGCGCTGCAGCAGCTGCCGCGCCGGCAGCGGGCGGTCGTCGTACTGCGGTACTACGAGGACCTGAGCGAGGCCGAGACGGCACGCATCCTCGGCTGCAGCACCGGCACCGTGAAGAGCCAGGCCAGCAAGGCCTTCGCCAAGCTCCGCCTCGACCCGAACCTGGTCGCCGACCCCGTCACCGCCGACCCGGCCGATCTCGCCGACAAGGAGACCTCGCGATGAATCTCACCACCCTGCGCGACGAGCTCTCCCGGCGCGCCGACTCCGTCGAGACCCCCGACCTGCTGCCCGGCGTCCAGCGCCGCATCCGCACCACCAAGCGCCGCCGGGTCGCCGGCTCGATCACCGCCGTCGCGGCGGTCGTTGCCCTCGGCATCGCTGTCGCGCCGGCCCTGACCAGCAGCGCACCCGACCCGGCCGACAACGCGCCGGCCGACTACGTCAAGGACTCCGTCACGATCAGCGGCGTCGTCGGCAAGGACCGGCTGGACAAGGCCTGGATCGGCAACGTCGGCGAGACCCGCGGCAGCTTCAGCTGGACCCCGACCGCCCAGGACGTCGCGGTCTACGCCTACTGCGCCGCACCGGGCGAGACCCGGTACGTCGTCCAGGTCGGCGGCTTCTCCGCTGCATCCGGCCCGTGCAACGTAGCCCGGAGCACTCCGGACGACGCCGGCCGGATCCTGCCGGACGACGCGCTGTGGCTCGACGTACCGCTGAACCAGGCGACCACCGTGAACGTGCAACTGGTGGACAACGACGGCCGGCTGATCGAGTCGAGCAGCGCACAGGTCGGCATCGGCATGTACCGGGCCGGCCAGCGCGACCCGCTCCCCGGCGCGACCGGGCAGACTCCCGCCCCGGGACCGGGCGATCGTGAGGAGAACGGCCTCCGGTTCCGCGGCACGGTCGGCGGCGACACCTTGCTCGCGGGTGTGGCCGGCAAGCCCGGGACCGGCACCGTCACCGCGACGTACACCGCGACCGGCAGGCCCGTGATGCTGCACTACTTCTGCACCGCGAACTCCCTGGACCCCCAGCAACCGTACGAGATGCGCGTCTACGTCAACGGCGTCGAGCGGTCCAGCGGGTGCGTGTCCCTGTCGGTCGATCTCGCCCAAGGCTTCGGCACGGTCCTGTCCGACGTCGGCGCCCCCGGGGACGAGGTTCGCGTCACGGCCGTGCTCACCGACAAGTCCAACAGTGCCGTCACCGTTCCGCGCGCGCGGCTCGGCCTCTCGGTCTACGAGAAGGGCCCGCAGCGGGTCTACGACGACGTGGCCCTGGACGAACGCACCGAGTACCTCGGGACTCCGTACCAGCTCACCGACATCCGGGCCGTCGACGCGGCCACCGCCCGCACGACGTCGCTCCGCACGCCGGAGGGCAGCCCTTTCCTGGTCGCCTACGGCAGCTCGGACCTCGGCGGGAAGGGAGTCGTCACCGGCACTCTCGACGGTCTCTCCGGCCAAGGCATGCTCAGCACCGAGCTCGGCGGAACCGCCAAGCCGGGCTGGGGCATGGCCACCGACGGCCACCGGGCAGGACCGAGCACCACCGTCACCCTGAAGGTCACCACGGGCACCCCCACCAAGGGCAAGCTGATCCTCGCGATCTACACGCCCGTGAAGTGACGTCAGACCCAGGCGTGCAGGCTGGCGGCGTCGGTGGTGAGCTGGGTGATCGAGTCGTCGGCGACGAACTCGAGCAGGGCGTTGATCTCGCGATCCTCGGTCGCCAGCCGCTGCAGGACCGGGCGCCACAGGGACTCGCGGCCGGTGAGCGGGAGGCGGGTGTTCGACGGCCACCAGGAGAAGACGTGGACGGTGCTGAGCCACGGCATCAGCGCCTCCAGCTGCTCCAGGCAGGCGGCGTCGTCGAGGTCGACCGGCGGTTGCCAGTACGTCGTGAGGTTGGGCGCGCCGACGTCCAGCAGCAGGGTGATCGTGGAGTCGACCTCGTCGGTGAGCGTGCCGCGGTGGAACTCCATCGCGATCTCGATCCCCGCGCTCGCGGCGACGTCGGCCAGCTCGGCCAGGCCGCGGGTGACCGCCATCCGGTCCCCGACCCCGGCGTCCGCCGTACCGACGGTGCCGGCCCAGACCCTGATCCGGGGTGCGCCGAGCTCGGCCGCCGTGTTCACCGCGGTCCGGATCTCCTCGCGGTCGACACTGCCGGCCCGCAGGTAGGAGCCGTACGCCGCGATCGCCAGTCCGCGCTCCTCGCAGAGCGCCCGCGCCTTCCGGGCGGCGGGCAGGTCACCGAGCGGGACATGGACGTCACCACCCCACTCGATCGCCGCGAGGCCCGCCTGCGCGGCGACGTCGACGACCTCCTCGACAGCCAACTGGCGGAACGTCACCGAGACCAGACCGGTCCTCACACCCACTAGCGCCTCCTGTGCTCTCCTCCATCCAACAGCACCGCACCAACGCCGGTCCGGCCTCGATCTCACGTCATGAGCAAAGTCTTTGTACGACCCTGACTCAGGGCATAAGCTCACGCCGTGTCCGAGCAGCGCAAAGGTTTCCTCCAGGGCTTCGCCGCGTACCTGCTGTGGGGACTCTTCCCGCTGTTCTGGCGCGAGCTCGACCACTCCGGCGCGATCGAGCTGCTCGCGCACCGCATCGTCTGGTCGCTGGTCTCGATCGCGCTGCTGGTCGTCGTACTGCGGCACCACCGGCAGGTCCGCGCGCTGATCGCCGAGCCGCGGCGCCGCTGGCCGTTGGTCGGTGGCGCGGTGCTGATCTCGGTCAACTGGGGCGTCTACATCTGGGGCGTCGAGCAGAACCGGGTCGTCGAGACCTCGCTCGGGTACTTCATCACTCCCCTGTTCACCGTGCTGCTCGGCGTCTTCGTGCTCGGCGAGAAGCTGCGGGCGATCCAGTGGACCGCGCTGGGGATCGCGTTCGCCGCGGTGGTCGGCCTGACCATCGAGGCCGGGCGGCCGCCGTGGATCGCGATCGCGCTGACCTTCTCGTTCGGGTTCTACGGGCTGCTCAAGAAGAAGGCCGGCGCCGGCGCGCTGGAGGGGATGGCGGTCGAGTCGGCGACGATGGCGCCGGTCGCGGTGATCGCGATCGTGGTGATGTCGCTGCAGGGCCACTCGACGGTGACCGAGCACGGCGGCGGGTACCTGGCACTGGTGCTGCTGAGCGGGCCGATCACCGCCGTACCGCTGCTGCTGTTCGGGTCCGCGGCGACGCGGGTCTCGATGACGACGCTCGGGCTGCTGAACTACATCGCGCCGATCATGCAGTTCGCGGTCGGAGTGACGCTGTTCCACGAGCACATGTCGTCGATGCGCTGGGCCGGGTTCGGGCTGGTCTGGATCGCGCTGGTGCTGTTCACCTGGGACGGGCTGGTGCGGCGCCGGCGGACACCCGTACTCGACGTTGCCGCCTCCGCCGCATAACTGTTCATCTTTGCTTCACTTGACTTCTGTCTGGGCTCCCTAGGCTCGCGGCCACATCCCCTTGTGAGAACCGGAGAGCCGCCGACGTGAGCCCCAAGTTCCTGCCGCTGATCAGCCAGATCGGCACCCGTCACGGGTCGCGCACCTACCGCACCTGCGCGCTGAAGTGCGCCAACCAGTGCGACCACGCGACGCCGAACACCTCGGACAACACCGACTTCCAGACCGTTGCCCGTAGCACCTTCTCCCGCCGCGGCCTGCTGAAGCTCGGCGCGGCCGGTGTGGCCGGCGCCGGGGTCGCTACGCTCGCGGCCAACCTGCCTGCCGCGGCGAACTTCTCCTCGGCGCTGAGCGGCGACCGCGGCAACGGGGCCTTCCCCGGCTTCGGCGGTCCGCACGGCGAACTCAGCCACAGCGTCGTCCCGCCGAACCGCAAGGACGACATCGTCGTGCCGAAGGGCTACGACCAGGCCGTCGTGATCGCGTGGGGCGACCCGGTCGAGCACAACGCGCCGAAGTTCGACGTCAGGAAGCAGACGCCCGAGGCGCAGGCCAAGCAGTTCGGCTACAACAACGACTACACGATGATCGTGCCGCTCAAGGACGAGCGGAAGGCGCTGCTGGTCTGCAACCACGAGTACACCGACGAGTACCTGATGTTCCCGACCGGCAAGTACGACGCCAGGACGGTCGCGAAGATCGGCCTGGCCGCGCACGGCATGTCGGTGGTCCAGATCGAGCGCGTCGGCCGCGGCGGCCAGTGGCGCCGCGACAAGGACGGCAGCCGCTACAACCGCCGGATCACCGCGAACACCAAGTTCGAGGTCACCGGCCCGGCCGCCGCCGACGCCCGCGTCGGAAAGGTTGCCTACGGCACCTTCGGGAACTGCTCCGGCGGCGTCACGCCGTGGGGCACGATCCTGTCCGGCGAGGAGAACTTCAACGGGTACTACGACGTCACCGGCGCGATCCCGGCCGAGTACACCGACAGCTACCAGCGGTACGGCGTACCGACGACGGTGACCAGGTCCGAGCGTGAGTGGAGCATCGTCGACCCCCGCTGGGACCTGACCAAGACCCCGACCGAGGTGTTCCGGGCCGGCTGGGTGGTCGAGGTCGACCCGTACGACCCGAAGGCCGCGCCGAAGAAGCGGACCATGCTCGGCCGGCTCAAGCACGAGGGCGCGACCACCACGATCACCGCCGACGGGCGGATCGCGGTGTACCTCGGCGACGACGAGAAGGGCGAGTACATCTACAAGTTCGTCTCGGCCGGCAAGTACGACGCGGACAACCGCAAGCGCAACTTCGGCCTGCTCGACGAGGGCACCCTGTACGTCGCCCGCTTCGCCGGTGACGGTGCCGACGACGGCCTGTACGACGGCACCGGCCGCTGGCTGCCGCTGACCACGGACAAGAAGTCGTTCGTCGAGGGCATGTCGGTGGCCGACGTCCTGATCAACACCCGGATCGCCGCCGACAAGGTGGGCCCGACCCGGATGGACCGGCCCGAGGACGTCGAGCGCAACCCCGTGAACGGGCGGGTCTACGCGGCGCTGACCAACAACGACGCCCGCGGCGCCAAGTTCCCCGGCGACGAGCCGAACCCGGTGGTCAAGTCGCACACCCGCGAGACCCTCGGCGGCCCGCTGGTCGAGCAGGCCGGCAACCGCAACGGGTACATCCTGGAGCTGACCGAGGAGGGCGACGACGCGGCCAAGACCGGCTTCTTCTGGACCCTGTTCCTGGTCTGCGGCGACCCGGCCGCGCAGGAGACCTACTTCGGCGGCTACGACAAGTCGAAGGTCAGCCCGATCTCCTGTCCCGACAACGTCGCGTTCGACGGGTCGGGCAACCTGTGGATCTCCACCGACGGCAACGTGCTCGGCTCCAACGACGGCATCTTCACCGTCCCGGTCGCGGGCCCGAAGCGCGGCCAGGTCAAGCAGTTCCTGTCCGTGCCGTTCGCGTCGGAAGCCTGCGGCCCGCTGGTCAGCGAGGACGACAAGACCGCGTTCGTCGCCGTCCAGCACCCGGGCGAGACCGACGACGCGACCTTCGAGAAGCCGGCCTCGACCTGGCCGCACACCCACAACTACCCGCGCCCCGCGATCTCCTGCGTCTGGCGCAAGGACAACGGCCGCGTCGGCAGCTGATCGTTCACGAGGCCGGCCGACGTCGGCGTTCCCGCCCGCGCCGGCCGGCCTCGGCGTTCCCGCCCACGCCGGCCGACCTCGGCGTTCCCGCCCACGCCGGCCGACCTCGGCGTTCCCGCCCGCACCGGCCGACCTCGGCGTTCCCGCCCGCACCGGCCGACCTCGGCGTTCCCGCCCGCACCGGCCGGCCTCGGCGTCCCCCCGCGCCGGCGGCGTCGGGGTGCCCGGCTCCTCCCCCGTTCTTTCCCCTGGTACGAGGTTGCCGAAGGCAACGAGTCAGTCCGCGAGGACGTCGGAGCGACCCGCTTCCACGCGGGACCACTGGGCGATCGGGCGGCCGTCGACCTCGTTGTAGTGCGGCCGCTCCTCGCTCCCCCACACCTGCGGCCAGCCCTCGGGTGAGTCCTCGTGCTGCTCCTGCCGCCCGTACACGGTGAGGTCCATCAGCGAGTAGCTGTTGTCCATCACCTCCACGCCACGGTTGGTGGTCCACCAGGTCTCGAAGACCCGGTCGCCGTCGCGCACGTAGCAGACCAGGTGCATCATCCCGACCGTCCGGCCGACGAGCAGCTCGGCCTTCGACGGGTCGGCTGAGTACCACGGCATCGTCCAGCCCATGAAGTCGCGGTAGCGCCGGCTCTCGTCGTACGGGCCCTGCGCGAAAACCGCGAACGTGATGTCGCGCGAGTGCAGGTACCCCAGTTCCGCGACGTGCGTCGTGCACCACGTGCAGCCCTCGCACTGCTCGGCCGCGGGATGGCCGCGATGCCACATGAAGAAGTACGCGATCAGCTGGCTACGACCCTCGAAGGCGTCGAGCAGAGTGGTCGGGCCGTCGGGGCCGGTCAGCTCGAGGCCCGGATCGACCTCGACCATCGGCAACCGCCGCCGCGCGGCAGCGATCGCGTCGCCCTCCCGCGTGTGCGCCTTCTCGCGCGCCCGCAGCTCGTCCACCTGCTCCTGGAAGGTGGCCCGGTCGACCACCCGCGGAAACCTCGTCTGTGCGTTCATACCTGCTACGTCGGAGTCCATGGATCGATCTTGACATGCCTATTCTGGACATTTAGGATCTAGGTTATGAAGATGAACGAGGGCGTCGAGTGGGCCCTGCACAGCTGCGTGAACCTGTGCTGGATCCCGGGGGAGACCGTCACCGCGAAGAAGCTCGCCGCCTTCTACGAGCTCCCCACGGCGTACCTGAACAAGCAGCTCCAGGCACTCTCCCGGGCCGGCATCATGTCGTCGACGTCCGGACCGAAGGGCGGGTTCCAGCTGGCCAAGCGGCCGGAGGACGTCACGCTGCTGGACGTGGTCGTCGCGATCGACGGCCCCGAGGACGCCTTCCGCTGCACCGAGATCCTCAAGGCGGGCCCCGGCGCGGACCCGAAGGCCGACTACCGCAAGACCTGCCTGGTCTCGAGCTCGATGCGCCGGGCCGAGGTCGTCTACCGCCGCGAGCTCGCGGCCCGCACGATCGCCGACATCGTCGCCGATGTCGAGCACAGCTTCCCCCAGACGCCGGAGAGCACCCGGGCCTGGTTCGCCAATCTCAAGTCCTGAGCTCTGCACGCCGGCCCTCAGTCATCGTCCAATTCTGGACATTAGGCATCTAGATTAGGAGTCACCATGACCATCCTCGTTCGCAGCACCGACGCCGAGGTCCTGTCCGCCAGCGGTGTCACCCTGCTCGCCGACACTCCCGCCACCAACGGTCACCTGACCAGCCACCGCTCGATCTTCCAGCCCGGCAAGGAAGGCGCTCCCCCACACCTGCACCGCGAGGCCTCCGAGCTCTTCTACGTGCTCACCGGCAGCCTCCGGGTCCTCATCGACGACACCCTGATCACCTTGCACGGCGGCGACTTCCTCGTCGTACCGCCGAACACTCCGCACGCCTTCGAGGCCGCCGGCGACTCCGCGACGGAAGTCCTCTTCGTCCTCACCCACGCCAAACCCCGCTTCGACTACTACCGCCTGCTCGAAGGCGTCTACCGCGGCGACACCGACCCTGCCGTCCTGGCCACCACCAGCGACACCTACGACAACCACTACGTCGAGAGCCCGGTCTGGATCGGCCGGTAGCCCCACGACCACCCCACCCAAAGCCCACTTTGAGAGTCAGGGGCGCGGGTGGGTCGAGGCCGGCGGCCGGCGGGTACCGACCGACAGGAGGTGTGGATCGCGAGGCCGGTTGGTTGAGCGTGGGCAGGCGGTGCCGGCCGGCCCGAGAAGCGGATACGTCCTGTCGGCCGGTACCGAGACGTGCCGGCGAAAGGCACTCTCAGTCGATTCCAAGGAAGTTCTCAGCACTGTGCGTCACCATCGTGCAAAGCGGCGAGGGGAGACACGGTGGCTGGTACGGCGATGGCGACTGGGGTGTTGGCCTACCCAGCGGAGTCGGTGGTGGTGCTGGCGGGGATTCCGGGCGCCGGGAAGAGCACGTTGTTGCGGCGGGTGTTCCCGCCGGGCAGCTCGGTGCGGGTGCTGGATTCGGCGACCACGCGCGATGAGTGGCGGCCGGTGCTCGGGAGTGTGCCGTACGGCGTGTGGCGGCCGCTCGTCCATCTGACCTACTACGTGCGGGTCGTCCGGGCGATCCGGCGCGGCGGCCCGCTGGTGATCCACGACTGCGCGACCCGGCCGGTCGCGCGACGGCTGATCGGATGGGCAGCCCGTACGGCGGGACTGCCGGTGCACCTGATCATGCTCGACGTACCGGAGGAGGTCGCCCGGCGCGGGCAGGAGGACCGGAAGCGCGTGGTCCGCGAGGCGAGCATGGCCAACCACAGCAGGCGTTGGCCGGAGCTGGTCGAGCAAGCGGCCGAGGATCCAGGGCTGGTGGTGCCGGGGGCGCTGACCGCCGTGGTGCTGAGCAGGGGACAAGCCGATCAGCTGGAGGAGATCGTCTTCGCCGGGACAGACTTGAAGTGCGCCGGGTTGCAGCGGGAACTGGTCAGCCCCGGCAGTGCCGGGGTGAGCTGATCACCCCGGCAGAGCGTCAGACCGAGCGGGTGACGACCAGGTCGCAGAGGGACTCGAGGGCCGAGCGGGCGACGCCTTCCGGCAGGTCGGCGAGCAGCTTGCGGGCGTCGTCGGCGCGACGCCGTACGTCGTCCTCGGCCTGCTGCAGGGCCGGGTGTGCCCGTAGGGCGGACAGCGCCTCGGCCAGGCGGGCGTCGTCGGTGAGGTCCGCGTCGAGGAGCTCGAGCAGGCGGGCGTCCTCGGGCTTCGACGGGTCGGCCTGGGCGCGGAAGATCAGGACCGGCAGCGTGGGCACGCCCTCGCGGAGATCCGTGCCGGGGGTCTTGCCGGACTGGCCCGACTCCGACGTGATGTCGAGGATGTCGTCGGCCAGCTGGAACGCCGCGCCGATCACCTCGCCGAACGCGCGCAGCGCCTCCTGCACCTCGTCCGACGCACCGGCGAACCGGGCCCCGAACAGCGCCGAGGTCGCGATCAGCGAGCCGGTCTTGTCGGCGACGACCGACAGGTAGTGCGCGAGCGGGTCCTGTCCCTCGCCGACGCCGAGCGTCTCCCGGATCTGCCCCTCGACCAAGCGGCCGAACGTACGGGCCTGGATCCGAACGGCCTCGGGTCCGAGCGACGCGACCAGGTCCGAGGCCCGGGCGAACAGCCAGTCCCCGGCCAGGATCGCGACCGAGTTGTCCCAGGCCGCGTTGGCGGTGGAGGAACCGCGGCGCAGCGCGGCCTCGTCCATCACGTCGTCGTGGTGCAGCGTCGCGACGTGGGTCAGCTCGACCACGACGGCCGAGTCGACCACGTCGGAGGCCTCAGGGTGAGGCCCGAACTCCGCGGCCAGCAGGACCAGCAGCGGCCGGAAGCGCTTGCCCCCGGCCACCATGACGTGCTGGGCCGCCTGGGTGACGAACGGCGCCTCGGACTGGGTGGAGTCGCGCAGCGCCTGCTCGACCCGTTCCAGCCCGGCACGAACCCGGGACTCGAGCGCCTCGTCGGCGAACGCGAATCCCAGGCTCTCGGCCGGCAGCGGAGTCGGACTCAACGGATGAACTCACCCGCACGGGCCGCCAGGTCGAGCATCGGTCCGGGAACCAGACCGAGCACCACCGTGGCGGCGAGACCCAGGGCGACGGCGGCCGTGGTCTGCCACCCGGGCAGCACCACGTCCGGAGCGTCGTCCGGCAGGTCGGAGAAGAACATCAGCACGATCACGCGGACGTAGAAGAACGCGGCGACCAGGCTGCAGAGCACGGCGATCAGGACCAGCGGCCACGCGCCACCGGTCCAGGCCGCGGTGAACACGGCCCACTTGCCGGTGAAGCCCGCGGTCAGCGGGATGCCGGCGAAGGAGAGCAGGAAGAAGGCGAAGATGCCGCCGAGCAGCGGCGACTTCTTGCCCAGTCCGGCCCACCGCGACAGGTGGGTCGCCTCGCCGCCCGCGTCCCGCACCAGCGTGACGACGGCGAAAGCACCGATGGTCGGGAAGCCGTAGGTGACCAGGTAGAACAGCACCGCCTGGGTCGAGGTGATCCCGTTCAGCACGCCGCTGCCGGCCTGGGCCAGCCCGATGAACGCGGTCAGCAGGAAGCCCGCGTGCGCGATCGAGGAGTAGGCGAGCATCCGCTTCACGTCGGTCTGGGTGATCGCGACGATCGAACCGACCACCATGGTGAGGATCGCGATGACCCACATCATCGGCGCCCAGTCCCAGCGGGTCCCACCGAGCGCGACGTAGAAGACGCGCATCAGGCCGACGAACGCGGCGATCTTGGTGCAGGCCGCCATGAACCCGGTGACCGGCGTCGGCGCGCCCTGGTAGACGTCCGGCGTCCACGAGTGGAACGGTACGGCGCCGACCTTGAACAGCAGGCCGACCCCGAGCAGACCGGTTCCGGCCAGCAGGATCGCGTCGCCACCGGTCTGGGTGGCCAGCGCGTCGGCGATGCCGCCGAGCGACATGGTGCCGGCGTACCCGTAGAGCAGGGCGATACCGAACAGCAGGAACGCCGAGGCGAACGCGCCGAGCAGGAAGTACTTCATCGCCGCTTCCTGCGAGATGAGCCGGCGACGCCGGGCCAGACCGCAGAGCAGGTACAGCGGCAGCGAGAAGACCTCGAGCGCGACGAACAGCACCAGCAGGTCGTTGGCCGACGCGAACAGCATCATGCCGCCGACCGCGAACATCGTCAGCGGGAAGACCTCGCTGTGCTCGACCTTCGCCGCGGTGCCCTCGCGCTCCGCCTCACTGCCCGGTACGGCGGCCGCCTGGCCGGCGAACGCCGACAGGCCTCCGTCGACCGAGCGCTCGGCGAACAGCAGCAGGCTGATCAGCGTCAGCGCGAGCAGGATCACCCAGGTGTACAGCGCCGGGCCGTCCACCGAGATCGCGCCCTGCGCCGCCACCAGCTGCTTGTCGTCGGCCATCAGCAGCACGGTCAGGACGCCGGCCACCACCACCCCGACGATCGCGAGCGCGACCTGCACCAGGTGGCGCCAGGTGCGCGGGAGGAACGCCTCGGCCAGTACGCCGAGGCAGGCCGCGCCGAAGACCACGAACAACGGCATCAGCTCGTTGTACTCGATCTTGGGTGCGACGAAGTCCGCCAGCGGCAGAACCTGCGCCGTCAGCACTGCACTCACTTCTGTCCCTCCGTCACGGGGATCTCAGGGGCCTTGTCGGTGACGCCCACGATCTGCATCGTCGACTCCACCGCCGGCTTGATGATGTCGATCACCGGCTTGGGGTAGATCCCGAAGCCGACGATCAGCAGCACCAGCGGGGCGATCGCGAACACCTCGCGGAAGTTCAGGTCCTTCAGCTTCTCGATCCCGTCGCGGACCGGCCCGGTCATCAGGCGTTGGTACATGATCAGGATGTAGAGCGCGGCCAGCACGATACCGAGCACCGCGATCACGGCGATCACCTTGTGCTTGCTGAACGTTCCGGCCAGCACCATGAACTCGCTGATGAACGGCGACAGCCCCGGCAGCGCGAGGCTGGACAGGCCGGCGAACAGGAACGTCCCGGCCAGGACCGGCGCGACCTTCTCGACACCGCCGTAGTCGGCGATCCGGGCCGAACCGCGCCGCGAGATCAGGTACCCGGCGACCAGGAACAGCGCCGCCGTCGACAGGCCGTGGTTGAACATGTAGAGCGTCGACCCGGTCAGCCCCTGCGAGGTGAGCGCGAAGATGCCCATCACGATGAAGCCGAAGTGCGAGATCGAGGTGTAGGCGATCAGCCGCTTGATGTCGGTCTGCCCGATCGCCACCAGCGCGCCGTACAGGACGCTGATCAGCGCGAGCACCAGGATCACCGGGGTGGCCCACTTGGAGGCCTCCGGGAACAGGCCCAGGCAGAACCGGATCATCCCGAAGGTGCCGATCTTGTCCAGGATGCCGACCAGCAGCACCGACGTGCCCGGCGTCGCCTCGGCGGCGGCGTCCGGCAGCCAGGTGTGGAACGGCACCATCGGCGCCTTCACCGCGAAGGCGAAGAAGAAGCCGAGGAACAGCCAGCGCTCGGTGTTCTGCGACATGTCCAGCTTGATCATGTCGGTCAGCAGGTACGACGGGTCGCCGGCCTTGGCCGACACGACGTACAGGCCGATCACCGACGCCAGCATCAGCAGACCGCCGAGCAGCGAGTAGAGCAGGAACTTCACCGCGGCGTACGAGCGCTGCGCGCCGCCGAAGCCACCGATCAGGAAGTACATCGGGATCAGCGTGGCCTCGAACAGCACGTAGAAGAGGAACACGTCGGTGGCGGCGAAGACCCCCAGCGACAGCGCCTCGAGCACGAGCAGCCAGACGAAGAACGACTTCTCGCTCCAGCGACCGGACTTCGCGTCGTTCCAGGAGGCCAGCTGGACGATCGGGGTGAGCAGCGCGGTGAGCACCAGCAGCACCAGTCCGACACCGTCCAGGCCGAGCGCGAAGTGCGCGCCGAAGGCCCCGATCCAGGTGTGCGTCTCCTCGTAGTCCGCCGCGCCGTTCTGGTGGTAGCCGACGGCGATCACCAGGGTCAGCACGAGCGTCAGCACGGAGAAGACCAGCGAGACCTGCTTGGCCAGCAGGGCCTTGGTCTTGGGCACCGCCAGGGTGACCAGGGCTCCCACGAGAGGCAGGAGCAACAGATACGTCAGCCAACCGATGTTCACGACAACCTCACCGCGAGGAGGGCGACGACCACGAGAGCGGCGCCGAAGACCATGCTGAGTGCGTACGAACGGACGAAGCCCGTCTGGAACCGGCGGAGCCGGCCGGACAGACCGCCGAAGAGCGCGGCCAGACCGTTCACCGAGCCGTCCACGCCCCGGTTGTCCAGCCAGACCAGCGTCCGGGTGAGGTACTGGCCCGGGCGCATCAGGACCGCCTCGTTGAGCGCGTCGCCGTACAGGTCACGGCGGGCGAACGTGGTGACCGGCGAGACCTTGACCGGCGCCTCGCGCGGGATCTCCTGGCGGTAGCGCAGGTACCCGATGGTGGCGCCGACCAGGACCACGACGACCGTGATCAGCGTCATCACCAGCGCGCTGACCGGCGGGTGGTGCTCCTCGTGCCCGACGACCGGCTCCAGCCAGTGCACGATCCAGTCGCCGGCGAAGTACAGCGCACCGCCGCCGACCGACAGGATCGCCAGCACGATCAGCGGAATCGTCATCGCCTTGGGCGACTCGTGCGGGTGCACGTCCTCGGCCCAGCGCTTCTTGCCGAAGAAGGTCATCATCATCAGCCGGGTCATGTAGAAGGCGGTGATGCCGGCCGCCAGCAGGGCGCACAACCCGATCACGAAGTTGTCCGCGAAGGCGGCCTCGATGATCTTGTCCTTGCTCCAGAAGCCGGCGAAGCCCGGGAACCCGATGATCGCCAGGTAGCCCATCAGGAAGGTCGCGAAGGTGATCTTCATCGACGTCCGCAGGGCACCGTAGTGGCGCATGTTCACGTCGTCGTTCATGCCGTGCATCACCGAGCCGGCCCCGAGGAACATGTTGGCCTTGAAGAAGCCGTGGGTGATCAGGTGGAAGATCGCGAACACGTAGCCCGCCGGGCCGAGACCGGCGGCGAGCATCATGTAGCCGATCTGGCTCATCGTCGAACCGGCCAGCGCCTTCTTGATGTCGTCCTTGGCGCACCCGATGATCGCACCGGCCAGGACCGTCACGGTCCCGACGATGACGACCGCCGTGGAGGCGACCTCGGTCTGCTCGAAGATCGCGTGCGAGCGGGTGACCAGGTAGACGCCGGCGGTGACCATGGTCGCCGCGTGGATCAGGGCCGAGACCGGGGTCGGGCCCTCCATCGCGTCCAGCAGCCAGGACTGCAGCGGTACCTGGGCCGACTTGCCGCAGGCCGCGAGCAGCAGCATCAGGCCGACCAGCGTCGCCCACGTCGACGACATCCCCTCGGCCCCGGAGTTCACCGTGGTGAAGGCGGACGAGCCGAACAGCGCCCACATGCTCATCACGGCCAGCGACAGGCCGATGTCACCGACCCGGTTCACCACGAACGCCTTCTTGGCGGCGGTGGCGGCCGAGTGCCGGTCCTGCCAGAAGCCGATCAGCAGGTACGACGCCAGACCGACGCCTTCCCAGCCGACGAAGACGAGCAGGTAGTCCGCGGCCAGCACCAGCAGCAGCATCGCCGCGATGAACAGGTTCAGGTAGGCGAAGAAGCGGCGCCGGCGCGGGTCGTGCGACATGTAGCCGATCGAGTAGATGTGGATCAGGGATCCGACACCGGTGATCAGCAGGACGAACAGGATCGAGAGTTGGTCGACCAGCAGGGTGACGTCGACGTGCACGCTGCCGACCGAGAACCACTCGAACAGCTTGACCGTCTCGGACCGCTCCTCGGCGCCGCTGCCCTGCATCTGGACGAACAGGACAGCACCGCAGACGAAGGAGGCCAGCGACGCCGCGGTGCCGAGCAGGTGACCCCAGGCGTTGGTGGCCTTGCCACCGAGCAGGAGGATCGCCGCCGACACCGCTGGGATCGCGACCAGCAGCCACGCGAGCTCATGACTCATCGGTGATTACCTCAGTACTTGAGCAGGTTGGCGTCGTCGACCGAGGCCGAACGACGGGTGCGGAAGATGGCCATGATGATCGCCAGGCCGATCACGACCTCGGCCGCGGCCACCACCATCACGAAGAAGGCGGCGATCTGGCCGTCGAGGTTGCCGTGCTGGCGGGCGAAGCTGACGAACGCCAGGTTGCACGCGTTCAGCATCAGTTCCACACACATGAACACGACGATGGCGTTACGGCGTACGAGAACACCGAGAGCACCGATGCTGAAAAGGATCGCCGCAAGGATGATGTACGGCTCGGTGCTCACAGCTTGTCTCCTTCGCCGTAGCCGCTCAGGTCCGTGCCCTCGGGCTCGGGCGGGACCTGGTCACCGGGATCGCCTTCGCTGATCCGGCGGACCGTGTCGACCTCGTCGCGCTCCTCGGTTTCGGGGAACACGGTGCCACGGGCCTGCAGGACGCGCGAAACCGAGGTCGGTGCGATCGACCCGTCCGGCAGCAGGGCCGGGGTGTCGACGGCGTTGTGCCGGGCCAGTACGCCGGGCGTCGGCAGCGGGCCGGGGTGCACGCCGTGGTCGGCGTACTTGCGGATCCGCTCCTCGGCCAGGTCGCGCTGGGTCTTACGGCGGGTCAGCCGCTCGCGGTGGGCCAGCATCATCGCGCCCATCGCGGCGGTGATCAGCAGCGCCGAGGTCACCTCGAAGGCGAACACGTACTTGCCGAACAGCAGCTGGGCGATCCCGTGCGGGTTGCCGTCCGGCTGCGCCTGGCTCAGGCCGACCGGGTCGCCGTACACGGCGTTGCCGACCGCGAAGACCAGCAGCACGCCGATCCCGAGGAAGGCCAGCCCGGCGAGCAGGCGCTGTCCGCGAATCGTCTCCACCAGGGAGTCGGACGCGTCGACACCGACCAGCATCAGCACGAACAGGAACAGCATCAGGATCGCGCCGGTGTAGACGATGATCTGTACGGCGAACAGGAACGGCGCGTCCTGCGCCGCGTACTGGACGGCCAGGCAGACCATCACCAGGGCCAGCAGCAGCGCCGAGTGCACCGCCTTGCGGACCAGGATCATCGCGATCGCGGCCAGCACCATGATCGGCGCCAGCATCCAGAACGCGACCTGGGTGCCGGTGACGAGTGAGGTCACTTCTCCGCACCACCCTCGGCGGGAACCGCCGCGCCGGTGAGGCCGCGGTAGTAGTCCTTGTCGGTGGTGCCGAGCAGCATCGCGTGCGGCGGCTCCTCCATGCCCGGCAGGAGCGGCGCCAGCAGGTCCTTCTTCTCGTAGATCAAGGACTCGCGGCTGCGGTCGGCCAGCTCGTACTCGTTGGTCATCGTGAGCGCCCGGGTCGGGCACGCCTCGATGCACAGGCCGCAGAGGATGCAGCGCAGGTAGTTGATCTGGTAGACGCGCCCGTACCGCTCGCCGGGCGACATGCGGCCGCCCTCCTCGTTGTCGGCACCTTCGACGTAGATGGCGTCCGCGGGGCAGGCCCACGCGCACAGCTCACAGCCGATGCACTTCTCCAGGCCGTCCGGCCAGCGGTTCAGCTGGTGCCGGCCGTGGAAGCGCGGCGCGGTCGGCTTCTTCTCGAACGGGTACTCCTCGGTGAACACCTTGCGGAACATCGTCCGGAAGGTGACTCCGAATCCCGCTACCGGATCCCAGAGGGACTCTTTGACGCTAGCCACGGCTGCCTTCCTTGCTACGACTTTCCGTCTCGCCTTGGCTCGGAGTGTTGACGAGCGGTGGGGGCACAGGGAACCCGCCGGCGAACGCGTCGAACTCCGCGTCGTCCACCTCAGGTTCGGGTTCGGTCTTCTTCTGCGGCAGGAACATCGTGATCACCGCGACCAGCGCGACGGCACCGGCCGCCAGCAGCAGCCAGTTGCGCTGGAACTCGACCTCACGGCCGACCGCGCGCACGGTGGCGACCAGCACGATCCAGCCCAGCGAGACCGGGATCAGGACCTTCCAGCCCAGCTTCATGAACTGGTCGTAGCGCAGTCGCGGCAGCGTTCCACGCAACCAGATGTAGAAGAAGATGAAGCACATCATCTTGCCGACGAACCACAGCACCGGCCAGTAGCCGGAGTTCGCGCCGTCCCAGATCGAGATCGGCCACGGCGCCCGGTACCCGCCGAGGAACAGCGTGGTCGCCAGCGCGGACACGGTCGCCATGTTGATGTACTCGGCCAGGAAGAACATCGCGTACTTCATCGACGAGTACTCGGTCAGGAAGCCGGCCACCAGCTCGCCCTCGGCCTCCGGGAGGTCGAACGGCGCCCGGTTGGTCTCGCCGACCATCGAGATCACGTAGATCACGAACGACGGGAAGAGCAGGAACGCGTACCAGCCAGGGATCGGGATGTCGGCGCCGAACAGGCTGACCGACTGGTGCGAGCCCTGCGCGGCGACGATCTCCGAGGTGGACATCGAGCCGGCGAACAGGAACACCGTCACCAGCGCCAGGCCCATCGCGACCTCGTACGAGATCATCTGGGCGCTGGAGCGCAGACCGCCGAGCAGCGAGTACGTCGAGTTGGACGACCAGCCACCGAGCACGATGCCGTAGATGCCGATCGAGGCGATCGCCATCACGTACAGCACCGAGACCGGCAGGTCGGTGATCTGCAGCCGGGTGTAGGTGTCGGTGAACGGGATCTTCACCGTCGGGCCGAACGGGATCACCGCGAAGGTCAGGAAGGCCGGGATCGAGACGATCACCGGCGCCGCGACGTAGACGAACTTGTCCACGCCCTTCGGCATCAGGTCTTCCTTGAACATCAGCTTCATACCGTCGGCCAGCGACTGGAGCAGACCGAACGGGCCGTGCACGTTCGGGCCGACCCGGTGCTGCATCCGCGCCACGACCCGGCGTTCCCACCAGATGTTGAACAGGGTGAGCACGACCAGGAAGACGAAGACCAGCAGCACCTTGATGCCGACGACCCACCAGGGGTCGTTGCCGAACCCGGCGTCCGGTACGTCGGCCGTCGCGGCGAGCGGGACGTGCATCATGAGTTCCCTCCGGCGATGGTCACGATCGAGCCGTGGTCGGCGTGCAGCGCGCGCCGTACGTGCGAGTCGGCCGAGTTCGTCGGCAGCCAGACCACGTTGTCGGTCATCGGGGTGATCACGACCGGCAGCCGGACCGAGCCGGCGTCGGTGCTGACCACCAGCTCGTCGCCGTCGGCCACGCCGACCCGGGTCGCGGTCGTCAGCGACAGCCGGGCGACCGGCGTGCGCGCGGTCGCGACCAGGTGCGGCTCACCGTCGTTGCCGCGGCTGGCGTCGATCAGCATCCGCCAGGTCGCCAGCCGGGTCGAGTCGAACGCGCCGAGCGACGGACCGGCCTGGTACGTCGGCTCCTGCGCGCGGTCGCCGTCCCAGCGGCCGAGCTCGTCGTACTCGCGCTTGGCGCCGGCCGGGGTGCTGAACCCGAGCGACAGGTCCATCTCCTGGGCCAGCGCGGCCAGCGCGCGCACGTCCGGCATCGCGGCCGGCACCTTGAGCACGACCGGGAACGGCCGCTCGCGGCCCTCCCAGTTCACGAAGGTGCCGTCCTTCTCGGCCGGCGGTACGACGGGGAAGATCACGTCGGCGTGCTCGGTGACCTGCGAGCTGCGGACCTCGAAGCTGACCACGAACGGCGCGGCCTCGAGCGCGGCCAGGGCGGCCGCCGGGTCCGGCAGGTCGTCGATCTCGACCCCCGCGACGACCAGGGCCTGCAGCGACCCGGCCGAGGCCAGGATCTCGCCGGTGTCCTTGCCTGCCGTGGTGGGCAGGTTCTCGACGCCCCACGCGGCCTGCAGGTCGACCCGGGCCTGAGCGTCGGAGACCAGCCGGCCACCGGGCAGCAGACCCGGAAGGCAGCCGGCCTCGAGCGCGCCCCGGTCACCCGCACGACGCGGGATCCAGACGAGCTGGGCGCCGGTGTCGAGCGCCAGCCGCAGCGCGGCGGACAGTGCACCCGGCACGGTCGCGAGCCGCTCGCCGACGATGATCACCGCGTCCGGACCGAGCGCCGCCTTGGCTGCCGCGCCGGTGTCGCCCTGGTTGCCCAGGTCCCCCAGTACGGCGGCCTCGGTGCCCGGCGTCGTCGAGACGACGACCCCGTCGAGCTTCTCGACCCCGCGCGACGCGAGCGCCGCGAGCGTGAACACCTTGGTGCCGCTGTTGCGCACGCCCTTGCGGAGGCGGAGGAACACCGTCGGCGCCTCCTCCTCGGGCTCGAACCCGGCGAGCACGACAGCGCCGGCCCGCTCGAGGTCGGTGAACGTCGTCCCGAGGCCCGTGCCGGCCACCGCGGCGGCCAGGAAGTCGGCCTCCTCCGGCGAGTGCGGGCGGGCCCGGAAGTCGATGTCGTTGGTGCCCAGGGCAACGCGGGCGAACTTCGAGTACGCGTAGGCGTCCTCCAGCGTCAGCCGGCCACCGGTCAGGACGGCGGCGTTGCCGCGCGCGGCGGTGAGCTTCTTGGCCGCGAAGTTCAGCGCCTCCGGCCAGGACGCCGGCCGCAGCTCGCCGTCCTCGCGGATCTGCGGGTGGGTCAGCCGGTCGCCGGTGCTCGCGTAGTTGAACGCGAACCGGTCGCGGTCGGAGATCCACTCCTCGTTGACCGCCGGGTCGTCGCCGGACAGCCGCCGCATCACCTTGCCGCGCCGGTAGTCGACCCGGATCGCCGCACCGGAGGCGTCGTGCTCGGCCACCGACGGAACCGACACCAGGTCGAACGGCCGCGAGCGGAACCGGTACGCCGCGCTGGTGAGCGCGCCGACCGGGCAGATCTGGATCGTGTTGCCGGAGAAGTAGCTCTCGAAGGGCTCCTTCTCGTAGATCCCGACCTGCTGCAGCGCGCCGCGCTCGATCAGCGCGATGAACGGGTCACCGGCGATCTGCTCGGAGAACCGGGTGCAGCGGGCGCAGAGCACGCAGCGCTCGCGGTCCAGCAGCACCTCGGCGGAGATGTTGATCGGCTTGGGGAAGGTCCGCTTGACCGCGTCGAAGCGGCTCTCGCCGTTCCCGTTGGTCATCGCCTGGTTCTGCAGGGGGCACTCGCCGCCCTTGTCGCAGACCGGGCAGTCCAGCGGGTGGTTGATCAGCAGGAACTCCATGATCCCGTGCTGGGCCTTGTCCGCGACCGGCGACGTCACCTGGGTACGCACGACCATGTTGTCGGCGACCGTGATCGTGCAGGAGGCCTGCGGCTTCGGCATCCCCCGGCCGTTGCCGGCGTCGGGGATCTCGACCAGGCACTGGCGGCAGGCGCCGACCGGGTCGAGCAGCGGGTGGTCGCAGAACCGCGGGATCTGGATCCCGGCCTTCTCCGCCGCCCGGATCAGCAGGGTGTTCTTCGGGACCTTGACCTCGATGTCGTCGATGGTCACGGTGACGAGGTCGACCTTCTCGACCTCGGCGCCCGAAGGAGGGTTGGCTTGGATGGTCATGCGCTTGCTCCAGCGGTCGCGAAGACGGTGGACGCCATCGGGTCGAACGGGCAGCCGCCGTGGGTGAAGTGCGCCAGGTACTCGTCCTTGAAGTGCTGGATCGAGCTGGTGATCGGCGCGGTCGCACCGTCGGCCAGCGCGCAGAACGAACGGCCGGTGATGTTCTCGCTCAGGTCGAGCAGGGTCTCGAGGTCGGCCTCGCTGCCCTGGCCCTTCTCCAGCCGCTCCAGGATCTGGACCAGCCACCAGGTGCCCTCACGGCACGGGGTGCACTTGCCGCACGACTCGTGCTTGTAGAACTCGGTCCAGCGCAGCACCGAGCGGACCACGCAGACGGTCTCGTCGAAGATCTGCAGCGCCTTGGTGCCGAGCATCGAGCCGGCCGCGCCGACGCCCTCGTAGTCCAGCGGGACGTCGAGGTGCTCGGAGGTCAGCAGCGGCGTGGACGAACCGCCCGGGGTCCAGAACTTCAGCTCGTGGCCCTCGCGGACGCCACCGGCCAGGTCGATCAGCTGGCGCAGCGTGATGCCGAGCGGTGCCTCGTACTGGCCGGGGCGGGTGACGTGCCCGGACAGCGAGTACAGCGTCATGCCCTTGGACTTCTCGGTGCCCATCGAGCCGAACCAGTCCACGCCGTTCTTGATGATGGCGGGAACAGAGGCGATCGACTCGACGTTGTTGATGACAGTGGGGCAGCCGTACAGACCGGCCACGGCCGGGAAGGGGGGACGCAGCCGGGGTTGACCGCGACGACCTTCGAGCGAGTCGAGCAGCGCCGTCTCCTCGCCGCAGATGTAGGCGCCCGCGCCGGCGTGCACGATGACGTCCAGGTCGTAGCCGGTGCCGAGGATGTCCGTGCCGATGAAACCGGCGGCCTTTGCCTCCTCGACGGCCTGCTGCAACCGCCGTACGACGTGCAGGACCTCACCGCGGACGTAGATGAACGCGGTCGACGCGCGGATCGCGTACGACGCGATGATCACGCCTTCCACGAGCGTGTGCGGCGAGGCCATCATCAGCGGGATGTCCTTGCAGGTGCCCGGCTCGGACTCGTCGGCGTTGACGACCAGGTACTTCGGCTTCGGGTTGTCCTGCGGGATGAACGACCACTTCATACCGGTCGGGAAGCCCGCGCCACCACGGCCGCGCAGACCGGAGTCCTTGACGGCGGTGACCACGTCGGCCGGCTGCATCCGCAGCGCGGTCCGCAACGCGTCGTACCCGCCGGAGCGCTGGTACGACGAGAGCTGCCAGGCGCGGATCTGGTCCCAGTTGTCGGACAGTACCGGGGTCAGCATGGTCAGTCCTCCTTCCGGGAGTCGGGGGTGGCCGGGGATCCGGTGCCGGACTCCTTGCCCGGCTGGTCCTCGGGCCGCGGGCCGGAGGCGGCCTCGGGCGAGACCGTCTGCTCGGCGGCCGCACCGCCACCGCCGTGGCTGCCGTTCGGGGCGGTCCAGTTGCGCTCGCGGGCCAGCCGGAGACCGGCCAGCGTCGCCTTGCCACCGGTCGGGCCCTCGTCGGCCCGGCCGTCGGGGAAGCCGGCCAGCACGCGCTCGGCTTCTTTCCAGGTGCAGATGGTGGCGCCGCGCGGCGACTTCACCTCGGTGCCCTCGCGCAGGTCGTCGACCAGCTGCGTGGCCGACTCCGGCGTCATGTCGTCGAAGAACTCCCAGTTCACCATCATCACCGGCGCGTAGTCGCACGCGGCGTTGCACTCGAGGTGCTCGAGGGTGATCTTGCCGTCCTCGGTGGTCTCGTCGTTGCCGACGTCCAGGTGGGACTTCAGCCGCTCGAAGATCAGGTCGCCGCCCATCACCGCGCACAGCGTGTTGGTGCAGACCCCGACGTGGTAGTCGCCGACCGGGCGGCGCTTGTACATCGTGTAGAAGGTGGCGACCGCGGAGACCTCGGCGCCGGTCAGCCCGAGCACGTCGGCGCAGGCCTCGATGCCTTCGGGGGTGACCCGGCCCTCGACCGACTGCACCAGGTGCAGCATCGGCAGCAGCGCGGAACGGCCGACCGGGTACCGGGCGGCCAGTTCGCGCATCTCCGCGATCGTGGTCTCAGTGATCTTCGAGTCGCCGGTGCTGTAAGGCACCTGCTTGTCGGTCGCCGTAGCGTGGTTCTCGGCCATTTAGCGGTCCACTCCACCCATCACCGGGTCAAGGCTGGCGACGGCCACGATCACGTCGGCGACCTGTGCGCCCTCGCACAGGATCGGCATCGCCTGCAGGTTTGCGAAGGACGGGTCACGGAAGTGCGCCCGGTACGGCTTGGTGCCGCCGTCGGAGACCAGGTGGCAGCCCAGCTCGCCGCGCGGCGACTCCAGTGCCACGTACGCCTGGCCGGCCGGTACCCGGAAGCCCTCGGTGACCAGCTTGAAGTGATGGATCAGTGCTTCCATCGACTCGCCCATGATGTGCTTGATGTGGTCGAGGGAGTTGCCCATCCCGTCGTTGCCGACGGCCAGCTGGCTCGGCCAGCCGATCTTCTTGTCGGCGACCATCACCGGCTCGCCCTCCATCTTGGCGAGCCGCTCGGCGCACTGCTCGACGATCCTGAGCGATTCCCACATCTCCTGCAGCCGGACCCGGAAACGGCCGTACGAGTCGGCGGTGTCCCAGGTGGGCACGTCGAAGTCGTAGGTCTCGTAGCCGCAGTACGGCTGGGTCTTGCGCAGGTCCAGGCCGTAGCCGGTGGCGCGCAGCGGCGGGCCGGAGATGCCCAGCGCCATGCAGCCGGCCAGGTCGAGGTATCCGACGTCCTGCAGCCGCGCCTTGAAGATCGGGTTGGCGTTGCAGAGCTCGGCGTACTCGGGCAGGTGCTTGTTCATCCAGGTGATGTAGTCCCGGATCTTGTCCAGGGCACCCGGCGGCAGGTCCTGCGCGACACCGCCCGGCCGGATGAACGCGTGGTTCATCCGCAGGCCGGTGATCAGCTCGAACAGGTCCAGCGTCATCTCCCGCTCGCGGAACCCGATCGTCATCACGGTCAGCGCGCCGATCTCCATCCCACCGGTGGCGATGCAGACCAGGTGGCTGCTGATCCGGTTGAGCTCCATCAGGAGCACCCGCATCACGTTGGCCTTCTCGGGGATCTGGTCCTCGATGCCGAGCAGCCACTCGACGGCCAGGCAGTACGCCGTCTCGTTGTAGAACGGCGACAGGTAGTCCATCCGGGTGCAGAACGTGACGCCCTGCGTCCAGTTGCGGAACTCCATGTTCTTCTCGATACCGGTGTGCAGGTAGCCGATGCCGCAGCGGGCCTCGGTCACCGTCTCGCCCTCGATCTCGAGGATCAGCCGGAGCACGCCGTGGGTCGAGGGGTGCTGGGGGCCCATGTTGACGACGATGCGCTCTTCGGGCTCGTCGGCCAGGCCCGCCACGACGGAGTCCCAGTCCTGACCGGTGACGGTGAAGACCTTGCCCTCGGTGGTGTCGCGAGCGTCGGCGTAGGGGTCGGTAGTGGTCATCAGTTGTAAGACCTCCGCGTGTCGGGCGGCGGGATGACGGCGCCCTTGTACTCGACGTCGATGCCGCCGAGCGGGTAGTCCTTGCGCTGCGGGTGGCCCGGCCAGTCGTCGGGCATCTGGATCCGGGTCAGCGCCGGGTGTCCGTCGAAGATGATGCCGAAGAAGTCCCAGGTCTCGCGCTCGTGCCAGTCGTTGGCCGGGTAGACACTCACGATCGACGGGATGTGCGGGTCGGTGTCCGGGCAGGACACCTCCAGCCGGATCCGCCGGTTGTGGGTGATCGAGAGCAGGTGGTAGACCGCGTGCAGCTCGCGGCCGGTCTCGTTCGGGTAGTGCACCCCGCTGACGCCGGAGCAGAACTCGAACCGCAGGCCCTCGTCGTCGCGGATGTGCTGGGCGACCTCGACCAGGCGCTCCCGGCGTACGTGCAGGGTCAGCTCGCCGCGATCGACGACGACCTTCTCCAGCGCCTGGTCGCCGACCAGGCTCTCGAGGCGCTCGGTCGCGCCGTCGAACCAGGAGCCGTACGGCTTCTCGCTGCCACCGGGCAGCGCGACCTGGCGGCGCAGGCCGCCGAAGCCGGAGGTGTCACCGGTGCCGCGGACACCGAACATGCCCTCGCGCTGGTCGACGACCTCGGCCGCCGGCGTCTGAGCGTCGCCGGCGGTGGTGGTCGCCGGCAGGTTCTCGGGTTGGGTGTCGCTCACCGGAGCAGACCCTTCAGTTCAAGCGTCGGGGACGCGGTCAGGGCAGCGGTCTCCTGCTCGGCCTGCAGCGCCTTCTTGTTCGCGCCGAGCTTGCCGTTCTGGATGTCCTCGTGCAGCTTGAGGAAGGCGTCCAGCAGCATCTCGGGCCGCGGCGGGCAGCCGGGCAGGTACATGTCGACCGGTACGACGTGGTCGACGCCCTGGACGATCGCGTAGTTGTTGAACATGCCGCCGGACGACGCGCACACGCCCATCGCCAGCACCCACTTCGGGTTCGGCATCTGGTCGTAGATCTGGCGCAGCACCGGGGCCATCTTCTGGCTCACCCGGCCGGCCACGATCATCAGGTCGGCCTGACGCGGCGAGGCCCGGAAGACCTCCATGCCGAACCGGGCGGCGTCGTAGCGCGGCGCGCCCGTCGTCATCATCTCGATCGCGCAGCAGGCCAGCCCGAAGGTTGCCGGCCACAACGAAGCCTTCCGCATGTAGCCGGACAGGCCTTCCACGGTGGTCAGCAGTACGCCGGCCGGAAGCTGTTCCTCAACACCCATAGGTCAGTCCCACTCCAGTCCGCCGCGGCGCCACACGTAGGCGTAGGCGACGAAGACGGTTGCGATGAAGATGACCATCTCGATCAACCCGAACAGTGCCATCTGGTCGAAGGCGACGGCCCACGGGTAGAGGAAGATGATCTCGATGTCGAACACGATGAACAGCATCGCGGTGATGTAGTACTTCACCGGGAAGCGGCCACCGCCGACAGGCTGCGGGGTCGGCTCGATCCCGCACTCGTAGCTGTCGAGCTTGGCCCGGTTGTAGCGCTTCGGGCCGACCACCGCGCTGGTCACCAAGGTGCCCGCCACGAAGATCGCCGCCAGTACGCCGAGCACGAGGATCGGTACGTAAGGGTGCATCGGTCGGTGCTCCCTCCTTCTTGCGTCGTCCTGCCGCCTGATTTACCTGTTGCGAGTCAGCACTGTGTTATCAGTACCGCTGTGGCTCACGTCACTCGCCCCGCCGCTTTTACGCCGCCGGGGCAACCTTTGTGAGTCCGTTGATGATCTTGTCCATCACGTCGCCGTCGCGCGGGTCGGTGAGGTTGGCCAGCAACTTCAGGGTGAACTTCATCAGCGTGGTGCGCGGCAGACCGTACTTGGTGCACAGCCGCATCACCTCCGGGTTCCCGATCAGCTTCACGAAGACCCGGCCGAGTGTGTAGTAGCCGCCGTACTCCTGCTTCAGCGCCTTCGGGTACGCCGACAGCGCGCGCTCGCGCTGGTTCGGCTGCCGGCGCAGCGCCTGGGAGGCGACCTCCGCGGCGAACGCCCCGGACTCCATCGCGTACGGGATGCCCTCGCCGTTGAACGGGTTCACCATGCCGCCGGCGTCGCCGAGCAGCATCAGGCCGAGGGTGTAGTGCGGCTGCCGGTTGAACCCCATCGGCAGCGCCGCGCCCCGGATCGGGATGGTCTGGAACTCGTCGCGGAACTGCCACTCCTCCGGCGTGTTCTTCAGCCACTGCTTGAGCAGGTCGGCGTAGTCGACCTTGCCGAAGGCGTCGGAGGTGTTCAGGATGCCGAGGCCGACGTTGACCGTGCCGTCGCCCATCCCGAAGATCCACCCGTAGCCCGGCAGCAGGTTGCGCTGGCCGGGGTTGCTCGGGTCGTCGGTCCACAGCTCCAGCCACGACTCGAGGTAGTCGTCGTCGTGGCGGGGGCTGGTGAAGTAGGTGCGCACGGCCACGCCCATCGGGCGGTCGTCGCGCTTGTGCAGGCCCATCGAGACGCTGAGCCGCGAGGAGTTGCCGTCGGCTGCCATCACCAGCGGCGCGCGGAACTCGACGTCCTCGCCCGCGCGGCGGCCGTTGTCGTCGACCGGCTTGGCGGTGACGCCGACGATGAAGCCCTTGTCGTCGAGGATCGGCGCGGTCACGTTGGTCCGCTCGCGCAGCTGGGCGCCGGCCTTGACGGCCTGGCGGGCCAGCATGTCGTCGAAGTCCATCCGGTTGCGGGTCAGCCCGTAGTTCGGGTGGCTGGCCAGGTCGGGCCAGTCCAGCTGCAGCTGGTGCCCGGCGCCCTGGATCCGCAGGCCGTAGTTCTTGATCCAGCCGGCCTCTTCGGAGATGTCGATGCCCATGTTGATCAGCTGCTTGGTCCCGCGCGGGGTGAGGCCGTCGCCGCACACCTTCTCGCGCGGGAACGCGGTCTTCTCCAGCAGCAGGACGTCGAGGCCGGCGTTGGCCAGGTGGTACGCCGCGGCCGAGCCTGCGGGCCCGGCGCCGACGACGATCACATCAGCGGTCTCGGCCTGCTGCCTGTTCGGCACGCTCTGGCTCATCTCATCCCGGCCTGGAGTTGGGGCAGTTGGTCTCCGGACCCTCGTGAATCGCTTCACGAGGTCTGGTCACCCGACAGTCTAGGACTGCCTGACGAGGACGCGAAACCGGCCCGGACTCCCTTGCCCGCAAGCGATTTAGGTCCTGATTTCCTTGCGTAATTAACTCGGCTTCACGCCCCGGTGGATGGCCACCAGACCACCGGTCAGGTTGGCCCACTGCACGTGGCTCCAGCCCGACGCCTCGATCGCCTTGGCCAGCGGCTCCTGCGGCAGCCAGGCGCGGGTCGACTCCGCCAAGTACTCGTACGCCTCGGGGTTGGACGACACCAGCCGCCCGACCACCGGCACCGCGCGCATCATGTACTCCAGGTAAGCCACTCGGAACGGTTTCCAGGTCGGGTGCGACTGCTCGAGCACGACGAGCCGCCCGCCTGGCCGCGTCACCCGGAGCATCTCCCGCAGCGCCAGCGTGACGTCGTTCACGTTCCGCAGCGCCCACGAGATCGTCACCAAATCGAAGCTCTCGTTCGCGAACGGCAGGTGCAACGCGTCGCCCGCGATCAGGTCGAGCTCGGGGTAGCGCCGCTTGCCGACCCGCAGCATGCCGACCGAGAAGTCGCAGGAGACCACCTCGGCGCCGGCCTCGCGCAGCTTGATGCTGGACGCGCCGGTCCCGGCCGCCAGGTCGAGGATCCGCATCCCCTTGCGCGGAGCAATCTCGGCCAGCGTCGCCGGCCGCCAGACCAGCTTCTCCAGGCCCATCGTCGCCACCGCGTTGGTCCGGTCGTAGCCCTCGGCCACGTTGTCGAACATCGCGGCCACGTCGTGCGGCTGTTTGGTCAGGTCTGCGCGGGTCACCGGTTCAGTGTTGCGCAGAACGCGCGACACCCGGCAGCCGGGGTTTGTCCGGTGGATCATGGCCGGGTTGTCTGGTTGATCACGGCTCGGGGAGGCACCGAAATTCGCTGGACACGGACCGGGCATACGCTTGCATGCCGTGAGGGAGCGTCAACCAGCCAGATCGGCCACCGTGACCCGGGACCGAGCCGAGCAGCGAGGAGCGTTGTCGTGAGCTTGCCTGATCCGGTCCACCCCGGTGCCGAGGTGGTCCCGCACCTGGTCGTGCGCAGCCACCCGGTCGAAGGCGTCTCGAAGCACCTGCTGGACCACCTGCCGGCCGACGGCGCCCTCGCCTGGGTCCGCCGGGGCGACGGGCAGGTCGGCTGGGGCGTCGCCGCCCGCCTCGACGTTGCCGGGAGCAACCGCTTCGCGACGGCGCAGGCGTGGTGGAAGGCGCTCACCGCGGCGGCCGTCGTACGGGACGATGTCGGCGTACCAGGGTCGGGACTGGTCTGCTTCGGGACGTTCGGTTTCACCGACGCCGACCCGGCCGGGCTGGTGGTGCCCGAGGTGGTCGTCGGGCGCCGGGGCGACACCACCTGGGTGACCACGATCTCGCCCGCCAGCTCGCTGGCCGCGCCGCCCGAGCTGACCGTGAACGAGCCCGCTCCGGTCGGCGAGATCGCGTTCGCCGACGGCGCCCGGTCCGGGACCGAGTGGTCCGCGATCGTGGCCGACGCGGTGACCAGGATCACCGGCGGCGAGGTCGACAAGGTGGTGCTGGCCCGCGACCTGATCGCGCAGTCGGACCAGCCGATCGACCTGCGCTGGCCGCTGCAGCGGCTCGCCTCGGCGTACCCGAACTGCTGGACGTTCTCGGTCGACGGCCTGATCGGTGCCACCCCCGAGCTGCTCGTCCGGCGGGAGAAGGGCCTGATCACCTCCCGCGTCCTGGCCGGCACGATCCGCCGGACCGGCGACGACGCGCACGACCTGGCGCTGGCCGCGTCGCTGGCCCGGTCGAGCAAGGACCTGGAGGAGCACGAGTTCGCCGTCCGTTCCGTCGCGGAGGCGCTCGAACCGCACTGCAAGTCGATGAACGTGCCGGAGACCCCGTTCGTCCTGCACCTCCCGAACGTGATGCATCTCGCCTCCGACGTCGCCGGCGTCGCCGCCAACGGCGCCTCGGCCCTCGGCCTCGCCGCCGCCCTGCACCCGTCGGCCGCCGTCTGCGGTACGCCGACCGACGTCGCCCGCGACCTGATCGCCGAGGTCGAAGGCATGACCCGCGGCCGCTTCAGCGGCCCCGTCGGCTGGATGGACGCCTCCGGCGACGGCGAGTGGTGCATCGCCCTACGCTGCGGCCAGGCCGACCCCGACGACCCGACGCGGATGCGGCTGTTCGCGGGCGCCGGCATCGTCGCCGGCTCCGACCCCGACGCCGAGCTCGCGGAAACCAACGCCAAACTCGTCCCGATGCGCGACGCGCTCGGGATCTGACTCTCCAGCTGACCCGTCCGGTCCGCATCCTCACCCCGGACCAAGACCGCGCGCCGCTGCGGTCGACTGACGCCTTGTTCGCTGACTGACGCCGTATTCGACGACTGGCCTGGTGTACCGGGCCAGTCGTCAAACACCGGAGCAGTCGCCACCATCTCCAGCCGACACGCCCTCCGCTCCTTGGACGGTGGCGCACGCCGGAGCCGAGCGTCGGGCCGCCTCTCACCGGCGGATCAGCGTTTTCCGCCCGGCGTAGGATTCCCGACGCGCCAGGAAGCTGACCCTTTCGTTGGGAGTCCGACTGTGAAGTTGACCAAGTTCACGCACGCCTGTGTCCGGATCGACAAGGACGGGAAGGTGCTGCTGATCGACCCGGGCACGTTCAGCGAGGACGCGGTGTTCGAGGCCGCCGACGCGATCCTGGTCACCCACGAGCACCCCGACCACCTGGACATCGAGCGGATCAAGGGACTCGACGCGCCGGTCTACACCAACGCCGGGGTCGCCTCGCAGCTCGGTGAGCTGGGCGACCGGGTGCAGGTCGTCGAGGGCGGGCAGGCGTTCGACGCCGCCGGGTTCGCGATCCGTGCCTACGGCAAGGACCACGCGATCATCCTGCCGGAGCTCGGCGTCCCCTGCCAGAACATCGGCTTCCTGGTCGACGACGCGGTCTACCACCCGGGCGACTCGTTCACCCGGCCCGACCGCCAGGTGCACACCAACCTCGTACCGGTCTCCGGTCCGTGGTTCGCGCTGCCGGCCGCCGTCGAGTACGCCCGCGCCGTCGACGCGCAGCAGACCCTCGGCATCCACGACGCCCTGCTCAGCCCGATCGGCCAGGGCATGATGCAGCGCTTCCTCGACGGCCAGGCGGATCGCCCGTACACGCTGGCCCAGCCGGGCGACTCGGTCGAGATCAACTGACATTTGTCACCACTCCTGGTGACGCCTGCACACCCCGCGGGCCGCTCGGCGCCCCAAGCTGATGGCTATGGACCAGTCAGCTGTCATCAGCGCCGAGCGGCTCACCCGCCGCTTCGGCGGCAGGCCAGGACATGACGCCGTCCGCGGCATCGATCTCGCCGTACGCCGGGGTGAGCTGTTCGCGCTGCTCGGCACCAACGGTGCCGGCAAGACCTCCGCGCTGGAGGTGCTGGCGGGTCTCGCGCTGCCGACCTCCGGAACCGTGCGGGTACTCGGCCAGGACCCGTTCCGTTCGCGCCGCCACGTCCGGTCGCGGATCGGGATCATGCTGCAGTCGCGGGGCTTCGCCGCCGACCTCACGGTCGCCGAGACCGTCAGCACGTGGGCCGGCAGCCTGACCTCTCCCCGCCCTCTGGACGAGGCCCTCGACCTGGTGGGCCTGTCGCCGCGCCGCAACGTCCGGGTCCGGCAACTGTCAGGCGGTGAGCAGCAACGGCTCGGGCTGGCGCTGGCGATCCTCGGCAAGCCCGAGGTGCTCTTCCTCGACGAGCCGACGGCCGGGCTGGATCCTGCTGCTCGCAAGCAGACCTGGGCGTTGATCTCCGACCTCCTGCTGTCCGGTACGACGGTGCTGCTGACCACGCACCAGCTGATCGAGGCCAGCGCCCTGGCCGACCGGCTGGCGATCCTGAACCACGGCCAAGTCGTCGGACTCGGAACCCCGGAGCAGCTCGCCGCCACCCGTCCCGCGCGGATCACGTTCCACCTGCCCGGGGTCCCGCTCCCCGCGCTTCCCCAAGTAGTTGCCACCATCAACGGCTCGTCGGTCACCCTGGAGACCCAGGACCTGCAGGGCACTCTGACGGAGGTCCTCGCCTGGGCCGGTCGGCACGACCTCCAGTTGCACGACCTGACCGCCCGGCCCGCCTCGCTGGAAGAGGCCTTCCTGGCCATCACCGAGGACGTGGCGGCGTGAGCACGATCGCGCGGGTCGTTGCCACCGGCAAGGCCGAGGGGCTGCTGCTGCGACGCAACGCCTTGATGGTCCTCGTCGCCGTGGCGCTCCCGGTCTTCACCGTGCTCACCGTCGCGTCGGCGGCCGAGCTGCCGTCGGAGATGGGGGCCAGTGTGGTCACTTCGGTCACCGTCGTCACCTTGGATCTGTTCGTCTACTACCAACTCGTCACCGCCTTGGTCGCGCGGCGCGAGGAGTTGGTCCTCAAGCGGCTGCGGACCGGCGAGCTGTCGGACTGGGAGATCCTGGCCGGCGCCGCGACGCCGTCGGTCGTCATTGCCTGGGCACAGATCGTCCTGGTCGCTGCCGGTGGGGCCATCTGGTTCAGACTCCACGCACCGGTCAACCTCCTGCTGGTGCTGCTCGCCGTACTACTCGGCACGCTCCTCTTCGTCCTGCTGGCAGCAGCGAGTACGGCGCTCGCTCCGACGGTCGACGCGGCGCAGGTGGTGACCGCACCGGTGATGTTCGTGACGCTGACCTTCAGCGGGCTCTACCTGCCGTTGAACGGACCACTCGAGTACGTCGGCCGCGCGCTGCCGCTGACTCCGGTGGTCGACCTGCTCCGGCTCGGCCTGTCGGGCACGACGCGGGACGGCGCGGCTGTCGGGCTCGCCGGGTCGTTCGCTCACGCCGTACCGGCTGTGCTCGTACTGCTCGGGTGGGTGGTCGTCGGAGCGTGGGCGACTCGCCGCTGGTTCCGTTGGGAGCCGCGTCGGTGACAGGCTGGCGCTCATGAGGTCGGGGCAGAGCTGGTGGAGCGAGCTGAGTCGAGCCGAGCGGTTCGACGTCAGCCTCCGGTGGCCGCTGTACGCGCTGATCGGGATGGAGCCGCTGTTCGCGCTGCTGATGTTGCTGTCGGCAGCGAAACCGGTGGAGTTCCGGCTGATCGGGTTCCTGGTGGTGGTGCTCGCGCACGCCGTGGTGGCGCTCCTCGTGCTGCGGGCCGCAATCGCCACGTACCTGGGCGGTCCACGACCGAGTCCGCGCTTGGTTGCCGCCTGCATCGGTCTGGGTGCGGTCGGCGTACTGGTGTCGCCGGACTGGGCGGTCGGGCTCGTGACGACGGGCGGGACGCTGACGCTCGCACTCACACCGGTGCTCTGGCGGTCGGTGATCTTCGTGCTGGTGGTGGGCGGTGCTGTGCTGGTCGGTCTGCTCGGCGGTGAGGTCGGTGGTGCGTTCAGCTACTTCTACGGCGTCGGCCTGCTCGCGTTCACCTGCCGGATCTCGGTGTGGATGCTGCGACTGGGCTGGGAGATCGACAAGTCCCGCGAGGTCACCGCGCAGCTCGCGGTCGCCCAGGAACGCCTGAGATTTGCCCGCGACCTGCACGACGCGCTCGGCCGCAACCTGTCGCTGGTCGCCGTACAGAGCGAGCTCGCGGCTCGGCTGGCGGAGCGCGGGGATGCTTCGGCCGCCGGCCAGATGCTCGACGTACGACGAATCGCCCACGAGTCGCTCCGCGAGATGCGCGCGGTCGTCGGCGGCTACCGAGCCACCGACCTGAGCACGGAACTGGCCGGCGCCCAGTCGGTCCTCCGCGCAGCCGGCATCACCTGCCGAGTCATCGGCAACGGCGGCACGCTCCCGCCCGCCACGCAGACTGCCTTGGCGTGGGTGGTCTTGGAGGCCACCACGAACGTCCTCCGCCACAGCAACGCGACCACCTGCAAGATCGAACTGGAAGCCGACAAGCAAGCTGTTGTACTCCGGGTGTCGAACGATGGTGTTGGTCAGGCGTCGACAACTGAAGGAACTGGACTGGCCGGGTTGCGGGAACGCTTGGCGGGAGTGGCGGGGACTTTGACTGTGGACAGGCCCTCAGGTTGGTTCGTCCTGCTGGCTCGATTGCCGAGGACAGCATGATCCGGCTCCTGCTGGCGGACGACGAGAACCTGATCCGGTCCGCATTGGCTGCGTTGCTCTCGCTGGAGGACGATCTGGAGGTCGTCGCCCAGGCCGCGTCGGCGAGCGAGGCATTGGCGATGGCGCGAATGCACCGTCCCGAGGTCGCCGTACTGGATCTGCAGATGCCGAGCCTTCCCGGTACGACGACCGGCGGGATCGGCGTCGTCGAGGCGCTGCGCGAGCACCTGCCGGAGTGTGCCGCGCTGATCGTCACCGGCCACGGCCGCCCGGGTCACCTGAAGCACGCCCTCGCCGCGGGCGCCCGCGGCTTCCTGCCGAAGACCGTCTCCGCCCAGGTCCTCGCCGACGTCATCCGCACGGTCCACACCGGCGGCCGGTACGTCGACCCGGAGCTCGCCGCCGAGGCGATCAGCTCCGGCGACAGCCCTCTCACAGCCCGCGAGGCCGACGTACTGGAGCTGGCCGCCGACGGCGCGCCCATCGAGGAGATCGCCCGCCGCGCCGCCCTCTCCCCCGGCACGGTCCGCAACTACCTGTCCTCAGCCGCCGGCAAACTCGGTACGACAAACCGCCACGAAGCGGTCCGAGTAGCCCGCACCCACGGCTGGATCTAGGGAAGGGAAGGGGTGGGATGCATACCGCCCCCGCCGCGGAGCCGGCTGCGCCGGCCCGCCCAACCCGGCTCCCACACCAGCCCGGCCGGCTCGGCCGGCTCGGCCGGCCGACGCACGCCCGCGAAGCGCGGCGCCTCGGCAGTCGCACTCCCCAGCACACACTCCGCCCCAGCTCACACGCCCCACCCGCAAAGCACAACGCCCCCGGCGGCCGGGCTCCCTTCCCCATCCACCCACCTCGCGAGCGCCCACCCGCTCCGGCTCAGCTCACCGCGTACCTCACGAAGTCCACGACCTTGCGGTAGCCGATGCGGGCGTAGAGCTTGTTGGAGGTCGGGTTGGCCAGGTCGGTGAACAGGCAGGGCTGGTGACCCTCGTCGAGCAGGTGGCGGGTGAGCGCGGCCGTCAGCGCTCCGGCGTAGCCGTTGTCGCGTTCATCCGGCGGCGTGTAGACCGACCCGATCCGCGACGCACCGAAAACGCTGCCGTTGTGCGCGGCCATGCTCACCACGCGCCCGTCGCGCTCCCACAGCCAGAGCCGGCCGAGTCTGATCCGGTCGCGGGCCCAGCGTTCCTCCTCCTCGACGCCGATGCGCCCGCTCACCGACTCGCCGAAGCCGCCGACCAACCGGGTCGCGTCGGCGAGGTCCGGCTCGGTCGCCAGCCGCGCGTGCCCTTCCGCCTCCAGCGCCTTGAAGTCGACCAGTTTGTGCAGCCGGGTCAGCCGGTCGTCGGTGAACTGCCGACCCAACTGCTGGGCAAAGGCAAGAGCTACCTCCGGCACACCCTCGACGTACTTCACCTCCGCGCCGGACTCAACCACCGCCTCGAGCACGAGCGGCAGGAACTCCTCATCGAGCCCACCGAGCATCACCCCGCGCAGCGCCGTACAGCAGACGACACCGACCACCTCGTCGCCGCGATGAACCGAGACGAACACCGGCGGCGCCGGGTCGTACAGCAGGTTGTCGACCCTCCCCTGGATGTTGCTGATCAGCACCGAGTTGAGCACCGGATCCCGTTGCAGGTAAGGGAAAGCGACCGCCTTGAAAGCCGCCGGATCTTCAGTCACCCGGACCTTCATCGGTCGAAGGCCAGATCCACGAAGTCGGTCAGCGGCTTGTACCCGGCCAGCCGGTAGATCTTGTTCGAGGTCGAGTTCGCCAGGTCGGTGAACAAGCACGCCTGGTTCCCCGCCGCGAGGATCTCGCCCGTGACGTACGCCGTCAGGGCCCCCGCGTACCCGTTGCGGCGGAACTCGTCCGGCGTGTAGACCGGCCCGACCCGGCACACCCCGAAGATCGGCAGGTGGTGGCCGACCATGCTCACCGGCGTACTGTCGTCCTCCCAGAACCACAGCGCCCCGTCGGCGATCTTCTGCTCCGCCCAGACCAGGTTGCTGCCGGGGATCTCGTCGTCGAAGTCGATCGAGATCCACTCTGCGGCCAACTGCGCCTCGTCCTCGGTCGCCGGGCGCGGTCCGCCGTCGGCCTGCAGGCGGGTCAGGTCGTCCAGCTTGTGCAGCCTCGTCCCGCGGGTCTGGGTCGCCCCGACGCCACGCAGCTCGGTCCAGCGACTCATGAACGCGTCGGTCGCCTCCCGCGCACCCGCCACCCCGGTCGCCTCCGGGACGCGCTCGGCGTAGACCTCGGCGACGGCAGCGGAGTACTGCGGGTCGAGAGCGCCGAGGTAGACCGGCCGCGATGGCGTGCGCATCGCCGCGCCGACGACCTCGCCGGTGGCGTCGTGGACCGAGACGAAGACCGAGTCGCCCTCCTCGGGCCGGTAGCTACCCTCGGCGCGCTGCTCGACGTTGCTCAGGATGATGGTGTGCAGCACGGGATCCCTTTCCAGAAAGGGAAACACCGTGGCCCTGAACTCGGCCGGATCGTCGGTCACGCGCGTGGTCATGGGCCAAACCTAGTCGTCCCCACCGACAACGGGATGCGAATTACACTGCGTCTCATGTCCACCACGCGGTTGCTGCTGCTCGGCGTCGTCCGGATCTTCCAGCCGGCCTACGGCTACCAGCTGCGCCGCGAGCTGCTCACCTGGAACGTGCAGGACTGGGCGAACATCAACCCGGGCTCGATCTACACCGGGCTGCGCACGCTCGCCAAGCACGGATTCCTGGAGGAGCTCGAGGACGGCTCCGGCCAGAAGGCCGGCCGGACGTCGTACAAGCTGACCGCGGACGGCGAGAGCGAGTACTTCTCTTTGCTGCGGCAGGCGCTGTGGACGGTCGACGGCTTCCAGCCCGGCCTGATGCAGGCGTCGCTGAGCTTCCTGTGGACGCTGAAGCGCGACGAGGTCGTCGCCGCGCTGGAGTCCCGCATCGTCCAGCTGGAGCAGAACGAGAAGGCCGCGCCGTTCCACGAGCGCCAGGTCGAGCAGGACCCCGGCACCCCGAACCACGTCGTCGAGATGTTCCGCATCAGCGTCGCCCGCGACCGCGGCGAGCTCGAGTGGACCCGCTGCTTCCGCGACCGCGTCCTCGCCGGCGAGTACTCCTTCGCCGGCGAGCCCCCCGACTGGACCCCGGGCCCAGAGGCCGCTGAACGGTGGCGCAACCTGCGCGAGCCGCCGGGCTGACCCACCGCTCCGACCGTGCCGTACGACGTACCCGGGCGGATCTCCGGCACAGGAATTCAATGTTGACTATTCAAGATTGATCAACCATCCTGGTCGGCATGATGATCGAAGCTCGCGGACTTGTCCGCACCTTCAAGACCAAGCGCGGGCCGGTGCAGGCTGTGCAGGGGGTAGATCTGGACGTGGCCGACGGGGAGATCGTCGGTTTTCTGGGGCCCAACGGGGCCGGTAAGACGACGACGATGCGGATGCTGGCGACGCTGATCACGCCGACCAGCGGGACGGCCACTGTTGCGGGGTGTGACCTGGCCAAGGACCCCGTGGGCGTGCGGCGGCGGATTGGGTACGTGCCGCAGAGTGGGTCGACGTTGCCGGAGGCTGTGGCTGGGGACGAGGTGGTCGATCACGCCCGTCTGTACGGCGTGAGCAAGGCCAAGGCGATCGCCGACGGGCAGCGGCTGTTCGAGGAGCTGGACCTGCCGGGGCTGTGGCGGCGGCAGTGCAAGACGTTGTCGGGCGGGCAGCGGCGGCGGCTCGACATCGTGATGGGGCTGATCCACGACCCGAAGCTGATCTTCCTGGACGAGCCGACGACGGGGCTCGACCCGCAGGCGCGCGCGAATCTCTGGGAGCACATCCGCGGCCTGCGGGCCCGCGGTGCCACGATCTTCCTGACCACCCACTACCTCGACGAGGCCGACGCCCTCTGCGACCGGATCCTGGTCATCGACCACGGCCGGATTGTCGGCGCCGGCGCGCCGGAAGCGCTCAAGCAGCAGGTCTCCGGCGATAGTGTCCGGCTCAGCCTCGCCGACCGTACGGACGACCGTGCCAACGCAGAGGCCGGTCGTACGCACGCGACCGACGCGGTGATCCGGATCGTTCGCGAGCTCGACGGCGCGACCTCGGTCGAGGCGGTCGCCGACGGGGTGAACTTCCGGATCCCGCGTGGCGGTTCGGTGCTGCCGGGGCTGCTCCGCCAGATCGATGCCGGGGGCATCGAGCTGGACGGCGTCGAGGTGCACCGGCCGACGCTCGACGACGTGTTCCTGACGATGACCGGGCGGTCGCTGCGCGACGACAGCCCGGCGCCGGCCGACGAGCCGGAGAAGCAGAAGGAGGTCGTGGCGTGACAGTGCTCACCGAGACCTGGATCGTGTTCCACCGGCAGATGCGGCTGTCGCTGCGCAACCCGATGTGGTCGATCCTGATGCTCAGCCAGCCGTTGATGTACCTGTTCCTGTTCGGCCCGCTGCTGAAGCCGATCACCGCGCAGATCAGCGAGGGGACGACCACCAACGCCTACCAGGTGTTCATTCCCGGCCTGATCGTGCAGCTGGGCATGTTCGGCGCGATGTTCGTCGGCTTCGGGCTGATCGCGGAGTACCGGGCCGGCGTGATCGAGGCCGACCGGGTGACGCCGGCGTCGCGGATGGCGCTGATGGCCGGGCGCGTACTGCGCGACGTCGTCGTACTGGTCGTGCAGTCGGTGCTGCTGCTGGTGGTGTCGATCCCGATGGGCCTGCGGGCGCCGTGGGGCGGGGTGCTGCTGTCGCTGGTCATCGTCGCTCTGCTCGGCGCGACGTTCGCCTCGTTGTCGTACTCGGTCGCGCTGATCACCAAGAGCGAGGACGCGCTGGCGCCGCTGCTGAACGGCATCGCGATGCCGTTGCTGCTGCTGTCCGGCATCCTGCTCCCGATGCAGATCGGCCCGACCTGGCTGCAGCGCCTGTCGGACATCAGCCCGCTGAAGCACGTGGTGAACGGCGTACGGGCGCTCTTCCGCGGCGACATCTCCAGCAGCGCGTCCCTGTGGGGGCTGTTCTGGGTGGTGCTGCTCACGGTCGTCGGCCTGGCCGTCGGTGCGCGCACATTCAAGAAGGAATCCGCCTGACAACCCCCGCCGCCCGCCTCGCGTGAGGCGGGCGGCGGGGCGTTCTTCTGCGGTTCATCGCGGCTTCTTCTGAGGCGGTTACGGTCCAGCCATGCGGGTTCCTTCGCCCTTGGTTCGTGGAGTGGTGGGGAGCTGGGTCGTAGCCGCCTCGGCGCTGGTGACGTCGGTGGTGCCGCAGTCCTCGTGGATGGCCTCGATGCCGTTGCGGGACTCGCCGGCCGGGCGGATGACCGGCCTGTCGTTCATGGTGCTCGGGCTCGGCCTGCTGGTCTGGGCCTGGCTGGAGGTCGGCCGGGAGGTCCTGGCCGGCCTCCGGCACCGCCTGATCCGGATGACCGTCCTCTGGAGCCTCCCGCTGCTGCTGGCGCCACCGCTCTTCAGCCGGGACGCGTGGAGCTACGCCGCCCAGGGCGCCCTGGTCGCCAAGGGCTTCGACCCCTACACCGTCGGCCCGGCCGCCCTGTCCGGTCGCGTGGTCGAGGCGGTCGACCCGATGTGGATGAACACTCCAGCGCCGTACGGTCCCCTTCCTCTGGCGTACGGCGGCCTGGCAGCTCACGTCACCGACAACCCGTACGTCCTCATGCTCGCCCACCGAGGCCTGGCCCTGCTGGGCATCGTGCTGATCGCCTGGGCCGTGCCGAAGATCGCCGTGGCCTGCCGGGTCGATCCCAGTGTCGCCACCTGGCTGGTGGTGGCCAACCCGATCCTCATCACCCACGGGCTCGGTGCGGCGCACAACGACGTACTCATGCTCGGCCTGGCCTGCTCCGCCTTCGCCGTAGCCCTCACCGGCCGCTGGGGCACGGCAGCTGTCATCGCGGGCACAGCTGCAGCGGTCAAAGCGCCGGGTGGCCTGGTGGTCGTCGCCATCGCTGCAGTGATGAGCCCGCTGGCCGGCAGAGCCCTCCAACGCCTGGCGAGCCTGGCCATCGCCGGTGTGGTGTCAGTGCTGACCCTGGTGACTGCCGGGGAGCTCACCGGCGTCGGCTCGGGCTGGCTCAACGCACTCGACGTGCCAGGCCTGGTGATGTCCCCACTGTCGATAGCGAACCTGATCGGCCTGGGCACGTCCGGCGTACTGGAGTGGCTGGGTGCGGACAGCGCCGCTCAGCAAGCGCTGCAGGTCATCCGGCTGCTCGGCATCCTCACGGCGCTCGGCCTGATCGCCGTACTCGGGCTGCGCTCGCACATCCACCAGGCGGCGCGTGCGGTCGGCATCGCGATGCTGGCCGTCGTACTGCTCGGGCCGACCGCGCACGACTGGTACTTCCTGTGGTGCCTGCCGTTCCTGGCCGTCGCGCGACCCGGCCGGCGGCTGATGACCGCGCTGGTCGGCGTCAGCATGGTCCTGACCGTCGCCGCACCGCTCAACTCGTCGCTGCGCGGTGCGGTCGTCCCCATCCTCGTCACGACGTCGCTGGTCCTGCTGGTCGTCGGCACCCTGCTCGGCCGGCTCCGCACGCTCCAGCCGGCTAGAGCGCCGCGTTCACCGCGGCCTGCAGGTCCTGATGCAGCGTTGTCGGCCGTGGCAGTCGCACCTCGACCACGTCCACACCCGCAACAGTCCTGACCAGCGCGGCCCGCAGTTCGTCGGCCGACGTCACCAGCGTGTACGGCGTACCGGTCGCTGCCGCCAGCGCGCCGAAGTCCGTCCCGTGCGGCGTCCCGAAGACCCGCTCGAAGTCGGTGGACCCGGCCTGCTCCAGCGTCGAGAAGATCCCGCCGCCGTTGTCGTTGACCACGACGATGCGCAGGTCGGGCCGCGCCTCGGCCGGGCCGATCACCAGCCCGGTGAAGTCGTGCAGGAACGCCAGGTCCCCGATCAGCGCGTACGTCGCTCCGGCGTTGGCCAGCGCCGCGCCGACAGCCGTCGAGATCGTCCCGTCGATCCCCGCGAGCCCGCGGTTGGCCACCGTCCGAATCGGTACGACGGGCGCCAGGTCCAGGTCGCGCACCGGGTTCGACGACGCGACCACGAGCATCCCGTCGGCGCCCACGGCCTCACCGACGATCGCGGCGATGCCAGGGCCGGTCAGCTCGCCAACGAGCACCTTGTCGATCGCAGGCCGCGCCAGCTGGTCAGCGTGCTGCCAGCGGGCCAGCCAGTCGGTGCTGTCGGCGCCGGTGACCTCCAGACCGGTCAAAACGGTCGCAGCACGTCGTACGGCGTCCGGCCAGGAGCCGGTCGGCGCGACCACTATCACCTCGACGTCATGGCGGCCCAGCAGCTTGGTGATCGGCCGGGACAGCGTCGGGTGGCCGAACACGACCACGCGCTCGATCTCGTCCGCCAGTTTGGTTGCCCCAAGCAACAACCGGTACGACGCAACGACCGACGGGCCGATCCGGGCGCGGCTCGACGGCTCCGCGAACAGCGGCCAGTTCCCCGCCTCCGCGGCGAGCCGGGCCGCCTGCGAAGCGCCGTCGCCAGCGACCACGACGGTCTTCGGCCCGGGCGAGAGCGACGACGGCTGTCCACCGGCGGCCCGCACGCTCGTCCACGGCCCGCTGGTCCGTCCGTCCAGCGGCTCCGGCCAGTCCGGTCCGTCGGTCGGCACCAGCGGCTCGGTGAAGGAGCAGTTGAGCTGGACCGGCCCGGGGTCGTTGCTGCGCACTCCAACAGCTGCAGCGACAGCGCGGGAGACCTGCGACCGCCAGTAGGCGACCTGGCCGACCTCCTGCCGCGGCACACCCATTTCGTGGAACAGCCGCACCGCACCGCCGAACACCTTCAGCTGGTCGGTCGTCTGGTTCGCACCGCTCCCCCGCAGCTCCGGCGGCCGGTCCGCGCTCAGCACGAGCAGCGGCAGCCCACTGTGCGAAGCCTCCAGTACGGCGGGGTGCAGGTTGACCACCGCCGTACCGGACGTGGTGACCACCGGCACGGGCAGACCGGTCCCCCGGATCAGTCCGATCGCCAGGAAGCCCGCCGTCCGCTCGTCGACCCGGACGTGCAGCCGGAGCCGGCCCTCGCGGTCGGCGGCGGCCAGTGCCATCGCCAGCGGCGCACTGCGCGAGCCTGGGGCGAGCACGACCTCCCGGACGCCGCACCTGATCAGCTCGTCGACGACCACGGTCGCGAACGCGGTGGACGGGTTCATCCTGCACTCCCCTTCAATGCTTCGACTCTGGCAAGCCTTGCTTCCCAGACGGCAGTGGTCTCCGGTGAGGCGGTCGCCTCGAGCAAGCGCGCGTCGTCAGGCTCGACTCGCTTCACGGGGAGGAACCCGTCAACAGCCAACAGCGGCTCGGCCACGACCTCGCCCGTGAACATCGCCACCGTCGCCAGCCCGCACGCGTACGGCAGCTCCGGCAACGCAGCAGCCAGCGCGACCCCAGCAGCGATCCCCACCGATGTCTCCAGCGCCGACGACACCACCACCGGCAGCCCGATCCGCTCAGCGATCTCCAGGCAGGCCCGGACTCCACCGATCGGCTGCACCTTCAGTACGGCGATGTCAGCCGCCTCCAGCTCGCGCACCCGCAGCGGATCCTCGGCCCTCCGGATCGACTCGTCCGCAGCAACCAGTACGTCGGTACGCCGTCGTACCAGCGCCAGGTCCTCCACGGACCAGCACGGCTGCTCGACGTACTCGAGGTCGAACCTCGACAGCTCCTTCAGCGCGGCGAGAGCCTCGTCGACCGACCAGCCCCCGTTGGCGTCGATCCGGACCCGACCGTCGGCGCCCAGCGCGTCCCGGACAGCCTCGACCCTGGCGAGGTCGTCGGCCAGCGTCTGGCCGGGCTCGGCCACCTTCACCTTCGCCGTACGGCAGCCGGAGGCCCGGACGATCTCCGCGGCTCGCTCCGGTCCCAGCGCGGGCACTGTGCAGTTCACCGGGATCTGCTGCCGCACCGGCTCGGGCCAGCCGTCGACAGCGGCCTCCTGCGCGGCGCGGAGCCAGGAGACGCAGGTGGCGTCGTCGTAGTCCAGGAACGGGCTCCACTCGGCCCAGCCGGCCGGGCCCTCGAAGAGCATGCCCTCGCGGACGGTGATCCCCCGGAACTTGTTCTTGAGGCCCAGCGAGTAGGTGATCACCGGACACCCTCCAGCAACCGCTGCCGGTCGACCTTGCCCGAGCCGAGCATCGGGAGCTCGTCCAGCCGGACCAGCTCGCGCGGGGCCCAGGTGCGCGGCAGTGTCTCGGCCACAAAATCCCTGACCTCGCCCAGCTCTGCTGTGCCGACCACGAAGGCCACTACCCGGCTGCCCCACTCCTGGTCCGGCACACCGAGTACGACGGCCTCCGCGACGTCCGGGTGCTCCAGCAGCCGCGCCTGCACAGCAGTGAGCGTCACGTTGACCCCACCGGAGATCACCACGTCGTCCACCCGGCCCACCACCTCCAGCCGCCCGTCGACGAGCCGGCCACGGTCCTGCGTCCGGAACCAGCCGTCCTGCAGCACCTCCTTGGTCAGCGCGGGCTGCAGCCGGTAGCCGGAGAACAGCGTCGGCCCCTTGATCAGGATGCGCCCGTCGTCCAGCGCCAGCTCGGTGCCGTCCAGCGGCAGGCCGGCGTACACGCAGCCGCTGCCGGTCTCGGTCATGCCGTACGCCGGGATGGCGGTCACGCCTGCAGCAGCCGCGCGGGCCTTCAGGTCGGCGCCCATCGACGCACCGCCGATCACGATCGCGTCGAAGCTCCGCAGCGCGTCGGAGGCGGTCTCCAGGTACCGGGTGAGCTGGGTGGGGACCATGGCGGTGTAGCGCCTGGCACCGGTCATCTGCCCAGCGGCCTCAGCCAGGTCCTGGGAGACCACCGGCGTCGTACCGGCCAGGAGCGAGCGGGTGAGGATCTGCAGCCCGCCGACGAAGTACGGCTTCATCGGGAGCAGCCACTGGCCCGGTCCGCCGAGCCGGTCGTGCGTGGCCGTGGCGGAGGCGACCAGGGCGTCCCTGGACAGCAGCACGCCTTTCGGCTCACCGGACGACCCCGACGTAGTCAGTACGACGGCGCAGTCGTCCTCCAGCGGCTCGTCCGGCGCGGCGGCCCGGCGTACGCGCTCGGCAGCGGCCGGGTCCGGGGGCACGGGAGCGAAGGGCTGACCGGTGCCGTCCAGCACCTCGGACAGCGCGGCAAGGACGGCCTCAGGCGTGCCAGGCACCAGACGCAGACTAGACATACTCCGCTGAGCGTAGCCCCGACGCGCGTTGGCCGATCCAACGGCTGACAGAATCCCAGCCATGGCCAACCTTTCTCAGTGGATCGAGGGTGCCCGCCCCAGGACACTGCCTGCCGCCGTCGCTCCGGTGCTCGTCGGGACCGGCGCTGCCGGCTACCTGGACGGATTCGTCTGGTGGAAGGCTCTGCTGGCCCTCGGGGTCGGTTTGGCGCTGCAGATCGGCGTGAACTACGCCAACGACTACAGCGACGGCATCCGCGGCACCGACGAGAACCGGGTCGGCCCGCTGCGGCTGGTCGGGTCCAAGGTGGCCACACCGCGCGCGGTGAAGACCGCTGCGTTCACCTGCTTCGGTGTGGGCGCTGTGCTGGGGATCGTGCTGTGTGCGACGTCCAGCTGGTGGCTGCTGGTCGCGGGAGCGGCTTCGCTGGTCGGGGCGTGGTTCTACACGGGCGGCAAGTCGCCGTACGGGTACCGCGCGCTCGGCGAGGTCAGCGTGTTCCTGTTCTTCGGGCTGGTCGCAGTGCTCGGTACGACGTACGTGCAGGCCGAGCGGCTGCACTGGACGGCCGTCGCCGGGGCCGTCGCCATCGGCTCGATCGCCTGTGCGCTGCTGGTCGCCAACAACCTGCGGGACATCCCCACGGACAGCGTCACCGGCAAGCGCACGCTGGCCGTGGTCATCGGTGCGGCGCGCTCGAGGCAGCTGTACGCCGGACTGATCGCACTGGCCTTCATCCTGGCCGCGCTGTCAGCCCTGGCGACCCCGTGGACCCTGCTGGCCCTGATCGCCCTGCCGCTGGCCGTCAAGTCGGTCCGGGTAGTCGTCAGCGACGCCGTAGGCCCAGCTTTGATCCCGGTCCTCAAGGGAACAGGTCTGACCGAGCTGGTGTACGCCGTTGGCCTCGCCGTGGGCCTCGCGCTGGGAGGCTGAGCCTCCGCCGGCCGCGCAGCGGCCTGGCGTCTCGGGGCGCGGCCTACTCTCTCCACAACCCCGTTTCCGCGAACCCCCGGAGCGTGTCCTCGTACGGGCTGATGTCGATGCTGTTGCTCCGCAGCCAGTCGTCGTCGTAGTAGGTGTTCGTGTAGCGCTCGCCGCCGTCGCACAGCAGCGTGACGATGCTCCCGCGCTGACCCATCCGGCGCATCTCGGCCGCCAGCCGCAGCGAGCCCCACAGGTTCGTCCCCGTCGAACCACCGACGAGCCGCCCGGTGACGCGCGAACAGAACCGCATCGCCGCGATCGACGCGGCGTCCGGCACCGAGATCATCCGGTCCACCACACCGGGGATGAACGACGGCTCGACCCGCGGCCGGCCGATCCCCTCGATGCGCGACGGCCGACCGGTCGCGAAGTCGCTGTCCGCGGCCTCGAACCCGGGGAAGAACGCCGAGCCCTCCGGGTCGACCACGGCGACCGACGTCTCGTGCCGCTGGTAGCGCACGTACCGCCCGATCGTCGCCGACGTACCACCCGTACCGGCACCGACGACGACCCAGGTCGGCACCGGGTGCTGCTCGAGCGCCAGCTGCCCGAAGATCGACTCGGCGATGTTGTTGTTGCCCCGCCAGTCGGTGGCCCGCTCGGCGTAGGTGAACTGGTCCATGTAGTGCCCGCCGGTCTCCTCGGCGAGCCGTTTGGCCTCGCCGTAGATCTGGCCGGATCGCTCGACGAAGTGGCAGCGCCCGCCGTAGAACTCGATCAGCTGGATCTTCTCCCGGCTGGTCGACGCCGGCATCACCGCCACGAACGGCAGCCCGAGCAGCCGCGCGAAGTACGCCTCGCTCACCGCGGTCGACCCGCTGGACGCCTCGATGACCGTCGTGCCCTCGCGGATCCACCCGTTGCACAGCGCGTACAGGAACAACGACCGCGCCAGCCGATGCTTCAAGGACCCGGTCGGGTGCACCGACTCGTCCTTCAGGTACAGGTCGACCCCGCTCATCGCCGGCATAGGGAACACGTGCAGATGCGTGTCCGCGCTCCGGTTGGCGTCCGCGTCGACCACCCTGACCGCCTCGGACACCCACGCCCGCTGCTTGTCGTCCCGCCGGTCCACTTCCTTGCACGCCAACAGCTCACTCATGGCCACAGGCTAGGGCTACTCCGACGGTCTTGAGTATTCCTACTCTCTGCAACCACCGCCCCCGGCGGCACGATCGAACCATGATTCCCCTGGGCTTCGAGTTTCACCTGACGGCGACCGAGCAGGTCGTGCTGCTCCTCGTGCTGGGCCTGCTGGCTACGGCGGCGGCACTGCCCGCGACAGCGCCGCTGGCCGCCGTGGGGGCGTTGAGAGCCCGCCGGGCCGGGCGGACCGGGACGCGGAACGGGCTCTGGTACTGGCTGTGGGGTACGGCGGTCACCTGGGGCACGATGATCGGTTGCTTCAACCTGCAACTTGGCTGGTGGTCGGTGCCTTTCGGGTGGGTGCCGGGCCTGGTGGCCGCCTGGCTGTTACGCCCCGGACCCTCGGGCCCGCTACTTTGGGAGCAAGCACGCCGACCTGTGGGGGAACGATGACCGACAACGACGAACGTCCGACCCGGCAGCGTGTGACGCTGACCGACATCAGCTCGCGGGCCTGGGAGCACCCGGCCGACCGCGGCGCCCTGGTCGCGCTGCGGCAGCTCAAGGGGTTCGACTTCGTCCTGCGGAAGATGTCCGGGCTGATCAACGAGCGCGCCTTCCGGCTGCAGTTCCTCGGCTCGGCGATCAAGGTCGACGAGCGGCAGTTCCCGAAGGTGCACCGGCTCTACACCGAGGCGGCCGCCACGCTCGACGTCCGGCAGCTGCCGGAGCTGTTCGTCACCAACAGCCCGATCTGGAACGCCGTGACGATCGGCATGGACCGGCCGTTCATCGTCGTGAACAGCGCGCTGGTGCAGGGGCTGGACGAGGAGGAGCTGCGCTTCACCCTCGGCCACGAGCTCGGCCACGCCCAGAGCGGTCACGCGCTGTACCAGTCGCTGCTGCTCTGGCTGATGCGGCTGACCGGTGCGATCAACTGGATGCCGATCGGAGCGCTCGGGATCCGGGCCATCATCGCGGCCCTGCACGAGTGGTCGCGCAAGGCCGAGCTGTCCGGCGACCGGGCCGGGCTGCTCGCCGTACAGGACCCTGCGGTCGCGCTGCGGGTGCAGATGAAGCTCGCCTCCGGCGGTCAGCTCGACCAGCTCGACACCACCGCGTTCCTGGCGCAGGGCACCGAGTACGAGAGCTCCGGCGACCTGCGCGACTCCGTGCTCAAGCTGCTGCTGCTCGAGGCGCAGACCCACCCGCTGGCCGTCAACCGCGCGACCGAGCTGCGCCGCTGGGTCGACGAGGGCGAGTACACCACGATCGTGTCCGGCGACTACCCCAAGCGCCAGGACGACGCCGACGCCTCGATGTCGCAGGAGGCGAAGAACGCCGCCAAGTCGTACTCCGACGCGTTCGCCCGCTCCCAGGACCCACTGGCCAAGTTCGTCCGCGACCTCGGCGAGGGGCTCGGCGGCGTCCGCGACTGGGTCAGCTCGAAATTCCCTCCGCGCTGAGTCCGTCGTACGCGATCATGGGCCTGTGACGGACTTGCGGGCGCTGACCCCGGACGACTGGAAAGTGTGGCGCGACCTGCGGCTGGCGGCTCTCTCCGAGGCGCCGGCCGCTTTCGGTTCCCGGTACGAGGACTGGGTGGGCGCCGAGGAGGACCGCTGGCGGGCCCGGCTGTCGGTGCCCGGCTCGTACAACGTGGTCGTGTCCCTGGACGGTACGCCGTCGGGGATGGCCGGTGGCCTGCCCGCCGACGACAACGACGTGCGCCACCTGGTGTCGATGTGGGTCGCCCCGGCGGCCCGCGGTCACGGACTCGGCGACCGGCTGATGGCCGCCGTCGAGGACTGGGCCCGCGCCGACGATGCCGTCGCCGTCGAGCTGTCAGTTGTCCAGGGCAACGACACGGCGTACGCCCTCTACCTGCGGCACGGGTACGCGCTCACCGGCAAGTCCGGCGACCTGATGCCCGACGGCGTGCACCGCGAACTGGTGCTGCGCAAGACCTTTTGACTTTTCCCGAAAGGCTTGGTCCGGCGCGTCTCGACCCGGTAAGCAAGGGGCGATGACTGACCAGGTGGACGAGGTCGCGGCAGGGTTCTTCGCGGCGCAGGAGCGGCTGCTGACCGCCTTCGAGGCGTACGACGGACAGCGGCGGTTCGACCGCCGGCCGTGGGTCCGCGACGACCTCGGCCGCGGCACCGTCGGCATCCTGGAAGGCGGCGCGGTCTTCGAGCGTGCCGCCGTGAACGTCTCGGACGTGGCCGGCACCCGCGCCCCGGAGGCGATCACCGCGACCCGACCGCAGCTGGCCGGCCAGCCGTTCCGCGCGACCGGGATCTCGCTCGTGCTGCACCCGCTCACGCCGTACGCGCCGTCGTTCCACGCCAACTTCCGGTACCTCGAGTCCGGCGACGACTGGTGGTTCGGCGGTGGGCTCGACCTGAGCCCGATGTACGGCTTCGCCGAGGACGGCCGGCACTTCCACCGCACGCTCGCCGACTGGTGCGGGCGGCACGCGGACGCGCCGTACGCGGTGTGGAAGGCCGAGTGCGACCGCTACTTCACGATCCCGCACCGCCGCGAGATGCGCGGACTCGGCGGCGTCTTCTTCGACCGCCTCACCGCACCGACCGCCGCCGAGATAGTTGCCGACGGCCTCGCGACGATCGAGCCCGCCTACCTCCCGCTGCTCGACCGCCGCTGCCGGATCCCGTACGGCGACCGCGAGCGCGCCTGGCAGCTGCACCGGCGCGGCCGGTACGTCGAGTTCAACCTCGCCTACGACCGCGGCACCCGCTTCGGGCTGCAGACCAGCGCGAACATCGAGGCCGTGCTGATCTCCCTGCCGCCGCACGCCACCTGGACCTACGACCACACCCCGGAACCAGGAACGCCCGAGGCAGCAACGCTCGAGCTGCTCCAGCCGCGGGACTGGCTCGCGTAACTGACTTGCCCGTGGCAACCAAGCGGGGAAGGCTGCTGGGTATGTCCGACTGGATCAGCACGCCCATCATCCCTGAGCTCGTCCGCGGAGCCGTCGAGCTGGAGACGACGCCGTACGGCGTCCTGCCGCACCGGCTGTCGGCCCTCGGCCGGAAGCAGAACGTCGACGGCCAGCTCGCGATGGTGGAGGCGCAGCCCGCGGGGGTGCGGCTGGTGCTTCGTACAGCGGCGACGGAGATCGAGCTCGACGTCCTGCCGACGAGGATGACGTTCGTCGGCGCGCCACCCCGCCCGGACGGGCTCTGGGACGTGCTGGTCGACGGCGAGCTCGTCGCGCAGGGGACGGCTGACGGCGGCAACGTGCTGACCATCGACCTCACCACCGGCAGCAGGGAGATCACGCCGGGACCGGTCGGGTCCGTCCGGTTCGACGGCCTGCCGGGCGGCGTCAAGGACGTCGAGATCTGGCTGCCGCACGCCGAGACCACCCAACTCGTTGCCCTTCGCACCAATGCTGCTGTCGAGCCCGCCGCGGACCACGGACGGCGTACCTGGTTGCACCACGGCAGCTCGATCAGCCACGGCTCCAACGCCGACAGCCCGACCCGGACCTGGCCCGCGGTCGCGAGCCGACTCGCCGGCGTCGAGCTGACCAGCCTCGGCTTCGGCGGCAGCGCCCTGCTCGACCCGTTCACGGCCCGCACGATGCGCGACCTGCCCGCCGACCTGATCAGCGTCAAGTTCGGCATCAACCTCGTCAACGCCGACCTGATGCGCCTGCGCGCACTCGGCCCTGCCGTGCACAACTTCCTCGACATCATCCGCGAGGGCCACCCGACCACGCCGCTGCTGGTGATCTCGTCCATCTACTGCCCGATCCAGGAACACACCCCCGGCCCGCTGGCACCGGACTTCGCCGACGGCCAGGTCGCCTTCAGGGCCACCGGCAACCCCGAAGAAGTTGCCGCTGGCAAGCTCACCCTCACCGTCGTCCGCGCCGAGCTGGCCCGCATCACCACCGCCCGCGCCGCCGACGACCCCAACCTGCACTACCTCGACGGCCTCACCCTGTACGGCGAGGCCGACCACGCCGACCTCCCCCTGCCCGACCGCCTCCACCCCGACACCGCCACCCACCAACGCATCGCCGAGCGCTTCGTCCAGCACGCCTTCACCGACGGCCCGTTCGGCGACCGAGGCTGATCACCCGGCGTACGAAGGCGGTACGGCGGGCACTGGCAGGACGTGTCAGCTCCCACGACGCCGGACGGCCACCACATCGTCGTCAACGGCCGCAAGTGGCGAGCGACCGACCCGGCGATCCCGGACGAGCTCCGCGACGAGCTCCAGCGGTCCCTGATGGCGGCCCGCCGGGCGATCGCCCAGTCCCACCGCGACGACGATCCCGAGGCCGAACGTGAGGCCCGGGCCCGCGTCCAGATCGCCAAGGTCGCCCTGGGCGAGCGCGGCGACCCCTGGTGGGAGCAGTCCGACCAGGAACGCGAGCTGCGCTGGACCGACGGCCTGCAAAAGCTCGGCACCACCGGCGACAGGGACTGAGCCCCGGCCGGTCGCGGCGGGGATGGGGTCCGCGGTCCGCCGGCGGCGACGGACCGGCGAACGCGTACCGGCGTACCGGCGGAACGACGAAGGGCCGTATCTCCCGCCCCCGGGGATACGGCCCTTCTGTCAGTGGGTGTCAGCCGATGTGGACGCCGCCGGGCTTGCCGTCGTTGGCGAGGTCCTTCGCCTTGACCGACAGACCGACCAGCGTGATCACGGCCGCGCCCAGGGCGATGAAGCCCGAGGCCAGGAACGCCCGGGTGAAGCCGTGGGTGGTGGCGACCGCGGTGAACTGGCCCTCGAGCTGCTTCAGCTGGGTCGGGGACTGCCCCGACTCGGCTGCCTTCTGCAGCCCCGGAGCGAGCTCGGCGAACCGGTCCTTGATCGCGTTGGCCGAGACCGTGCCGAGCAGCGCCAGGCCGATCGCTCCACCGATCTGCTGGACGGTGTTCAGCACCGCCGAGCCGACGCCGGAGTCCTGGGCGTCCACCCCGCTGACCGCGGTCAGCGTGAGCGGCACGAAGGTCAGCCCCATCCCGAACGACAGCAGCAGGATGAACGGCAGCAGATGACCCAGGTACGGCGAGTCGACCTCGAGCCGGCTGAAGCCGAACATGCCGGCCGCGATGAACGCGCCACCCGCACCGGCGATCCACCGCGGGTCCATCCGGGAGATCAGCGTCGAGGCGACCTGCGCCGCGACCACGATGCCGAAGCTGAACGGCAGGAACGCGAAGCCGGTCTTCAGCGCGCTGTAGCCCATCACGTTCTGGATGTAGATGCCCAGGAAGTAGAACATCGAGAACATCGCCGCACCGACGATCAGCATCACGAAGAAGCTGACCCCACGGGTCCGGTTGGACAGGATCCGGAACGGCATCAGCGCGTGCCGGGACCTGGCCTCGATCAGCAGGAAGATCGCGATCAGCACCGAGCCACCGATGATGAACGACAGCGTGACCGGGTCGCTCCAGCCCTTCTCGGCCGCGTGCGTCAGGCCGTAGACCAGGCCGGTCAGACCGACCGTGCCGGTGACGGCGCCCGGAATGTCGAACTTGCCCTTCTGCCGGGCCGACTCCCCCAGGTACCGGATCGCCAGTACGGCGACGATCAGGCCGATCGGGGTGTTGATGAAGAAGGTCCAGCGCCACGACGCCTCGGTCAGTGCCCCACCGAGGATCAGGCCGACCGCGGCACCCGCACCCGACATCGCCGCGTACACGGCCATCGCGCGGTTGCGCTCCTTGCCGGCCGGGAAGGTCGTGGTGATCAGGGCCAGCGCGTTCGGCGACGCCGCGGCGGCCGCGACCCCCTGCAGGATCCGGCTGGCGAGCAGGATCGTCTCGTTCTGCGCGACACCCCCGATGAGCGACGCGACGCCGAACAGCACCACACCGAACATGAACACCTTGCGGCGCCCGAGGATGTCACCGATCCGGCCACCGAGCAGCAGCAGGCCACCGAAGGCCAGCGCGTAGGCGTTGACCACCCACGGCAGCGAGGCGTTGCTGAAGCCGAGATCGGTCTGGATGTGCGGGAGCGCGATGTTGACGATGGTGCCGTCCAGCACCACCATCAGCTGCGCCATGCTGATCAGCGCGAGCGCGATCCCGAGGTTGCGGTGGCCGTGCGCCGCGGGCTCGGCCACGGTGTCGACCGGCCGCCCCTCTGGCGGATCAGCCTTGACGACGTCTTCGGACATAACTGGAATTCCCCTCTTGGGTGGTACTGGCTTCTGGGTCGCGGACCGGCCCCACACCGGTCAGCGCGCCTGCGACCCCCGCGCCGCAGGCAGGATCACGTGGTCGATCACCCGCAGGATCAGGTCTTCGGTCGGCTCGACCCCGAGCACGAACGCGTGGTGGATGACGAGCGCCGGCAGCGTCTGGGACAGCAGCTCGACGTCGACGTCGGCGGCGATCTCCCCCCGCTCGACGGCCCGCTGGTAGACCCGGCCGGTCAGGCCGAGCCGCGGCTTCAGGAAGCGTTCCTTGAACGCCAGCTGCAGGTCGTCGTCGCGGTGCAGCGCGGTCAGCAGACCGGCCATCACCGACATCGGCATCTCGTCGGTGAACCCGCCCTCGTTGCACGACAGCGCGATCAGGTCGCCGCGCAGGCTGCCGGTGTCGACCTCTTCCGGGATCGGGCACCCCTTGGCCCGGCTGATCGCGTCGACGACCAGCTCGGCCTTGCTCGTCCAGCGCCGGTAGAGCGTCGCCTTGCTGGCCTTGGCGGCGGTCGCCACCGCGTCCATCGTCAGCCGGTCGTAGCCCAGCTCCGCGACCAGCTCGACGGTCGCGTCGAGGATCTCGTCCTCACGCCCACCCTCGACCCGCGGACGCTGGCGGGGTCCGGCCTCGGATACTTCGGTCATGTTCACCCTGTGTGATCGGAAAGCGACAGATAGAACGAAACGGTTTCGTTTCATCCACCACGTTACGACTCATGTGAAGGAATGCACAAGCGATTTTCGCGGAAACTCCTCAGTGGCCTGGGTCACTCTGCGTACCACTGACTCAGCTGGTACGACCAACGAAAGACCCCGCCGACCACCAGGTCGACGGGGTCTTCGGAACCCGTGAGTCAGTCCTTGTCCTCGGCCTTCCGGGCCTCTTCGAGCCGCTCCGTCATCCGCGTCGCGCGGGTCTCGATCCGCGCGGCCAGCCGGTCCCGCCAGGCCCGCAGCACGAAGATCGACAGGATCGACGAGACGACGAGCGCCAGCAGCAGCAACGGGAACACCGACAGCCAACTGCTCAGCGCGAACCACAGCACCGCGAACGAGGCGGCGAACAGCGCCAGCCGCAGCCCGGTGTAGACGGCGAACTCCTTCATCTCACACCCCGGCGTACGAGTGCAGCCCGCTGACCAGCAGGTTCACCCCGACGAAGTTGAAGATGAAGACGAACCAGCCGACGATCGCGATCGTCGCGGCCCGGCGGCCGCGCCAGCCGGCCGTCGCGCGGGCGTGCAGGTAGGCGGCGTACACGACCCAGGTGACCAGCGACCAGACCTCTTTGGGGTCCCAGCCCCAGTACCGGCCCCAGGCGTACTCGGCCCAGATCGGACCGGCGACGAGCACGCCGAACGTCCACAGCGGGAAGGCGAACGCGAGCACCTTGTACGCCGTACCGTCCATCGCCTCGGCGCTCGGCAGGCGGCGCAGCGACGCCGACATCGTGCCGCCGTCGAGGACCTTGCGCTCGGCGCGGGCCTTGACCAGGTAGAGGATCGAGACCAGGCCGCCGATCGTGAACGCGCCGCCGGAGATCGCCGCGGCGGCCACGTGGATCACCAGCCAGTACGAGTGCAGCGCCGGGACGAGCGGGCCGGCCGGGGTGTAGAGCGCGAGCGTCGCGAGGCCGAGCACCGCGGCGACGACGAGCGTGACGCCGAGGCCGAGCCACTGCAGCTTGTACCGGTGCACGAAGAGCAGGTACACCGCGGCGACCGCGAGCGAGGCCGTGATGGAGAACTCGTACATGTTGCCCCACGGCACCCGCTCGGCCGCGAGGCCGCGGGTCAGCACGCCGGCGAGGTGCAGCACGAACGCCAGGTAGGTCAGCAGCAACCCGACCCGACTGGCAGCCTCGGCTCTGGTGGACCGGGGGATGGAGGAGCCGGCGCCGCCCGGAGGCGTGCCGGCCGCGCCGGCCGCCGAACCGCCGGCCGCGGCGGAGCCGCCGGCCGTCGCGCCGCTCGTCGTGGTGGAGGCACCGACCGAGACCGAGGCCATCGCCGCGGCCTGTTCTGTGGTTGCCGCGACGACCACGGCCCGGCCCGCGGCCCACTCCATCGCGTGCGAGACCATCGCGACGGCGTAGATGACGGTGGCCGTCGGGATGACCAGGTTGGAGACTTGCGCGAAGGTCTCCGGGCTCATGGCTGCTCCTGCGAGGTCGGGCCGGCGGGGCTGTGTTCAGGGGACTTCAGGGCTTGTGCGATGGCCTGGATCTCGTCTCCGAGCCCCCGCTCGGGGCCGCGGTCCAAGCCGGCGACCTCGACCACGGTACGCCCGTCCTCGGTGCGCACCCGCACCCAGGTCCGGCGCGGGTGCACGAACAGCGACCCCATCAGGCCGAGGATCGCCAGCAGGATGCCGGCCAGTGCCAGGTTCATCCCCGGAGTGTGGCTGACCTGCAGCTTCACCCACCGGTCGTAGGAGTCGAAGGTGAACGAGCCGCGGCCGTCCGGCAGGTCGATGCTCTGGCCGGGCGCGAGCTGGAAGCGCAGCTTGTCGCCCTTGCCGTTGTCGAACTGGGTCAGCTTCGACTTGTCGAGCTGATAGACCGACTGCGGCTTGCCCTCCTCGGTGCTCGGGCGGCCGTAGTACGCCGTCATCGCGAGCGCCGGGTTGAGCGCGTCGGGGAAGACCGAGACCGGGCCGCGCTGGTCGATCACCGCGGTCGGCAGGAAGAACCCTTCGAAGCCGAGCTGCTCGGGCCGACCGTCCGGAGCCTTGATCACGCCGAACGACGAGAAGTTGCTGTCCTGCGGCAGGAACGGCGCCGGCCCGGAGAAGGCGATCTGCCCCTGGCCGTCGCGCACGGTCACCCGCGGCGCGTACCCGTGGCCGAGCAGGTGGACGCTGGTGCCCTCGACCTTGAGCGGGTGGTTCACCCGCAGGTCGTACGACTTCTCCGGCGACTGCGGCGTCTCCTGGTAGGACAGGTCCGCGTTGAACTCCCGCGCGGCGCCGCGCTGCGGGCCGTCCTCCTGGAACTTGACGTCGAAGTCCTTGACCTTCAGTGAGAACGGCGGCAGGTCTTCGGCGCCGAAGGCGCGGCCGGGGGTGAAGTCGTCGTACTGGGCGACCGCATTGGAAAAGCCTTCGCCACCGACCACGACCAGGACGGTGCCGCGGTAACCGAGCAGCGCGCCCCAGGCGACGCCGACCAGGGCCAGGATCAGCGAGAAGTGGAACAGCAGGTTGCCGGCCTCGCGCAGGTAGCCGCGCTCGGCGCCGAGCGCGCCGTCGTACGTCTCGATCCGGAACCGCCGCTTGCGCAGCTCCTGGCCGGCCAGCTCGAGCAGCGGCCGCTCGTCGTCGGCGTCCAGCGTGAACTTCTCGTACTGCGGCAGGCGGTGCAGGTTGCGCGGCGGCTTCGGCGGGCGGGCCCGCAGGGCCTTCAGGTAGACCTTCAGGCGCGGGACCACGCAGCCGATCAGCGAGATGAACAGCAGCAGGTAGATCGCCGAGAACCAGGGTGACTTGTAGACGTCGAACAGGCCGAGCTTGTCGTAGAACGGGCCGAGCTTCGGGTGCTGCTCGAAGAAGTCCGAGACCTTGACCGGGTCGATCGAGATCTGCGGGATCAGCGACCCCGGGACCGCGCCGAGCGCGAGCAGGAACAGCAGGATCAGCGCGGTCTTCATCGAGGTGAGCTGGCGCCAGGTCCAGCGCAGCCAGCCGACCAGGCCCATCGACGGCGGGTCCTGGCGCTCCGGCGGCTTGCCCCCGGACATGGTGGCTTCGGGCTCGGCCTGCTCCTTGACGTCGCTCACCTCAGACCGCCGATCCGAAGTTGGCGACCCACTGGCGAAGATCGGCGGTCATCGTGTCCCACACTCCTGTCAGCAGCAGGAGACCCACCGCGATCATCAGTACGCCGCCGATCCGGATCACCAGCAGCTGGTGCTTGCGGACCCAGGCGACCGCGCCGAGCATCCGGCGGAAGGCCAGCGCCGCGACGATGAACGGGATCCCCAGCCCGAGGCTGAAGACCAGCGCGAGCGCCGCGCCGCGCCCGGTGCTGCCCTCGGTGGCGGCCAGGTTCATCACCGTGCCGAGCGTCGGGCCGATGCAGGGCGTCCAGCCGAAGCCGAACAGTACGCCGAGCAGCGGCGCCGCCGCGATCCCGACGGCCGGCACCCGGTGCACCCGGACGTCGCGCTGCAGGAAGCCGAACCCGCCCAGGAAGATCAGGCCCAGGACGACGGTCGCGCCGCCGAGCACCCGGGTGATCAGCGTCTGGTGGTCGAGCAACGCGTTGCCGATGGCCCCGAACAGCACGCCGGTCAGGATGAACACCGCCGAGAACCCGGCCACGAACAGGCTCGTCCCGGCCAGCATCCGCCCGCGCTGATTCGAGCCCAGCTCGGCGGCGGACAGACCGGTGACGTACGAGAGGTAGCCCGGCAGCAGCGGGACGACGCACGGCGAGAAGAACGAGATCGCGCCGGCCAGCACCGCGATCGGCAGCGCCACCACCATCGAGCCCGTCATCGACTGGGCGAACCAGTCGCCCATCAGCCGGCGTCTTTTACCATGCCGAGAAGCGTTTGGGTGGTGACCGAACCGATCACCCGCGACGCCACCTTGCCGTCCTTGTCGATCACCAGCGTGCTCGGGATCGAGCTGGGCGAGATCTGCCCGCGGAAGCCGAGCAGCTGCTTGCCGCTCGGGTCGTACAGGCTCGGGAACCCGACGCCGAACTCCTGCACGAACTTCTTCGCCGGTGCCTTGTCCAGGTCGCGGGTGTTCAGCCCGATGAACTCGACGCCCGCTCCGAGCTGCTTGTGCGCGGCGACCAGGTCGGGCGCCTCCTTGCGGCACGGCGGGCACCACGAGCCCCACACGTTCAGTACGACGACCTTGCCCTTGTGGTCGGCCAGCTTCCAGGCCTTGTCGTCCAGCGTGGTGCCGCTGAAGTCGGGCGCCGGCTTGCGGTCGGCCGCGGCGAAGCTGGAGACGTTGCCGTTGCCGCTGACGAAGCCGGTCTGGCCGCTGCGGTTCTCGTTGGTCGACTCACCCGAGCTGCAGGCGGTCGCCAGCAGCGCGACCGCGGCGACCACTACCGCCGTACGGCGCATCAGGCACCGCCCACGAACTTCTTCGGGTGCTTGACCGGCAGCAGGTCCTTGGCCGGTTCGGCGTACCCGACCGAGACGATCTGGTCGCCGTGGAAGGTGAAGCTGGTCAGGCTCGCCAGGCTGCACTGCCGCTTGCGCGGGTCGTGCAGCATCCGGCGGTTCTCGATCGCGGACCGGACGATCCAGATCGGCAGCTGGTGGGACACGATCAGCGCCTCGTGCCCGGCGGCCTTCTGCCGGGCGGTCTCGATCGCGTCGCGCATCCGGCGGACGAGCTGGTTGTACGGCTCGCCCCAGGACGGCTTCCACGGGTTGCGCAGCAGCCACCACGCGCTGGGCTGCCGCAGGGCGCCGTCGCCGACGCCGAACTTCTTGCCCTCGAACAGGTTCGCGGCCTCGATCACCCGCTCGTCGATGTCCGGCGTCAGCCCGAACGTGGCGGCGATCGGCTCCATCGTCTCCTGGGCGCGCTCCAGCGGCGAGCTGACCAGGTGCACGATGTCGCGGCCGGCCACGTGCTCGGCGACCCGCTCGGCCATCTTCCGGCCGAGCTCGGACAGGTGGTAGTCGGGGATCCGGCCGTAGAGCACGCCGGCCGGGTTGTGCACCTCGCCGTGTCGCATCAGGTGCACGACCGTTGTCTCGGTCACCGTGGCCCCTTCATTGAATCCAGCACAGCCTTCAGATCTTCTGTACGGCGGCCGCCGCGCGAGCGGCCGGAGCGAGTGCGGTCTCGAGCCGCGACAGGGCGTCGTCGTCGATCGCGGCACTCACGAACCACGCCTCGAACGCACTCGGCGGCAGGTAGACACCGGCGTCCAGCATGGCATGGAAGAAAGCAGCGAACCGTGGCAGCACCTGCGCTCCGGCACCGGCGAAGTCGCGGATCGGACCACTTGCCTCCTCCGACTCCACGAAGAAGACGCTGAAGAGGTTCCCGGCGGACTGGATGACGTACGGCACACCTTCCTTGTCCAGCGCCGTACCGACCAGGCGCTGGATGGTGGCCGAGGTCTCGTCGAGCTTGGCGTAGACCTCGTCGGTTGCCAGCCGCAACGTGGCCAGACCGGCCGCCGTGGCGACCGGGTTCCCCGACAGCGTGCCCGCCTGGTAGACCGAGCCCTCGGGAGCCAGGTGCGACATCACGTCCGCGCGGCCGCCGAAGGCCGCCGCCGGGAAGCCACCGCCCATCACCTTGCCGAAGGTCATCAGGTCGGGCTGGACGCCGTCCACGCCGTACCAGCCGGAGCGGGTGATCCGGAAGCCGGTCATCACCTCGTCGGAGATGAACAGGGCACCGTTGGCCTTGCAGATCTTGGCCAGGAACGCGTTGAAATTGTCCTGCGGCGGGACGACGCCCATGTTGCCGGGCGAGGCCTCGGTGATCACGGCGGCGATCTGGTCGCCGTACTGGGCGAAGGCCGCGCTGACCGCGGCCTGGTCGTTGTACGGCAACACGATCGTGTCGGCGGTGGTCGCCTCGGTGACGCCGGGCGTGCCCGGGATGCCGAGGGTGATCACGCCGGAGCCGGCCTGGGCCAGCAGCGCGTCGACGTGACCGTGGTAGCAGCCGGCGAACTTGACGATCTTGTCCCGGCCGGTGAACCCACGGGCCAGCCGCAGCGCCGACATCGTCGCCTCGGTGCCGGACGAGACCAGCCGGACCTTGTCGACCGGCGTCCGTCCGACGATCTCCTGGGCGAGCAACACCTCGGTCTCGGTCGGCGTCCCGAACGAGGTCCCGCGGGAGACCGCGGCCTGGACCGCGGCGATCACCTCGGGGTGCGCGTGGCCGAGCAGCATCGGGCCCCAGGAGCAGACCAGGTCGAGGTAGGTGTTGCCGTCGACATCGGTGATGTGACATCCGTCACCCGAAGTCATGAAGCGTGGGACTCCGCCGACGGCACGGAACGCGCGGACCGGGGAGTTCACGCCTCCGGGCGTGACCGCGGTGGCTTGGTCGAACAGAGCGGCGGAACGAGCGGTGTGGTCTGACACGGCGGCCATTCTCCCCGACCGACCGGGCGGTCGAGCGGGCGGGCGGCGCCCCGGGGGTTCCGCTGAGCGTTGTTACGCGCCAGTATGGGTACCCGGTCACCGCTCGTGCACTGTCCGCGCCCGTTTCGTAACCCACGCACGGGACAGGCGTTAGACCAGGTGAACGCGGTAGATCGGGACCGACGAAGAGACGTGTCCGCAGCGTGGGGCTGGGCAGGTCGATGAGTCACGGAGGGGATCATCGATGGCGAAGGGCAAGCGCCGCGCCACTGCGAGCGGGTGGCGTCAGGTGGCGCCGCTGGTTCCGTTGGCGTTGTTCGCGAGCGCGTTCACCGTCAGCGCGACCGACGACCCGTCGGTCGCGACCGCCGCGCTGGACCAGGGCCTCGGCCCGAACGTCCCGGTCGTCGTACCGAAGCAACCGATCAGCAACCCGGCCAACGTGCCGGTCCCGGGCTCGGTCGGCAACGGGGTGGACAAGACCGAGGAACCGACGCAGGTGGTCTCCGGGCTGTCCCGCAACGGGATCCCGACCTCCGCCCTGAAGGCGTACTCGCGGGCCCAGCAGGTGCTCGCGCAGGCCGACCCGACGTGCCACCTGCCGTGGACGCTGGTGGCCGCGATCGGCCGGGTCGAGTCCAACCACGGCCGCTTCGGCGGGAACGCACTGACCACCAGCGGCGTCGCCACCCCGGGCATCTACGGCCCGCGGCTCGACGGCGTGAACACCGCGCGGATCTCCGACTCCGACGCCGGCCGGCTCGACGGTGACGGCGCGTTCGACCGCGCGGTCGGGCCGATGCAGTTCATCCCGGCCACCTGGCAGGCGATGGGCGTCGACGGTGACGGCGACGGCGTGAAGAACCCGCAGGACATCGACGACGCGGCGATGTCGACCGCGGTCTACCTGTGCTCCGGCGGGGTCGACCTGACCCAGGCCGGCGACCTGAACCAGGCCGTCCTGCGTTACAACCACTCCCAGGCCTACGTCGACCTGGTCGTCAGCATCGCCAAGGCGTACGCCGGTGGCAGCTGGATCGTGGTGGGCAACGGCACCGAGGACGACGACCAGGGCGTGGTCCGCGCCGACGGCAAGACCGGCGACGACACCATCGACGCCCCGGCCGATCAGGACCTCCCGAAGGCGATCGACCTCCCGGTCTACCCGCCCGGCAAGCCCGGCAGCACGACGAAGCCGACGCCGGAGGACGGTGGCCAGGACAAGCCGACCACCAAGCCGACGCCGGGCAAGCCGTCCAGCAAGCCCACCCCGGGCAAGCCGACGACCAAACCGACCCCGGGCAAGCCGACCCCGACCAAGCCGAGCACCCCGCCGCCGAGCAAGCCGAACGCCGTGGCCACGCTGCAGACCGCGGCCGGGCTGGTCGTCGGGACCGTCGGCAGCACGCTGTCCGAGCTGACCAAGGCCGCGCAGTACTGCCAGGGCGAGCTCTCCAAGGTCACCATCACCCACCCGACGCAGCAGCAGCTGCAGAAGTGCGTGACCGCCTTCCAGACCGGCGGTACGGCCGCGGTCGACCAAGTGATCCGCAACCTGTTGTCCCTGCTCGGACTGCTCGGCGTCCTCGGTGGAGGACTGCTCGGCAGCTGACCACCCCCTAGACGGCGCGCCGCCCCCACCCCTCCCTTGGCGCGCCCCCGGCGACGCCACGAAGCACATCCCCCCCAGCTTCGTGGCGTCGCCTCTTTACTGGTCAAGCGCTTACTTGAGACTTCCTCACTTTGCTGCCCAGGGCTTCTCGATCGTCTGGCTGATCTTGTTGCCCAGCAGATCCGTCGAGGTGACCCGGAGCTTGGCGACCTGGCCGGACGGCACCGTGGTGACGACCTTTCCGCTCAGACCACTCGGCCACAGACGCAGCGACTGCCAGCGCTTGCCGTCCACGCTGACCTCGGCCGTCGTACGGAAGATGCCGAGGCCACGGGCTCCCGGCTGGTAGCCGGGCTTCAGCTCCAGCTGGCGGCCGGACAGCTTGTAGTCGACCTGGACCAGCGGCAGCACCTCGCGCCCCTTCACCTGCCCCGAGCGGAACCGCCACTCGGTCTGCGTCGCCGTCGACGTCTTCGCCCAGCTGTCCGGGTCCCGGCGTACGTCGAGACTCAGCTCGTACCAGGCAGTCGTCGCCGGTACGGCGAACTGCGCGACCGACCAGTCCTTCCGACCGATCTCCTTCCCGCCGCTGGTGAGCTTCAGCAGGGTCTGGTCCCGCGAGTCGCTCCACCCGTACGTCGTCCGGTCGCCGTTCACGTGCTGCGGAACCGCGATCCGCAGCGCGTTGTCGAACCGCGCCGCCGGCAGGCCCTCGGCCTCGCTGCCGGCCGCGTCCGGGATCGCCGGCCGCGCGATCGGCGCCCACACCTCGCGGGAGACCCGCTCGTTCGGCCGGTAGCTCCTGGCCAGGCTGTACTCGATACCGGTAAAGCCGAACAGTCCGCCCCTGGTCTCCTCTTCCCAGGTGGTTCCGGGCTGGTCCGACGCCAGGTAGTCGGTGCGCGTCATCGGACCGGTCACCGCCCGGGAGGACCCGAGCCCGGAGGTCACTCCGGGGAGGTGCGCCGTGCGCTCGTCGCGGTGCCCGATGTCCGCGGTGTTGCGGTTGTAGTTCGTGGTCAGCACGGCCGGACGCAGCTTGGCGAAGTCGTAGGTCAGCGGACCCTTGACCTGCTGCGGCGCGACCGCGAGCTCGTAGCGGTAGGAGCTGTCCCGCAGACCGTTCAGCTTCAACTGCACCGGCCGCTGCTTCAGGAGCTGCAGCAACCGCGTGCCGTCCTCCTGCCGGAACTGGTAGAGCGGCACGCCGTGGTCCTCGATGGCGCTCCAGAACCCCGGCTGGTCGTTGTACATGAAGACTGCCTTGGCCCCGGCCTCTCGCGCCGCGACGAGCTGCGGTTCGAGCTGGTGGATGTCACCCCAGCGGATCAGGGCGATCTTGCCCCGCGCGTCCCGCAGCTCCTCCGGCGTACCGTTGCCGGCGTCGACCAGAGGCAGCGTCTCCTGCCCGACGTAGACCGTGTCGAAGCTGCTCCCGGTCGGGAACGGCAGCCGGTACCCACCGGCGCCGAGCACGTCGGCGGTCAGCATCGGCTGCACCAGGTCCCAGCGCTGGATCGCCCGGAAGGACCCGTCCTTCACCTTGCCGAACTCACCGACGTACACGTTGCCGGTCACCTGGCGGTCGAAGCTGAACCCGGAGACCGCCTCACGGCTGCCGGCCGTGCGGTGCCAGGCGATCCCGACCGTCGACAGATCGGTCCGCTGCGGTGTCTTCACCGTCACCGGGTGGGCCTTGCGTGCGTCGAAGACGAACGTCCGGTCACCGCTGATCTGCTCCTGCGGGGAACCGAGCAGGGCGACCCCGTCGAGCCAGCCGCCCATGCCGACGTCCTTGTCCATCACGTAGGCCATCACGGCGTACCGGCCGGTCGGCACGCCCAGGGTCCGCTGCCCGGTCTGCTCGAAGACGATCGCCTGGACGTCACCGGTGTCGAGGTTCCAGAGCTGCACCCCGCTGTTCGCGGCGCCGTTCGGCGAGGCCGGCTTGCCCTCCCGGTCGATGCCCTTCACCGTCACCTGGTGCAGCCGTCCGCCGGCAGCGAAGCCCAGGCCGGTCCGGTACGACGTACCGCCGGACCGGGCGACCAGCTCACCCGTGTAATTGGCCGGGCCGGTCTTCGCCAGGTCGAGCCGGACGGTCGCCGAGGCGGAACCTCCGGCCGGTACGACGAGCTTGCTCGGGCTGACGGTGACCGCTGCCTTGACCTCGGCGGGCGACTTGGCCTCGACCGACAGGTCGAGCGTAACCGGCATGCCCGACGTGTTGCTGTAGGCAACTTTTCGGTCGACCGGCTTCGGCGCGGTCCCGGTCCAGGACACGTTGCCGAAGAAGAGGTTGACGGTGTCGGCCAGGATCTTCGGGTCCATCGCCCGCGGAATGTCGATCCGTCCCAGCCCCTGCGCCGCCGTCGGCACGCCCTTGCTCGGAACGGCCGTCGTGGCCAGCGCCGCCTTCAGCTGGTCGCCGGTCCAGTCCGGGTGCCGCTGCGCGAGGATCGCGGCCGCGCCGGCGACGTGCGGGGTCGCCATCGACGTACCGCTCATGGCCGTGTAGTACTGGTCGACCACGTGCCCCTGCTCGGACCCGGCCGCGCGCGCCGCCACGATCTCGACGCCGGGCGCGGTCACCTCCGGCTTGAGCGCGCCGTCACCGAGGCGCGGGCCACGGCTGGAGAACGGCGCGAGCTTGTCGTCGCGGTCCACCGCGCCGACGGTCAACGCCTCCGCCGCCGCTCCCGGCGTACCGATCGATTCCTCGGTCCCGGCGTTGCCCGCGGCAATGACGAACAGAGCACCGCTGGACTTCGACAACCGGTCGACCGCCGCGCTCATCGGGTCGGTGCCGTCGGACGGCAGACCGCCGAGGCTCATGCTGACCACCTTGGCGCCCTGCTCGACGGCCCACTCCATCCCGGCGATCGCCTCGGAGTCGAGCCCGCCGCCGCTGTTGTCGAGGACCTTGCCGATCAGGAGCTCCGCGCCGGGCGCGACGCCCTTGCGCTTCCCGCCGGACGCCGTACCGAGGCCGGCGACCGTCGAGGCGACGTGCGTCCCGTGCCCGTGGCCGTCCTGGACCGGCTGGTCCGGGACGAAGCTGGCCTCACCGACGACCTTCTTCTTCAGATCGGGATGGGCGGCGTCGTACCCGGTGTCCAGCACGGCGACCTTGACCCCACGTCCGTCGTACGACGAACGCCAGGCGGCCGGCGCCCCGATCTGCGCGGTCGAGCGGTCGAGCGTCGCGTGCGTGCGGCCGTCGAGCCAGATCTTGCCGACGCCGCTCGCGCTGCTCAGGGTCTGGTTGCCCGCGAGCCCCTGCCAGAACTCCTTGGCCTGGGCCTTCTCGATCGACACCGCGGTGGTGCCGACGCTGGCCAGCGTCATCCGCTGGGTGCTGCCCTCGGGGGCGGCCGGGGCGCTGGCGCCGCTGAGCAGGACGGGGAGCTTGGCGGTGCTCGCGTCGTCGTACCCCTGCTCGGCGAGCAGGCTGAGGTTGAACAGGCGGCGATCCAGCTGGCCGCCCGTGAACAGCGCGTACGCCGAGGCCGGGACGACCGTGGTCTCACCGTCGAAGTTGCCGAAGTAGTAGTTGGAGCCGTCGACCAGCCGGCCCGACTGGCTGCCGTCGGCGGAGGTGGTCAGCTCGGCGACGTCGCCGGTGACGAGGGTGATCCTGTGCGTCGACGCGCCCGGCGTCGCGGACCCGGTGGTGCCGGGTGGGGGGTTCGGTGGGGCACCGGCCGCCTGTGGGACTGCCTGCGCCGGGATCGGGACGGCGATCGCCAGGGTGCCGACGATCATCGAACTGAGCATGCCGGTCGATCTTCGTGACCACCGCATGATGGGGCTCCTCACCGGGGCCCGACGGGCGCGGGGCCCCCGATCGTGAGCCTGGCAGTTGCCTTCGGCCACGGTCCATCGGTAACCCTGACGGTTACCCGCCATGGCTGGTACCAGTCACCCGACCCCGTACGCCCCAGCCCCTCCCCCTCCCCGGTTGGGCCCCCACCCCCAACCGCAACCAAACCGAGACCCCGCACCCCAGAGGCCATTCGTGGGTTAACCCATGAAATGGACCGTTGGCCCGCCGAATTTCGGTGGGCCAACGGTCCAGTCGGTGGGTTGACCCACCAAATGCGCGAAGGGTGAGCGCGAGGTCAGGCGAAGCGCTTCGCGACGCGCTCGACGCGGTCGACCAGGTCCAGGTCGTAGGCGACGCCGGGCACGTAGAAGATCACGTAGTCGGCGCCGGCCTCGAGGGCGGCCTCGACCTTGAGGGCGATCTCGTCCTCGGTCGCGATCGTGTTGTCGTTGCTGAACTTGTCCCAGTTCTGCGGACCGCGGGCCTTCTCGGTCGCCTTCTTCGGGTCGTCGCCGGCGTCGATCGGGAACACGTTCAGCCCGGTCGACTTGGTGATCTCGTCGTAGTCGCGGCCGAGCTTCTCGCAGTGACCGCGCAGAACGGCGGCCTTCTCCTTGATCACCTCGGGGTTGCCGCCGCCGATGTTCGCGGCGTCGGCGTACTGGGCGACCAGCTTCAGCGTGACCTGCGGGCCGCCGCCGCCGATCCAGAACTTCGGCCGCGTGTTGCCGGCGCCCTTGGGCAGGTTGATCGGGCCGTCGATCGAGTAGTGCTTGCCGTTGTAGACCGGCTTGTCCTCGGTCCACATCTTCCAGATGATCTCGGTGGCCTCACGGAACGCGGCCATCCGCGGCTTCACGTCGGTCCACTCGTAGCCGTAGGCCTTCCACTCGTGCTCGTACCAGCCCGCGCCGATCCCGGCGTACAGGCGGCCGTGGCTGGCCACGTCGACGGTGGAGGCGATCTTGGCGTACAGCGCGGGGTTGCGGTACCCGTTGCAGCCGACCATCTGGCCGATGTTCACCCGCTTGGTGTCGCGGGCCAGCGCGGCGATCGCCGACCAGCACTCGAACGTGGTGTTGTCGCTCGGCTCCGGCACCGTGTGGAAGTGGTCGAACAGCCAGATCGAGTCCCACGACCCCTCGTCGGCCCGCTTCGCGACGTTCGTCATCGCCTCCCACTGCTCGACCGGGTCGGCGATCTCGGTCAGGTCCATCTTCCAGCCCTGCGGAACAAAAATCCCGAAACGTGAAGTCATACCCCCATCCTTTCCCGGCCCACTGAACCGGTCCACCACCTGACGGACGGGATTCCTTCTCAGTTCCAGCACCGTAGCTTCTCAATCAGCCCTGTTCGATCCATTCCAACCCACAGCCGGCGCGCGACGTCGTACGGGATCATGGACAAGTTCGACCAGCTCTTCGCCGCCGCCCAGCCGCTGATCACTGCCGGTCACCACGGCGTGGACACTCCCCCGATCGAGAACGGCGAACGCTGGCCAGTCAGCGCCGTCTTCTGCCCCGACCCAGCCGACCCGGTCACCCAGCGTCTCGATTCGTTGACCCTCGACGCCGCCTCCGCCGCCGGCCCCGACCACCTCCAGACCGGCCGCCTGGGCTCCGCCCACCTCACCATCCGGGCCCTGGAGCGCTACCGCGAGGTCGTCACCCCTGACGACTCGCTGATCCAGCGCTACACCACCGCCCTCCGCACCGCCGCCACCCACATCCCTCCGGTCACCTTCGCCCTCACCGGCGTGATCCTCACCCGAGGCACCGTCATGGTCTGCGCCCAGGCCCTGGACCCCCACGCCGACCACCTCCAGAAGCTCTTCGCCGAGGCTCTGGGCCCCGACGGCTGGCTCGAAGGCACCGAGCAACGCGACATCTGGTACCTCAACCTCCTCCACTTCGCCGGCCCCGTCCCGACCCCGTCAGCCCTCATCACCTGGGCCACCACCCACCGCCACACCCCTCTCGGCCACCTCACCATCAACACCGCCGAACTCGTCCGCTTCCGCCACACCCCGGGGGCCCGCCCGTACATGCGCCCGGAAACCCTGGCCGTCGTACCGCTCTTACACGACTGACGGCGTACGAGCGTGTGGTCTTGGCGGGTGAGAGCGCTCTAGTTCCGGAACCGGTGGGGTCTTGACCGGGGGTTCGGGAGGGCTGAGCATCAGCGCGACACGGGTGTGAGGCGCCTGTGCGGAGAGTCAGGGAGTCGCCCATGCCCAGGTGGCCAGGTATTCGTGTTCGGCGTCGGACGGTGGGGGTGACAGTTCTCGCGGTGGTGGCGGGGCTGTTGCCGTTGGGAGTGGCGTCGCAGGCCGCGGCGGATGATCCGGTGCCGACTGTACTGGCGGCCTTCGAAGGGGCTGAGCCGTTTGCTTCGCCGCCCGGCCCGGGGATCTTCGGGTTCGGCAGCGATGCCGACGACTCGCCGACGATGGTGCTGCAGGACCGGGACGACGCCCCGGCCGGGGACAAGGTCCTGCACGGGTCCTACGGCATCAGTGGCTACGGCGGGTTCAGCCACAACATCACCTTCGACCAGAACCCGGGGAACTGGTCGGCGTACAAGGGGATCCGGTTCTGGTGGTACGGGCAGAACACCGCGCCGCTGCCGCCGGGGTCGGGCAAGCGGATCTTCTTCGAGATCAAGGACGGTGGCGCGAACGCCGAGGCGTCGGAGCTGTGGAACACCAGCTTCACCGACGACTGGCAGGGCTGGCACCTGGTCGAGATCCCGTTCAGCGACCTGGCCTACCGCGGCGACTACCAGCCGGTCGGTGGGATCGACCAGATCCTCAACCTGACCCAGATGTGGGGTTACGCGTTCACGATGCCGGTCGGGACTCCTGGTGAGTTCGCGATCGACCAGATCGAGGTCTACGGCAAGGCCGACCCGGCGCTCAAGGCGAGCGTGGTCACCGACGCCGGCGTCTACCCGGTCAAGGAGGGCGGCACCGCTGCCGTCGAGGTGTCCGTCGCCACGACCGGGAGCACCCCGCTGGAGGAGCCGGTCACGGTCGAGTACCGCAGTGGAACCGGTACGGCGGGCGCCGACGACTACAACCCGGTCTCCGGCGCGTTCACGTTCCCGGCCGGTACGCCGTCCGGTACGTCGCACACCGTCCAGGTCGTGACCCGCAAGGACCGGTCGGCCGAGGCCGCCGAGACGATCCCGGTCGAGCTGACCGTGACCGGCGCGAAGCCGCCGGCGACCCAGCCGGTCGTCGTGGTCAACGCGCACGACCTGCCGTACCTGAACGCCAAGCTCCCGGTGAAGACGCGGGTCGACGACCTGCTCAGCAGGATGTCCCTGGCCGAGAAGGTCGGCCAGATGACTCAGGCGGAGCGCAACGCGGTCCGGACCAAGTCCGACATCGCGACGTACGCGCTCGGCTCGCTGCTGTCCGGCGGCGGCTCGGTACCGGCCCCGAACACCCCGGCCTCCTGGGCCGCGATGATCGACAGCTTCCAGCTGAACGCGCAGGCCACCCGCCTGCAGATCCCGCTGATCTACGGCGTCGACGCGGTGCACGGGCACAACAACGTGATCGGCGCGACGATCCTGCCGCACAACATCGCGATCGGCGCCACCCGCGACCCGGACCTGTCCCGGCGGACGGGTGAGGTCGCCGCGACCGAGGTCCGCGCGACCGGCATCCCGTGGGACTTCGCGCCGTGCGTCTGCGTGGTGCGCGACGACCGCTGGGGCCGTTCGTACGAGGGCTTCGGCGAGGACCCGGCGCTGGTCAAGGCGATGGCGACCGTGATCACCGGCATGCAGGGCAAGGCCGACGGCAGCCAGCTGAAGCAGAACAACCACGTGCTCGCGAGCGCGAAGCACTACGTCGGCGACGGCGGTACGACGTACGGATCGTCGACGACCGGCTCGTACACGATCGACCAGGGCGTCACCGAGGTGACCCAGCAGCAGCTCGAGGCGATCCACCTCGACCCGTTCAAGACGTCGGTCGACCTCGGCGTCGGGACCGTGATGCCGTCGTACTCGAGTGTGGACATCATCGGTGACGACAAGGGTCCGGTGAAGATGCACGGCAACGCCGAGCTGATCAACGGCGTGCTGAAGAACCGGATGGGTTTCGACGGTTTCGTGATCTCCGACTGGCAGGCGATCGACCAGCTGCCGGGCGACTACGCCAGCGACATCCGGACCTCGATCAACGCCGGGCTGGACATGATCATGGTGCCGACCCGGTACCAGGAGTTCACCCAGGGCCTGACCACCGAGGTGACCGAGGGCCGGGTCGCGCAGACCCGGGTCGACGACGCCGTACGGCGGATCCTGGAGCAGAAGTTCAAGCTCGGCCTGTTCGAGAAGCCGTACGCCGACACGAGCAAGCTGGCCGAGGTCGGTGGCGCGAAGCACCGCGCGGTCGGGCGTGAGGCGGCGGCCAAGTCGCAGGTGCTGCTGAAGAACGACGGCAACGTGCTGCCGCTGAAGTCGTCGGCGAAGGTCTACGTTGCCGGCAGCAACGCCAACGACCTGGGCAACCAGCTCGGCGGCTGGAGCATCAGCTGGCAGGGCGGATCCGGTACGACGACGACCGGTACGACGATCCTGGACGGCATCCAGCAGAACGTGCCGACGGCAACGTTCAGCCAGGACGCGTCGGCGCCGCTCGAAGGCCACGACGTCGGGGTCGTGGTGGTCGGCGAACGCCCGTACGCCGAAGGAATCGGTGACGTCGGCAACGGTCACGACCTGCTGCTCAGCGACGCCGACAAGGCCGCGGTCGCCAAGGTGTGCGCGGCGATGAAGTGCGCGGTCCTGGTCGTGTCCGGCCGGCCGCAGGTGGTCGCGGACCAGCTCGGCGAGATCGACGCGCTGGTGGCCTCCTGGCTGCCGGGCACCGAGGGCGCGGGCGTCGCCGACGTACTGTTCGGCAAGCAGCCGTTCAGCGGGCGGCTCCCGGTGACCTGGCCGAAGGCGGAGACGCAGCAGCCGATCAACGTCGGCGACGCGTCGTACGACCCGCAGTACCCGTACGGCTGGGGTCTGACCACCCAGGCGGCGGCCCGGAAGAAGTTGCTCGACGCAAAGACTGCCCTGCTGCGCAAGGGACTGCTCGACCCGAACGTGCTGATCGCCGCGATCTCGATCGACGTCGCCCTGCACGTGAAGGACTGGTCCGGGCCGCAGGCAACGACCGCGCTGGCGGCGCTGACCGCGGCCGGCAAGGCGCTGCAACGCAGCCGGGTGGACGGGTTCGCCGAGGACGACGCGGTGGTCGCCGCGGCGCGCTGGATCGCGCAGGACGAGATCGGGCAGAACCTGGACGCCTCGGTGTCCAAGCTCACCGCGGACGCCGAGCACCTCGCGCTGACCGGTGATCTGAGTGGTGCGATCGCCAAGCTCGCGGCGGCGTACAAGCTGAAGTAGCGCACGGCGGTGGGGCCCGTGCGCACTCGCACGGGCCCCACCGCTGTTCATTCAGACCGAGACCAGCTCACGTTCCGGCTGCTCGTCGGCCGTTGCCTTGACCATCTTGTTCGGCCACCAGGCCTTCCGGCCGAGCAGGACCAGGATGGCCGGCAGCATCACGATCCGGATCAGCGTCGCGTCGACCAGTACGGCGACCGCCAGGCCGACCCCCATCTGCTTCATCTCGATCATGCCGAGCGTCGCGAAGAGCGCGAACACCGAGACCATCACCGCGGCCGCGCTCGTCACCACACCGGCCGACTCGGTGATACCCCGCCGAACCGCCTCGGCCGGCGTCAGCCCGTCCTGCACGGCCTCGCGGATCCGGCCGAGCACGAACACGTGGTAGTCCATCGACAGCCCGACCAGGATCACGAACAGGAACAGCGGGATCCACGAGACCACGAAGCCCGGCGAGGTGAAGTCGAGCAGACCTTCGGCCCAGGTGTGCTGGAAGACCAGCGACAGCGCCCCGAAGCAGACCGCGACCGAGGCCAGGTTGAGCAGCGTCGTGACGATCGCGATCGCCGGGCTGCGGAACGTGAACAGCATCATCAGCAGTGTCAGCCCGAGCACGAACGCGATCACGAACGGCAGCTTGTCGCGCTGGTTCGCGCCGTAGTCGACGTCGGCCGCGGACTCACCGCCGACCGCCCACGTTGCCCCCGGCACCGACTCGAAGGCGTTCGGGACGAGCGTGCTCCGGAGCTGGTCGAGCGCGACCTTGGCGTCGTCGCTCGTGTCCGGCCGGACCGAGACGAGCGTCAGGACGGCGGTGTCGCCCGCGGTCCGGACCGCCGGACCAGGCGGTACGACGAACTGCCCGCCGGCGACCGCCGACCGCTGCAGCGCGGCCAGCGCCGCGACCGGCGGCTTGCCGTCGGCCTTCGCGACGACGTCGTACGCCATGCCCTCGGAGGGGAAGTTCGCCTGCAGCTGCTGCATCGTCTTCACCTCGGGGATGCTGGCCGGCAGGGTGTTCAGGCCACCCGGCTCGGTCTTCATGCCGAGCGCCGGTACGGCGAGCGCAACGACGGCGGCGACCGAGATCAGCAGCGCGGCCTTCGGGAAGCGCAGGACCGGGGCGACCAGGCGACGGCTGATGCCGCCGGGACCGATGCGCCGGGTGAGCCGCCAGATCAGCGGGACCCGCGGGCGGTCGACGCGGTGGCCGAGCTTGGCGAGCAGGGCGGGCAGGACGGTGAGCGAGCCGAGCACCGCGACGGCGACCACGACGATGGTGGCGGTGGCCATCGAGGAGAAGACCGGGTCCTGGGCGACGTACAGGCCGGCCATCGAGACGATGACGGCGAGGCCGGAGACAACCACCGAGTGTCCCGACGTGGCCGCGGCGATCTCGACGGCGTCGACGGTGTTGTGGCCGCGACGGCGTTCCTCGCGTTCGCGCTTCAGGTAGAAGAGGGAGTAGTCGACGCCGACGGCCATGCCGATCAGCAGGACGACGTTGGCGACCGAGCCGCCGTCGGGGAACAGGTAGGACAGCGGCGCGTAGAAGCCGAGGGCCGCGCCGACGGCGGAGAACGCCAGCAGGACAGGGATTCCGGCCGCGATCAGCGCCCCGAAGACGAGCAGCATCAGCACGAAGGTGATCGGCAGGCTGAGCTTCTCGGCCTTGGCCAGGTCGCTGCCGACCTGCTTCCAGATCCCGGCGTCGAGGGACGCGTTGCCGGTCTGCTGGATGGTCAGGCCCTGGTGGGCCTGCTGTACGTCGGCTGTGGTGTCGACGAGCTTCTCGACGTTGTCGGACGCGTCGTCCGGGCTGCCCTTCAGCTCGATCGGGAGCAGCGCGGCCTTGCCGTTCTCGGCCCAGACCGGTGCACCGACGGTGTCGACGGAATCGAGGGCGGTCAACTTCTGCTGGAGCTGCGTCAGAGCGGTGGTCGCCTCGGCGCGGTTCAGCGGCCCGTCGGGATCGGTGACCAGCACGGTCTCGGTCGGTCTGCCGTCGAGCCCGGCCTGCTGGAGCAGTTCGGACGCCTGACCGGACTGCCCGACCCAGGTGTCGGCGGCCTTGGTCGTCTGCTTCGGAACCATCACGGACAACCCGACCGCGACGGCGACGAGAATCAGCCACAGGCCGATCGCCCGCCATGGATGGGTCGCACTCCACCGCGCGGCGCGCACGGTCACTGATCCCCTGCTCATATTGCTGCCCTCTCGCCAACCCCGCCCGGGCTCTCTGCCCGCCTGCTGACGAGCCTGACGGGAAACCCTCGGGTTCTCAGGAGACGCAGACCCCCCGGGTGGGTGGAGGAAAGTCCACCCCCACCAGTGAAGGAGAGGTCAGGCAGTCGCAGCCGGAGCGCGGGAGCGTAGGCGGCGGAGCATGCGCGGGTCTTCGAAGCCCACGAGCCGTGACGCCGACTCGACGGTGGTGCCGTGGGCTATCAGGTGCTCGGCTCGTTCCAGCCTCAGGAGTTGCTGGTAGCGCAGCGGGGTGAGGCCCGTGGCGGTGGTGAAGACCCGGGTGAGAGTGCGTTCACTGACCCCCGCGGATCGGGCGAGCTCGGACAGCGGCAGCCTTTCGGCGTACCGGCTGTCGATGACGTCCTGGACGCGATGAGCGAGATCGCTCAGGTGACCCCGGTGCCGCAACATCGCGCTGTCCTGCAGCTCGTCGCCGTTGCGGCGGGCGTAGACGACCATCTCGCGCGCGACCCGCGCCGCCGCGACCGCGCCGTGCTCGACGGCGACCAGGTGCAGCGCGAGATCGATCCCGCTCGCGATGCCCGCCGACGTGATCACCCGTTCGTCCATCACGTACAGCACGTCCCGCACGATGCTCGCCTTCGGGTACCGCGCCGCGAGCTCCTCGGTCAGGTCGTGGTGCGTCGTGTACCGCCGCCCGTCGAGCAGCCCAGCGGCACCCAGCGCGTCAGCACCCGAGCAAACACTCGCCACCGACCCGCCCGCAGCATGATGCGTCCGCAGCACCTGCTTGGTCCGGGCCGAGATCGGCGGCCACGGCGACAATCGCGGCGACCGCCACCCCGGTACGACGATCAGGTCGTCCCGCCCGAGCTCCGGCCACGCCAGACAGGCCTTGACCGGCACACCCTGCGCCGTCGACACCTCCTCGACCTCCGCGACGTAGTGCAACGCGTACGAGTAGCCGAGGTCGTTGGCCGTCGAGAACACCTGCGCCGGCCCGGCGAGATCGAGCAGGTGCAGCCGTGGAACGAGGAAGAACACGACCTTGCGCATGATCAGGTCAGGATCCCACAAGGGCCCCGGCCTGTTCGTCGAGCGTCCGGATCGTGGCGAACCGCCCGGCCAGCGCGTACTCGGTCCGCTCGGTCACCACCGCCGGCGACAGCGTCCGCGGATCCGCCAGCACCTCCTCGAGCGACGCGTCGACAGGCATCGTCCAGTGCGGCAGCGGCGTCGTCGCGGTCGCCTCGGTGACGAACACCACGTCGTACCCGAGATCCGACGCGACCCGCGTGGTCGTCTCGCAGCACTGCTCGGTCCGGATCCCGCTGATCACGACCTCATGGATCCCGTGCTGCGTGAACAGCTGCTGCAGATGCGTGGTGGTGAAGGCGTTGTGCGACGTCTTGCGGATCACCGGCTCGCCGTCGATCGGCTCGAGCCCCTCGATCAGCCGGACGTGCCCGTTCGCCGGGTCGAAGGCGCCGCCGGTCCCGGGCTCGGTGTGCAGCACCCAGACGACCAGGTCGCCACGGTCCCGCGCGGACGCGACCAGGCGGTTGACCCGGTCGGCGATGTCGGGGTGGTTCACGGCCTGCCAGTTGGGCCGGACGCGGAAGGACTCCTGGACGTCGATCACGATCAGCGCTGTCTGTGTCATGCCTCCAGCTTCGCCGTACGACGTACGCGGCGACAGGCACCATCCCGCCTCGCGGCGGACCGATCCGGTCAAAGCATCAGCCGAGCATCCAGTCAGCGACCAGTCATCGGACGAATCCGAACGGTTACGAACTGTTCCAAACATCCGACATCAGTGCTTACAGTGCCCGAGGCGGCATGAGAACGCTCTCGCCGTCCTCCGCCCACCCGACTGAGGGGACTCCATGACTGATCACCTGCCTCGTCGCCAGGTCCTGCGATCCGCCGGCGCGCTCGGCCTCGGCGCTGTCGCGGCCGGCGCGCTGACCAGCCCGGCCGGTGCCGCCCCGGCGGCTACTACAGTCGCGTCCATGGGTTCACACCACGGCCGCCTGTCCATCCGCAAGGACCCGTTCGGTACCACCCCGGAGGGGGTGGGCGTCGACGTGTACACCTTCAGCAACGGGCGGGTGACCGTGTCGATGCTGACCTGGGGTGCCACCATCCAGCGGGTCGAGACCCCGGACCGCCGGGGCCGCACCGAGAACATCAGCCTCGGCTTCGACAACCTGCCCGACTACGCCAAGCTCAGCCCGTACTTCGGTGCGACCATCGGCCGGTACGGCAACCGGATCGCGAAGGGCCGGTTCTCGATCGACGGGAACAGCTACCAGATCCCCGTCAACGACGGCGAGAACGCACTGCACGGTGGCACGCTCGGCTTTGACAAGAAGGTCTGGAAGGCGAAGGTCGTGCAGACCTCGTCGCAGGTCGGCGTCGCGTTCACCTACGTCAGCCCGGACGGCGAGATGGGTTTCCCCGGCACGCTGACCACCACCGTCACCTACACGCTCGACTTCGACGACGACCTGCGGATCGACTACCACGCGACCGTCGCCGGCAAGCCGACCGTGGTCAACCTGACCAACCACGTGTACTTCAACCTCGCCGGTGAGGGCAGCGGCTCGATCGAGGGCCACGTGCTGGAGCTGAACGCACCGTCGTACACGCCGGTGGACTCGGGCCTGATCCCGACCGGCGAGATCGCGCCGGTCGCCGGGACGCCGTTCGACTTCCGCCGGCCGACCGCGATCGGCAAGCGGCTGCGTGAGGACCACCCCCAACTGGTGATCGGGCGTGGCTACGACCACAACTTCGTGCTCGGCGGCAAGGCCGACCACGACGGGCTGCGCTTCGCCGGCCGGTTCACCGAGCCCGAGAGCGGCCGGACCGTGAGTGTCCGGACGGCGGAGCCGGGCGCGCAGTTCTACAGCGGCAACTTCCTCGACGGCACCTTCCAGGGCATTGGTGGCAAGACCTACCGGCAGGGTGACGCGTTCGCGTTCGAGACCCAGCACTTCCCCGACTCCCCCAACCAGCCGAACTTCCCGTCGACGGTGCTGCGCCCCGGCCAGACCTACTCGACCCGGACGATCTACTCCTTCGGCACCAAGTAGGCCGTTGTCCCCGGGGCGTCCGCGCCCCGGGGAACAACTTTCGGTGGATGGGGAAGCGTCGCCAGGGGGACGTGCCGGACGGGGTGGTTCGCGAAGAGTAGGTCGCGTCCACAGAACCGTCCGGAGGGACCCATGAAACGCACAGCCGTACCACTGATCGTCGTCGTCGCTTCGCTGGCGGTCGCTCTGGTCCCTGGAGTCTCGCCCTCGAGCTCCGCCACGACGCAGGCACCACCTGGTGGCATCCAGTGGGAGAAGTGTCCGCCTGAGATCGCGCCCGTGCCGATTCCGGAAGGGATGCAGTGCGGCACGCTGAAGGTCCCGCTGGATTACAGCAAGCCCGACGGCCGGAAGATCGACCTCGCCGTCTCGCGACTGCCCAGCACGAAACCCGACGCGCGCCGCGGGATCCTGCTGACCAACCCCGGCGGCCCCAGCGCCGGCCAGAACTACCCCGCCTTCCTCGTCGCGACCGGCCTCCCGCAAAGCGTGCGCGACAGCTACGACGTGATCGGGATGGACCCCCGTGGCATCGGCAAGAGCACCCCGGTGACCTGCGATCTCACACCGGAGCAGCAGGGGACCGGCAACATCCCGCCGTACGCGAAGAACGCCGCCGACGTGGCCAAGCACGCCGTCGTCATGCAGCAGGTCGCCAAACAGTGCGCCACTTCGAAGAGCGCGTGGATGCTGCCGCACATCAGCGCCGCCAACACCGCCCGCGACCTGGACAGCATCCGCATCGCGTTCGGCGAGTCCAAGATCTCTTACGCCGGCGCCTCCTGGGGCACCTACCTCGGCGCGGTCTACACCACGATGTTCCCCCAGCGCAGCGACCGGATCGTGCTGGACAGCAACCTCGGCCCCGGCGGCTGGGACTATCCCAGCGACAGGCTCTGGTCCCAAGGTGTCCAGGACCGCTTCCCGGACTTCGCGAAGTTCGTCGCGGCCAACCACCGCGAGTACGGCCTCGGCCGCACACCGGCGCAGGTGACCGCGAAGTTCCACGAACTCGCCGCGCGGCTGGAGAAGAACCCGGTCCAGACACCCGACGGCCCGTTCGACGCGATCGCGTTCCGGCTGCTCAACTTCGGGTTCCTCTACGGCCCCACCCAGGCCCCGCTCCTGGCCGGGATCTGGAAAGCCCTCGACGCGAACCAGCCGCCACCCCCGCTACCCGGCGACGCCACCGGCGCCGAAAGCCTCATCTCCGGGCGCTACTACATGATCTGCAACGATTCCCGCTGGCCACAATCAGTCAAGACCTACCAGCGCAATGTCGCCGTCGACCGGATCAAGTACCCGCTGTTCGGCGCAGCCGGCGCCAACATCACCCCCTGCGCCTACTGGCCCGACCCGGCCGAAAAGCCCGTCCGCATCGCCGACCACGGCCCGTCCACCGTCCTCATGGTCCAGAACCTCCGCGACCCCGCCACCCCGCTCGCCGGAGCCAAACAACTCCGCAAAGCCCTCGGCGACCGAGCCGTGATGGTCACCGCCGACCAAGGCGGCCACGGCGTCTACCCGGGCGGCAAGAACCAGTGCGCCAACCACGCGGTGACGCAGTTCCTCACCACGGGCGAGCGTCCCTCCAAGGACTACCACTGCACTGCCGACGCCGCACCCCGGTGATCCGTCAGGCGCTGACCTTGACCGGGTAGTCGCGCAGGTCGATGTCGTTGGCGGCCTTGTCGGCGTACTTGATCATCAGCTGGAACATCCGCGAGCCGACGAACCAGTTGCGCAGCTTGATGCCGGTCGCTGTCCTCGGAGCGAGGAAGCGGCCGGCGTTGCTGTTGCCGGCGATCTTGGCGTAGCGCTTCATGATCTCGTCGTACTGCGCGTAGGCCTCGACGTGGTTGCCTTGAGCAACAGCCAGCTCGCCGGCCAGCACGTAGCCGCCGACGATCGCGAGCCCGGTGCCGAATCCACCAAGGGTGTTCCCGTACGCCGAGTCGCCGACCAGTGCGACGCGACCCTTGCTGTACTTGCCGTTCAGCCGGACCTGGCTCAGCGAGTCGAGGTAGAAGTCGTCGAAGCTCTCCATCTCGTCGAGCATCCGCGGGACCTGCCACTGGACGTCGGCGTAGGCGTTGCGCAGGATGTCGCGCTGCGCCCGGGTGTCGTCGCGCCGGTAGTCGAGCTCCGGCGAGGCGAACATGTACAGCTGCTGGGCTTTCGAGCCGCCGGTCACCGCGAGCCGGCCGGGCACGTTGTGGCCGTAGGCAACCTGTCGCTCCCGCGATCCGTCTCCACTCCACGGGCTCGCGCCGGCGACGCAGTAGTAGTGGCCGAGGTGCTTCACGAAGTCCCGCTCGGGGCCGAAGGCCAGCTTGCGGACCCGCGAGTGGATGCCGTCGGCACCGATCACGAGGTCGAAGGTGCGCGCCGGGCCGTGCTCGAAGGCGACCTCGACGCCGTGCTCGGTGTCGACGAGTCCGCTGATCGAGTCGCCGAAGACGTACTCGCAGTCGGCGGCGGTGCGCTCGTACAGGATCTCCGAGAGGTCGCCGCGTTGGATCTCCAGGTCGCCGCCGGTGAACTCACCGGAGATGAGGGCCAGCTGCTTGCCGTTCTGGTCGACGTACACGGTATCGGTGGTGCCGGTCCGGCGCCGGCGGACCTCGTCGAGGATGCCCATCCGCTCGAGCACGGCGAAGTGGGTACGGCCCTTGAAGTCGACGGCCTGGCCGCCGCGGCGCAGCTCCGGAGCACGCTCGACCACGGTGACGTCGAACCCGTACCGGTTCAGCCAGTACGCGAGTGCGGGCCCGGCGATACTGGCGCCGGAGATCAGGACGGACTTGGTCATGACGGCCTCCCCTAGAACTGTGTCTGATGGAATCTGTTTCCGGTGGACACGAATTAGAGTATGGTAGACACAGTTCGACGTCAACACCGATTTCCGAGGAGGCCCGCGATGCCGGCACCGACAGCGGTCGAACTGCTCTGGGGCACTCAGCAGCGCGCCCGGCGAGGACCGAAGCCCGCGCTGTCGCTGGAGCGGATCGTCGGGGAGGCGATCGCGCTGGCCGACGCGGAGGGGCTGGCGAACCTCTCGATGCAGCGGCTGGCCGAGCGGCTCGGCTTCACCAAGATGTCGCTGTACCGGTACGTGCCCGGCAAGGCCGAGCTGACCGCGCTGATGCTCGACGCGGCGATCGGTACGCCGCCCGCGCCCACCGCCGACTGGCGCGCCGGGCTGCAGACCTGGGCCGACCTGATCTTCGCCCGCTACAGCGCCCACCCCTGGGCGATCGACCTCACCACCGGCCAGCGCCCGATCGGCCCCAACGAGCTGGGCTGGATGGAGACCGCGCTCACCGCCCTGGCCGGCACCGGGCTGACCGGGTCGGAGCGGCTGGACACCATCGTGCTGCTCAACGGGCACGTCCGCAGCCTGGTCGAGCAGCTCGCGCCGCCGAACGTGTCCGAGGACGACTACGCCACCCAGCTCGCCGAGACGATGGCCGCCGTCGGCGACGACTACCCCGCCGCGATGGCCGCTTTCGCCGAGGAAGCCGCGACCGCCCAGTCCGGCAACGCCCTCCAGTTCGGCATCGACCGCATCCTCGACGGCCTCGCCGTACTGATCGAGCGCCGTCCGTGACAGCCCGGTCCGGAAGAGCTGACGTCAGGCGCTCTTCGCGATGCCGGCGTCGATGAGGTAGTCGGCGCCGATGATGCTGGCGGCTCGGGGAGAACAGAGTTGGACGATCAGGTCGGCGACCTCGGTGGGTTCGATCAGGCGGCCGGTGAGCATGCCCTGCTGGTCGGGGAGGCCGGCGAGCAGGGCCTCGTGCGGTACGCCGAGCTGACGGGCGAGCTGGCCGCCGTAGCCCTCGGCGGACTCCCAGAGCGCGGTCCGCACCGGGCCCGGTGAGACGGTGTTGACGCGGACGCCCTGCGGCCCGAACTCGCCGGCCAGTGCCTTGCCGAAGGCGGTCAGTGCGGCCTTGGCCGTCGTGTAGGGGACGGGCCCGGCGATGGGCATCCGCGCGCCGTTCGACGAGACGTTCACGATCGCTCCGCGCCGGCGGACCAGGCTCGGCAGCGCCGCCCGGGTCGTGCGCACGGTCGCGAAGAAGTTCACCGCGAGGACCTGCTCCCACGTCGCGTCGTCGAACCCGAGGAACCCGGCCGTGATCTCGCCGTCGCCGCCGCCGACGTTGTTCACGAGCAGATCCAGCTCACCGAGCTCCCGCACCGCTTCCTCGACCAGGTGCGCCGGCCCGTCGGACTGCGCCAGGTCCACCTGTACGACGTACGCGCCGGTCTGCCGCAGCTCCGGCGTACTGGTCCGGGCCGTCGCGACCACCCGGACACCTTCCTCGACCAACTGCTCGACGACCGCCAGCCCGATCCCCCGGCTGGCTCCGGTGACGAGTGCGGTCTTGTCCTTCAACTGGAGATCCATCGCTGACACCCCTGTTAGTTGCATCTTTGCTGACACCTAAAACGTACTACTTGCAACATAGGTGTTGCAAGTAGGAAGCAAAGAGAGACTTCGGAGTACTGTTGGAACCATGAACGACGTCATCGCCCGTCCGCTGCGCGCCGATGCCGAGCGGACCGTGCGGACGATCCTGGAGGCCGCCGAGCGGACCCTCGGTCGCGACCCGGCCGCGACGATGGAGGAGATCGCCGCGGCCGCCGGGGTCGCGCGGACGACCGTGCACCGCCGCTTCGCCACCCGTGAGGCGCTGATCACCGCGCTCGCGACCTGGGCGAGCCGGCAGCTCGCGGCCGCCGTCGAGGAGGCCCGGCCGGAGACCACGCCCCCGCTGGTCGCGCTCTACCAGGCGACCGTGAACGTGCTCCGGGTGAAGATCTCCTGGGGCTTCTCGATGAACGTGAATCTTGCCCAGGGCAACGAAGCTGCCGCGATCCAGGCCGGTGTGGTGGACAGCTGCGACCGCCTCTTCGCCCGGCTGCGGGAGGCCGGCGAGCTGCGCGCCGACGTCGACCCGGTCTGGGCCCGCCGGGTCTACTACGCGCTCATCCACGAGGCCTGCCAGGACGTCAGCGCCGGCCGGCTCGACGAGGCCGACACCGACGCCATCGCCACCCGGCTGATCGAGACCCTGCTGCGCGGAGTCGGCCGGCCGGCGACCCGCTGAGCCCAGCGCACTCATCCGCGCGCGACCCGCTGAGACGTCGAGCGAAGGGTCACCTAAGTACATAGGGTCGAGCTATGACGGAGACCGTGCTGAACATCCCGTTCGACGACGCCTTCCGGTTCGACCCCTCGCCGACCTTTGCGGAGCTGCGGGAGAACCGGCCGGTGGCGCGGGTGCGGACGCTGGCGGGGGCCGAGGTCTGGCTCGTCACCCGGTACGACGACGTGAAGCTCGTGCTGGCCGATCCGCGGTTCTCGCGGGCCGCGGTGGTCAAGCAGGGCGCGCCGCGGGTCGCGCTGGCCAAGCCGATGCCGAACAGCCTCACCACGACCGACCCGCCCGAGCACAGCCGGCTGCGCAAGCTGGTGTCGACGACGTTCGCGCACCGGCGGATCGAGCGGACCCGGCCGTGGGTCGCGGAGCTGTCGGCGCAGCTCGCCGACGACGTCGCCAAGGCCGGTGACGGCGCCGACCTCCGGCAGCTGGTCGCGCTGCCGTTGCCGATCCAGGTGATCTGCCAGCTGCTCGGCGTACCGTACGAGGACCGCGAGCAGTTCCGGGAGTGGACCGAGCTCGGCTACAGCATGAAGATGGCCGAGAAGGACCTGGTCGAGAACGCGATGACCGAGCTGACGGCGTACATCGAAGCGCTGGTCGAGCGGAAGCTCGCGAACGCCGACAAGCCGGCCGAGGATCTGCTGGACGAGCTGGTGCGGGCGCGGGAGCAGGGTGATCGGCTCAGTCAGGAAGAGCTGATCGCGTTCGGAGTGAACCTGCTGGTCGCCGGGCACGAGACCTCGGCGAACCAGATCTCCAGCTGCGTGGCGACGTTGCTGCGCTGGCCGGAGAACTGGGCGCGGCTCGTCGACGACCACGCGCTGGTTCCGTCGGCGGTGGAGGAGCTACTGCGCTTCAACCGGTTCTCGGAGGTCGGTCAGCTGCGGGTGGCGGTCGAGGATCTCGAGCTGCACGGCGTACAGATCAAGGCGGGGGAAGGCGTGATGGCGGCGCTCAACTCGGCGAACCGGGATCCGCGGGCCTTCACGAACCCCGACGAGCTGCAGCTGGATCGCCAGGAGAACAAGCAACTCTCCTTCGGCTTCGGCCCGCACTTCTGCCTCGGCGCCCAACTCGCGCGCATCGAGCTGCAGGAGTCGTTGCTCGCCCTGCTCCGCCGCTTCCCGAAGATGTCGCTCGCCAAGCCCGCCGAGGATCTCGAGTGGCGCCGAGTCCTGGTCAGCGGCCTGGCCGAGCTCCCGGTCAACCTCGGGAAGATCGAGAGCTGAAGCAGCCCGGCCGCGGGCTTGCCCGCAGGCCTCGGGGCGGCGCTGCCCTCCCCCACAAACACCCGGCTCCCGCTCCGGCGCAGCCGGAGCGGGAGCCGGGGAACAGGCTCAGTTCTTCGACGACACCAGTTCGGCTTCGAACTGCTCGATGAAGCGGCCGGCCATCGGCTCGCTGCAGCCGATCGCGTCGGCCAGTTTCTTCGCGCTGCGCTCGTGGCCCTCGGGCCAGTCCGACAGCATGTTCCACGCGCGCATCCGGCGCTTCTCCAGGTCGGTCGGCTCGGGCTCGCCCTCGGTCGCGTCGGCCTTCGCCGGCTTGGCCTTGGCGGGCTCGGTGACGACGATCGGATCCGGAAGGACCGACGGTACGACGACCTCCGGCTCCGGTACGCCGGGCCGCAGCACCTGGTCCTCGGGCGCGAACGGCGACGGCTCCTGCGGCTTCTGCACCACCGGCGAAGCCTTCGCCGGCTTGCGAACGCCGTTGACGACGTGCTCGGCCTCGTCCTCGACCACCTCGGCCTCGGCGACCCCCTCGGCGTTGACCGGCGGGTCGACGATGGCCATCAGCTCACCGGTCATCGCCTCGCCCCAGGCGTCCTCGTCGCGGATGTTCACGCCGCCGTCGGCCCGTACCTGCTGCGCCTTCAGCGCCTTGCCCTCGACCACCCAGACCGCGGCGCGCAGGTCGTTGCGCTCCTCGGCCGGCGGTTCCTCCGGCGGCGGCGAGATGGCCCGGGTCAGCTTGTTGGTGACGACCTCGTAGTTGATCCGCTCCTCGAGCATCCCGGCCAGCCGGTCCGCGTCGTAGGTCGTCTCGGCGATCTTGGCCAGCCGCTCGTCCTGGTGCTCGGAGCGGATGTACTCCGCGACCGTGCCGGCGATCGCGTTCCGCCGGGCCGCGTTGCGGACGTGGTCGCGCGCCGCGCGCAGACTCTCGAACATCCCGTAGCCGTGCTCGATCGCGAGCGACCGGGCCTGCCAGGTGAGCCGCGGCTCGCGCAGCCACTGCACGACGCCGTACACCGGTCCGGTGTTGGCCATCTGGCCCGAGACCCGCAGCGCGTCCCGCCGCCGGGCCGAGCTGTGGATCAGCCAGAGCACGTAGGCGAACGCGGACAGGCCGCCGAAGCCGAAGGCCAGGAACCGCTCCTCGGGCCGCCAGTGGCCGACGACGTTGAAGACGAGCGCGACGATCGCCGCGAACAGCGACATCGCGCGGTAGGCGTAGGCCTGCTCACCCTTGCGCCGGCGCAGGTCGGCGAGCGCCGCGGTCGCCACACCGCCGAGCTCGATGACGGCGACGGCCGGCGTGACGAGGGCGATCTTCAGGAACGTCGAGAACCCCTCGTTGGGCCAGGGGATGTGGGTGACGCCGGCCCAGACCTGGCCGACGAGTGCGGCGGTCGCCGCGGTGGCGTAGAAGGCGTAGGCGACCTTGTCCGCACCTGTGAGGGGTACGTTCCTGAGTTCGCCGGTACTGGTGCTGGTGTTCTCCTGCAAGACGTGATCTCCTGACCGGTTTGGGCTCTCCGGCAGTTCGTCGGTGGTGGTCGGCGTACCGCGACCGTCTGGGCCTCCCCAGGCAAGTACTGCAGCGGCTGCACGAGGCTACCGGTTCCTGGGGCGTTCAGGGGAGGTGAATCCGTACAACGATTCCGTCCTACCCCACTTGCCTCATCTGACCCGCAGGAAAACCCGCTTCCCTCGAGGCACCCGAGTACGGAATCGTCTGCTTCAGTACTCTCCAACGCTTGCCACCCCCGCGACGTCACGCAAAGGACATCACATGGTCCGCACTCTGAGATCGTTGCCCCACCCCGACAGCCTCCGCGACCACCTGACGGAGGTCTACCAGCTGCCCTTCACCGGGTGCGTGCTGCGGCGTTCGCTGGTCAACGACGTGTACGAGCTGACCACCCCGGCCGGGGCCTACGTTCTCAAGCTGTACGCCGGCCGCCCGCTGGCCGACATCCGTTGGGAGACAGGGCTTTCCGCGCATCTGCTCGGCAAGGTGGCGACGCCGCAGGTCCAGCCGCTGGCCGACGGCGCGGCGGTCGGCGTACTGGCTCTGCCGGAGGGCGACCGGCCGTTCGTGCTGACCGCTTTCGTCGACGGCCGCAAGCCGCAGCCGCCGTTCGGCGACGAGCTCTACCTGGAGTTCGGCGAGCTGATCGCGCGGTTCCACCTCGCGACCGAGACCTTCACCCCGGTACGCCGTGCGGCGGTCCACCCGGACGAGCTCGACCGCGTGGTCGGCGAGATCGCGCCGCTCGTCTCGCCGGCCGACGCGGAGCTCGTCCAGGCGCTGGCGACGGCCGTCCGGGGCAAGGTTGCCGACGGCGTCAGTCGCGGGATCTGCCACGGGGACGTCTCGCTCGACAACGTGCTCGTCACGTCCGAGGGGCTGAACCTGCACGACTTCGACCTGGCCGGCGAAGGGTTCCTGGCGGCCGACTTCGCCGGCGTGGCCTCGACGCCGTACTGGCAGGCCTTCCTTGCCGGGTACCGGCGGCATCGCGAGATCCCGGCCGCGGATCTCGCGGCGGTCGACTGGCTCGGGGTGGCCGGGAGCATCGCGAACCTGCACTTCCACCTGGTGCGCAAGCCGTTGTGGCGCGGCACCGAGTCGCGCGCCGAGGGGTGGGCGGCCGGCGTACTGGCTGAGCTGCGCCTGGCCGCCGGCCGCCTACTGTGAAGCCCAAGGGGCGTTGAGTTCGCTGAACAGCGCGAGGTTCTCCGCGGCCTGCTCGGCCCACTTGCTGACGTCGGTGACGACGGGGTGGCGTTGCAGTCCTTCGCCCTGCCAGGTGACGTAGGCCTGGTCGATCTCGCGCGGTGGTTCGGAAAGCCGGACGGCTTCGAGCACCTTGGTGAATCCGCCGAGCTGCTCCAGCGGGGCGAGTAGTTCGATGCCCGGGTCCTCGCGGTGCTCGATCAGGTTGAGCAGCAGGTCGTCGCGCTCGGACGGCGTACTGGTGGTGGTGACGCCGTCGACGGTCAGGTCGAGACGGTCGGACGAGTACGTCAGTACGGCGCGGCCGCGCGAGCCGTGCACGATGATCCGGGGGTCACCACCGGGCGGCTCCGCAGTCAGGGTGAGCGCGGCAACGATCGTCGTCCCGCGGGTGGTTCGGATCCGGATCGTCGAGGTGTCGTCGGACTCGATCGGGTTCGCGCGGTAGAGCTCGGTCTCCACTGTGGTGACCTGGTCGGCTGCTCCTGATCCGTCGACCAGGAGGGCGGTCGCCGAGGAGTGGGCGAACGCGTTGGTCACCGCCCCGTCCACCACCGCGACACCGTCGAGCTCCCGCCGCCCGGCCCACCGCGCGCGCTGCCAGTACTCCTGGGTCCGGATCCAGGTGCCGACGGTCCCGATCCCCCGTACGTCGCCGAGCCGCCCGTCGGCCACCCACTGCTTCATCGTCCGGGCAGCCTTGGACCCGTGCACCTGGAAACCGACCTGGCAGTTCCGCCCGGTCTCTTCCACCAGTCGCTGCAGCCGCCCGAACTCCTCGAGCGAAGCAGCCGGAGGCTTCTCCAGCAGCACGTCGGCCCCCGCCCGCAGGGCGAGCTCCGCCAAGGGGACGTGGGTGTGGATCGGCGTGCTGATCATGACGACGTCAACTTCAGTGGCGGCGAGCAGAGCGCTCAGGTCACCGAAAACAGCCACTTCTGGTGCGAGTTCGTCCGGGGGCCTGGGGTCCGCGACGGCGACCAGCCGAACGCGCCCGGCTGTCTCCAGCCGGGCGACGTTCCGCACGTGCGACGCCCCGTGACCGTGGACGCCGACCAGCGCGATCCTCGGTACGTTGTTCACTCACTTGCCTCCTGCAACAGTTATTTGGCGAGCTCGCCGTTCATCTCGTCGAGGAACTTCTGCGCGGCGTCTCCGGGTGAGAGTCTGCCGAACAGGACCTCGGTGGTGTAGCGCTGGATGATCTTCTCGACCTGTCCACCGCCGACCGGCGGCGGCGGGGACGGCTTGCCGAGCTCCTTGGCGATGGCCTGGATGAAGGCCTGCGACGCCGCGTCGGCGGGCTGGAGCTTGGTGGCGACGGCGGTGCGGATCTCCGTGTTGGGCGGGACGCCGCGCTCGGCGAGCAGCAGGTTGCCGGCGGTGGTGTTGTTGGCCAGGTAGCTGACGAACTTCGCCGCCTCCGCCGGGTGCTTCGACCGCGACGAGATCGACCAGAACATCGAGCCCTTGTAGTACGAGCCGTTCTCGCTCGCCTTGCCGGTCGCGCTCGGCAGCCGCAGCAGCTTGAGCTGCTGGCCCGACGCCTTGCTCAGCGCGTTGAGCTGGTTGCTCCAGGCGTAGCTCATCGCGAGCTTGCCGGTCGCCATCCCGGACTGGTCGAGCGGCGCGGTCATGCCCTGCGACGTGAACTCCGCCGACGGCGTCGCCTTCGACGCCTGCAGCGCCAGCAGGTTCGTCCAGTACTGCGTCAGCTTGTCCTTGCTGATCCCGAGCTTGCCGTCCTCGGTGAACAGCGACTCGCCCTGCTGCCGCGCCCACATGTTCAGGCTGGCGTCGTTCGTCCCGTACGCCGCCGTGCCCCAGCCCTTGCCGTTCAGCTTCTGGCTGATCTCGGCCGAGACTGCTCCGTACTCGTCCCAGGTCCAGGTGGTGTCGTCCGGGATCGCCACCCCGGCGGCCTTGAACACGGCCGGGTTCGCGACGATCGTGAACGCGTTGATCCCGGCGTTCAGCCCGTACAGGCCGTCGTCGAACTCCCCGGCGGCGAGCGTGTCCGGCTCGAACTTGGCGGTGTCCAGCCCGTCGGCCTTCTTCAGGTCGAGCAGCGCCCCGCGGTCGGCGTACTCGCGCAGGTACTTCTCGTCCATCTGGATCACGTCGGGCGCGTCGTTGGCGGCGACGGTGGTGGCGAGCTTGTCCCAGTAGCCGGCCCACTCGCCGAACTCGCCCTTGATCTTGATGTTCGGGTTCTCCTTCTGGAAGGAGTCGATCACCTGCTGGGTGATCTTGTGCCGGGTGTCGGAGCCCCACCAGTTGAACCGGAGGGTGACCTCGCCACTCGCGGAGTCCCCACCGCCTCCGCCGGAGTCGCCCCCGCAGGCGCTGGTGGCCAGCAGGGCGGCGGCCATCGTGACGGCGGCCAGGGCCCGCACGCGCCGGCGCGGCGGTGCGGTCAGTCGGGGTAGCGGCCTCATGGGTGAACCTTTCTGATGAGCGGTGCTGCCGGGGAACTACTTGATACCCGTGGTGGCGATGCCCTTGATCAGGAACCGCTGGCCGAGCAGGAACGCGAGGAAGACCGGGACCAGCGAGACCACCGACATCGCGAACAGCGATCCCCACGACGTGCTCGCGGTGGCGTCGACGAAGGCCCGCAGGGCGACCGGGACGGTGTACATCTTCGGGTCGGTCAGGTAGATCAGCTGGCTGAAGAAGTCGTTCCAGGTCCAGATGAACGTGAAGATCGCGGTGGTCGCCAGCGCCGGCACCATCAGCGGCAGGATCACCCGCAGGAAGATGCCGCCCTTGCCGCAGCCGTCGATCCGGGCCGCCTCGTCCAGCTCGCGCGGGATGCCGCGGATGAACTGGACCATCAGGAACACGAAGAACGCGTCGGTGGCCAGCAGTTTCGGCACGACCAGCGGGAGGAACGTGTTGATCCAGCCGGCCTGGCTGAACAGGATGTACTGCGGCACGATCACCACGTGGATCGGCAGCATGATCGTGACCAGCATGATCGAGAACCAGAACTTCTTGCCGGTGAAGTTCAGCCGGGCGAACGCGTACGCCGCCATCGAGCAGGACACCAGGTTGCCGACGATCGAGCCCAGGACGACGGCCGCCGAGTTCAGCAGGTAGCGGGTGAACGGTTCGGTCAGCGCGTTCCAGCCGATCCGGTAGTTCTCGATCCGCAGGTCGCGGACCAGGATGCCGGGGTCGCGGAAGATCTCGTTGCCGGGGCGCAGTGAGCTGACCACCATCCAGATCACCGGGTAGAGCATCACCAGCGCGGTCGCCGCCAGCGCGAGGTGGGTCAGCGCGGGCCGGACCCGCCGCCAGGCGAGCGTCGTACCGGAGGTGGCCGGGACCGGGCGACGCAGGGTCTCAGTCGTCATAGAACACCCAGTACTTCGAGGCGACGAAGTTCGCCGCGGTGAAGACCCCGATGATCACGAGCAGGAACCACGCCATCGCCGAGGCGTAGCCCATGTCGAAGTTTCCGAAGCCACGGTCGTAGAGGTAGAGCGTGTAGAACATCGTCGAGTCCGACGGGCCGCCGGTGCCGCCGGAGACGACGAAGGCCTGGGTGAACGACTGGAACGCGTGGATGATCTGCAGCACCAGGTTGAAGAAGATGATCGGGGTCAGCAGCGGCAGCGTGATCGTCGCGAACCGCCGCAGCGCGCCGGCGCCGTCGACGGAGGCGGCCTCGTAGTACATCGCCGGGATCTGCCGCAGGCCGGCCAGGAAGATCACCATCGGGGCACCGAAGGTCCACACGTTCAGCACGACGAGCGTGCCGAGCGCCGTACTGGGGTCGGAGATCCAGCCCTTGCCGTCGAAGCCGAGCGGCGCGATCACCTGGTTGAGCAGGCCGTCGGTGCCGAACACCTGCTTCCACAGGATCGCGATCGCGACGCTCGAGCCGAGCAGGGACGGCAGGTAGAACACCGAACGGTAGAAGGCCATCCCGCGCACCCCACGATCCAGTACGACGGCCAGCAGCAGGGCGACCGCGAGCTGGATCGGGACCGAGACGAAGACGTAGGTGAAGGTGACCTTGAGCGAGTTGTGCAGCCGCTCGTCGGACAGCATCCGGGTGAAGTTCTCCAGGCCGATCCACTGCGGGGCCTGGATCAGGTTGTAGTCGGTGAAGGCCAGGTAGAGCGAGGCGATCATCGGTCCGACGGTGATGACGAACAGGCCGACCAGCCACGGGGACAGGAAGAGGTAGGCAGCGAAATTGTCCTTTTTCTGCCCACTCACTTTCTTTCCTCCAGACAGTATTCGACAATGCAGTGGAAAGCGTTTACCCAGAGCGGACAAACTAATAGAACGAACCGGTTCAGACAAGAGTTCACCGGGCTGCTCGGTGACCGATTCCGGACACCTGTGAAGTCTTGACAGTGCAGTGCCGCCGAAGAACAGTACTGGGCATTTGGCAATCGCTTTCCCAGTCTGTGGAGGCTTCATGCAGCGTCGTACATTTCTGGCCGGGTCGCTCGCCGGGCTGTCTGCGGGGACCGTTCTGCCGAGCCTCGCGAGCGCGTCCACCACGGCGACCACCACCGCCGCCGACGAGGAACTGCTGACCCTGCTCACCAGCGCGAACGAGGCGCAGATCCCGCTCGTGCTCGGCAACTTCCAGAGCACCGGCGACAGCGTCCGGAACGTCGCCCGGAAAGCACGCCGGCTGGTCGCCGGGTACATCTGGACGCGCTCGCGCTACCACCACGACGCCGCGCTGCTCACGCCGCTGCGTTTCCTGGTCGACAAGCTCGAGAGCACCCAGAACGACGACGGCACGTACGACGCCGGCAACCTGCACTCGCCGCCGGACAGCGCGTTCGCCGTCCAGGACTTCTGCACGGTCTACGCCCTGCTGGACGCCGATGACAGCCCGGCAACCGAACCCCACCGCGCCGTACTCGAACGCGTCATCCGCAAGGCCGGCCCCGCGCTCGCCTCCGGCGGCGTGCACACCCCGAACCACCGCTGGGAGATCTCGGCCGCGCTCGCCCGCACCCACCACCTGTTCCCCGACCGGCGGTACGCCGCGCGCATCGACGACTGGCTGGACGAGGGCATCGACGCGACGCCCGACGGCATCTACAGCGAACGGTCGGCCACCTACGCGTCGGAGGTCACCAATCCGAGCCTGCTGACGATCGCCTGGCTGCGCGACAAGCCCGCGCTGCTCGGCTTCGTACGCCGCAACCTCGAGGCGACACTGCACCTGCTGGAACCGAACGGCGAGGTCGACACGATCGCCTCCCGGCGCCAGGACCAGACGCGGGTCCGGGAGGTCTGGTGGTACCTGACCCAGTTCCGCGAGCTCGCGCTGCACGACCGCGACGGCCGGTTCGCGAGCGTTGCCAAGGACATCGAACGCCGCGGCACCGGTGAGCTCGGCGACTTCCTGGCCGAGGTGCTCGAACGGCCCGAGCTGGCCGCCGTACTGCCGTCGCCGAAGCCCGCACCAGCTGACTTCGTGGCCGAGTACCCGGCGCATGCACTGGCCCGAGTACGCCGGGGCGACCGGACCGCGACCGTCTTCGGCGGGACCGACTTCCACGACATCCCGGTGATCGCGTCGGGGCTGTCGACGAACCCGACGTTCTTCAAGCTCCGCCAGGGCGCCGCGATCCTGGAGTCGGTGCGGTTGTCGCCGCAGTTCTTCAGCACCGGGCACTTCCGCAGCGACGGCTTACGGCGTACGGGGTCTCGTACGTTCCGGTTGAGCGACGAGGTGAAGGTCCCCTACCACCTGCCGCTGCCCAAGCGGTACCGGCGCAAGGACGGCGCGTACGCGCTGACGCCGGACGGCCGGTTCTACGCGTCGATGGACTTCCCGCACCGGCCGAAGCAGTACCGGACGCTGCGGACGACGGTCACCGTCGCCGAGGCCGGCAGCGGCTTCGACCTCACCTTCGAGCTGGACGGCTCGGAGGTCCCGTTCGCGATCGAGCTGTGCTTCCGGCCGGGCGGAACGCTGTCCGGGGTCCAGACTTTGGATGCTCCAGGCAACTATCAGCTGGTCGAGGGCACCGGCTCGTACGCCGTCGGCGACGACCGCATCGAGTTCGGCCCGGGGAACGGCGCGACCCGGGTCGCGATGGATCCCGGCGAGCGCTACACGCAGCTCAACGGTTCCCTCGTACCGGACGGCCAACGGGTCTACGTCACCGGCCGCTCGCCGTCGCGGATCACGCTGCGGCTGCGGACGTCCTGAGGGTCGCTGCTCGTGGTCGGTGATCCACGCTCCGCGCACAACGCGGTCTCGGCGGGGTGTGGATGGTTGAACTGTCGGCTCGGCGGGTGATACTGCTCGCAGACCGATGGTTCAGTCCAGAGCCATCGCCCAACGCGCCCGTCGTCCGACGGGCGCAGCCGGCGTCTGGATCACCGGCCGCCGACAACCCGAGGAGCTCCGGATCGTGGCTGCCGACAGCGCGGATCTGACCGTCCAGGTCGACCATCTCGGCCCGCACCCGGTGGTGCGGCTGTCCGGTGACGTCGACCTCGAGGCGGCGCCCGCACTGACCGAGACCCTCCGGGCGGTGCTGGACACCATCGGCACCAAGCCGCTGGTGCTCGACCTGAGCGAGGTCGAGTTCATGGACTCCAGCGGCCTCGGCGTCCTGGTCGGTGCCCACCAGCAGGCCGCGGTCCAGGGCGGCGCCCTGATCCTGGCCGGCCTGCACCCGCGGGTCGCCAAGATCCTGCGCATCACCAAGCTGCACAAGGTCTTCACCGTGGTCGATTCCGTCGACGAGGCGATGGCCCCCGAGGTCTGAGCCGGGCTGCTCCGGGGGCGTGGAACGGGGGATCCACGGACGGACGGGGAGCGAAGTGAGCTTTCACGCGGCGGTGTTCATCGCGGTCAGCCTGGACGGCTTCATCGCCCGTCCGGACGGCGCGAGTGGCGGCCGACGGGCCTTCGGGACGGGCCGATCGCGGCGGGCTGTTCGTCGTACGGGCTAGAGGCCGCGTTCCTGGGTGGGGCTTGCGGGGTTGTGGGCCCGGCCGCCGGCGCGCGACGCCGAGCCGGGGGCGACCTCCTGGTCCTTCGGGGTCGGGTTGCGAGCGGCGTCGGCGGTCTTCGCCAGGTCTGCCGCCTTGGCGAGGCTCCCGTCCTCGCCGGCCTTCGCGAGCGCATCGGTCTCGTCCATCGCCGCGAGCCGGTCCGGCTCCTTCTCGGCCAGCTTGGCAGCGGCTTTGCCGAGCGTGGCCTTCAGCTCGTCAGCCCCCTGGCGCATTCCGGTCTGAGCAGCCCTGATCCTGTCCGCGGTCTCTGCCCGGTCCGCGCCCAGATCGCTCCTCAGTAGTTTGTTCACCGAATCGCGCACATCGTCGATCTGCCGGCCGGCACCGTCCAGCGCCGTGCCGGCCGCCTTCACCGCCCCGCTCAGATCGGTCAGCCGGTTCCCCAGTGTCTTGATCTCCGGCGTCTCCACCCCGAGCTCTTCGACCAACTTGGCCTGCGACTTCGCACCCTCCCGCAGATGGTTGCCCGCGAGGTCGAGATCCTGCTGGAACCTCCCGATCTCCCCACCGGCCCGCCGAAGCCGTCCACCGAACACATCGGCATCGTGCATCGCGCCGCGCAGGACTCCCACCTGTGCCCCCTCAGGACTCTTGAGAGCCTGATCCGCCTGCTGCCCGAGAGCCGTCAGCGCCGGGCCGTTCTCGTTCCCGAGCTGCTGGGTCAACGCTCTCGAGTCCTTCCCGACCCCCTCGATCAACGGCGCCGCCGCTCGCACCGCGCTCCTCAGGTCCTGCGTCAGCGTCTCCAGGTCGCTCATCCCGCTCAGCATCTCCTTCTCGTCCCCGTTCGGCCGATCCACGGTAGCCCTGGCCGGGGCCTCCCCGCCGTACGGGCTGCCCGGGCGCTCCGCCGTACGGTCTCCGCGGGATGCCCGAAACCCGCTTGCCGCACCGCTCGGTCAGGACGAGGATGGCTCCTCGTGCCCCGACGACGGTTGTTCGCCGACCTGAGTCCGTTGCGTGAGTCGGTCGACTTCCGCTGGTTGTGGGCCGGGCAGTCGCTGTCCGCGGTCGGCAACGTGATGACGATGGTCGCGGTGTCGATCCAGGCGTACGACGTGACCGGCTCCTCGATCGCCGTCGGCGGACTCGGGCTCGCCAACCTGATCCCGACCCTCCTGCTCGGCCTCTTCGGCGGTTCGATCGCGGACGCGGTCGACCGGCGGCGCCTGGTCCTGCTCACCAGCACCGGACTGATGGCCGTCGGCATCCTCTTCGCCGTCCAGGCGTTCCTGCACTGGAACGAGCTCTGGCTTCTCTACTTGCTGACAGCAACCTCCGCCGCCCTGGCCGCGGTCGACGGCTCCGCCCGCCGGACGTTCCCGCCGCGCTTCCTCCCGCCCCGGCTGCTCCCCGCCGCCGCGGCCCTCAACCAGCTCTCGTTCCAGGTCGCGATCATCGCCGCGCCCCTGCTCGCCGGAGTCCTGATCGCGACGGTCGGCATCGGAGGGGCGTACGCCGTGGACGCCGCCACCTTCCTCGCCGCGCTGGCCGGCGTCCGCCGCCTTCCACCCATGCCCCCGGTCGACGGCGGCTCGACCGTCGGCCTCCGATCCGTTGCCGAAGGCATCCAGTACGCCGCCCGCCACCCGCTGATCGGCATGATCTTCCTGCTCGACCTCAACGCCACCGCGCTGGCCATGCCCACCGCGCTGTTCCCCGCCCTCGCCGACACCCACTTCGGCGGCGGCCCGCAGACCGTCAGCTACCTGTTCGCCGCGATCGGCGTCGGCGGCATCATCGCCGCCACCCTGTCCGGCCCTGTCGGCCACCTCCGTCACCAAGGCCGAGCCATGCTCATCTCGGTCGCCGTCTGGGGCGGAGCCATCGGCGCGGTCGCCCTCACCACCCACCTCTGGCTGGCCATCGTCCTCCTGGCCACAGCCGGCGCCGCCGACATCATCACCACCGTCTTCCGCGCCACCATCCTCCAGGCCAACACCCCCAACGCCCTCCTCGGCCGCGTCAGCTCCCTCGACCTGATGGTGGGAATCGGCGGCCCCAACCTCGGCAACCTCCGAGCCGGCACCCTTGGCGGCCTCCTCGGCCCCGCCCCTGCGCTGCTACTAGGCGGCCTCACCTGCCTGGTCGGCGCCGGCATCCTCACCCTGTCCTCCAAGACCTTCCGCCGGTACGACGCGACTGAGGGGTAATGCCAGGGCCTCTCAGACCGTCGTACCGGTGTGTGCCTTTCTTGGCTCAGAAGCTCGCGGGGGCGCCTGGGGCGCAGGCCTCTTCCACAGTGCGGATCTCGTCGTCGGTGAGGGTCAGCTCCAGGGCCGCGGCGGCGTCCGGCAGATGGTGCTCCTTGGTCGGACCGACGATGGGAGCGTTGACGCTGGGATGCTTCAGCACCCAGGCGAGCGCGACCTGCGCCATCGGTACGCCGCGCGCCTCGGCGACCTTCTGTACGGCGTCCGCCACGGGCCGGTCGGCCTCGCTGAAGCGCCGGTCGGCGACCGGGTCGTTGCCTGCTCGCGTCGTCTGCGTACCCCACGGACGAGCGAGCCGGCCCTTGGCCAGCGGGCTCCACGGGATCGACCCGACGCCCTGGTCGGCGAGCAGCGGGAACATCTCGCGCTCCTCCTCGCGCTGCATCAGGCTGTACTGGTTCTGCATCGAGACGAACTTCGTCCAGCCGTGCAGCTGCGCGACGTACTGCAGCTTGGAGAACTGCCAGGCCCACATCGACGAGGCGCCGAGGTAGCGGACCTTGCCGGCCTTCACGACGTCGTGCAGCGCCTCCATCGTCTCCTCGGCCGGCGTCTCGGGGTCGAAGCGGTGGATCTGGTAGAGGTCGACGTAGTCGGTCCCGAGACGGTTGAGCGAGGCATCGATCTGCTCCGTGATCGCCTTGCGGGACAGGCCTTGGCCGCCCGGTCCGTCGTGCACCTTGAAGTGCACCTTGGTGGCGAGCACGATGTCCTCGCGACGGGTGTACTTGCGGATCGCGCGCCCGACGATCTCCTCGGAGCTGCCGAAGCCGTAGACGTTCGCGGTGTCCCAGAACGTGATGCCGAGATCGAGGGCCTGCCGGAAGATCGGCTCGGCACCGGCGTCGTCGAGCGCCCACGTGTTGAACCCGCGCGAGGTGTCGCCGAAGCTCATGCACCCGAGCGCGATCCGGCTGACCTTCAGCCCCGACGTACCGAGTCTGGTGTGTTCCATGGGTTGCTCCTGCCTGTGTGGCCTTCGGTCCGGCTCTGCGGGCTCCAGTCAACAGCTCGTCCTGCTCGCGCGGGAGTCACTGGCCTTCCGGGTAACGCCAGTACCTCCTTCGGCGCGCGGGCAGCGATTACGGTGGGGCCATGGACAACCGAGCCGAGATCCGCGAGTTCCTGGCCTCCAGGCGCGCCCGGATCACGCCCGACCAGGCCGGCCTCCCGGCGTACGGCGGCAACCGGCGGGTCAAAGGGCTGCGCCGCGAGGAGGTCGCGCTGCTCGCGGGGGTCAGCATCGACTACTACGTCCGGATGGAACGCGGAAGCCTGGGCGGCGCTTCGGACGCCGTACTGGAAGGCCTGTCTCGCGCTCTCCAGTTGGACGACGCGGAACGCGCCCATCTCTTCGACCTGGCCCGCGCCTCCTCGCCGGTCCCGGCCCGCAAACGCAAGCCCGCACCCGCCACGGTGCCTTCGAGCGTCCAACTGGTCCTGGACACCATCGGCGACGCCCCCGCGTGGGTCCGCAACACCCGCCACGACATCCTCGCCGCGAACCGGATGGCCCGCGCGCTCTACTCCCCCGTCCTCGCGGACCCCCGCCGCCCCGCCAACACGGCGCGCTTCGTGTACCTCGACCCCGCCGCGCAGGACTACTACCCCGACTGGGACCGCACCGCCAACGACATCGCCGCGATGCTCCGCTCCGAAGCCGGCCACAACCCGCACGACAAACTCCTGATCGAGCTGATCGGCGAGCTCTCCACCCGCAGCGAGGAGTTCCGCACCCGCTGGGCCGCCCACAACGTCCGCTTCCACCGCACCGGCCTCAAACGCCTCCACCACCCGGTCGTCGGCAACCTCGACCTCACCTTCGAGGCCCTGGAGTTCCCCGCCCACCCCGGCCTCACTCTGCTGGTCTACACCGCCCCCGCCGACACCCCCACCGCAGACGCCCTGAAACTCCTGTCCAGCTGGGCCGCCACCACCGAGCTCGCCGACCATTAGGTGTACTCGGTCAAGACGCTGGTGACGCCACGGCGTGGTCGGGTCGGGTGGTGCCCCAGCGGTGCGACTTTGAGCACGGCCCAGCCACTGTTCGGCCGGCGGTTTCAACTGGTTGTTGCTCGGAGTGCCTCGTTGAGGGCTTGGGCTGGAGTCTTCCATCCCAGGGTTTGTCGTGGGCGGGTGTTCAGCCGGTGGGCGACTTCGTCGGTGCGGGCGTGGGTGAGGGTGCGCAGGTCAGCGCCTTTGGGCCAGTACTGGCGCAGTAGTCCGTTGGTGTTCTCGTTGCTGCCGCGTTGCCAGGGCGAGTGGGGATCGGCGAAGTAGATGTCGATCCCGGTGGCGACAGCGATGGCGGCGTGTTCGCTCATCTCGGTGCCGCGGTCCCAGGTCAGCGAGCCGCGCAGCGCTTGGGGCAGCGAGCCGATCAGTGGTGTCAGCGCGGCTTTCAGGTCGAGCCCGGTGTGGCGCTCTGGTAGCGGGGTCAGCAGCACGAACCGGCTCTTGCGTTCGACCAGGGTGATCACCGCGCCCTTGCCGACCCCGCCCAGCAGCAGATCGCCTTCCCAGTGCCCGGGAACGGCCCGATCCGACACCTCGGCCGGCCGTTGGCTGATCGGCACGATCCCAATCAGGCCCCGCCGCACCACGCCGGTGCGGGGTTTGCGGCTCATCCGTTTGCTGCGCAGGTGATCGGTCAGTTCCCGGCGCAACTCGCCGCGGGCCTGGACGAACAACGACTGGTAGATCGTCTCGTGGCTCACCCGCATACCGTCGTCGTCGGGGAACAACCCTGGCAAGCTCGCCGCGATCTGCTGCGGCGACCAGTCCTGCAACATCAACTGCCCGACCGCCACCGCCAACGCCCCGGTCAGCTTGAACGGCTTCGGACGACGCGCTCGCCGGTTGGCATGACGCTGAGCACGATCAGTCCGATACCTGCGCGGCCGGCCCCACACACCGCCACCACGCGCCGGCCGCGCCGGCAACGACCCGAACCGGACCACGCCGTTACGCTCGATCTCCCTCGCGATCGTCGTGCGATGACGCCCCAGCACCTCCGCGATCTGCCCAACCGTCAACCCCGCCCCCAGCGACCTCTCGATCACCTGACGCTCCCGCACATCCAACCGCCTACCCGGCATCACTACCTCCCAGTCATCACACACATCATGTGCAACAACCGGTTGAGGCCAAGGCCTTCTCACCGGCTGACCGGCGCTCAAAGTCGCATCCGGCTGAGTGGGGGTGGGGGACCGACCGACAGGAGGTGTCCTGCCCAGGCGGCCGGGGCGAGCAGGTTCCAGGCGTACATCCCGTGCGAAGCGAGCCGGTGAACTGAAGACGTCCTGTCGGTCGGTACCGGCGACCCGACCACCAGCCCCCGTCACCGCACTCACCACCCCCTCGAAACCTCCACCTTGTGCACCGGTCAGCCGTCACGAAGCCCCACACACGACTGAGCCATGCACAAAGACGCGCCCTGAACACCGGCCACTCACCCCAGCACCGCACATACGGTTGCCGGCGTTCACCACCCGCGACCACCCTCATGACCGAGGACACGCCCTATCCGAGCGACTCGACCCACCGCAGCTCGGCGTACAGCCTCTCGCGGTCCCGGCGGCGCATCTCGGACTCGAGCATCATCAGCAGCGTCCACACTCCGACCGTCGGCGGACAGCACCCCCAGGTCGCACAGTCCCCGCGGGAACGATCCTTGCTATCAGCAACCATCCGGTGCCAGTCGACCACCACCTGCTCGACCGGCTCGCCCCGGGCCTCCAAGCGCAGCAAGGTCGTCCGGGTCAACACCGACAAGCCCGGCAGGTCCGACAACCGCGTGTACCGCCGTACCCTCACCACAGCTCGTCGAGCTTCTCCAACCGGGCCCGGAACCGCCGAGCATCCCGCCGCGGCAGGTTGTGCTCGACAATCGCGAACAGCTCAAGCAGCTCGTCGGCCGGCGTACAGCACTCCCAGACCCCGCACCCATCGGCCCGCACCTGCCCAGGACGCCTACGCGGCATGAACCTTTCGTGTGTTCAGCATCCGCCGATGGTCTCACCCGCCCTTGTTTTCCGGCAAGACCGATCGTCCGGCAGACTGCCTGGGGTGAACGCGACCGAGTCTGCCTGGCCCTGGGTACTGGAGCAGATCACCGAGAGCCCGGTGCGGGTCGAGCTACTGCCTCCCGACGGGCCGGCCGGATCGGCAACCCTCGCGCAACTGCAGGTGACCGAGCGATCGGCACTCGGCGCGACAGTCGTGAACTGCGGCGGCCTCCTGGTCGACGGCGGCTGGGTCAGAGCCCTCGGCGGTTCATCGATCCCAGGCCTGGGCATCGGCCGGGTCAACGAGTTCCCGGCGACGACCGACCCGAGCTGGGAACCGCTTAACGGCCTGATCATCGGGTACGACGTACTGGGCGGCGTCTTCGCCATCAGCACGTACGACGCGGCAACCACCGGCCGCCCCGGCGAGATCGGCCAGGTCGGCTACTTCGCCCCCGACACCCTCGAGTGGGAGTCCCTCGAGATCACCCACAGCCAGTGGATGGACTGGCTCCTGTCCGGCGGGACGAACAAGTTCTACGAGTCCCTCCGCTGGCCCGGCTGGCAGGACGAGAGCGACGCTCTGCTCCCCACCCATGGGATCGCGGTCTACCCGTTCCTGTGGTCGACAGAAGCACGGTCCGACCTGCCCGCTACCAGCCGCCGCCCGGTCCCGATGACCGAGCTCGTCGGCGTCGCCACAGACTTCACCGCCCAGATCGGCCTCCCGTCCCCGGGATTCCTCGGCAACTACAGCTGAGCCGACCGCGCCGGCCGGTGGGGCGTGGTGCTCAGCTGTCGAGGTTGACCATCGCCCTGTCCAGGAAGGCGTCTCGGCGGGTGGTTGCTGTTGCGTCGTACAGCTCGGTGGGGGTGTTGAGGGCGGCAATGGCATCCCAGTACGCGACGTTGCGGGCCTTGGTGGAGGTTGCGCGTTCATAGCCGTCCAGTACGTGGGCAGGTGCTTGGGGGCCGAACGAGATGGCGGCCTGCTTGCGAAGCTCGCTGAGGTCGACTCCTCGCGCTCCTACGCCGGCGGTCTTCCAATCGATGAGGGCCGCGATCTCGTCGCCTGCCCACATGAGGTTGCCAGGCCAGACGTCGCCGTGGAGGAAGACCTGTTCGCTGGGCGGTACGCCGTGCGCGGTGACCATCTCGTCGGCGGTCTGCAGCAGAGGTGTTGACGGCAAGCGCCCTTCGCGCCGGTCCGCGGCAAAGTCGTCCACCGCAATCGGCCGCGGCCGGAACGGCAGTTCCTCGTACGGCGCTAGCGAGACCGTGTGGACACGCGCGAGTACGGCGCCTGCTGCGCGCAGTCGCTCGACCGAAGGAGGCGCCGGCCAGTCACTCGTGCCCTGTACGACGGTCTCGAGCGTCGTTGGCACGCCTGTGCTCTGCAGGTCGGCCCCGAGCAGTCGTGGGGCCGGCAGCCCGAACCGCTCCGCCACTTCAAGCGCGGCGGCTCCCGTAGTCACCATGGCCGCGTCGATCCGCGGAGTAGGTGCTCGCAGCACCGCTTCCGTCAACTGCCCACGCCACTCGATACCCAGCCACCACGGCCCCTGGGCGCCGTGCAGAGCACGCACCTCGACGAGCCTCGCGCTCAGGCCGATTACAGCTGTCGCCCACTCCAGCATCCGCTCGGTCGGCGTACCGCCGCCTGCGCCCTCAGTTTTCCCGCACGCAAACAGCCTAGCGACCGTTCCCCGGCGGCAACAGTCATCTGCTAAGCGGCAGATCCGGCACACCGGTAGCGGCAGAGAAGGCACACGGGTGGCGGCAGAGAGCGCACTCGCACGCCTGTCGGCGACCAAGTTCCGCTGTCCACCGCAGCCAGGGACGCCTCAGGCGCCCACCAGGTCCGCACGGTTCATGCCCGCCTGGAGCAGGCCACCGGCGACTCACGTGCGCGCACCGGACGCACCGCAGCGCGTGCCCACCTGCACTCACTTCAGGGCGCTAAGCCCGCACCCAGGGTGGGCGGGAGCGGACTGCGTAGGTCGCGACGAAGGAGCGGGCGTAGCCGGCCGTGTGGGCGACGGCGGACGACAGCAAGCGCACCGGAACCACCCGAGCGCGCAGAACCCGCGCTCACCGCCCCCAGGGCCTGTCGCCGCGGCGCGATGGCCAGTTGCTGCAACTGGCTGTCGGAAGGTCTGGTCGCCGGGCATGATCGGCGGGTGATCGAGACAGCTTGCCACCGCCTACGGCGCTCCCGGCACTTGCTTCGACTAGCCCGTGGCAGGTGCTGGTGACCGGCCGGAGGACGCTCGCGGCGCTCGGCGTGATGATGCTGGCGCTCGGCGGATGCAGTGGGCAGGCCGGAAAGGGCGACACGTCGGCCGAGCAGACCGCGACGGCCAAGCCGGCGCCCAAGCTCGGTGAGCCGATCCCGATCGAGCACGAGGTCTGGTCGGTCGCGATCACGCCGGACAGCCGGTTCGCCTACGTCGCGAACCCGGAAAGCCTGACGATCGTGGAGCTGGCCAGCCGCAAGGTCGAGACGATTCCTTTCCTCTCCGAGGGCGGGAAGCAGGTCCGGTTCAGCCGGGACGGGAAGCAGGCCTACCTCGCCGGCAACTACACGTCGGGGGCCGTTCGCTTCATCGACACCGCGACCCGGGCCGAGACCGCGACGGTCGACGTCGACAGTGGTCCGCTGAGCGACCTCGCTGTCGCCCCGGACGGCCGGCACCTGTACGCCGTGAGCGCCTTCCCGGGCTTGGTGCGGATCGACGTCCGGAGGCAGGTCGTGGATCTGACCGTGGATCTCCCGGACGCGGAGCACGAGGGGATCGCCGTCTCACCGGACGGCCGCTGGGTCTACGTCACGAGCGCACCCGCTCATTCGGGAGGCGGTCCGCCGATCAACGCGTTGACGGTGGTGGATGCCACGAGCGGCAAGGTGGTCAAGACGCTCCAGCTGCCCGGAGACCGGCCGGACGACGTGGTGGTCACTCCGGACGGGAAGCGGATCTTCGTCTCCTACGCGACGTACGAGACGACGAAGCCCAACTTCGTCTCGGTGCTCGACGCCGGCAGCCTCGCCGTCGTGGCGAAGGTGCCGGTCACCGGCCGGTCGTACGCGATGGCGATCACCCCGGACGGACGGCAGCTGTACGTCACGGGGATGGACGAGAAGAGCGTGGCGGACGGGACACCCGGGATGGACGATCTGAAGCCCGCGATCGAGGTCATCGACACGACCACCAACGCCGTCACATCGACCGTCCCGCTGCCGTCCAACAGCAGGGATCTCGAGATCGCCCCCAACGGCCACCTGGCCGTCGTCGTGGACGGCAATACGTTGATTCCCATCACTCTCGGCTGACCTCAACAGGTCGAACCGGGTGCATTCCAGCGCGGCAGATCCGGCACACAGGCAGCGGCAGAGAAGGAGCGACCGTAGCCGGCCGCGTGGGAGAAACCTCTACCGGTGAGACAGCAGCTGTGCCGCTTCCGAGGCCCAGTACGTGAGGATCGTGTCCGCGCCGGCCCGCCGGATGCTGTTGAGCGTTTCCAGGATCGCCTTCTCGCGGTCGATCCAGCCGTTGGCGGCGGCGGCCTCGACCATCGCGTACTCGCCGGAGATGTTGTACGCCGCGACCGGGACGTTCACGTGGTCGCGGACCTGGCGGATGATGTCGAGGTAGGCCAGTGCCGGCTTGACCATCACGATGTCGGCGCCTTCGGCGATGTCGAGGTCGACCTCGCGGATCGCGTCGCGGGCGTCGTTGGTGGGGTCCTGCTGGTAGGTCTTCCGGTCGCCCTGGAGCGACGAGCCGACGGCCTCGCGGAACGGCCCGTAGAACGCCGACGCGTACTTCACGGCGTACGCCAGGATCACCGTGTCCACGAATCCGGCGGCATCGAGCGCGGAGCGGACGACGCCGACCTGGCCGTCCATCATCCCGGACGGCCCGACGACGTGGGCGCCGGCGGTGGCCTGCGCGACTCCCATCTCGGCGTAGATCGCGAGGGTCGCGTCGTTGTCGACGCGCCCGGCGGAGTCCAGTACGCCGCAGTGCCCGTGCGTGGTGAACTCGTCGAGGCACAGGTCCGACATCACCAGCAGGTCGTCGCCGGCCTCGGACACCGCGTCCCGGATCGCCACGTTCAGGATGCCTTCCGGATCCAAAGACCCGGAACCGACTTCGTCTTTCGAGGACGGTACGCCGTACAGCATCACTCCGCCGAGCCCCAGCTGCACGGCCTCGGCGACGGCCTTCCGCGCGGTGTCGCGCGTGTGCTGGTAGACGCCCGGCATCGAGCTGATCGCGATCGGCTCCCGTGCGTCTTCCCGGATGAACATCGGCAGGATCAGCTGCCGCGGCTCGATCGTGGTCTCCGACACCAGTCGCCGGACAGCCGCCGACGACCGCAGCCGCCGGGGACGAACACCAGGGAATCCAGTCACGAACCTAGCTCTTCCTGCGAGAGCCCGAGCGTCGCTCGGACGGGCGGGTGACGGGCTCCCCCGCCTCGACCATGGTGTCACGCCGGTCCGCGCCGAACCGGGCCAGTGCGTCGGCCAGTTCCTCGGCGGACGGCGCCTCGGCCATCGCGTCGACGCGCAGGCCGTGCTCCTCAGCGGTCTTCAGGGTCGCCGGGCCGATCACCGCGATCACCGTCGACGCGTGCGGCTTGCCGGCGATGCCGACCAGGTTCCGCACGGTCGAGGACGAGGTGAACACGACCGCGTCGAACTTGCCCGACTTGATCGCTTCGCGGGTCGGCGCGGGCGGCGGAGCGGCCCGGACGGTCCGGTACGCCGTGACGTCGTCGACCTCCCAGCCCAGGTCCGTCAGACCGGCCACCAGTGTCTCGGTGGCGATGTCCGCGCGCGGCAGGAAGACCCGGTTGATCGGGTCGAGCACCTCGTCGAACGGCGGCCAGTCCTCGACCAGTCCGGCGGCCGACTGCTCGCCCGAGGGCAGCAGGTCGGGGCGGATGCCCCAGGCGGCGATCGCCTCGGCGGTCTTCTCGCCGACCGCGGCGATCTTCAGCCCGGAGAACGCCCGCGCGTCCAGGCCGTACTCGTCGAACTTCTCCCGGACGGCCTTGACGGCGTTGACCGAGGTGAACGCGACCCACTCGTACCGGCCTTCGACCAGCCCGCGGATCGCCTTGTCCATCTGCTGCGGGTTGCGCGGCGGCTCGACCGAGATGGTCGGGACCTCTTCCGGCATCGCGCCGTACCGGCGCAGGCGGTCCATCAGCGGGCCGGCCTGGTCCTTGGTGCGCGGCACCAGGATCCGCCAGCCGAACAGCGGCTTGGTCTCGAACCAGCTGAGCGCCTCGCGCTGCTCGACCACGGAGCCGACCACGATCACGGCCTCGCCGACGACCTTGGCGGTCCGCAGGTCGGCGACGATCGTGCCGAGCGTGCCGACCACGCTGGTCTGGGCGGTCGTCGTACCGCCGACGGTCGCGCAGACCGGCGTACCGGCGTCGAAGCCGGCCTCGACCAGCGCGGCGGTGACGTCCTTCAGCACGTCGATGGCGTTCAGCAGGACGAGCGTCTGCTTCGGGTGCAGCCGGCTGAAGTCGAGCTTGGCCTCGGCCAGGTCGAGCACCGTGACCTCGCGCTCGCTCTTCACGGTCAACGGGATGCCCGCGTACGCCGGTACGGCGCTGACCTCACTGACCCCCGGTACGACGTTGAAGCTGATCCCCGCCTTGCGGCACGCGGCCGCCTCCTCGGCGCCGCTGGAGAAGGTGAACGGGTCACCGGTCAGCAGGCGGACGACGTTCGAGGCGGTCTTGGCGGTCTTCACCACCAGGCGCGCCCGTGCGGCGACCCGCAGCGCCCGGCTGCCCTCGGCACCGGAGCCGTCGATCACCTCGACGCCGGCCGGGCAGTAGGCCAGGAAGGCGTCGTGCTCGGGACCTTCGACCACCACGGCGTCGGCGTTCGCCAGGACGTCGCGCCCGGCGATCGTCAGCAGGGCTGGATCACCCGGACCGACCCCGACGAAGGTGACGTGCCCGAGCGGTCTGGTCTGCTTGGCTGTGCTGCTTGTCGCCGCGGCCTTCGCCGGCACCTTCTGCGGAGCCTGGGTGGCCGCTGCTGTCTTCGCGCTGCTCACGTCTGCCGTCGCCTTCGCCCTTGTCTTGCTCGTCTTTTCCGTCGTCGTGCCCCGTGCCGGTGTCATGTCTGCTCCAGCAACTCGTGCGCCAGCGCCCGCCCGACCGCCGCTGGATCGTCGACCGATCCGTTGGCGGACAGCCGCCGGACACCGCCGCCGTCCTCACCGAGTGCTCCCCGCAGCCACAGCTCCGGGCCGTCCTCACCGTCGACCACTTCGGCCAGCGCACCGACCGGCGCGGTGCACCCGGCCTCGAGCGTGGCCAGCAACTGCCGCTCGGCGGTCACCGCGACCCGGGTCCCCGGGTCCTCCAGTGGCTCCAGAGCAGCCAGTACGGCGGTGTCGTCGCTGCGGCACTCGATGCCCAGGGCACCTTGTCCGGGGCACGGCAGGACCTGGATCGGGTCCAGGGTCTCGGTGATCTCGGCCAGCCGGCCCAACCGGGCCAACCCTGCCCTCGCGAGCACCACCGCGTCCAATTTGCCATCGGCCACCATGCCGATCCGCGTGTCGACGTTGCCGCGGATCCCGGTCAGCTCGAGGCCGAGGCCGAGCGCCTCCAGCTGCGCCTGTCGGCGGGCCGAGCCGGTGCCCACCAGCGCACCGGTCTGCAGCTCGCCGAGGGTCAGCCCGTCGCGGGCGACCAGTACGTCGCGCGGGTCCTCGCGGACCGGGATCGCGCCGAGCGTCAGTCCGTCGATCGGCGCGGTCGGCAGGTCCTTCAGCGAGTGCACGGCGATGTCGATCTCGCCGGCCAGCAACGCGTCGCGCAGGGCGCTGACGAAGATGCCGGTGCCGCCGATCTGCTCGACCGGCGCCCGGTTCACGTCGCCGGTGGTGACGATCGGGACCAGCTCGACCTCGTGCCCGAGGTTCCGCAGCGCGTCGGCGACGTGGTTGGCCTGGACGGTCGCGAGAGCCGACCGGCGGGTTCCGAGCTTGATCATGCGGACTCACCTCCGGTGGTGGGCTTGGGGGCGGTGACCGCGTCGACGGTCGCCGGGTCGAGCGCGAACAGCTCGCGCAGCGCGTCGGCGTAGGTCGGGCCGCCCGGATCGGCGGCCAGTTCCTTCACGCGGACGGTGGGGGTGTGCAGAACCTTGTCGACGACGCGCCGGATGGTCCGGGCGACCTCGTGGCGCTGGTGCTCGTCGAGGCCGGGCAGCCGGCGGTCGAGGCGGGCCAGCTCGGAGTCGACCAGCTCGGTCGCCATCGTGCGCAGCGCGACCACGGTCGGCGCGACGGAGGCCGCCCGGCGGGTCGCCTCGAAGGCGCCGGTCTCCTCGCCGACGATCCGGCGGACCTCGTCGATGTCGTGCTCGCTGCCGCCCGCCGTACCGGCGAGGTCGGCCAGTGTGACGAGCGTGATGCCGGGGATCCGGGCGACGCCCGGCTCGACGTCGCGCGGCAGAGCCACGTCGAGTACGCCGTACGGGCGTCCGTCGGTGGCGTTGCGGAACATCTCCTCGGTCAGCACAGCGCCGCGGGCGCCGGTGCAGCTGACCACCAGGTCGGCCTCGGCCAGGGCGTCCGGTACGCCGGCCAGCGGGATCGCCGTACCGCCGATCCTCATCGCCAGCGCGACGGCGCGGTCGTGGTTCCGGTTCGCGATCGTGACGCTCGCGGCGCCGCCGGCGAGCAGGGTCTGAGCGGCCAGCGAGGCCATCGAACCGGCACCGACGACCAGCGCGCGACGGCCCTCGAAGCCACCGACCGCGTCCAGCCCGGCGGTGACCACCGAGCGGCCGGCCGAGTCGATCCCCGTTTCGGCGCGGGCCCGCTTGCCGGTCCGCAGCGCGTGCTGGAACAGCGCGTTCAGCCCGGTGCCGATCGTCTCCAGGTCCTGGCCGACCCGCAGCGACTCCTTCAGCTGGCCGAGGATCTGGCTCTCGCCGACGATCATCGAGTCGAGCCCGACCGCGACCTGGAACAGGTGCGCGACGGCGCCTTCCTCGAAGTGCACGTACAGGTGCTCGGCCAGGTCGAGCAGCGGGACGCCGGTGACGTCGGACAGGATCGCGGTGACCTCGTCCATGCCGGCGTGGAAGCGGTCGACGTTGGCGTAGACCTCGGTGCGGTTGCAGGTCGCCAGGACGGCCGACTCGCTGACGGCGGGACTGTGCTGGACGGAGATCGCCAGCTTGGTCGCCGCGTCCGCGTCCAGCGCGACCCGCTCCAGAACCGAGATGTCCCCGCTTCGATGCGAGATGCCGACGACCAGGTAACTCATGCGCCCACACCTCCGCCCACGCTGGGCAGATCGGGCAGACCGTTGATCGCTGGTAGTTCGGGCACCTCGGGGAGCGCCGCCTCTCCGGACTTTCGTTGTTCGTGGTACGCCAGGATCTGCAACTCGATCGAGAGGTCCACCTTGCGGATGTCGACACCGTCGGGCACGGACAGCACCACCGGCGCGAAGTTCAGGATGCTGGTCACCCCGGCCGCGACCAGCCGGTCGCAGACCTCCTGGGCCGGACCGGCGGGAGTGGTGATGACACCGATCGAGACCCGGTCGGCGGCGACGATCTCCTCGAGCTCGGCGAAGTCGCGCACGACCATGTCGCCGATCCGCTCGCCGACCAGCTCGGGCGCCGCGTCCAGCAGGGCGACGATTCGGAAGCCGCGGGTACCGAAGCCGGAGTAGTTGGCCAGCGCGTGGCCCAGGTTTCCGATCCCGACGATGACGACGGCCCAGTCCTGGGTGACGCCGATCTCGCGGGCGATCTGGTAGCGCAGGTACTCCACGTCGTACCCGACCCCGCGGGTGCCGTAGGAGCCGAGGTAGGACAGGTCCTTGCGGAGCTTGGCCGAGTTGACGCCGGCCGCGGTCGCGAGATCCTCGCTCGACGCGGTGGCGATGCCACTGTCCGACAAGGCGGTCAGGGCCCGCAGGTACACCGGCAAGCGCGCGACAGTGGCCTCGGGAATGCCGCGTTCGGTTCGCGTCGGCGCGCCGGGGCGACGGCTGCGGGCAGGCGTCACAGTTCTCCTGGAAAGGTGGTTCGCGAGTCACCGCCTCACGGCGGGCGACACCCCCACTCTAGGAGCTTGTGAACGTGAGAACAAAATCGGCAACGGGACCCATGACAGACGTCACGTCGAAACTCACGCCGTTGTCAAGGCCTTCTTCAGCCTGACCGGGTCGACCCGCCAGAAGTCGTGCTGGCGGCCGTCGACGAAGGTGACCGGGATCTGTTCGCCGTACTCGCGGAACAGCGCGGGGTCCTGCGTGACGTCGATCTCGGTCCACTCCACGCCGAGCTCGGCGCAGACCGCGGCGACGATCGCCTGGGCGTCCTCGCAGAGGTGGCAGCCGGGTTTCCCGTACAGCGTGACGCGTGGTGCGCTCACCGGTCCGCCTCCCGGAGGCGGCCCTTCGCGACCTTGCCGGTGACCGAGTGCGGCAGGTGGTCGACCACCTCGACCTCGACCGGGCACTTGAAGCGGGCCAGCCGCTGCCCGGCGTACTCGAGCACGTCGGCGACGTCGATCGAGGCACCGGTGGCCGGTACGACGAACGCCTTGACCGCCTCGCCGGTCTCCTCGGACGGGACGCCGATCACCGCGGCCTCGCGGACCCCGGGAGCGCCGACCAAGACCTCCTCGACCTCGCTCGGGAAGACGTTGAAGCCGCTGACGATGACCAGCTCGCGGAGCCGGTCGACCAGGTAGAGGTCGCCGTCGGCGTCCAGGAAGCCGACGTCGCCGGTGCGGTACCAGCCGTCGTCGTCCGGGCCGTCCGCGCCGTCGGGCCAGTACCCGGAGAACAGGTTCTTGCCGCGGATCAGGATCTCGCCCGGGTCGTCGCCCTCGACGTCCTCACCCTGGTCGTCGGCGATCCGCAGGTCCACACCGGGCAGCGGGCGGCCGACGGATCCGAGCTTCGGCTCGTCCTCGCCGAGCGTCGTGGTGACGCCCGGGGAGGCCTCGGTCAGGCCGTAGCCCTGGTGGACGAACAAGCCCGTGGCCTGCTCGAACCGGTCGGCCAGCGAGCGGTCGAGGCTGGAGGCGCCGGTCAGCACGACCTTGACCGAGGCGAGCCGCTCCCGGAGGTCGTCACGGGCGAGCAGCGCGTGCAGGGCCGGCGGCGCGAGCGGGAGCCGCGTCACGGCGTACGAGCTGATCAGGTCCAACGTGCCGGTCGAGTCGAAGCGCTGGTCGACGACCAGCGCGGCGCCGGTGGCGATCGCCCAGCCGAGCACGGCGTTCAGGCCGAACGCGTGGAACATCGGGAGCACGCCGAGCACGAGGTCCTCGGGGCCCATCCGGTCCTCGCCGAGGCCGGCCAGGTTCTCGACGTTGGCGGCCAGGGCGCGGTGGGTGAGCATCGCGGCGCGCGGGTCGCCGCTGGTGCCGGACGTGTAGAGCAGGACCGCGAGGCTCTCCGGGTCGGTCTGCGGCGACAACGGAGCGTGACCGTCGAGCTCGCCGGCCCGGACCACCCTGACGCCCTCGACCTTGTCCGCGAGGTCGCCGTCGGCGATCACCAGCCGGGCGCCCGAGTGCTTCACGACGTTGCCGATCTCGGTCCTGGTCAGCCCCGTGTTCAGCGGTACGGCGACCAGGCCGGCGCGCAGACATCCCAAGTAGGACGTGACGAACTCGATGCTGTTGGCCATCAGCAGGACGACCCGGTACCCGGGCACGAGACCCGCACCGGCGTACCCGTGGGCGGCCCGCTCGACGGCCTCGTCGAGCTCGCTCCAGGTCAGTCGCCGGTCACCGTCGACCAGCGCGAGACGCTCCCCATGACGTCGCGCTGTGTCACGAAGAACATCCGCGAAGTTGAAGTTCACCAGGCGAGTCTGTCATGTTCCCGTTAAGGTGCTCAGAGTGACCAGGGACCTACGCGCCCGGTCTGTGCTGGCCGGTGAGGCGAGTGCGGCCGCGGCTGAGCTGGAAGCGGCTCTGGCGACCCCCTCGGTGAGCCACGCCGCAGCGTTCTTCGACGTCGACAACACGCTGCTGCAGGGCGCCTCGATGTACCACGTGGCGCGTGGTCTGTACCGGCGCCGGTTCTTCACGTTCGCCGAGATCGCCGCCAAGGGCTGGCAGCAGCTCGCCTTCCGGTTGCGCGGCGAGACGCCCGACTCGGTCGCCCGGGCCCGTTCCTCGGCGCTGTCGTTCATCGCCGGGCACCGGGTCTCGGAGGTCGAGATCCTGGTCGAGGAGATCTTCGACGAACTGATGGCGGACAAGATCTGGCCCGGCACGAAGGCGCTCACGCAGCAGCACCTGGACGCCGGTGAACGGGTCTGGCTGGTCACCGCCGCGCCGGTCGAAGTGGCCCGCGTGCTGGCCCGGCGGCTCGGTCTGACCGGCGCGCTGGGAACGGTTGCAGCCCACGAGGACGGGGTCTATACAGGTGTACTTGTGGGCGATATTCTTCACGGCCCGGCCAAGGCGGAAGCCGTCCGGGCGCTGGCCGATCACGAGGAGCTGGACCTGACCGCGTGCTCGGCGTACTCGGACTCGGTGAACGACTTGCCGATGCTGGAAATGGTGGGGAATCCGTGGGCGATCAACCCTGACGGCAGGCTGCGGCAGCACGCCCGGTCAGCCGGCTGGCAGGTCCGGGACTACCGGACCGGACGCAGGGCGACGCGCCTCTTCCTGTTGACAGCGGGTGCTTCAGGCGTAACGCTCGGTGCTGTCTCAGCCGCTGTGGCCATCCGTAGATGTCTCAGTCGGGGATGTGCCAGTCGTAGACGTGCCAGTTGAAACGGGGAGAGAACTTGACGACGCCGGAGCCGAGCCCGGACGGGATGAGACGTGCAGAGCTCGTCGATCGCGCCCAGGCTGGAGACGTCGGTGCATTCGGTGAGCTGTACGACGAGTACTCGCTCACGGTCTACCGCTACATCTACGCGCGGGTGTCGTCCTCGGCCCTGGCCGAGGACCTGACCAGCGAGACGTTCGTCCGGGCGCTGCGCGCGCTGGACTCGTTCCGCTGGCAGGGCCGGGACTTCGGTGCCTGGCTGGTGACGATCGCCCGCAACCTGATCACCGACCACTACAAGTCGGGCCGGGTCCGGCTCGAGGTGGTCACCGACGAGATCGAGACGCACGACCGGCAGACCGAGGGGCCGGAGGTCGACGTACTGGCCGCCGCGACCGCCGAGGTGCTGCGGGACGCCGTCGCGGCCTTGCCGGACGAGCAGCGCGACTGCCTGACCATGCGATTCTTCGCCGGTCTGTCGATCGCCGAAACGGCCAAAGCGCTGGAGAAGTCCGAAGGCGCGGTCAAGCAACTGCAGTTGAGGGCCGTCAGGCACTTGGCGAAGGTAATCCCCAAGGACTTGAGGTGAGACGGATGACAACGAATGTCTTCCGTAACCAGTCAGCGACTTTCCTCGTTCTCCTTGGTGAGGACCCGTCGGTGACCCCGACGGACCATTGAGGAGAACGAAATCATGAGTGACTTAACCAGGGCTCGAGCGCGCGCGGATGCATTCGCGCACGCCGTCGATCACGGGCCCCGTCACTCTTCGCGACTGAGCGATGACCCTGAGTTGCTGGAAGCTGTGGAACTGGCCGGGCGGCTGAGGACCGCCGGGGCAGTGGCACCGCGACCGGAGTTCAGTGCCGAACTGAGGCACCGTCTGCTGGAGCAGGCGGCCGCCCGGGCGGCAACGACTCCGACCGTGGTGCACAGCTCGCCGGACGACGACGAGGACTTGCCGCCCCGCGAGGACGACGAGGCGTCCGTGACACCGATCCGTCATCGCCCCGGCCGGAGGATCCGGCTGGTGGCGAGCACCGCCGCGCTCGTCCTGCTCGGAGGTGGCATCGGTTCCGCTGCCGCCGCCCAGCAGGCGATGCCCGGCGACACGCTGTACGGGATGAAGCGCGGCATCGAGAACGTCTCGACCAACGTCAGCGTGGGGGACGACTCCCGCGGCCGACGTGATCTCGAGCACGCGATGACCAGGCTGTCCGAGGTGGACGCGCTGGTGTCGAACGGTGGCAGCAGCGACGTCGCCGCCGTCGACAGCACGCTCGGCCTGTTCTCGGAGCAGGCCCGCAAGGGCGTGTCCCGGCTCGTCGCGTCGTACCAGCAGGACGACGACCCCAGCTCGATCCAGGCGATCACGACGTTCATCACCAGCGCCCGCCAGGCCATGGGTGAGCTCGCACCGAAGTTGCCCCCGGACTCGCTGAAGGCCGCCGTCGAGGCGGTCACGACGATCGACGAACTGACCCGGCACACCACGCTGGCCTGCCCCAAGTGCGACCAGCCGAAGCCGGCGAAGAACGCGGTCCAGCCGACCACGGAGCAGCCCAACGGCCGCCCCAACGACCCCAACGACCCCGAGGACCCGGTCAAGTCGGGCCCGACGACGGTCCCGTCGGCCAAGCCGAGCGCGAAGCCGAGCACGGCCCCGACCGACGTACCGGACACCACCAAGGTGGAGGAGCGGAACACGACGCAGCCGACCAAGCTGCTCACCCCGCCCGGCAACCAGCCGACCGGCACCCCGACGACGACACCGTCCGGGCCGACGGTCCCGACCCTGCCCACCCCCGGAACGCCGAGCTGGCCCTGGCCGTTCCCCACCCTGAGCCTGCCACTGCCGACGATCAACCTGCCCGGCGTGATCCAGACTCTGCTGCCTCCCTGGAAGTAGCACCCGCAGTACTCCGAAGAGCCCCGGTCGACATCCTGTCGGCCGGGGCTCTTTGCATTTGCCCGCCGGGCTCTCGCGGGCCACCCGTGCGGAGGCCCTTCGTCTGCCCCCAAGCCGAGGGCCCCTCCCTCAGCGGGGACCTTGAACAGGAAACGGGGACCGCGCACAGGTCATGCCCTGTCCCAGGCCCCCGTTCGGTGTCCACAGTCCCCGGTTGGTGTTCACGGTCCCCGGTTGGTGTTCGCGGTCCCCGGTTGGTGTTCGCGGTCGCCGGTTCTGGTTCGCGGTCCCTGCTTCTTGTCCGCGGTCCCCGGAGTCGGGGCCTTGGCCTGGGGGGTGGAACGTTTGGTGGGGTGGTGGACATGTACGGGGTATGGGGCGTGCGGGCGATCGGCTGATGGTGGAGAGCAGTGGTCAGGGAGATCGGTTCGAGGTGTTGTTCCATGTGCTGACGGCGGTGCTGGCCGTCGTGCTGGTGGTGATCGGGTTACCTCTTATCCCGCGCTAGGGCGGCGAGCCAGGTCGCGTGGTGAGTCTCGATGTAGTCGGCGGCTGGGCCCCAGTGGTCGGCGTGACCTTCGGCGTGGAGGCGGGACCAGGGTTGTACGCCGGTTCGAGCGCCGCAGGTGAGCAGGTCGAACATGCCACGGGTGTGGGCGGCGATCATCGCGGGGAACTCCCGGCGGAGATCGTCGTCGAGGTCGTAACCGTCGGCGAGGGCGCGCAGCCTGGGCGCGTCGGCGGCGGGGACTCCGCCGGGGACCAGCGGGACGAAGCCGTGGGCGGCGTACCCGAGGTCCCAGAGGGGCGAACCGGGGCCGGCGCCGTCCCAGTCGATGAAGGTCCAGCGGTCGCCGTCGATCACCAGGTTCCACGGGGCCAGATCGTGGTGGCAGATGAGCTGACCGCCGGTCGGGTCGGGGATCGCCACGGTCCACTGGGCGTCGGCGGGTGGGGTGAAGGTCGCCATTACGTCGTGGAGCTCGCGGATCAGCGCGCCGAGTCGACGCAACTCCTGCGCGGTGAACGCGGGCAGGGTGTCGGCGAGCGCGCCAGGGATGCACTCGAGGACGTGCCGGCCCTGGTCGTCCCGGCCGAGCGTGCGGGGAGCTGCCGAGAAACCGACCTGGTGCAGGTGGGTGAGGACCGCTTCGACGGCGGCGGTGGCGGGGGTGATCGGCTTGCGGACCGTCGTACCGACTCGGACCACCGCGTCAGCGACGTTGCCACCGGTCAGTGGCTCCTCGTACGGCGATTCCTCCGGCTGAGCCTCGCTCATCCGGCGCTCAGAAGAAGACGCTGCGGCGTTGCATGAGCAGGCTGTAGAGGGTCTGCTGGATCGTCTCGCGGACCTGGTCGGTGACGTTGAAGACGAGCATCGGGTCGTCGGCGGCGCCCTCGGGGAAGTCGTCGGTGCGGATCGGTTCGCCGAACTCGATCAGCCACTTCGACGGCAGCGGGATCAGGCCGAGCGGGCCGAGCAGCGGGAAGAACGGCGTGACCGGGATGTACGGGACGCCGACCAGCCGGGCGAGCGACGCGATGTTGCCGACCAACGGGTAGATCTCCTCGGCGCCCACGATCGAGCAGGGAACGATCGGTACGCCGGTCCGCATGGCCGCGCTGACGAAGCCGCCGCGCCCGAACCGCTGCAGCTTGTACCGCTCGCTGAACGGCTTGCCGAGGCCCTTGAAGCCCTCCGGCCAGACGCCGACCAGGTTGCCCGCGCGGAGCAGCCGCTCGGCGTCGTCGTTGCCGGCCAGGGTCGCGCCGCCCTTGCGGGACATCTCGCCGACGAACGGCGTCCGGAAGACCAGGTCCGCGGCGAGCGTGCGCAGCGGGCGGTTGGTGTGGTCGGCGATGATCAGCTGGGTGATCAGGCCGTCCAGCGGCATCGTGCCGGAGTGGTTGGCGACGATCAGCGCGCTGCCGGTGTCCGGGATGTTCTCGATGCCACGCACCTCGACCCGGAACCACTTCTCCGCCAGCGGGCGGAGCACCGAGAGCAGCACCTGGTCGGTCAGCTCGGCGTCGTACCCGAACTCGTCGACCTCGTAGTCGCCGGTCAGCCGGCGCCGGACGAAGGCCAGCAGCTCGGCGACCTTCTCCTCCCCCGCGGTCCCGAACAGGTCCCGCACCATGCGCTCGAACGCAACGAAGTCGGGGGCTGCGGAATCGGCGTTGGCCGGGCTCGCCTGCTCGCCGACGATCCAGGGCTCGCCGAGGGCGCCGGGCGTCTCGCTCTGCTCAGGCTCCGGGGCGCGATCCTTTGCGGCCCTCGAGTTCTTCCCCGCCAGCGAGCGCGCCGCGGCCGATGGGGTCGTACGCCGGGCGCTGCCGCGGCCGGGACGGCCGCCGGAGCCGATCGGGATGACGTCGGCGTCAGCCACGCAGTGCCCCCAGTCCGGCCGTCAGCAGCTTCGAGGCCGCGGTCATCGCGCCGGTACCGATCGAGGCGCGGAAGTCGTCGAACGCCTCCGCCGTCGTGTACTGCGGCTCGAAGGCGAACTCGGTCCGCATCCGGGTCGTGTCCACCGCGCGGCCGTAGGTCAGGAAGGTGATCTGGTCCGGCGAGAAGTCGGCCAGCCGCGCACGCCGTACGACGGCCGCCGTGCTCGACGCGGTGAAAGAAGGCAGCCGGACAACCGGCCGGCCGAGCCGGCGGATCGCCTGGGACAGCACGAGAACCCCGTCGCCGGCCAGGTTGAACGTGCCCGGGAGGTCCTCGACGGTCGCGTGGTGGATCGCCTCGACGCCGTCGCTCTCGTGCAGGAACTGCAGGCGGGCGTCGTACCCGAAGACGGTCGGGACGACCGGCATCGCGAAGTAGCGGGTGATCGGGGAGTCGGTCTGCGGGCCGATCCAGTTGGCCATCCGCAGAGTGCTGACGGTCACGTCGGGACGGCGCCGGGCGAACCCGCGCACGTAGCCCTCGACCTCGACGGCGTCCTTGCTCAACCCGGTGTGGTGGGTCGCCCGCGGCGCCATCTCCTCGGTGAACATCGCCGGGTCCCGCGGACCCGCGCCGTACACCGTGGTCGACGACTTGACCACCAGCTTGCGCAGGCCGGGTGCCTTCTGGCACGCGGCGAGCAACTGCATGGTGCCGATGACGTTGATCTCTTTCATCGACGACCGGCCGCCGGCACTGCCAGGGGTCGCCACCACGCCCGTGTGGACGACAGTGTCGACGTCCTCACCGGCGATGACCTTGGCGATCACGGGGTTGCGAATATCGGCCCGGACGAACCGGACCCGGCCGAGCTCGGCCCGTGGCGGAACCACATCGATTCCGATCACGGTCCCGATGGACGGGTCCGCGGCCAGTCGCCGCGCACACCGAGCGCCGGCGTCTCGTGAGACGCCGGTAACCATCACTACCTGTGCCACGAGTGACCCCCAGCCAGACAGCAACCCCGCACAACGCCGCTCTGGTGACCAGAGCGGCTGGAACTGCTTACTTGCCGAGCTTGCGGCGCTGCACCCGCGTCTTCTTCAGCAGCTTGCGGTGCTTCTTCTTCGCCATACGCTTACGGCGCTTCTTGATTACCGAACCCACAGTTGGACCTTCCAAACTTAAAGAGAGCGTCGGCAAAGCCTACCTGCAAGTCTGCTGGTCACCTAAGTGAGGTGCCTGGGAGTGGGTAGGAAGGAGCTATGAGAGCTCGCTACAACGGAGTCGCCGACTGGTACGCCGCCCGCAGCACGAACTGGGCCGAGGACAACAGGGAGGACCTGCTCGAGTTGCTCGGGCCGGGAGAAGGACGGTTGTGCCTGGATCTGGGGTGCGGGACGGGGAACTACTTCGCGATGATCGCGGAGACCGGCCGGCGGGTGTTCGGACTGGACCGGTCGTCGGACCAGTTGCGGTTCGCGCGGACGAAGGGCGACGTCCCGCTGGTCGAGAGCGACGCGGCCCGGCTGCCGTTCGCGGCGGAGAGCTTCGACGACGTACTGGCGCTGTGGATCTCGACGGACCTGGACGACTTCGCCGGGACGCTGCGGGAGATCGCGCGGGTGCTGCGGCCGGACGGGGTCTTCTACTTCTACGGGGTTCACCCGTGCTTCAACGGGCCGCACGTCGAGTACCAGGACGACGGCGGGCGGCTGGCGCACCCGACGTACCGGCAATCGGGCTGGCACCAGCCGTCGGCGTGGTGGGCCGGCGACGGGATCCGCGGGACGGTGGGGATGCGCCACACGCCGTTGGCCGAGGTTCTCAACGCGTTCTTCGCGGCGGGGCTCGTGCTCGACCACGTCACGGAGCCGGGAGGCGGGCCGGTGCCGGGGGCGTTCGCCGTACGGGCTCGGCTCAGGCCAGGTGCTCCCAGGTGAGGAGCTGGAGGTCGCGGCCCTTCTCCATCAACCTGGTCGGCGGGAGGTCGGTGAGGGCGTAGCCGGTCCGGGCGGCGACCGACTTGCTCGCTTCGTTGTCGGGCTCGATCTCGAGGATCAGCCGGGGCAGACCGAGCTCGCCGTGGGCGTAGTCAGTCAGCAGGGTCAGGGCGCGTACGGCGAGGCCCTGGCCCCGGTAGGCCTGACCGACGACGTACCCGAGGGAGCCGGTCTTCTCGTTCACCATCACCTCACCGAGCGGCTGCTCGCCGTCGGTGGTGATCGCGAGGTGGGTCCGGCCGTTGTCGGTGTGCGCGGCGTCGTAGTACGCCTCGGCCGCTTCCACGTCGAACGGGGTGCGCAGCGGGGTCCAGTACGCGACCTCCGGGTTGTCGAACAGCTCGGACATCGCCGCCAGGTCGCCGCGCTCCCACTCCCGCAGCACCAGCCCGTCCCCCACGATCCGCACCCCAGGACCGCCGTACCTCGTCGTCATGCGGCTCAGTCTGCTGTACGACGGGTCCGCAGGCGATCGAGGATTTCCGCGACGGGACCGAGGGTGATCAGGCCGCTACCGGCTGTCTCCTCGGCTACCGCCGGCTGGAGTGCCTGCTCGGCTCTTTCGGCGGCCTGGTTGTTGCCTTGGGCAAGTGCTGCTTCGGCGAGCAGGACCCAGAGGAGCTCTTGCAGCAGGTCCTTGGGTGGGTCCGGGACAGCGTCCAGGCCTTCGCCGGTCAGGAGCGGACGCACCCATGGTTCGTAGGGGCCGTAGTCCGCGTCGGCGTCCAATGGACTCCGATCGAGCCTGACGGTCAGGACGGCAAGCTCGAGCAGACCCCCTTGCAGGCCAGGCATTCCGGCGCCGTCGAGCAGCTTCGCGGCGTCCCGGTAGGCCTCTTCGCTGGGGTCACGCAGTACGCCGTACCAGCGGGTGAAGACGCTGACCAAAGGTGTCTCGTGCTTCGCTGCGAGCTGGTTGGCTGCTGCTGCGTGGCGGTCGGCGGTGTTGTAGTCGCCGAGGGCGCTTCGGGATTGGATGCGGATGAGGTGGCCGAGGACTTCGTACGTCGTGAGTCCGTGCTTGCCGGCGAGATCGATCAGCTCCACGCCGATCGCGTCGCGCTCGGGTGCGAGGCCGGTGCGGTAGAACGTCTGCAAGAACAGGCCGTTGAGCGCGAACGCGAGGACGCCGGGATCGTCGAGCATGCGGGCGAGCTCAACTGCGGCCAGCGCTGCCCTTTGCGCCTGGGGCGAACCGCTCCCCCGCGACTCCATCGCGATCGTCGCGAACAACCGCGCCTGCAGAGGTGTCGCGGCAACCGGTTCCACACCTGGTTCCGCTTCGGCCGCGCGGTGGTCGAGCGCGGCGAGAGTGCGCCATGCTGCAGCAACGACGGCGGCGGCTTGGTCCTCGTCGTCCGAACGCGTCCAAATCGCTGGTACGTCGTACGCGCCGATCACCCGGGCTGTCAGTTCAGGATCGCCGAGTTCCTCCGCGGCGGTGATCGCCGCGAGCCGATGCTCGCGAGCCGCCACCAGGCCCTGGCCTCCCGTAATCGCCAAGCTCCGCAGCAATCCCACGGTCGACTCCAACCGCGCCCGCGCGCCCACGCCTTGCTCGTACGCCGCCACCGCGCGGTCCCAGACACTCGCCTCACCCGCAGCAGTCCCAGTCGCCGCGTCGATCCCGGGCCCGACCGCCTCGCGAGCGGGCAACTCCGCGAGGTGGTCGGCCTGGCGCAGGATGTCGGTTTCCAGTTGCCGGAGAGCCGGCCCCGGGTCGATGCCCAACTGATCGACCAGCAACGAACGAGCTCGCCGGAGTACATCAAGCGCATCCCTCTGCCGACCTGTTCGATACAAGGCCAACGCCAGCAACCGCCAGGCCTCTTCACGCCAAGGGTGCTCGGTGACATGCGCATCCAAGTCAGGCACCGCCTCCGCCGCCCGCCCAGCACTCAACCGCGCAGCCGCAACCTGCTCAACAGCCTGCAACCGCAACTCGGTCAGCCGCCCGCGCTCTGCCCGGGCCCACCCCTGCTCCGAGAAATCCGCGTACGCCGGCCCGCGCCACCACGCGAGCGCTTCCTCAACCCCAACCTCAGCCCGAACCGCCGCCTCGAACCGCCACGCATCCACCGCCTCCCCCGGAAGCCGCAGCGCATACCCCGGCCCTTCAGTCACCAGCACCCGAGGCTCAGCCCGAGCCGCCCGCTCAGGCTCCAACACTCGCCGAAGTGCCGCGACAAACGTCCGCACAGCACTCACCGCACCAGCCGGCGGGGCGATCCAGAGGTCGTCCACCAGTACGTCGACCGGCACCACCCGCCCGCGCGCGACGATCAACCGCCCCAGCACCGCCCGATGCCGAGGCCCCTTCAACGCCAGCAGTTCCCCACCCTTGCCCCAAGCAACAACCGCCCCCAGCACGCCGAACGTCGCACCCCCAGCCCCCACGCGCGGTTCATCACTCACCCCACCCACGCTAGCGCTCCCCACCCTCGAACCCGGAAGCCCCGAGCGAGCGCCAGCCCCGAGGCCGGCCGACCCCGAGCGTCCGAAGAACCTCAACACGTCCGAAGAACCCGAGGCTATAGAGCACGATCCTTCGGACCCATGAGAGTTCTTCGGACGCTAGACCACGAGGACGCGATCCGCCGAGCGTGACCACAGCGCTGAACACGAGAAGCTCGGCGAGGCGAGGGGGTGGGCCCGCGATACGAGCCGGCCCTCCGGGCGGCAGCAGGGCGGGGGCAAACGGAACAGGCGCGAGGCCGGCCACCGGACGGCGGCGGCAGGGGCCAGGGCGGGCGCGCCGTACGACGCTGATGCACGGGCGGCTGCAGGGCGGGACGCCGTACGAGGCAGGCCTCCGGGTGGCGACGGGGCGGACCGGACACGGCACGAGGCGGATCCCCGGGTGGCGGCGGTGCGAGACGGACACGGGCGAAGCATGGGCGAGAGGCGAGGCTCGGATGCTGGCCGTGGGCGCGCGCCCCGTACTAGGTGTGCCGCGCTGGCGCCCGGACATGGTGGTGGAGAGGTGACCGGGCGGCAGCGCAGGGCGGGTGCGCGCGTGCGAGCGGGCCCGCGGGCCGGGGCCGCGGGGCGGGCGCCGCGGGGCGGGCGCCGCGGGAGCGCGCGGGGTCGGCGGGAGAGAAGAGTACGAGCAGCGCTCGGTGCGCGGCGGGAACAGGGGCGGTTGGGGCGCCGACCGATCAGTGCGCAAGAGGCGGACGAGGCTCGCCGGTGGCGCGGGCCAGCGCGCAGTGGGTGCGGGAAGGAGCGCTCGGGGAGCGCAGCCCCGCAGGAGGTGGGGGGCGAGGCGGAGCGGAGGCCCGCGGGTGGCATGGGAAGGCCGGGGGTGGGCTTGCTCATCGGATGCTCATTCGTGGCGGGCAGGCTCGGCGGCGTACTGGTGTTTGGTGATGGGAGTCTGATGAGTGGGATCGCAGGGTTCGAGTATCGGCGCGTGGATGTGGCTGAGGGGGTCGCGCTGAATGTGGCGGTGGGTGGGGGCGGGAGTCCGGTGGTGTTGTTGCACGGGTTTCCTCAGACGCACTTGATGTGGCGGCATGTCGCGGTGGAGCTGGCGAGTGAGCACACCGTGATCTGCCCGGATCTGCGTGGGTACGGCGACAGTGACAAGCCGGCGGAGGATGGGGAGGACACCTACTCCAAGCGGACGATGGCGGCCGACATCGTCGCGGTGGCGCGGGAGCTCGGGTACGAGCGGTTCGCGCTGGCTGGGCACGACCGGGGTGCGCTCGTCGCGTTCCGGGCGGCGATGGATCACCCGGATGCTGTGACCCACCTGGCCAGTCTGGACGTGCTGCCGACGCTCGACATGTGGTCGGTGATGCAGGGGACGTCGGCCGCGGTCGGGTTCCACTTGTACCTGATGGCTCAGCCACCTGGTCTGGCCGAGACGATGATCGCGGCCAGCTCGGACGTGTTCTTCGGGTACTTCCTGGATCTCTGGGTGAAGGACCCCGCGGCGATTCCGGCGGACGTGCGGACGGCGTACCTGGATGCCTGCCGGGGAGCGGTGCCGTCGATCGTGGCGGACTACCGCGCGAGCGCGGGCGTCGACGTACGGCACGACGAGGCGGATCTCGCGGCCGGACACCAACTCACGATGCCGGTGTCCGTGGTGCAGCAGGACTGGGGCAGCGCGCTCGGCTTCGACGCCGCCGAGCGGTGGCGTGCCTGGGCGCCCGATCTTGCGCACAGCACGACAACCAGCGGCCACTTCATGGCCGAGGAGTCGCCGAAGGAGATCACCGAGATTCTGAGGGACCTGCTGAAGCGCTGACCGCGGCAACGGCCTCCGGCGGGAGGGGGTAGGGGCGTTCGCCAGGGACCATCGCCTGGGCGGCCTCCAGCTCACCAGCCCGTACGGCGGCGTGGATGCGCCCAGCCAGATCCGTGACGTCCGTCAGCCCGACGATCCACTCGTTCACGTAGGAGTGCACCGCCGGCCCGCTCAACCCGATCTGGATCGACCGGTGATCGAGCCGCTCGAGCCGCAGCGACCGCTCCGGGTCCCACTGCACGCGCACCGACGTCCGCCGTACGCCGGCCGCCCACTCCTCCTGGCTCGCGTGCACCTTGCGGTCGAAGTGACTCAGGTACGACGCCGCGAGCGCGCTGTCGAACCCCGAGCGGCTGAGCCGGACCGCCAGGACGCGCTCCTGGCCGGGCTTGGTCGCCCAGCCGCAGCGGTACATCATCCACAGGAACGACGGCTTGATCCAGGTCATCCGGTCGGGCTTGAACGGCGGCACGAACCGGCCGGCCGCGAGCGCCGGTTCGGCGATCGCCGGGGAGTAGGCCTGGTAGACGGTCAGGCTGGTCTCGTCGAAGTCCGCGCGAACCTGCCGCGGAGGGATCTCAGGCACCCCGGCAGCCTAAGCGGCGCCGGGGCCGTGGGCAGAGAGCCGGGGGCAGAGGGCCGGGGCCCGGGGGGCCGGGGCCCGGGGGGCCGGGGGCCCGGGGGGACAGAAGGCCGGGGCCGGGATCCGAGGCGGCGTCCGCCGTACGAGACCGCGCAGGGCAAGGCGCAGCGGCCGGTCCTCGGGAGGATTCCGGCCGCTGTGCTTCTCGTAGTTATCCGGCCTGGAAGAAGGCGCCCTTGAGGTAGTCGTGCACCGCGTCCTCCGACACCCGGAACGACCGACCCACCCGCACCGCGGGCAGTTCGCCGGAGTGCACCAACCGGTACACCGTCATCTTGGACACGCGCATGGCCGTGGCGACTTCAGCCACGGTCAGGAACTTCACCTCGGCGAGCGGCTGCTCACCGCCGGACTTCTTTGATGCCATAACGCACCGCACTTCCAGCACGGATCGTGCGCCGGCTTCCCCTCCGGCACCTCCGCCCGTGCATGAACCGAGCGTAGTGGCTGATGGTACGAATGGGAAAGAGGGTGTCTGGTGTGACTCGCTCGCCGGCTCGTTCCAACGCTCGATTCAGCGAGGATCAGTACGTCGGATCGAGCCCGAGCAGCGGGAACGACACGTCGCGGGTCGCCTTGATCGACCGGTCGAGCCAGGTGTCGGGGTTGTACCCGTTCGCCCAGGACTCGTACGAGCCGTCGTTACCGTCGGTCATCCGCGACGGCGCGACCCGCGCGTACCGGATCCGGACCTCCTCGCGCCACGACTCCGGCACCGCCGTCGTCGGCTCGACCGGCTTGCCCGCGACGATCGCCAGCAGGTGCGTCCAGGCGCGCGGGACAACCTCGATGATCGCGTAGCCGCCGCCTCCGGTCGCGATCCACTTGCCCTCGCACACCTCGTGCGCCAGGTCGTGCAGTGCCGCGTACGCCGCCCGCTGGCCGTCGACGGTCTTGGTCAGGTGGGCGAGCGGGTCCTCGACATGGGAGTCGCAGCCGTGCTGGGTCACCAGTACGTCGGGCTGGAAGGCCTTCACCACGTCCGGGACGATCGCGTGGAACGCCCGCAACCAGCCCGCGTCGCCCGTCCCCGGCGGCAGCGGGATGTTGACCGCGCTCCCCTCGGCTCCCGGCCCGCCGGTCTCCCCCGCCGTACCGGTGCCTGGGAAGAGCGTGGTCGGCGACTCGTGCAGGCTGACGGTGAGGACGCGCGGGTCGTCGTAGAAGACCGCCTGGACGCCGTCGCCGTGGTGCACGTCCACGTCGACGTAGGCAACCTTCCGGGCGCCGTGGTCGAGCAGCCACTGGATCGCGACCGCGGGGTCGTTGTAGACGCAGAAGCCGCTGGCCTGCGCGCGCATCGCGTGGTGCAGCCCGCCGGCGATGTTCGCCGCGTGCAGCACCTCGCCCTCCCAGACCGCGCGCGCGGCCTCGACGGACGCGCCGACGACGTGGGCCGAGGCGTCGTGCATGCCCGGGAAGCAGTAGGTGTCGTCGGTCCCGAGTCCGTGCCGAAGGTCCGGTACGTCGGGATTCTCGCCGGCGCGCTGCACCGCAGCGACGTACTCCGCGGTGTGCACCGTCCGCAGCAGGTCGTCGGACGCGGTCGGCGCCGGGACCACCTTCAGCTGGTCCAGCACGCCCAGGGCCCGGGCCAGCTTGACGGTCAGGTCGACCCGCACCGGGCTCATCGGATGCCCGTGCCCGAAGTCGTACGCCGTCAGCCCCTCGTCGAACACCAGCATCGCCTCACCACTCATGCCCACGACCTTAGCGGCGGCCCGCCGGACACGCCCGCCGGTGCGTTCACTTCCATCCCAACGCAACGCAACCTCGAACCCCTGTTGCGTTAGATTCCAAGCCTGCGCAACGAAATAGTGGCTTTGACCTGCATAAACACCTCACACCTCAGAAATCGACGTTGCGCAATCCATGAACGCAACGTAGCGTTTCCATCATCAGAAACACCAACCCGAACCCGGAGAACATCATGCAGAAGTTCGACACCACCGCCCCGATCACCACCGTCCTCGACATCCCGGCCGGCCGGGTCCAGTTCATCGCCGCCGACCGCGCCGACACCACCGTCGAGGTCCGCCCGGCCGACGCTTCGAAGAGCCGCGACGTCAAGGTCGCCGAGCAGACCACGGTCCAGTACGCCGGCGGCGTGCTGCGGATCGTCGCCTCGGCCAGGAACCAGATCCTCGGCAGCTCCGGCTCGATCGAGGTCACCGTCCAGCTGCCGACCGGTTCGCAGGTCGACGCGAAGGCGGCCGCCGCCGAGTTCCGCGCCGTCGGCCGGTTCGGCGCCGTGGCCTTCGACGGCGAGCAGGGCGACATCAAGGTCGACGAGGCCGCGAGCGTCCGCTTCACCACCAAGGCCGGCAACGTCTCGGTCGGTCGCCTCAACGGCTCCGGCGAGATCACCACGATGCAGGGCGACCTCACGATCGACGAGGCGGTCAGCGGCACCGTCGTCCTGACCACCCAGGCGGGCGACATCTCGGTCGGCTCCGCGGCCTCGGCGGCGCTGGACGCCGGCACCACCCTCGGCCGGGTCCAGAACTCGCTGAAGAACAGCGGCGAGACCGACCTGACCATCAAGGCGACCACCACCAAGGGCGACATCACCGCCCACACCCTCTGAAGCACTCACGCAAAGGACAACCAGGACATGACCAGCACGCAGGACTACCAAGCGGCGGAGCAGCTGCTCCGCCGCCCGGCCCGCCCGGGTGAACTCGTTGTCGGCGACAAGGTCCGGCCGCAGTGGATCGACGGCGGCACCCGCTTCTGGTACGCCGTGAACACCGGCACCGAGCACCGCATCGTCCTGGTCGACCCGGCCGCGGGAACCCGCGAGACCGTCACCGAGCCGCCCGCCACCACCGCACCGGGCAGTCCGTCCGCCAACCCGCTCGACGTACCGTCACCCGACGGCAAGTTCGCGGTCTCCCGCCGAGGCCACGACCTGTGGGCGGTCTCGGCCGACAGCGAGTGGGCCCTGACCACCGACGGCGACGCCGACTACCAGTACGGCGCCGGCCCGTCCTCCACCGCCAACCCGACGCTGCTGCGCAAGCTCGGCATCCCCTACCTGCCGCCCGCGGTCGCCTGGTCGCCCGACTCGACGAAGGTGCTCACGCACCGGACCGACGAGCGTCACGTCCGCCAGACCCATCTCCTGGAGTCCAGGCCCGCCGACGGCAGCGCGCCGACGGTCCACACCCAGCGCTTCCCGTACGCCGGTGACGAGCACCTGCCGCTGTCCGAGCTGGTCGTCCTGAATGTTGCCGACGGCAACGTGGTCCGCGCCCAGGCCGAACCGCTGCTGACGCCGGTGATGTCGCCGGTCACCGCCCAGTGGGCGTGGTGGGCCTCGGACGGCTCGGCGGTCTACTACCTCAGCCGGCCGCGCGACCTGCACACCCTCACGCTGCACCGGATGGACCCCGCAACCGGCGAGGTCACCACGGTGATCAGCGAGTCCGGCGACACCCGGGTCGAGCCCAACCAGTTCATGACCGAAGCACCGATCGTCAAGACGCTGGCCGACGAGGTGCTCTGGTACTCGCAACGCGACGGCTGGGGCCACCTCTACCGGTACGACGTGAGCACCGGCGAGCTGCTCGGCCAGATCACGTCCGGCGAGTGGGCCGTGCGGCAGATCCTGCACGTCGACGAGTCCGAGCGGGTCGTCTACTTCACCGCGTCCGGCCTGGTCGCCGAGGACCCGTACCGGCGTACGGTCTGCCGGGTCGGCCTGGACGGCTCCGGCTTCGCCAAGGTCACCGACGACGAGCTCGACCACATCGTCACGGTCTCGGCCAACCAGCAGTACTTCATCGACAACGCCTCCACCGTCGACACCGCGCCGGTGATCACCGCTCGCGGCTGGGACGGCCGGGTGCTGGTCGAGCTGGAGCGCGCGGACATCAGCAAGCTCGTCGCGACCGGCTGGACGGCGCCGGAGCGGTTCCGCGTCAAGGCCGCCGACGGCGAGACCGACATCTACGGCGTGCTGTACCGGCCGCACGGGTTCGAGTCGGACCAGCGGTACCCGATCGTCGACACCCTTTACCCCGGCCCGCAGGTCACCCGGGTCGCGCCGTGCTTCGACCCAGGCGGCATGGGTCTCGACGCGGACCCCCTTGCCGCACTGGGCTTCGTGGTGGTCGCGCTGGACGGCCGTGGCACTCCCGGACGGAGCAAGGCGTTCCACGACGCGTCGTACGGGCACCTGGGTGACGCGGGCTCCTTGGACGACCACGTCGCCGCACTGCAGCAGCTGGCCGCCACCCGGCCGTGGATGGACCTGGACCGGGTGGGCGCGTTCGGTCACTCCGGTGGCGGGTTCGCGGCGGCGCGGGCGATGCTCGACCACGCGGCGACGTACAAGGTCGGGGTCGCCCTGTCCGGCTCGCACGAACCGCACTTCTTCAACGCGGGCTTCGCCGAGGCGTACGACGGCGCCGACAACCCGGAGGCGTGGGCCCGCTCCTCGAACGTGCAGATCGCGGACCGGCTGGAGGGCAAGCTGCTCCTGGTCCACGGCGAGATGGACGACCAGGTCCACCCGGACCACACGCTGCGGCTGGCCGACCGGCTGATCGTGGCGAACAAGGACTTCGAGCTGCTCGTCGTACCGGGTGCTGAGCACGCGTTCCTCGACTGCCTGGCCTACGTCCGCGGCCGCTGCTGGGACTTCCTGGTCCGCGAGCTGAAAGGCACGCCCCCGCCCGGCTACCGCCCCGAGCCGATCGTGATCGGACCGGAGCTGTTGGCCGAGATGTTCGCCTGATCTATGCTGTGCGCGTGAACAACCTGACCTTGCAGCAGTGGTGGGCCGCCTGACGGCGGACCCCCAGCGTTCACACGCATCCAGAGGCCGCCTCGCCGAGGCGGCCTCTTCTTGTGAGAGCCCAGTGTTTGCCCTCGGACGGGGTGGCCCCTCCCCCGACAGAAGAGGACGAGCACGAGATGACTTCCGTATCCGGCATCATGCCGACCGGCCGGCTGACCCTGGGCAACCACCTGGGCGCGCTGCGCCGCTTCACGGACCCGAACGGGTTCTACTTCGTCGCGAACCTGCACGCGATGACCCTGCGGCACGTGCCGCGACGCCTCGCCGAGCTCACCCGGGAGACCGCGACGCTGATGCTCGCGGCCGGCTCTCCGGAGGGCACGGTGTTCGTGCAGTCGGAGGTCCCCGCGCACGTGCAGCTCGGGTACCTGCTCGAGTGCACCTCGTACGTCGGGGAGCTGTCCCGGATGATCCAGTACAAGGAGAAGGGCCGGGACAAACCCATGACCCGGGTGTCCCTGTTCACCTATCCCTGCCTGATGGCGGCCGACATCCTGCTCTACGGCACCGACCGGGTGCCGGTCGGTGACGACCAGGACCAGCACGTCGAGCTGGCCCGCGACGTCGCGATCCGGTTCAACCGCGAGTACGGCGAGACGTTCGTCGTCCCGGAACTGGCGAAGGCGGCGTTCGCGACCCGGATCAAGGACCTGCAGACCCCGACGGCCAAGATGAGCAAGTCCGACGTGGACGACGCGATCGGTACGGTCCGGCTGCTCGACCCGCCGGACGTGATCCGCCGGCAGGTGATGAAGGCGGTCACGGACTCCGAGAACGTCGTACGGCACGATCCCGAGGGCAAGCCGGGAGTGACGAACCTGCTGGAGATCCTTGCCGCGTGCACCGACGGGGACCCCGAAGAGCTTGCCAAGGGCTACCGAAGCTACGGGGAGCTGAAGACCGACGTCGCCGACGCGGCGCTGAGCGTGATCGAGCCGCTGCAGCGTCAGTACGCCGTACTGGCGTCGGATCCGGCAACGGTCGACGCGCTGCTGGCGGCCGGGCGGGACCGGGCGATCGAGGCCAGCGCTCCATTGTTGCTAGCAGCAACCACTGCGATGGGGCTCAACCCGGGTCAGGTATCCACGATGGCTTGAAGGTCGGGGTGGCGGCCGGGAGTCGTTCGGTGTTTGGTTGGATCGAGGGGTGAGTGTGCAGCTGCGGGTGGCGACGTTCAACATCCGGAACTCCTCGGCGCCGGACGGCGACGACTCCTGGCCGGTCCGCCGGGAGTCGACGGTCGCGGCGATCGAGGAACTGGCGGCCGATGTGGTCGGGCTCCAGGAGGTGCTGCCGGACCAGCTCGCCTACCTGCGGGAACGCTTCAGCGGCTGGGAGATCGTCGGCGTCGGACGGGACGACGGGGTGTCGGGCGGCGAGCACTCGGTGGTGATGGTCCGTCCTGGTCCCTGGGCGGTCAAGTCCTTCGAGACGCGGTGGCTCTCGCCGACACCGGAGACGCCAGGATCTGTGGGGTGGGACGCGGACCTGACGCGGATCGCGACGCTGGTCCGGCTCGAGTCCGCAGGTCTGCGCGTAGGCGTCTTGAACACCCACTACGACCACCTGGGAGAAGTCGCCCGGCTCGAGTCCTCCCGGCTGCTCGATCAGTGGGCCACTCCTGATCACCCGTGGATCCTGATGGGCGACCTCAACGCCGAGCCGGGCTCACCGCCGCTCGAGGTGCTCACCGCCGCGGGCTGGACCGATGCGCTGCCCGCCGATGCCGGCGGCACCTTCCACGACTTCACCGGCGTGGCCGGCGAACGCATCGACCACATCCTGGTCAAGCGGCTGCAGGTGGTGGAGGCGGCCGTCGCGCACCACCGACCAGGTGGTCGCCTTCCGAGCGACCACTGGCCGGTGGCGGCGACGCTCAGAGCTTGAGGAAGACCTCTTCGCGCAGGCGCTCCAACGCGTCGAAGCGCTGGTTGCCGCTGCCCAGGAACGAGTCCGGGATCAGCAGCTCGTCGATGCCCGCGTCCGGGTACTGCGCGATGGTGTCGAGCACGTAGGCAGCCGTCCCGATGATCGCCGGGCGGCCGGCGGCGACCAGACTGTCGCGACGGGCTTCCGCCTCGGTGTCGCCGGCGTCGATGACCTGGATCATCGCCTGGGTCAAACGGCGGACGGTCGACGGGTCGCGGCCGATCTTCTCGCAGTGCGCCCGGAAGACCTCGCCCTTGTGGCGCGCGACCTCGGGGACGCCCCAGTGGTTCCACTCGTCGGCGTACCGGGCGACGATCCGCAACGCGACCTTCTCGCCGGACGCGCCGATCAGCAGCGGGAGCTTCACCGGCTTCGGCTCCAACGGAGCACCGGTCAGTTGGTAGTACTTGCCGTCCAGGCTGAAGCGGTCCTCGGTGAGCAGCCCGCGGAAGACCTGGCAGGCCTCCTCGAACCGCGCCAGCAGCTCCTTCACCGGCGGCAGGTCGATGCCGTAGACCTCGTGCTCGTTGACCTGCCAGCCCGCGCCGACGCCCAGCACGAACCGTCCGCCGCTCAGCTGGTCCACGGTCGCAGCCCAGTTCGCCACGACGGCCGGGTGCCGGTACGTGTTGCCGAGCACCATCGACCCGATCCGGACCCGCTCGGTCCGCGTCGCCAGCCCGGCGAGCAGCGCCAGGGCCTCGTTCACCGGGATCGAGAGGTCGTCGCCGTTCTGCAGGAAGTGGTCGGCGATCCAGACGCCGTGCCACCCGGTCCGCTCGGCGTACTCCGCACCTTCGAGAATCTCCTGCCAGGTCCGCGACGCGGCCGGCCACAGGGAAAAGTCCATGAACCGAGCCTATGCCTCGCCCGCCAGGTGCTTCTCGCGGTTCTCCTCCGGGTGCTTGGTGACGGCTGACATCGGCTCGCGACCCACCGGCTGCGGCGGCCTCGGGAGCAACGGCTTGCGCTTCTTCAGGGGCACGGTCACCGGCTGGTCCTCGGTCACCCGGACCTCCTCGCCCGCGTGCAGGAAGGTGATCTGCGCGCCCGGACCGTCGTGCACGGCGTACGTGACCTGGTGGTGCTTCACCTCGACCCGCAGCCGGACCTCGCGCCAGCGGACCCGGAAGACGAGCTCGTCCAGTCCGTCGGGCAGCGCCGGGTCGAAGCTCAGCTGCCCCTCCCGCTCGCGCAGCCCGCCGAAGCCCGCGACGAGCGCCATCCACGCGCCGGCGAGCGACGCCATGTGCAGCCCGTCGCCGCTGTTGTGGTGCAGGTCGAGCAGGTCGATCAGCGCGGCCTCGTACGCGTAGTCGTAGGCCAGGTCGAGATGCCCGACCTCGGCCGCCGCGACCGCCTGGACGCACGCCGACAGCGACGAGTCCCGGACGGTCAGCCGCTCGTAGTAGTCGAAGTCGCGAGCCTTCTCCTCGGCCGTGAACGACTCACCGCACCAGTACGTCGCCAGGATGAGGTCGGCCTGCTTGACCACCTGCTTGCGGTACAGCTCGAAGTACGGCGCGTGCAGCAGCAGCGGGTACTTGTCCTTGGATGCCTCGAAGTCCCACTCCGCGTACCCGGTGAAGCCCTCGGACTGCGGGTGCACGCCGAGCTTCTCGTCGTACGGGACGTAGACCGCGCCGGCCGCGTCGCGCCAGGCGGCCTCCTCCTCGGCGTCGACGTCCAGCTCCCGGGCCTTGGCCGGGTACTTGACGGCGAACGTCGCCGCGGCCCGCAGGTTCCGGGCCGCCATCAGGTTGGTGAACACGTTGTCGTCGGCAACAGCGCTGTACTCGTCCGGGCCAGTCACACCGGGCAGGTGCCAGAGGCCGTCGCGGTCGTGGTGCCCGAGCGAGATCCAGAGCCGGGCGGTCTCCACCAGCAGCTCGACCCCGACGTCGGTCATGAACTGCTCGTCGAGCGTCGCGCAGTAGTACCGGGTGACCGCCTCGGCGATGTCGGCGTTCAGGTGGAACGCCGCCGTCCCGGCCGGCCAGTAGCCCGAGCACTCCTGCCCGCGGATCGTCCGCCAGGGGAACGCCGCACCCTTCAACCCCAGTACGCCGGCCCGCTCCTTCGCCGAGTCGAGGATCGAGTGCCGCCAGCGCAGCGCATCGGCGGCAGAATCCGGCATCGTGTAGGTCAGCACCGGCAGCACGAAGCCCTCGGTGTCCCAGAACGTGTGGCCGTCGTACCCCGCGCCGGTCAGTCCCTTCGACGGGATCGCCCGCCGCTCGGCCCGCGCACCGGCCTGCAGCACGTGGAACAGCGCGAACCGGATCGCCTGCTGGAGCTCCGCGTGGCCGTGCACCTCCACGTCGGCGGCGTCCCAGAAGTCGTCCAGGTACTCCTTCTGCTGCTTGACCAGCCCGTCCCAGCCGGTGAACTGCGCACCGGCCATCGCGGCCGCGACCTGGTCGGCGATCGCCGTCTCCGACCGCAGAGCGGACCAGCCGTAGGCGACGTACTTGACCACGCGCAGCGTCTCGCCGGGCTGCAGCTCGCAGATCACCGTGTTGCGGGCCCAGTCCTCGCGGACGTCCAGGTCGACCTTGTACCGGGTCTTGGTGTCGACCTCGTGGATCATCCCGGACGCCATCAGCTGCTCGCTCTGCCGCGTCCGGTGCACCAGTACGACGTCCTCGGCGTCCCCGTGCTGCGAGACCGGCTCCAGCGGGTTCTCCAGCACCGCCGCGACCCGCGGGTCGGCGGACAGCCGCGGCTGCGACTCGTTCGCGACCAGTTCGGACTGGACCACGATCCGGATCGGCTGGTCGACCGCCTCCACGACGTACTCGATGGCGGCGACCGCGCGCTGCGTCAGCGAGACCAGGCGGCGCGAGCGGACCTTGACCCGTTTGCCGGCCGGCGACGTCCAGTCGACGTCGCGCTGCAGGATCCCGGCCCGGAAGTCGAGCACGCGCTCGTGGCTGTGCAGGTCGCCGTACCGGACGTCGAACGGCGAGTCGTCGACCAGCAGCCGGATCAGCTTGCCGTTCGTGACGTCGACCAGGGTCTGGCCGGACTCGGGATAGCCGTAGCCGGCTTCGGCGTACGGGAGCGGGCGGCGCTCGTAGAACGAGTTCAGGTAGGTGCCGGGGATCGCGTACGGCTCGCCCTCGTCGAGGTTGCCACGCAGGCCGATGTGTCCGTTGGACAGCGCGAACAGCGACTCCGACTGGGCCAGCCGCTCGAGGTCCAGCCCGCTCTCCCGCAGCGCCCAGGGCTCGATCGGGTGCTCGGCGGCGCGATCGGTCACTTGTCGTCTCCGTCCAGCAGCTCGGCAAGATCCTGTACGACGACGCTCGCGCCGTGCTTGCTCAGGGCATCGGCCTGGCCGACCCGGTCGACACCGACGACGTACCCGAACCCGCCGGCCTTCCCGGCCTCGACCCCGGCCAGCGCGTCCTCGAACACGACCGCCTGGGACGGGTCGACACCGAGCTGTTCCGCCGCGGCGAGGAACGTGTCGGGGGCGGGCTTGCCGCGGAGGTTGTCGGTCTTGATCGTGACGCCGTCGACGCGCAGCTCGACGTACTGGGCGAGGCCGGTGACGTTGAGGACCTCTTCGGTGTTCGCGCTCGAGGAGACCACCGCGCGGCGCAGCCCGGCCTCCTGCGCGGCCTGGAGGTAGCGGCGGGAGCCCTCGAAGACGCGGACGCCGTCGGTGCGGATCCGGCGCTGGACGGCGTCGTTCTTGCGGTTGCCGAGACCGTTGATCGTCGTGGCTTCTGGTTTGTCGTCGGCGTCGCCCTCGGGGAGCTTGATGTCGCGGCTCGCCAGGAAGTCACGGACGCCGTCGGTCCGCGGCTTGCCGTCGACGTACTCCTCGTAGTCGTCGGACGTGAAGAGAGCATCGCCACGATCCTTCAGGAAGGCGTCGAACATCTCCTTCCACGCGGCCATGTGCACGGCGGCCGTGTCGGTCAGCACCCCGTCGAGGTCGAACAGGCAGACCGTCACACCCGTTGGCAGTCCCAGCATCGTGCACCTCTCCGTTCGCTGTCCGGTGCTGTCGAGACTAGCCCGGTGGCGGGAACGGATCGGGGACGTCAGATGATGTGCCACCGGATCAGGAAGGCGCCGACCGAGAGGACCAGGTAGAGCAGGACCAGCAGGACGCCGAGGCCAGGGCGCGGGCGGGACCGGCGTACGGGCTGGTCGGCGGCGGCGTCACGGGCGGCCTCGATGTTGTGGGCCACCTCGTCGGTGCGGCCTTCGGTGATGCCGTTGATCTCGTTCTCGTCGCGGCCGGAACCGAGCACGACCGAACCGTCGACGACCTCGACCCGGTCGACGTCCTGCCAGGCCAGGCTGCGCACGAGCAGGCTGGTCCGCGCCTTCAGCGTCGCCTCGGTGATCTCGACCTTGTAGAGCACGACACCGCCCGCGACCCGCACGACCGAGGCGCCGATCAGCGTGAACAGGGCGACCGCGAGGAAGTCGCGGGCGCCCATCCAGAGCCAGGAGTTCAGCACCGGCACCGCCACGAAGGGCAGCACGAACAGCGCCCACGCCCACCACGGGGCACGGTCGAGAGGGACCCGCCACGGCAGCGCGGGCAGACTGGGCACCCGCCCGGCGGCCGGAGCCGTGGCGGCCGGGTCCACCGAATGGTTGTTCATGGCCGGGACCATAGTCGTCTCATCCTTGAAGTGGCAGGAAACCGCGACGACAACACTAACGGTGACCCGGCGTGCAGTGTTACTCCGCGGCGAGATCTCTCGATCTGTTCCGTGCCGCTTCGATCGCCGACAGGAACGCCGCACGGACCTTGTGGTCCTCCAGCTCCCGTACGGCGGCCGCCGTCGTACCGCCCGGTGAGGTGACCCGCTCGCGCAGGACGGTCGGGTGCTCACCGGTCTCCCGCAGCAGCTTCGCCGACCCGACCACGGTCTGCACGACCAGCTCGGTCGCCGTACTGCGGGGCAGTCCCATGTGGACGCCCGCCTCGATCATCGACTCGACGACGAAGAAGATGTACGCCGGCCCGGACCCGCTGATCGCCGTCACCGCGTCCTGCTGCTTCTCCGGAACCCGGACCACCTTGCCCGTCGCCGCCAGCAGCCCCTCGGCCAGCACCAGGTGACTCTCGTCGCAGTGCGCACCCCGGGAGATCGCCGCCATCCCCTCGTCCACGAGCGCCGGGGTGTTCGGCATCACCCTGACCACCGCGACCCCCTCGGGCAGCCGCGACTCGATGAACCCGGTCGTGATCCCCGCGGCCAGCGACACGATCGTCTGCTCCGGCCTGACGACCGGCGCGATCTCCGCGAGCAGATCCGGCATGTCCTGCGGCTTCACCACCAGCACCAACGTGTCAGCCTTCGCCGCGGCCTCGACGTTGGTCACCACGTCGACCCCGTACCGCTCCCGCAACTCGTCGGCCCGCTCCTGCCGCCGCTCGGTGATCAACAACTCCTCCGGCCGCCGCCCAGCCCGCAAAAGCCCCGACAACAGGGTCTCCCCCATCACCCCCGCGCCGAGAACCGCCACCTGCCCGTTCTCCGTCATACGGCCAGGCTAGTGCTTTCCTCCCGCACGCCTCCTCTCATCCCACGCGCCGACTACGCCCCCTCCTCCGTCGCGCGCTACGCGGCGCTCCCGCCCACCCAGTTGGGCGCGCGCTGGCGCGCTCAAGTGCGCGCTGGCGCGCTGAAGTACGAGCTGGCGCGCTGAAGTACGGGCTGACGCCCGGGCGCGCTCCCGCGCGGCCCTGCGGCTACCGCCGCAACTGGCGCGACGTCCGCTCTCACCCTGGCTGATACTCACCCCGCGCGGATCGCCACGGCGAAGAAAGCCGCGGCAGGAGAAGGAGAACTCCCCCTCTCCGACGCGGAACTGACGCCCTCCAGTCCATGCTCGGCGACCTCGTGATCTGGATCAGCACATCGGGAGTCACGGTCGATTGCGGACCGCTCTTTGGAGAGATCTGGTCCACGTGCGAGCGTCCACAAGAGGATCTCCGCAACGGAGGCCGCTCGAGATCCTGGTTTGAATCCCGCACGTTTCGGCGTCAAGAATCCGTTGAAGACAGTCGGGGGAGAGCCGCTACAGCGGATGCAACCTCCCCTGCATACCTCCCTGTGCGGAGAAACAACTCACGTTCACCATGGAATTTGATTACTTGGTTGATCAATTTGAAGAACGTTAAGTACTCATTTTTCGAGAATGCGATACGCGTATCGGCATCGGCATCGGCATCGGCATCGGCATCGGCATCGGCATCGACGAGAATTATGAGTTCGACCTTCGCGGTGGCTTCTACCGGATCTAGTGATCGCAACTTCCGTGAAAAATGCCGAACGTCAGCATCCGCACCGACTTCCAGTAGAACATCATCCGGCAGTTCAGTGAACTCAGTCGCCAAGCGGGCAAGAGTCTCAAGGAACTGGGCTTCGATTTCTACAGTTCGCGTCATGGCGATCGCCTCAACTTCACCTAATTTCCTCCTTAAAGTATCGATATCCGCTCTTCGGAGTGTAGACACTACCAGCCTCCCCCTCCTCAAGCACGAGAGCCTTCTTAGCCGGATCCCAATATGCGATTCGACCACGCTCCAGATACCGAACCTCAACATTTGGAACCTTACCCTTGAGGACATCGGCAACGTATACGTTCAGACGATCCGGATGAACGCCACTCACGTAATGCGTCGCATCCTTCTTATTCAACGCCGCCTGCTCATCGGAATGCTTGACAATTCGTTCTGCTTGAGCGTCAGCCTCGGGATCATCGTCATCGTCGTCTGGTGGTTGGGCTGCTCCGGAGCCGGTTAGGGCGCGGATGTAGGGATTGTCGGACGGCTCATCGCTGAGATCCTTGATGAGGAGGACGCCGGTGCCGGCGACGACCACGACGCCGACGGCGCCTGCGAAACCGCCCATGGTTCCTGGCGGTAGCCCCATGCCAATGTTTCCGCCGCCCCCAGCGAAAGCGGGCAGGCCGGGTCCGCCGCCACACTGGCAGATCATCGGCAGGCTCATGCCAGTGGTCATCAGCGACCCAAGAGAACCGGTTTGGGTGACGTTGCCGATGGTGGTGCCGAGGGTGGTGACGGCGTTTTGGTAGGTGAGGTCGGCGGAGCCGCCGGTTTGGCCTGTGCGGTCTACGTAACCGCCGTTCTGGTCGGCTGGGCGGGTGGGATTGCTTGGGCAGAGGCTCGGGTTGGTGGCGCTGCACTGAGGGGTACCCGGCGGGATGACCGGGATCTTCTGGGCGCGGTCTTCCTGGTCCTGGAGGGCCTTCTCGGTCTTCTCGCGGTCCTCTTGCTCCTTCTTCTTGCGCTGGCACTCGGCGTCACACACCGGCGGGGGAGGCTTTATCGGACCGCAGCTCCGCTTGCATTCCCCGCCTCCGCCTCCTCCGCCTCCTCCGCCGCCGCCGCCGCCGCCACCGCCACCGCCACCGCCACCGCAATTCTTCTCGCACCCGCCCGGAGGCGGCGGGATCGGGTGGTTCTTCTGACAATTCTTCACGCACTTGGGCGGCTTGGCCTTCCAATCACACGTCGTGATCCAGCCATGTCCATCATCGACCACTCCCCAGTACGTTTTGCATGTGTACTCGGACGTGCCGCCGTCTTCTGGATCGGGAGCATTGCCGGTCGGGTCTCGCATCAGGACCGGGTTACCGGCGGCGTACGCGTACAGGTTCGGCAGAGACGAAGCTGAGCCTGCGGCGTGGCTGATGGTGTCTCGGGAGTTGAAGGTGCCGGACTCGGGGTTGTACCAGCGGGCGCCCTGATTGACGTCGCCGCTGCGGGGGTCGGTCCAGTCGCCTTGGTAGCCGATGCGGTACTTGAGGCCGTTGGCGTCGGTGGAGTTGCCGAAGGGGTCGTAGGTGCGAGAGTCCGGCAACCCAGCTGCGAGAGTGGTGTCGGTGGGGTCGAAGCCGCCGATGATGTCGCCGTGGCGGTCTGCGAGGACCAGGCGCTTGGTGGTTTCGTAGCCGACGGAGAGCAGACCATCGCTGGCGCTGCGGCCGAAGGACTGGGTGCCATCGGTGACGACCTCGTCGCTGAACCCGGCGTAGCGCATCCGCGCGGTCCCTGCCGCGACAGGGCGGTCTAGGGCGTCGTAGGTGAAGTCGCGGTCGGAGCTCTTGATCATCCGGTCGAAGGCGTCGAAGGTGAACGCTTCCGTAGTCGCGCCGGCCTTCTTCGACAACAAGCTGCCACGCGCCGAGTAGGTGTAGTCGGACGTGCCGTCGTTGAGGAGACGGTTGCGTTCGTCGTACGTCGCGAGCTTGGTTCCGGCCTTGGTCCGGTTGCTGGCCGCGTCCCAGCCGTACTCGGTGGTCTTGGTCCCGGCCGTCCAGGAGGTGAGGCGGCCGAGCTGGTCGTAGACGTAGGTGTTGTCTGCGGCACCGGCGACGCCGGTCGTCTTCTTGCTGGTGACGTTGTTGTCGGCGTCGTAGCCGTACGTCATCGAGGAGACGACGGTCTGTCCGGCCTTCAACGTGTCGGCGTTCATCCGACCGTAGGCGTCGTAGCCGACAGTCCGGAGCCTGCCGGAACCGTAGTCGATGGTGCTCAGCTGCCCGGCGGTGTTGTAGCCGAGGGTCTGGGCGGTGCGGGTGACCGGGTCGGTGACTGTCGCCGGGCGGCCGTTGAGGTAGGTGAAGTCGGCCGTGCCGGCAGCGTCGATGCGCTGGGTCAGCTGTCCATCGGCGTCATATCCCTGAGTCGAGGTACCCGACGGGCCGTCGGCGCGCAGGAGCATGCCGCGGTCGTTGTAGTTGTAGGTGTTCGCGCCGTCGATCGAGCTGCTCGAGATCAGGCGCCCAGCAAGGTCGTACCCGAGCTCACGGGTGGCGGTCGACGCCTCTGCACCGGTCCCCTCCTCCTTCAGCAGCCGTCCGACAGCGTCGTAGGTGCGAGCACGCTGGACTCCACCTGGCGAGAGCAGCAGCGAGGAGTTGCCTGCCGCGTCGTACGAGGCCGTCCAGGTACGGTCGGCCGGCGCCGGATGGGCGGTGGTCGACGGTTCGACCACCTTCTCGGGCAGGCCGAGAGAGTTGATCGTGTACGTCGTGGAGTTGCCACGCCCGTCGGTGTAGCGGGTGCGATTGCCCGCGGCGTCGTACCCATAGCCAATGGTGATCGACTGGGTCGCCGTCACCGGATCGACCTGCTGGGTCAGCCGACCTAGGGCGTCATAGATGTACGTCGTCGCGCGGTTGCCACTCGCCGGCGTCGAGCTGATGACGTTCCCGTCGGCGTCGTAGCCGAGCTGAGTGGTGCCTAGCGAGTTGTTGGAAGCGTCGAGCAGCTTGCTGGACACGAGCTGACCAGCCTTGTTGTACGACGCGATGCTGCTTCGGCCGAGCCCGTCGCTGTTGCGGACCTGACGGCCCGCGTAGTCGTAGCCCAGCTTGGTCAGCACGTTGCTCGGGTCGGCCGACTGCGTGAGCTGACCGAGTGTGTCGTAGGTGTTCGTTGCAATCGCGCCGGATGGAGTCTGCGCCTTCACGACGTTGCTCAGGTCGTCGTACGTCAACCGGGTGACGAAGTTCCCGGCGACCGGCTTCCGTTCGACCGCCGTGGTCGTGACGGGACGGTCCAGATCGTCGTAGGTGTACTTCGTCACCGCACCGAGCGGATCCGCCGCCGACTCCACCTCGCCGTTCGGCGTGTAGGTCAACTTCGTGAGCGCCCGCTCGTCGTTCGTCTTGCCCGGGGAGTCGACCTGGATCTGGCGGCTGAGGTGGTCGTAGGTGAAGCGCGTGGCGTTTCCTCGCTCGTCGACCTGCGCCAGCACGTTGCCGACCGCGTCGTACTCGACGGTCGCCTTGGGGGTCAGCGCTTGACCGCCTGGCGGTGTGTACGGCGCACCGGTAACCTCGACCGGACGACCGAGCTTGTCGAAGGCCGTCCTGCTGATGTTGCCCAGGGCATCCTTCGCCGAGGTCTGCTGCCCGAAGGCTCCGTAGCCCACGCTACCGGTCGGCTGAACCTGAGCGGCCGCACCACCGTTCTGCTCGGCTTGGACCTTCGGAGCTACCGTCCGGATCTGGCGCCCGAGCTCGTCGTACTCGAACTTGGTCGTGAAGTCCGCCTTGACCGCCCCGGTCACGTTGCCGCGCGGCTGGACCTCGGTGAGCTTCAGACCACGCTGGTCGTACGTCGACGAGGTGGTCACCAACGACCCGTCCGTGTTCTGGACCTTGGTCTCGACCGGACGTCCGGCCGTGTCGAACACGTAGCTGACGACATCGGTCACGGTCGTCGGCCCGGCCAGGTCGGCGTTCGACCAAGCACCTGTGGTTTCGCGCTTGGTGACGTTGCCCACGAGGTCGTGGGTGTCGGTCGACTTGCGCTTCAGAGTCTGCGGGTCCGCGGTGGTGGTCGCCACCCGACCCGCGACGTCGTAGGTGTAGTCGATGGTGGTCTTGCCGTTGTCGGTGACCAACCGGGTCCGGTTGCCGGCCTTGTCGTAGGTGTTGTTCTCGAGAACGAAGTCGCGGGTCGTCCCGTCGGGGTTGTGGAACCCGACCAGCGTCGCGCTCTTGAGGGTGTCGTCGCCGTTGTAGGCGTAGTTCGTGACCCGCTTCATCGCGTCGACGTCGACCGACTTCCGGCCGGCTGGGTCGTACCAGGTGGTCTGCTGGACCGTGTAGTCGACGCCCTCGGCCGGTCCGTCCTCCGGAGTGTCCTCCGGGTCGTCCGGTGTCGCGCCCGGCATGTTGAAGTCGCGGACCTCGGTCAGCAGGTTGAGGTCGTTGTAGGCATACTCGAACCGCGCGCCTCCTGCGTCCTGCGACCAGGTCTTGTTCCCGAACTGGTCATAACCCTGCTGGGTCTCCTTGCCGGTCGCGTCGACGCTACGGATCACACGTCCACGGTCGTCGTACTCGAACGTTGTCACCCGCGGCTCGTCACCGGTCAGCAGGTCCTTGGCGGTCGACTTCGCGACGTTGCCGTCGTCGTCGTACTCGATCTCGGCCTTCTGCTGGTGCTTGTCACCCGTCACCGCGTCGGTCGTGACCGGCCCGGTGACGCTGACGACGCGAGACATCTTGTCGTAGGCGTACGTCGAGGTGACCCCGGCCGGATAAGTGTCCGAAACCTGCGTCTCGGTGAGCTTGCGGCCGATCTCGTCATAGGTGTACTTCGTGACCAGCCCGGACGGAGCAGTCAACTGAACGACCTGACCGTGCTGGTTGTAGAGGTACTGCGTCTGCGCCGTCGTCGTCGCCGAGATCTTGCTGGTGGACGTGCGAAGCAGTCCAGCAGGCATCGGTTGCCCGTCAGGACCCGTGGCCACACCGTCGGTGTAGGTGTAGTTGACCTCGCCACCGTCAGGGCTGCGTTCGGTGACGAAATCGCCCGCCGCGTTCAGCGACGTACTGCGCCGGTAGGTGTCATCTGCCGCACTGCTCGACCTGCCGTCGCGGTAGATCGCCAGCTTGTCCCAGCGCGGATCCAGCGGGCTCCACGCCGAGTTCGCGTGGTACACGTTGAACTCGGTCCGGCAGTCCGTCGCGCCCGTGCGGCACGTCTTGGTCGAGGCGACGTTGCCGCGGGAGTCGTAGGTCATGCTGACCTCGGCCCCGACCTCGCTCGTCACCTTCGCCAGTACGCCGGTCTTGTCGTAGGTGAAGCTCCTGATGCCGTACCCGGATCGCGGCCAGTCCACAGCCACCTCGGGCGCCGGCGAGCTCGGATGGTCCTCCGCCCTGGTCCGCGCCGCGAGCGGACGACCGACCCGCAGCAATCTGCCCGCGAGCGCGTCGTACTCGTAGACGTACGACCGGTTGGCCGGGTCGGTGACGCGGACCGTACGCCGAAGATCGGTCTCTCCCCCGCTGACCTTGGGAGTGTCCAGTTGCCAAGAGCCACCGTTCGCGTCGACGTACTCGGTGATGCGATCGTCGGCGGGGTTGTACCGAAGCTGGGTCAGCGTGCGCCCACCGGGCGTGGTGATCGACGTCAACTGGTCAGCGGCCGTCTTCCCCAGCTCGTAGTGGCTCTGGATCTCCTTGGCCGAGATCGGATGCGAGTACAGGGAGACCTCGTCGATCAAACCCTCGAAGTACCGGGTTGCCTCCGTACCCCACCCGGGCCAGTCAGACGCGCGGGCGGTCGCCGCCGCACCGATCTGACCGATCGGGAAGGGATCGTTGTCGATCGTGCCGGTGTCGAGCCTGCCGACGAGAGCGCCGTCCAGGTAGACCGTCTGGCTGCCGTCTGACGCGTTGAGCGCGACGTGGTGCCACTGGTTGTCGTTCACCAGCGCCGAGGAGGTGATCGGTGCGGCCGCGCCTTGCCAGAACTGGCCTCGGAGCTTGCCGTCGCTGCCCACGTAGAGCAGCGGCATGCCGGCAGTCGGCGCCGTACCCAAAGCCTTGTTCTGATACCCGATCAGCGGCTGCGAGCCGGCGGCGCCGGTCTTGAACCACATCTCGACCGACGCATCACGGCTTCGATTCAGCAGACCGTTCCTGAGCCCGACCGACGACTTCGCCGCCGCACCACCGAATCCGGTCGACTTGTCCGCCGTACCGACACCCGCCAGCGCGGACTCCTGTCCAAGGGAAGTCTGACGGTGCGATCCGAAATCGGTCCGCGGCGCGATGTCGACCTCGTTCGACGCCAGCCCGACAACATCGGACAGCCGGTAGTAGGCGTCCGGCTTGCTGTCCAGCACCGCGCTGCGATAGTGCGAGCCCTGCTCGAAGTTGTACGTCGTGCACTTCTGCTCGGAGTTGCATGCCTTGGTCAGCGCGTCTCCGGTGTATTCGTAGGTCCACGTCAACGGCGTCCCGCCGACCGGCTGGCTGCTGACCGAGGCGATGTGCTTGCCGTCCTGGGTCCAGGCGAAGGTGAGCTTGCGCCCGGCGCCGTCCTGGCTCGCTACCGACTGCAGCTTGGCCGCGGCCTCGGTGCTGTCGTAAGTCAGTACGAGCGGCTTGCCCTGCACACCGGAGACTTTGCTCAGCCGTCCGCTCGTCGCGGCGAACTCGTACTTGGTTCCAGGCGCGATCTGCAGCGTCCATGGCCCCGAGACCGCACCGGTCAGAATCGCCTTGGAACCTCGTGGAGCGGCGTAGCTACCGTCGGTGTTGCGCGCGAACCGTACTTGCCGCCCGTCCGGATAGGTCACCAGCGCACCGAAGATGGTCTCTGGCTTGACCCGCATGTCGTAACGGCTCGACCAGCCCGCACCGAACAACCCGTCACGACGCGGATCAAGACTGTTGTACGTCCTCGCCACGTTGAGCTCCGGACCCGCAACCGGTACGACGGCATCCAGCGCCGCCGTCGTGTAGTTGCCGCCCTGAGGATCGAACGGCTTGTCCCCCGGCTGAGCCTCAGCGCTCGCGAGGTGCGCCGTGATCACCGGTTGCGGAACGTCGGTGAACATCGTGATCGGCTGAATGGTCTTCACGACACCGTCGTTGTCACGAATGTACGGTCGCCACTCGTACTCCTTGTTCCAGGCGAGCTTTCCGAACGGCACGACCCACGTCTTGGCCGCACCGTAGTCACCACTGGTGAAGCAGTTCACCCGGTGATCGGTGCCAACCACCTCGCACATCTCGAAGCGGTACTGAATGCTCGTCTCAGGCGCGTCAGGGTCAACTGCGTCCGCCCACACCTGCGGCCTCAACGTCGTTGCCTGAGCTCCGTTCAAAGGCCAAACCCCCGCCGGATCCACGACCGGCGGAACGTTCTGCACCACAATGTCGATCCTCAGCGGATCGATTCCCCAGTCCGTGAATGTCCTGGGGATACTGCCGTCCTGATGGACCATCGTGAACTCGATCCGGTACCGCGTGCCCGCCGCACTACCGGGCAGCTTCTGCACCGACACCGGCAGCGTCATACCTCCCAGATGGGAAACGATCGTCGGGAACTGCGTCTTGTGCGCGTTCTCCGTGTGGACCTGATTGCCGGCGCTGTCGAAGACCCGGTACGTCATGAAGTCCACGCCCGGCTGCCAGGTGTAGGCACCCAGATTCTTCACGTAGATCGGGAACTTGCCGGGCTTGTCCTGGGTGACATAGTCCGCAGGGCTCTGCGGCATCGCAGCGTACGACGCCCGGTACGGCGAGTGCGTCACCACCAGCCGCGGCGGGTTCGCGGTGTCGACACCGGCGAACTTCTTCCACGACGCCGAGTCGTTCTGGTTCCGGGCACGCACCGCCAGACCCCAGTTGTCACGCGTCCCGTCAGCCAGGCTCTGGATCCAGTCGCGGCCGGCGGCCTGGAGCTCGATCGGCTGGTAGCCGGCTTTGCACGCCGACGACGTCTGCCCCGTCGCGATGTAACCCTTCGCGAACCCCGCACCGCCGAAAGCGGCCGGCGTCACCGGCGGACCGGGGAACTTCAGCTGCGCCTGAGGGATGTTCTGCCAGGCCTGCGTCACGCCGTGAACATCGACCCAGCGCGCCGCGCACGAACCCGACTCGTAGTTCAGCAGGTCGAGCCGTGCAGTGAAGATCTTGTGGAACTTCAAAGCAGGGACAAGGCTTGGGAAGGACAGGTACGACGCGAAGACGTTCCAGCCCGTGCTCGGGCACGCGGTCTGTCCCGGCCCCGGGCGGCAACCGACCTGCAGCGACTGGCCACCGTCGATGCCGCCGTTCAAACCGGTGCTCACCGCGTAGCTCGGCTTCTGGGACTCCGTCCAGTAGAACGTCGGATCGACCTTCACCGGGTACACCCGCGCTGGATCGTCCAGCCAAGCGTCGTCGACGACCACCTTGATCGCCGGCTTGCCGTCGACCGTCGTCAGCTCGTACTCGATGGCAGTTGACGTGGCAGGGCTGCCGTTCGTCGCACTGCTGTCCTCCATCACGCCGGCAGGGATCTTCCCGCGCTGTACGCCGTTCTCGTCGGTGAGGACGATCTCCTTGCCTACCAGCGACGGCGTGAGATTGTCCGTCAGCTGCAGCGGGAACGTGTAGGTGCGGCCGGAGGTCTTCGCTCCGAGGATGATGGTTTCCTTGATCCCCGTCGGCTGCGACTCCAGCTCCAGGTCAGCCCCGGGCGCGACCCCGGGAAACAGAACCTTGTTCTCCGACATCTGTCCGGCGACATCGCCCGCGCCCAACAAGCTCCAGCCGAAGTTGTGGCCGTTCCCCAGTTCCATCTGGACCAGCGGAGTGTTGTTCGCCTTCGGCGCGATCCACGAGTAGACCTCGTTCGAGATCACCTCCCAGCCGCCTTTGCCTTCCGAAGGCGTTAGATCGGCATCGATCTTCGCCCACGAACCATCCGGCTTCTTGAAGTTCAGCGGACCCTGGGACAGCACAGTGGTCTCGGTCTTGTCGGCATTGACGAACGTCTGCGAGAACCGGTCCCGCCGCTCGGGCAGCTCCTTGCTGGTCTTCTCGCTGAAGCTGTTCGCCGGGTCCTTGGCATCTGCCGCCGGAACCACCTCCGGAGGCGTCTGCTCGACCTTGTCCGCCGGCGCCTTCACACCGCTCGGGAACATCGACCGCAGCGACGGCGGGACCGTGGTGTTCTTCCCGACCGGAAGCCCCGCCGCGGCGGGATCCGTCGTACCGGCTTGCTGTGCCGGCGCTGAAGCCTCGCCTCGCCCCGACATCACCGCCAGCGGCAACGCAGCCGCCGCTACGGTCGGGACATTGGCAGAGCTGAGACCACTCAGCGGAACCGCCAAAGCGATGGCAATCGCAACCGCCTGACCGATACGAACGCGGGCACGACGAGCACGAGCAGACGGCCGGGACTTGGCCATGGTGTTCCCCCAGGGGCGTGGATGACCTTTGACAGGCCCTGGGGTCCCCCGACCCCTCCAGCGGCAGCCGCGACCGTATCAAGCCCCTCTCACAAGCCGCCAGCAATGTGCAGGAAGCTGCAAATTCTCGAAAATCTGTAACAGCAGACTGCGGCTCGGGTCACACCATCAGGTGTTGTTCGACCGGACCGGTGTCTCCAAGTCGGTGAACAGGTTGCGTGCCTGGGTGTGACGGTCGCGCGCGGCCGCGGTGTCGCCGCGGGAGGCGAGGACATCCCCGAGGCCGCGCCAGGCGCGGGCTAGTTCGTAGCGGTCGTCCATGGTTTCCGCGTCCGCCATCGCCTGGGTGTGGGCCTCCGTCGCCTCGTCGAGGCGGGCGGTGCTGGTCAACGCCGTGCCGAGGTCGTTGCGGACCTCCACTGCGAGTGAGCGGTGGCCGATCTCCAGGACCACGTCGAGTGCCTCCGCGTGCAGGTGCACCGCGGCGTCGGCGTCGCCCTGGGCCAGCCGGATGCGGCCGAGCAGGTTGAGGCCGTCGGCCTCGTTGCTGCGGAACTCCACCTTGCGCGACAGCGTCAGCGAGCGTTCGGCGTACGCCGAAGCCTGCTCCAGATCGCCGAGGCGCTCGTGGCCCGCGCCGAGGTTCAGCAGGGCGTAGGCCTCCTCGCAGGTGTTCTCCCCGAGTCGTCGGGCCTTCGCCAGTCCTACCTCGAACTCGGTCAGCGCCTGGTTGACCAGTCCCAGCCGGAGCAGTCCCCAGCCCAGACCGCCGCGGTGCGTGCTGGCGCTCGGGGACAGGACGTCCTCGTCGTCGAGCAGCGCCAGTGCCTGCCGGTAGCAGTCGACGGAGTCCTGGTAGCGGCCCAGCCGGTAGTGGCCGAGGGCAACGTTTCCGAGGCACAGGCCGATGCCGACCCGGTTGCCGATCCGGCGGACCAGCTCCAGGGCCTGCTGGTAGCAGTCGCGCCCCTCGGCGTACCGGCCCAGGCGCCAGTGCACGCAGCCCAGCTTGTTGAGCGCCAGGCTGCGGGCCCGGTCGTCCTGCGCGGTGGTCACGGCCAGGCGATGGATCACCTCGGCCTCGGTGAAGGAGCCAGAGGTGTCCAGGTAGTAGTGCGCCGCGGTCGATACCGCCGTCACCGGTTCCGCCAGGCCGGCCTCGGCCGCCGCCCGGGTCACGGCGGCCAGGTTCGCCCGCTCGGCGTCGAACCAGGACCGGGCCTCGTCCCGCCCTGCGACCGGAGGCAGTTCCGCGTCGGTCAGCTGCCCGAAGTTCCACTGGATCACCTCGTGCGGCGCGTAGGTCCCGCCCGCCCGGAGCACGCCGGCAGCGTAGAACCCGACGAAGCGCGTCAGCGCGTCCCGGCGCGCGGCACCGCGGTCCTCGTCCCGGGAGCGGTCGTGCGCGAACAACCGGACCAGGTCGTGCAGACCGAACCGTCCCGGCTCGCTGCTCTGGATCAGGCTGGCCCGGACCAGCTGAGCCAGTTCCAGCTCGACCTCCGCACGGTCCAGCCCGGCAGCGGCCGCGGCGGCGTACCCGTCGAAGTCCCGGCCCGGGTGCAACGCGAGCACCCGGAGCAGCCACCGGCGCTCCGGCGGCAGGGCCTCGTACGACAAGGCGAGGGCCGGGCCGACGCTGTCCTCCAGCCGCAACCGGTCCCGGTGCTCGGTCAGCCTCTCGAGGTGGTCGGCCAGCGACCACCCAGGCAGGTCGTCGATGCGCCCGGCGACGACGGCCAGCGCCAGTGGCAGGTGGCCGACCAGCTCGGCGATCCGCAGCGCGGTGGCTTCGTCCGCGTCGACCGCCGCCGATCCCGCCGTACGACGGAGCAACTGCAGCGACTCGGACTCGCTGAACACTCCGATCGCCAGCCCTCGTGCGTTCGTCCCCCCGTCGAGCTGGTAGCGGCTCGTCACCAGGGTCGGACAGCCGGGCGCCAGCAACGGGTGCAGCTGATCCTCGCTGGCGGCGTTGTCGAGCAGCACCAGAACGTTGCGCTCGGCCACCAGCTGGCGGAACCGGCGGATCCGGCTCGACAGGTCCAGACCGAGCACCTGACTGCCCGGCACCCCTAGGCGACGCAGGAACCCCTCCAGCACGGCCTCCGGATCGGCAGGTGGCCGTGCCGGATCGAATCCGCGCAGGTCCACCGCGAGCTGGAGGTCGGTACCGTGCCCGGCTGCCACCAATCGGTGTCCCAGGTGGCGCGCCAACTGGGTCTTGCCGACACCGGCCATACCGCCGATCACCACAGTGGTCGCGCCGGCCCGGTAGGCGGCCAGCACCTCGGCGACCTCGGCCTCGCGCCCGACGAACCCGTCGGGATCCGCGGGAAGGCTGTCAGCGACGGTCACGATGCCGGCGTCGGCAGCCCGGCCGCCCACCACCTGGTGCGCCTGCCGCCAGGCGGCGACGTGCGACTCGTCGTCCAGCAGCGCCGCGGCGATGTCCACCACCAGCTCGACGTCCAACCGGCTCCGGCCGGGCTGCAGACAGCGGTAGACCGTGTTGTACGCCGGCAGCTCGTTGACGCCCCTTCGCCGCCGCGACGCCGTCACCCGGCGGTGGATCTCGTGGTACGAGACGCCGGCCCAGCTGCGCAGCGCGCGCAGCCGGAGCACCAGCTCGTCCGCGGTCCGTACGCCGGTCGGCTCCGGCGGTGCCGTCGTTCCCGTTCGCCCCATCGAGCCCCCGTCCTCGGCGCCACCACGGTCCGGGCCGGAGCACCGCGAACGCCGAGTGGTCGAGTTTGGTCGAGAACGGCGACACGGGCAATGCGCGGGCAGCAGGGTCGGGACCTCCACCCGCTCTCCGAAGGAGTCCCCACCATGCGCGTCAGGTCACTAGCCGTCGTCAGCGGTCTCGCTCTGGCCGGTCTCGCGGTCGCCGCACCCACGGCGACCGCCGCTCCGGAGCCGACCGGTTCGGCCGCCGCCGAGCCGGCGATCATCACGCTCACCGACGCCGAGGTGGCGACCCGGTGTGTTCGCGTCCTCGGGCAGAACTACCACTCGGCCAGCTGCTACCGCCGGGCGGAGGGCAACCAGTACCGGGCGGTGGTCGACTGCACGAACAGCGGCCTGCGTTTCGGTCCGTGGCGCAACCAGACCGCTGACCTGAGCACCGTCTCCCGGATCAACTGCCCGGCCGGTGGCCTCGCCCAGTTGTGGGCCATGCAGTTCCGCACCCAGTGACCGCACATCGACCCTTCGGCCCTCTGAGAGGAACCGCATGAACACCAGACTCCGTGCCTCGCTCGTCGTCGCCGGACTCGCCGGCGCCGCCCTGACCGTGACCGCCCCCGCCGCGTCCGCCGCACCGTCCCCCGAGCCCGCCGCAGTGTCCCTCGCGGCCGGTAGGACGCCGCTCGCCGCCGCCCCCGACTGCGTCCAACGCAACGCTGGGCCGACCTTCTTCACCGTCAGCTGCTACACGCGGGCGACCGGCAACCAGTACCGGGCCGTCGTCAGGTGCAGCAACAGCACCTGGCACTACGGGCCGTGGCGCTACCACACCCTCGAGCTGACCAACCGGTCCCGCGCGAACTGCCCGGCCGGCACCACCAGGCTCCCGCTGTACGACCACGCCGAGACCCGGATCTACACCTGAGCGAAGACGCTCACCTGAACGCCGACGGCCGGGCCGGGATCCTGCGGGGGATCCGGCCCGGCCGTCGGCCCGTTCGGTGCGCGACTACTTCTTGCTGATCAGCGACCGGGCGAAGAACTGCAGGTTCGCCGGGCGCTCGGCCAGGCGGCGGACCAGGTAGCCGTACCAGTCGGCGCCGTACGGGATGTAGACGCGCACGGTGTTGCCCTCGCGGGCCAGGCGGCGCTGCTCGTCGGGGCGGATGCCGTAGAGCATCTGGTACTCGTAGGTGCTCGCGGAGCGGTTGGCGCGGTCGGCCAGCGAGCCGGCGATCGCGATCAGGCGCGGGTCGTGCGAGGCGACCATCGGGTAGCCGTCGCCGTTCATCAGGACCTTCAGGGCCCGGACGTAGGCCTTGTCGACGGCCTGCTTGTTCTGGAACGCGACCGACTCGGGCTCCTTGTACGCGCCCTTGCACAAACGGACGCGGGACCCGGCGTGGGCCAGGTCGACGCAGTCGCCCTCGGTACGGCGCAGGTAGGCCTGCAGCACGGCGCCGGTCTCGGGGAAGTCCTGCCGCAGCTCGCGCAGGATGCCCAGCGTCGAGTCCGTGGTGGTGTGGTCCTCCATGTCGAGCGTCACCGTCGTACCGGCGTTGCGCGCGGCCAGGCAGATGGTCCGGGCGTTCTCGAGCGCGATCTTCTCGCCGTCGCCGGGCAGCGCCTGGCCGACCGCGGACAGCTTCACCGAGACCTCGGCGTTCTGGGTCAGCCCGGCCTCGCCCAGCTGCTTGAGGATCTCCAGGTACGCGTCGGCGGTGGCGGTCGCCGCGGCCAGGTCGGTGGTGTCCTCACCGAGGTGGTCGAGCGTCACGTTCAAACCGTTGCTGACCAGCTTCTCGGTGGCCAGCACGGCCTCCGGAGCGGACTCACCGGCGACGAACCGGGCGACGATGCCGCTGGAGACCGGCAACGACGAGACAGCCTTCTTGATCTGGGGACTGCGGGACACGCCCAGCAGGACTCGCCGAAGCACTCGTGTTCCTCCTCATCGCCCCCTGGCCCCGTATGCCAGGGGTGTCAGCAGGCTACGCGCCTGGACCGGACCGCCCCTAATCGTGTGGCCAGGACCACACCAGTGGTCCGAGTGGTCCGGCCCTCAGCTTGGCGGATCCACCGGGCCTGGAACAAGCGATTCAGCTGCCCAGGTGGGCGAGGTTGTGCCAGCCGGGGTCCTGGGTCGTCCTCAGCGAGACCTCGCCGTGCGGCCAGCCGGTGGTGGCGGCCTGCAGTTGGGCGGGAGCGGGCGTGCTGCCGTCGACGTAGTAGTGCAGTGTGCGGGCTCCTGCGATCGTCTCGTGGGCGAGCAGGCGGCCGGAGTCGCCGAGACGGTTGGTGAGGTGGTCCTCGAGGTCTCGCAGTTGATCGAGCATCTCGGCGTCGGGCAGGCCGTCCTCGCGGCCCGCCGGGTACTCGATCGTGACGCCGACGTGGGTGTCCAGGTGCGGCAGGCGGATCGAGCGCAGCGGCACCTCGGTGGTCGCGATCAGGCGCTGGCCGTCGATCACGCCTTCCAGCAGGCGCCAGGTCGGATCGCCGTCCTCGGTGGTGAACCCGGCGGCGAACTTGGCGACGGTCGGCAGCAACTCACTGATCGGCCGCCCCTCGGCCGGGCGGTCGATCAGCGTCTCGACGGCGCCGATCCAGGTCTCGGTCATCTCCTCGCCGAGCGACAGGTCGAGCAGCAGGAAGGTGATCCGGCGCCGGGCGTCCTCGGACAGCTGCGGAAAAACAGGATGGTGTACGCCGACGTGCACGGCCGCGGCACGCTCGTCCGGGTCGATCGCCACCAGCGCGTCGTCCGACACGACCGGCGGCATCCCCTCGAACTGGATCGTCACCTCCGGCGAGGGACGCCGGAGATCGGCGTACTCCCAGAGCTGGTCCGACGGCGGCGCGGCGCGCAACCACCGGCGAGCGACTGCGCGCGTCGCCGGGTCGCCGGCGGCGGTGACGACGAGCGTGTGCTTGGCGTGCAGACCCGGGCCGAGCTCCCAGTCGAGCCCGCCGTGGATCGCGTTGACGTGCTCGGCCAGTACGGCGGACGTCGACGACGGGTCCTTCCGCGCGATCGCGTCGGCAACCTGCCGGGCGCCGGTGTCGTTCCACCAGCCCCAGAACTCCCCGATCGGATCCACCGACCGCCGCCGCTTGAAGATGCGCATACCCCCATACTCCCTCGCCGGCGGCGCATCCCCCGAAACACTCAGGCCGTACGGCGCCGAAGCGTCGCCGCGCCGAGCGCCAGAGCGGCCAGGATGAACGCCGTCACCACCAGCGCGTCCACGCCCGCCCCAGCGCCGAACCCGTTGCCCGCGGCAACGCCGGCGACCGCGTCGACGGCGTACGACAACGGCAGGACGTCGCTCACCGCGTGCAGCACACCGGGCAGCTGGTCGCGCGGGACCAGTAGCCCGCACAGGAGGATCTGCGGGATCATCACCGCGGGCATCATCTGCACCGCCTGGAACTCGGTCGCCGCGAACGCGCTGGCGAACAGGCCCAGCGCCGTACCGAGAACCCCGTCCAGCACAGCGACCACGCCGAGCTGCCAGGCGGCACCGCGGACGTCGAGATCGAGCGCGACCAAGGAGATCGAGACGACCACGGCGGCCTGGACCACCGCGATCAAGGCGAACGCGAGCGCGTAGCCGAGCAGGAAGTCGAGCTTGCCCATCGGCATCGTGAACAACCGCGCGAGCGTGCCGGTCGAGCGTTCCCGCAGCGTCGCGACCGAGGTCACGATGAACATGACGACCGCCGGGAAGACCGCGAGCAGCGGGCCGCCGACCCGGTCGAAGGTGGACGGCGAGTCGGTGAACATCCACCACATCAGGCTGACCAGCAACGTCGGGAGCACGACGAGCATGGCGACCGTACGGTGGTCGCGGCGGAGCTGAGCCAGTACGCGCGCGGCGACGGCGAAGGTGACCCGGGGCGTCATCGGAGATCAGCGTTCCGGTCGAACGAGGTCGAACGCGACCCGGCGGGGAGCGCAGCGATCGAGCCGTCGGCGATCTTCATCGAGCACCTGCTTCCGGTCGATCAAGGTGAGGAAGGCCTGCTCGATGTCGGCGGTCCCCGCCGCGGCGAGCAGCGCGTCGGGGGTGTCGTCGGCGAGCAGGTCGACCCGCATGCCGGCGTGGGAGCCGAGGTCGACCGCGTCGATCACGCGGGCCACGTCGTCGGCGGGGACACCGAGTACGGCGGCGAAGAAGCGGAGGTTCTCGGTCACCGTCAGGTCGCCGTACACGCTGGGTTCTTGCGTGACGTAGCCGATCCGGCCGCGCAGCTTCGGGGCACCAGCGGGCAGGCCGAGGACCTGGACGTCGCCGGTGACCTTGGCCTGCAGGCCGACGATCGCGCGGATCAGGGTGGTCTTGCCGCAGCCGGACGGGCCGAGCAGGCCGGTCACCGAGCCGGTCGCGAGGTGACACCACGCATCGACGTACCGGAGAAGCCGTTACCGGCAAAGGACTCCCGGGCGGCGGCGAGAATCTCTCCCCGCGTGCCCGGTCCACCAGGTCGACGCCCCCTCCCGGCAGCGCTCGGACCCGGCCCCGTCGGAGGGAGAAACGGAACCCGTCACGGGGTGAGTTCCGAGACCTCGCCGTCCGGGGTGACGGCGAAGCCGGAGTGGCGAGGGGTGGGGGTCGGGACGAAGTGCTTGCGGGTGAAGTCCAGCGACTCGATCAGGTCGACCTCGCGCTCCGACCGCGTCGAGGCGCGGCGGGTGTTGATCTCGACGATGATGTGCCCGCGGAAGTCCTGGTTCGCCAGGCCCTGCAGGAGATCCGCCGCGCGCTGGGTGCCGCGGCCCGGTACCAGGTGCTCGTCCTTCGCGGACCCTGTGCCGTCCGTGAGGTGGACGTGCTTCAGCGTGCTGCCCATCGTCGCCGCCAGCTCGACGCAGTCCTGCTCCGCCGTCGACGAGTGCGAGAGGTCGAGCGTGGTGTGCGCGTACGTCTGCTCGGTCGGGTCCCAGCTCGGCGCGTACGCCTGCAGGCCCTTGCCCGGCGCGCGCCACGGGTACATGTTCTCGACCGCGAACACGATCCCGCTCTCCTGCTCCAGCCGCGCGATCCCCTCGACGAATCCACGCGCGTAGTCGCGCTGCCAGCGGAACGGAGGATGTACGACGACCACGTCGGCGCCGAGATCCTTCGCCGCCTCGGCCGACCGCTCGAGCTTGCCCCACGGGTCGGTCCCCCAGACCCGCTGCGTGATCAGCAGGCAGGGCGCGTGGATCGCGAGCACCGGCAGCTGGTGGTAGTCGACGAGCCGCTTGATCGCGTCGATCTGCGTGCTCAGCGGGTCGATCCCGACCATCACCTCGACACCGTCGTACCCGAGTCGCGCGGACAGCTCGAAGCAGCTGGCGGTCGACTCGGGGTAGACGGAGGCGGTGGACAGGCCGATCTTCGCGGCCGTGCGGGTGCTCATCGGTAGGTGCCTTCGGGGTAGTTCATCGGGGTTGCAGCTGGTCGAGCCGGTTCAGGATGACGCCTTCACGCAGGGCCCACGGGCAGACCTCGAGCGAGGTCACGTCGAACAGGTCCATCACCGCGTCCGCCACCAGCGCGCCCGCGACCAGCTGGGTGGACCGGCCGATCGAGACCCCGGGCAGGTCGGCACGCTCGGCCGCGGTCATCGAGATCAGCTTCGGGACCCAGTCGGTCAGGTCGTCGCGGTGCAGCGAGCGGGCGACGTACGGGCCGTCGTCGGAGGGCGCGGCACCGCAGATCCGGGCCAGCGACCTGAACGTCTTGCTGGTCGCCACCGCGCGCTGCGGCTTGCCCGCCCGCAGCACGTCGCCGGCCACGGCCGCCATCTCGACCCGGATCCGCTTGCGCAGGGACCTGATCTCGTCCTTGTCCGGCGGGTCCGCGTGCAGGCCCTCGCGGGTCAGCCGGCCGGCACCGAGCGGCACCGACACGGCGATCGTCGGCTCCTCGTCGGACCCGGCCGCGATCTCCAGCGACCCACCGCCGATGTCGAACACGGCCAGCCGTCCCGACGACCAGCCGAACCACCGGCGGACGGCGAGAAAGGTCAGCCGCGCCTCGTCCTGCCCGCTGAGCACCTGAAGGTCGACGCCGCTCTCGGCGCGGACCCGCTCCAGAACGGACAGACCGTTCGGCGCCTCGCGCAACGCGGAGGTGGCGAAGGCCAGCACGGACTCGCAGCCCTTGTCCTCGGCCAGCTCGGCCGCCTCCTTGACGAAGGAGACCAGGTGCTCGGCGCCGGCGCGGTCGATGCTGCCGTCCTTCTCCAGGTGCTCCGCCAGCCGCAGTTCGGTCTTGTGCGAGTACGCCGGCAACGGCGCGGCACCACGGTGCGCGTCCACCACGAGGAGATGGACGGTGTTGGAACCTACGTCGAGTACGCCGAGCCGCATACCCCTCACGCTACTGGACACTCGTCCAGACCACGTGCCACCCGGTGAGGTCTTCAAGAGGATCTGACCTGTCACCTACCGTCCGGCAGGCAGAACGCACGGCCCGGTTCGGCGGCAGGATGCCGGAGATCGGTGACGGTGCGCGTACGCTTTTCGGGTGCCTGAGGTTTCTCTCGATTTCCCCCGTGCCTTCGTCGAGTTCGTCGACCCCGACGACGCCGACCAGATCTTCCGCTGCGACCTGACCTGGCTGACGTCCAACTGGACCTGCATCTTCGGCGGCGGCTGCAACGGCATCTACAAGGGCCGCCCGAACGACGGCTGCTGCACGCTCGGCGCGCACTTCTCCGACGACGACGACGAGAAGCGCGTGAAGGGCTACGTCAAGCAGCTCGGTAAAGAGGACTGGCAGTTCCGCAAGGAGGGCAAGGCCAACGGCTGGGTCGAGACCGACGACGACGGCGACCGCAAGACCCGGGTCTGGGACGGCGCCTGCATCTTCCTGAACCGGCCGGGCTTCGAGGGCGGCGCCGGCTGCGCGCTGCACGGGCTGGCGCTCAAGCAGGGCGTGCACTTCGTCGAGACCAAGCCGGACGTGTGCTGGCAGCTGCCGCTCCGGCGTACGTTCCGCGAGGTCGAGCGGCCGGACGGTACGTCGTACACGGAGGTCGGGATCGGTGAGTACGACCGGCGCGGCTGGGGTGCGGGTGGGCACGACCTGGACTGGTACTGCACCGGCAACACCGAGGCCCACGTCGGCGTCGAGGCGGTCTTCGAGTCGAGCAAGGTCGAGCTGCAGACGCTGATGGGCCTCAAGGCGTACGACGTACTGGCCGATCTGTGCCGTCAGCACCTGGACGCGGCCCGGCCGCTGCTCCAGCACCCCGCGTCCAAGTGACCTTCTCGTTGGCGACCAGCCAGTCGATCGCCTCGAACGTGGTCTCCAGCGCGGAGTAGCGCGGGCGGAAACCGAGCAGCCTCGCGGCCTTCTCCATCGAGCAGTGCGGGCTGTGCGCGATGTGGTCGTACGTCGTCTGCGCGCTGCGCTCGTCGACCGTGGCCTTCCACTGCTCGAACGGCTGGTAGCTCAGATTGGCTTCCTGGCCGAAGTGGGCAGCGACGGCTTCGGCGTACCCGCGCAGCGTCAGCGCGCCCTCGGCGACCGCGTGGAAACTCTCGCCGACCGCGACCGAGCGGTTCGCGATCGCGGCCAGGAAGATCCCGGCGACGTCGGCGGCGTGCACGTGCTGCACGGTCTCCAGGCCCAGGTTGGGCAGGGTCAGTTCGGCGCCCTGGGCAAGCTTCTCGAAGACGGCGACGTCGAGGTGGCCGGCCGGGTTGACCGGCGCCCAGCCCGGGCCGCTGATGTGGCCGGGGTGGATCAGCGTGACCGGCAGGCCGTGGCGGCGGGCCTGGTCGAGCAGGTAGGTCTCGATCGCGGCCTTCTGGACTCCGTAGTCCCCGAAGGGTTTGCGGGGCGTGTCCTCGCGGGTCGGGACACTGGCGCTCGGGCCGTGGACCCAGATCGTGCCGCAGTGCAGCAGGTGCTGGATGTTTCCGGTGAGAGCCTCGGCGAGCTGCCGGGCGCTGTCCTCGGTGAAGCAGATCAGGTCGACCACGACGTCGGCGTTCAGGCCGGCGACCCGTTGCCCGAAGGTGCCCGCGGCATCTTCCGCGGCGCGGTCGACCTGGACCAGCTCGACCTGGCTCCACTCGCCGCTCGAGCTGTACGGCGTACTGGTGCCGCGGGTCAGGACGACGACCTCGTGACCGGCCCGGACCAGGCCGGGGACGAGGTAGGTGCCGATGTGGCCGGTGCCTCCGACGACGACTGTTCGCATGCCCCGAGCCTGCCCTGCCCGGTGGCGTTGCCGCAGGTAAGGGTGCCCTTTGCTGCGACACCCCGGATCCGCGCGGATTCGCGGATGGGCCCAGAATGACTGGCATGCGCTTGGATCATCTGTCGTACGCGGCCGGACCGGACGGGTACCGTGCCACCGTCGAGCGGCTGTCCACGCTGCTGGGGGCGGACTTCGTCGACGGTGGCGTGCACCCGCGGTTCGGGACGGTCAACCACATTCTCCCGCTGGAGAACGACCGCTACATCGAGGTCGTCGACGTGCTCGACCACCCGGCGTCGGACAAGGCGCCGTTCGGTCAGGCGGTCCGGGCACGCAAGCAGCTCGGCGGCGGCTGGCTCGGCTGGGTGGTCGCGGTCCGCGACATGGAACGGATGGAGAAGCGGCTCGGCCGCGACGCCGTACCGGGCAACCGGCACCGGCCCGACGGCCAGAACATCACCTGGCGGCAGATCGGCGTGAAGGGTCTGATGGCCGACCCGCAGCTGCCGTTCTTCATCCACTGGGACGACCTCGGCCAGCACCCGTCGGTCGGCGGCAAGGGCATCAAGCTCACCGCCCTCGAGATCGCCGGCGACCCCTCGCGGGTCACCGACTGGATCGGCCACCCGGCCGACCACCTGCTCGACGACCTCGACGTCGCCTGGGTGGGGCCGAACGGCCAGCCCGGCCTGAACGCCGCGGTCTTCCAGACGCCGAACGGGATCGTCAGGCTTTAGTTGCCCTAGGCGCCTAAAGGCGTTCCAGGTCCTGCAGGGAGTCCTCGAGATGACCGAGGAGTCTCTGCAGGTGCGGGACGGTACGGCGGCAGCCGGTGAGGCCGAAGTGCAGCTGGTGGTCGTAGCTGGTGACGCTGATGTTGAGGGCCTGGCCGTTCAGCACGATCGACGCCGGATACATGCCGAGCAGGCGCGAACGGTTCCAGTACAGGGGACTCTCGACCGGGCCGGGGATGTTCGAGATCACCACGTTGTACGGCGGTGGCGTGCGCCCCGCCAGCCCGGGCAGGACCGCGGCCGGCCCGGCCACGCCGAGGCCTAGGGCGCCGATCATCAGGTTCTGCAGTGGACTCAGCTGCGAGAGCATCGTCTTGCCGTAGCTGGTCGAGTCCATCACGCGGCGGATCCGGCGTTCCGGATCGCGCTCGTCGGTGGCGAGGTCGGCGATCAGCGTCGCGAGCGAGTTGCCGCCGCCGGGCCCCTGGCCTTCGAGCCCGCGCAACGAGACGGGCACCATCGCCGTCAATCCCTTGTCCGGAAGGGCGTTCTGCTCGAGCAGGTAGGTCCGCAGCGCGCCGCCGCACATGGCCAGCATCACGTCGTTCAAGGTCGCGCCGGTGATCGCGCGGACCTTCTCCAGCCGTTCCATCGGCCACGACTGCGCGGCGAATCTCCGGGCCCCCGTGATCGACTGGTTGAAGATCGTCCGCGGCGCCTGGAACGCGACCGAAGAATGCTCCATCAGCAACGCCCGGACCGCACTCTTCAAGGCCACCGGCGACAATCCGAGCAGGTCGGGCACGACCCGCACCAAAGAACCGAGCGGCGGCGTTTCCACCGCGCTTTTCGTCCGCACCGAGTACGGCGCCGGCATGTTCGTGCGGTCGGGATCGGTGGTGAGCGTTTCCTGCAGAAACCGCAGCGCACTCACGCCGTCCAGCATCGCGTGATGAATCTTGCTGTAGATCGCGAACCGGTGCCCCTCGACGCCTTCGATCAAATGCATTTCCCACAACGGCCGATGCCGGTCCAGCAACGTTCCGTGCAACCGCGAGGTCAGCTCGAACAACTCCCGGTAACGCCCCGGCCGAGCCAACGCCGACAACCGCACGTGGTACTCGAGATCGATCTCCCCGTCCGGCTCCCACGACCAGTAGCCCAGGTCGACCGCCCGGCGGCGCACCCGCCGCGTGAACACCGGATCGACCGTTCGCGCGCCGACCATCTCCTGGTACAGCCGCGACAGGAACTCACGCCCACCGTCGGGGAACACCTGATCCCGCCCAGCGTCCTCCGGCAGCTCGAACAGCATCACCCCACCGACATGCATGGCCTGCTCACGCGTCTCCCCGAGCAGGAACATCGCATCCAGCGGCCCTACCGCGGTCATCTGTCCTCCCGGCCCGGCTGTCGACGCCTCATCGTCGCCGCAAGCACCCAGCCGGTCTACCCCTGCTCACCGCCGGGAACACTTTTGGTTATCCCATCAGTATCCGAGGAGTCAAGAAACGACAGGTGAAGGACGCTGAGCAGAGACCTGCTCAGTGCCTGCTCAGGCAGGTCCACCCGGCGTACATCTCGGCTGGCGAGGGTTGGGACTCGTCTAGCGAGGAGTGCAGATGCGTAGTAGTCCTGTTCGTCATGCCGGGGCGGTTCTGGGGGTTGGCAGCTTGCTGATCGGTTGGCTGCTGGTTCAGTCGGCCGGACCGGCTGTCTCCGTTCCAGCGGCACTGACCGATCCTGTTCTGGCCTCGAAGTTGGCCACCGACCTCGGCGCCGACCGCACTGGCGGCGCTTACTACGACGACAGCGGCCGCCTGGTCGTCGCAGTCATCGATGAAGCCACAGCAGACGCCGTACTACGAGCAGGCGGGACCCCGCAGGTCGTCAAGTACAGCACTGCAGCGCTGAGCGCGGTCCAGACCGAGCTCGACCAACTGCCCGCCATCCCCAACACCTCCTGGGGCGTCGACCCGAGCACCAACCGGGTGTCGGTCGAGGTCTACGACGGCGTCTCGGCCGCCGACCGGGCCCGGATCGAGGCGATCGCCGCGAAGCGTGGCGACGCCGTACAGATCGAGAAGCTTCCGGGCACGCTCAAGGCGACCGTCGACATGCCCGGCGGCGTCGGCATCAGCTCCTCCGGGAGGGTCTGCACCGCCGCGTTCAACGTCCAGAACAGCGACGGCGACAAGTTCTTCCTCACCGCCGGGCACTGCGTGACCGGCGGCTACCGGACCTGGCGCAAGCGCACCGGCAACGCGCTGCTCGGTGTGGCCACCAGTCGTTGGCAGTTCGGGCCGAGCGACTACGCGGTCATCGACTACACCGGCCCGGGCGTGGTGGCGTACGGGACCGTCTTCTACGACAGCGCGCATCACCAGATCACCGGCTCCCGCTACGTCTCGGACGGGGAGCCGGTCAAGCGGGTGGGAACGATCAGCAAGGACCTTGTCGGAACAGTGCTGCTGCCGAGCACGACCGTCACCTACCAGGACGGGACGAGGCTCGACTACATGATCAAGACGTCCCTGTGCGCCCAGAGCGGCGACAGCGGCGGTCCCCTGTTCAGCGGTACGACCGCCCTGGGCATCACCTCCGGGAGCACCACCAACAGGGCGTGCGACAGCAGCGTGAGCGACGACCGCACCTTCTACGAGCCGGTACAGGCCGTGCTCAACCAGTACGGCCTCAAGGTCTTCTGACGCCGCTCGCCGGTGGAGCGTGCTGCTCCACCGGCGAGTCCGGTCAGTCCAGCGGGCGGTAGTTCAGGCCGAGGACCTCGAGGCGTCGCAGGTGCGGGCGGAGGCGGCCGAGGAACTCGTCGTACGACGTCTTGGGCGAGCCCCAGGCGCGCTCGGCGACGGCGGACAGGCGCGGGAGCAGCATGTAGCCGACCTGGTCGGGGCCTTCCATGTACTCGGTCCAGACGTTGGCCTGGGTGCCGATGATGCGGGCCTGCTCCTCCTCGGTCAGGCTCGGCGGGACGACCTCGAAGTCGTAGACCTTCTCCAGCGGGATGAAGCCGCCGATCGCCAGCGGCTCGGTCTCCGGGTCGCCCTGGTAGTAGTCGAGGTAGACCGACTCGCACGGCGACATCACCACGTCGTGGCCGGCCTTGGCGGCGACCTCACCGCGCTCGGCGCTGCGCCAGGCCATGATGACGGCGTCCTTCGGGCAGTCGGTCTCGACCATCTCGTCCCAGCCGACCAGCCGGCGGCCCTGCTCGATCAGGACCTCGGCGACCTGCGCGGTGAACCAGCCCTGCAGCTGGCTGGCGTCGGTGAGGCCGAGCTCGGCCTGCCGCTTCTGGGCCGCGTCCGACTCGCGCCACTGCACGTCCGGGCACTCGTCGCCACCGAGGTGGATGTACGGGCTGGGGAAGATGTCGAGCACCTCCCGCAGCACGGTCTTCACGAACTCGACGGTCGCGTCGTTGACGTTCAGCACGTCGTCGCTAATGCCCCAGACCTGCCGGACGCCGAGCTGGGTGTCGGGGTTGTTGCCGAGCTCCGGGTACGCCGCGATCGCGGCCTGCATGTGGCCGGGCAGGTCGATCTCCGGGACGATCGTGATGCCGCGCTCGGCGGCGTACGCGACGATCTCGCGCAGGTCGTCCTTGGTGTAGAAACCGCCGTGCCGCTGACCGTCGTAGCTGAACTCGGTCTGGCCGTGCGACATCTTGCCGACCATCGACTCCGGCCGCCAGCCGCCGACCTCGGTGAGCTTGGGGTAGGCCTCGATCTCGACCCGCCAGCCCTGGTCGTCGGTCAGGTGCAGGTGCAGCACGTTCATCCGGTGCAGCGCGATCACGTCGACGACCTTGAGCACGAAGTCCTTCGGCATGAAGTGCCGCGAGACGTCGAGCATCATCCCGCGCCAGCCGAACCGCGGCGCGTCGGCGATCCGGACCGCGGGGACCGCGACCTGGCCGCCGTCGGCCGGCTCGGCGGCGTCGAGCAGCTGCTGGTACGTCGACTCCGCCCAGCGCAAGGCGTCCTCGGAGCCGGCCGACAGCCGCGCGCCGTCGGCGGTGACGTCGATCCGGTACTCGGTCTCGCCGAGGTTCTCGACCACGGACCGGACCGCTTCGGCGGCCGGGTCGGCGGTGATCCAGGAGCCGTCGTCGACGACGAGCTCACGCGGTGCGGGGACGATCGCGATGTCGGGCATCCGGACTCCAGGAGGTCTCTCGAAGAATGGTTCGGCAAGAAGCTTGCAGAATTGACCCTACAAGCCTGCGGCAGGCCCGGAACAGGGCCGGTCCACGCTCTGAACTGCACGCAAATGCCATGTGTGAGCACAATCGTGCAATGCGGCGGCACGCGAAATCCCCTGCCGCGACAACCTTCCGGGTGAGAGGCTGAGGCGTGACCGCCGACGCTCGCCCCCAGGACGTGACCGCTCAGGGTCTCCAGCGCAGGACGCTCCGGGTCCTGGTGGTCAGCAACGTCGTCGGCGGCGTCGCCGTGGCCAGCGGCTTCGCGGTGGCCGGCCTGCTCGCCGAGAACATCTCCGGCTCGACTTCGATGGCCGGACTGGTCGCCACGTCCACCACGCTGGGCGCGGCGATCCTCGCCGTACCGCTGGCCGGTCTGGCCCGCACCCACGGCCGCCGCGTTTCGCTGGCCACCGGCTACCTGATCGCGACCGTCGGCGCGGCGCTGAGCATCGTCGCCGCCCAGATCGATTCGCTGCTCCTCCTGCTGCTGGCCGGCTGCCTGTTCGGCAGCGGGTCGGCCGCCAACCTCCAGTCCCGGTACGCCGCGACCGACGCGGCCGACCCCAAGTACCTCGCCCGGTCCTTGTCCGTCGTGGTCTGGGCGACCACCATCGGCGTCGTGGTCGGCCCCAACCTGACCGGCCTCGGCGGCTCACTCGGTACGTCGGTCGGCGTACTGGCGCTCGCCGGGCCCTACCTGTTCTCGGTGGTCGCGTTCGCGCTCAGCCTGTCGACGGTCTGGTTCGGCCTGCGCCGGCTGCAGCAGTCGACGCCCCGCACGAAGGTCGAGCGCCAACCGCTGGCCACGACCTTCCGCCGGGTGGTCGCGATCCCGGACGCCCGGCTCGGCCTGCTGGCGATCGCCACCGCGCACTCGGTGATGGTCGGCGTGATGTCGATGACGTCGGTCCACCTGCGCCACCACGGTGCCTCGCTGACGATCGTCGGCTTCGTCATCAGCGGTCACGTGGCCGGCATGTACGCCCTGTCGCCGGTGATGGGCTGGCTGGCCGACCGCCTCGGCCGCATCCCCACCATCGGCATCGGCCTCGCCGTACTGGCTGTTGCGATGACCGTCGCCGCGGTAGCCCCCGACGAAGCGCACGGCCTCACCGCACTCGCCCTGGTCCTCCTGGGCCTCGGCTGGTCAGCCTGCCTCGTCGCGGGCTCCACGCTGCTGTCCAACGCGGTACCTGCCGACATCCGTACGTCGGCGCAGGGCCTCTCCGACCTGACGATGGGCGCGTTCGCCTCCATCGCCGGTACGGCGGCCGGCCCGATCCTGGCCGGCCTCGGCTTCCACTGGCTGGCCGTACTCTGCGGGCTGCTGCTGATCCCCGTCGCCCTGACGGCGGCTCTAACCAAGCAGCAGGTGCAGAGTGCGTGAGCCGGGCCGGAAGCCGATGCTCTGGTAGAGCGCCCGCGCCTTCGGGTACCCGTCGTCACCTCGCGGGCACACCACCGCCCTCGTCCCACCTGCTTCACGCAACGCGTGCAGCGCGGCCAGGTTGACCGCCTGACCGAGCCCCCGTCGCCGGTACGCCGTGGCAACGCCCACCGGCTCCACCAGCCCGACCTGGTGCTGCTCGTCCAGCCAGATGAGCGCCGAGGCGACGAACTCGCCCGCCTCGTTCTCCACCACCCAGTCCAGCTCGGCCCGGTAGGGCCAGGTCGACATCACCGCGGCCATCGCTTCCTCACTCATCTTGGACGGCGCCAGGTCCGACCAGGACGCCCGGTGCACCGCAGCGCGCCTCGCCACCTCGTCCGCCCGCACGTGGCGCAAGGTGAGCCCAGCCGGCACGACCGGCTCGTCCAGTGCGTCCAGCGAGATCCAGTGGTGGGTGTAGTACGGCGCCGCGTCGTCCCGGCGGAACCCGGCCGCCACCAGCACGTCCAGCAACTGCTGCTCGGTCTCCAGGACCCCGACCGTCAACTCCGGCCCCTCGGCGGCGTCCCGGAACCAGTCCACGACCGCCTCGGCGAGCTCGGGCCGGTCCGGGGCGACCGCCATCAGCAGGTCCCCTGGCTGCGTCAGCCAGCCCCACGCGACGACCTGCCCCGCGTCGTCGCTCGTTCCCCCGTCACGCCAGACCGCTGTACGCCAGCCGGCAGCCCGCGCCAGGTTGGCACTCCGCTCCCAGGCCAGGTCGCCGATGTGGAGCCGGGACGCCGGGCTCCAGACCCGCTGGGTGAGTTCCTGCATCTCCCTGAGGCCGTCGCGGCCGGCGTACTCGGTCATCTGCACAGGTCGAAGCATCACGGGCGGCACCCGTCGACTCAAGCTCTTATTGCTGCGAGCCCCACTCCCACAGGGCGCGCAGCACCGGGACCAGGTCACGGCCTCGGTCGGTGAGTCTGTAGGAGACGCGCGGCGGATAGGCCGACGTCCGCGTGCGCTCGAGGACCCCCGCGGCGACAAGGTGCTGCAGGCGGTCGGTGAGCACCTTGTCGGACAGCCTGGGCAGACCGTCGCGCAGCTCGGAGAAGCTCCGGTCGCCGTGCCGGAACTCGCCGATGATCAACGCGGTCCAGCGCCCGCGCAGCGTGTCGAGCGCGACGTCGACCGGACAGGCCGGCGGCAGCTCACCGTCCAGCTCCTCGCAGGACGGCATGAGACCAACCGTTTGGTGAGCCACGACGTGCCCTCCTAACTTCGGAAACCGGAGCAACCCCACTTCTACCACTGGAGCGAACCGTGCGAGTCCACTCGCTGAACTGCGGGACGATGGCGTCCGCCGGCGCCGGAGAACCACCGGCCGTGTGCCACTGCCTGCTGATCGAGACCGACGCCGATGGGCTGGTGCTGGTCGACACCGGACTGGGGACGGTGAACCTGAAGGACCCGGCTGGGTCACTCGGCGAGGACTTCCTCGGCTGGGCCCGTCCGGTCCTGCGGTCCGAGGAGACGGCGGTCCACCAGGTCGAGCAGCTCGGATTCGCCGCGTCCGATGTACGGCACGTCGTCGTGACGCACCTGCACCGGGACCACTGCGGTGGGCTGCCCGACTTCCCCGACGCGTCGGTGCACCTGCACGCCGCGGAGCACGAGGCGGCGCTGCCCGGCGAGGGGATCTACCTGAACGCCGCCTACGCGCACGGCCCGAAGTGGGTGACGTACGCCGGACTGGCCGGTGACGAGTGGATGGGCTTCGCCGGTGTGCGGGCGCTCGACGGACTGCCGCCGGAGATCCTGATGGTGCCGCTGCTCGGGCACACCCCGGGCCACGTCGGGGTCGCCGTCCAGAGCGAGGACGGCTGGCTGCTGCACGCCGGCGACGCGTACTTCCACCGCAACGAGCTCCACGACGCCGGTGAGTGGCCCGAGGGCCTGGACCAGTTGCAAGCCCGCGCCGAGACCGACCGCACGCAGCGGCTCGCGAACCGGGACCGGCTGCGTGAGGCCGTGCGGCGACCCGACGGACCGGTGGTGTTCTCGGCGCACGACCCGGTCGAGTTCGCGGGGCGGCCCTAAAATCTTGCCGTGAGCATCGCTGAGGGCGGGATTCCCAGTCCGAACATCTGGCACCACCCGCAGACGTACGAGATCGAGAACCGGGCCGTCGATCCGGACGGCGTGATCGAGCCGGCCATGCGGGCGATCCGGGACTGGGCCGATGCGACCGTGCTGGACCTTGGGTGCGGGACCGGGTTCCACCTGCCGATGTTCGCGCGGACCGCTGCCCAGGTGATCGGGGTGGAGCCGCACGGGACGCTGGCCGACGCTGCGCGGCGCCGGACCCGCCAGCTGGACAACGTCGAGGTCAAGCAGGGTACGGCGCAGCAGTTGCCGATCCCGGACGCGTCCATCGACGTGATGCACGCCCGGTGGGCCTACTTCTTCGGCCCGGGCAGCGAGCCCGGTCTGCTCGAGCTGGACCGGGTGATGCGGCACGGCGGCACGGCGTTCGTGATCGACAACGACGGGAGCCGGTCGACCTTCGGCGGCTGGTTCAGTGCGGCGTACCCGATGATCAAGGCGCCCGAGGTGGAACGCTTCTGGACCTCGCGCGGCTGGCACCGCACGCCGCTGGACATGGGCTGGCGCTTCGAGAGCCGGGCCGACTTCGAGGCCGTGGTGCGGATCGAGTTCCAGCCCCAGATCGCCGAGCGCATCATCACGTCGTACGCCGGTCACGAGGTCGACTACGCGATCAACCTGTGGAGTCGCACGTACTGACAGGGGATCGCCAGACACCCCCTAGACACGCGGCCCGCTGCAGTGGACCGCGCGGCGCCCTAAGGTGAGCATTCGCCACGACCTGGGAGGCGCCTCGCCGGCATGGACGGACTGCTGCTCCATCGACTGCTTCCGGGACTCCCCGACGAGGTGAGGGTCGGCGCAGGACAGCAGCGGTCGCTGGTGCTCGGGACGCGGGCCGAGGCGCGGCTGTGCGCCGACCTGATCACCGGACTGGACGAGCCGCCGGCGAACGCCGCGGTCGAGACCAGCGGGCCGGTCCGGCTCGTACCTGCGGAGGGCGGTCTGCTGCCGCACCTGACCGTGCTCGGCAACATCCTGCACGGCCACATCGCCACCCACCGGGTGACCAGGGAGGCCGCCGACAAGCAGTGCCGGCTCACCGCGAACAACTGCGACCTGGACGACGTACTGCATCGCTACCCGCACGAGATCACCCCAGGGCGACGCCGGCTGGCCGGGCTGGCCCGTGCGGTACGAGCGGACCCGTCGGTGATCGTGCTGGAGGATGCGCCGGGCCTGCCGACCTGGGGGTCGTTGCTGCGACCGGACAACATCACTGAGCTGTGGTCCATCGCGCTGGTGCTGATCACTACCGATGCCGAGCGTGCGAAGGCCTTCGACAGATGACTCGGCGACTCGTGATCAGCCGACGGGTGGTGCTCGCCGGTGCTGCGGCGACCGCCGTGTCCGGGTGCAGTCCCGACGTCCTCGGACTGAGCCGCAGCGTGCGAGTAGCGGTGAGCTGGAGCGGTCCGGAGCTGCGGGCCTTCCACAAGGTGCTGGACGGGCTCGGCAGGCTCGGCTACCCGGTCGAGGTGATCCCGCTCGGCGACGACATCTCCACAGCCTTCGGGGCGCGCTCGGCCCGGCGGCCCGACATCGTGATGCTGCCGCAGCCCGGTCTGGTCCCGCAGCGCCGTGACGACCTGGAGAAGATGCCGTCCGACCTGGCCGACCGAGGCCGGGCCCGGCTGTGGGACGAGCTGCTGACGCATGAAGGATCGACGTACGGGCTGCCCTTCAAGACGGCGCACAAGTCGGCGGTCTGGTACCGGCCGTCGGTGTTCCGTGAGGCGCAGGTGCAGCCGCCGACGCAGTGGGACGAGTGGCTCGAGCTGAACAAGGCCCTGTCGATCGGAGGCATCAGACCGCTCGCGCTGGGCGCAGGGGACGGCTGGGTGCTCACCGACTTCCTGGAGAACGTCCTGCTCGGTACGGCGCCTAGTGCCTACCGCGCACTGGCAGTGGCATCCGACCCGCGCCCCTCCCGCGTCCCGGAGTTCGCGGCCGCGCTGGAGCAGCTGGCAACGATGTGGGCCGCGCCAGGCGCGCTGGCCGGTGGCGTGGAACGCTCGCTGACGCAGCAGTTCCCGGACGCGGTCCTGGAGGTCTTCGGGCACCGCCGGGCCGCGATGGTGGCCGCGTCGGACTTCGCCGAGCCGGTGATCCGTCAGTTCGCCGCTGACCCGGCCGACGTCGGCCTGTTCACGTTCCCGGCCTTCGGTGCGGGAGCGGCCGCACCGGTGGTGGTCGGTGGCGACGTGATGGTGCTGCCGCGCCCGGCCACCGACGACGCGTGGGACCTGCTGCACCGGCTCGCGACACCGGCGGCTCCGGCGCCCTGGATCTCGTCCGGCGGCTTCCTGGTCGACGGGCGCACTACCGGCTACTCCCCTGAGCTGACCCGGCTTGCTGACCAGCTGGTCGCGCCGGAGACCTCGCTGCAGTTCGACCTGTCCGACCGGCTGGGCGAGCTGGGTGGCATCGACGGACTGTGGCGCGTGCTGACCGATCTGCTCGTCCGGGTCGGTACGCGCGGGCCTGACGTCGTACCGGAAGCAGTGCAGCTCGCCCTGACGGAGCTGGCCGAGGTGGAGGGCTGATGGACCTGGGCAGCACCAAGCTGTCGCTCGAGATCGTCGGGCGCACGGTCTCCGGCCGCCCGGTGACCGGTCGGCCGCAGCGGCCGGCAGGCCCTTACCTGCTGGGGATTCCGGCGCTCCTGCTGACCAGTCTGCTGCTGGTGCCGATCGTGATCACCGTGGTCGCGGCGTTTCGGCTGCCGGACGGGTCGTTCGGGTTCAGCAACTTCGCGGTGATGGGCGACCCGGCCGCATTGCACGCCGTACGGAACAGTGTGGCCTGGGTGGCTGTCGCGGTCGCCCTGGTCGTCGTCGGGTTCCTGCTGGCCGTCGTGAGCTACCGACTGCCCGGCCTGTCGTCGTTTCTCCAACCAGCATTGGTGATTCCGTTCGCCGTGTCGGTCCTCGTGTCCGGTGCGACGTTCCGGCTGATCTTCGACTCGACCCCTGAGCGCGGCACCGTGACGGCAGTGTGGACCTCGCTGTTCGGCACCAGCCCGGTGTGGCTCGGACCTGGTCTGTTCTGGCTGGTCCTGGTGTCCGCGTTCGGCTGGACCTGGCTCGGGTACGTCGTGTCGCTGTTCCGCGCCGGCCTGGACGCGATCCCGGACGACGTCAGCCGGACGATCGCTGCCGAGGGCCTGACCGGCCTGCGCCGCTGGCGCGCGCTGGAGATTCCCCTGCTACGGCCGATCACCGGAGTCATCACGCTGACGCTGGTGGTCGCGGCGGTCCGCGTGTTCGACCTGGTGCTGATCGTCGTACCGGGTCCCATGCAGCACGACGCCGACGTGCTCGGCCTCAACTGGTGGCGAGCAACGACCACCGGCGACGGCTCCGGCCGTACGGCGGCCCTGGGCGTCGTCCTGTTCGCCATCGTCGCCGCGGTGGCGGTGATCGGGGTGCGCGGGCTGCGCCGGCGGCGCTGGGCGATGCCGGTGAGCGTCGTACCGGCTGACTCGACGTTGCGCAGACCCAAGCCCAGCAAACGGGTCCGGCGGATCGGGTGGACTGCTGGGTTCGCGGTCAGCCTGTTCTGGATCCTGCCGGCCGTCGTACTGGTGGCTACTGCGCTGCACTCGCCGCGGGAGGCCGGACTGCGTGGCTGGTGGTCGCTGCGCGGGCTTGGACTGTCGTCGTTCGACGCGGCGGCGAGCACTGGGCTGCTGCGATCGCTGCTGTCGACTGTGCTGATCTCCTCCATCGCCACAGTGGTGCTGCTGGTCGTTGCTGTGCCGACGGCGTACCTGGTCGCGTGGGGTGGCCTGCCGACCTGGCTGGGCCGAGTGGTGACGTCAGTGTTCGTGGTGCTGGCCGTGACGCCCGTGCAGATGTACGCCGCGCCGCTGCGGGATGCGATCGACGCGGCCGGGCTCACGGGGTCACGGATCGCGCTGGGGCTGGTGCACGCGTCGGCCGGGCTGCCGTTCGCCGTACTGCTGCTGCGGTCCGCGTTCGCGTCGGCTCCACCGATGCTGGTTGCCGAAGCCCTGCAGGGGCCGGCGCGGCAGAGCGCCGTACTGGCGACTGTGCAGCGGACCTACCGGCCCGCGGTGGTCGCTGTTGCTGTGCTGGAGTTCGTGCTGGTGTGGAACGACTTCATCGTCGGCTTCCTGATCAGCGGAGCCGGTACGACGCCGCTGTCGCTGGTGCTCTGGGGCGAAGCCCGGCAGTTCTCGGCGTCGAGCGGGACGGTCGCCGCGGCGGCCGTGGTCGCGTCCGTCGTACCGGCGGTGCTGATGCTGACGTTCTGGCGGACCGTCGTGCGCGGGCTGACCATCGGGAGCCGGCCGTGAGCACCCCCCACGAGGACAAGCCGAAGTCCGAGCGGCGGCGCAAGGACTTCCTGGGGATCAGTGCGATCGCGGCCGGTCTGCTGTCCGGGCTGGCGAGCGAGAAGCTGTCGCAGAGCCTGGACAGCGGTGGCTGGATCCGGGTGGTCGGCTTCAGCCTGACGATCGCGTTCGTCCTGATCTGGGCGATCTACAACGCGCCGGTCGGGCTGCGGAAGTACCGGCGGTGGCGGGCAGGTGCTGTCGCGGCCAGTGCGCCGTCGGAGCTCCAGGCCGCTGCTGAGGAGGCGGAGCAGTGGCTGGTGGCGCTCGGCTCCGAGGCGGCGGGACTGGCCGCGGCGGAGTGGTTCGAGCTGAACGAGCTACGACTGCGGAACCTGCTGGTGAGCGAGAAGGCCGTGCCCGCGCTGGCTGACGACCTGGCTCGGATCTGCGACGCGCTGGATGCCTGGTACATCCGGCAGGGGCAGGCGGAGGAGCTCCTGGAGCTGAGCGTCTACCTGCTGGGCGTGGCCGACGGCTGCGATCGGCCGGACCTCGAGGAGCTGGCGATAGCGCGGGAGGGTACGGCGTACCGGCTGCTGGATCAGTTGGACCTCGCGATCGCCCGGATCGGGGTCTCTGCCAACGTCGCACCGTCCCGGCGTGGACACAGCCGGACCGCGGCGGCGCTGGAGACGCGGCGACAGGTCGAGTCGGCCCTGGTGCACCTGGCGCGAGCTGAAGACGCTCCTGCGGGCAACGAGCGGGAGGAAGCTGTCGCACACGCTCGTAGCCGGCTGGACGACGCGCGGCTCAGTCGGCCCGGTCCGGACCTTGCGGCGGACGTGGCGATCTCGATCAACCTGGCGATCGTCCAGCTCTACCAGGAGGACGCCGAAGGTGCGCTGGACCACCTGAAGCCTGCAGCAGCTCGGGCAGCGGCTGCTGGTGACCGGAGTGCTCAGGCGCATGCGTTCGAGCTGATCGGGGTGGCCGCGTGGATGCTGAAGCGGCCGGACGAAGCGGCGAAGTGGTGGAGGCGCGCTGAGCACCACTACTCGGAGATCGACGAGCGGGAGGGGCAGGCGCGGTGCCTGCAGCACCTGGGATCGGCTGCGGTCGTTGCGGGCGATCGCACGGGTGGGCGAGAACTGCTGGAGCAGAGCGCGGTACTGCGGACGCACGAGAGCCCGATGCTGACGCACTACCTCGACGTCGCCACGCAGACCGGGCCGGCCGCGGTCGAGCCCGTGGTGTCGCGCAAGGGATCGATCGGCTGGTTGCGCCGCACGATCGAGCAGTGGCGGTTGCGCTGATCGGGGCCTGGCCGCGGTGAACAGCGCGCGGCGCTGGTGAGCCGCGGTTTGTCGGTGGCGTCGCCTAGGTTGTGGGCATGGTGAAGGCGTCGGGGCAGACCAAGTCGAAGGCGGCGGGCAAGTCGCCGTTCCAGTGCACGGAGTGCGGCTGGACGGCGGCCCGCTGGATCGGGCGTTGCGGCGAGTGCCAGGCCTGGGGCACGGTCGTCGAGGTCGGTGCGCCGAAGGCCGCGCGGATCACCGCGGGCGCGGTCTCCTCGCCGGCGATGCCGATCTCGCAGGTGTCCGCGGTCGAGGCCGAGTCACGGCCGACGGGGATCGGCGAGCTGGACCGCGTGCTCGGCGGCGGCGTCGTACCGGGTGCGGTGATCCTGCTCGCCGGTGAGCCGGGCGTCGGCAAGTCCACGCTGCTGCTCGAGGTCGCGGCCCAGTCCGCGCGCAACGGGCACCGCACGCTCTACGTCTCCGGCGAGGAGTCCGCGGCCCAGGTCCGGCTGCGGGCCGGACGCACCGACGCGCTGGTCGACGAGCTGTACCTGGCGGCCGAGACCGACCTGGGCGCGGTCGTCGGTCAGGTCGACGCCGTCGAGCCGTCGTTCCTGGTGATCGACTCCGTGCAGACGATGGCCCACCCAGAGGTCGACGGCGCTCCCGGCGGCGTCACACAGGTCCGCGAGGTGACCGGCGCGCTGGTCCGGCTGGCCAAGGAACGCAACATCGCGGTCGTCCTGGTCGGGCACGTCACCAAGGACGGCGCGATCGCCGGTCCGCGGATGCTGGAGCACCTGGTCGACGTCGTGCTCGCCTTCGACGGCGATCGGCACTCGGGCTTCCGGATGGTCCGTGCGACCAAGAACCGGTTCGGCCCGTCCGACGAGGTCGGCTGCTTCGACATGGTCGACACCGGCATCGTCGAGGTCAGCGACCCGACCGGCCTGTTCGTTTCCGAGCACTCCGAACCGGTCGCCGGCACGTGCGTGACGGTGATGATGGAGGGCCGCCGGCCGTTGCTGGCCGAGGTGCAGGCGCTGGTCGGCCCGTCGTCGGCGCCGCAACCGCGGCGGACGACGTCCGGGCTGGAGTCGCAGCGGGTCGCGATGGTGCTGGCCGTCCTGGGCAACCGGGCGGGCATCAAGCTGCACGATCACGAGGTGTACGTCGCGACCGTCGGCGGGGTGAAGATCACCGAGCCGGTCGCCGACCTGGCGGTCGCGATCGCGGTCGCGTCGTCGGTCACCGACAAGCCGATCCACCCCGGGCTGATCGCGATCGGCGAGGTCGGCCTGGCCGGCGAGGTGCGCCGGGTCGGCGGGCTGGAGAAGCGGCTGGCCGAGGCGGCCCGGCTCGGCTTCACCAAGGCGATCGTGCCGGCCGACGTACCGAACCGCGGCAAGGACCTGAAGCCGCTCGACATGCAGGCCAAGTACGGCCTGCGCGTCTTCGCCGCCGGCGACGTCCGTGCCGCGCTGCACGCGGCGGGCATCCTGTAACCCGGCTCTCCTCCCCCTCCCTCGTCTTTCCCGCCGCTCATCTCCTCACCGCTGTGGCTCCTCTCACAGAGGTGAGACGGGTGTCCACACCCTGATTCGTCATTACGTACTCTGGATGGCGGCCCACCCCTCCCCGCGGCCGCCCACGAAGGAGCCACCATGACCGGATCCAGAGTTGTCGCGCTCGGCCACTACCAGCCCGAGCGGGTGCTCACCAACGCCGAGCTCGCCACGATGGTGGACACCAACGACGAGTGGATCCAGAGCCGGGTCGGCATCAAGGAGCGCCGGGTCGCGGCGCCGGACGAGCAGGTCGACGAGATGGCCTGGCGGGCCGCCGAGAAGGCGATCGCGAACGCCGGCCTCGACAAGGCCGAGATCGACTACGTCGTCGTCGCCACCTGTACGGCGATCGACCGCTCCCCCAACATCGCCGCCCGCGTCGCCGCCCGCCTCGGCCTCGGCCACCCGGCCGCGATCGACATCAACACCGCCTGCTCCGGCTTCAGCCACGCCGTCGCCACCGCGGACCACGCGATCCGCGCCGGTGCGGCGTCCAAGGCACTGGTGATCGGCGTCGAGAAGCTGACCGACTTCACCGACTGGACGGACCGGACGACGTGCGTGCTGGTCGGCGACGGCGCCGGCGCGCTCGTCCTGGTCGCCGGCGACCAGCCGGAGGTCGGGCCGGTCGTGTGGGGTTCGGTGCCGGAGATGTCGGACGCCGTACGGATCGAGGGCGACGGCAAGTTCGCGCAGAACGGGCAGAGCGTCTTCCGCTGGACCACGACCCAGTTGCCGGCCATCGCCAAGGAGGTCTGCGAGAAGAGCGGGATCGCCCCCGAGGAGCTCGGCGGTGTCGTGCTGCACCAGGCCAACCTGCGGATCATCGAGCCGCTGGCCAAGAAGCTCGGCGCGATCAACGCGGTCGTCGCGCGGGACGTGGTCGAGTCCGGCAACACCTCGGCGGCCAGCATCCCAATCGCCTTGTCCAAGCTGGTCGAGCGCCGCGAGATCCCGGTCGGAGCCCCGGTCCTGTTGTTCGGCTTCGGCGGCGGCCTGTCGTACGCCGGTCAGATCATCCGCTGCCCCTGAGACTCGCCGTACGGCGGCAACGAATTTTCCGCCGACCTTGTGCGGGCCGCTGAGGGTTTCCGGCCCTGCACCGTTCCGGAAACCGGGCCCGCACGCGGGAAAATATGTTGCACGCGTCGGGTGCACATTCGGATGCACGGGCGTTTGCAAGCGCCCGGGACAGGAGCCGTCGCTCCGGGGCTATTCGCTCACACCACGCCGCCGACCCGCATAGACTCAGGGATCGTGGCCCCGAATTCCGACAAGAACAGCACCAACGCCCGGATGCGCGCGACCCTCGCCGCCGTGGCGCCTGGTACCGAACTGCGCGAAGGCCTGGAACGAATCCTGCGCGGGCGCACCGGCGCCCTGCTGGTCCTCGGACAGGACAAGGTGGTCGACTCGATCTCGACCGGTGGGTTCGAGATCGAGGTTCCGTTCACCGCCACCGGCCTGCGTGAGCTGAGCAAGATGGACGGCGCGATCATTCTCGACCGCGACATGAGCCGGATGCTGCGCGCCGCCGTGCACCTGATGCCGGACCCGTCGATCCACACCGAGGAGACCGGCACCCGGCACCGCACCGCCGACCGGGTCGCCCGGCAGACCGGCTTCCCGGTCATCTCGGTGTCGCAGTCGATGCACATCATCGCGCTGTACGTCGACGACCAGCGCTACGTGCTGGAGGACTCCGGCGCGATCCTGTCCCGCGCGAACCAGGCACTGGCCACGCTCGAGCGGTACAAGCTGCGCCTCGACGAGGTCTCCGGCACGCTGTCGGCGCTGGAGATCGAGGACCTGGTCACCGTCCGGGACGTCGCGGCCGTCGCGCAGCGCCTCGAGATGGTCCGCCGGATCGCCACCGAGATCGACGGTTACGTGGTCGAGCTCGGCACCGACGGCCGTCTGCTCACGCTGCAGCTGAACGAACTGGTCGCCGGCGTCGCAGGCGAGCGCGAACTGGTGGTTCGCGACTACCTGCCGCCCGCGACCGGCCGCCGGGCGAAGACGGCGGACGACGTACTGCTGGAGCTGGACGCGGTCAGCCCGACCGACCTGCTGGACATCGGCCAGGTCGCGCGCGCCCTGCAGCTCGGTGGGGCCGAGCAGCTGGACGCCGCCGTCACCCCACGCGGGTACCGGCTGCTCGCCAAGGTGCCGCGCCTGCCGGGTGCGGTGATCGACCGCCTGATCGAGCACTTCGGCCACCTGCAGAAGCTGCTGGCCGCGAGCATCGACGACCTGCAGACCGTCGACGGCGTCGGCGAGAACCGCGCCCGCACGGTCCGCGAGGGCCTGTCCCGGCTGGCCGAGTCGAGCATCCTCGAGCGCTACGTCTGAGCTGGTACGACGCAAAAGACCGCGGCCCCGGTGGATCCCACCGAGGCCGCGGTCTTTTGCGTCAACGGACTTGCTTCCACCGCAGCGAGCGAGTAATACTCCAGGTGGAATAGTTCGCACGGAATAGTCGGAGTGGGTGAAGTGGCGGACCTGACGCCTCTGGCCATCGCGGTGCTGGCCCTGCTGGAAGAGCGCCAGATGCACGCGTACGAGATGTACCAAGTGCTGCTGCACCGGCGGAACGACCGGCTGCTGAAGGTGAAGCCCGGCTCGCTCTACCACACGGTCGAGCGGCTGGCCGGCCAGGAACTGGTCCGCGCGACCGGCACCGAACGCTCCGGCAACCGCCCCGAGCGCACGACGTACGAGGTCACCACCGCCGGGAAGCAGGCCCTGGAAGAACGGGTCCGGACCGGGATCGAGAACTACGTCTACGAGTACCCGCTGTTCCCCGTCGTCCTGAGCGAGGCGCACAACCTCGAGCCCGACGACGCGGCCGACCGGTTCCGGCGCCGGCTGCGCACGCTCGACCTCGAGGTCAACGAGCTCGAGACGGCGATCGCCGACGTGCGCACCCGCGGGGTACCGGAGCCGTTCTGGCTGGCCGCGGACTACCAACGGGCCGTGCTGGCCGCCGAGCGCGACTGGCTGACCACTCTTCTCCAACGGATCGAGAGCAAGGACCTTTCATGGCAACACCGCAAGTGAGCCCCGACGTGCGGCCGTGGCCCGCGCTGTGGGCTCTGGTACTCGGCTTCTTCATGATCCTGGTGGACTCGACGATCGTCTCGGTCGCGACGCCGGCGATCCTGACCGACCTGGACGCGGACGTCAGCAGCGTGGTCTGGGTGACCAGCGCCTACCTGCTCGCGTACGCCGTACCGCTGCTGATCACCGGACGGCTCGGCGACCGGTTCGGCCCGAAGAAGCTCTACCTGACCGGGCTGACGCTGTTCACGCTGGCGTCGATCTGGTGCGGGCTGACCGGGTCGATCGAGATGCTGATCGTGGCCCGGATCTTCCAGGGCCTCGGCGCGTCGCTGATGACGCCGCAGACGATGGCCGTGATCACCCGGATCTTCCCGGCCGAGCAGCGTGGCCGGGCGATGAGCCTGTGGGGCGCGACGGCCGGTGTCGCGACGCTGGTCGGGCCGATCCTCGGCGGCGTACTGGTCGACGGGCTCGGCTGGCAGTGGATCTTCTTCATCAACGCGCCGGTCGGCATCGTCGGCTTCGTGCTCGCGCTGCGGCTCGTACCGGACCTGCCGACCAACGAGCACAAGTTCGACCTGCTCGGCGTCGCGCTCAGCTCGATCGGCCTGTTCTGCCTGGTGTTCGGGATCCAGGAGGGGCAGAAGTACGACTGGGGTAAGATCACCGGACCGATCTCGGTCTGGTCGCTGATCATCGCCGGACTCGTGGTGATCGGGGTCTTCCTGTTCTGGCAGGCGAAGAACAGGGGCGAGCCGCTGCTGCCGCTGTCGCTGTTCAAGGACCGCAACTTCTCGCTCGCGAACACCGCGATCACCACCGTCGGGTTCGCGATCACCGCGATGACGTTCCCGCTGATGCTGTACGCCCAGAGCGTGCGAGGACTGAGCCCGACCCGGTCGGCGTTGCTGCTGGTGCCGATGGCGGTCATCTCGGGTGCGCTGGCCCCGTTCGTCGGCCGGCTCACCGACAAGGCACCACCGCGGTTCATCGCCGGCTTCGGGCTGCTCTGCTGCTCGGTGTCGCTGTTCTGGCTGAGCCAGGTGATGGAGCCGACGGTCCCGATCTGGCAGCTGCTGCTGCCGATCGCGCTGCTGGGCGTGGCGAACGGGTTCATGTGGGCACCGCTCGGTACGACCGCGACGCGGAACCTGCCGTACCACCAGGCCGGCGCGGGTGCCGGCGTCTACAACACGACACGGCAGGTCGGCGCGGTCCTCGGGAGCGCGGGCATCGCCGTACTGATGGAGTCGCGGCTGGCCGCGAACCTGCCGGCCGCGCCGGGTGGTGGGGCGTCGCCGGAGCCGAGCTTCGCGGGGAAGCTTCCCGAGGCGATCCACCAAGGCTTCAGCGACTCGATGGCGCAGTCGCTGCTGCTGCCGGCGTCGGTGCTGATCATCGGGCTGATCGCGGCACTGTTCTTCACCCGGCCGCAGCACCTGCAGAACAAGGCGTACGCGGGTACGGCGAAGGTCTCGGACCAGGGCTAGGGCTGGGCTGAGGCTGGGGCTAGGGAGCGACGATGTAGAAGGCCTGTGCGGCGGACGCCTGTCCGTCGTACACGGCCTTGGCCACGTAGGTGCCGGGCTTGGCCTGCGGCTGGCCCGGCAGGCAGCCGGGGCCGGACCGGCGTCCGTCCCAGGCGACCGTGCTGGTGGATTGCTTGCCCTTGGCAACAAGGAAGGTGGCCCGCGGCACGGTCTGCTCGCACTGGGTGGTGGACCAGATCTGGTCCGCGCCCGAGGTGATCGTGAGCGAGAGCAGGGTCGGGTCGATCGCGGCCTTGCACTCGTCGCGGACGGCGCTGAGCTGGACGGCGAAGTTCAGCGAACCGCCGGTCTTGACCGAGCGGACGGCGGGCAGCACGGCGACCCGGACGTCGCGGCCGGTGCACTCCTTCGGCGGCTCGGGCGTCTTCGGTGTCTCCGGGGTGCTCGGCTTGCCCGTCGGCTTCGTGGTCGGCTTGTCCGTCGGCTGGGCCGTCGGCGGCGGGGTCTTGCCCGGCGTCTGCTCGTCCGTGGACGGCGTACTGGTCGGGTCGACCGGGCCCGCGGGGGTCTCGCCCTGCTGCGGGCCGTTGGCCGCGGTGTTCTCCGGCTTGTCGCCGCCTCCGCCGATCAGACGGCCGAACAGCACCAGCACGACCACCAAGGCGAGCAGCAGCAGGCCCCTGCGGAACCAGTAGACGCTGGCAGGCAGGTGCCCGACCGGACGGAGCATGCTGCTCATGTCCGCACCTTAATGTCAGGATTGAGCCCGACATGTCAGACTCGCCGCTTTCCCTCGCTTCGGCCTTGCACTCGCCCGTGCAGCGCTGGTATGCCGACCACGCCCGCACCCTGCCCTGGCGGGAGCCGGACGCGGGGGCGTGGGCGGTGATGGTCAGCGAGTTCATGCTGCAGCAGACACCGGTCGCGCGGGTGCTTCCGGCGTACGAGGTGTGGATGCGGAGGTGGCCCAAGCCGGGTGGCCTGGCCGCAGAGCCGCCTGGTGAGGCTGTGCGGGCCTGGGACCGGCTCGGCTACCCCCGGCGGGCCCTACGACTGCACGCGGCCGCCAAGGCGATCGTGGAGCTGCACGGCGGCGAGGTGCCGTCGGACCACGCTGCCCTGCTGGCGCTGCCTGGTGTGGGGACCTATACGGCGGCTGCCATCGCGTCGTTCGCCTTCGGGCAGCGGCACGCGGTGGTGGACACCAATGTGCGACGGGTCTTCGCCCGGGCCCTGACCGGGGTCGCGCAGCCGACCATCTCCCCCACGGCCGCCGACCAGCGCCTGGCTGTCGCCGCTCTGCCTTCAGACGAGTCCACGGCAGCCCGCTGGGCAGTAGCCACGATGGAGCTGGGCGCCCTGGTCTGCACCGCCCGCACTCCCCACTGCTCCGAGTGCCCCATCACCAGCCAGTGCGCCTGGCTCCTGGCCGGCTCCCCGCCGTACGACGGGCCGCCGCGCAAGGGCCAGACCTACGAAGGCACCGACCGCCAGGCCCGAGGCCGCCTCCTCGCCGTACTGCGCGCTGCTCCAGGTCCAGTCCCCAAGAAGCAGCTGGACATCTGCTGGCCCGACCAGGTCCAACGCGAAAGAGCGTTGGACGGTCTGGTAGCCGACGGCTTGGTCGAGCCACTCGCACGCAACCGCTACCAACTACCTCAGTAAATTCAGTAAAAAGGACATGCTTGAGGCCGGCTTCTCCCCCTGGGGGGAGAGCCGGCCTCTACGCGACGGAGCAGTGGTGGAGTCTGCTCAGTTCTTCTTGCTCGACGTGGCCGTCTGGTCCTCGTCGTCGGCGAGCAGGTCGAGCGGCATCGCCGGGCTGCCGGACAGCGTCGCCAGCATCTGGCGGACGTTGGTCAGCTGCGCGTTGATGCTGTCCCGGCGCTGCGTCGCGGCGGCGAGCTCACGCTCGGACTCGGCGCGGATCCGCTCGGACTTGTCCTTCGCGGCGGCGACGATCTCCTGCGCCTGACGGTTCGCGTCGGCCAGCTGCTGCTGGGCCAGGCGCTCCGCCTCGGACCGGGACCGGTCGGCCTCGCGCTGCACCTGGGCCGCACGGTCGGTGACCGCCGCCAGCTGCTGCTCGGCCAGCGCCGTCCGGGCGGCGAACTCCTGCTCGACCTTGCCCCGGCGCTCGGCCAGGGTGGTCTCGAAGGCGGCCGCGGCCTGGGCAGACTTGGCCCGCTCCTGCTCGTACAGGGCCTGCGCCTCGCTGCGGCGCGCGTTCGCGTCGCGCTCGGCCTCGTCGCGCATGTCGTCGGCCTGGGTCCGCGCCTCCTCGAGGATCCGGGCAGCTTCGGCGTCGACCTCGCTCTTCCAGTCCAGGGAGTACTGCTCGGCCTCCTTGCGGACCTTCTTCGCGTGCGCCTCGGCGTCGGCGACGATCGCCTCGGCATCGGTACGGGCCCGGGTGACCAGGTCCCGCGCCTCGTCGTCGGCCAGGGACAGGATCTTGGCGACCCGCTCACCGAACTCGGTGAACGTCGGCGCACGGTCCTTGTTGTCCTCCTGCGCCGAGATGACGGCCGACTCGGCAGCGTCGGTCCGGGACTGCAGCTCCTGTACGTGGCGCTGCAGCTGCTCGGACTGCTGCTGGAGTGCGGTCAGCGAGGTGGTCAGCTCCCGAACGTGCTGATCCACCTGGGCCGGCTCATAGCCACGCAGAACGGTGCGGAACGGGGTTGGTGCTTCACTGCTCATGTCTTCAGATGCTCACTTCGACTGGTGGGTGGATCACACATTGTCACTGACAAGGATCTGACTGTCACGTCCTCATCCTGATTCCCCCGTGGAACCCTCGCTGGAGGACATTCCACCATCAACGCGGAAGCCGGGTACAGCGAGTGCCTCGATCACACCCGAAAGCTGGGTGAGCTCCTTGGTGATCTCGTCGCGGCGCTGGTTCAGCGCGGCGACCCTCGCCTCGGCGTCGGCGAGAAGTTTTCGGGCCTGCGAGCGGAGCTCGTCGGCGTGTGCGCGGGCCTGCGCCTCGAGCTGCTGGGCGTCGGCGCGGGACTTGCGGATCAGGTCGTGCGACTGGCGCTGGGCGTCGGCCAGGTCGTTCGCGGCGCGCTCGCGCAGCACCTGGGTGCTCGCCTCGGCCTCGGCGACCCGGCGGTTGGCGCGGTCGACGATCTCCTGGGCCTCCGCCGCGGCCGTCGCCTTCAGCCGCTCGGCCTTGGCCTGCGCCTGGACGGTGACCCGCTCGGCCTGCTGACCGGCGTTCTCCATCGCGGCCTCGGCCTGCGCGGTCGCCTGCTTGAGCGCGGCATTGGCCTGGGTGGTCTGCTCGGCGTTCTGCCGGGTGATCTCTTCCTGGGTCGCCTTCAGCCGGCTGGTCGAGCGGCTGATGACGCGGCGCAGGTGGGCGCGCTTCTCGCGCATCAGGTCGACGGCCTCGGTAGCGGCCTTCTCCCGGATCGCCTGCGCCTCGGACTCGGCCGCGGAGACCAGCTCGTCGACCGTCTTCTTGGTCCACGCGGTCTGCTTCTCGGCCTCGGCCATCGCGACCTCGGCGGCCTTGTTGGCGTCCTCGACGATCCGCTGCGCCTCGGCGGACGCCGTACGGCGGTCGGCCTCGATGCTGTCGACGACGAGCTTGGCCTGCGCGCGGGCGTCGGCCATCAGCCGCTCGTTGGCGGCCTCGGCCTCGGACTTCTGCCGGCCGATGTCCTCGACGGCTTCGGCGCGGAGCTTGTCGATCTCCAGCGAGATCGCGGCCAGCTTGGCCCGTTCGGTCTCCTCCAGCTCCGCCGTACGCCGTTCCAGCTCGGCGCGGTTCTCGCCGCGCAGCCGCTCGATCTCGGCGTGCGCCTCGGTGATCTCGCTGCGCGACTTCTCCCGGGCGGCCTCGACCTCGCGCTCGACGGAGACCCGCAGGTCCTTCGCCTCGGTCTCGGCCCGCGAGATCAGATCGGCCTCGGCCCGTACGGCGGCCTGCGACACCAGCGCGGCCTGCTCACCGGCGTCGGCGACCAGCTGCTGCGCCTCACGGCCGGCCCGCTCGACGTTCTGCGCCGCGGCCTCGCGGGCTTCGCGCGCCTCGACGAGCAACTCGTCGGCGTCGGCCTTGATCTGCGCCGCCGCCGTCTCGGCCTCGGCGATCCGCTTCGCGGCTGCGGCCTCCGACTCTTCCTTGAGCTTGTCGACCGCCGCCTGGGCCTCGGCCCCGAGCTTCTCCGCGGCGGCCTCGGACTCGGTCCGCAGCCTCTCCGCCTCCGCCTCGGAACCGGCCTTCAGCTTCGCGGCGGCGGCCTCCGAGTCGGCCTGCACCTTCGCGGCCGCTGCTTCGGAGTCTGCCTTCAACTGGGCGGCCGCGGCCTCGGAGTCGGCCCGCAGCTTCCCGGCCGTCGCCTCCGACTCGGTCCGGACCTGCTCGGCCGTGGCCTCGGCCTCGCTGCGGTGGTCGTCGGCAGCGGCCTTGATCCGCGCCGCCGCCATCTCGGCGTCCGCGATCCGCCGCGCCGCCGTGGCCTGCGATTCGGCGCGCAACTCGTCGGCCGCCGTCTGGGTCTCGGTACGCAGCTTGTCCGCCGCGGCTTCGGACTCGCTCCGGCGACGGGTCACCTCGTCGTCGACCTCGACCCGCAACAGCTCGGCCGCCGACTCCGACTCGGACTTCAGGCGGTCCGCCGTACCGGTCGCGTCGGCTCGGACCTTGGCCACCTCGGTGGCGGCCTCGTCACGCAGCCGCTTGACCTCGGCCGCGGTGTCGGCGCGCAGCTTGGCGACCTCGGCGGTCGCCGTGGCGCGCAGTTGCTCAGTCTCGTCGGCGGCCTCGGAACGGACCCGCTCGGACTCGGTCTCGGCCTCGGTGCGCAGCTGCTCGGCCGCCCGCTCGGCGTCGGCGAGCAGGCGTTCGGCGGACGCGGTCGCGTCGCCGCGCAGCTTCCGGGCCTCGCTCTCGGCTTCGGCCTTGAGCTGCTCGGCCTGCGTCCTAGCCTGCTCGGCCTCGCGCAGTGCTGAGTCGTTCTCGAGCTCGGCCTGCTCGCGCAAGGTGTCGGCGATCCGCTGCGCGCGTTCCAGCACGCCGCCCGCTTGCCGCACGCCAAAGGAACCGGCGTCGACGACCGGTTCCTGGGTCAAGGGCAGACGCGGTGCGTCCATGCGACGAGATGATTCCATCTCCGGCCCCCTCTCCAACAGTCCGGGTCCACTTGGCGCAGTCATGCTCTTACAACGAGCCACAACCGGCTACGGGTAGCTTCTTTTTTATGCCGTTGCGTGATCTTCCCACTGAATCGAAGGCCGCAGCGGGCCTGCTTCAGGTGCAGCGGCTACGGCACCGCGTGACCGTACGACGGACAGGGTGGCACGGTCCAGCACTGGCCGGACTCGCTGTGGTCACAGCCGCTTCGGTGCTGCTCCCGGGCTCGGCAAGCACAGGCTGTTACCTCTGGCGCGCCACGACCCAACCAGTCAACGGACGTGGTCCGGCCCTCGTCGTGCCGCTCGCACTGGCCGTCGTCGTGCTCGCGGATCGCTTGTGGGCGGACAGAATCCCGGTACGCCGACAGGTACGTGGCTGGGCCGCCGCCGGCCTGACCGTACTCACCGCTGTGGTCTGGACTGGTCTGGTGGTCCAGGGCCGATCCGGTTGCACCACCTCACCGGCTGTGATCGGCGTGATCGCCTGCTGCGCCGCCGCGGCGGTGATCTGCGCGCACTGGGCGACCCGCGCCGTACCGGTCGAGGAACTGCTCCCGGAGCGGCCGGAAAAATCTTCCGAAGAGCCGCTGAACCAGTCCGAATTGCGGGCAACCTTTGTCCAGCTCTGCGATTTCGTCGCTCCCGGACCTCCTCGGCGGTCCTTCGCGGCCCTGCTGTCGGCGGCCGCTGCGGGGCTCCTGCTCCTGTCGACTCTGCTGCCGTGGCGCGAGTTGGTGGACCCGGTCGCGCTCGGCCCAGCGGGTGCGGAGGCCGGCCTGCTCCGCTCCCAGCTCTGGGAGCTCCCGTACGCGTTGACGTGGGCGGTGCTCGTCGCCTTACTGGCCGTCTGCACTCTCGCCTGCTCGGTCGCCGGCCTAAAGCTTGTACGACGTACTGCGGCCGCCGCCACCGGAGCGCTCACCATCGCAGGCACGCTCCACGCGCTCCTCCAGCTCCCGCCGCGCCTCCCGGACGGCGTCGGCTACAAGCCTGGCCTCGGCGCCTGGACCGCCCTCGTGCTGGGCGTACTGCTCTTGCTGCTCAGTCTGCTGCCGCTCCAACAGCTCCCACTGGTCGCGGCTGCCTCTGTGGTCGGTGTGGTCGGCGGAGTGCTCGTCCCGGACGCCATGGCCGCGCCGTACAAGCCTGAGGTCGTTGCCGGCTCACCACACCGGCTGCTGAACTTCAACGGCGGTCAGCTCGAGGACCCGCTCGGCATGCGCGTCGCCATCGGCACCTCCGACCCGCTCGACTCCGTTGCGGGCAACCTCGACGGCAGCCCCGGCGAGTGGCTGCTCGGCCGCACAGGCTCGGAAGGCTCGACAGTCTTCGCGTACGCCGACGGTGTCGCGCTCCCGCAGGTCGCGCTCAGCCACGGCGCCACTCCGCCGGCTCTGCTCGGCGTGGCCGACCACCGGATGCTGCTGCTCGCCGGTGGCGCAGGTGACCGGCACTGGGCCCTCCTGTCGGTCCCGCTCGACCTGGTCTCGGCGGACATCAGCCTGAGCCACCGGGACCCGGACGGCCGGTACTACGTGACCCCTGGCGTCGAGGTCCTGGCCAGCGGCACCGGACCGGCTCTCACGCACCGGAACGCGGACCGCTCGATCGTCATCTGGGGTGGCACACGCACCTGGCAGATCCCGGCCGCGGCTCTGCGACCCGGGATGAAGCTGGACGACTACCTGGTGAACCCCGGCCCCGGCGCTCCCGGCAACCCGGTCTCCACCGGGCCGGACGGCACGGTGGCCTGGCAGACGAGCCAGACCGGTCTCGCGCTGCACCGACCGGGCTCTGACCCTGTGCAGCTCACCGGCGTCGCCCCGGCGGGCTGTCCGTTGAGTCGCGACGTGGCCAGCTCGTCGTTGACCGTCGAGGCGTTCGCAGTCGATGTGCGTGGCAACCTGTGGCTCGGCGGGAGTGCTCCGACGGCGGTCGTCACGCCGGACGGCGTGCTGCGGCCGCTGCCGAGTTGGGTCGCAGGTGTGGACAGTATCGAGGCCCGGCCCGACGGCTCCGTCGTACTGGGGGTCTCGCCGGGTGGTGGCGACCAGCTGCTCGTCGTACCGGATGCGGCCGCGTCGGCGGCGTCGTACCCGGCTGCTGGTGAGCCGTCTGCTCGGTGCGATCGCCGGAAGCCGGGTGGCGGCAGTACGTCGAGTTGGGCCACGCCGTGATCCGTCTGGAGGCCGAGTGATGACGGAGCCGGACCTGCCGGACGAGGTGCTGCCGGAGAAGCTGGCGCAGGAGGAGAAGCGCCTGGGCGTCGTACAGCATCGTTGGTTCGCACTTGCCACGTTGCTTGCCACGCTGCCTGCTGGAATTGCTCTGCTCCTGCCGTGGGCTTTCAGCCGTCGCCTTGGTGAGTCCGTCTGGCAGCTGGGCATCGAGACCCAGCCGGCGTTGGCGCTGGCCTGGCTGGGTGGGCTGCTGGCCGCCGTACTGGCTCTGGCTCTTCGGGGCGGTCAGCTGGCTCAGCTGGCGACTGGTGTCTCCGGAGTGGTCGCCCTGATCTACGCGGCCGGCGGCTGGCAGGCCAACACCGCCAGCGCTCTCAGCGACACCTGGCCTGGGCCTGGGCCCGCGGTGGCTCTTGTGACCGGCTTGATCTGGCTGCTGTGCGCGAGTGCTCAGTTCATCGCGGATCGCCCGCACACGGCTGAACCGAACGCCGAGGAACTCGCCGACGCCGTACGCCGTCTGCGCCAGAACCGCTGAAGTTCACCCGTGCGAGGGACCCGAACCCCTCGCAGGACGGAAGCGCTCGAGGGCCTTCCGGTCGCACCGTGGAACCACCACGAGCACCGGAGGACCACCCATGAGCGTCATCAGTCCCACCCAGACCCGGACCAGCCGCCTCCCGGTGGCCGTCGCCGCGCTGTCACTGCTGTACGGCGTACTCGGCCTGAGCTGGCTGCTCGGCGGCCCGCTGGACTACCCGTTCGGCCCGAACGCCGACGGCGACCGCCTCTCGCTGCTCGCGTTCCTCCCGGCGGACGTCGGCGCGGGGATCGTCGCCGTGCTCGGGTTTCTCGGCGTACCGGCCGCGCTCGGGCACACCCAGACCACGTGGACGCCGTCGGCGTACCGGCCGCTGTTGCTCTTCACCGCACTCCAGGCCGTCGTCTTCGGCCTGCTCGCCCCGAACATGACCGTCATCGTCATCGCCGGCTACCTGCTGGTCCTGGTCGGCCTGCCCGTCGCCTTCGGCTTCCTGGTCGCCGGCGCGTGGCGGCAGCCCGTCACACGCATGTTCCTCGTCGGCGTGCTCGCGCTCGTCGCCGTCCTGCAGGTCACCACGGGCCTCTTCGACTGGCAGGCCTTCCGCGACCTCGGCTCTGCCCTGGCCGGCGTACCGGAACGCGTCGGCGCCACGCCGCTCCTCCTGTTCGGCGCCTTGCTCCTCGGCGCCGGCTGGACGACCCTGGGCCTCCGAACTCTTCGCGACCGCGATCCCGACGCTGACGGCCCCGGCGTCGGCCCGGGTTGGGCCGGACCCGACGCCGTCCGCCGCTGGGGGTTCTGGGCGACGATCATCGCCGCCCTCTGCCCGATGCCCTACGCCCTGCTCCGGATGACCTGGCTCCTCCCGACGCCCGTCGGCCTGGGCATCGACTCCGTCGACCTCGACGCGGACCCCGGCATGAAGCTCTTCGGCCTGGGCCTCGGCCTGATCGCCCTGGCCTCCGGCATCGTCACCCTCGGCCTGATCCGCCCTTGGGGCGAGATCTGGCCCCGCTGGATCCCGTTCCTGGCCGGCCGCCCAGTCCCGGCGAAGGCGGCCCTGATCCCCGCAACCTCCGCCGCCGTCTTCCTCCTGGTCAGCAGCCCGTCGCTGGTCCAGATGCTCTGGCTCCCCGAGGAGTCCCTGCTCACCAACCTCGGCCACCTGGCGCTGTTCCCGTTCCCCCTCTGGGGCACCAGCCTCGCCATCGCCACAGCCGCGTACTACTACCGCCGCCGCCCCGCCCGTACGACGTACGCCTAACTCCGCCGGGACACGGTGACCGTCGCCCCCTGCGCAACAACCCCCTGCGGAAGCTTCTCCATCCCCGGCCCACTGGAGCCCTTCCCAGCCCCGCGCAGGTAGTCGATCAACACCCGCTGCCCCTGCCCGTCCACCACCAACGGCACCAACTCGAACTCCCCGGTCGACTCCGCCGCGCCGATCGTCACGTCCGGACAGGTCACCGCCTCGCCCTCCCCCACACAAGGCCCCGACGCCGGGTAGTACGGCTCCCCCGGCCCCGCCCGCCGAATCAAAACCCACACGGCCTCACCAGCCCGAAGCCCCCGCACCCTCCCCGCCACCCGCTCCACCTGCGACACCACCCCACCACCCCGAGGCGCCAAAATCTCCACCCCACGCTCCGGCACAACCTCACTGGCAGAGGGCTCCCCACCCATCCGCCACACCACGAACGCCGCCCCCACCCCCACCAAAGCCACCAGCACCCCGCCAACCGCAGCCACCCGCCACCACCCCGCGACCAGCGCCTTGGCCCGATGCTTGCGGCGTCCCATCCGGTCTCCTCGACGATTCCTGCGCCTGCCGTCAACCCCACTGCAGGTGCCCACTCATTGTCACCGACACTCCCCCGCTCCCGCTGCGCCAGGCACGCCGACGGACTGGCAAGGTTCACCGACCGTCCTCTGACGTCAGCCCGGCCGATTACACTCTGATGCTTTGTGTGGTCATTAGATCACCATCCGCAAAATAGTACCGATATCGGCAGAATAGTGTTGACATCAGTACTATTGTCCCGACACTGTCGACCACAGGACGAGGGCCTCGAGATGGACATGTCGCTCCCCATCAGCACCGTGACCCCAAGCCTCGACGGTCTGGTGCTGACGGTGCTCGCCCGGACCACTCAGCCGCTGACAGGGCGCAGGGTCCACCAACTCGCATCCGCCGGCAGCGAGACCGGGATCCGACGAGTGCTCCATCGTCTGGCCGCCACCGGACTGGTGATCGCCAATCAGGTCGGTGGCAGCATCCAGTTCTCCCTGAACCGCGAACACCTCGCCGCCCGACCGGTCATCGAACTGACCGGACTACGGCAGCAACTGTTTGATCGGATCGGGTTAGCGATCAAGGGCTGGGCAGTGCCTCCGCTCCACGCCAGCGTCTTCGGTTCCACTGCCCGCGCGGACGGTGACCTGGACAGCGATGTCGACCTGCTGCTCATCCACCAGCTCGCCGATCTACCGTCCGAGTGGAGCGACCAGGTCGGGGAACTCGCCGAGCAGATCCACGCCTGGACCGGCAATCACTTGCAGACCTACGCCCTCAGCACCGCCGACCTGGCACGGCATTTCGCAGCGGCGGAACCGATCGTCAATGACTGGCTGTCCGACTCCATTGCTGTCTACGGACCTCAGTTCCGCCATCTTCGCAACGAGATCGTTCACGGAGGACCGCAGTGACTCCGGCAGCCAGGACCCAGGACTGCAACCGCGCCCAGGCTTCCGTTCGGCTCAGCCAGGCCCGCGCTTTCCTCGACGTCGCCGAGCTCGTCGGCGCCGAGGACGACGAGCTCGCCAACCCGAACGTGTCTGCTGCTCTGGCCGTACTCGCCGGCATCGCTGCCGCCGACGCGGCATGCTGCGCCGCACTCGGGCAACGCTCCCGCGGCCAGGACCACCGCCAGGCGATCCAGCTCGTCACCGAGGTCGGCGACGACGGCCGAGCACTCGCCCGGGCGCTCGGTCGCCTGCTCGACGTCAAGGACGGCGCGCACTACGGCATGGTGTTCGTCAGTTCCCAGCAAGCCAAGGCCGCGATCCGTCACGCCACAACTCTCGTCGACGGCGCCGCCCGCCTTCTGAGCCGCTGATCCCGCCCCGCATCGGGTGGCCGCCGACAACGCTCGGGCGCCGCGCGGTCCTGCGCAGGGCAGTCACCGCAACAGCACCCGCCGGCTGAAACCCCGCACAAACGAAAGACCCCGCGGACGTAGTCCGCGGGGTCTTTCGTTCAGCTAGGGGATCAGCTGTCCTGGATACCGGTGCCGCCGCCGGCGATTTCGGTGAGTTCCAGGTCGGGGGTGCTCTTCTGGGTTCCGGTGAACGTGAAGTACTCCGGGAGCCCGTCGGAGTCGACGGTGCCTTCGGGCGCGACGTCGACCAGGACGATCTGGCCGGGGCGCAGTTGCCCGAACAGGATCTTCTCGGCGAGCACGTCCTCGACGTCGCGCTGGAGGGCGCGGCGCAGTGGGCGGGCACCGAGGACCGGGTCGAAGCCGCGCTCGGCGACGAGCTTCTTGGCCGCGGGCGTGAGCTCGATGCCCATGTCCTTGTCCTTGAGGCGCTCTTCCACCTGGGCGACCATCAGGTCGACGATCCGGACGATGTCCTCCATGGCGTGCTGGTGGAAGACGACGATCTCGTCGACGCGGTTCAGGAACTCGGGCCGGAAGTGCTGCTTGAGCTCCTCGGTGACCTTCGCCTTCATCTTCTCGTACGAGCCGGACACGTCACCGATCTGGGAGAAGCCGAGGCTGACGGCCTTGGCGATGTCCCGGGTGCCCAGGTTCGTGGTCATGATGATGATGGTGTTCTTGAAGTCGACCACCCGGCCCTGGGCGTCGGTCAGGCGACCTTCGTCCAGGATCTGCAGCAGCGAGTTGAAGATGTCCGGGTGGGCCTTCTCGACCTCGTCGAACAGCACCACGCTGAACGGCTTGCGGCGCACCTTCTCGGTGAGCTGCCCGCCCTCTTCGTAGCCGACGTACCCGGGAGGCGAACCGAACAGCCGCGAGGCCGTGTGCTTCTCGGAGTACTCCGACATGTCGAGGCTGATCAGCGCGCTCTCGTCGCCGAACAGGAACTCGGTCAGCGCCTTCGACAGCTCGGTCTTACCGACACCGGACGGACCGGCGAAGATGAACGAGCCGCTCGGGCGACGCGGGTCCTTCAGACCGGCGCGCGTACGCCGGATCGAGCGGGACAGCGCCTTGACGGCGTCGGTCTGGCCGACGTACCGCTTGGCGAGCTCCTTCTCCATGTCGAGCAGCCGCGAGGACTCCTCCTCGGTCAGCTTGAAGACGGGGATGCCGGTCGCGGTGCTGAGCACCTCGGCGATCAGCTCCTCGTCGACCTCGGCAACGACGTCCATGTCGCCGGCCTTCCACTGCTTCTCGCGCTCGGCCTTCGCGTTGATCAGCTTCTTCTCGTCGTCGCGAAGAGAGGCTGCCCGCTCGAAGTCCTGGGCGTCGATCGCCGACTCCTTCTCCCGGCGCACGTTCGCGATCTTCTCGTCGAACTCGCGCAGGTCCGGCGGAGCGGTCATCCGGCGGATCCGCAACCGGGCCCCGGCCTCGTCGATCAGGTCGATCGCCTTGTCCGGGAGGAACCGGTCGGAGATGTACCGGTCGGCCAGCTGGGCCGCGTTCACGAGGGCCGCGTCGGTGATGGTCACCCGGTGGTGCGCCTCGTAGCGGTCGCGCAGGCCCTTGAGGATCTCGATCGTGTGCGCGATCGAGGGCTCGGCCACCTGGATCGGCTGGAACCGGCGCTCCAGCGCGGCGTCCTTCTCGACGTACTTGCGGTACTCGTCGAGGGTGGTGGCACCGATGGTCTGCAGCTCGCCGCGGGCCAGCATCGGCTTCAGGATGCTCGCGGCGTCGATCGCGCCCTCGGCCGCGCCGGCCCCGACGAGGGTGTGGATCTCGTCGATGAACAGCACGATGTCACCGCGGGTGCGGATCTCCTTGAGCACCTTCTTCAGGCGTTCCTCGAAGTCGCCGCGGTAGCGCGAACCGGCCACCAGGGCGCCCAGGTCGAGGCTGTAGATCTGCTTGTCCTTGAGGGTCTCGGGCACGTCGCCGCGGACGATCTGCTGGGCCAGACCCTCCACGATCGCGGTCTTGCCGACGCCCGGCTCACCGATCAGGACAGGGTTGTTCTTGGTACGCCGGGACAGCACCTGCATGACCCGCTCGATCTCGGTCTCGCGCCCGATCACCGGGTCGAGCTTCGATTCGCGGGCCGACTGGGTGTAGTTCCGGCCGAACTGGTCGAGCACCAGGGAGCTGCTGGGAGCACCTTCGGTGGCCCCGGAGCCGGCCGTGGCCGTCTCCTTGCCCTGGTACCCGCTCAGCAGCTGGATGACCTGCTGACGGACCTTGTTCAGGTCCGCGCCGAGCTTGACCAGGACCTGCGCGGCGACACCCTCACCCTCGCGGATGAGGCCGAGCAGGATGTGCTCGGTGCCGATGTAGTTGTGGCCCAGTTGCAGGGCCTCACGCAGGGAGAGCTCCAACACCTTCTTGGCGCGAGGGGTGAACGGGATGTGCCCACTCGGAGCCTGCTGTCCCTGGCCGATGATCTCCTCGACCTGGGAACGGACAGCCTCCAGCGAGATACCAAGGCTTTCCAGAGCCTTGGCGGCGACACCCTCACCCTCGTGGATCAGGCCGAGCAGGATGTGCTCGGTCCCGATGTAGTTGTGGCTGAGCATCCTGGCCTCTTCCTGAGCCAGGACGACTACCCGACGGGCGCGGTCCGTAAATCGTTCAAACATCGCCAAAGCGCTCCTTGCCTCAGAGGAGTCGGACGTGCCGTGTAGGCCGACCCCCGTACATGCATGCTAGTCCCCGGCATCGACAGGCTCGCTCTCAGCGAACAAGCGAAGACCTCTCGCCGGCCGCCCACTGGGGATCACAAGGGAACAACCTCCGGGGCCCCGACGGTGTTCCCGGCGCGCCCGGTGTTCGCCACCAGCGAATTCCCGGTGGTAGCTGCCCCGGAAGGCACCTTCCGTCACCGGCGTCCGCCGAAGTGTCCACACTGTGAAACAACCGGAATGCGGACGGTCCCGGCGCCTTCGCAGGCACCGGGACCGCACGAACCCTCAGGCCGATTCCGCAGGCCCGCTACTTCGCCTCGTTGTACGCCGCGCGCACCTCGGCCGAGATCCGGCCGCGCTCGCTGACCTCGTAGCCGTTGTCCTTGGCCCACGCGCGGATGTCCGCGGAGTCGGTCGCCGACCGGCCCCGGGCACGGCCGCCGCGCCCGGCGGGACCCCGCCGGCCGGCCACCTTGCGGGCCACCCCGACATATCCGTTCAGCGCGTCGCGCAGTTTGGCGGCGTTCTTCTTGGACAGGTCGATCTCGTACGTCGTGCCGTCCAATCCGAAGGTCACGGTCTCGTCGGCCTTACCACCGTCGAGATCGTCCTCGAGAACTACCTGGACCCTTTGCGCCATCGATGACAGTCCTTTCCGCGCCCGCCACCGGGCACAATCCCCCTACTTTTTGGCTTCCACCTGATTTGTACCGCACAAACCCCGGTCCTGTCATTCAACAGGCGGAATGTGGGGAAAGATGTGACTAAAAACCCCGTCACTCACCGTATGCGTCGGCAACGGAATGGACCCGGAAATTGATCGAGGCGTTGGTTGTGCTAAGCAACGGCCGTCACGGGCTGTTTTCGGCTCACTCCGGACGCAGCAACGGGAACAGAATGGTCTCCCGGATCCCGGCCTCGGTGAACAGCATCACCAATCGGTCCAGGCCCATCCCGAGACCGCCGGCCGGCGGCATCCCGAACTCCATCGCGCGCAGGAAGTCCTCGTCCAGCTCCATCGCCTCGGGGTCGCCGGCCGCGGCCAGCAACGACTGTTCCACCAGGCGTTCACGCTGGATCACCGGGTCGTTCAGCTCCGAGTAGGCGACCCCGAGCTCGACGCCGTTGACGAACAGGTCGAAGGCCTCGACCAGCCCCGGGGACTCCCGGTGCGCCTTCGCCAGCGGCCGGGCCGACTCGGGATAGTCGCGGACGAAGGTGGGCTGGATCAGCGTGTGCTCGCACAGCTTCTCGAACAAGTCGACGGCGATCTCACCGGCATTCCGGTCCGGCTGCAGCTCGACCTCGTGCTGCTCGGCGAGCTTCAGCAGCGCGGGCAGGTCGGTGGTCTGGTCGACGCTCTCACCGACCGCTTCCGACAGCAGCCCGAAAAGCGTCGCGTGCCGGAACGGCTGCTCGAAGTCGATCACCGAACCGTCGCGCGCAGTGACGGTCGATCGCCCGATCGCCCGGCCGGCGTTCCGGATCAGCTCCTGGAGCAGTTCGGCCATCGTGTCGTAATCGCCGTACGCCTGGTACGCCTCGATCATCGAGAATTCCGCGGCGTGCGTGGAGTCGAGGCCTTCGTTACGGAACGTGCGGCCGATCTCGTAGACCCGGTCGACGCCACCGATCATCGCGCGCTTGAGATCGAGCTCGAGCGCGATCCGCAGCTTCATCTCCTGGTCGAAGGCGTTCAGGTGCGTCCGGAACGGACGGGCCGCGGCGCCACCGTTGGTGAGCTGCAGGACCGGCGTCTCCACCTCGATGAACCCGTGCGCGTCGTACGTCGCACGCAGCGACTTCAGCACGGCGGCCTTGATCCGGACCATGTCGCGGGCCTCGGGCCGCACGATCAGGTCGACGTACCGCATCCGGACCCGGGCTTCCTCGCTCAGCGGGCTGTGCTCGTTCGGCAGCGGGCGCAGCGTCTTGGCGGCCATCTGCCAGGCGGTGGCCTGGACGGACAGCTCGCCGCGGCGGCTGGTGATCACCTCGCCCTGCACCGACAGCAGGTCGCCGATGTCGACCAGCGCCTTGAACCGGGCCAGCTCCTCCTCGCCGATGTCGGCCAGCGACAGCATCACCTGGAGCTCGGTCCCGTCGCCCTCGCGGAGCCGGACGAAGCACAGCTTGCCGGTGTTGCGCAGGAAGATGACCCGCCCGGCGACCGCGACCTGCTCGCCGGTCCGGGTGTCCGCCGCCAGCTCCTGGGCGTCGTACCGGGTGCGGAGGTCCTTCAGCAGGTGCGTCCGCGGGACCGCGAGCGGGTAGGGCTGCACCCCCTCGGCGAGCAGCCGGTCACGCTTCTCCCGGCGGACCCGCATCTGCTCGGGCAGGTCGTCCTGCCCGTTGTCGGGGGTCACCGGGGTCTCACGTGGCTCAGTCATAGGCAAAGGCTAGTGACTGACCGCCTCCGGGACCGAATCGTTTGTCCTGACCACCAGCACGGTCGCGATCGCCGCGGCGACTCCGCAGGCGGTCCCGCAGACCACGAACGTCGTCCGAGTCCCCAGTACGGCGGCCAGCAGACCCCCGAGCGGCAGCGCCACCAGGCTGCAGGCCCGAGCGGTCCCACCGAGCGCCGCGATGGCCCGGCCCCGAACCGCTTCCGGCGTACGGGTGACGATCAGCGTGCTGGACGCGGCGTTGAGCAGACCGCTGCCGACCCCGACTGCCACAGCCCCGGCGAACAGCGCGATCACCCCGCCGGCGAGCCCCATCACGACGCAGGCGGCACCGATCGCCGCCATCCCTCCCAGCATCGCCCGTGAGCGACCGGCGGCGGACGTCAGCCGGCCGGTCCCCCAGGCGCCCAGGATCGCGCCGGCGCCCTGGGCCGCCATCACCCAGCCGTACCCGGCCGCGTCGAGCCCGACCTCGTCGGTGACCAGGAAGACCTCGACCACGTTGACCGCCTCACCGACCACCACGAACATCCACAGGCAGACCACCAGGATCCGGAGCAGCGGATCCCCGAGCAGACCGCGCAGGCCGGCCATCAACGCACCAGGCTCCCGTACGGCGCCCGCCGCCGGCCGCCGCCGGGTCCGCACCGCGCAGGCGACCAGCGCGATGATCCCGAAGGTCGCGGTGTCGACGAGCAGAGCGCCTCGCTCGCCGGACCAGCTCACGAGGACGCCGCCCATGGCCGAGCCCGCCAGGGTGGCGACGCCGACGAGCGCCTGGCTGGTGCCCGTGGCCCGGCCGACCAGCTCCTCGCCGACGATCCGCGGGATCAGCGCGGCCCAGGCCGGGCCGGCGACGGCCTGGCCGACCTGGAGGACGCAGACCAGCGCGAGCGTCTCGGCGAGACCGTGGCTGAACGCCAGCCCCAGACCGGCCACGACCTGAAGCAGCGACGCCAGGACCAGGACCGTCCGGGAGTCGTACCCGTCGACGATCCGGCCGGCGAACGGGATCATCACCACCGTCGGTACGGCGAACGCCAGCAGCAGCGCGGTCACCGCACCCGGGCCGCCGCTCTCGGAGACGCGCAGCATCAGGGCGACCAGGGCGACCGAGTCACCGGCGTACGAGAGCGCGCGCGCCGGCAGGACGAGGCGGAGGTCGCGGAAGGACCAGATCGAGGTCTGAAGTGTTTGCTTCACATATGTGAAGCTACTGCTTCATGGTTTCGCCGGTCAAGGGACTTCGTTAGGCTGCGTCCCGTGGCCCAGAAGAAACGTGTGGTGCTCACCGATCCCCGGGCGATCCGCGCGCTCGCGCACCCGGCCCGGCAGCGGGTCATCGACGAGCTCTACAACGGCAGGGTGCTCACCGCGACCGAGTGCGCGAAGCTCGCCGGCCTGACGCCGTCGGCGATGAGCTACCACCTGCGGGCCCTGGAGCGGTGGGGCATCGTCGAGCGCGCCGAGGAGTCGGCGGACGGCCGCGAGCGCCCTTGGCGATCGCCAGGAGGCAGCTTGATCCTCCAGTCCCAGTCGACCGGCGCCGGCCGACTGGCGAGCTTGACCCTGATGCGCACCTCGGTGGAGCGCATCCTCGAGCAGTTCGATGAGCTGCCGGCCACCGACCCGTGGGACGACGTCAGCTCGATGAGCCGGTCCCGGCTGTGGCTCACCCACGACGAGGCGCGTGAGTTCAACCAGGAGCTGGATCAGCTGGTCGAGCGCTACCGGGAGGGCCGCAGCCAGACCTCGCACCCGGGCGGCGCGCGCCAGATCAGCACCCTGCTGGCCGTCGTACCGACCGGCGATCCCCCGGCCAACACCGAAACGTCCACATAAATTCCGCCCTACGGATACTTCACAGATCAGTAAAACGGTTGCCTGACAGTGCCACGATTGGACCATGGGGGAACTTCACGCACTGGCGATCGCGGTACCGACCGGGGGCCTCGCGGTGGTCGCTTACCTGGTGGTCGGGCTGGTCATCGGCGTCGAGTCGATGGGCATCCCGCTGCCCGGCGAGACCACGCTGATCGCCGCGTCGCTGCTCGCGTCCCAAGGTGACCTGCGACTGGTGCTGGTGATCGCCGCGGCCGCGACCGGCGCGATCGTCGGCGACTCGATCGGCTACTTCATCGGCCGCAAGGCCGGCCGCGGGCTGTTCGAGCGGCTCGGCAAGCGCTCCAAGCACTTCTCCACCGACCGGATCGAGCGCGCCGAGCGGTACTTCCACAAGTACGGCGTCTGGACCGTCTTCTTCGGCCGGTTCGTCGCGCTGCTGCGGATCTTCGCCGGCCCGATGGCGGGCATGCTCCGGATGCCGTACCCGCAGTTCCTGGCCGCCAACGCGGCCGGCGGCATCGCCTGGTCGACCACGATCGGCATCGTCGCGTACAACATCGGTGACAACGCCGACAAGATCTTCGGCGAGCTGTCGGTCTGGGCGCTCGCGCTGATCGCCGTGGCCGCGGTCGCGGCGTACGCGATCTACAAGCTGCGGCAGCGGCGGCGGACCGACGGCGTCGAACTGACCGAGCCGGTCGACGCGCAGTAGCGCTTCAGCGGATCCGCAGGACCAGGCTGGGCGTCGCCGTACCGAAGACGGGCGTGCCCTGGTACGTCGTACCGGGGACCAGGAAGCGGTAGGCGAACACCCCCGGCTTGACCGCCTTGAAACTGATCGCGGCCCGGCCGCCGCGGATCGGGGTCGCCTTGACGTTGCCCCAGGCCCGGCCGTTCCAGAACTGCAGCATCGCGGTGCTGTTCAGCGCTGGGCGGACCACCACCGCGGCGTTGATCACCTCGTTGCGGTTGTGCAGGTTGCCGCCGGCGTAGCCCGCGCCCTGGATCAGCAGCCGGCTGCGGGTCAGGTAGGTCTTGCTGCTCGACGCGCTGGACAGCGCGCCGACGCGGCTGTTCACCGGCACGTACGCCCGGTACGACCGGGTGCCGCCGGTGTTGACCCGGACCTCGAAGTGCCCGCCCGGCTGGGTGGCCCCTCGGCCGGCCTGCACCCACGGACCGCCGGCCCGGTTCTGCGCGAGCACGACCACCGGCAGCCCGGCCGCCGTCGACTGTTGCACCGAGCAACGAGATCCGCCGCAGCTGATCTCCTGCTGGATGGTCCGGCCGCGGATCAGCATCTGCTTGCCGAACGTCCACAGCGTCGGTACGGCGGCCGTCGTCGCGGTCGTCCGCCCGGCGATCTCGGCGCCGGTCAGCGAGGCCCACTCGTTCTTCGCCCGCAGCTGGAAGTAGTACGGCGGCCGCACGTTCTTCAGCACCAGGCTCGACCTGGTCGTCGGCGCGGCGACCGGTTTGAACGGCTGCCCGTTGACGCCGATCACCGGCGTGTACTGCTGCGTCCCCGCCGGTACGTCGAGCGGGTCGTTCGGCGTGAAGTCCTGCGACGCGGCCGGCAGCTTCCAGCTCACCACCACGTCCTTGCCCGCCACCCGCGCGACCGCGTCGGACGGCCGCTGCGGCCCGTCGGTGTCGAACATCGGCGACCGGGCCGGCTTGCTCGTCACCCCGCCGCGCGACGTCCCGGTCGACACCGCGATCCGGTAGTTCCCGTCGGCCGGGAACGCCGAGGTCGGGATCGCCCAGGTGTTCGGGTCCGTCGCCGCGACGTACTTCACGTACGACGGGCTGCTGGACACCACGCCCTCGATCGAGATCCGGTTCGGCGCGTTGTCGTCCTTCCAGGTGACCTGGACCGCGGACCGCGCCTTGTCCCAGCCGACCGACACCCCCGTCGGCACCGGGTCCGACGTACAGGCAGTGAGCACGCCGCCGAGCACTGTCACGGCAATGACGGCAGGCAGTAGCGGCACCCTGCCCATCGCACCTCACCTCACCTGCGGAACCTGGAACGCGTTGACCATACATAGTTGGCACCCCAGGCTGCCTAGCAGGAGGGCCGAATCGTGATACTCCCCACCGAGGACTGCCGCACCCGCTTCGCCGCGGCGGACCGCGCTTTCCTGGCCACCACGGGCCTGGATCTGCGCCCGCACGTGGTCCCGGTCACGTTCACCCTGACCGACGACGTCGTCGTGATCGCCGTCGACCACAAACCCAAGACCACCCGCAACCTCAAACGCCTCCGCAACCTCGCCGAGAACCCGCAGGCCACGCTCCTGATCGACCACTACTCCCCCGACTGGACCCACCTGTGGTGGATCCGCGCCGACTGTACGGCCGCTGTCGTCCCTGAACATCCGGTCGAGGCTCTGGCCGCCAAGTACTCCCAGTACGCCGAAACGCCGCCGGCCGGCCCCTTCATCGTCGCAAGCGTCGACAAGTGGACCGGCTGGTCGGCGAGCTAGCCGCTGTCTCAGGTCGTGGTGAGGACGAAGTTGGCCGAGTACGCCGCGGCGTACTTGTAGCCGTTCAAGGTGAGGGCCGGGAAGTAGTAGCGGTACGCCACCCGTCCGGCGGCGGCACCCTTCACGTAGCCGCGGGCGACGCCCATGTCGGTCCTGACGAACCCGACCGTGCTCCACGTCTTGCCGGTCCAGCGCTGCAGGACCACGGCGTAGCTGCAGGTGGGCGAGTGACGGACCTCAGCGGTCGCGGTCTGCCCACGGCGAACCGTGGCGGGGGTGAAGCGGGCACCCCAGGTGTTCACCTGGACCGTCGTCGCCACGGCGGCGCTGTAGCTGCCGAAGTAGGCGATGCCGGCGGCGTCCGTGTAGTTGGGCACCAGCACCCGGTAGTGCCGTGAGCCGGACGCACCGAGCAGGAACTTGAAGGTTCCGTTGACCGCCTGCTGCGACGAGGCGGTGTACCAGGCGCTGGTCGCGGTGTTCCGGGCCTGCAGGTAGACCGGAGCGTTGCGGGCGGCAACGGTCCCCGTGATCGTGGGCTGAGACGTCGGCGAACCGGACTTCACCCAGGTCGGGATGACAGCTTTGAGACCGCCGGCGGAGGCGCCGCCGAGGCGCCTGCTGACGGTACCCCACTCGTTGCTCGCCAGGACGTCGATCTGGTACGGCAACGCGTGACTGGCCACCGTCACCGCGGTCGCTTGGGAAGCGACGGCGAGATCAGTGAGCTTGCCTCCGGCAACCAATCGCGGCGTGTACCGCGTGGAGTCGACCAGGTCCAACGGATCGTTGGGAGTCCCGTCGAACTCGGAGTACCCGGCCTTCCACTGCACCCGCAGCCCACTGGTCCCCGACAGCGTGACCGAGACCCTCTCGGCGGGCGCGGCGACGATCGTGTCGAACCGCGGAGAAAAGCCTGCCGGGCTGGTCTCCCCGGCCTCTGTTCCCACCGACACGTCAATCCGCACCTGGCCGCTGTACGGCTCCAGCCGGGCGGCGGGGTAGTCGACCACGTTCGGCGCTCCTGCCGGGACGAACACCGGCAGGTAAGTGCTCGACGTGCCGGTCCGGAGAACGACCTTGTTCGGCAGGTCGCCGTCCTCGGTCCACGTCACCCGGACGAACTCGTGCGTCGAGTCCTTCCAGGCGATCGTGACACCGGTCGGCGCCGGATCGGCCGCGACGGCTTCGGTTGCCGTCAGCACCGAACCGAGCAGACCGGCGGCGACGGCGAGCGGAGTCAATTTCTTCAGCACAGCAACGCCTTTCAGCGAGGAGCGGTCGAGTAGCGGCAGCCCTGCGAGGGCAGGCAGGGGGTGGACATCCCCGGGATCACGTTGTTCACGAAGGTGTTGGTGTAGGCCGCGGCGAACCGGGTGCCGCCGTACAGCGTGGCGGGCACGTAGTACCGGTACGCCGTCCGGCCGGCCGTCGGCGCGATGATGTAGCCCTTGCCGTTGCCGTTCTTCACCGCGACCGGGCCGACCGTCGTCCAGGTCTTGCCGTTCCAGCGCTGCAGCGTGGCGGACGTGTTCGCCTGCGGGTAGACGTAGAGGCCGGCGGTGTTCCGGTCGTAGGTGCCGATCTGCGGCGAGACGAAGAAGCCGAACACGTCGAGCTGCGTGGTGGACGCCGCCGTCGCGCTCACTCCTTGGTACGCGAGGATGCTGCCGAACCAGGTCGCGGGCGCGACGACCCGGTACTGGCGGCTGCCGCCGGTCCCGAACGGGAACGAGAACTTACCATTGCTGAACTTGCCCGAGCTGACCGTGTACCAGGCGCTGGTCGAGGTGTTCCGGGCCTGCAGCACGATCTGCCGCTGCTCGTGGCTCGGCGCGTAGGTTCCGGTGATCGTCGAGGGACGGTTGTAGACGGCCCAGGCCGGGACCTTCGCGGTCACGCTCGTCGGGTAGGTGGAGAGCAGGTTGTAGGCGCTGGAGCTGCCCCACTCGTTGTAGGCGTCGACCCACAGCGTGTACGCCGATCGCAGCGTGTAGGTCACCTGCGTCGCGGTGGTCTGTCCACCGAGCTTGACCTTGCTGAACCGCGCCGCGTCGTAGCCCGCCTGGTAGGTCAGCGTCCGGCTCACGTCGAGCGGGTCGTTCGGCGTGGTGTCGGTCCGGGCCGGCGACTTCCACTTCACGGTCATCGCGCCGGATGCGGCGAGCGTCGACGACACGCGCTGCGGCGCCACCGGCCTGTCCGCGTCGAAGACCGGTGACAGCGTCTCGGGACCGTCCGACCCTGCCGACACCGCGAGCTGCAGCGGGAGATCGTCGCTCATCCCGGCGTAGCTCGGGGAGACCGAACCGGTCCAGAGCTCGATCGAGTTCGGCTGTTCGGCCGTCGTCGCCCAGGTCCGGAACGCCTTGGTCTGACCGGGCTGACGCAGCGAGATGACGTTCGCGACCGGCGTGGCCTCGTCCCAGCTCACCACGACCCGCTCTGCCGTGGTCGTCTTCCAGCTGAGCTTGATGTTGGTCGGCGCCGCGTCAGCGGCGTGCGCCGGTAGCGCGGTGAGCAGCGAGGCGGTCAGACCCGCGGTCACAACGAGGGCGGAGATGATCTTCATGGGGTCCGTTCTAGAAGGCTTCTACGACGAAGTTGGGGGTGTAGGCGGCCTCGACGCGCAGGCCGCGGAAAGTGCTGGTGGGGAGGTAGTACCGGTAAGCCACCCGCCCCGGCCTGGCGGGCACGATGGCGCCGGTGCCGCGGCCGTTGCGGACCTGGACCGGGCCGACCGTCGTCCAGGCCTTGCCGTTCCAGCGCTGCAGGACGGCGGTGGTGTTGACGGCCGGGTAGGCGGTCAGCACCGCGTAGTCCGTCAGCCCTGCGGGGATCCTGAACCGGGTGAACGCGGCGTCGCCCCACATCTGTGTGGAGGACCAGCTCGAACCGGTGATCGCGCCGTAGTGCAGCGAGGCGCCGCCGTTGGTCACGAGCGCCGCGGTCGCGACCCGGTACTCGCGCCGCCCCGCGCTGCCGAGGGTGAAGCTGAACTTGCCGCTCGCGTTGCCGGTGAACGTCGACACGGCGTACCAGGGGCTGGTTGCGGTGTTGCGGGCCTGCAGGACGATCGGTCGGAAGTTGCCGCCGCTCAGCACCGGCGAGTACGTACCGGTGACATGCACGTTCTGCTGCCCGTACACCGTCCAGCCCGGGATCTTCGCGGTGAGCTTGGTCGCTCGTGCGGTGACCAGGGTCTCCGCCCAGCGGCCGCCCCACTCGTTGTGCGCGACGACGTCGAGCGTGTACTCCGAACGCAGCGTGTACGACGCCTGCGTCGCCGCCGTCCGGCCGCCGATCGGGTAGGCGGTCTTGCCGTTCAGCGGCTTGTAGGTCACCTGGTACGTCGGCGCGGTGCCGCGGTCCAGCGGGTCGTTCGGGGTGGTGTCGGTGGCCGCCGCCGGTGGCGACCACCGGACGGTGGTCGCTCCGGCTGCCGACTGGGTCGTCGAGGCGAGTCCTACCCTCCCCGGAACGTTCGCGTCGAACTTCGGGGAGAGCGCGGCCGGCGCACCGTTGCCGCTGAGGACCGCGAACTGCAGCGGCTGGAACGACGACGACTCGAGCGCCTCTAGCACCCGCGCCTCGACATCGATCGAGCTGCCCTCTGCGGGCGGCGGGAAGCTGGTCTGGCGACCGGCCGGATCGCGCACGACGATGCCGGTCGGCCGGGTCCCGTCCGAGTCCCAGGTGACGCTGACCTTCTGGAAGGTGCTGTCCTTCCAGGCGATGCGGACGTTGGACAGGGACGGTTCTGCCGCGGTGGCCGCGGGGGTGACGAGCAGGGAGGCGACGAGGCCGCCGGTGACCGCGAGTGCCGGCCAGATCTTCATGGGGGTCCTGTTTCAGGTGGTGGTGAGGACGAAAGTCGGGGAGTACGCGGCCTGATAGGTGCCACCGGCAACCGTTGCGGTGGGCACGTAGTAGCGGTAGGAGACACGGCCGGGCGTGGTACTGCGGACGTAGCCGTCGCCGAGGCCGTTGGTGAACTGGACCGAGCCGACCGTCGTCCACGCGGTGCCGACGTAGCGCTGGAGCGTGGCCGTGCCGTTGTGGCCGGGGAGGACGCCGAGGGTGGCGCGGGCGGTGTCGCCGCGCTTGACCGTGGGGGTGGGGAACGAGGCGTTCACCTTGTGCTGGACGTTGCTGGTGCCGATGGGGCTGTAGCCGCCGTACCAGACGCGGCTGCCGGAGACCCGGTTCGGGACCTCGACGCGGTACTGGCGGGACGGCGTGTGCTGGAAGGTGTACATGTACGAACCGGTGGTGTTCAGGCGCGACGTCACGACGTACCAGGGGCTCGTCGGGCTGTTGCGGGCCTCGAGGTTCACGGTGCGGGCGTCGGTGCCGGCGAGCTTGCCGGTGAGGTCGAGCAGGTTGTCGTAGACGACCCAGGCCGGCACGTTCAGCGTGGGCGCGCTGGCAGCGGCGTCGATCAGCTTGGCGGTGGTCTCGCCCCATTCGTTGCGGCTGTCGACGGAGACGGTGAACTCGGGGACCAGGGCGTTGAACGCGCCCCGCGTCCCACCCGGCAGCATCGGCCCGAAGTAGGACCGGGGCTGGTCACCGACCTGGTACCACGCCCCGAACGCCAGCGGCAACGCGCGGTCCAGCGGGTCGTTCCGCGTGAGGTCCACGGGCTCCTGCCCCGCCTTCCACTCGACGCTCAGCGTGCTGCCGCCCGACGGCACCGCGCCCACCAGTTCAGGTGCTGCGGGCAGGCTGGTGTCGAACCTCGGAGACATCGCCAACGGGCTCGTCCGCTCGTCCTCGGTGCCGACGGCAACCCCGAACCGCAGGTTGGTGTAACCCGCGGCGATCGCCGACTTCGGGAGGTCGACGTGGTTCGGGGCGTCGGCCGGGACCCAGAACCGGCCGATCGGCGTGTCGTCGTTGTTCTGCAGGAGGATCTCGTTCGGCTGCGGCGACGCCTCCGCCCAGCTGAGCCGGACCGTCGTGAGGTCCTCGTCGGTCCACTGGACGGTGACGTCGGTCGGCGCCGGGTCGGCGGCAGCGGCCTGGGCCGGAGTGGTCAGCGTGGCGGCGAGCAGTGCGCCGGCAAGCAGGGGTACAGAAAGACGCTTCATCGAAGTCCCCACACAAGAAGAGGGCCATGTCCCCCACGGCCCAGCCAGCGCATTCTTCAGTACGGGACTTGCGATTGGCAACAAAGTTGCAGGTTGCTGCACAACGAAGCCCGCCCCAGCGGGGTGCTGGAGCGGGCTTCCGGAGTACGGCGGATCAGTTGGCCTCGGCCTGGGCGGCGTCGGGCTCCCCACCGGGGTTGGGGGCGCCGTTGCCCGCGCGGACCAGTTCCTCGATCCGCTTGCCGGTCTCCGCGTCGACGTTCTTCCAGTACTGGAAGGCCTTCTCGAGCACCTCGCCGTGGACGCCGCCGAGCAGGTGACCGGCGACGGTCCGCACGAACTCCTCGCGCTGCGCGTCGTTCCAGACCTCGCGGACCAGCGTCCCGGCCTGGTTGAAGTCGCCGTCGTCCGGGCGCAGCTCGTACGCCGTACGGACGAACTCGCCGTCGGCCTCCCAGCTGTCCTCGACCGGGCCGGTCAGGTCGGAGTACGGGCGACCGGCCGAGTTCGGCGCGTAGACGGGCTGGTCGCCGGTGTGGTCGTAGGCCATCGGGCCGTCGAACACGTAGCTGTTCACCGGGACCTTCGGGCGGTTCACCGGGAGCTGGAGGTAGTTCGGGCCGATCCGGTAGCGGTGCGTGTCGGCGTACGCGAAGACGCGGCCGAGCAGCATCTTGTCGGGGCTGAAGCCGATCCCCGGTACGACGGCCGAGGGCTCGAACGCGGCCTGCTCGATCTGGGCGAAGAAGTTCTCGGGGTTCTTGTTCAAGGTCATCTTGCCGACCCTGATCAGTGGGTAGTCGGCGTGCGGCCAGATCTTGGTCAGGTCGAACGGGTTGATCCGGTACGTCTTCGCGTCCTCGTACGGCATCAGCTGGACCGACAGGATCCACGACGGGTGCTCGCCGCGTTCGATCGCGTCGTGCAGGTCGCGGCGGTGGAAGTCGGCGTCCTCGCCGGCGATCTTCGCGGCCTCGTCACCGGTCAGGTGCTCGACGCCCTGCTCGGTGTGGAAGTGGTACTTGACCCAGTGCTTGGCGCCAGCGGCGTTGACCCACAGGTAGGTGTGCGAGCCGTAGCCGTTCATGTGCCGGTACGACTTCGGGATGCCGCGCTCGCCCATCAGGTACGTGACCTGGTGCGCGGACTCCGGGTTCAGCGTCCAGAAGTCCCACTGCATGTGGTTGTCGCGCAGGCCGGAGCCGCCGCGGCGCTTCTGCGAGCGGATGAAGTGCGGGAACTTGATCCCGTCGCGGATGAAGAAGACCGGGGTGTTGTTGCCGACCAGGTCGTAGTTTCCCTCGCTGGTGTAGAACTTCAGCGCGAACCCGCGCGGGTCCCGCCAGGTGTCCGGGCTGCCCTGCTCGCCGGCCACGGTCGAGAAACGGGCGAGCATCTCGGTCGAGGCACCCGGCTGGAACAGCGCGGCCTTCGTGTACGCCGTGACGTCCTCGGTGGTCTCGAAGACCCCGAACGCGCCGCTGCCCTTGGCGTGCACGTTGCGCTCCGGGACGCGCTCACGGTTGAAGTGCGCCATCTGCTCGAGGAAGTGCGTGTCGTGCAGCAGCAGCGGGCCGTTGGCTCCCAGCGTGAGGGAGTTGCGGTCACTCGGCGCCGGTGCACCGGTCGATGTCGTCGATCCCTGGGTCATGGCCCGAGCTTTCCAGCTAATCTGGAGTGAGTCAAGAAAGAACGTTCCGTAAGCAACTCTTGACAGTACGCAACAGCGGCCGGGCCACCTCAGTGGTTTCGACTGAACGCCTGGTACAGCCCGAGCAGCGGCAGGAACGGCTCGTGGTGGGTGATCAGCGTGGATTCCGGGACGATCAGCGGCGCCAGCGCGCCCGTCGCCACGACGGGGACCTCGCCGAGGGGCAGGGACTGCTCGGTCAGGATGCGCGTGACCAGGCCGTCGACGAGTGCGGTGAAGCCGAAGATCGCGCCGGCCTGGAGTGCCTCGACGGTGTTCTTGGCGACGGCGGCCCGGGGTCGGGTGAGCTCGACGCGACGGAGCTGGGCGGCGGACTCGCCGAGGGCATCGGTGGAGGTTTCGATGCCGGGCGCGATCGACCCGCCGACGAAGGCGCCGGCCGGGTTGACCAGGTCGACGGTGGTCGCCGTACCGATGTCGACGACGACGCACGGTGCGCCGTACCGGTTGACCGCGCCGAGGGCGTTCGCGATCCGGTCGGTGCCGACCTCGCGCGGGTTGTCGACGAGGACCGGCAGGCCGGTCTTCACGCCGGGCTCGACGACGACGCTGGGGACGTCACGGTAGTAGCGGGAGACGACGTCGCGCAGCTCGTGCAGGACGTGCGGTACGGCGGAGCAGACGGCGACGCCGGACACCGGGGTCTCGCCGGTCAGCAGGCCTTCGAGCAGGACCGCCCACTCGTCAGCGGTACGGCGGGGGTCGGTGCCCACCCACCAGTACCGCTTGACGGTGCCCTCGAAGACCAGTCCGACGAGGGTGCGGCTGTTCTCGACCGCGACGGCGAGCAGCATCTAGGTCGTGACTCCTCTTCTCACGCCGTAGCGAGCAGGTGCTCGGTGCGGTAGCTCGGTGCGCGGGGGACGAGGTGGCGATGCGAAGCATCGTTGCCTTGGCACCCGTGCAGCGAGGTGCCGCACCGAGTGCCGCGCAGTAGGCGTGAGAAGAGGAGTCACGGCCTCGAGGCTTCCTGGAGATCCAGAGCGATGTCGAGGACCGGCGCCGAGTGGGTCAGCGCGCCGACGGCGAGGAAGTCGACGCCGGTCTCGGCGACCTTGCGGGCGACGTCCAGGGTGAGACCGCCGGAGGCCTCCAGCCGGGCCCGGCCGGCGATCTTCTCGACAGCCTCGTGGAGCTGGTCGACGCCCATGTTGTCGAGCAGGATCAGGTCCGCGCCGGACTCGAGCGCGATCAGCGCGTCCTCGACCGAGTCCACCTCGACCTCGACGGCGATCTCCGGGTAGGCCTTGCGGACCAGCCGGAACGCCTCGGCGACGCCGCCGGCCGCGATCACGTGGTTGTCCTTGATCAGTGCCGCGTCGGACAGACCCATCCGGTGGTTCTTGCCGCCACCGCACCGTACGGCGTACTTCTCCAGCGAGCGCAGCAGCGGCATCGTCTTGCGGGTGTCGCGGATCACCGCGCCGGTGCCCTCGACCTCGTCCACCCAGCGCCGGGTCAGCGACGCGACCCCGGACAGGTGGCAGACCAGGTTGAGCATCGTGCGCTCGGCGGTCAGCAGCTTGCGCGTCTTCCCGCGCACGGTCAGCAGCACGTCGCCGGTCTTGACCGCCGTACCGTCGGTGACCGAGTGCTCCACCTCGACCTCGTCGCTACCCGCGACCAGCCGAATCACCAGTTCGGCGATCTCGAGCCCCGCGACCACACCGTCGGCGCGGGCGACCAGCTCGGCGACCGAGACCTGCTGCTCGTCGACGGTCGCCGTGGTGGTGACATCGACACCGCCGGCCAGGTCCTCCTCGATGGTGGCCCGGACCAGGTCCTCGACCCACCGCCTGTCGAGCGTGTCATCCATGTCGCTACTTCCCCTCCGATGCTTCCTTCAGCGCCACGAAGACCGTGGCCGGCCGGGCGGTGGTTCCCTCACCCGGCAGCGTGAGGTCCAGATTGCCCGACCACTGTGCGTCGTCGCGATCCGGGTGGTCCTCGCGCCAGTGCGAGCCGCGGCTCTCCTCGCGGACCGTGGCCGCGGCGACCAGGGCGGTCGCGACGGTGGCCAGGTTGGTGGCTTCCCAGCTCGACGTACCGGGCTCTCCGGTGGGCTGCCGGATCAGCTCACCGAGCCGGTTCCCGGCGTCGGCCAGCCCGGTCGCGCTCCGGATCACTCCGGCGCCGACCGTCATCACCCGTTGCAGTTCCGGTACGACGTCCGCATCCACCAAGCCGGGAACCCTACCGTCGTCGGCCGGTTCGCGCAGGTCGGGCAGGTCGTCGGCGAGCGCGGCGGCGATCCGGCGGGCGAAGACCAGGCCCTCGAGCAACGAGTTCGAGGCCAGCCGGTTGGCGCCGTGCACGCCTGTGCAGGCGACCTCGCCGCACGCGTACAGGCCGGGCACGGAGGTCTGACCGTGTAGATCGGTCCAGACCCCGCCGGAGGAGTAGTGGCAGGCCGGCGCGACCGGGATCAGTTCGCGGACCGGGTCGATGCCGTGCGAGCGGCAGGAGGCGAGAATGGTCGGGAAGCGCACCCGCCACTTCTCGTCGCCGAAGTGCCGCGCGTCGAGCAGCATGTGGTCCTTGCCGGTGGCAAGCATCTGCCGCATGATCGCCTTCGCCACGATGTCGCGCGGCGCCAGGTCGGCGAGCTCGTGCTGCCCCTGCATGAACCGGTTGCCGTCGTGGTCGACCAGGAAGGCGCCTTCGCCGCGGACGGCCTCGGAGACCAACGGCTGCTGGCCTTTCGCGCCCTTGCCGAGCCAGAGCACGGTCGGGTGGAACTGGATGAACTCCAGGTCCCGCACCTTCGCCCCGGCGCGTAGCGCGAGCGCCATCCCGTCGCCGGTCGAGACGCTCGGGTTGGTCGTGGCGGCGTACAGCTGACCGAGCCCACCCGAAGCCAGTACGACGGCCCGGCTGCGGATCGCGCCGACGCCGTCGAGCTGCCCCTCGCCCATCACGTGCAGCGTGACGCCGGCGACCGCGCCGTCGGCGGCGCGCAGCAGGTCGAGGACGAGCGCGTGCTCGATGATCCGGATGTCGTCGGCCCGCTTCACCGCGGCGACCAGGGCGCGCTCGATCTCGGCGCCCGTCGCGTCACCGCCGGCGTGGGCGATCCGGTTGCGGTGGTGCCCGCCTTCGCGGGTCAGCGACAGGTCACCGTCGGCCAGCTTGTCGAACACGGCACCGAGGTCGATCAGGTCCCGTACGGCGTCCGGCCCCTCGGTCACCAGCGCCCGTACGGCGGCCGGGTCGCTCAGCCCGGCGCCTGCGACGAGCGTGTCCTGCAGGTGGTCCTCGGGCGAGTCACCCGGCCCGAGCGCGGCCGCGATCCCGCCCTGCGCCCACTGCGTCGAGCCGGACGCGACGACGTCCTTGGTCACCACCAGCACGGTCCCGAACGCGCGCAGCCTGAGCGCGGCGGTCAGGCCCGCGATCCCCGACCCGATCACGACGACGTCCACCGTGTCGGTCCAGCCGGGTTCGGGCGCAGCTAGCCGTTGGGGAACGGCGGGTGCAGTCATCCAACGACCGTATCAATGGATTTCATCGGAGGGTGATGGAAATGTTGTCAATGAGACGGGTCGTCCCTACGCGCGCGGCGATCAGCATCCTGGACTCGCCAGGGCCGATCACCGGACCCAAATCAGGCGCCCGGAGCGCCAGATAGTCGATCTTCACCGACGGGACCGCCTCCAGCTCCGCGTGAGCGGCAGCCAGTACGGCGTCCGGCCCGTTCATCCCGGCCTTCGCGCCCGCGGTGAGCGCCCGGTGGAGCACCAGCGCCTCGTCACGCTCGGTCTCGTCCAGGTAGCGGTTGCGCGACGACAGCGCCAGCCCGTCGGGCTCGCGGACCGTCGGCACCGGCACGATGTCGACGTCCCAGTCCAGGTCGCAGACCATCTCCCGGATCAGCGTGATCTGCTGGTAGTCCTTCTCGCCGAACAGCGCCAGGTCCGGCGACGTCAGGTGCAGCATCTTCGCGACCACCGTCAGTACGCCGCCGAAGTGCCCCGGGCGGACCATGCCCTCGAGCTCGTCGGCGAGCGGCCCCGGGTGCACGGTGATCGACGGCTCGTTCGGGTAGAGCTCGTCGCGGGACGGGTTGAAGACCAGGTCCACCCCCTCGGCCTTGGCGATCGCGAGGTCGCTGGCCAGCGTGCGCGGGTACCGGTCGAAGTCCTCGGTCGGCCCGAACTGCAACGGGTTCACGAAGATCGTCAGCAGCACGCTGCCGTCCGGGCCGACCCGCTCGCGCGCCTCGGCGAGCAGCGCGGCATGGCCGTCGTGCAGCGCGCCCATCGTCATCACAACCGCCCGCGGGCGGACCGCCGCCGCGGCGCGCAGCTCGGCCTTCGTCTGGGTGAGTCTCATCGCGGTGCCTCCCCTGTCCGGTGCCGCTCCTGCTGCTCTCGCTCCTGCTGGTCCCGCACCGGATCGAGCAGCGCGGCGAAGCGCCCGGCCGTTGCCGCGTCGATCCGCCCGTCCTGCGTCACCCGTTCCACCGTGGCCCGGGCCAGCTCGGCGTACGTGCTCGCCGTACGGCCCCGCAGGACGGCCAGGTGGGCTGCCACCGTCTCCACGTCGCCGCGGGCGATCGGCCCGGTGAGCGCATCATGACCGGACCGCAGCGTGTTGTCGAGAGTTGCGGACAGCAGCGGGCCAAGTGCTGCCGCCGGATCCGCTACTCCGGCTTCCCGCAGTACGTCGTACGCCTGGCTGACCAGTGTGGTCAGGTGGTTGGCACCGTGCACCAGACCGGCGTGGTAGAGCGCCCGGTGCTCCTCGGCGACCCACTGGACGCCTGCACCGAGTCCCTTGACCAGGCGCTCGACGAAGTCCACCGCCTCCGCGGGAGCCGTGGCGGTGAACACCACATCGGTCAGGTCGACCGGACCGCCTGGGAACGTCATGGGCGGGTGCAGCGCGACCGGAGTCGCTTCAGTGCCCTGCAGGACCCGGAGCCCGTGCGCACCCGACAGGTGTACGACGTACTGATCAGGTGTCAGCGGCAACGTGGCCGCGACCGGTCCGATCGCGTCGTCCGGGACGGCGAGCAGTACGACGTCCGCCTGGCGGGTCACCTGGTCAGGCAGGAGTACAGGGACGTGCGGGAGCAGGTGGGCGGCCCGGTCGAGCGATGCTCGCGAGCGCGCGCTGACGCCGGTCACGGGGTGTCCGGCCGACGCCAAGGCTGCTCCCAGGGCGCTGCCGGCCCGCCCGGCTCCGATGATGCCGATGCGTTCCATGTCCACTCTCTACGTTCCAGTCCCCTTGGCGGGGTACCAGACGATTGGTGCGGTTGCCGACAAGGGTAGTGCGGATCTGCGGCAGGTGGTGGAGTGGTCCGTCACAGGTGGGAGCATGAGCCGGTGAGCAGATTCGCAGAGCCCTGGACGGAGCCGACCGGTCTGACCGCGATCCTGATCGCCGTACCGGAGCTTGCCGCGTTCACCGACCGGTGGCGGTCGGTGTCGTACTCGTCGGCCCGGCCGCAGCTGCCGCTCAGCGCGCTGGTCCCGCCGCACGTGACCGTGCTGGTGCCGTGGGTCCAGGACCCGTCGCCGGAAGACGTGCAGCGGCTGACGGAGGCGGTGGCGGACATCGCGCCGTTCGAGCTGTCGTTCTCGGCGGCCGGGCAGTTCCCGAACGGGACGGCCTGGCTGATGCCCGAGCCGTACGACGAGGTACTTGCCCTGGTCAACGCGGTCCTCTTCGCCTTTCCCGAGTGCCCGCCGTACGGGGGCGAGCACCTGGAGCCGCAGCCGCACCTGACGATCTCCTCGTCGGCGCAGGGCGGCCCGGCCGTGGTCGCCGAGGCCGAGGAGGCACTGGCCGCGGCTCCCCCGCCGCCGGTCCGGCTCGACGACCTGAGCATCTGGCGCGAGGGCGAGGACAGCGTCTGGCAGCTGATCGGCTCGGTTCCTCTCGGTGCGTAGCTTCCACGACTCCTGGGAAGAGGCTCTGTACGGAGCTGAAGGTTTCTACCGGCGCGAGCGACCAGCAGCTCACTTCCGCACTTCTGTGCATGCCTCACCCCTCTTCGCCGGCGCTCTCGTTCGGCTGGCCCGTGAGGTCGGCTTGACCCACCTCACCGACATCGGCTCAGGCTCCGGCGAGCTCGGCCGTGCGGTTGCCGCTCTCGCCCCCGACCTGACCGTCACCGGCATCGAGCTCGACGACGAACTGCCCGCGACGCTCACCGGCCTGGTGATCGCCAACGAGTGGCTCGACAACATCCCCTGCGAGCTGGCCGAGCTCTCCGACGACGGCGAACTCCGTTACCTGCTCGAGGACCTCTCCCTGGGTTCAGTTGTCGAAGGCAACGATCGCGCCTGGCTCGACCGCTGGTGGCCGCTGGCCGAACCGGGCGACCGCGCCGAGATCGGCACCACCCGCGACGCCGCGTGGTCCGGCGTCCTGGACCGGCTCGAGGACGGGCTCGCGATCGCGATCGACTACGGCCACGTGCGGGGCGGGCGGCCGCCGTACGGGACACTGACTGGTTTCCGCCGCGGTCGCGAGTGCGACCCCGTGCCCGACGGCTCCTGCGACATCACCGCCCACGTCGCGCTCGACTCGCTCGGCGGCACCATCGCCACCCAGCGGGAGGTGCTCATCACGCTGGGAGTCTCCGCGGACCGCCCGGCCAACGACCTGGCCCGCAGCGCCCCCCTGCGCTACGTGGCCGGGCTGTCGTCCGCAGGAGAGGCCGCCGAACTGCTGGACCCGGCGGGGCTCGGCTCGTTCGGCTGGGTCTGGACAGGAGCAGGTGCTGACGTCGTACGGCGTGCCTCGCGGGCTCTGGTGGTCTGAGCATCCAGGAGGTGAGCCGCGTCGGCTACGTCGCGGTGGAGGGCTACTGCGTCAGTGGGGCCCTGCGGAGTGTCCACGTGGACGTTGGCGACGCGCAGGCGGCGCTGGAGCGGGCCCTGCACGACGCGGACCGACTGGGTCTTGTGGTGGAGGACCACTGAGGTCTTGCGGCTGATCCAGCCGCGCTGGGTGACCAGGACCTGGTCGTCAGCGCCGTACGCGAGATAGCGCCAGCCGACCGGGCGCAGCCACTTCACCCGCTGCGGTGCCTGGTGCAGCTCGATGCGGGACAGGTCGAAGCCGGGCAGGACGCGGTTGAGGACGCCGGCCACCTCGTTGCGCTCGCCGACCGGGAGGAGCTGTACGCCGTTCTGGTCCTCCTCGCCGTCGCCGGAGACCCCGCCGACCACACCTGCGATGTCCAGGTCGACGCGGGACCAGCCCAGGCGGCGCCAGATGATCGGCTCGGTGATCAGCAGGCCCTGCACCCGGCCCGGCGGGACGGTCTGGCGCTGCAGGTCGAACAGTCCGCGCTTGGTCCGCAGACCGTCGCGGGACTCGGTCAGCGTGAACTTGTGGTTGCCGACGACCTGCTTCCAGATCGGCTGCACCACACCGAGCAGCAGCGGCAGACCGGCGAACAGACCGACGTGGAACTCCAGCACGGTCGTCGCCACGATCAGCCAGATCAGACCGGCGAGGCTACCGAGCACCGTGGACGACAGCAGCGTCGCACCGAGCAGGCGGCCGGTCGGAACGATCAGGAGGGGCGGCGGCTCGTGCTCGGGCTGCACCGCCTCCTCGGCGGCCTCCTTGCCCTTGGCCCTGACCAGCAGGATGCCGCGGAGCTTGGCGGCCTCCTCGGAGGTGAAGTAGCTCAGCTTGCCGTCGCTACGGCTGCCGCCGGCGACGTCCATCCGCAGCTCGGCCATGTTGAAAAGGCGCGCGACGAACGGCTGCGCGACGTCGATCGCCTGGATCCGGTCGAAGCGGATGATCCGCGTCCGGCGGAACAGGAACCCGCTGTCGACCCGGATCGCGTCATCGGTCAGCTGCCACTTGGTGAACCACCACGACAGCGCGCCGAGCAGCATCCCACCGACCAGTACGGCGGCCAGCGCGATGCCCGCGATCTTGAGGTTGCTGCGCAGCCCTTCGTTGTTGGCCATCGCGACGGCCGCGACGACGAAGTAGCCCCAGCCCTTGACGAAGGGGGTGAGCGGGTGGAGCCGGTCGCCCTCGCGTTCGGTGAGAGGAGCCGGTTGCTGGGCCGCAGGGTCTGACCCCGGGGTCGCCTCCGGGGGAGCGTCCGGCGCGTTCGGATCCGCGGCCGGCGGTGCGCCGTACGGGGTGGGGTTCTGCTCGGTCACAGGCCCCACGCCTGCGCTTGGCCGAGGGCGGACAGGCGGTCGCGCAGGCGGCTCGCCTCGTCGGGATGCAGACCGGGGATCTTCGCGTCGGTGGCCGGGGTCGCGGTGTGCAGCTCGACCGTGGCGATCCCGTACGACCGCTCCAGCGGACCCGCCGCGACGTCGACGAACTGCATCCGCCCGTACGGCACGACGACCAGCTGGCGGAACATGATCCCGTGGCTGACCAGCAGCTCGTCCTCGCGCTCGGCGTACTTCCAGGACCGCTGGTTGCGCCCGATCAGGCTCCACGACCAGGCGAACGCGGCCGCGACCACGAGCACCCACAACCCGGCGTACAGCCAGCTCAGCAGCAACCCGAACGCGAGCAACCCGGCGATCGCGGTCAGCCCGCACAGGATCGCCGACGTCACCCGGCGCACCGCCGCGAGCTTCGGCGAGACCGGCGTCCAACTGACATCCGAAGGTGCGAAGAGGTCGTCCACACCGTAAGCCTGTCACGATAGGGGGCATGAGTGCGGAATCTGTCGTGGGAATCGGCGCCGGAGCCGCCGGGTTCGATCCGGCGTACGAGCGCGGAGGCACCGGCAGCGGGTCCCAGCTGCCGACCACCGACATGGTGCTCAACATCGGCCCGCAGCACCCCGCCACGCACGGCGTCCTGCGGCTGCGGCTGACCCTGGACGGCGAACGGATCGTCGGCTGCGAGCCGATCATCGGCTACATGCACCGCGGCGCCGAGAAGCTGTTCGAGGTGCGCGACTACCGGCAGATCATCGTGCTCGCGAACCGGCACGACTGGCTGTCGGCGTTCTCCAACGAGCTCGGCGTCGTGATGGGCGTCGAACGGATGATGGGCCTCGAGGTCCCGGTCCGCGCGGTCTGGCTGCGGACGCTGCTCGCCGAGCTGAACCGGATCCTGAACCACCTGATGTTCCTCGGCTCCTACCCGCTCGAGCTCGGCGCGATCACGCCGGTCTTCTACGCCTTCCGCGAGCGCGAGACCATCCAGTCCGTGCTCGAGGAACTGTCCGGCGGCCGGATGCACTACATGTTCAACCGCGTCGGCGGGCTCAAGGAAGACCTCCCGTACGGCTGGCTCGGCCGCGCCTCGGCCGCCTCGAAGGCCGTCCGCGGCCGCCTGCCCGACATCGAGAACCTTGTCCTGGGCAACGAGATCTTCCGCGCCCGGACCGTCGGCGTCGGCCGGCTGTCCCCCGAACTGATCGCGGCGTACGGCGTCAGCGGCCCGATCGCCCGCGCCTCCGGCGTCGACGCCGACCTGCGGCGCGACGAGCCCTACCTCGCGTACGACGAGCTCCTGCGCGACGGCGTGCTCCGCGTCGTCACCCGCTCCGACGGCGACTGCTTCGCACGCTTCGCGCTGCTGCTGGAGCAGGTCAAGGTGTCCCTCGACCTCGTCGACGCCTGCCTCGACAAGCTCGCCTCGATGCCCGCCGGCCCGGTCAACGTCCGGCTCCCCAAGATCCTCAAGGTCCCCGAGGGCCAGACCTACACCTGGACCGAGAACCCGCTCGGCATCAACGGCTACTACCTCGTCTCCCGCGGCGACAAGACCCCCTGGCGCCTGAAGCTCCGCTCGGCCAGCTTCAACAACATCTCGGTCCTGCCGGAGATGCTGCCGAACACGATCGTCGCCGACATGATCGCCATCCTCGGCAGCATGTTCTTCGTCGTCGGCGACATCGACAAGTAGCCGGGTCCACCACGCCTCGAACACCCTCAGGCATCCGCGGCACGCGCACTGCACGGGTGAGGTTCGTCCGGTCAGCCTCTGACATCAGGCTGAGCCGCCGGCGTACGGCCACGTCAGGTACGGGCGAGGTACGGGCAGCGCCGAGTCGACGCCGGCTCCTACGCTCGGGCCGCAGCCTGCGATCCGTTGCACAAGGCAACTGACGCCGGCCGTCGTTCCCGGAGGACTCCCCCAGATGCTCAGATCCATCGCGGCCACCGCGACAGCCCTCGCGGCCGCCGCGGCCGGCCTCGCCGGTACCGCCCAGCCCGCCTCCGCGGCGCTCGGCGACGTACCGGCGGACTGCTCGGTCTTTGCCACGGCCTACCGGTCGGACGGGCAGCGGCTCAGCTACAAGTACGGCGACCGGAAGACCAGCACCGCAGCGATCGATGGTGACCGGCTCGGCTGGGTACCGACAGCACTCGCGGGTGGCGCCGAGTCCGGCAGTGACGACAACTACATGAGCCAGAACCTGGTCACCCATCCGACTGACGGGTACCTCTACCTGCTGACTCGTTGGGTCAAGGTGGTCGACGGCGTGGAGATGGTCGTCCAGCAGAGCACCAAGCGCCTTGCGCCGGGGTTCGCCGGGACCCGGCTTCTCACCAGCGGGCGGTTCCCCTACTACTACCGCATCGCGGGCAACTCGCTGTACCGCTTCAAGGTGGTCTACACCGCCGACAAGCCGCCCACGATCTCGACCCCGGAGAAGCTGCCCGGCGACGACTGGGACACCGTCACCACCCTGCTGGAGCGACGGACCGGCGGAACGCCCGAAGCGCCGATCCACGTCCTCCTGGGTACCAAGACCAACGGTCAGCTCGTCGAGTACCAGATCGACGAAGCGAGCCCGGCCACCATCACTTCGAAGGTGCTGAGCCCGAGCGGCTGGGAGACCTTCACCAGCCTGAGCACCAGCGGCTTCTGCGCCACGCACCCCGACGGCGATCCCCTGCTCGGCATCACCGCCGAGGGCAGCGCCTCGGTCTACTTCGACGCCAACTCCACCGACGGCGACGGAGCCGACATCAAGGGCGGCACCCTCGGCGACCTCAACTGGACAGAGAAGGCCTACTGATGAAGCGCAGATCCCTCCTCGCCGGCACGGCAGCACTGGTTCTCGTCGCGACCGGCCTCGCCGTGACCGGAGTCGTCGGCACCGCCCAGCCCGCGTCCGCGGCACTCGGCGACGTACCAGCAGACTGCTCGGTCTTCACCACGGCCTACCGATCGGACGGGCAGCGGCTCACCTACGAGTACTCCGCCCAGCAGACCAGCACCGAGGCACTCCCCGGCGACAACCTTGGCTGGGTACCGACAGCCTTCACAGGAGCCACCGGGGGCGGAGGCGAGGACTCGTTCGAGAGCATCGACCTCGCCACGCACCCGACCGACGGCTGGTTGTACCGCGTGCACCGCGTCGGCCGGCTGATCGACGGCGCCTGGCAAGTCACGGAGCTGACCACCACCCGGATCGCGCCGGGCTTCAGCGGGACCCGAGCCCTCGCCGGCGGCAAGTACCCGTACTTCTTCCGCCTCGCGGGCAACTCGCTCTACCGCTTCAAGCTCGGCTCGAAGGACGGGCTGCCCACGATCACGACCCCGGTGAAGCTGCCCGGCAGCGACTGGAACACGGTCAACACCCTGAAACTCCGGCGTACTGGTGGAACGGCCGACGCCCCGGTCCACGTACTCCTGGGCACCAAGACCAACGGGCAGCTCCGCGAGTACCGGGTCGACCACGCGACCCCGGCAACGATCACCTCGAAGATCCTGCGCCCCAGCGGGTGGGAGATCTTCACCAGCCTGAACGCGGGCGGCTGCCCCTCGAAGCCCAACGGCCGTCCCCTGCTCGGGATCACCGCGGCCGGCCGGGCCTCGGTCCACTTCGACGCCAACTTCACCGACGGCAACGGCGCCGACATCAAGGGCGGCACCCTCGGCGACCTCAACTGGACAGAGAAGGCCTACTGATGAACCGCAAACCCATCCTCGCCGGCGCGGCAGCCCTGGCTCTCGGCGCGACCGGGCTCGGCATGGCCGGGCTCGCCCGATCGGCGGATGCCGCGGTCGGGGACGTTCCCGCCGACTGCAGCGTCAACACCGCGGCGTACCGGTCCGACGGGCAGCGGCTGTCGTACGGGTACTCGGCCGGTCAGACCAGCACCAAGGCGTACGGCAACGACACGCTCGGCTGGGTGCCGTCGGCGCATCAGCAGATCGGTGCGTCCGGTGACGACACCGTCTTTCGCAGTACCGAGGTCGCCGCGCACCCGACTGATGGTTGGTTGTACAAGGTGAGCCGCGAGGGGCACCTGCAGGACGACGGCACGTGGTCGGTGACGTCGACGGCCGCGCGGCTCAAGAGCGGGTTCGCCGGGACGCGCGTGCTCGCTTCGGGGTCGCCGTACTTGTTCCGCCTGGCGGGTGGGGTGCTGTACCGGTACCAGGAGAAGTACGTCGACGGAGAGTTCACGTACTCGGCCCCGGTGAAGCTCACCACCGGCTGGGAGAGCGTCAAGACCCTGACGTACGAGGGGACGCGCGGTTCGGGAGCGAGCACGGTGGACGTGCTGATCGGTACGAAGGCCAACGGTGAGCTCCGCGAGTGGAAGATCAATCGCGCGACCCCGACGAAGATCTCCGGCACGACGCTGCGGACGAGCGGCTGGGGGTCGTTCACCAGCCTCAGCACCGGCTTCTGCGCCGAGCACCCGAACGGCCGGCCGTTGCTCGCCATCACGGCCGACGGGCGGGGATCGGTGCACTTCGATGCCAACAGCAAGGACGGCGTCGCGACGGACATGAAGGGCGCGTCGCTCGGCCAGCTCGGCTGGACCGCGAAGGCCTACGGGCAGTAACCGGGCCCCTGTGCCGGGCCACGGTCCGGCTCGTCCGCTCACCCGACGTGCCGACGACCGATCCTCCGAGGTCGTCGGCACGTCCTCCGTTCAGCCGCTGACGGCCTGCTGGATCAGCGGGAGAAGCTCGTCGGCAACCCCCGGCGCGAGCACGATGGTCGCGCGCGAGGCGACGTCGTGGGGCGAACCGTCGACGTCCACCACGACCGCGCCCGCCTCGCGCGCGATGACGGCGCCGGCGCTCGTGTCCCACGGCTTGTTGCTGAACATGATCGCGGCGTCGAGGCTGCCGTCGGAGACCAACGCCATGTGCAGGGCCGCCGTACCGAGCATCCGAACCCGTTGAACGCGAGGCACCAGCAGGTTGACCAGGGCGAGCCGGGGCCGGTTCTTCTCAGCGGCGTCGGCACCGACCGCGAAGTCCCCGGCCATGACCAACGCCTCGGACAGCTCGGTCGTCTTGCTGACCTGAATCGGATCGCCGTTCCGCGTGGCACCGAGTCCGTCCGCGGCCAGGTAGCGCGTGCCGAGCATCGGGAAGTCCAGTACGCCGGCCACCTGCCGGTTGCCGTCGACGAGCCCGAGCGAGATCCCCCACAGCGGTACGCCGTGCACGTAGTTCACGGTCCCGTCGATCGGGTCGAGCACCCACGACAACTCCCCTTCGCCCGGGTGAGCGCCCTCTTCCTCCCCCAGGAACGCGATCTGCGGCGTCACCTTCGCCAGGTGCGCCCGCACCGCCTGCTCGACCGCGATATCGGTATCGGAAGCCATGTCCCGATCCCCTTTGAAGTGCAGAGCCCCAGGCTCCCGCGACTCCACGAGATCAGCAGCAACCGCCACCGCCCCTTCAGCAATCTCCAGCAGTCGGGACAGGTCACTCACAGGCGTCTCCTCAGCAGTAGGTCAGCCCCAGCAACCTAACCGAGCGGCGAAAACACCTGCCCCACCGGCATCCCGTCGAGCACCTCCCGCAGTGCCGCGTCCACGTCCCCGTGCACCTGCAGCACCGTCATCTCCGCCACCGCGAAAACCTTGGCCAGCAGGTCGCCCACATGCTCCTGATGCGCAACCACCGCCGCCGAGTCGGCGTACTCCTCGAGCACCACGACGTACCCCGGCCCCTGAAACCAGTCGTACCGCAGAGTCCCCGGCTCCTCGGCCACCCGCCCTTGCAGGGCCCGCACCAACTCCAGGAGCTCCCCCTCGCGCCCGTCCATCACCACGAACTCGACCCGCACCAAGATGCTCACGACGACCTCCGGATCAGGCTGACCACGACAGGTCCACCTAATCAGCTCGTCGGATCAACCCGGTAGATCAGGCCGACGGACGCCGGTCAGGAAGCGGCGAGGCCGCGGAGTTTGAGGTCTACGACGGTGGGGGCATCGGCCTGGGAGTGCTTGTCGCCGGCGGCCACGACCGTGGCGACCTCCTCGTCGATCTTGTCGAGGCGCCGGTCGATCTTGTCCAGGCGGCGCTGCATCAGATCGACGAACTCGGCGTTCTCGACGACGCGCGCGCTGGTGATCCTCGAGTACTCCTGCGCGACCTGTGCGCGTTCGTCGCTGTGCGCGAGACGCTCGACCAGCAGCTGGTGGCGGATCAGCAGCGAAGCACCGATCGCGACCAGTACGGCGGCGACGGCCGCGGCGCGCAGGATCCACGCGTTCTGGGCGAACAACGCGATGCTGACGGCCAGGCAGACGACGATCAGCAGACTGTTGGCGGCGGTGAGAACTGTGGTCCTGGTTCGACGGCGGCTACCCCTTGACCCCATGGACCGACATGTTAGGGGGTCTCGTCGGGGTCTTCGGGAACACGACACGCACGTTCGAGCAACAATCCGGCCGTGACGACCAGCACTGAGACGATCGCCGCGACACCCGCTGTGATCACCCGGTTCCGCGGCCCGCTGGAACCCACCGCGTTCAGGAAGGATAACGCGAACCCTGCGTAAACACCGGTGCACAACGCGCCGACGAACGCGCTGGCTTTTCCGAGCATCAGCAGGAACACCGCACGCGACGGCTCGATCCGCATCCGCCGGATCTGGACCCGCTGATGGGTGTTGCGGGCGGCAACGAACAGCAGCGCGGCCAGGAACGCCCAGGCGACCAGCGTGAGCCACGACACGGTCGGCGCGATCCCGCCCCCGGACTCGATCGCCTTGACCAGGGTGAAGCCGATCGCCGCCCCGAGGACGGCGATCGCCACCAGCAACCGACGAGCCGTCGGCCGGACCGAGCCCGGACGCGGCGGCTCCTGGCCGGGCGCGCGGCCCGGCCCGGGACTGCCAGACACCACTACTGCAGCTCGATGGTCGGGTCGTCGAGCTTGGTCACGCCCGCCGTTCCGACCTTCGCCAGGAGGTCGGAGACCGGACCGAGGCCCGGCAGCTCGGCGTCCGGCTCGATGTCCAGCCACGGCGCGAGCACGAACGCCCGCTCGTGCGCCCGCGGGTGCGGAACGGTCAGCTCGTCGGACTCGATCGTCTTCTTGCCGTACGTGATCAGGTCGACGTCCAGCGTCCGCGGCGCGCCCGGCACGCTGCGCTCGCGGCCGAAGGCCTGCTCGACCGCGTGCGCGCGGTCCAGCAGCGTCTCGACGGCCAGCGTGGTGTCGGCCAGCAACACGATGTTCAGGTACGGGCCGGACTCGTCGGGCCCGCCGATCGGCTGGGTCTCGTAGACCGGCGAGACATCGACGACGACGACGTCCGGGGTGTCCCGCAGCGCGTCGACGGCGCCCTGCAGGTTCGCCTCACGGTCGCCGAGGTTGCTGCCGAGCGACAGGATCACCTGGCGGATCGGCTTCAGGCCGCCGCTGAGGGTATCCGCGTCGATGACGTGGGGACTAGGGGTCTCAGTCACGGGGTTTCTCCGGGTTTGCGCTGCACGGTCAGGACAACATCGTCGAACGGCACGGTGATCGGCGCCGAGGGTTTGTGGATCGTCACCGCGGTCCCGGTGACGCGCGGGTCGGCCAGGCAGATCGTCGCGATCCGCTCGGCCAGGGTCTCGATCAGGTCGACCGGGTCGTTCTCGATCGCCGCGTGCACCTGCTCGGCGACCACGCCGTAGTTCACGGTGTCGGCCAGGTCGTCCGAGGCGGCCGCCGCGCGGGTGTCGAGCTCGAGCCGGACGTCGACGACGAACTCCTGCCCGTCGGCGCGCTCGTGGGTGAACACACCGTGCCGGCCGAAGCCCCGGATGCCGCGGATCTCGATCACGTCAGGGGGCACCGCGGGACCGCTCATTGCGCCTCCTCCGATCGACCCCCAGACGACAGTACCGGGGAGGCGTGGTGGATCCACAACCGCCAGCCGGACGAAGTCTTGCGGAACACGTTGGTCGCGAGCGCCTTGCCACCCGCGAAGCCCTCTTCGGGCGCCCCTTCGCCGGACGACAGCACGTTCTCCGTGCACGTGACGTACGCCACGTCGTTGTCGACCCGGACCTGGACGTCGGTCAGGAAGAACTGGATGTACGGCGTGTTCGCGAAGATCATCGCCCAGGCGCGCATCATCTCGGAGTACCCGGAGATCGCCGCGTTGCCCGGGTGGATGCAGACCGGGTCGGGCTCGGGCAGCCAGACGGCCGCCATCAGGTCCAGGTCGCCGGCCTCGAACGCGTTGTAGAACGCCGTGTTCGCGGTCAGCACCCCGGTCTCGGGCGACGGGCCGCGCGCACCCGCGCGCTGCTCCGGCGTACCGGACGTCTCCGGGGCTCCCGGCTGGTGCTCCTGGTTCGGCTGTTCCTCGGTCATACAGCTCCCCACCTGCTCGCCACCCGGACCGCGTCCGCGCTCGGTGCCACCGAATGTGCCCGGACGCACCAGGCCCCACTCGCGGCGGCCAGGGCGGAAACAGCCGCGCTCGCGTCGTCTCGTCGTACGGCGGGCCTGGGCTCGCCGGTCTGCTCGTCGGCGAGCAGCCTACCGAGGAACGCCTTGCGGGACGCACCGATCAGCAACGGACGTTCCAGTACGCCGAACTCGCGCAGCCGCCGCAGCACCTCCCAGTTGTGGTCCGCGTTCTTCGCGAACCCCAGTCCGGGGTCGAGCGCGACCTTCGCCAGGTCGACCCCGGCGGCGGCGATCGCCTCCAGCCGGACCGCGAGCTCGGCGATCACCTCGGCCACCACGTCGTCGTACCGGGCCCGGTCCTGCATGTCGGCGGAGTGACCACGCCAATGCATGCAGACGTACGGCGTCCCACGGTCGGCGACGAGCGGGAGCATGCCGGGGTCGGCCAGGCCGCCGGACACGTCGTTGACCATCACCGCGCCGGCGTCCAGCGCCAGGGCGGCGACGTCGGCGCGCATCGTGTCGATCGAGATCAGCGCGCCGTCGGCGGCCAGCGCCTCGATCACCGGCAGCACCCGGCGGATCTCCTCGGCCGGCTCGGGCCGCTGCGCGCCGGGCCGGGTCGACTCACCGCCGACGTCCAGCAGGTCGGCGCCCTCGGCCATCAGCTCGCGCCCGTGCTTGATCGCGGCGGCGGGCTCGAACCACTCGCCGCCGTCGGAGAACGAGTCGGGGGTCACGTTGACGACGCCCATCACCAGCGCACGGTCCGGTGTGGGCAGTCCCTCAACATGACTCGGTGGGGCAGTTCGCACTGGACCACCGTAGTGGTCCCGATCGAACTGCCCCACCTAGGTACCAGGCCCCCATCAACTCCCGAGCGCCTGCCGGGGGTCGCTAGCCCAGTACCAATGAGGCGTTACTTGCGGACAACGCCTCACCGATCGGTTGTGAGTAGGACTCGTTGGACCGGCCGCTCTTCTGCAGGCACTCGCCGCGGATCAGGGCCGCGCCGCTGGTGATGCCGAGCGCGTAGGCGCCGGTCAGGTTGGGCCCGCCGGAGTCGCCGGTCCGGACGCAGGCCGTGTGCTGGTACAGGCCCTTGACGATCTTGTTGTCGCCGTAGTTGACGGTCACGTTCTTGGCGACCACGCGGCCGCAGGACCATTGGGTGGTCTTGCCGGACTTGCAGACCGAGGCGCCGACGGTCGGGTTCGCCGAGCCCTGGATCCGGATGTCGCTGTCGTTCCAGCGCTCGACCTCGCCGCGCAGGTCCCAGCCGTCGATCACCTTGACGGTGCCGAAGTCGTTGCCGGGGTAGCTGGAGCTGCGGGTCTCGCCGAGCACGTAGCCGTTGCGTGAGAAGGACGGCTTGCCCGCCGTACAGTGCCCGGCGGTCAGGAAGATGCGGCTGCCGTCCGCCGCGCGGGCGTTGAAGCCGAGCGAGCAGGTGTAGCCGGTGTTCTTGTCGACCTGTACGCCGCCACGCAGGCCGAAGTCGTCGGCGGTCGGCGTGATCGTGCCGGGCGACCTGTTGATCGTGACGCGGTCGCCGTTGGCCTCGGCGCGGCGCAGGAAGCGCTGGGTGCGCAGGTCCTTGGCGCCGTCCGGGACGCTGACGACGACGGTGCCGCTGATCGGGTCGACGTACCAGGACTTCACCTTGCCGGCGGTCGAGCCCACGGCAAGCTTGTCGAGGTCGCGCTGGACCGACTGCAGCTCGGTCGCGGTGAACTTGACCAGCCGCGGCACCGCCCCGGCCGCCCGGACGAGCTCGGCGGTCGCTTCGTCGGAGACGGAGACCACCAACTCCCCCGCGTCGTCCAGGTAGCTGCCGACGATCCGGGACCCGAACTGGGTCTCCATCGCTGCAGCCTTGAGGATCCCCTGCTGCTGCAGCACGTCGGCGTCCTGCGACTCGACCGTGCCCGCCTGTCCCGCGCGGGATTCCGCCTGCGCACCGTTCGCCGCGATCAGTCCCGCCGCCGTGAGAGCGACGATCCCAGCCACCGCGGCGCCGACCCGGCAACGCCCTGACATACGTTCCTCCTCACGAGGCGCCCCCGATCGGACCGCCACTACGGAACGTATGCGTTCGACCACGGAAAGTCCATGGGGAACCAGCCTCTGATTTCTCAACGATCCGGACCCGTTGGGGCTATGCCACCGCGTCCCCCAACATGCGAACGGGCCCTCGGTGCGCCCGAGAGCCCGTTCGACGACCTGCTCATTTCCCGTAGTCGAACCGGGCTTGCAGGATCACCAGATCGTCGCCGTCGACCAGGTAGACCAGCCGATGCTCGGAATCGATCCGACGGGACCATGCGCCTTGCAGCATGTGCTTCAGCGGTTCCGGCTTGCCGATACCGCTCTGCGGGTCGCGGAGCGCGTCGTCGATCAGCTTGTTGATCCGTTCGACCTGCTGCCGATCCGCTTGCTGCCAGTACTTGTAGTCATCCCAGCCGTTCGGGGTGAAGACGAGTCTCACGTCAGTTCGTGCTCTTCCCGTTCACCACGCTGGGCCTGAGCCAGGCTCTCCAGCAGCCGGCGGGCGTTGGCCGGCACTCGCAGCAGGTGAGCTGTCTCCTCGAGCGCGCGATAGTCGTCCATCGACAGCAGGACGGCATCTCCGGCCTTTGAGGTGATCTCCACCGGAGTGTGGTCCTCGTTCACCTGCTCGATCAGCGGAAAGAGGTCGCGCCGGGCAGCTGATGCCGTGATCGCCATACTTCACCTCCGGATAGCAGTGGTACAAGAAATGGTACTACTGCTGCCAGTGCTCAGCCGACGATCAGGCTCATTGCTTCCGCGCGGGTGGAAGGATTGCGGAGCTGACCTCGTACGGCGGACGTGATCGTCTTGGCGCCCGGCTTGCGGACGCCGCGCATGGTCATGCACAGGTGCTCGCACTCGATGACGACGATCACGCCGCGGGGCTTGAGGATCTCCACCAGCGACTCCGCGACCTGCGTGGTCAGGCGTTCCTGCACCTGGGGGCGTTTGGCGTACACGTCGACCAGGCGGGCCAGTTTGGACAGGCCGGTGATCTTGCCGTGGGGGCCGGGGATGTAGCCGACGTGCGCGACCCCGGTGAACGGGACCAGGTGGTGCTCGCACATCGACCACACCTCGATGTCCTTGACCAGGATCATCTCGTCGTGGCCCAGGTCGAACGTCGTGGTCAGCACGTCCGACGCGGTGAGCCCCAGCCCGGCGGTGATCTCCGCGTACGAGCGGGCCACCCGGGCCGGGGTCTCCTTCAGTCCTTCGCGTTCCGGGTCCTCACCGATGGCGATCAGCAGCTCGCGGACCGCCCGTTCGGCCCGCTCGTGGTCGAACGTCGGTGAGGTCATCGGATCATTCTGCCGGAGGGGTCGGCCCGCTGCCGTAGTTCGGGCCGTGGGCCGCCTCGTCCGGGCCGATCGAGCCACCCGGGATGACGTCCTGGAGCGAACCGTTCTGCTCGCCCCGGGTCGGCAGCGGCATCACCGGAGGCTGCTCGGACGGGATCCGGGTCGAGGACCCGGTCCAGGCCGGCCGCAGCTCACGCTTCTGGATCGGCTCGAAGACCCGGGCGATCTCCGCCTTGTCCAGCGTCTCCCGCTCCAGCAGCTCCTCAACCAGGTGGTCGAGCACCGCGCGGTTCTCGGCCAGGATGTCGAAGGCCTCCTGGTGCGCGTTCAGGATCAGCTTGCCGACCTCCTCGTCGACCGCCGCGGCGATCTCCTCGGAGTAGTTGCGCTGGCTGCCCAGGTCGCGGCCCAGGAACGGCTCACCGGAGTCCTGGCCGAACTTGATCGCGCCGAGCCGCTCGGTCATGCCGTACTGCGTGACCATCGCGCGGGCCAGGGCGGTCGCCTTCTCGATGTCGTTGCTCGCGCCCGTGGTCGGGTCGTGGAACACCATCTCCTCGGCGGCGCGGCCACCGAGCATGTAGGCGAGCTTGTCCAGCATCTCCGAGCGCGTCGTCGAGTACTTGTCCTCGTCCGGCAGCACCATCGTGTAGCCCAGCGCGCGACCGCGCGGCAGGATCGTCACCTTGTGCACCGGGTCGGAGTGCGGCAGCGCGGCGGCGACCAGGGCGTGTCCGCCCTCGTGGTACGCCGTGAGCACCTTCTCCTTGTCCGACATCAGCCGGGTCCGGCGCTGCGGACCGGCGATCACGCGGTCGATCGCCTCGTCCAGGGCGAACTTGTCGATCTGGGTCTTGTTCAGCCGGGCGGTCAGCAGGGCCGCCTCGTTCAGCACGTTGGCCAGGTCGGCACCGGTGAAGCCCGGCGTACGACGGGCGACGGCGGTCAGGTCCGCGTCCTCGGACATCGGCTTGCCGCGGGCGTGCACCTTCAGGATCTTGTCGCGGCCCGGCAGGTCCGGCGCGTCGACCGGGATCTGCCGGTCGAAGCGGCCCGGCCGCAGCAGGGCCGGGTCGAGCACGTCCGGCCGGTTCGTCGCGGCGATCAGGATCACACCGCCGCGCACGTCGAAGCCGTCCATCTCGACCAGCAGCTGGTTCAGCGTCTGCTCGCGCTCGTCGTGGCCACCGCCGAGACCCGCACCACGGTGCCGGCCGACGGCGTCGATCTCGTCGATGAAGATGATCGCCGGCGCGTTGGTCTTGGCCGTCTCGAACAGGTCGCGCACCCGGGAGGCGCCGACACCGACGAACATCTCGACGAAGTCCGAGCCGGAGATGGAGTAGAACGGGACGCCCGCCTCACCCGCGACCGCCCGGGCCAGCAGCGTCTTGCCCGTACCGGGCTGGCCGTACAGCAGCACGCCCTTGGGGATCTTCGCGCCGACCGCCTGGAACTTGCCCGGCTCCTGGAGGAACTCCTTGATCTCGCCGAGCTCCTCGATCGCCTCGTCGGCCCCGGCCACGTCCGCGAAGGTCGTCTTCGGGGTGTCCTTGGTGACCAGCTTGGCCTTCGACTTGGCGAAGCTCATCACCCGGGAGCCGCCGCCCTGCATCGAGTTCATCAAGAAGATGAACACCACCGCGATCAGCAGGAACGGGATCAGCGTCGAGAAGACCTGGCCGATGAAGCTCGGCTTGGGGTTCTCCACGTCGTACCGCTCGATCTTGCCCTGCTGGAACAGCGTCTGCAGCGACGTACCGAGTGTGTTGGCCTGGCCGTCGACCCAGTGCGCCCGCACCTTGGTGCCGTCGGTCTTCTCGATCCGGATCTCCTGGTCGGGGTCGATCAGCGTGACCGTCTTGATCGACTTGTCCGACGAGGTGGTGGCCTGCTGGATCAGTTGCACGACCTGGCCGGTGGGCTCGGTCTTGTAACCGTTCGAGCCGCTCAGGAGCTGCCCGATCACGAGCACGCCGATGAAGGCGAGGATGATCCAGGTCAGCGGTCCGCGGAGTATGCGCTTCACGTCCATGATCGAGGCTCGCGCCCCGTCCCTCCTAGCTCAGCAGGCCCGGGTATGGGGGCCTTCGACGGTAACACCAGTCCAAGTGTCTCGTGTCGCACAAGACAACACATCACGAGGGTCACCTGACGACGGTACGGTCCGTTGTACAGGCTGTCACCAAGTCCCGCCCGGAGCGGCCCGCCGGGCGCCCGGCGGAGGGGCTCAGGAGTAGACGTGCGGCGCCAGCGTGGCGACGCAGCGCAGGTTGCGGTACTTCTCGGCGTAGTCGAGCCCGTAGCCGACGACGAACTCGTCCGGCAGCTCGAGGCCGACGTACTTCACCGGTACCGACATCTTGGCGGCGTCCGGCTTGCGGAACGCCGTACAGATCTCCAGCGAGGCGGGCTTGCGGGACTGCAGGTTGCTGACCAGCCAGGTCAGCGTCAGCCCGGTGTCGATGATGTCCTCGACGATCAGCACGTGCCGGTTGGTGATGTCGGTGTCCAGGTCCTTCTGGATCCGGACCACCCCGGACGACTTCGTCCCGGAGCCGTAGGACGAGATGGCCATCCAGTCCATCTCGACGTGCCGGCTGAAGGAGCGGGCGAGGTCGGCCATCACCATCACGGCGCCGCGCAGGACGCCGATGATCAGCACGTCCTTGCCGTCGTAGTCCTGCTCGATCCGGCCGGCCAGTTCCTTCAGCTTCGCCTGGATCTGCTCCTCGGTGAAATGAATCTTGGCCAGGTCTTTCTCGATGTCCGACGCATCCACGCGATCAGGGTGTCACACCGGGCGCCAAGACGATGAATCCGGCCCGCCGGACCACGCGGATCCCTTGCGGCAGGTCGATCCAGCGCTGGCCGTGCCAATCGGTGATCAGGGCGTCGACGGCGGCGATGTGGCCGGCGGTGAGGTCGGTCGCCTGGCAGCCGGCCTCGAGCGCGGCCTGGCGCAGGGCTCTGGTCCGGATCGCCTGCGGCTCGGCGGCGAGCACCGCGATGTCGCAGACCACTTCGTCCTCGGTACGGCGTACTGCTGTCTCGGCGAGGTCCGCGGCGAGCGCGTCGAGCGCGTCGGCGTCCGCCCGGAGCAGCCCGGCGGTCCGGGCCAGCGCCTCGGTCACCCCCGGCCCCAGCGCCTCCTCGATGACCGGAAGCACCTCGTGCCGTACGCGCACTCTTCTGTACTGCGGGTCGTCGTTGTGCGGGTCGTGCCACGGCTGGAGCCCCGAGGCGATGCAAGCTGCAGCCGTCGCGGCCCGCGGGACTTCCAGCAGCGGCCGCCTGAGCAGTCCGGCAACCGGTGCCATCCCAGCAAGGGACCGCGCACCAGAGCCACGCGCCAGCCCGAGCAGGACCGTCTCCGCCTGGTCGTCGCGAGTGTGAGCCAGCAGTACGACGTCCGCCCTGAACGTGTCGGCCGCGTGCCGCAGTGCGTCGTACCGGGCTGTCCGGGCCGCACCCTCCGGGCCGCCCTCACCGCCGACCTCCACCGCGCGGACCTCGACCGGGTCCAGCCCCAGCGACCGGCACTGCTCGGACGCCACGTGAGCCACCTGGGCCGAGTCGGCCTGCAGCCCGTGGTCCACGATCACCGCACCGGCCCGCAGCCCCAGCTTCGGCGCCTCGAACGCGGTGGCGGCCGCCAGCGCCAGCGAGTCGGCCCCGCCGGAGCAGGCGACGAGCACAGTCGTCCCCTGCGGCAGGTCGGCGAGCCCTCCGCGGACCGCCTCACGCACGCGTGCGACCGCTGGATGGAGCTTGCCTCGCCGGCCTTCGACCGCGGACTCAGCCGTGGACTCGGGAGACCCAGGCATCGGGGTTGGCGATCTCGTTCTTGGTGGGCAGGGTGTTCGGGCCGGTCCAGACCCGGTTGAAGCCCTCCATGCCGACGCGGTCGACCACGCGGCGGACGAAGGCCGCGCCGTCCTGGTACTGCCGCATCTTGGCGTCCAGCCCGAGCAGCTTCTTGAGCAGCTGGTCGACCGGGTTCCCGCCGGAGCGCCGGGTGCTGAACTTGGACCGGATCTGCTCCACCGTCGGGATCACCGACGGACCGACGCCGTCCATCACGAAGTCCGCGTGGCCCTCCAGCAGTGACATCACCGCGGTCAGCCGGTCCAGCACGGCCCGCTGCTCGGGCGACTGCATCAGGTCGACCAGGCTCAGCTCGGCCTCGCCCTTCACCGACCGGCCCAGCCGCTGCACCGCCTCGCGGAACATCGCCGCGTACGCCGACGCGTCCAGCTCGGCCTGGTCCAGGAACAGCGCGATCTCGGACCGCAGGTGGTCCCGCAGCCACGGCACCGCGGTGAACTGCACCCGGTGGGTCTCCTCGTGCAGGCAGACCCACAGCCGGAAGTCCCGCGGTACGACGCCCAGCTCGTTCTCGACGTGCATCACGTTCGGCGCGACCAGCAGCAGCCGGCCGGTCAGACCGGGGCGGTCCGGGTCGGGCTCGGCCGGGTAGAACGGGTCGAACTGACCCAGCACCCGGGAGGACAGGAAGGCCAGTAGCGCACCGGCCTCGATCGCGGTGACCCGGGAGCCGACCGCGGACGACAGCCCACCGGTCCGCTCCTGCTTCTCCCGCAGTTTGTCGGCCAGCGGCGCCAGCACGGTCTTGAACCCGTCGGCGTTGGCCTGCACCCAGCCGGGCCGGTCGACGACCACCACGGGAGCGGTGGCCGACGTGGCCTGCAGGCCAGTGAAGTTCCGCACGTGGTGCTCGGACTCAGCGGCGAACTGCCGCAGCTCGGCAACCACCTGATCCGCCTCGGCGCGGCTGACCACAGGTCCCGGTCGCAGAAGCTTCCGGGCCACTCCGGTCGCCAGCTGCCAGTCGACCATCTCCGCCGCTTCAGCCGTCATGTACCGACCCTAATCCCCTGGACCAACACGCGCTCGCCAAGCGCGGGAAAAGACAAGGGAAGGAAAGAAAGAGAGTTGCTCAGACACCACAACCACAAGACGCCAACGCCGCGACAGCCCTGTCCAGCGCGGCCCTGGCCTCCAGCGGCTTGTCAGCCGGTACGGCGTCAGTAGCGACCGCGAACACCAGCAGCGACCCGGTCTTCGTACGCACCAGCCCAGCCAGCGAGTGCACCCCGGTCAGCGTCCCCGTCTTGGCCCGCACCAGCCCGGTCCCACCCGCCGTACCGGGGCCGGTGAACCTCTTCTCCAGGCTCCCCGTGAACCCCGCCACCGGCAGCCCGCTGATCAGGTGCCGCAGCTCCGGCCGGGCAACCGCCACGCGGACCGCCCCGGCCAGCGCGTCGAGCGGCACCTGGTTGGTCCGCGACAGCCCGCTCCCGTCCTCGATCCGCGCCTTGCTCACGTTCACCCCGAGCTTGGTCAGCGTGGCCCGCAGCCCCTTGAGCCCACCCGTGGACGACCCGCCGTTCCGCGTCGCCAGCCCGACGTGCCGCAGCAGCACCTCGGCGCCGTCGTTGTCGCTGTGCAGGTTCACGTACTCGACGATGTCCCCCACCGGAGCCGACCGGACCTCGCCCATCTTCTCCGCGGCCTCCGGAGCGGTCACCGGCTTCACACTCGCGCCCACCTTGATCCCGGTGGCCCGCAGCAGCGTCGCGAAGGAGGCGGCGGCCGCGGCGGCCGGTGACGGCGCCCGCTTCGCCATGCCCGGGCTCAGCCGGCCCTCGTTCGCCCAGAGCGCCGAGGTCGGAGCGGCGATGCCTTCGGGGATGTAGTTCGCCTCCCACTTGGCGTTGGCCGCCGAACCGGAGAACAGCGACGCGTCGTACCCGAGGGTGACTGTCGTGACTCCCTGTTCGCGCAGCGACTTCGCCGTACTGGCTGCGAGGTCCTGCAGCGTGGCCCGGACCGGGAAGTCGAGCGGGTCCTTGGACCGCTTCACCGTCAGCAACGGGTCGCCGCCGCCGACCAGGACCAGCGAGCTCCCGCTCAGCACGGTCGAGGTGGTGAACCAGTGGTCCGGCCCGAGCGTCTCCAGCGCCGACACGGTTGTCAGCAGCTTCAGCGTGGACGCCGGGACGTACGGGAGCGTCGTACCGACCGAGTAGATCGTCTTGTTGCGGGAGGCGTCGAACACCGTCGCGCCGTAGTGCTTGCCGAGCGACGGGTCGGCCAGCGCGGCCGCCAGGGCCTTCCGCACACCGGCAGCGGTCGGCGCGACACCCTCTGCCTTGGCCGGAGCCAGTACGGCGGGCGCCGCCGTAGCTGTCCGCGACCTCGCGGGCACGGCCTGCGCCCCGCTGACCAGTCCGGCGAGCGCGGCACCTGCGACGAGCGTGACGAACGCCGCACGGGGAGGACGGGCCACCAGGCTGCTCCTGTCATTTGGTCGGTCCGAACCGTGACAGTATCTGCCGTATGGAGTTCGACGTCTTCATCGAGATCCCCAAGGGCACCCGCAACAAGTACGAGCTGGACCACAAGACCAACCGGCTGCGGCTCGACCGCACCCTGTTCACGGCCACTCAGTACCCCTCCGACTACGGGTTCATCGAGGACACCCTCGGTCAGGACGGCGACCCCCTGGACGCGCTCGTGCTGCTGACCGAGCCGACCTTCCCGGGCTGCCTGATCCGCGCCCGGGCGATCGGTATGTTCCGGATGACCGACGAGAAGGGGCCGGACGACAAGGTCCTCTGCGTCCCGGCCGGCGACCCGCGCCAGGAGCACCTGCGCGACATCCACCACGTCCCGGAGTTCGACCGGCTCGAGATCCAGCACTTCTTCGAGGTCTACAAGGACCTGGAGCCCGGCAAGTCCGTCGAGGGCGCCAGCTGGGTCGGCCGCGCCGACGCCGAGGCCGAGGTCACCGCCTCCTTCGAACGCCTGAAGACCGACCACCACTGACCTTGCAACAAACTGCAAGAGGGCTGCCGGCCACCGGCGGCCCTCGGCAGGTTGCCCTCCGTCCGGAGCACTCCGACGGTGAGCCCTGGCCGTACGCCGATCAACTGCGTGCCGCCGCCGGCTACCCACCCAGGCCCGACAACTCCGGCCACGGCACCGCGCCACTGGTCTGGGCGGCCATCTCGACCGCGCTGACGCAACCGCCGCTGGCTCTGGCTGGTGGTCCCGCTCAACGCTGTCGCCGTGCTGGCCGTCGCCATCCTTCTGATCGGCGGGAGCAGCGCGTGGGGCTGGGACGGTTACAGCTTCAGCGGCGTTCACCTCAACCGCTACTAGAGCGCGTCTCTCGAATTACGCTCTAGCTCGTCGGCGGGTCGTGCCGCAGGCGCATCTCCTCGTTGATCCGGAGGGCCTCCGCGAGCTGGTCCTCGAGGATGATGATCCGGCACGCGGCGTCGAGCGCGGTGCCGCCGTCGACGAGCTCGCGGGCCCGCGCGGCCAGGCGCAGCTGGTAGCGCGAGTAGCGGCGATGGCCGCCGTCGGACCGCTGCGGTGTGATCAACTTCGCTTCGTCGAGGCTGCGCAGGAAGCCGGGCGTGGTGCCGAGCATCTCGGCCGCGCGGCCCATCGTGTAGGCGGGATAGTCGTCGTCGTCGAAGTGGGCCGGCCCGGTCGTCTGGGCTGAACTCATCGGGGTCTCCGTGGGTGATTCAGCGGTCATCGAACTCCATGTCGAAGGGCCCCGGTGCCGAAGCACCGGGGCCCGCAGGTTGGATTTTGCCACCATCTACCGGTCGTCAGACCGGTCTGACACTTCCGCGGCACGCCAACTGAAGGCCGTGACCACGTGGATCGCTGAACTGCGTAACCGAAGACCACCTTCTTCCGATGGAGCTACGGCACCCGCCCGGCGAACTTCTGGCACTGGCGGGCGATCCGACGGTGAAACCCATCCTCCTTACTCGCGGACAAACTGACTGCTACTGCTGGTACTGCACCAACTGGTACTGCTGTACGGAACTGCAACTGACTACGTACTGCACTACTACTCACTACAACAACCAACTGCACACTGCCATTACTGCTTCCTCGGTCAAGCCGCGGACCTCTTGCAACCACTGGCCCCAGCGACCCTGATCGAAGCCTGGCGCGAAACCCGAGCCCTTCCACTGATCGGCCCGGCGGAGTCCGCCGTCTTGCAACTGCTCGGACAGAACATCAGCTGTCCACGTCAGCTTCGCTTTGTTTCTCTGTCAACACGAAGAACACTACACGCCCCGCCACGCAATGTCTAATCCCGCCACCACAGATTTTGGGAGCGCCCCGGGACAGCTTCGACCGGCGGTCAGTCCGCCGTCAGCCGGCCGAGCAACTCGAGCAAGGTCCTGCGCTCCGTGGCCGTCAGCCGTTCGAGCAGTTCGGCCTCGGCCGCGAAGATCAGCCGGTCCATCCGCTCGACCGCGATTTCGCCCGACGGCGTGATCGCGACGATGTTGCGCCGGCGATCGGCCGGGTCACTCCGCCGTACGACGTACTCCAGGGTCTCCAGCTCGTCGAGCACGGCGACGAGATCGCTGCGGTCGAACGAGATCCGGTCCGCCAGCGCACCCTGCGCGGCCTCGCCGTCGTCGGCCAGGCTGACGAGGACGTGATAGTGCTGCGTCCGCACGTCCGCGGCCGCCATCTGCCGACGGACCAGTCGCTGCGCCTGCTGGCTGGCTCGGCCGAGGGTCCACAGGACCCGGTCCGCGAGACGGTGCTGGGACGACTTCACGGCACTCACTCTAAAACCCCACCCTGTCCGCCCCCGGCCGGACGTATCGTAGGAGATACCCATAATTTATAGCTCCTACGATCGGAATCTCATGCGCGCAGTTCGCTACTTCCGGTACGGCGGTCCGGAGGTCCTCGAAGTGACCGAGGTCCCGGCCCCCGAGCCCACCGCCGGACAGGTCCTGGTCGAGGTCGAGGCGGTCGGCGCGAACGCGATCGACGGCGTGTTCCGGCGCGGAGGCGGCCCCTGGCAGCGGCCGTTGCCCGGCCGGCTGACCGGCGACGTGGTCGGTCGCGTCGTACGGCTCGGTCCGGACGTCCCCGCCGGTATCAGCGTCGGGCAACGCGTCGCCGCCCTCTCCGAGGACGCGTTCGCCGAGATCGTCGCCGTCGACGCCCAGTGGCTGGCCGCCGTCCCTGAGGACGCGGCAGCCGGCGAGGCGACGGCGCTGTCGATGACCGCCCCGCTCGCACTTCGACTGCTCGCAACCGGCCAGGTCGGCGAGGGCGACACCGTGCTCGTCCACTCCGCGGCGGGCGCCGTCGGCCATTTGGCGGTTCAGCTCGCCCGCACCCTCGGCGCCTCGACCGTGATCGGTACGGCGTCGTCGCGGAGCAAGCGCGACTTCGCCGAGCAGCACGGCGCGACGCTGACGGTCGACAGCACCGCCGCCGACTGGGCCGACCAAGTCCGCGAGGCCGCGCCGGACGGCGTCGACATCGTCCTGGACGCAGTAGGCGGCAGCGTGTTCGAGCAGGGCCTGGACCTGCTCGCCCCCTTCGGCCGGATGGTCGCGTACGGCGCGATCGGCGGCGAGCTGCCCGGCATCAGCAGTCAGCAACTCTTCGGCGGCCTCCGCTACACCACCGCGGTCTCGATGCTCGCCTGGCGACAGGCACGTCCCGCGCTCGCGCGAGAAGACATCACGGCGGTGACCCGGCTGTGGCAGGCCGGCGAGCTGCGTCCCGCTGTCCACGCCACCTGTCCCCTGAGCGCCACCGCCACGATCCACGACACCTTGGACCGCCGGGCGAATCTCGGCCGGCTGGTCGCCGTACCGTGACAGCGGCGTAGGGCTACCAGCCGATCAGCGAGTACGACGGCGCCTGGCGGCCCTCCGGTTCGGGCTCGGGAACCACCGGCTCCGGGCGGGTCTCGCCGCCAGGACAGTTGGCCACCTCCTGCTGGGGGGCCACGGGCGGGCGCCGCCGGGTGAGCACCTCGGCGAGGCGGGTCCTGCTACGGGTCGGGCTCATCAGCTACCACCGTTCTGCTGGGCATCGGCTCAGGTGCGGTGTCAGGGGCGGGCTGACGGTGAAGCTGCGGCGGCCGGGACAAATGCCGCCGCAGCGGATCTAGGGGCGACCGAAGAAGTCCGGGTCTTCCCAGTAGTAGATGCTGTCGATGGTGACCGGGCGGCCGGTCCGGGGCGCGTGCACCATCCGGCCACCGCCCAGGTACATCGCGACGTGGAAGATCGTGCCCGGGTCGTTGGAGTTCTCGGCCCAGAAGATCAGGTCGCCGGGCCGCAGCTCGTCCTCGGAGATGTGCCGGACCTGCTCGTACTGCGCGACGCTGTAGTGCGGGAGGGCGACGCCGGCCTTCTTCCAGGCTTTCATGGTCAGGCCGGAGCAGTCCCACGAGTCCGGACCGGTGGCGGCCCAGACGTACGGGTCACCGAGCTGGGACAGGGCGAAGGCGACCGCGGCCGAAGCGCCCTTGCGGCTGGGGGTGCTGCCGCCACCGCCACCGTTGCCCGGCCGGTCGGTCTTCGGCTTCGGCTTCTTCTTCGGCGGCTTGGTGCCGTGCTTGCCGGCCTCCTTCTGCTCCTCGCGGTCCTTGCGAGCCTGCTCGGCCTGCGCGGCCGCGGCCTCGGCCCGCTCGGCGGCCTCCTTGGCGGCGATCCGCTTCCGGAGCTCCTCGGCCTTCTTCGCGGCCAGTGCGGCGGCTCGCTGGCGCGCAAGCTCCTCGAGTCCCCGCTGCCGCTGGTCAGCCACCTGGTACGACGTACTGCGCAACCTCGCCAGCTGGCTGATCTGCTGCTTGCGCTGAGCGCCGATCGCCGCGACGGCCGACGCCTGGTTCGCCTCGGCCGCCTGGGCGGCCTTCTTCGCCTTCGCCGCCTCGTCGGTTGCGGCCTGCACCTTGGTGACGGCCTGGTCGGCCTGCGCCTTGAACGCGTTGCTGACCACCTGGGTCGCGGTGAAGCGCAGGTACGAGCCCTGCATCGCCTGCGACACCGAACGTGCCGCACCGGCCGAGTCGAGCAGCTGCTGCGGGCCGTCCGCACTGAGCAGCGGGCCGAGCTGCGCAAGGTCGCCACCACCTTGGTACGACGCCGCGGCGAACCGGCCGATCTGGCGGCGCTGGTCCGCGAGCGTCTGCGCCGCCTTCTTCACCCGGGCGGCGGCCGCGGCGGCCTCCGCCTTGGCCTTGGTGAGGCGGTAGACCGCGCCGTTGTACTTCTCGGCGGCGATGCCGGTCTCCCGGCCGAGCTGCTCGAGCCGGGCGTTCGCGCCGGCCAGCTGCTGCTCGATCGCCGCCACCTGCGCGGCCTTGTCGGCGGCGGCCTTCTTCGCCGCGTCCACCTGGGACTGCGACGGGATGACCGGCGGTTTCGGGTCGGCCTGGGCCGGCACGGTGTTCAGGGCCATGGTGCCGGTCATGCAGACCGCGAGCACTCCGGAGAGCAAAGCCCTACCGGTCTTCCCAGTGCTCACGACCCGCCTGCCGGACGTAGCCCCCGAGGGCGTCCGCATCGGGTATTTCCTTCCGCCGGTCGCGAACTCCTTCCCCAGAGTTCGCGAACTTTTGGTCCTTCTGGACCACATACGTGACACTAGTTGCCTTCAGCCCCATTGGGAACACTCATCCCACGAATAACTTTGTTGCACGTGCGTGTCGGCTTGACAAACTACAAGCTTGTAATTCACGCGCCCAGATTTGGTGGCCCTGGGCAATCGCTTGCCGAGGCAACGAAAAAGGTGCGACGCGCAGCGCCGCACGACTCCGGGCGAAGGCCCCCGGATACACCACACCCCCGCACGGCGCGCAGCGCCGTGCGGGGGTGTGTCTGTTCAGCGAAGGGTGAAGGTGGCAACTACCGGCAGGTGGTCCGAAGCCAACGTCACCGGCACCGTCGCCGACGTCGGTTTGAGACCCGCACTGTGCAGGAGGAAGTCGATCCGCTTGGTCGGGTTGCTTGCCTCGATCGTGTAGCCGGGGCCCTTGCCGACCTGCGGCCAGGTGTCGCGCAGCACGGCGGTGAGGGTCCTGATCTCCGGCGACGTGTCGACGGCGTTCAGGTCACCGACCAGGAGGGTCGGCTGCTTGGACTTGCCGAGCAGCTCGACGACCTTCTTGGCCTGCTCGAGGCGCTCGTCGTTGTTGTTGCTGGTCAGGTGCGTGTTCGCGAACCGGAAGTCCTGCCCGCGGACCTTCAGCGTCGCGACGGCCAGGCCGCGCTGCTCACCGGTCGGGTAGAGCGGCAGCAGCGTGTTCTTGAAGTCCTTGATCGGGAAGCGCGACAGCACCGCCGTCCCGTACTGCCGGCGCGGCTCGCCGGCGTTGACCGGCGGCAGGTCGAGGTTCGGCGCGAACTTGTAGTGCATCTTCAGCCGCTTGGCCAGCCACGCGGCCTGGTCGACCCAGTTGCTGCGGACGTCCCAGTGGTTGTCGACCTCCTGCAGCCCGACCACGCTCGCGCCGGACGACTCGATCACCTTCGCGACCCGCTCCAGGTCGAGCACGCCGTCGACGCCGGCCGCGTGGTGGATGTTGTAGGTGATCACCTTCAGCGATCGGTCCTCGTCGTGGTGCCGCGGACTCGCCGCGGCGGCGGTCGGCAGCACCATCAGCAGTCCCGCGACAGCGGCGAGCAGACTCTTGGGAAGAATGCGCATGGCCTCAATCCTGGTCGAACCGATGCGACCCCGGTACGTCGTCCGGGTGTCGCCGAGCTGAACAAGTCCGCGGCGAACAATCCGCCTCGAGCAAAACCGCGTCGAACAATCCGTGTCACCGGCCGAGCGTCAGCCGCCCGACGGCACCCTTGGCACCGGAGGCCCAGCAGCCGGCCTGACGCCCGTGTCCCGCGCACTCCACGCTGTCGAAGTTCGCGTCGGAGAACTGCTTCCAGTGGTGCCCACCGTCCAGTGAAACGTCACTCCCCGACGGCCCGACGGCAACCACCGTCGCCAGCGTCCCCGGCACGAACGCGGATCCGCTGCGGTACCCCTTCGGCGCCTGCGCCGCCGGGATCAGCCGCCAGGTCCGTCCACCGTCGTACGTCACCGACGCGGCGCGCACCGCCTCGGTCGGCTTCTCGAAGTCGCCGCCCAGCGCCACGCCGTACAGGGGACCACGGAACGCGAGCGTGAAGATCCCGGCCGCCGCGCCGCTCGCCATCGGCGAGTCGGTCACCTTCCAGGTCCGGCCGCCGTCGACGGTCCGGAACACCCGCGGCCGGTCGCCGCCGCCGGTCGCGAACCACGCCGTACGGCCGGCCCCGGCGACCAGGCAGGTCCCGGAAGCCGCGAAGGCGAACTCACCGGGCAGCGCCGCCGGCATCCCGGCCGGCGACTGGACCTTCCACGACTTGCCGCCGTCGGAGGTGCCGGCGATCCGGAACTTCCCGCCGACCGGGTCGCTCAGCGCGAGCCCGTGCCGGGAGTCGTTGAAGTCCAGGCAGTCGTAGAACGCGGCCGGGTCGGTGTTGCGGAAGCTCTCCGTCCAGCGCTTGCCGCCGTCCTCGGTCCGGTAGACCCGCGACTCCTCGCCCGGCCCGATCGCCAGCACCACCGCGCGCCGGGCGTCGAACGCCTCGACGTCGCGGAACATCAGCGCCTCCGCGCCGGCCGGGCTCACGTTCTGCCACTTCTTCCCACCGTCGACGGTCCGCAGCACCTGCCCGGCACTACCGGCGACCCAGGCGACGTCCTTGCTCACCGCGGCCAGCCCGCGGAACTGCGACTCGCTCCCCGTCGGCGTCACTTCCCACTGGTACGACGGCCGATGGCCGCCGGCCTGAGCCGGCGTGGTGATCAGCGAGGCGGCGAGCAGGACTCCGGCCGCGAGCGCGGCGAAACGCAGGGTCTTCATGAGCGGCAAAGTTAGTACAAGCCCCGGGCAAGCACGAGCCCTTGCCGCCTCGCCGCGCCCGCTGGCACGCTGAGCACCCGCCACAAGGAGGCAGACGTTGAACGACTCCGTGCTCACCTCGGTGCTGCTGCCGGTCGCACTCGCCGTGATCATGTTCGGCCTCGGCCTGACCCTGACGGTCACGGACTTCTCCCGGGTGCTGCGGATGCCGCGCGCCGTACTGGTTGCCCTGGGCACCCAAGTCCTGCTGCTGCCGATCATCTGCTTCGGCCTGGTCAAGGCCTTCGGCCTGGCTCCGGCGCTGGCCGTCGGCATGATGCTGCTGGTCGCCTCCCCCGGCGGTACGACGGCCAACCTGTTCAGCCACCTGGCCGGCGGCGACGTCGCCCTCAACGTCACCCTGACCGCGGTGAACTCGGTACTCGCCGTGATCACCCTGCCGATCGTGGTCAACCTGTCGCTGAACCACTTCCTCGGCGACGGCCAGATCGGCCTGCAACCGGCCAAGATGCTGCAGGTGTTCGCGATCGTGCTGGTCCCGGTCGCGCTCGGCATGCTCGTCCGCGGCCGCAGACCGGCGTTCGCGGACCGGATGGCCCGCCCGGTCAAGCTCGGTTCGATCGTCGTCCTGGCCCTGGTCATCTTCGCCGCGATCTTCACCGAGCGCGACAACGTGCTCGACTACGTGGTCGAGGTCGGCCTGATCGCGCTACTGCTCAACGTCATCAGCCTGGCCGTCGGGTACGTCGTACCGAAGCTGACCGGTCTCGCCGAGCGCCAGTCGATCGCCTGCTCGATGGAGATCGGCATCCACAACGCCACGCTCGCGCTGACCATCGCACTCAGCCCGTCCCTGCTCGGCAGCAGCGAGATGTCCATCCCCGTCGCCGTCTACGGCATCGTGATGTTCTTCCCCACCGCCGCGTTCGCCTACTACCTCAGCCGGCGCGGCGTTCGGCCGGGAAGCGAGACGCTCCCCGGCCGGGCCGCGATCTAGGCGAGCTTGAACGACTGGGCAGCAGAGCCGTTGCAGGTCAGCTGGACCAGCTGGACCGAGTCGGCGGTGGAGCCGCCCGGGACGGCCAGGCACTTGCTGCTGTGCCGGCTGACGAAGTGGAAGTAGCCGTCGCCCTCGGCAACGGCCCGCCACTGCTGGTTGTTGCCGTTGCTGTACGTCCACAGCTGCAGGCCGGCGTTGTCGGCCGCGGAGACGCCGGTGATGTCGACGACCTTGGTGGCGTCGTTGCGGTTGTTGATCCGGACGAAACCGCCCGACGTCGGCTGGAACTGGTACTGCTGCGCGGTCGAGGAGTTGCAGGTGTACTGCTGGACGACGGTGCCGTTCGTCGTACCGGCCGAGCGGGCGTCGACGCACTTGCTCGTCGCCTTGTTCGTGGCCGTGTACCAGGTGTTCGGCTCGGGCTGACCGGTCGGCGGGTCGACCGGCGGGGTGCTGCCGCCGCCTCCGAGCCACTTCAGCGAGTCCATCAGGAACGTGTTCTGGGCGGCGCTGTCGAAGGTCGACGACAGCCGGGTGTTGGTCTCGTAGTTCATCGCGTTGTGGCCGAAGTTGCCGTAGATCATCTTGAAGTTCTTGTTCGCCCAGACGATCGGGTGGTAGCCGCTGCGCCAGGTCTGGTTCGGGTCGGTGCCGACCGGGTAGCTGCCCGGATCGATCGCGGCCAGGATCTGGATGTTCGGGTTCGTGCGCAGGTCGTTCTGCCAGCCGTACCACTCACTGACCGACGACCGGAACGTCGCACCCGTGTTCACCAGGGCCGGGTGCGTCCGGTTCTCCGTGCGCAGCGTCACCGCGGTCGGTCCCCAGGTGTTGGTCTGGAACCGGCCGGTGCCGAGGAAGGTCTGGTAGAACCACGGCCAGGCCGGGGTGTCCGCGTCGTTGTACGCCGTCACGTGGAAGCCGAACCAGGCGCCGCCGTTCTCCATGTAGCGCTGGAACCCGGTCCGCTGGGAGGCGCCGGTCGGCGCGTCGTCGAGGAACAGCACCACCTGGTACTGCGAGGCGCTGACGGTGTTCAGCCGGTTCCAGTCGTTGGTCGCGGTGTAGGTGAAACCGTTCTGGGCCGCGAGCTGCGGGAACCGTTGGTTGGCTTCCTTGACGAAGTCGATGTGCGCGGCGTCCCAGGTCCCGCTGTAGAAGGCGAGCACGTTGAAGGTCGCTTGAACCTCCTGCTCCTGCTGAACCTTGGCCTGGGCGGCCGGCACCGAGGCGAGCAGCAGGAAGCCGAGCACGACGGCCAGCACCCTGGGCAGGAAGGAAAGTCTGACGAAAGGCATGGGGGCGGTCCTTTCCGAGGAAAATTCAAGGCTTAAACTAACTTTCAGTTTTAGCCTCGACAAGCCCTTTCCAGAAGTTTCCTTCGTTAGTCCCCAGCACCGTCAGCAGGCGTAGTCGTTCGGCGCTCTCGCTGCCCGGCTCCGCGGTGAACACGATCAGCGTCTGCTGCTGGTCGCGGTTGTCGATCACCTCGCAGTACAGCTCGAGCTCGCCGACCACCGAGTGGTTGAACAGCTTGGTCCGGCTGTGCATCACGCCGACCTCGTGCCGCTCCCACAGCTCGGTGAACTCGGGGCTGACCTTCTGCAGCCCCCGCACGATCGAGGCGGCGTACGACTTCGGGCCGTCGGCGGTGACCACCGCGCGGAGCATCGAGACCAGCATCCGGCTGTGGTTCGACCGGTCCGGCTCCCGGTACAGCGCCCGGCTGCCCGGGTCGGCGAACCAGCGGTAGATCTCGCTGCGGTCCATCCCCTCGCGATTGGTCTGCTCACCGGCGAACGCGACGTGCGCCGGGGTCTGCGCGAGCGTCTCGCCGCACCGGTTGACCAGCAGCGCGGGGGTGTCCTGCAGCCGGTCCATGATCCGCAGCATGCCCGGGTCGACGTGGCAGGCCCGCGTGGTCCGCGGCGGCGTCCCGTGCCCGGCGAGCACGAACAGGTGGTCGCGCTCCTCCAGCGTCAGCCGCAGCGCGCGGGCGATCGCGCCGAGCATGTCGACCGACGGTTGTGGCCCACGGCCCCCTTCGAGGCGGCTGTAGTAGTCGGTCGACATCGACGCGAGCGACGCGACCTCCTCACGCCGCAGTCCCGGCGTCCGGCGCCGCCGGCCGCGGGGCATCCCGACGTCCTCGGGTTGCAGGGCTTCCCGGCGCTTGCGCAGGAAGTCGGACAGATCGCCGTACTCCATGAACCCAGAGTCTCAGGCCGGCGCAACGCCAACCACTGCTTGCCGAGCAGTGGTTGAGCTCAGCCTGGTTACGGCGGCCCGGGCGCCCAAGGCTGGAGCCATGAAAACGACAGGCAACACGATCTTCATGACCGGCGGCACCTCGGGCATCGGCCTCGGGCTGGCCCGCCGGTTCCGGGACCTCGGCAACACCGTGGTGATCAGTGGGCGGCGCAAGGAGCTGCTCGACCGGCTCGCCGCCGAGGAGGGCTTCGGCACGGTCGAGCTGGACGTCGCCGACCCGGCGTCGATCGCTTCGGCGTACGGGACCGTCAGCACGCGGTGGCCGGAGACGAACGTGCTGATCACGATGGCGGGTGTGATGCGCCCCGAGGACCTGCGCGACCCGGCGCACCTGGCCGTGGCCGAGCAGACGGTCGAGATCAACCTGCTCGGTACGATCCGCACGCTGACCGCGTTCACGCCGTTCCTGATCGGCCGGCCGGACGCCACGATCGTCACGGTCTCGTCCGGGCTGGCGTTCACGCCGCTGACCATGACGCCGACGTACAACGCGACGAAGGCCGCGGTGCACAGCTACACCGAGAGCCTGCGCTCGCAGCTGGCCGAATCCGGGGTGCAGGTGATCGAGCTGGTTCCTCCGGCCGTGCAGACCGACCTGCTCGGCGTCACGCCGGACCCGGAGTGGATGCCGCTCGATGAGTACCTCGACGAGTCGGTGCAGCTGTTCACCGACCAGCCCGACGCCCGCGAGATCCTGGTCGAGCGGGTGAAGTTCCTGCGCAACGCCGAGCGGGAGAACCGGTACGACGAAACGCTCGCGGCCCTCAACAGCCACTAGTCGCCGAGAGCTTGCTCCAGGCGCTCGACCTTGGCGGTCAGCTGGCCGGTGTAGCCCGGCCGAATGTCGGCCTTGAGCACCAGGCTGACCCGCGGCGAGACCGCGGCGACGGCGTCGACGGCCTGCTTGACCACCGCCATCACCTCGTCCCACTCGCCCTCGAGGTTGGTGAACATCGCGTTGGTCTCGTTCGGCAGGCCGGAGGCGCGGACGACGCGGATCGCCTCGGCGACCGCCTCGCTCACGCCACCGGTCTCGTCCCCGGCGGCCGGGCTGATACTGAAGGCAACGATCATGCCCCCAGGCTAACCAGCCCGGCCCAAGGGATCAGACGTTGTCCTGGACGACCTTCTCGCGCGCCTCTTCCTCCGCGCGGCGCTCGGCCCCGCTGGTGGTCATCAGCGGCTTCTCCTTGATGAACAGCACCGCGACCAGCGCCAGCACCGCGAACGGCACCGACATCATGAACAGGTCCGCGGTCGCCATGCCGTACGCGTTCTCGACGACGGCCCGGGCCTCTTCGGGCAGCTCGGCGATGTTCGGCACCGCGCTACCGCCACCGGACGAGGCACCGCCCGGGTTCAGCGTCTCGGTGACCTTGTTGGCCAGGATCGCGCCGAGCACGCTGACACCGATCGTGCCGCCCATGCTGCGGAAGAAGCTGACCGACGAGGTGGCCGCACCCAGCTCACGCGCCGGTACGTCGTTCTGCGCGGCGAGCACCAGGTTCTGCATCACCAGGCCGATGCCGACGCCGAGCACGATCATGAACGCCCACAGCAGGTACTTCGAGGTGTGCGCGTCGATCGTGCCGAACAGGGCCAGGCCGATCGGCAGCAGCACGCTGCCGACGACCAGGTAGATCTTCCACTTGCCGTACTTGGTGATCAGGCCACCGGCGATCGTCGAGGCGACCATCATGCCCAGGATCATCGGCAGGCTCATCAGGCCGGCCTTGGTCGGCGAGTAGCCCTGCGCGATCTGGAAGTACTGCGCCAAGAACACCGAGCCGCCGAACATGGCCACCCCGACCAGCGCGCTGGCCACGATCGCCAGCGTCACCGTGCGGTTGCGGAACAGGTCCATCGGGATGATCGGCTCGGGGTGCTTGCGCTCGACCAGCACCGCGGCCACGAGCGCGGCCAGGGCCGCGCCGACCAGCAGGAAGCTCCAGCCGGACGCCCAGTCGAACCTGTTGCCGGCGAACGACGACCAGACCAGCAGCGTGCTCACCCCGGCGGTGATCAGGAACGCGCCCCACCAGTCGATCTTCACCTCACGCCGTACGGTCGGGAGCTTCAGCGTGCGCTGCAGCAGGATGATCGCCGCGATCACGAACGGTACGCCGACCAGGAAGCAGGCCCGCCAGCCCAGCGGCGAGTCGACCAGGAAGCCACCGAGCAGCGGTCCGCCGACCGTCGCCGAGGCGAAGATCGCGCCGAAGATGCCGGAGTACCGGCCGAGCTCACGCGGCGGGATGATCGCGGCCATCACGATCTGCACCAGCGCGGTCAGACCGCCGGCGCCCAGACCCTGCAGCACCCGGCTGCCCAGCAGCACCTCGATGTTCGGGGCGAAGCCGGCCACCAGCGAACCGATCACGAAGAAGCCCAGCGACAGCTGGACGAGCAGCTTGTTGTTGTAGAGGTCGGCGAGCTTGCCCCACAACGGCACGGTGGCCGTCATCGCCAGCAGCTCGAGGGTGACGACCCAGGTGTACGACGACTGGCTCGCCCCCAGGTCGTGAATGATCCGCGGCAGCGCGGTCGACACCACGGTGCCGGCCAGGATCGCCACGAACATGCCCATCATCAGGCCGGAGATGGCCTGCACGGTCTGCCGCGGGGTGAGCGCCGCCACCTCGGCGGCGGCCACCTCCGGCGGGGTGACCTCGCCCGCCGGGTCGGCCGGGTTGGGCGAAGAGGTCGTTGTCATGACTGACCTTCCTGGTGTCGTGAGAGAACTTCTCTGTCGTACGCGGGGTCCAGACCGTCGGCCAGAAGCGCGAACGCCTCGTCGACCAGCGCGGTCAGGCCGGGCACCTCGTGCCCGCCCGCAAGCTTCTGTTTCTCCGCCGCGACCCGAACGGCGGTGGTGACGGCGCCGACCAGCAGCGCCGGCTTCAGCGAGGCCGGGGGCTCGCCCATCCGCTCGGCGAGGGCAGCGGACAATGCCCGCTCGTCCTCGGCCCCGAGCAGGACGAACTGCGCCAGCAGCGCCGGCGACCGGCCGACCAGCTCGAACCGTTCCTTGGCGTCGACGGCCTTGTCGCCGAAGTCCTCCAGCGCCTGACTGACCAGCACCCGCAGCATCGTCAGCGGCGACTGCTCCGGCGCCGCCTCGCGCAGCCGGTTCAGCGAGCGCTCGAGGTCTTCGGGGTCCCGCCCGAGGATCGCGTGCTCCTTGTGCGGGAAGTAGTTGAAGAAGGTCCGCACGGACACGTCCGCGGCCTCGCTGATCTCCTCGACCGTGACGTTGTCCGGCCCCTTCTCGACCGCCAGCCGCAGGGCCGCGGCGGCCAGGGCCAACCGGGTCTCCCGCTTCTTGCGCTCGCGCCGGCCACCGGTGGCCGCGACGTCCTCGGTCTGCATCACGGGAACAACGGTGACACGAACTTGCACACCATGCAAACTATTTGTCACTGCAATCTTGCAGTCACGCACTCACTACTCTCCGTGTTCATCCGATCGTTTCATCCCCGCTCCCTACGATGAGCCCATGCGATGGGGCGAGCAGGTCTCGGTGCGGGGCGCGCGGGTGCACAACCTGAAGGACGTGAGCGTCGACGTACCGCTGCGGCAGCTCGTCGCGCTGACGGGGGTGTCCGGTTCGGGCAAGTCCTCGCTCGCGCTCGGCGTCCTGTACGCCGAAGGCTCCCGCCGCTACCTGGAGGCCCTGTCGACGTACACCCGTCGCCGCTTGTCCCAGGCGGCGAGGGCCGACGTCGACGCGGTGGACGGCGTACCGGCGGCGATCGCGTTGCGCCAGCGGCCCGTCGTACCGGGGGTTCGCAGCACGTTCGGTACGGCGACCGAGCTGCTCAACTCGTTGCGGCTGATGTACTCGCGGCTCGGCGTGCACCGCTGCCCGAACGGCCACGCCGTCCCGCCGACCATCGAGATCGCCTCGACCGGGCACGCGACCTGCCCGATCTGTCACGAGCGGTTCGCCGCGCCCGGCGCGGAGGAGTTCGCGTTCAACTCCGACGGCGCCTGCGAGACCTGCGCGGGGACGGGCGAGACCCGGCAGATCGACCAGCGGTCCCTCGTACCGGACGAGTCGCTCTCGATCGAGCAAGGTGCCGTCGCGGCCTGGGGCTCCTTCGGGGCCGGGCTGCTTCCGCAGGTGGTCGCTCAGCTGGGTGTGCGGACCGACGTCCCGTTCCGGGAGCTGACGCCGGCCGAGCGCGAGATCGTGCTGCGCGGCGACGAGACCTCGCGGGTCGTGGTCGTGGCGAGCAAGAAGGGCAACGCGTTCGAGCTCAACGCGACGTACCGCAACGCCAACCGGGTGATCGAGGACGCGCTCGGCAACGCGCAGAGCGAGAAGGCTGTGACGCGGCTCGACCGGTTCGTCCACGTCGCCGAATGCCCTGCCTGCGGTGGGTCCCGGCTCAACGAACGTGCCCGGTCGGTACCGCTGAACGGCGTCACGCTGGACGTCCTGTCGACGTGGACCCTCGATCGCGCCACCGAGTTCGTCCGCGCTCTCGCGTCGTCACTCGCGGCCGACCTGCGGAGGATGGCCGAGCAGATCGTCGAGGCGTTCACCGCCAACGCCGATCACCTGCTCGGCCTCGGGCTCGGTTACCTCTCCCTCGGCCGTGCCTCCCGGACGCTGTCGACCGGCGAGCTGCAACGCGTGCAGCTCAGCCGGACCCTGCGCAGCAGCGCGACCGGACTGCTCTACGTGCTCGACGAGCCGTCGATCGGGCTCCACCCGAGCAACATCGACGCGCTGATGCAGGTCGCCCGCCGGCTGATCGAGACCGGCAACTCGGTCGTCCTGGTCGACCACGACGTCCGGGTCCTGCGGCACGCGGACTGGCTGATCGAGATCGGCCCCGGCGCCGGTTCCCTGGGCGGCGAGGTAGTTGCCACCGGCAAGGTTGCCGAGCTCGAGGCGTCGCCGGTGTCGCTGATCGGCGGCTTCCTGAGCGGCCGCGAGCCCTCGGTCGTCCGGCCCCGGGTGGACGACGCTTTCGAGCACGGCCGGATCCGCCTCACGACCGGTCCGCGCTTCACCCTCCACCCGATGGAGGTCGACTTCCCGCTCAAGCGCCTCACCGCGGTGACCGGCGTGAGCGGGTCCGGCAAGACCACGCTCGTCCTGGACAGCCTCGCGGCCGCACTCACTGCCCGGTACGACGAACGCCTGCTGCCCGCGCACGTGCGCTCGCTGGAGTCCGACGGCGTGCAGCGGGTCGCGGTCGTCGATGCGACGCCGATCGGGCGGAACGTGCGATCCACCGTGGCGACGTACAGCGGAATCCTGGACGAGCTCCGCCGCGCCTTCGCCCGGGAGTCCTCCGAGCTGAGCGCGGCTGACTTCTCCTACAACACCGGAAGCCTGCGGTGCCCGCAGTGCGAGGGCACCGGGCAGATCTCCCTCGACGTACAGTTCCTGCCCGACGTCGAGATCCCGTGCCCGCTGTGCGGCGGCACCCGCTACAGCCCCGCCGCGGACGCCGTCACCCTCGACGGCCTGACGATCGCCGCCACCCTCGCGCTGACCGTCACCGAGGCCCGTCAGCACTTCCCGAAGCTCCGCAAGCTGCAGGCCCGGCTCCGCACCCTCGACGAGGTCGGCCTCGGCTACCTCATGCTCGGCGAGGCGACCCCCGCGCTGTCCGGCGGTGAAGCCCAGAGGCTCAAGCTCATCGCCGACCTGGAGAAGCCGCAGCAGGGCACGCTGTTCATCTTCGACGAACCGAGCGTCGGCCTGCACCCCGCCGACATCCGCGTCCTGCTCACGGTCCTCGACCGCCTGATCACCGCCGGCGCCACGGTGATCGTCATCGAGCACGACCTCGACATGATCGCGAACGCCGACCACGTCATCGACCTGGGCCCAGGAGGCGGCGAACACGGCGGCCGCATCGTCGCCGCGACCACTCCGCAACTGCTGCCCTCGGTCCCGGCCAGCGTGACCGGCCGCTACCTCGCCCGCTAGCCGCTCAGCCGGAGCCGGTCTGCCGGGCGCACAAGCCTCACTGGAAAAACATAGCATTCCTATGTAATATTGAGGACGTGATCGCGACTGACCTTTCCAAGCTCGGCGTCGACGTGGTGGTGGCGTCGGCCCGGTTGACCCGTCTGGCCAGCCGGGACGTCAGCGCGCTGCCGCACGCGGCGATGCGCCTGCTCGGCCGGCTCGACGAGCTCGGGCCGACCCGGATCAGCGAGCTCGCCAAGGCCGACCGCTGCTCGCAGCCGACGATGTCGACGCTGGTGCAGCGGCAGGAAGAGAGCGGGTGGGTCCGGCGCGAGCCCGACCCGGCCGACTCCCGGGCCAGCCTGATCAGCCTCACCGACGCCGGCCGTGCGGAGCTCAACCACGCCCGCCGCGAAGCCGGTGCGGCCATTGCCCAACGGCTGGTCCAGCTCCCCGCCGAAGACCTCGCCACCCTGGAGGCCGCGGTCACCGTCCTGCACAAGATCCTCACCCTAGAACCGTTGGAGGAGTCCCCCCGGTGAGCAGCAACAGCAGCTCGTTCCTCAAGCAACCCAAGTCCGTCTGGGCCGTCGCCTTCGCCTGTGTGATCGCATTCATGGGCATCGGCCTGGTCGACCCGATCCTCAAGCCGATCGCCGAGCAGTTGCACGCCAGCCCGTCGCAGGTGTCGCTGCTGTTCACCAGCTACATGGCGGTGATCGGCGTCGCGATGCTGATCACCGGCGCGGTCTCCAGCCGGATCGGCGCGAAGCGCACTCTGCTGATCGGTCTCGCGATCATCGTGGTGTTCAGCGCGCTGGCCGGCCTGTCCAACTCGATCGGCGCCATCGTCGCCTTCCGGGCCGGCTGGGGCCTGGGCAACGCGTTGTTCATCGCGACCGCCCTGGCCACCATCGTGAACTCCGCGGCCGGCTCGGTCGCCGAGGCGATCATCCTGTACGAGGCGGCGCTCGGCGTCGGCATCGCGGCCGGCCCGCTGGTCGGCGGTGAGCTCGGCACGATCTCCTGGCGCGGCCCGTTCTTCGGCGTCGCCGTCCTGATGACGATCGCGCTCGCCGCGACCGCGTTCCTGCTGCCCGCCTCGCCGCCGGCTCCGCGCCGTACGTCGATCCTCGAACCGCTGAAGGCGTTGCGGCACCGGTCGCTGGCCACCGTCGCCGTGACCGCGCTGCTGTACAACTTCGGCTTCTTCACGCTGCTCGCGTTCACCCCGTTCCCGCTGGCGATGTCGGCCCGGCAGATCGGCCTGATCTTCTTCGGCTGGGGCATCGGGCTCGCGCTCACCTCGGTCTTCGCGGCGCCGTGGCTGCAACGCCACTTCGGCACGCTGCCCGTGATCATGTCCGCGCTGCTGCTGTTCGCCGCCGACCTGGCCGTGATGGGCGTCTACGCCCACCACCCGCACGTGCTCGCGGTCGGCGTGGTCGTGGCCGGGCTGTTCCTCGGCGTGAACAACACGCTGATCACCGAGGCCGTGATGGGCGCGGCGCCGGTCGAGCGCGGTACGGCGTCCGCGGCGTACAGCTTCGTCCGCTTCTCCGGCGGCGCGGTCGCACCGTGGCTGGCCGGCAAGCTCGGCGAGGAGGTCAACGTCCAGCTGCCCTTCTACGTCGGCGCTTTCGCCGTCGTCCTGGCGGTCGGCGCGCTGGCCACCGGCTGGAAGCCGCTCGCCCACCTGCGGATCCCGTCGTCGCACTCCCGGACCGAGGCCGAGGCGATCACCGTCGCCGACGCCTGAGGGTCACTGCCTGCCGCCGAGGACCACGACCGGGTTGAACCTGGTCGTGGTCCAGGCGGTGAGCGCCGCCGTACCGCCGACGACGGCGAGTGAGCCCGCGAGGATGATCCCGAGCAGTCGCCACGGCACGGCGACCACCACGACGCCGAACATCTGCGCGGTCCCGGCAGCGATCCCCGCCATCGCGGCTCCCGCGACAACGCCGCCCAGCAGGACGCCGACCACGACGACCGTGAGCGACTCCACCGTCGCGATTCCCACGACCTGCCGACGGGTCAGCCCGGCCATCCGCGCCAGCGCGAACTCCCGCCGCCGCTCGGCCGCCGCCATCACCACGGCGTTGACCACGGCAACGGCCGCGTAGATTCCGGCGAGGCCCATAAGAACCACGAAGATCCCCGTGTCGTCCCGCTGCTCGACGGCGGCCTTGTCCTCAGCCCACTCCTCCACGGACCTGCCGCCCAGTCCCTTCAAGTCAGCACCAGGATTCACCTTGACCAAGGTCTCCGTAGAACCCCCCAAACCCTCGGTCAATCCCTTCGGCACAAAGAAGTTCTCCGTCACGTCCAACGTCTCCGGCATGATCGCGACCACCGTCAACGGCAGCCGCTTGCCCCCGATCGTCGCCGTCAGCACCTCCCCGAGCTTGTACCCCTCGACCGCCATCCCCGGCCCGATCGCGATCGTTGCCCCCGACAACTTGTCCAGCGAGCCCTTGCGCGGCCGCAACGCGTGTGTGCGTTGGTACGCCGCCGGATCGATCCCGACCGCTTCCGAGTACCTTGTCGCCTTCTTCCTCCCCACGACCGTCATCGGCACCGTCGTCTGCTCCGACGCCGCCGCGATCCCCTCAGCCGGCTCGACCGACCCCTCAACGACCAGGTCCGCCGAGATCAGCTGCCGCTGCTCCTCCCCCACTGCCTTGGCCAGCGACCCGAACGTGCCCCACAACCCGGCGAGCAACCCCACCAGCACGATCAACGGCGCCGCGGTCGCGGCACTTCGCCGTACGGCGTGCAGGACGCCGGCCTTCGCGAGATCCGTGACCACCGAACCGCGCAGCACCAACGCCGGCAGGCGGCCGGCCACCGGTACGACGACCGGACTCAGCTGGCTCAGTGCGACCGACCCGCTGATCATCACCACCAGCGCGATCAGCAACCCGGCGACGAAGTCCTCCGCGGCCTGTGCGGCGATCACCATCACGACTGTGAACCCAGCCGAGGACAGCCCCCAGAACCACCGCCATCCGGTCATCACCGGCATCGTCCGCGGCAGGTCCCCGATCGCCTCCAGGGCACTGAGCCGCGACGCTCGCCAGGCCGCTGCGAAGGCGCCGACCACCGCCGTTCCCACGCCCACGAAGGCGGCGACCCACATCGTGCCCCAGATCCACGGCGCCTCGAACCACTGCGGGAGCATGCCCAGCTCGATCAGCAGCGTCGACTGCGCCCACGTGCCGACCAGGCAGAGCGGGACGCCCAGCGCTGTTCCGATCAGCCCACACCCGGGCCACAGCACCCGACCTGAGGTAGTGCGCGCGCTACCGGGTACCGAGCGACAGGAGGTGTCGGCCCCCAAGGCCCCAGGCCCCCCAGCGCCAGGCGGGGCGATGCCGGAGACCGGGCCACACCTCCTGTCGCTCGGTACCGATCCGCTACCTCAGGTACGCGAGCAGGGCTGCGACGTCAGCCTGATCGAACGGTCTCGCCCGGACGAGCGATTGCAGCAGGAGTCCGTCGAGCGCGGCGACCAGCAGGCTCGCCTTCTGCGGGTTGGTGGTGAACGTCCGGGCGATCTCGGTCAGCGGCTGCAACCAGGCGCCGGCAGCCTCCCGCAGCTCAGGCCGCCGCGCCGCGAGCAGGTACAGCTCGTACGCCGCCAGCGTGCGCCCCCGCCGGTAGACGAGCAGGTGCTCGACCAACCGCGCCAGCTCGTCCGCGGGCCGCGCGCCGAGCTCGCTCACGCGCTCGTGCAGCTCGGCGGTGAGGTCCTCGGCGGCGCCGGTCAGCGCAGCGATCAGCAAGTCGTCGAGCGACGCGAAGTGGTACGTCGTCGAGGCCACCGACACCCCCGCCTCGGCCGCAACCGCCCGGTGGCTCACCCCGGCGACCCCCGCCCGCTCGACCACCATGATGGTCGCCCGCAGCAGCTCGTCCCGGCGCAGCGCGCCCCGCAGCCGCCGCCCGTCGCTCCTGCCCGGCCCGCGTCCGCGCCGCACCTCGCTCGGGCCCGGTGCCTGGCCCGGAGCACGGCCCGGCGCCCGGCGCTCGCGACCCCGGCCACTCCCCGCTACACCGCCACTGACCTGCACAAACGGCAACCTAACAGGACAGACGTACTGATTGTTTTTCGGCCCGGATTTCGCGAGATCCGGGGTGTTCGAGCGCCTAGGCTCGGATCCCGTGACCTCCACTCTCAGTACCGCGATGCGGCGGGCGCTCAAGCGTGCGGACGACGGCAAGACCCTGGACCAGGCTGAGGTGGAGGTGCTGCTGACGGCCTCCGGCGAAGCGCTGGACAAGCTGATGGCGACGGCAGGCCGGGTCCGCGACCAGGGCCTCGAGGACGCCGGCCGCAGCGGGATCGTCACGTACTCCAAGAAGGTCTTCATCCCGCTGACCCGGCTGTGCCGCGACCGGTGCCACTACTGCACGTTCGCGACCACGCCGGGTCGCGTCGAGTCGCCGTACCTGAGCCCGGACGAGGTGCTGGAGATCGCCCGTCAGGGCGCGGCGCTGGGCTGCAAGGAGGCGCTGTTCACGCTCGGCGACGCCCCCGAGGACCGCTGGGACGCGGCCAAGCAGTGGCTGGACGAGGCGGGCTACGACAGCACCCTCGACTACGTCCGCGCGATGGCCGTCCGGGTCCTGGAGGAGACGGGCCTGCTCCCGCACCTGAACCCCGGCGTCATGTCGTGGCAGGACCTGCAGCGGCTGAAGCCGGTCGCGCCGAGCATGGGCATGATGCTGGAGACGACCTCACGGCGGCTGTTCGAGGAGAAGGGCCAGCCGCACTTCGGGTCGCCCGACAAGGACCCGTCGGTCCGGCTGCGCGTGCTCGAGGACGCCGGCCGCTCGAACGTGCCGTTCACCACCGGCCTGCTGATCGGCATCGGCGAGACGATCGAGGAGCGCGCCGACTCGGTCTTCGCGCTGCGTCGCGTCGCCCGCCAGTACGGCGGGATCCAGGAGGTCATCATCCAGGGCTTCCGGGTGAAGCCGGACACCGCGATGCGCAACGACGAGGACGTCCCGCTGCACGAGTGGCTGGCCGCGATCGCGGTGACCCGGGTCGTGCTCGGCCCGCGCGCCCGCGTCCAGGCCCCGCCGAACCTGGTCGACCTGGACGAGGCCAAGCTGCTGCTCGCGGCGGGTGTCGACGACTTCGGCGGCGTCTCGCCGCTGACCCCCGACCACGTGAACCCGGAACGCCCCTGGCCGCACCTGGACGACCTGGCCAAGCTGACCGCCGACGCCGGCTTCACTCTGCGGGAGCGGCTGACGGCCCACCCGGAGTACCTGCGCGAGCCCTGGCTCGATCCGCGCCTGATCAACCACGTCGAGGCGCTCGTCGACCCGGCGACCGGCCTGGCGAACGAAGAAGCGATGCCGAAGGGTTTGCCCTGGCAAGAGCCGGACGGCGGCTGGGACTCGGTCGGCCGGACCGATCTGCACACCGCGATCGACACCGAAGGGCGTCGTACGGAGACCCGCTCGGACTTCGACGCGGCGTACGGCGACTGGGACGTGCTGCGCGAGGACGTTGCCCAGCGCAAGGCTCCGGAGCGGATCGACGGTGACGTGAAGGAGGCCCTCGCGGCCGCCGAGCGCGACCCGGCCGGGCTGTCCGACAGCCAGGCGCTGACGTTGATGACGGCAACGGGTCCGGCGCTCGACCAGCTCGCGACGATCGCCGACGACCTGCGCAAGGCCGTGGTCGGCGACGACGTCACCTACGTGGTGAACCGGAACATCAACTTCACCAACGTCTGCTACACCGGCTGCCGGTTCTGCGCGTTCGCCCAGCGCCGGACCGACGCCGACGCGTACTCGCTGTCGATGGACGAGGTCGCCCAGCGGGCCGAGGAGGCCTGGGTGATCGGCGCGACCGAGGTCTGCATGCAGGGCGGCATCCACCCGGACCTTCCCGGTACGGCGTACGCCGACCTCGTCCGCGCGGTCAAGCAGCGCGTCCCGCAGATGCACGTGCACGCGTACTCGCCGATGGAGATCGTGAACGGCTCGGTCCGCACCGGGCTGTCGATCGAGGAGTTCCTGATCTCGGTCAAGGAGGCCGGGCTGGACAGCATCCCCGGCACCGCGGCCGAGATCCTCGACGACGACGTGCGCTGGATCCTCACCAAGGGGAAGTTGCCGACGGCAAGCTGGATCGAGGTGATCTCGACCGCGCACAAGGTCGGGCTGCCGTCGTCGTCCACGATGATGTACGGCCACGTCGACTCCCCGCACCACTGGGTCCAGCACCTGCGCACGATCGCGGCGGTGCAGGATCAGACCGGCGGCTTCACCGAGTTCGTGCTGCTGCCGTTCATCCACACCAACTCGCCGATCTACCTGGCCGGCGTGGCCCGCCCCGGCCCGACGTACGACGAGAACCGCGCGGTGCACGCGATGTCCCGGATCATGCTGCACGGCCGGATCGACAACATCCAGTGCTCCTGGGTCAAGCTCGGCACCGACGGCTGCGTCGCCGTGCTGAACGGCGGCGTCAACGACATCGGCGGCACGCTGATGGAGGAGACCATCAGCCGGATGGCCGGCTCCAAGCACGGCTCCCGCAAGTCGATCGAGGAGCTCACCGCGATGGCCACCGCCGCCGGCCGCCCGGCCCGCCAGCGCACCACGACGTACGGCGAGGTCGAGCAGCACCCGGTCACCGAGCTCGAACTGGCCTGAGACGTACGAAGGCCGCCTGAGACGTAGAAGGCCCCCGTCCCGAAGGGCGGGGGCTCGTCCGGGTGGTATCGGTCCCCAGTCGCACCGGTACCACCCGGACGAGAAAACGCCGATCGTGCCGGGCGTCGGTCACCACCTCACTGGCGACCGGCGCCCTGTGCGGCACGACCGGCGTCTTGCTCTGCCCCGAGAGGGCGTTCGGCCCGAAGGATGGTGGGCCTGAACTCAGTTCCGCGGCCGGCAGGGGAGGTACAGTTCCGGTCGCGGACGGGAGTTCGCGGTTCCACCAAGAGCCTGTGCCGGCGACCCGTCCGCCGCCGACAACTGAACGTTGTCACGCGAGCCCGGAGCGGGACCATCCCCCGGATCAAACATTTGCATTGGCTTTTCAGAAGGCGACAGACTGTATACAAGTAGTCACAGGCTGTACCGCTGTTGCCTGCCGCAACAAGTAAAAAGCTTGCGTGCTTGATTACCGGCACAGCCCAGATCGCCGTACAGGAAGAGAGTTCGACTCAGTACGGGTAGGTGTCGTCGCGCCGCGTGGGGTCCATGTCCCACAGCGAGAACTCCACGACCTTGTGGGACTCCTCGCCGCCGGCCGGGCTCAGCCCGACCGTGTCGTAGTCCTTGGAGCCCAGGCCGTCCAGGTAGCCGAGCAGCTCGAACGCCGACCGGGCATCCTCGATGTCGTCGATCACGTCGTCGTTCTGCGCCTCGTCGGCGCGGCTGCGCACGTAGGCGACGAACGCCTCCGGGTCGGTCACCACGAAGTCGTAGCGGGCCTGGTAGCTGAGCCGCAGCCCGTTCTCCGGGACCATCGGCTCGTCCAGCTCCGCGACGCCCTCGACCAGCTCGCGGTAGTCGGCCGGGTCGTCGAAGTCGTCCGGCCCGAGCGGCACGTCGTCCAGCTCGTCGGGGTCGTAGGAGTCGATCCCGAGGAAGATGTCACCCCAGCCGCGCTCGTGCACCGCGTCGGCCAGCGCACGGGCCTGGATCCGGACGTTCTCGATCGCCGTCGTGGCCCGGAGATCGTGCAGGTCAAGGGCGTCGGCCTGGGCCAGCAGCACCTTGGCAAGTTCGCGGGCGGCCTCGGCGGCCGAGGCGGGCTCAAGCGGCTCACTCATGCTGCGACCGTACAACCATCGGTACGTCGACCGCCGCGCCCGGTACGCCGAACGCGTCCACGAGCTCGGTCGCGTAGCCGCGGATCCGGCCGCACAGCTCGTTCACCAGCGCCGTGATCGCCTTCGAGCGCGGGCCGGACAGCCGCCCGTGCTCCATGAACCAGGCCCGGTCGTTCTCGATCGTCACCAGCGCGTGCAGGTCGTACAGCTCCTTCAGCCGGTCCTGGGTCTCCCCCTCGGGCGCAGCCTGTACGGCGTGCTGGAACGCCTCCAGCACCTCCCGCTCGACGTGCGCCCGCCCGGCCGCGATCACGTGGTCCTGGCACCGGTTGAACACCTCGAAGGCCTCGTCGCCGGCGTCGATCCCCGCCTTCAGCCGGCGCGCGACCCCGGCGAGCATGTGCTGCTCGCGGAACCGCAGCAGCCCCGAGTGGTAGTCGTCGTCCCGCAGCCCGGCATCCGGGTCGGTGGAGTCCGACCGGTTCGGTACGACGTCGCGCAGCCGCTCGACCAGCCCTCGCAGCGCGGTCTTCTCGACCGCGATCTCGACGGCCTGCCCGGCGACGAACCGCGCGGTGCCGAGCGGGTCGAGCTCGCCGAACGACCGCCGGTAGTCGGTCAGCAGACCCTTCGCGACCAACTGCAGCAGCACCGTGTTGTCACCCTCGAAGGTGGTGAACACGTCGGTGTCGGACTTCAGCACGGACAGCCGGTTCTCGGACAGGTACCCCGCGCCGCCGCACGCCTCGCGGCACATCTGGATCGCCTCGGTCGCGTGCCACGTGCCGAGCGCCTTCGTCCCGGCCGCCTGGGCCTCCAGCGCGCGCCGGTCGTGCTCGTTGCCACCGGTGCCGCCGCCGCGCCCGTCGCTGTCGTCGCGGGGAGCGCCGTCGTCGGCGCCGAAGATCCGGGCGAAGTTGTCGACCAGCTCGGCCTGGGCGAAGTGCATCGCGTAGGTCCGGGCCAGCTGCGGAAGCAGCCGGCGCTGGTGCATCCGGTAGTCGAGCAGGAGCGTCTCGTCCGGACTTCCCGGCGCACCGAACTGGCGGCGCTGGTCGGCGTACCGGACGGCGATCGTCATCGCGACCTTGCTCGCGCTGATCGCGGCGCCGCCGATCGAGACCCGGCCCTGGACCAGCGTGCCGAGCATCGTGAAGAAGCGCCGGTCCGGGTTCTCGATCTCGCTGCGGTAGGTGCCGTCGGCATCGACCTGCGCATACCGGTCGAGCAGCGCCTCGCGCGGCACCCGGACCTGGTCGAAGACGATCCGCCCGTTGTCCACGCCGTTCAGGCCGAGCTTCGGCCCGCAGTCGCTGAGCGTCACGCCGGGCAGCGGCTCGCCGTCGCCGGAGCGGATCGGGACCAGCAGGCAGTGCACGCCGTGCGTCTCGCCGCCGACGACGAGCTGGGCGAACACCGCCGCCAGTTTCCCGTGCCGGGCCGCGTTGCCGATGTAGTCCTTGCGCGCCGACGCGGTCGGGGTGTGCACGACGAACTCGCCGGTCGTCTCGTCGTACGTCGCGGTGGTCTCCAGCGACTGGACGTTCGAGCCGTGGCCGGTCTCGGTCATCGCGAAGCAGCCGAGCAGTTCGCCGGTGAGCGCGTCGGCCAGGTACCGGTCGTGGTGCCGCTCGGTGCCCAGGTGCAGGATCGCGCCGGCGAACAGGCCGAACTGGACGCCGGCCTTCACCATCAGCGACAGGTCGCCGTACGCGAGCGTCTCGAAGCCGGCGATGAACCCGCCGAGGTCGCCCTGGCCGCCGTACTCCTTGGGGAAGCCGCGGGACGGGTGTCCCTGGGCGGCCATCTCCTTCAGCGTCCGGAGCACCTCGTCGCGGTACTCGTCCCTGCCGAGCCGCAGCCCGGCGTCCAGCAGGGAGGAGTGGCTTGCCAGTCCGTCCCGTACGACGTCGCGTGCGGCCTTGTGCGGCCCGTCCAAGTACTCCCGCAGCCCGGTCATAGACCAAACCTATGTCGGGAACTACGAAAACGGACGGAAAAGCAGAGTGGGTTGCCGCACTTGCGGCTCTAGAGTGTCGTTCATGCCGAATTTGCGGATCAGTGAGGCGGCCGCGCTACTCGGAGTCAGTGATGACACCGTCCGGCGCTGGATCGACAACAAGCGGCTCCCGGCCACCGAGCAGGGCGGGCGGATGGCCGTCGACGGCCGGGCCCTGGCCGTGTTCGCCCAGGAGCTGGCCGAGTCACCGGAGCCCGGTACGACGACCGCCGCCTCGGCCCGGAACCGGATGCGCGGCATCGTCACCCGCGTCGTCAAGGACGGCGTGATGGCGCAGGTCGAGATGCAGGCCGGGCCGTTCCGCGTCGTCTCGCTGATGAGCCGCGAGGCGGCCGACGAGCTCGGCCTGGAGCCCGGCGTCGTCGCCGTCGCCTCGATCAAGTCCACCCACGTAGTCGTCGAGATCCCGGAGGTCTAGATGTTCCGCCGTACCAGCTCCACCCGGCGTGTCCTCGCCGCTTCGCTCACAGCGGTCGTCGCGCTCGGCCTGGCCGCCTGCGGCGACGACACCCCGGCGGACTCCTCGCCGTCCGCGTCGTCCCCGTCGGCCGGCGCGAGCAGCACCGCCACCGTCTCGGGCACGGTGAACGTCTTCGCCGCCGCGTCGCTGACCGGCACCTTCACCCAGCTCGGCAAGGACTTCGAGGCCGCGCACCCGGGCGTCAAGGTGGTCTTCAACTTCGCCGGCAGCTCGGCACTGGCCACCCAGATCAACCAAGGGGCTCCGGCCGACGTGTTCGCGTCGGCGGCACCGAAGAACATGGACCAGGTGACCGACAAGGGGACGCCGACGACGTTCGTGAAGAACGTGCTGGAGATCGCGGTCCCGAAGGGCAACCCGGGCAAGATCACCGGGCTGAAGGACTTCACCGACAAGTTCCGCAAGATCGCGCTGTGCGCGGAGCAGGTGCCGTGCGGCGCGGCCGCCCAGAAGGTGTTCGCCGCGGCCAAGCTGACGCCGCAGCCGGACAGCCTCGAGCAGGACGTCAAGGCCGCGCTGACCAAGGTCAGCCTCGGTGAGGTCGACGCCGCGCTGGTCTACAAGACCGACGTACTGGCCGCGAAGGACAAGGTCGAGGGAATCGCGTTCCCCGAGTCCGCGCAGGCGGTCAACGACTACCCGATCGCCACGCTGACCAAGGCCCCGAACGCCGACGGCGCCAAGGCCTTCGTCGACTTCGTGCTGTCGGCCGACGGCAAGAAGGTCCTCAGCGAAGCGGGCTTCGACGCCGCGTGAGCTCGCGGCGGCCGGAGCGCCTGCGGCAGGATCCCTCCATGAGCATCCGCCGCAGGCGACGGACCGGCGGCAGGTTGCCGCTCGTCCTCCTCCTGCCGGCGCTGCTCGGCCTCGCCTTCCTGCTGGTGCCCCTGGCCGGTCTGCTGGCCGAGGCGCCCTGGTCGACGCTGCCGAGTCGTCTCTTCAGCGCGGAGGTCGGCCAGGCCCTGCGCCTGTCTCTCCTGTGCGCCAGCTGCGCGACCGTCATCTGCCTGTTCCTCGGCATCCCGCTCGCCTGGCTGCTCGCCCGTGCCGACCTCCCCGGCCGCGGCCTGCTGCGCGCACTGGTGACCGTCCCGCTGGTCCTTCCGCCGGTCGTCGGCGGGGTCGCGCTGCTCCTGGTCCTCGGCCGGCGCGGGTTGATCGGTGAGCGGCTGGATCTCTGGTTCGGCTTCACGTTGCCGTTCACCACCGCCGGCGTGATCGTCGCGGAGGCGTTCGTCGCGATGCCGTTCCTGGTGATCTCCGTCGAGGGCGCCCTGCGCGCGGCCGACCCGCGCTACGAGGAGGCCGCCGCCACGCTCGGCGCCGGCCGCTGGCTCACGTTCCGCCGCGTCACGCTGCCGTCGATCGCGCCGGGCATCGTCGCGGGCGCGGTCCTGTGCTGGGCCCGAGCGCTCGGCGAGTTCGGCGCGACGATCACCTTCGCCGGCAACTTCCCAGGCCGTACGACGACGATGCCGCTGGCCGTCTACCTGGCACTGGAGACCGATCCCGATGTCGCCGTCGTGCTGAGCATCGTGCTGCTGCTCGTCTCGGTCGTCGTCCTGGCGAGCCTGCGCGAGCGCTGGATCAGTGGTCTGCGATGACCCTGCACGCGGACCTGCACGTACGTCGTACCGGCTTCGAACTGGCGTTGGACCTGACCGTCGAGCCCGGCGAGGTCGTCGCCGTGCTCGGCCCGAACGGCGCCGGCAAGACCACCGCCCTGCGCGCGATCGCGGGCCTGCTCCCCGTCGACGGCGGCCGCATCACGCTCGACGGCACGGTGTGGGACGAACCTCCCCGGACCTTCCTGTCCGCCGACCGGCGCCCGATCGGCGTCGTGTTCCAGGACTACCTGCTCTTCAACCACCTGAGCGCCCTGGAGAACGTCGCCTTCGGCCTCCGGGCTCGTGGCGTCGACAAACGCGTCGCTCGCGCCACCGCCGCCCAATGGCTGGACACCGTCGGCCTGACCGACCAGGCCAAGTCCCGCCCGCGCTCCCTCTCCGGCGGCCAGGCCCAGCGCGTAGCTCTCGCCCGAGCACTCGCCACCCAGCCCGAGCTCCTCCTCCTGGACGAGCCCCTGTCAGCCCTGGACGCCGGCACCACGCTCCACATCCGCGCCGAGCTGGGCCAGCACCTCGACCGCTACGAGGGCCGCACCCTCCTGGTCACCCACGACCCCCTCGACGCCATGGTCCTCGCCGACCGCCTCGTGATCATCGAGAACGGCGAGGTCGTCCAGGAGGGCAGCCCCAGCGAGGTAGCCCACCGCCCGCGCACCGACTACGTAGCCCAGCTCGTCGGCCTCAACCTCTACCGAGGCACCGCGGACGGCACCACCGTCCGCCTCAGCACCGGTGGCTCGGTCACCATCGCCACGCCCACCACCGGCCCGGTCCACGTCGCCTTCCCGCCGTCCGCCATCAGCCTCTACCCCGACCACCCCACCGGCAGCCCCCGCAACACCTGGCCGGTCGTCGTCACCGGCATCGAACAGCACGCCCACACCGTCCGGGTCCGCCTGGCCCCCGCCGAGGGCTCGTCAGCTCCCACCAACCTGCTCACCGACGTCACCCCCGCCGCCGTCGCGGAGCTCTCCCTCACCCCCGGCCGGCCCCTCTGGGCCACCCTCAAGGCCACCGAAACCCAGACCTACCCGAGCTGATCACCAGTTGTTGCCTGGTGCAACAGGGTGGGCGGCGGATACTGGAGGTACTGGGTCGTCGTCGGAGGGGGAAGCGTTGTGAGTCTGCCGAGTGTCGAGTGGCAGGAAGTGGTGGGGGCCGACGAGGAGGAACGCCACCGGCGGCAGGCGGAGTTGTTCGTGGCGATGCAGGCGCGGAAGTCCGAGAAGTACGGGAACGGCCGCGCGTTGCACCGCAAGCAGGTGGCGGCGTTGCGAGCGACGCTGACGGTTCCGGGGGATCTGCCGGAGCACGCGCGGCAGGGGTTGTTCCGGGTGCCGGACAAGTACGACGTGTGGGTGCGGTTGTCGAACGGCGGGTTCAACCGCGCGGCGGACGGCGTACCGGATGTTCGGGGGTTCTCGCTGAAGGTGCTCGGGGTGAGCGGGCCGGCGGCACTCGGCGGGGAGGCGGTGAGCCAGGACTTCGCGCTGATCAACCACGAGAAGTTCAGCTCCGCGACCAGCGAGGACTTCAGCACGATCGTCACGACCGCGGGGCAGACCAAGGGACAGCTGCTGCTCAGCCTGGTCAAGCAGCCGGGGCTGATTCCGCGCCTCCAGCACGTCTCGGCCGCGCTCAAAGAGCCGTTCTCCGGGTTCGCCACGCAGGACTTCTTCAGCGCCGCGCCGATCTCCTTCGGCCCGTACGCCGTGCGCGTGCGCCTCCGCGCCCTGGCCGGCTACCCGCACCCGGACGCCGAGGACTGGGCCGCGGACGTCTACGACCGGCTGAGCACCGCCGCGCTCGCCTACGACGTCCAGGTGCAGTTCTTCGTCGACGAGCAGCGCACCCCGATCGAGGACGCCTCGGCCGTCTGGGACGCGCCGTACGAGACCGTCGGACGGCTGACGGTCGGACGGCAGAAGCCGGACGAGGCGTTCGCCGAGGAGGTCGAGGCGGCGGTCTTCGACCCGTGGAACGCGAAGGCCGAGCACCGCCCGCTGGGCGAGGTGATGAGGGCCCGCAAGGTCGCGTACTTCGCGAGCCAGCAGCAACGGAATGCCACCTGAAGGGTGGTCACGATCAAATCTATGCAAAGTTACGCGGTGTTACCTGGCTGGCACGTACCGACATGATGTAACGGCAGATTCCCCGCTCAAAGTGACGTCGGCGTAACAAAGAGTGTTTACTTACTCACTCGTAGCACATGAGTTCTTCACAGCCGACTGATGACGTCATGCACTACGCCGACCCCTCTCCCCCCGCCCAAGATTCTCCGGGGCAACCACGAGAGAGGGGGATCGAACCGCCATGGAAAGTTACGAGCTGTACTGCCTGTCCGACCGGCGTTTCTACGACTCTCCCTCGACCGCGGAAGGTCAGCCCGACTTCGCGCTCGCCTCCCGGGACGTCCCGGCCGGCTGGGAGCACGTCCCCGGCGAGATGTGGATGCACTACGCGCCGAGCGGCCTGGAGTTGCCGGCCCAGGGCTGGAAGATCCACGTCTCGGCCGGCCTCGCCGACGCCGAGCGAACGCTCGAGATCGTCTGGGACTACTGCGTCCCTCGCGGCATCGCGTTCAAGTTCCTGCGCAACGAGCCGGTCCTGGTGATAGTCAACTCGAAGTCCGCCCCGCGCGGTTCGAGTGGCAAGCTCGTCACGATCTACCCGACCGACTCCGACCAGCTCGAGCTGGTGCTCAAGGAGCTCGACGACCTGCTCGCCGGCGTCCAGGGCCCGTACATCCTGAGCGACCTCCGGTACGCCGAGGGCCCGCTGTTCGTCCGGTACGGCGCCTTCGTCAGCCGCTACACCCTCGACCCCGCCGGTGAACGCGTCCTGGCCCTCGAGGACGACCGCGGCCGGCTGGTCCCGGACCACCGCAGCCCGACGTTCAGCACCCCGCCGTGGGTCACGCTGCCGTCCTTCCTGCAGACCCATCTCGACGCCCGCAACGCGGTCACCACCAACGATCTCGCGTACACGATCGAGGGCGTCATCCAGTTCTCCAACGGCGGCGGCGTCTACCTCGGCCACCACAACGAGACCCAGGCCAAGGTCGTGCTCAAGGAAGGCCGCCCGTACGCCGGGCTGGACATGTCCGCCCGCGACGCGGTCGCCCGGATCGGTCACGAGCGCGACATCCTGCAGCGCCTCGACGGACTGGACGTCGTCCCGAAGGTGCACGACTACTTCACCCTCGGCGACCACCACTTCCTGGTCCAGGAGTTCGTCGACGCGAACCCGCTCCAGCGAGAGCTCGTCCGCCGCTACCCGCTGACCCGCCCGGACGCCTCCGAGGCCGAGCTCACCCAGTACGCCGAGTGGGCGGCCAAGATGGTCGGCGACGTCCAGCGCGCCGTCGGCGAGCTGCACGGCCGCGGCGTCGTCTTCTGCGACCTGCACCCGGACAACGTGCTGCTGAGCACCGGCGACCGCCTCGTGCTGATCGACTTCGAGGTCGCGACGCTCGCCGAGGACCAGGCCCGCTCCGCGCTCGCCCACCCGGGCTACGCGGCTCCCGCTGACCGGCAGGGTCCGGATGTCGACCTCTACGCGCTGGCCTGCATCGCGCTCGGCCTGTTCGCGCCGCAGGCGACGATGCTGCTGCATCTCCATCCCGGCAAGGCGTTCCAGCTGGCCGACATGATCGCCGAGACCTTCCCGGTGCCGAGGGAGACGCTCGACACCGCCGTCCGGACGATCGTCGGCCCGGACGTCACCGAGGACCCGGCGATGGCGGCGCTGCCGCTGCCCGGCCGGGCGCCCTGGACCGACGTCCGCGACGCGCTGACCAAGGCGATCGTCGCGAGCGCGACTCCGGAGCGGGACGACCGGCTGTTCCCCGGCGACATCGCGCAGTTCCGCCCCGGCGGCGGGATCAACCTCGCGACCGGCGCGGCCGGCGTGCTGTACGCGCTGGCGAAGACCGGCGCGGGCCGCTTCCCGGTGTACGAGGACTGGCTGCGTGAGCACGCGAAGACGACCGAGATCGGCCCCGGCCTGTACGACGGACTGCACGGTGTCGCACACGTCCTCGACGAGCTCGGGCACCGGCAGGACGCGCTCGACGCGATCGAGCTGTCCCTGGCCGACGACTTCGGCAGCCGCGAGCTGGGCCTGCACTCGGGCCTCGCCGGGGTCGGGCTCAACCTGCTGCACTTCTCCGTGGACGAACCGGGTCTGAACAGCACGGCGACCCGCGTGCTCGACCTGGTCGCGGACCGGCTCGGCGACGTCGACGACGTACCGGAGCTGAGTGGCGAAGGGAAGCCGCGCGCCGGGCTCATGTACGGCTCGTCCGGTCCGGCGCTGCTCTTCCTGACGGCGTACGAGAAGACCGGTGACACCGGGCTGCTCGACTTCGCCGAGACCGCCATCCGGCAGGACCTGCGTCGCTGCATCCGTACGCCGGAGGGCATGCTCCAGGTGAATCAGGGGTGGCGCTCGCTGCCCTACCTGGAGGAGGGCTCGGCCGGGATCGCGGTGGTCCTCAACCGCTACCTGCGGCACCGGCCGGACGAGGAGCTGGCCGCCGAGCTGGCCGCGCTCCGCCTGGTCACCCGCTGCTCCTACTACGTGCAGCCCGGCCTCCTGATGGGTCGCGCCGGACTGCTGCTCGCTGCCGCCGAGCTGGGCGACAGCACCGACGACCTGGTCCGCGGACTCGGCTGGCACGCGCTGCCGTACGAGGGTGGACTGATCTTCCCCGGCAACCAGTTGCTCCGTCTCTCGACGGACCTGGCCACCGGATCCGCCGGCGTCCTGCTGGCCCTGGGAACCGCGCTGCACGAGCGGCCGGTCTCCCTCCCGTTCCTCGGACCTCCCCAGTGGTCCGAGTCTCTGTCCCTACGACTTCCTTCGAAGGAGGTGTAACACAAATGGCACTTCTCGACCTTCAGGGTCTGGAGACCCCGGGCTACGGTCACGGCGGTCACCACCACGGCGGCTCCACGCTGACCGTGCTGGGCTGCAACTCCCAGCGTCCGAGCAACCTGAGCCTTCTGCTCTGCCACTGATCGGACCCCAGCTTTTCGAGGTTTCCGAAGGCCCCGGGCGGGCGGCAACTCCCGCCCGGGGCCGACCTTCGTTCTGTGGAGGCGACAATGGACTACCCGTACGCCGAACGGCTCGCGCTCGTCGAGCAGTTGCACGGGCAGAGCGTCGCCGACCCCTACCGCTGGCTCGAGGACGCCACGAGCCCGCGGGCCCGTGAGTGGCAGGCCGCGCAGGACGAGCTCTGGCTCGCGTACGCCGGCGCGCTGCCCACCCGCTACGCGTTCCGCAGCCGCGTGAAGGCCTTGTCCGCGGTCGGTTCCGTCTCCACTCCGGTCTGGCGTGGAGACCGTTGTTTCGTTCTCCGTCGCGCGCCGCGCCAGGAACACCCCGTGCTCACTCTCGACGGTGCCGAGCTGCTCGACCCCGCGAAGCTCGACCCGAGCGGGCTGACCACGCTGGACTCCTGGCAGCCTTCGCCGGACGGGTCGCTGGTCGCCTTCCAGGTCTCGCGCGGCGGCTCCGAGCAGTCCGTGCTGCACGTGCTCGACGTGGCGACCGGCGCGTTGGCCGAGGAGCCGATCGACGGGTGCCGCTACTCCCCGATCGCCTGGCTGCCGGACGGGAAGTCCTTCTACTACGTACGATTCCGCCAGGTCCTGCTGCACACGATCGGCGGCTCGGACCAGCGGGTGCTCGCCGACGAAGCGTCGTACGGGCTGGATCTGAGCGTCGACGGCCGCTGGCTGACGATCTCGGCGGCGCGTGGGACGACCAACGACCTCTGGCTCGCGGACCTCCGCTCCGGCGGCGTGCCGCAGCCCGTGCCGGTCCCCGACGACACCGTCACGCTGATGTCGGTCGGCCAGGACGGACGCCTGTACGTCGTGACGACGCAGGACGCGCCGACCGGCCGGATCTGCGTCGGCGACCCGGAGAACCCGCTGGTCTGGCACGACTACGTCCCGGCCGATCCGGACGCCGCGCTGAGCAGCCTGGCCGTGCTCGACAAGGTAGTGCTGGTCGGCCGCACCCGCGGCACCGTCGGCGAGATCGCCATCCACGACCTGGTCACCGGCCGCCACCTCGGCGAGGTCCCGCTGCCCGGCCACGGCTCCGTCGGCTCGCCGGCCACCCGCCCGTTCGGTGGACACGAAGCCTGGTTCTCGTACACCGACAGCGTCACGCCCGCGGCGATCTACTCGTACGACGCCCTGACCGGCGAGACCTCTCTCTGGTCCCACGCTCCCGGCGCCGCTCCCACCGTGGAGGCGACCGCGACGTCCGTTCCCTTCCGGTCCGCCGACGGCACCGCGCTGGAGATGCTCGCCATCGCGGGCCCTGGATCCGGTCCGCGTCCCACGATCCTCTACGGGTACGGCGGTTTCGGGCAGTCGCTCACCCCGACGTACTCCGCCTTCGCCCTGGCCTGGGTCGAGGCCGGCGGCGTCTTCGTCACGGCCACCCTGCGGGGCGGCGGCGAACGCGGCGGCGACTGGCACAAGGCCGGCATCCTCGACCAGAAGCAGAACGTCATCGACGACTTCCTGGCCGCCGCCGAGCACCTGATCGCCGACGGCTGGACGACGCCGTCCCAGCTGGCCGTCTGCGGCGAGTCGAACGGCGGCCTGCTGGTCGGGGCCGCGATCACGCAGCGCCCGGAGCTCTTCGCCGCCGCGGTCTGCTCGGCGCCACTGCTGGACATGGTCCGCTACGAGCTCACCGGCCTCGGGGCCCGCTGGGTCCCTGAGTTCGGCTCCGCCTCGGATCCCCTGCAGCTGAAGACTTTGCTGAGCTACTCGCCCTACCACCAGGTCTCGGAGCAGCAGTACCCGGCGATTCTGTTCACCACGTTCGCCAACGACACCCGCGTAGATCCCTTGCACGCAAGGAAGATGTGCGCCGCGCTCCAGCACGTGTCCGGCAACCCGGTCCTGCTGAGAACCGAAGCTGACTCGGGCCACGCCTCCGGCGGCGCGAGCCAGGGCATCGCTCTGGCCGCCGACATGCTGGCCTTTCTCGACCGGCAGTTGCGATGAGCCTGGCCTTCGGCGACGTCGTCCGCCACGGCCGCAAGTGGCTCCCCGTCATCGCCCTCACCTCCCTCGGCGGCAGCTGCGTCGCGCTCGCGCTCCCCTCGGTCCTCGGCCGTTCGGTCGACGCCATCGTCGCCGGTCACGGCTACGACCGGTGGCTGACCGTCGCCGCCGTACTGGTTGCCGCAGGCATCATCTGCTCCCTGGTCGACGTCTTCGCCGGCACCGCCTCCGTCGCCGGTACGACGGCCTGGCTGCGCCACGGCCTCGTCCGGCACGTCGTCCGCGGCGGCCCTGAAGGCAGCCGCGACTTCGAGACCGGCGACCTCGTCAGCCGCGTCTCCGGCAACGCCGTCGACGCGGCCCAGGCCGGCCCCGCGCTCGTCAGCGCGTTCGCGGCGATCATCCCGCCGGCCGGCAGTCTCGTCCTCCTCGCCCTCATCGACCCCTGGCTCGCCGCGGCCTTCTTCGGCGGCATCCTGCTCGTCATCGGCGTGCTCCTGGTCTTCGCCCGCCGTACGGCGCAGATCAGCCTCGCCTACTCCGAAACCCAAGGCCGGCTGGCCGGACGCCTCACCGAAGCGCTCACCGGCATCCGCACGGTCCTCGCCGCCGGCACGACCGGCCGTGAGGAGCACCGCATCCTCACCCTGCTCCCCGAGCTCCACAAGCACGGCCTGCTCACTTGGAAGGTCCTCGCCCGCTCCGCCGCCCAGGCCGCGGTCGTCGGCCCGCTCGTCCTCGTCGCCGTGCTCGCCGTCGGCGGCCTGCAACTCGTCGAGGGCCGCATCACCGCCGGCGAGCTCTTCGCCGCCGGCCAGTACGCCGTCCTCGGCGCGGGCCTCGGCAGCCTCACCGGCGTGCTCGGCGAGATCGCCCGCGCCAAGGCCGGTGTCGGTCGCGCTTCCGAGATCTTCGCGATCGACTCGATGCCGCACGGCACGCTCCCGCTGCCCGCCGGCCCCGGCAACCTGCGCTTCGAGGCCGTCACGGTCGTCGTGAACGACACCACCCTCCTGTACGACGTCAACCTCGACCTCCCCGGCGGCGCGACGATCGCGGTGGTCGGCCCGAGCGGCGCCGGCAAGTCCGTGCTCGCCGCCGTCGCGGCCCGGCTGCGCGATCCGTCGTACGGGCAGGTGCTGCTCGACGGCGTACCGCTGCAGGCCGTCCACCGCCGGTCGCTGCGCAACGCGGTCGGCTGCGCCTTCGAACGCCCGACGCTGGTCGGCACCACGATCGGCGACGCGATCTCACCCAACCCGCTCAGCACCGTCCGCACCCTCGCCGCGGCCCGCGCGACCCACGCGCACGACTTCGTCAGCCGCCTCCCCCGCGGCTACCGCACTCCGTTGCCTGAGGCCCCTATGTCGGGTGGTGAACGGCAGCGCCTGGGCCTGGCCCGCGCGTGGTCGGCGAACCGGCTGCTGGTCCTCGACGACGCCACCTCGAGCCTCGACACCGCGACCGAGATGCAGATCAGCCGCACCCTCACCGACGACAAGCACCGCCGGACCCGCCTGATCGTCACCCACCGCCCGGCGACCGCGGCCCGTGCCGACCTGGTCGTCTGGCTCGACCACGGCGTCGTCCGGGCCACCGCCCGCCACCGCGACCTCTGGCACCTGCCGGAGTACCGCGAGGTCTTCGGATGAAGCGCGAACTGACCTACGGGATCGCGGCGCTCAAGAACCGCTCCGCCCTGAGGCTGGCCCTCTGGTCCGTCCCCGAGATCCTCCCGACCGCCATCTACGGCGTCGCCGTCGCGAAAGCCACCGACAGCTTCCTGGCCGGTCACGCCTGGCAAGGCATCGCCTGGCTCGCCGGCCTGATCGTCACCGCCTGCGTCGGCGCGGCCGGTGCCCGTCAGGTCTACAGCCGCCTCGGCGAGCTCGTCGAACCCCTCCGCGACGACCTCGTACGACGAGTCGTCGGCAGCGCTCTCCACACCGGCGACACCGCCGCCGTCGCCCGCCTCAACCGCCAGGTCGAGATCGTCCGGGACACCTACGCGGGCCTGGTCCTGGTCGTCCGGAGCTTCGCCGTCACGCTCGTCGGCGTCCTGGCCGGGCTGCTCTCCCTCGCTCCCGCGATCGCCGGCTTCGTCGTACCGCCTTTCCTGCTGGGCTTCCTGGCGTCACTCGCTGTCCTGGGCCTGGCCGCCGACCGGGTCCGCGCGTCGCTGCAGGCCGACGAAGACCTGGCCGCGGCAGCCGGGATGACCTTCAGCGGCGTCCGCGACATCACGGCCACCGGTTCGGAGGAGTTCGCCGAGCACCTCACCGGCCGCCCGATCGAAGCCCAGGCGAACGCCGAGCGGGCCCTGGCCCGCGTCGCCGCTCTCCGCACGCTTTGCTTCGCCGTCGGCGGCTGGGCCCCGCTGCTGATCCTCCTCCCCGCCGGGCCCTGGCTCGTCGGCCGGGGCGTCTCCACCGGAACGCTGCTCGGCGGCCTCACCTACGTCCTCGTCGGCCTGCAGCCCGCTCTCAGCACCGTGATGGGCGCCCTCGGCGACAGCGGCCTCAGGTACGTCGTCACCCTCGGCCGAATCCTCGACCTGCAAGCACCACCGCCCACTCCGCGCACCGAAGAACCGGCGACCTTCTCCGTGCAGACCAGCGCACTGACCTTCGCCTACGGTCCTGCCGCCGAGCCCGTCATCGAGGACCTGCACCTGGTCATCCCCGAAGGCGAGCACCTGGCGGTCGTCGGCCCCAGCGGCATCGGCAAGTCCACACTGGCCGGCCTGATCTGCGGGATGCTGCAGCCGACCGACGGCCAGGTCCTGCTCGGCGGCGTACCAGCTAGCGGGGTGTCGCCCGGGAGCCGCGTACTGATCCCGCAGGAGGCCTACGTCTTCAGCGCGACCGTCATGGAGAACCTCAACTACCTGCTGCCCGACGCGACACCGTCGGAGGTGCGGCAGGCCATCGACGCGGTCGGCGCCGGCGCCCTCGTCGGCCGCATCGGCGGGCTCGACGCCGTGGTCAAGCCCAACGACCTGTCCGCGGGCGAGCGCCAGCTGATCGCGCTCACCCGCGCCTACCTCTCGCCCGCCGCGCTCGTCGTACTGGACGAAGCGACCTGCTACCTCGACCCCGACGCCGAGCGTCGCGCCGAAGAGGCCTTCGCGGCCCGCGGCGGCACGCTGATCGTGATCGCCCACCGGATCACCTCGGCGCTGCGCGCCCAGAAGATCCTCGTGCTGGACGGCAACCGCGCCGCGCTCGGCACGCACACCAGCCTGCTCAGGACCTCACCGCTCTACCTGGAGCTGCAGGGCCACTGGCACCCGACGGACGACCTTCAGATCCAGCCCGCGTCCTGAGCCTTGCGAATGGCCTCGATCCGGCTCCGCGCGCCGGTCTTCGCCAGGATCCGGGACAGGTAGTTACGCACCGTGCCCGCACTCAGGCTCAACGTCCGCGCGACCTCCTGCGCCGTCGCGCCCGTCGTCACCTGCCGCAGCACCTCGCACTCACGGTCCGTGAGCGGGTTGTCCCCGGCCCGCAGCGCGGCAACAGCCAGCCGTACGTCGACCACCGGCAGCCCCTTCGCCACGTCGCGCACGGCCTCGACGAACTGGTTGGTGGTCGCGTCGGTCGCGATCAGCCCGATCCGCGGCGCCTGCTTGACCAGCGCCATGCTGGTCGCGGCGATCGCCTCGTGGTCGACCAGCACCAGGACCCCGCGGCCCGTGAGCTTGCGGCACAGCTCCTCGACGCCGAGCTTCCCGGGCAGCTGTGGATCGAGCACCACGACGTGCGGGCGCAGCCGGACCGAGGACAAGACGTCGTCGGACCGGTCCAGCTCGGCCATGACGTCGAAGTCGGACTCCTTGGACAGCACCGCGGCCAGTGCTCCACGCACCAACGTGCCGCGGTGGCCGAGTACCACTCGGATCACCGCACGCCCCCATGTCGATTGCCTCACAGGCCCTCCCGGCCCGTGACTCGAACAACGAGCGAGTCGCTGCGATGACACGCACAAATCTTCACTTTTACTCCTGCCCACGGCGGGAGATCCACCCTGCGGAACGCGGTCCACACCCTCGGAAACCGTTCTGTTGTTGGACTTTCGCTCCCTCGGAGCCAGAAAAAGTCGGGGCAGATTCCGGACAACCCTTGCGTTCGGCGCCGCCGTCACGCACGATGGCTCGGTCGCGTCGTTATGTGGACGTGACCATTCGGACGCTGTCCCGTGACCCACCGACAGCGACCGGGTGTTGTCCCCTGCACCCCCGAAGGGAGTGGTACCTCACCAGACTGTGGAGCCCGGTACGGCGCCGGCAGTGATCGGTCGCCGACGATCCGAGCCTCACGCACAGGTGACGACCACCTTCGTTCCGCGACCGGCCGCACTTCCGGTCCGCGGGATTCTCGGGGAAGTGCGCACGCGGCTGAGTCGGCCGGGCTGGAGAGAAGTTCACCATGCCCAGCTCATGAGGAGCAGATTCTGATGTCCAAAGCTCGACACGCCCGAACCCGGCGAAGTACTCGCCGGATCGTCCGGACCCTGTCCGTCGCCGGTCTCGGCGTCGGTATCACCGCGGCCGGCGCAGGCGCCGCGTTCGCGGCCGACTACAAGGTGAAGTCCGGGGACACCCTCTCCGAGATCGCGCAGGCCAACGGTGCCGACTGGCACGAGCTGGCCCAGCTCAACGGTCTCGACGACCCCAACCTGATCCTGATCGGCCAGACCCTGAAGCTCGACGGCGCGCCGAAGGCCACCGTCACCGAGCGCCGGTCGAAGGCCAAGCCGACGACCGAACGGTCCGAGCCCACCAAGCCGGCCGCCAAGTCCGAGCGCAAGACCCGGACCACGCGTTCGGAGACCCGCAAGCCCACCGGGTCGACGAGCGTGTCGATGAGCGCCGCCTGGCGCAAGGTCGCCCAGTGCGAGTCCGGCGGCAACCCGCGCGCGGTGAACCCGTCGGGCAAGTACCACGGTCTGTTCCAGTTCGACCGCCAGACCTGGCGCAGCGTCGGTGGCTCCGGCGTGGCCTCGCAGGCCTCGGCCGGTGAGCAGCTGATGCGCGCCAAGAAGCTGTACGCGCAGCGCGGGGCGTCCCCGTGGCCGGAGTGCGGCCGCTACCTGCGCTGACCCCCTCGGTACAGAAGCTGTACGACGAACGGTGGTGCCGATCGCGGATCGGCACCACCGTTCCTCGTCGTCAGCGGGTCAGCACCAGCATCTCGTCGGCGCCGACCTGAAACTCGTACGGCACCTTCCGGATCTCGCTCCGGACGCCGTCCAGCTCCTCCAGCAGCGAGGGCAGGAACTCCACCGGCTCGCCGGCGCCCTGCTTCACCAGCGGGAAGATCCGCACCTCCGACCGCGACACCCGGATCAGCTCGTTCAGCGCCGCGAGGTGCCAGGCGCGGTCGTACTTGTCGGCCCACGTGAACAGCAGGTGCGAGCTCAGCACCAGCTCGAACCGCTGGTCCGGGAACGGCAGCTCCGGCAGGCTGCCCGGCACGTACCGGTCCGGCGCGTCGGCGACGTCGGTCAGGAACCGGTCGGCGGCGTCGATCCGCAGCTCGTCGCGGCGCTCGGGCGACCCGTACCAGTGCCAGACGAAGCTCGCGGCGTGATGGTCCACGATCCCCGAACCGGCCGGCAAGCTCCGCCGTACGGTGTCGACCAGCCCGGCGCCCGGCAGCTCGTACGCCGGGTCGACCGCGACGGCGTCGACGCCGCGCGCGGCGGCTTCGGCGGTGAAGCCGGCTCCTCCCGCACAGCAGTCGAGCACGGACTCGGGGAGTTCGGTCAGATCGAACATCGCCTCGTACTCGGCGTACGAGCGTGATGTCACCAGCACGGGTCTACCTCTCGACGGCGGTCCTGTTCAGCCGGCGGTCGAGCAGCATCGCCCCGAACGCCAGAGCCAGGAACAGTAGCGCGACGAGCAGACAGTTCAGCAACACCTTTGCGTACCCGAGGTCGTCGGCGTCGACGAACGGGTACGGCCAGAAACCGATCGCGGCGCCGCGGATCAGCGTGAACGCCAGCCAGAGCAGCGGATAGACGATCGACCAGCCGACGATCTCCAGGCCGGTCCGGCCGCGCGGGCCGAACACCAGCCAGCCGAGCACACCGAGGATCGGCGTCGTCGTGTGCAGGAGGAAGTTGGCGACCGCGGCCGCGCCGGACAGGTCCGACAGGCCGGCCAGGGCGACGTGGTAGACGATGCCGGTGACCGCGATGCAGAGCATGCCGTTGAGGCGCAGGGTGCGGAACAGCTTGGAGTCGCTGTCCGTGCCGAGGGCCAGCAGCAGCGTCGTACCGCCGAGCAGCAGGTTCGACTGGATGGTGAAGTAGGCGAAGACGTTGAACACCCGGTCGGGGTTGTCCGGGAAGAAGCCCTCGGACGTGGTCGCCGTGTTCACCAGCTGGATGATGATCCCCGCGATCACCACCAGTGCCGTGACCGCATGAAAGATCCGCCCCGCACCGGACTTCGTCATGAGCGAAATCTACGGCCGCGGGGCGGGTTCGTGGGGGACGTCAGACGTTGATCTTCCGCTGCGGTTCGGTCTCGGCCTTGACGTCACCGCGGTAGCTGAACGACACGATCCCGTCGATCACCAGCACGATGGTCCAGGTCCACGCCGGCGCCAGTACGGCGTCGTACCCGTGACCGGACAGCAGGCCGAGGCCGAGCATCACGGTGCAGCCCACGGCGTACGCGAGGACGTGGCGGTACCAGCCCTGGCGCTCGAAGCGGGCCTTCTCACGGGTGCCCTTGCGCGGTTTGTACGGACGCGGGGCGCCGGCCAGCTTGTGCGCGGCCCAGCCGTCGGCCCACTTGAGCGACCGGTGCCCGAACCCCACGCTGACGCCGATGAAGATCGCGGCCAGCGAGTGCTTGAACGACGGCTCGCCACCGGAGCGGATGTCGATCACGCTGGCGACCAGCAGCACCACGTCGACCAGCGGGACGGCCACCAGGACCGCCATCCCGAGCCGCGGCATCCGCAGCACGTAGCGGGTGGTCAGGCCGGCGGCGAGCAGGACCCAGAAGCCGATCTCACACGCGGCGATCACAGCGAGCAGCACGACGTTCACCTTCCCGGATTATTTGATACGACCGTGTTGACAAGATTGACCATAACACAGGTGTGCTAAAAAGGCGTATGCCGAAAATCGTCGACCACGAGGCCCGCCGCGAGGAGATCGCCCAGGCCCTGTGGCGGGTGGTCCGCCGCGACGGAATCCGGGCCGCCTCCGTCCGCACGATCGCGGCCGAGGCCGGCTGGTCCGCCGGTGCCGTGCGCTACTACTTCCCCGACCAGGACGGCCTGATCAGCTTCGCGATGGACCTGGTCTCCCGGCGCGTGCACGCCCGGGTCTCCCGGCTCGAGAACACCGGTCCGCCGGTCGAGGTCGTGCTGCGCTTCCTCGAGGAGGTGATCCCGCTCGATCCCGAGCGGCTGGCCGAGTTCGACGTCTGGCTGTCGTTCACCGCGCAGGCCCAGGCCGAGAGCGGCGCCGGCGGTCTGCGCAAGCACCTCGGCCCGGTCAACGACGGACTGCGCACCCTGTGCCGCCAGTTGCTCGACAGCCTGGCGAAGGCGGACGTGCTGCGGCCCGGGCTCGACCTCGACCTGGAGACCGAGCGGCTGCACGCGCTGATCGACGGGATCTCTTTCCACGTGACGCTTCAGCCCGAAGTGACCACCGCGGAGCGGGTCCGTCAAGTGCTGGCCGCGCACCTGTTGTCGCTGCGGCCGTGACGCCGTCTCACCTGCTGGCGGACTCCGGACAACCAGTGGTCGAGACCTGACGAAACCCTCGTCCCGCGTGGCACGATCCACCCTATGCAGACCGAGGGGGTGATCGTCGTCAGCGGGATCACGGCGGCGGGCAAGTCCACGGTCTCCCAGCTGCTCGCCGAACGGTTCCAGTACGGCGTCCACCTGCGCGGCGAGGTGTTCCGCCGGATGATCGTCAGCGGCCAGGCCTCGGCCGAGGCCGACGACGGCGAGGAAGCGCAGAAGCAGCTGAAGCTGCGGTACCGGCTGGCCTGCCAGGCCGCCGACGGGTACGCGCAGGCCGGGTTCACCGTGGTGCTGCAGGACGTGGTGATCGGCGAGCTGCTGCGCGAGTTCCTGGAGAACATCCAGAGCCGGCCGCGGTACCTCGTCGTACTGACTCCGCGGCCCGACGTGATCTCGAACCGGCTGGGCGGGTTGTCGGTCGACGAGCTCGACTACGAGCTGCACGCGTTCAGTCCGCGGCGCGGGCTTTGGCTGGACAACTCCGACCTCTCGCCGAACGAGACCGTCGACGCGATCCTGGGCCGGTTGGACGAAGCGCGGTTCGACTAGAGCCCGTGGCTACTCGGGCGTAAGTTGGCGGGATGGCAGCCACCGTGCGCAGGACGTCGTGCAACTTGTGTGAAGCCATCTGCGGTGTGCTCGTGACCGTCGAGGACGGGCGGGTCACCGACATCCGCGGCGACGAGTCCGATCCCCTGTCGCGCGGGCACATCTGCCCGAAAGCCGTTGCGCTGAAGGACCTCCAGGAAGATCCCGACCGGCTGACAACGCCTGTACGCCGGGTTGACGGCGGCTGGGAACCTCTCGGCTGGGACGACGCATACGCGTTGGTGGCCGACCGGCTGCTGGCGATCCAGGCTGCGCACGGGCGGAACGCGGTCGGCGTGTACCTGGGGAACCCGAACGTGCACAGCCTCGGCGCGATGACCCACATGCCGACGGCGCTGCGGCTGCTGCGGACCAAAAACCGGTTCAGCGCGACGTCGGTGGACCAACTGCCGCACATGCTCGCGTCGTACTTGCTGTACGGGCACCAGCTGATGGTGCCGGTCGCGGACATCGACCGTACGTCGTACCTGCTGATGCTCGGCGCGAACCCGCTCGCGTCGAACGGGAGCATGATGACCGCGCCTGGTTTCGGGCGACGGCTGCGTGACGTCCGGCGGCGCGGAGGCCGCGTGGTCGTGATCGATCCGCGGCGGACCGAGACGGCTGCCGTCGCGGACGAGCACCACTTCGTGCGGCCCGGGACGGACGCGGCTTTTCTCTTGGCGCTGATTCATCAGGTGATCGCGGATGGTCGGGCCCGGCCGGCTTCTTATGTCGACGGACTCGACGCGGTGACCGCGGCCGTCGCCGAGTGGACGCCGGAGCGGGCTGCTGCGGCGACCGGGATTCCCGCTGAGGAGATTCGACGGATCGCCGGTGAGTTCGGGGCTGCTGATCGCGCGGCCTGCTACGGGCGGGTCGGGGTGTCGACGCAGCAGTTCGGCACGGTGTGCCAGTGGGCCGTGCAGGTGCTGAACATCATCACCGGGAACCTCGATCGGCCTGGTGGCACGATGATTCCGCGGCCCGCCGTGGACACGCTGCGCGGGATCGGGCGCGGGCACGTCGGGGCGTGGAAGAGCCGGGTGCGGGGGCTGGCGGAGTTCGGTGGGGAGCTGCCGGCGTCGGCGATGGCGGAGGAGATGCTGACACCTGGCGAGGGGCAGATCCGGGCGATGGTGACGATCGCGGGGAATCCCGTCTTGTCGACGCCGAACGGCCGGAAGCTCGACGAAGGGCTGGCGGGGCTGGAGTTCATGGTCGCTGTCGATCCGTACATCAACGAGACGACTCGGCACGCTGATGTGATCCTGCCGCCGACGCCACCGTTGGAGCGGGACCACTACGACCTGGCGTTCCACCAGCTCGCCGTACGGAACACCGCGCGGTGGAACTCCGCTGTTCTGCCGCGCTCCCAGTCTGCACGCCACGACTGGGAGATCTTCCGCGACCTCGGGCTGGAACTCTTGAGCCGTACTCCGCGGTCACGGCCTCGACTCGTGGCGGGCGCACGACTCCGCCTGTCTCCCGCGCGAGTGGTCGACCTCGGGCTCCGGATCGGCCCCTACCGGCTGTCACTGCGCAAGCTCCGGAAATCACCCGGCGGGATCGACCTCGGACCGCTGCAGCCTTCCCTGCCTGGCGCCCTGTACACCAAGAACCACCGCATCGACCTCGCGCAGCCGGCCGTCCTCGGCGACCTGCCGCGGCTCGCTGCGCATTTGGTTGCTGACAGCAACCCCGACGACCTGATGCTGATCGGCCGCCGGCACCTGCGCAGCAACAACTCGTGGATGCACAACTCCGCCCGCCTGGTGAAGGGCAGACCGCGGCACCAGCTGCTGATGAACCCGGCCGACCTGGCGCATCGTTCGCTGACCGACGGCGAGCTGGTCGAGGTCACCTCGGCCGCCGGGACCCTGTCCGTTGAAGTTGCCGCGAGCAACGACATGATGCCGGGCGTGGTGAGCCTGCCGCACGGCTTCGGGCACGGGCTGCCCGGCGTCCGGCTGTCGGTCGCCGGCCAGGTCAAGGGCGCCTCGGTCAACGACGTCACCGACGACGCCGTCACCGACGCGCTCGGCGGAACCGCGGCGTTGAACGGCGTACCAGTACAGGTCGGCAGGCCGGCCACGCAACGGGACCTTGAACAAGAAACCGGGGCCTTGAACAAGTCGTGACCTGTTCAAGGTCCCGGCTTCTTGTCCGAGGTCCCGGGTTGTCAACGAGGATTGGGCGGGCCTGAGCTGTCGCGGATGACGAGGACCGGTGTGGAGTAGAGGTGTGCGGCGGCCGGCGCTCCGTCGAGCAGACCGAACAGCCGCGTCGCCACCTCCGCGCCGTACGCGACGATGTTGTGGCTCATCGCGGTCAGCGTCGGGTGCGTCAGCCGGCACAGCGCCGAGTCGTCCCACGCGACCAGCGTGACGTCGTCGGGCGACTTGAGCCCGAGCCCGTTGATCACCGACAGCCCGGCGACCGCCATCAGGTCGTTGTCGTAGATGATCGCGGTCGGCCGGCGCTCGGCGGTCATCAGTTCGCGGGTCGCCGTGGCGCCTTCCTCACCGGAGAAATCGGTGTGCCGGATCCGCAACTGCACCCCCAGCCGGCGCCCGACCGCGGCGTACGCCTGGTCCCGGATCCACACGTGCCCGTGCTCCGGCGGCCCCGCGACCCGCGCGATCGCCTTGTGCCCCAGGGACGCGACGTGCTCGACAGCGGCGTTCATCGCCGACCGCCCGTCGGTCCACACCGAGGTCAGCCCGTCGGCGAGCACCGGATCCCCCACGATCACCGCCGGCAGCTCCAGCTTCCTGAGCAATTGGATCCGCGGGTCGTCGACCCTCAGGTCGACCACGATCACCCCGTCGACCCGCCGCTCAGCAGCCCACTTGCGGTAGGTGGCCATCTCCTCCTGCACGTCAGGCACCACCTGCAGAGCCAGCGCGTACGACTTCTCCCCCAGCACCGACTCCACGCCACCCACGAACCCCATGTAGAAAGGCTCTTCGCTCAAGGTCTTCGCGGTCCGCGCCAGCACCAGCCCGAACGTCTCGCTCCGAGCCGCCGACAACTGCCGAGCGGCCCGGTTCGGCATCCACTCCAACTCCTCGGCCACCTTCAGCACCCGAGCCCGAGTCGCCTCCGAAACCCCCGGCTGGTTGTTCAACGCATAGGACACCGCACCTTTGGAGACCCCGGCCCGTCGAGCGATCTCCTTGATGGTCACACGGCCCACGACCGGCCTCCTTCGAGCAGGCGGACCAAGCCGTGACGGGCGGCTCGGCAGACCCACATTCTGCGCCGCCCACCACTGTCTGTCTGCAGGTCACCAGATTTCATCACCCACAGCAACCATTTGATCAAACCCCAACCCGGCGGGAGAGCCACCCGGAGAAGGCAAGCAGAGCAACAACTGACAACCTCAGGCGGGGCGCCCCGGTCACCACAGCGAGCGCACCGTCTCTATCTCTTCCCTTCTTCTCTCTTGTTCTGGCTCTTCGGTTGTCCTGTCTCTTCCTTCGTTCTTCTCCTTGCCTGTCCCCCTGTGTTGCCGCTGCCCCTTCCGCTCAAATCTCGGGAAGCGTTTGCCGTTGGTGACCGAGGAGTGGTTCGACTCTGGTCCGGGAGGGGAGTCTTGGGATAGTCTGCCGACGGTACTTAACCGGTTCGGTCAAGCATGCCGAGGGGTCTCTGGGCAGCGGAGGCAACTTGGCGACGAGGAGAGAAGAATGGTCGCAGTGGACAACCTGTCCCTCCAGCTCTACACCGTGCGGTACAAGCTGGAGGAGGACTTCGACGCCACCCTGGCCCGGATCGCGGAGATCGGCTACACCAAGGTGGAGCCGTTCGGTCTGGTGAACCTGGCCGGGAAGCTGGCCGACGCGCTGCCCAAGTACGGTCTGTCGGCGCCGAGCACGCACGCGGGACTGCTGCGTGACGAGAGCGGCCCGATCTTCGAGGCCGCCAAGCAGCTGGGCATCGGCACCGTCATCGACCCGCACACCGACCCGGCCCGCTGGCAGTCGGTGGACGAGATCAAGGTGATCGCCGAGGGCCTGAACGCCGCCGCCAAGGAAGGTGCCGAGCACGGCATCACGGTCGGTTACCACAACCACCACTTCGAGCTGGAGTCGGTGATCGACGGGGTGCACGCCCTGGAGATCCTGGCCGACAACCTGTCCGACGAGGTCATTCTCGAGGTCGACACGTACTGGGCCGCCGTCGGCGGTGCCGACGTACCGGCGCTGCTCGGCCGGCTGGGTGACCGGGTGAAGGCGCTGCACGTCAAGGACGGCGACGGCACCCTGGACAACAAGGCGCAGGTCGCGGTCGGCGACGGCACGATCGCCGTCAACGACATCCTGGCCGCGGCGCCGACGGCGCTGCGCGTGGTCGAGCTGGACGACTTCACCGGCGAGATCTTCGACGCTGTCGAGGGCAGCTTCCGCTGGCTCACCGGGCAGGACCAGGGATGAGCCCGGTCGGCGTAGGCGTCATCGGCGCCGGCACGATCTCCGACGCCTACATCAAGTCCATGCAGAGCTTCCCGGACCTGAAGGTCGTCGCGATCGGCGACCTGCGCCCGGAGGCGGCCAAGGCGAAGGCCGAGGAGTACGGCATCGCGGCGCACGGCGGCCCCGAGGCCGTGCTGAACAACGCCGACGTCGAGATCGTCGTCAACCTGACGATCCCGGTCGCGCACGTCGAGGTCGCGCTGGCGTCGATCGCTGCGGGCAAGCACGTGTGGAGCGAGAAGCCGTTCTCGCTCGACCAGGAGAGCGGCCTCAAGCTGCTCGCCACCGCCCAGGACGCCGGGCTGCGGCTCGGCTGCGCGCCGGACACCATTCTCGGCCCGGGCCTGCAGCAGTCGCGCCGGATCATCGCCAACGGTGACATCGGTACGCCGTTGACGGCGCTCACCCTGATGCAGTCCCCCGGTCCCGAGTCCTGGCACCCGAACCCGGCGTTCCTGTTCCAGGAGGGCGCCGGCCCACTGTGGGACATCGGCCCGTACTACCTGACCACGCTGGTGCAGCTGTTCGGCCCGGTCGCGGCGGTCGCGGGTCTGGGATCGAAGTCGCGCGAGAAGCGCACGATCGGGTCGGGCCCGCTGGCCGGGACCGACTTCGACGTGACCGTGCCGACGCACGTCAGCGCGATCGCGCGGTTCGAGTCGGGGCAGTCGTCGCAGAGCATCTTCAGCTTCGACTCGCCGCTGCCGCGGGCCGGGTTCGTCGAGATCACCGGGTCCGAGGCGACGCTCGCCGTACCGGACCCGAACCGTTTCGACGGCGAGATCAAGATCCGCCGCCGCGGCGGGGACGACTGGGAGACCGTCGCCACCACCGAGGCGACGGCCGAGCGCGGCACCGGCGTACTGGAGATGGCGCGGGCGATCCGCGCCGACCGGCCGCACCGCGCGACCGGGGCGCTGGCGTTCCACATCGTCGACGTGATGGCCTCCATCACCGAGTCGATCGACACCAACGCGTTCGTGGACGTGACCAGCACGGTCGAGCTCGCTCCGGTCCTGCCGGACGACTGGGACGTGAACGCGGCCACGCTGTAATGACGGACAACCTTCTGGACCCCCGGCGGACCATCGTGTTCGCCGGGGACTCCGTCACCGACTGCGGCCGGCGCACCGATCCGGCCGGCCTCGGCAACGGCTACGTGAAGTTCCTGTACGACGCCCTGCCGGGCCCGCGGATCGTGAACGCCGGGATCAGCGGCCACCGCGCCGTCGACCTGGTCGCGCGCTGGGAGACCGACGTCCTGGCCCACGAACCCGACCTGGTCTCGATCCTGGTCGGGATCAACGACACCTGGCGCCGCTACGACGAGGACGACCCCACGTCGGCGGAGTCGTTCGAGGCGTCGTACCGCAAGCTGCTCGACCCGTTGCGCAGCGTCCGGCTGGTCCTGGTCGAGCCGTTCCTCGTCCCGGTGGACGACGAGCAACACGGTTGGCGCGAGGACCTGGACCCCAAGCTCGGGGTGGTCCGCCGGCTGGCGACCGAGTACGGCGCGCTGCTGGTGCCGGCCGACGTCGAGTTCAACGCGCTGGCCGCCGAGGTCGGACCGGAGACCCTCGCCGACGACGGCGTGCACCCGACGGCCGCCGGTCATCGGCTACTGGCCGAACTCTGGCTCAGAACTTTCACCAATTCGTAGAAGGTACTTCCTTGAATCTCACCACTGACAGCGGCATCAACTGGACGGTCCGCGCGTCCGGCGGCCCGGTGCCCGACAAGTACAGCCCCCTGCTCGCCGCACCGATCGCCGCGACCGTGCCGGGTGAGGTGCACACCGACCTGCTGACGGCCGGCGTCATCCCCGACCCGTTCGACGGCGCCAACGAGGGCAAGCTGCACTGGATCGGCCGGACGAGCTGGAGCTACCGGACCGAGTTCGACTGGGCGCCCGACGGCCACGCCGTCCAGGAACTCGTTGCCGAGGGCCTCGACACCGCGGCGACCGTGACGCTCAACGGCACCGAGATCGCCAAGACCTGGAACCAGCACCGCTCGTACCGGTTCGACGTCACCGCGCTGCTGGTTGCCGAGCGCAACGAGCTCGTGATCGAGTTCGCCGGCCCGGCCGACACCGCGGACCGGCTGGCCGAGCAGCTCGGGCTCTGGCCGCACACGAACCTGCACCCGTACAACGCGATCCGCAAGATGGCCAGCAACTTCGGCTGGGACTGGGGACCGGACGTCGCGACCGTCGGCGTCTGGAAGCCGATCCGGATCGAGTCCTGGACCGGCGTCCGGATCGACACGGTCCGCCCGCTCGCCGGGCTCGACCGCGACCACGGCGTCCTGGACACCAAGGTCGCGCTCGCCTGGGCCGACGGGTTCACCACCGACGCGACGATCACCGTCGAGGTCGGCGGCACCACCACCGAGATGACCGTTGCCGCCGGCACCGAAGAGGCAGGGGTCTCGGCAACGATCGACCACGTCGACCGCTGGTGGCCGCGCGGCCACGGCGAGCAACCGCTGTACGACGTGGCGGTGGCGGTGAAGGCCGGTGAGCAGGCCGACGACTGGACCGGCCGCGTCGGCTTCCGCACGATCACGACGGACGTCGCACCGGACGAGCACGGCGGCCCGTTCGTCCTGTCGGTGAACGGCAAGCCGGTCTTCGTCCGCGGCGCGAACTGGATCCCGGACGACGCGTTCGTCACCCGGCTCGACCGGTCGACGTACGAGCGCAGCATCACCGACGCGGTCGACGCCGACATGAACCTGCTCCGGGTCTGGGGCGGCGGCATCTACGAGACCGACGACTTCTACGACGTCTGCGACGAGCTCGGCATCCTGGTCTGGCAGGACTTCCTGTTCGCCTGCGCGGCGTACTCCGAGGACGAGCCGCTGCGCAGCGAGGTCGAGGCCGAGGCCCGGCAGGCGGTCACGCGGCTCAGCCGGCACGCCAGCCTGGCGGTCTGGAACGGCAACAACGAGAACATCTGGGGCTACGTCGAGTGGGGCTGGCGCCAGCCGCTGGCCGGCCGGACGTGGGGCGAGGGCTACTACTTCGACCTGCTGCCGAAGATCGTCGCGGAGCTCGACCCGCGGACGCCGTACTCGCAGGGCAGCCCGTACTCCTACGACCACTTCATCCACCCCAACGACGAACGCAACGGCACCATGCACGTCTGGGACGTGTGGAACCGGGTCGACTACTCGACGTACCGCGACTACAAGCCGCGCTTCGTGTCGGAGTTCGGCTTCCAAGGGCCGCCGGCCTGGTCGACGCTGACGTCGGTCGTGCACGACGAGCCGCTCGACCCGTACGGCGAGCAGATGCTCGTGCACCAGAAGGCGTTCGAGGGCAACCTCAAGCTCGAGCGTGGACTGGGCGATCACCTGCCGCTGTGGAAGAACATCGACGACTGGCACTGGACGACGCAGCTCAACCAGGCGCGGGCCGTTGCCTACGGCGTCGAGCACTGGCGCAGCCTGTTCCCGCTGAACACCGGCACGATCGTTTGGCAGCTGAACGACAACTGGCCGGTGATCTCCTGGGCGGCGGTCGACGGGCACGGGCACCGCAAGCCGCTGTGGTTCGCACTGAAGCACGCGTACGCCGACCGCCTGCTGACCGTGCAGCCGCGCGAGAACGGGCTGGTGGTTGCCGGGCACAACGACACCGACGAGGCCTGGTCGACGTCGATCACCGTCGCGCGGCGGAGCACGTCCGCGGGCGGGGCCGTGCTGGCGCAGGAGACCTTCGCGCTCGAGGTCGGGCCGCGGTCCGCGGTGCTCAACTCGTTGCCGGAGTCGATCACCAAGGCCGGCTCCGAGACGACCGAGTACATCGAGGTGCGTGGCGCGGACGGCAGCGCGGCGTACTGGTACTTCGTCGAGGACACCTCGCTGCGGCTGGCCGGGGACGCCTACACCGCGTCCGTTGCCGCTGTCGACGGTGGGTACGACGTGACGGTGACGGCGACCGCTCTCGCGAAGGACCTGGCGCTCTTCCCCGACCGGCTCGACCCGGCGGCGAAGGTCGACAGCTGCCTGATCACGCTGTCGGCGGGCGAGTCACACACCTTCCACGTCACCGGCGCTTCGGCGCCGAACGCGGTCGGCGTACCGGTGCTGCGCTCGGCCAACGACCTGGTGGCTTGAGTCTCCCCCGACGGGAGACGGCACAGTGGAGGGCATGACCTACTCGATCGGCGAACTGTCCCGGCGGACGGGCTTGACGGTGAAGACCATCCGCTTCTACTCCGATCGAGGGGTCGTGCCCACGACCCGCTCCGCCGCGGGTTACCGCCTGTACGACGCGGAGGCGCTCGCGCGGCTGGAGCTCATCCACGCGCTGCGGGACCTCGGCTTCCCGCTGGCGAAGATCGAGCAGCTGCTCGCCGACCGGACGTCCCTCGAGCAACTCGTCGCGGTGGAAGAAGAAGCGCTGGAGACCCAGCAGCAGACCCTCCGCCTGCGCCAAGCAGTCCTTCGGGCGGCCCGCAGCTCCTTGTCGGCAGACAGACTTCAAGAGCTGCAGCGACTGGCCGCGTTGTCTTCGGCCGGGCGGGCTGCCTTGGTGGAGGACTTCCTGTCGATTGTCTTCCAGCAGCAGGACGAGAGGTTTGCGGCTGCCCGCCGTTCGATGGTGCCGGAGCTGCCGGAACGTGCGTCGGTCGAGCAGCTCGAAGCCTGGGTGCAGCTGGCCGAGCTCGCACAGGACGTCGGGTTCCAGGAGCTGATGCGGGAGCTGGTCGACGGCTACACCGGCGTAGCGCTCCGGCCGGACGAGGTGGTGCGCGTACGGCGAGTGGTCGGACCTGCCGTCGGGCTCGACCCGAAGTCGGCGGAAGCAGCGCAGTACGTGGCCGCTGTCGGTGTGGTCGACGTCGACAGGTTGGCGCTGGCAGCCGACGCCCGCCGCGAGACCTACTTCGCGTTACTCGCCGTAGTCAACGGCTGGGCAGCTCCGGACGACACCGCCGCAGCGTTGCGGTGGTACCTGGAGGCACTGACCGCCGAGTGACGGAACTGATGGGCCACCGAAGACGTCACAACCTGCAGTCCAGCGGGTGGCGGTGGGGCGGCGACCCGGCCGGGATGGCACTCTGGGCTGACGACAAAGGTCCGGCAACCAGAGGGTGAGCACTGTGACGACGACGGAGTCGCGGTCACGCGGCCGCAACCTGCGCCGTGACGCCCTGGGGGTCGGAGCCGGTACGGCGATCGGAGTCTCCTCCACAGCACCGGCGTACTCACTGGCTGTGTCGGTAGGACTGCTCGCCGCGTACACCGGCGCCGCCGCACCGATCGTGCTGGCCGTCAGCGCGATCCCCGTCGTACTGGTCGCGCTCTGCTTCCGTGAGCTCAACCAGGCCGAGCCCGACTGCGGTACGACGTTCCCGTGGACCGAGAAGGCCTTCGGACTCAGCGTGGGCCGCATGGTCGGCTGGACCACGGTCATGGCCTGTGTGCTGGTGATGAGCAACCTCGCCCAGGTCGCCTCGGTCTACACCTATGCGCTGCTCGGCCTGGACGGCGCGGAGGACTCCCGGCTCGCCCAGGCCGCACTGGGCACGGTGTTCATCCTCGTCATGGCCCTGCTTGCCTACCGCGGAGTCCGGGTCGCAGCAGGCACTCAGCTGCTGCTCCTGTCGATCGAGCTCGTCGCGCTGCTCTGGTTCGTCGTCGGAGCGTTCCGCGAGGCCGGCACCCTCAGCATCCCGGCGTTCTCGGACACCGGCCAAGGTCACTGGGCCGCCGGCGTACTGGTCGCGGTGTTCCTCTACTGGGGCTGGGACTCGTCGTTCAGCGTCAACGAGGAGTCCCGCAACCCCCGCAGCACGCCCGCGATCGCCGCACTGATCTCCAACGCGGTCCTGGTCGTCCTGTACGTCGTGGTCGCCTGGGCCGCCGTCGCGTACGCCGGGACCGGTCAGCTGGCCGGCATCGCCGACGACGACTTCCTCGCCGTACTGGGTGAGGACCTGCTCGGTACGGCGGGCGGCAAGCTGCTGATCGCCGCCGTACTGGTCTCAGCGCTCGCGTCCACCCAGACGACGATCCTGCCGACCGCCCGGACGATGCTGTCGATGGCCCGCCGCGACGCGTTCCCCGGCCGGTTCGCCCGGATCTCCAAGCGGTACCACACGCCGAGTGTGTCGACATGGGTGTTCGCGACGGCCAGTGTGCTGATCTACGTGATCCTCGTGCTCACCTCGGACGCCGTACTGGCCGACTCCGTCGCCGCGGTGTCCATCCTGGTCTCGCTGTACTACGTGGCGACCGCCCTGGCCGTCCCGTTCTACTTCAAGGGCCAGTTGCAGGGCCGGGTCGTCCAGCGAGTGGTGGTGCCCACGCTGGCCGTGCTCTCGTTCGTGACCGTGCTGGTGCTGGCCGTGGCCGACGTCGGCGCAGGTCCCCTGGTTGTGGTGGGTGTGACGATGGTGGTGGGCGCGGCCGTGATGTTCTCGATGAAACCGCCCGCCGAAGGGGAGGGACGACGATGAGCGACCGCCGGATGCGCAGTGCGGGCATCACGCTGGGCCTGACCGCGCTGGTCGCGGCCTCGCTGACCGGGTGCTCCAACGACGACGACCAGCCGGAGTACGCCGCGATCTGCGTCGACCCGCAGACCGAGCAGCGCTCCGACGACGCCAACTGCAAGGACGAGCGCGAGTACAACGGGGCCGGGTCCGGTGCGGGCTTCTTCTGGTTCTACATGGCCACCCGCGGTGGCGGCCTGGTCCCGCCGATCGGCGGCCGGTACAACGCCGGCCAGGGGACGTACACGATCCCGCGGACCGGCACGGGCGGCAGCGGCAGCCCGACCATCAAGCGTGGCGGGCTGGACACCAAGGGCGGCGACATCGGCACGATCTCGCGCGGCGGTTTCGGCAAGTCGGGCAAGGGGAGCTCTGGCGGCTGATGTGGCGGCACTCGATCAAGCCCCGCCCGGACTGGCGGGACAAGGTCGTCGAGCAGGGTCTGGTCTTCCCGATGACCGACATGCCGGACGGCACCGAACGCCCGTACTGGAACGAGAGCGCCTGGTACGAGGTGACCATGGACGAGGTGACGCACCTCGAGGAGGTCACCGAGGAGCTGTACGCGATGTGCAAGCACGCTGCGTCGGTGATGGCGGCCGGTGACCGGTTCAGCGACGCGCAGCTCGGCCTGGCGCCCGGCACGCTGCCACTGGTGCAGGAGTCGCTGAAGCGCGACGACCTGTCCGTGTACGCGCGGTTCGACCTGGTCTGGAACGGTGTCGAGCCGAAGATGCTGGAGATCAACGGCGACACCCCGACCGGGCTGCTGGAGTCCGCGGTGATCCAGTGGAACTGGCTGGAGGAGATCTTCCCCGACGCCGACCAGTGGAACTCCGTGCACGACCGGCTGGTGAAGTGGTGGGGCGACCAGCGCGCGGCCGGCCGGTTCCCGGGCAACGAGGCGCACTTCTTCAACTCCGGCGCCGAGACCACCGGCGAGGAGGCGATGACGGTCGCCTACCTGCGCGACACGGCGGCGATGGCCGGCCTGGCGACGTACGGGCACGAGATCGAGGACCTGGGCTGGGAGTCGGCACAGCGCGCGTTCGTCGACTGGGGCGGGCGCCAGATCCGGACCGCGTTCAAGCTGTACCCGTGGGAGGACATGCTCGACGACCAGTTCGGGCGGTACCTGCTGGCCGGGATGGAGCGCGAGCCGGTGCAGTGGATCGAGCCGATCTGGAAGACGATGCTGTCCACGAAGGCGATCCTGCCGATCCTGTGGGAGCTCTACCCCGACCACCCGAACCTGCTGCCGGCGTACTTCGACAACCCCGGCGACCTGCTCGAATGGGTGGCCAAGCCGCTGCACGGGCGCGAGGGCAGCAACATCCGGATCCACACCATCGGCGGCGACGACCACGTGCAGGAGGGTCCGTACGAGACCGACACGATGGTGTACCAGGAGTGGAGCCCGCTGCCGTCGTACGAGGGGAACCGGGCGGTGATCGGCAGCTGGATCGTCGACGGCGCCGCGGCCGGCATGATGGTCCGCGAGTCCGACGGCCCGATCACCGACTACTACGCCCGCTTCGTCCCGCACGCGATCGGCACCTCACCGCGCCCGGACAACGAGACCATCAGTCAATGGCTGACCGAGTGATCAGTCCAGGTTCACCGCGACGTACTTGACCTCCAGGTACTCGTCGATGCCGACGGTGCCGCCCTCGCGGCCGAGGCCGGACTGCTTGACGCCGCCGAACGGCGCCGCGGGGTTGGAGACGATGCCCTGGTTGAGGCCGATCATGCCGGTCTCGAGCCGCTCCGAGACGCGCAGCGCGCGGGCCAGGTCCTTGGTGAACAGGTACGAGACCAGGCCGAACTCGGTGTCGTTGGCCATCGCGACCGCCTCGTCCTCGGTCTCGAAGGCGGTCAGCGGCGCGACCGGGCCGAAGATCTCCTCCTTCTGCAGCCGCGCGGACTTCGGTACGTCGGTGAGCACCGTCGGCGGGTAGAAGTACCCCTTGCCCTCGACAACGTCCGCGCCGGTGAGCACCCGGGCGCCCTGCTGGACGGCGTCCTCGACCAGGTCCTTGACCTTGTCCCGCTGCTTGGCGTCGATCAGCGGGCCGACCTGGACGCCGTCCTCGGTGCCACGGCCGACCTTCAGCGCGGCCATCTTCTCGGTGAGCTTGGTCGCGAAGGCGTCGAGCACCGACGAGTGCACGTAGATCCGGTTGGCCGCCGTACAGGCCTCGCCGCCGTTGCGCATCTTGGCCTGCATCGCGCCCTCGACCGCCTTGTCCAGGTCGGCGTCCTCGAACACCAGGAACGGCGCGTTGCCGCCGAGCTCCATGCTCGTCTTCAGCACCTGCTCGGCGGACTGCTCGATCAGCGATCGGCCGACCGGCGTCGAGCCGGTGAACGACAGCTTGCGGGCCCGCGGGTCGCGGATCAGCGGCTCCATCACGCCGCCGGAGTCACTCGTGGTGATGACGTTGAGCACCCCGGCCGGCAGCCCGGCCTCGGTCATCAGCTCGGCCAGCTTCAGCATCGACAGCGGGGTCTGCGCGGCCGGCTTGATCACCATCGTGCAGCCCGCGGCGACCGCCGGGCCGATCTTGCGCGCGCCCATCGCGGCCGGGAAGTTCCACGGCGTGATCAGCAGGCACGGCCCAACGGGCTGGCGCATGACCAGGAACCGGCCCTGCCCGTTCGGCGCGATCTGGTAGCCGCCGTCGATCCGGACCGCTTCCTCGGCGAACCAGCGGAAGAACTCCGCGGCGTACGCGATCTCGCCCTTGGACTCCGCGACCGGCTTGCCCATCTCGAGCGTCATCAGCAGCGCCAGCTCGTCGGCGCGCTCGGTCATCAGCTCGTACGTGCGGCGCAGGATCTCGCCGCGCTCTCGCGGTGCGGTCGCTGCCCACTCGGCCTGCGCCGCGACGGCCGCGTCCAAAGCGGCCACCCCGTCGACCGGGGACGCGTCGGCGACCTGGATGAGCGTCGTACCGGTGGAAGGATCCTCGACGGCGAGGGTCTTCCCGCCGTCGGCCGCTCGCCACTTGCCGCCGATGAACAGCTCGGTCGGACACTGCTGGACGACATCCTGCTCGCGCGACATCACATCTGCCTTTCCATAGTGGGGCAGTACCCACTTTAGGCAGTTGCAACGAAGTGCGGTGCGGAGCGCGGCACCGTGCGGATGGCCCGGGTCAGGGCGGCCGCGACTGTACGGAGGATCGAGGAGCGCACCAGGCCGTCGTACGCCAGCGGGGCGAGCATGATCTCGGACGCACCCGTCCCGGCCGCCAGCTTGGCCAGTCCGGCCGCGACGGTCGAGCGGGAGCCGACGATGTGGCCGGGGTCGTCCAGGAGCCGCTCGGCCCGGCCACGCTCGCGCCCGGTGATCGGGGGCTCCAGCAACTCGAGCAGCTCGGCCGGAGTGGCTCGGGGCGAGGCGGCGGCCAGCCGGTGCTTCACCCGGACGTACTCGGCCAGCCGGTTGAGCGCCTCCTCGTCGGTGTCGGCGGCAACGACCCCGACCGACACCCCCAGGTAGGGCTTGCCGGTAGGCCCGGTCGGCTCGAAGGTGTCCCGGTACGCCGCAGCGGCCGCCACGGTGGTCTCTGTCGCGGTCAGGAAGATCGGGAGCCCTCGTACCGCGGCCAACTGCGCCGTGGCCGGCCGGTTCGCCAGAACGAACACGGGCGGCGGCAACCCGGCCAGCGTGAGGCGGACGTCCCCTACCGGGGTCCGTCCGGGCAGTCCGTCACGCAGGAACCGGCACAGCTCGTCCAGCCGCTGCGGGAACGTCTCCCGCGCGTCACCGGACCAGCCGAGAGCTGCCGCGGTACAAGGTGCCGACACGCTGCCTTCGCTGACCCCGAGGTCGATCCTGCTCGGGTACGCCGCGGCCAGCGCGGCGAACTGCTCGGCGATCAGCAGCGGCTTGTGGTGCCCCAGCAGTACTCCCCCGGAGCCCAGCCGGATCCTGTCCGTCCGCGCCGCCAGTACGGCGGCCAGCACGGCCGGCGCGGCGCTGCCGATCCCCCGGACCCCGTGGTGCTCGGCCATCCAGAACCGGCGGTAGCCCAGGTCGTCGGCGGTCTGCGCGACCTCGACCGTCTCCCGCAACGCCGCCGCGGCCGACTGCCCAGCCGGCTGCGGCACGACGTCGAGCACCGAGTGAGCTGAGACCGGAAGACCGGGAGCTGGGCTGTACACACGCTCACGGTGACACCAGCCGGGCCCGCGCACATGGGGAATCTGCACCCATGTTCTACCACCGCTACACCCGGCAATCGGGTACTCACGGAACGCAGAAGTTGGGTAGCCCGGAGCCTTGCGCCGTCGCGACCTCGGCTGGAATGGTCTGCCGCAGCTCGGAACGCCTTGAAAACAAGGGGAAACGGGCCGCACCTCATCCACCGCACCACCCACCGAAGGAGAACACCATGAACGCGATCCTGAACCTGCAGCGTCTCGACGCCGACAAGGGCCACGTCGGCCAGGAGCCGTCGATCTCGATCACGTCCTGCGACTCGAACAGCTGCAACTGAGCTGCCCGGTCATCGCACCGGAGTATGCCGCGGGGTGATCACCGCTCGGTGACCGTCCCCGTCTCCGGGTCTCGGACCAACGGTCCGAGGCCCGGAGCGGCACCGAACCACCGCCACCGACCAGGGAGCTCCCGATGTGGGCGATGTACAACCTCTACGCGCAACAGGACCGCCGCTGGTACGAGCCCCTGGACCGCTACAACCCCGATCCCGAGCTGCTCGCCGTGCACCGCCGCCTGGTCCCGCGCGCGTGGGGTCTGCGCCGCCGCGGTCTCTGGTTCATCGTCGACGTGCCCGGCGCCACCCTGGTCCCGCAGGGCTGGAAGCTGCACGTCTCGACCGCGCCCGACCGGGCCGAGCAGACCCTCGCGGACGCGCTCGAGGTCCTGGTCGAGCAGCGGGTCCCCTTCAAGTTCCTGCTGGACCGGCGGAGCACCGAGCGGACGCTGGCCAAACGCTGGTCCCGGGGCTCGGCCGGCAAGTTCATCACCGTCTACCCCGCGACCGACGAGGAGTTCCTCACGGTCGCGAAGGAGCTCGCCGACGCGGTCGGGGACACCGGCGGCCCACACATCCTGTCCGACCGCCCGGTGCCCGGCAGCACCTCGGTCTTCTACCGGTACGGCGGTTTCCTGGCCGACCGCCGCTACACGCCGGACGGCGTACCGAGTCTGATGCTCAAGGCTCCCGACGGGAGCGACGTCCCCGACTACCGGCAGCCGTACTACTCCGTGCCGTCGTGGGCCACCGACCCCTTCGGGGAAGCCGAGCCCGAGGCCGGCGTACCCCTGCTCGACGACGGGCGGTACCGCGTCGAGTCCGCACTGGCCTTCAGCAACGGCGGCGGCGTCTACACCGGCGCGGTCGAAGCGGACGGCAGCCCGGTGATCCTGAAGGAGGCGCGCCCCGGTGTGATGGCGAGCAGCACGACCAGTGCGCTCGAGGCTCTGGAGCGCGAGCACCGGATCCTGGAGAAGCTCGCCGACACGGGGCACTTCGTGCGGCCGCGCGGCTTCTTCTCCGAGAGCGGACACCACTTCCTGGTCGAGGACCGCGTGACCGGGCCGCAGATGAGCACCCGCTCGGTCTCGACGAATCCGCTGCACACCCTCGACCTCACACCCGAAGGACTCCGCGGGTACTACGCCACGCAGCAGCGCTGGTGGTTGCAGCTGGCCGACGCGATCGCGGCGGCGCACGCGCGCGGCGTCGTACTGGCTGATCTTTCCTTCACCAACGTGCTGATCGACGACGGACCGGACGGGAGCACTCCGGACAGCCGGCTGGTCGTCATCGACCTGGAGGCCGCGATCGAGCACGGCGTCGACGCTCCCCTGGGTCTGACCACTCCGGGTGTCAGCAGCCCGCGAGTGATCGAGGACAAGCTCGCCGACGGCGCCGGTGACTACTACGCGCTCGGTGCCCTCATGCTCGGCTCGCTGCACCCGGTCAACGCCGCGGTCGGTTTCCACCCCGAGCTGCTGCCCGGCTTCCTCGAAGCGCTCCGCGACGACCTCGCCCTGCCGCCCGGACTCACCGACCTGATCGGCGAGCTGATGGACCCCGCAGCCCAAGGCGCGGGCCCTGATCCGGTCGCGGTCCGCCGCCGGATCGAGGCGCTCGACTTCGCCACGCACCGCGCCTGGGACTCCCCGGTCCCGCTGCTGCTCCCGGCCACCGGCCCGACCAGCGAACAGCGTGCTCACACGGTCGAGACCGCTCGTGGGCTGGTGGACACGATCATGCTCAGTGGTGACCCCACTCGCTCGGACCGCCTGTTCCCCGGCCATCCGCTGCAGCACGAGACCAACCCGTACTCCGTGGGGTACGGCGCTGCCGGCGTACTGCACACGCTGCTCAACCTCTCCGACGAGGTGGCCGACGGATCCGGCCGGCGGTCGCGGCTGCCCGGCATGGCCACCTCGTGGCTGCTCGCAGCACCGCTGTCACCGGCGCGGATCCCACCAGGCCTCTACACCGGCCTGGCCGGAGTCGCCTGGACCCTGGACGAGGCCGGACAGCCTGATCGCGCTCGCGAAGTACTGCGTGATGCCGTCGACCATCCCTTGCTCGACGGTGAGCCGGGCATGCTGCAAGGCATCGCAGGCGTCGGTACGGCGTGCCTTCGGCTGTGGAGGTCCCAGGGCGACGCGAGTCACCTAGACAACGCCGTGGCCCTGGCGGAGCGGCTGGTCCTCCCCCACGGCCCGATCGGCTACGCGTACGGCGGCAGCGGTGTCTCGACGTTCCTGCTGTACCTCGCACTGGCCACCGGCGACGACAAGTGGCAGTCGCTCAGCCGCACCGCGCTGCGGCACGACCTGGAGCAGCTCTTCCCGCTCAACGACGTACTGAGCAGCTTTCCGAGCCATGCCCCGGACGACGGCGAGAACCCGACCGATCTCAAGCCCTACTGGGACCACGGCACGGCCGGCGTGGCGACCGCCGTACTGCGGCAGCTCGCGGTTGCCCCGGACGACGAGCTGCGGCAGGCCTGGGACGCGATGCGGGCCGACCTGGTCAGGAGCTGGTCAGTGATGCCTCAGCTTTACCACGGGCTGTCCGGACTCGGCATGGCGCTGCTGGACGCGGCCGAGCTGATCGGTGACGAGCAGGCCGGGCTGGATGCCTGGCGCACCGCTGAGGGTGTGCTCCGGTTCGTTGTCGGTGCACCGGACCAGACCTCGGTCCCTGGTGAGCAGTGCCTGCGGGAGAGCGTCGACCTGGCCACCGGAGCGTCGGGAGTCCTGATGTTCCTCGACCGGCTCACCCGGTACCGCGAGGGCAGTCGCACCAACAACAACTTCCTGCTCGACGACCTGCTGCCATGACGACCACCGAGCACTCCGCGGACGAGGCCGGCCAGCCGAGCACCGGCAGCCGGGACGCGCTGAAGGCGCTGGCCGCCAACCGCGACTACCGGCGGATGTGGCTGGGTGACACGGTCTCGCAGGCCGGCTCGTCCGCCTCCATGCTGGCCTACCCGCTGCTCACCCTGGCCGAGACCGGTTCGGTCTTGGATGCGGGCCTGATCGCCGGCGTCACGTTCTTCGCCCGCCTGATCGGCCAGGTACCGGCCGGCTACCTCGCCGACACGGTCAGCCGTCGCAAGCTCCTGATCATCACCGGCATCGTGCACGGCCTGCTGCTCGCCGCGATCGCGGTGATGGCCGTCACCGGCACGTACCAGTTCGCCTTGATGGTCGTCCTGACCGCGGCCGGCTCCATCACGTCGGCCTTCGGCGCGCCTGCCCGGACCCAGGCACTGCGCACCCTGGTCGAACGCAAGCAGCTGGCCGAGGCCATCGCGGTCACCACCGGCCGCGGGTACGCGCTGGACCTGGTGATGCCGGTCGTGGGTGGTGCGCTGTTCGCCCTGCACCGTGCGATCCCGTTCGCCGTCGACGCCGTGACGTTCTGGTTCTCCGCGTTCTGCGTCAGCCGGATCAAGACCGATCTCGGTCCGGAGCCCGGCCGGCCCCGGACCCGTTTCCTGCCCGAGTTCGTCCGCGGCTGGTCCCTGCTCTGGCGGGACAGCTTCCTGCGCAGTGCCTGCCTGTACTCGACCGGGTCCAACCTGATCGTCTCGGCGGTCCTCTTCTCGGTGATCCTCGGCAACGGCGCGGGCAGCATCAGCGCCCTCAGCAGCGGGGGCGCCATCACCGCCGCCGCTGTGGCCGGCCTGGTCGGCGCCGGGTTCTCACCGCGGATCCAGCGGCGGTTCCCGCTGCAGCGGGTTCTGGTCGGCGTCTGCCTGACCCGAGCCGTACTGGTGCTGGCCACCGCCACCGTCGACCACCCGGCGGCCCGGATCGCTGCCCTGGTCGTGGTCACCTTCTGCACACCGATCACCGCCGGCGCGATGATGACCGCCCAGCTGCTGCGCGTCGACCGCGAGGTCCTGGGCCGGGTGAGCAGCGCCCAGGGACTGATCGGCTCCTGCGCCCAGCCCCTGGCGCCTCTGCTGGCGGGTGCGCTGATCCACTTCGCCGGGCCGGCCGGGACCTGCGCGATCCTCGGCGCGGGTTTCGCCGTCCTCGCGGCCGGTGCCGCGCTCTCCCGCGGCCTCCGGGTCTGGGCGGCGGCGTGACCGGGTCCAGGGCGGAGCGCCCTGGGGGATCAGCCCCCATGTTCTGCCCGGCGAACCCCGCCAGAAGATGGGGGCCGACGGCACTTGTCCGGCTCGTGGGCCTCGGGCATCGTTCTCGGCATCCCAGCAGATCCAGCGACTCGGGAGGCCCACCACGAGGACAACGATCAGCGGAGGCCGGTGACGGCCGCGCCGCAACCCATGAATTCCTGAGCCGCGAAAGCCTTCCACCAGAGGCCGACCGGAGCAGGCGCTGCTGCCGCGGGGCGGTCGTCCCCCAGTCACCGTCCCGCGGACAGCTGCAAAACAAGCGTTTGTGGGACACGTACGGCGAAGCGAACGCTTGGAGAAATATGGGGGACGCATACCCATGTCTTCCGGCCCGCCTGCTGCGACGCTGTCGGCGTGCTCGACTCAGCAACCACCGGGGCGCCCCCGACCGACCAGCCGAAAGCCTGGTGGTCAGCGGGGCTCGGTCCGCACGAGCAGGCATCGACGATGCCGGCCTGGGCGGCGTACGTCGAACGCAGCTTGGGATTGCGGTCTGTACCGGCACCCGTCGAGGGTGACTGGCAACAGGCCCTGGTCCGTTGCCTCCATCCCCTGCTCGCCTCCGCCCGCAACGACCTGACCACCGCCGGCCACACCGGCGAGGTCACCGAACAGTTCCTGCACCGCCTGGGACTGCGCCTGGTCAAGCTCGCCGCCCGCACCCTGGTCCTGGAACTGTCCCGGGCCCGCCACCGCGGAGACCTGACCGGCGCCACCCCGGCGATGCGTTTTCTTGACTTCACCCACCGGCTCGTTGGAGGGAGCGAGCTGGCGGACCTCCTGGCCGCGTACCCGGTACTGGCCCGGGTCCTGGGCGAGGCGTGCCGACAGTCCGTCGAGGGCCACCTCGAACTGCTGACCCGCCTCGCCGAGGACCGCGAGCTGATCGTCGCGGAGCTGCTGAACGGGAACGACCCCGGTCCAGTCACCGGAATCGAGCCCGGCGGCGACCTGCATCACGGGGGCCGATGCACGACGACGCTCACGTTCGCCGACGGCCGGCGGGTCGTCTACAAGCCGCGAGCCCTCGACCTGCACGCGCACTTCAACGGCCTGGTGCACTGGCTCAACGACCGGACAGGCTTGGAGATCAGGACGGTTCGGCTGGTTGCCCGCAGCGAGTACGGCTGGCTCGAGCACATCGACTACCACCCGTGCACCGACCTCACCGGAGTGAGCAGGTTCTACCGGCGGCAGGGGGCCCTGCTGGCACTGCTGTACGTGCTCGACGGCACCGACATGCACTACGAGAACCTGATCGCGGCGGGTGACCAGCCGGTCCTGGTCGACGTGGAGACGCTGTTCCACCCGAACACCACAGTGCAGACCACGATCGGCATCGACCCGGCCCACGCGGCACTCCGCGACTCCGTCTACCGAACCGCCCTGCTGCCTCTCCTGCTGGCCGGCGAGCACGGCGTCGTGGATCTGTCCGGGCTCGGCGGCGACGCGGGCATCGTCGCCCCGCACAACGTCGTCGACTGGGCCGACGCGGGACTGGACACGATGCGGCTCGTCCGGCGAATGGCCAGGACCCAAGGAGGCCGGAACCGTCCGTACATCGACGGCGGCGCGACGGAACCCCGCGACCACGAGGTCGGCATCGCGACCGGCTTCCGGCTGGCTTACAGCGCCATCGTTCGGCACCGCGACGAACTGCTCGCCCCTGGCGGACCGATCCAGTGCTGCGCCGAGGACGAGATCCGCTACGTCGCCCGCCCGACCCGGGTCTACACAGGCCTGCTGGATGAGGCAACCCACCCCAACGCCCTGCGGACGACCGACAGCCAGGAGGCGTGGTTCGAACTGCTCTGGGAGACCGACAGCACGACGCAGCGACTGGTCCCGTACGAGCTGGCCGACCTCCGTGCCGGCGACGTGCCGTTGTTCCGCACCCGCCCCGGCAGCACCGACGTCTGGGCAGCGGACGGCGCACGGATCCCCGGATTGTTCACCGAGAGCGGTCTGGACCGGGTACGGGCCAAGATCTCGACCCTCAACGAGGTCGACCAGCACCGGCAGCTCTGGATCATCTCCGCGTCGCTGGCAACTCGCCCCGAACCGGTCGTCCACGTGGCCAGGTCGTCGCGACCAGGCTTGGGCACGACCGAGGCGGACCCTGGACAACTTCTTGCCTCGGCGACGGACATCGCGGACGAGATCGTCGCCCAAGCTGTTGGCAACCGCGACGGCCAAGTGAACTGGCTCGGCCTCGAACTGCTCGACGACCACCACTGGGCCGTGCTCCCCATGGGCGCGGGCCTGACCAGCGGTTACCTGGGCACCGCGCTGTTCCTCGCACAGGTGGGGCAACTGACCGGCGCCTCCAAGTACGGCGAACTGGCGTGGGACGCGATCCAGCCGGTCCCCGCCCTGCTGCGCTCGCTACGGGACGACCCCGCCGCCGTCCAGACCATTGGGATCGGGATGCACGGGCTGGGCGGCATCAGCTACGGCCTGCACCGCTTGGCGGCTCTGCTCGACAACCAAGCGCCCGCCGACTGGCTGACCGACGTACTGGAACTGTGCGAACAGGTCGAGCCCAACGCGGCGTTCCCGAGCTTCGCCGACGGTGCGGCCGGCGGCCTTGCCGCGATGCAAGCGATTGAAGGAGTTCCGGGCTCTGCGGCACTCGCGACCAGGTACGCGGATCAGCTCACCGCGGTGGTAGACCAGTCGGTCGGTCGCGGCGACTCTGCTGACGGTCTCGGGTTCTCCCGCGGGCATCTGGGCATCGCCTGGGCCTTGGGGAACTACCGGTCTGCCGGACCGCGGCATCGTGAGGCTGCCCAGGCCGCTGCCCACCTCGGCAGCGGCAAGAGCTCGCCAGGATGGTGCTCCGGCCGTGCCGGAACGATTCTCGCCCACTGGTCGGCCGGCCTGCCGATCGCTGTGGACGGATACCTCGAAGCCACGCGGAACCGCCCCCTGCTGGACGATCTCAGCCTGTGTCACGGCGAGCTGGGCGCAGTCGAACCACTGCTGTGGCTCGTCCCGCACTACCCCGCGGCGGAGGTTGTTCGGCGACGCCGAGCGGGGATGGTTCTGACCGCACTGGCGCACCACGGCCCGCGCTGCGGCACACCGGGGTCGGTCCCGTCAGCCGGTCTGCTCAGCGGCCTGGCCGGAGTCGGCTACGGGCTCCTGCGTCTGGGCTTCCACCAACAGGTGCCCTCGTTCCTCTTTCCACCTTCAGCTGTCTGACGGCGTCCACCCGTTCGCCGATCAGCCGACCCATCCGATAGGAGAGCACCATGACCGCCCACGATGCCCACGACGACCGCCCCGAGACCGACGAAGCCGACCCGATCGGCGCTCCGCTCCCGCCGGCCCGCAGCCGGGTCGGCTCGCGCGCCATGGCTCTGATCGGTCTGGTCGGGATGGGTGCGGTCGGACTCGCAGCGGCCACGGAAGTGTGCAGCACCTGGCCCACGCTGGAACAGTGAAACAGGGCGGGCCGGGAGCGAACCTGCCGTTATCCCTGCGTCCTGGCCTGTCCATCGTTAAAGTTGGCAAGCATGCAGACCCGCGCGTCACACCTGGTCGGCAGGGACGGGGAGATCGACCATCTCCAGCACCTGCTGACCGCGACGCGTGAAGGCCGCGGCGGCGCGGCTTTCCTTGTCGGCGAACCCGGCATCGGCAAGAGCCGCCTGTCCGCTGTCGCCACCACGATCGCGCTCGACACCGGCATGGTCACCTTGCGTGGCCGTGTCGGTGCGCTCGGTACTCTAGTGCCCTTTCGGCCTTTCACGGAAGCGTTCCTGTCGCTGATTCGCCGCGGTGAGATGCCCTCGCCGGACGGACTGGGTGCCTACCGTCAAGTGCTCGGCCGAGTGATCCCCGACTGGAGCGACGCGGCCACGCCGCAGGCGGCAGTGTCGCCGGTCATCCTTGGCGAGGCAGTGCTCCGGTTGCTCGAGCTCGTCGGTCAGGACAACGGATGTCTGCTGGTCCTGGAGGACCTGCACAGCGCCGACCCGGAGACCCTGGCTGTCCTGGAGTACCTCGTCGACAGCGTGGGCGACAGCCCGGTGGCGCTGGTCGCGACCCTGCGCTCGGAGGAGTGCCCGGCCCGCGAGCTCGCCCAGATCGCGGCCCAGCGAGGAACCGCCGACCTGGTCGAGCTGCGCCCGCTCGATCGTGATCAGGTGGGGCAGCTGATCGGCGACTGCCTGGAGGTGTCCCCGACCGACGTCCCGGACTTCCTGGTCGGCCGGCTGTGGCAGGACAGCGCGGGTGTTCCCCTGGTGGTGGAAGAGCTTCTGCAGGAGGCGACCCGTTCGGGGCAGCTGGTGACCACCCCGAACGGAAGCATCCAGGTCGTCGAAGGCCTTCGTACCGCCGTCCCCGGTTCGATCGTGCGCAGCGTCACCAGCAGGATCGAGAAGCTGGGCCCTGAGTCGCGCGACCTCCTGGTCCTCGCGGCGGTGATCGGCCACCGGTTCCCTCTGAGCGTCGTGCGCCAGGCCACCGACACCGACGAACGGTTGCTGCTGGCAACTTTGCGGGCCGGGCTAGCCGCCCAGCTGGTCGGCCCGGACGAGCCGGTGCCCGACTGGTACGCCTTCCGGCACCCCCTGACCGCCGAGGCCTTGCTCGCCGGAATCACTCCGACCGAACGGGGGGAACTGGCGCGGCGATGCGCGGACGCGATCGAGGAACTGCATCCCGGCCTGCCCGGTGAGTGGTGCACGATGGTGGCCGAGCTGGCCGAGAACGGCGGTGACCTGCTCCGCGCAGGACGGCTGTTCGCCTCTGCCGGGCAGCGTTCCTTCGACAACGGCTCGATGGAGTCGGCCGTCAAGCTGCTGGAGCGGGCGACCGAGCTGCTCGAGTCCGACCCCGACACCGGCCACCGCGCCGACATCCTCGGCTCGTTGCTGATCGCCCTGAGCGAGACCGGCCAGTTCGAGAACAGCGCGGCCCACGTGGCCACGATCGAGCAGATGGCGTACCGCAACCTGGACAGCCGCAAGGTCGCCTCGCTGTACGTGCAGCTGGCGAACTTCGAGCACATGGCCGGCCGGTGGGCTGCCGCGCTGACCCATGTCGCCACGGCCCGGTCCTTGCTCGGCAGCAATGCGGGTGACGCCGACTTCGCCCCCGTCGACGCGATCGCCGCGCACCTCGAACTGGCACGAACCAGCCCCGGCCGGATCAAGTCCGCCACCGAGCTGGCCTCGCGGGCCGCGGAGGCGGCCGAGCGCGCCGACCTGCCTGCCGTGGCCTGCGACGCCCTGCAACTGCTGGGCATCCTCTCCCGGGAGAAGGACCTGGATCGGTCGATCGACTACTTCCACCGGGCGCGCCAGGTCGCCGAGGTGAACAACCTGACCTTCCAACGCGTCTGCTCGCACATCTTCCAGGCGGGCTCGATCCTGCTGGCGACCGGGAGCCTCGTCGAGCTCGAGCGCGCGCGCCAGCAGGCGATGGGGATCGGAGCGATCTCCCTGGCCTACGAGGTGGACGGCACCATCGCGCAGGCGCTGGTGATGCGCTCGGAGCACGAGCGGGCAGGCCGGCTCATCGACGAGTGCCTGGACTTCACCCGCCGGGTTCGGATCGGGCGGTCGGCGACCTACTTCCTGGCCACGAAGGCCATGCTCGAAGCGCATCAAGGTCACCGCGGCGCGATGGAGTCGACACTGGCCGAAGCCTCGTCCTGGGGCGGCGAGCGGGCGTCGTACGAGCTGCCCTACTCCTACGGCCTGGCCCGGACCTTCTGCGCTCTGCTCGAGGAGAACCGGGAACTGGCCGAGTCCGAGATGGCACAGGCGCTGGCTTACGACGCGCAGAACCCGACCACCTTCCACACCTCGGGCAAGAACGGTGTCGGCCTGCTGCTCGGCGTGCTGTCGGGCCGGAACGGCTGGGAGCACCTCGAGGTTGTCAGCGCCACGTCGGCCAGCAGGATGCGGTGGAACAAGCAGTTCGTGCATCTGTCGCGCGCCATCCTGCTCGGCCGGGCCGGCCAGGGCGACGAGGCGGCACAGGAGGTCGCCGAGTCGCTGATGACGTCGGAGATCTATCCGATGGCCCGGCACCTCGGTCTGCGGCTGGTCGCAGAGGCGGCCTGGAACGACGGCTGGGGAACCCCGGTCGAGTGGCTGCGGCAGGCCGAGAACTGGTTCCACCAGGCAGAGATCGCCCCGGTTGCCAGTGCCTGCCGCAGTCAGTTGCGCCAGTGGGGCGAGACCGTCCCGCAACGACGCAGCGGATCCGAGCAGGTGCCACCCAACCTGCGCAAGCTCGGGGTCACCTCGCGCGAGTACGAGGTCTGCTTGCTGCTCGTCGACCGGATCGGCAACAAGTCGATCGCGTCGCGCTTGCACATCTCTCCCCGTACCGTGGAGAAGCACGTGGCGAGTTTGATGACCAAGACCCGGCAGCCGGACCGGGAGGCGCTCAGCAGTTTCGCGCGGACGGTGTTGCAGGACTGATCCCGGGCGGCGCGCGTGTGCTCGGGCGTGTCACGGCCGGTCAGTGATAGTTGTCGTGGCACCGAAACTCCGGGGTGACCGCCCACGCCGGGGGCCGAGCGGCGCGCGGTATTCCGCTGGATAATTTATGAACGCTCGCTTTCTATATAGGATGGGCGAGTGGCAGGCAAGGGGTCGGACATGGGCAAGGGAACGGTCGGCGGCGGCGGTACGACGATGCTGCGGCGGATCAACGTCGCCGCGGTGCTGGACGCTGTCCGGCGCTCGGCACCCGCACCGCTGCGCGTGGCGGAGCTGGTCGAGCGGACCGGTCTGGCCAGACCGACCGTCGCGCAGGCGGTCGACGAACTGCTGGACGCGGGCTGGCTGCAGCAGCACGGGCCGGACTCGGCGGACCGCTCGCTGGGGCGGCCGGCGATCCGGGTGTCGCTGCGAGGTCGCGCGGCGCCGGTGCTCGGCCTCGACGTCGGACCGCACCGGGTCACCGTCGGCGTCTCCGACCTGGCCGGCCGCAAGCTCTCCCTCGTACGACGGTCAGGACCGGGCTGGACGGCCCAGGAGCTGCTCGGCGTGATCAGCGAGGTGATCACCGAGGCGCTGGCCGAGGCGGAGGTCCCGGCCGAGGACATCGCGGCCGCTGTCGCCGCGAGCCCGGGCATCGTGGACGAGCACACCGGGCGGGTCCAGCTGGTCCCGTCCGTGCCGGGCTGGTCCTCGATCGACCTGGTCAAGCACGTGCGCTCTTTGCTCGACTGCCCGGTCATGCTCGACAACGACGCCAACCTGGCCGCCCTGGCGATCGCCGCGGCCCGCGGCGGTACCGGCACGCTGCTCGCCGTCCAGTGGGGTGAGCGGCTCGGCGCCGGCATCGTGATCGACGGCCGGCTGCACCGCGGGACAGGCGCGGCCGGTGAGATCGGCTTCATCGCCACCGCACCGGACGACGTGATCAACCCCGAGGACAGCCGCGGGCCGCTGGAGCGTGCGGTCGGCTCCGAGGCGATCGCGGCCCTCGGCCGGCAGGCTGTGCTCGACAATCCGGAGTCCCGCCTGGCCGAGCTCGGCCGCGAGCAGCTCGACACGGCAGACGTGTTCGCCGCGGCCGCTGAGCGCGACCCGGTGGCCCAGGCCGTCGTGCAGCAGGTCGCCCGCGACTTCGCCCGGGCGCTGGCTCCCGCCGTACTGGTGCTCGACCCCACTGCCGTGGTCATCGGTGGCGGTGTCGCCCGGGCCGGTGCGGTCCTCCTGGACGCCATCTCCGACCAGCTGCGCCTGCTCACCCTCAACCACCCGAAGCTGGAGCTGTCCGCCCTGGCCGAGGACGCGGTCGTCACCGGTGCCATGCGGATGGCGCTGGACGAGGTCTGGCAGCGCAAGCTCCCCACCCCGGCGCTGACCACTACTGCATAAGCGGTCCTCACGCCGTTGTGATGCGGCAGTGGGATGATCACTGCGTGTCAGGGCAGCAAGCCGTCCCGAAGTGGCGGCAGCGGGCGGCGGTGTGGGTCGGGCGAGTGGTCGTCATGGCCGCCGTCTGGTCGTTCGTCGCGGTGCCCTTGCACCTGGCCGCGCCCGAGGTGGTCAAGCACGTCGAAGCGGTGATCGACTTCGCCGGGATCCCGGCCGGGCACACGTTCCTGTCGGCGGTGTACCTCGCGGTGGTCGGCAGCGCGTTGCTGCGCGGCAAGCGGGCCGCGCTGCTGTGGGTGCTGTGGGTGTTCGAGGGCCTGACGCTGATCACCTCGATCGCCGCGCTCGGCTTCATCAGCGTGCAGATCGCGAACCCGAACGATCCCGACCTGATCGCGGAGTTCGGGCGGGCGTCGTACGAGGATCTCGAGCTCGGTATCGCGCGGGTCGTCGTACCGGTGCTGATGATCGTGCTGCTGTGGAAGATCCGGGACAGCTTCCCCGCGCGGCTCGCGCCGGGCAGCCGGCGGCTGGCGATCGGTGCGATGGTCGCCGGCCTGCTGATCTCGATCGCGGTCAGCATCACGCTGACCCAGCTCTTCCCGCACTCCCTGCAGGGCCAGAAGGAGAAGATCGGCTGGGCCGTCTTCGCCGCGTTCGGGCAGAGCCGGGCCCGGATGGGGTCGGGGCACGAGGGCCACACCTGGGTCGGGCTGACCGTCGGCTTCCTGTCCGCGGCGACACTGGTGATCGCGTTCTGGATCTTCCTCCGTTCGGTCCGCCGGGTCCGTTACCTGAGCCAGCCCGAGGAGCTCGAGGTCCGCCGCCTCCTCCTCCAGTACGGCGAACGCGACAGCCTCGGCTACTTCGCGACCCGCCGCGACAAGGCCGTCGTCTTCTCCCCCGACCGCGACGCCGCGATCGCGTACCGTGTGGTCAACGGCGTCAGCCTGGCCAGCGGCGACCCGCTCGGCGACCCGGCGGCCTGGCCGGCCGCGATCAAGACCTGGCTGACCGAGACGCAGTCGTACGGCTGGTCCCCCGCAGTACTGTCGGCCGGTGAAGAGGCTGCCCACGCGTACGTCGACGCCGGGCTGCGGGCGCTCGCGATGGGCGACGAGGCGATCATCGACGTCGCCGACTTCACCCTCGAGGGCCGGACGATGCGGCCGGTCCGGCAGGCCGTCACTCGCGCCCAGCGGGCCGGGTACCACGCGCAGGTCGTCCGGCACGGCGACCTTCCCGCCGAGGACCTCGCGCGGTACGTCGAACTGGCCGAACGGTGGCGCGGGGCAAGAACCGAGCGCGGGTTCTCGATGGCGCTCGGCAGGCTCGGCGACGCCGCCGACGCGCGCTGCGTGATGGTCGTCGCGCGGGACGCCGAAGGCGCCGTCCGGGGGTTGCTGTCGTTCGCGCCGTGGGGTGTGCGCGGGGTGTCGCTCGACCTGATGCGCCGCGATCCCGACTCGGTGAACGGGCTGATGGAGTTCATGGTGGCCGCGCTGGTCGACGCCTGCGGCGACCTCGGCGTGCACCGGATCTCGCTGAACTTCGCGATGTTCCGGGAGATCTTCAGCGACGCCGAACGCGTCGGTGCGGGACCGGTCCTGCGGCTGACCAACGCGTTACTGACCGCTGCATCGCGCTTCTGGCAGCTGGAGAGCCTGTACCAGTCCAACGAGAAGTACCTGCCCCGCTGGTCGCCCCGGCTGATCTGCTACTCGCGCGGCGCCTCGCTCGCGCAGGTCCTGCTCGCGGCCGGGACTGCCGAAGGGTTCCTGCCCGCACCCAGGCCGTGGACCCGCGTCGACGCGTCGACCAGCACGGACCGGCACGCGATCACCGTCGGCGACAGCGGCGAGTTCGCGGACACCGTGCGGGAGCTGGAGAACGAGCTGCTCCGGCCCGCGCTGCCGGACCGCAAGCTCACCGAGCAGGAGCACGTACGGCGTACCAAGCTCGCCGAAATGGTTGCCGCAGGCATCGACCCCTACCCGGTCACCGTGCCGCGAACCGAAACCCTGGAACGGATCCGTGCGCTGCACCAGAACCTTCCCGCTGATCACCGCACCGGCCACGAGGTCTCGGTCACCGGCCGCGTCGTCCGGCTGCGCAACCACGGCGGCCTGGCGTTCGCCGAGCTGCAGGACGGCCTGGCGCAGCTGCAGGTGATGATCACCGACGACCTGAAGTCCTGGAACCGATGGGTCGACATCGGCGACCACGTCAGCGTCACCGGCGAGGTCGTGACGAGCCGCCGCGGCGAGCTGTCCGTCGCCGCGACCGGGTGGACGATGGCGGCCAAGTGCCTGCACCCGTTGCCCGACAAGCGCAAGGGGTTCACCGATCCTGAAGCGCGCGTCAGGCAGCGGCACCTCGACCTGGTGATGAACCCGGAGTCGCTGCGGATGCTGCGGCACCGCAGTACCGCCGTACGGGCTTTGCGGCAGGGATTAGAGACGCGGGGCTTCACCGAGGTCGAGACGCCGATGCTGCAGGCCGTGCACGGTGGCGCGAACGCGCGGCCGTTCGTCACGCACATCAACGCCTACGACACCGAGCTGTTCCTGCGGATCGCGCCGGAGCTGTTCCTGAAGCGGCTCGGGGTCGGTGGGCTGGGCAAGATCTTCGAGCTGAACCGCAACTTCCGCAACGAAGGCGCGGACGCGACGCACAACCCGGAGTTCACGTCGGTCGAGGCCTACCAGCCGTACGCCGACTACCACGTGATGCGCGAGCTGACCCGCGAGCTGCTGCTGGAGACCGCGACGGCGGTGTTCGGCAAGCCCGTCGTCCAGCGCGACGGCGAGGAGCTCGACATCTCCGGCGACTGGCCGGTCGTCACTGTGCACGAAGCGGTCAGCCGGGCGACGGGGGTCGACCTGGATGCCGGTACGCCGGTCGCGCGGCTGCGTTCGCTGTGCGCCGAGCACGGCGTACGGGCAGGCTTCGAGCTGTCCGCCGGCGAGCTCGTCCTCGAGCTGTACGACGAACTGGTCGAACCGCACACCACGCTGCCGACCTTCTACACCGACTTCCCACTCGAGACGTCGCCGCTGACCCGCGCGCACCGGACCGACCCGCGGCTGGCCGAGCGCTGGGACCTGGTCGCCTTCGGCGCCGAGATCGGTACGGCGTACTCGGAGCTCGTGGACCCGGTCGAGCAGCGCCGCCGGCTCACCGAGCAGTCGCTGAAGGCCGCCGCCGGCGACCCCGAGGCGATGTCGCTGGACGAGGACTTCCTGGCCGCGCTGGAGTACGCGCTGCCGCCGACCGGCGGGCTCGGGCTGGGCGTCGACCGGATCGTGATGATGCTGACCGGGCAGAACATCCGGGCCACGCTGGCGTTCCCGTTCGTGCGCCCGGCACCGCGAAGCTGAGTCCGGGTCGCGGCAGACTCGGATCGCCCCTACGCTTTTGGCTACAAGGGGTTCTAGGGGCCTGGGGGCGGGACGATGAACAAGCTGGTCTCTGTGGTGCTCGGGGTGGCACTGCTCGGTACGGCGGCAGCGTGCGGGGACAGTTCGGCGCCGGACGCCGATCCGAGTCCGTCGGCGGTGACGACGACACCGACGCCCAGCGCGCCGGCGCCTCCGCCGCCGCCACCGTCGAAACCGGCGGGGCCGCTCACCGGTGCGCAGTACCAGGCGAACCTGGCGAAGCTCGACCAGCAGATCGCGACCGATCTGCGCGGGCTGACCGGCGCGAAGTCGGCGGACAACCTCGCCGACGCGATGGACGCGCTGGCCGAGTCGCTGAACTCGACCGCCGCCGAGCTGGCCCTGCTCAAGGTCCAGCCGAACATCGCGGCCGCGCACAAGACGCTGCAGACCCGGCTCCGCGCGGCGGCCTCGTCGCTGACCGGTCCGCAGTCCGACGACGTCGACACGAACGCGAAGTGCGGCGGCGTCGTCTACACCTCGCAGAACGTGCAACGAAAGCTCAGGACCGACCTGACCGGGGCGATCGCCCCGCTCGGGCGCTTCGGTCTGAAGTTCGGTACGACGCTGCCGAACCTCGGGCCTGAGCCGGCCGAACAGCGCCCGTCGAACGGCGACGTCCTGCTCCGCTCCGGCGCGCGCGGCTCGGGCCGCCTGCAGGTGACGAACGGGACGACCGAGGACGTCGCGATCGCGATCGTCACCGACGGCAAGCCGCCGAGCAAGCCGCACCTGCTGGTCTACGTGCAGGCCAAGAAGACCGCGACGATCAGCCGGATCGGCGGCAAGTACCACGTCTACTTCAAGAGCGGCACCGACTGGAACCCCAAGCGCCGCCAGTTCAGCGCCGGTTGCAGCTTCTCCAAGTTCGACGAGGGCTTCGGCCGCAACGAGGGCTGGAAGATCGACCTCCAGCCCACCGTCCTCGGCAACGCCTCAACCAGCGACGTGGACGCGTTCTAGGCGAGTGACCGTAGGTCAGCTCACGCTGACCTACAGGTCGTCGGGCAACAAGCGGAAGGCGACGTGCGGAGTGAGCGGACGGATCGCCCGGAAGTCGCGCCGAGCGAGCGTCAGCACACTGTCGGTCCGGTACTCCACCGCCAGCGCGACCGTCACCGCGTCCGCGAGGTCCAGGTCGAGGTCCTCGTACCGGCGCATGACCGCTGCCGCGGTGTCGAGAATCTCGGCTCCGACCTCCGGTACCTGGAAACGCAGACGCCGAACCTGGTCCATCAGCAGACCGAGGATCGCTGTCCGGGCCGTCGACCCGAGCCGAGCACGAGCCAAGTGGTCCACCTCGGCGAGCACCAGCGGCGACAGAATCACCGTGCCGGCTTCCTGCAGCACGTTCCGGCAGTCGTCGGCCTCGGCCGCGTTGCGGTCGAACGCTGCGATGATCCCCGAGGTGTCGGCGACAACGATCACCGGTCGTCGGTACGACGGACGACCGCGGCCCGCACCTCTTCCTTGTCGGCCACCCAGCCCGGACCGTCGAAGGTCGGCCAGTCGAGCGGCTCGTCCCAGACCCGGTTCGCCATCGCGGCGAGGTGGATCCCCTCCCGGATGATCTCGGCCTCAGGTACGCCGCGTCGCTCGGCGGCCTGCGTGATCAGGGCAAGATCCTCCGGATCGGCGTACACGTTGGTCCGCTTCATCGACATGTACCAACGTGTACACACGTACCGGTACACCTCACGCGAGTGACTGCAGGCCGATCACCGCGAGGAGCTTGAGTTTTTCGGCGGCTTCGGAGTTGGGTGGGGCGGTGTAGACGACGATGCGCAGGTCGCTGCCGGGGACGGTGAGGACGTCGCAGTCGAGCACGATCGGGCCGAGGTCGGGGTGCTCGATGGTTTTGTGGTCGGAGCCGTGGAAGGCGATCTGGTGGTCGTCCCAGGCGGTGGCGAACTCCTCGCTGACGGCGCGCAGGTCGGTGACCAGCGAATGCAGGTCGGGGTCCTTGGGGTAGCGGGTGACGGCGGCGCGCAGGTCGGTGATCATCGCGATCTTGAACCGCTCGGCCTGCTCGGGGGTCTGCCGGACCCGGCCGTAGCCCTCCGGGAAGTCCTGGTCGCCGGCGAAGCGGCGCCAGACGATGTTGCGCTGCCGGCCGCGCAGGCCGGACGGGTCGCCGAGCATCGCCGCCCACAGATGGTTCCAGCTGATCATCGTCCAGGAGGCGTCGGCCACGCTCAGCGGAGCGCCGTCGAGCTGGTCCACCAGGCGCTGGACACCGGGCGGGATGTACGTCGAGATCCGCCCCGGCGCGGGTGGCGCCTGGCCGGCCAGCACGAACAGGTGGTCACGCTCCGCGTCGTCCAGCCGGAGCGCGCGGGCGAGCGCGATCAGGACCTGCGGCGACGGCGAGGAGGACCGCCCCTGCTCCAGCCGTACGACGTAGTCGACCGACAGCCCGGCGAGCAGCGCGAGCTCCTCGCGCCGCAGCCCGGGCGCCCGTCGTACGCCGTTCGCGGGCAGGCCGGCCTCGGCCGGGCTCACCCGGTCGCGCCAGGCGTGCAGGGTCTTGCCGAGTTCGGACACGTCTTCAGTATCGCGGGCCCGGGCCTGAACAGCCTGGTACTGCCGTTCCCCAGGCTGTTCGGGGTACTGCCTGTCCTGCCTGGGACACGGCAGAGTCGACGGCATGACCATCACACTCATCACCGGGGCCAACAAGAGCCTCGGGTTCCAGACCGCCCGTGAACTCGTTGCCCTCGGCCACACCGTGTACGTCGGGGCGCGCGACCTCGAGAAGGGCCGCAAGGCCGCCGGCGAGCTCGGCGCGCGGACCGTGCGGATCGACGTCACCGACCCCTCGTCGATCCGTGCGGCGGCTGAGCAGATCGAGGCCGAGGAGGGCCGGCTCGACGTGCTCGTCAACAACGCGGGCATCCCCGGGCACGTGAACGCCGCCGGGATCCCGGGCCATCCGTCGACCGCGACGGAGGTGACAGCGGAGACGCTCCGGACGGTGTTCGAGACCAACGTCTTCGGCGCCGCGCAGGTGCTGCACGCGTTCCTGCCACTGCTGACGAAGAGTGAGCACGCGGTGGTGGTGAACGTCAGCAGCGGGCTCGGCTCGATCGCCGGGGTGCCGTTCGACGGCGAGTCGCCGGTGCAGTCCTGGATCCCGGTCCCGGGCTACGCCGCGTCGAAGGCCGCGCTCAACATGCTCACCGCACAGTTCGCCTACCTGCTGCCGGACTTCCGGATCAACACCGTCGACCCGGGCTTCACCGCCACCGACTTCAACGGCCACCGCGGTACCCAGACGGTCGAGGAAGGCGCCGCGATCATCGTCCAGGCGGCGACGGTCGCCAAGGACGGCCCGACGGGTCAGTACCTGAGCATCCACGGCCCGGTGGCCTGGTAGCCCGTACGACGTACTACGGCACCAGTGCGTCGAGCCAGCCGAACAGCTGGTCGACCAGGCCCGGGTCCGGGTGGTCGTCGGTGACCGGCGGCGTCGGCGGCGTACCGGTCGGGCTCGGTGTCGGGCTCTCCGGCGGAGGCGGAGGAGTCGGGGAGGCCGTCCGCTCGGTGGGGGTCGGCGTCGCGTGCGGCGTGGCCGTCACTGTCGCCCCCGGCCGGCGTACCCGCTCCTCGGCCGGCCCCGGCGTCGCGGGCGCACCCGGCGTCGGGCGTCCCGCCTCACCCCCGCGACCGTCCAGCTGGACGTCGCCCCAACCGTCCCCGTGCGACTCCGACGAGAGCGGCGGGGTCGGGGTCACCACCGGCCGCGGGGCTCCCTCGACGTACGGGTAGTTCTTGTCGACCGGGCCGACGATCGGCAGGCCGGCCACCGGCGTGACCGTGTCGGGGTCACCTGTGCCGGGCAGCGGCAGCAGGCCCACGACAGCCAGGGCGGCGTACAGGCCGATGGGCAGGGCGATGCAGGCGGCGGTACGGCGGACCCTCTTGCTCCTCAGCGGGGTCCGGCGCGGTGCTGCCTGTTCTTCCTCAGAGAACAGACTCACAGTTCCGGCACAGTAGCGGGTATTCACATGTTTCAAACAGGTCTTGGAACGATATTCACCGCAAACTGCAACCCGTCGCGACACTGAGCAACCGCGTGGTGACCAGTCAGCACTCGATCACGTTGACGGCGAGGCCGCCTCGTGAGGTCTCCTTGTACTTGACCTTCATGTCCGCGCCCGTCTCGCGCATCGTCTTGATCACCTTGTCCAGCGTGACCACGTGCACGCCGTCGCCGTGCATCGCCATCCGGGCGGCGTTGATCGCCTTCACCGCCGCCATCGCGTTCCGCTCGATGCACGGGATCTGGACCAGCCCGCCGACCGGGTCGCAGGTCAGGCCGAGGTTGTGCTCCATCGCGATCTCCGCCGCGTTCTCGACCTGCTCCGGGGTCCCGCCGAGCACCTCGCACAGCCCGGCCGCGGCCATCGAGCAGGCCGACCCGACCTCGCCCTGGCAGCCGACCTCGGCGCCGGAGATCGACGCGTTCTCCTTGTAGAGCACGCCGATCGCGGCGGCCGCCAGCAGGAACCGTACGACTCCGTCCTCGGTCGCGCCCGGCACGAACCGGCGGTAGTAGTGCAGCACGGCGGGAATGATGCCCGCGGCACCGTTCGTCGGCGCGGTGACGATCCGGCCGCCGGAGGCGTTCTGCTCGTTCACGGCGAGCGCGAACAGGTTCACCCAGTCCATCACCTTGAGCGGGTCGACCGACCACTTGTCGCCGCTCAGCTTCTGGTGCAGACCGTGCGCCCGCCGCGGCACCTTCAGGCCACCCGGCAGCACCCCCTCGGTCTCGCAGCCTTCGTCGACGCAGTCCTGCATCACCTGCCAGATGTGCAGCAGGCCTTCGCGGATCTCGGGCTCGGTCCGCCAGGCGAGCTCGTTGGCGAGCATCACCTCGCTGATCGGCAGCCCCGACTCGCGGCAGCGGTCGAGCAGCTCGGCGCCGGACAGGAACGGGTACTTCAGCGGCGTCCGGTCCGGCACGATCCGGTCGCCGGCCGCCGCGTCCTCGTCGACGACGAAGCCGCCACCGACCGAGTAGTACGTACGCTCCCGCAGTACGGCGCCGTCGGCGTCGCGGGCCACGAAGGTCATCCCGTTCGGGTGGTACGGCAGCGCCTTACGGCGGTGCATCACCAGCTGCGAGCCCTCGTCGAACGCGATCTCGTGCTCGCCACCGAGCCGCAGGGTCTTCGCCGCGCGGATCGCCGAGACCCGGTCCTCGACCGAGCGGGTGTCGATGGTCTCGGGAGCCTCGCCCTCGAGACCGAGCATCACCGCCTTGTTGCTGCCGTGCCCGTGCCCGGTCGCGCCGAGCGAGCCGAACAGCTGCGACTCGACGGCCGTCGTCCGGGTGAGCAGGCCGTCGGCGGCGAGGCCGGCGGCGAAGGTCCGGGCCGCGCGCATCGGTCCCACGGTGTGGGAGCTCGACGGGCCGATCCCGATACTGAACAGGTCGAAAACGCTGATCGCCATCTGGAGGTTCCTTCCGGTCGACGTTGACCGATCGGTGTGCCTCCCCGCTCTGTTGGGCGTGCTGCCTTCCAGAGGTGCCTCGCCCGTGCGGTGAGGGTGCCTGAGAGATTCTTGGGGAGAGTTGCTCCTACGGCGCCCGGGTCGGGCCCGGGTCTCTCCCGCACGGGTTCATGCGGCGCGTGCTGCTGACGACCGCGACGGTACGACGCGCTCGCACCGCGCGTCAATCCGCCTGTTCCCGTGCGCTCATTCCACCGAGGGAGCTGCTTCCCTCGCGCGGGGGATCCCTTTCGGGCACCGGACCCGGAAGCTGAGGACATGAGGACCTTGCGGTGGGCACCGCACGCCGCGATCGGCTGGGCGACGGCGTACGGGCTGGTGCGGTTGTGGTTCGCGACCGGGCACGCACCGGCCTGGGAGCTGCCCGGCAACGACCTGCTCATCCCCCGCTGGCCGTCGCTCGCCTTCTGCGCGCTGAGCGCCGTCCTGGTCGTCCTGCCGGTGTCACGGCCGACCATCGCACTCACCTGGGCTGCCGCGGCCGGCTGGGTCGCCGTGTGCGGCTTCGCCCTGCTCGACGTCGTCGCCGCCGTGCTGCCGGGCCTCGGCATCCCCTTCGACCCGATCGGAATGCTCAGCCGGCTGGGCGGACTCGCCGGCGCGGCCCTGCTCGCGGCGACCGCCCTGGCCAGGCAGCGGCGGCTCGACCCGTCCTGCCTGCGCTGCAGCGGGCTCCCGACAGTCGCGTCCACACCCAGGTGGGCCGTCGCCGGAGCCCTCGTTGCCGTAGCGGGCTGTCTCATTCGCCTCGGAGCCCAGGCCGTCGTCGGCTTCGCCAGTACGCCGTACGGCGGTCGCCTGGCGGTGATCCTGTTCGAGACCGGCTTCGTGCTCGCCGGGACCGTCCTCCCGCTCCTGCTGGTGACGCGCGCCGGACGGCTGTTCCCGCGCTGGATGCTGCTGCTCCCCGGCGGCGGGCTCGGGGCCGGGATCACGGCGTACTTCGGGGTCGGGCTGCTCCAGATGACCGTCGCGGCCGCGCGGCACGAGCCGGTCTTCGGGGAGATCGATCTGCCCGAAGCCTTCTTCTGGGTCGCCGTCCCGGCCTACCTGGTCTGGGGCATGGGTCTGCTCGCGGCGACGTACGGCTACTACCTCCGCACGCGCCCACCCTGCCTTGGCTGCGGCCGGTGAGTCAGCCGAGGCGGTTGGTGCGGGCTGCCCAGAGCTCGAAGAACCAGGTGAACAGCGGCGGGATGCTCGCGGCCAGCGCAAGCAGGGTCGTCGTCCACGTCCAGCGCAGCGGCTTGCGGACGACGGCGACCGTCAGCACGTACGCGACGAAGATGCCGCCGTGGATCGGGCCGAAGATCTGGACACCGATCTCGTTGTCCGACAGGACGTACTTGAACAGCATCCCGATCAGCAGCCCGGTCCACGAGATCGCCTCGGCGATCGCCACCACCCGGAACCAGCGCGCCTGCTTCGAACCAGCCGGCACGTCCACGGCTGCAAGAGTCTCGGTCATCAGACCAGTGACCCTAACAAGTCGGCCCAACCCACTCCCGGGATGCCTCCGGGTCCTCACCGGATGCCGGTCAGGGTCCTCGCCGCCAAGGATCGACGGTGTTCCCTACGACAACAGGAGATCCCGTGTTCCGACGAACCACCTGGGGGGTGGTCCTCATCGCCGCGACGGCGATGGTCGCCCCACCGGCGACGGCTTCGGCCGAGCAAACCGCCCCCAAGCCCCAGCCCTCGATCGCCTGGGCGGACTGCAAGCCCGAGCCCGGCGACACCCCCGAGGAGATCGCCCTCCTCCCCGGCTCGGGGTGCGGAACGCTGACCGTGCCGATCGACTGGAACAAGCCAGGCGACGGTACCTTCGAACTCGCGGTCGCGCGGCGCAAGGCCGGCTCCTCGTCCGGCCCGGCCGGCGGCCGCGGCGTGGACCAGCGGGTCGGCGTACTGGTGTTCGGCCCTGGCGGACCCGGCGACTCCGGTGTCGACCGCATTCGCACCGGCATGAGCCGGTTCAGCCAGCAGCTCGAGGACCGCTTCGACATCGTCAGCTTCGACCCACGTGGTGTGGCCCGCAGCAACGCCGTGATGTGCTCGGCCGCACTGCTCGCCCGCCAACCGTCGCCGATCCTCGAGAACCACAGCGACTTCGACGCCACCATCAAGTACAACCACGAGCTCGCCACCGACTGCCGCAAGAACACCGGCCCGGTCTACGACCACCTCGACACCCTGCAGACCGTGCGCGACGTCGACGCGATCCGCGCCGCCCTGGGCGAGCAACGAATCTCCTTCCACGGCAGCTCGTACGGCACCTTGCTCGGCCAGCAGTACGCCCAGCGCTACCCGCAGCGGACCCGCGCGCTCGTGCTGGAGAGCGTCTTCGACCACAGCTCCGCGACGACCGGCGAGTTCCTCGACGCGCAGGCCTGGGCGGGCCAGGACTCCTTCGACGAGTTCGTGAAGTGGTGCACGACGGCAACGACCTGCGCCCTGCACGGCCAGGACATCCACGCGTTGTGGGACCGGCTTCTCGCCCGCGCCGACCGCGGCGAGCTCCCGGATCCGCAGCACCCGTCGTCCCCGATCACGCCGTACCAGCTGAGCTTCGTGACGTTCCGGACCTTCTACGGACCGGACTGGGCCAAGCTCGCCGACCTGCTGGCCACGCTGGACAAGAGCCCGCCGCCGACCGAGCAGCCCCCGGTTCCGACCGGACTGACGAGCTTCGCGTTCGTGACGTTCTGCCGCGACTTCAGCCTGCCGGTCCGCAACTACGGCGAGTACGCCGAACACCTGCGACGGCTGGCGCGGGACAACGAGGACCTGCGCTACCCAGGCCAACTGCTCGCCGTGTCGACCTGCCTGGGTCTCCCGAAGGCGCCCAACCCGCAGCGCGATCCGAAGGCGTACGACCTGCGCACGCCGGCGCTGCTGATCAACAGCCTGCACGATCCCGCGACCGGCTACAACGGCGCCCGAAGCGTCGCCCGCCAGCTCGGCCGGGACGGCGTACTGGTCACGTACCGCGGTTGGGGGCACGGCAGCTACACCTCGAGTCCGTGCATGGAGGCAACGGTCGACGACTACTTGGTCGCGCTCGACGTACCGCGCCGTGGAACGAGCTGCGCGGCGGTCGACCCGACGAGCTAAACCGATTTACGAAGGATCACCCTCGGTCGACCGCTGGTTGACAGGGGGTGATCGGTCGTTCACCCGAAGGCTTTCCCTTGACCACCTCTCCCGAGGCAACCGTGACCGTCCGTTCCCTTGTGGTGATCGTCCGTAGCCTCAACGATCTCCTCACCGTGGCCCTGTGAGGCAAGGCCACCCAGAGGAACCGGATGTGACCATGTCCTTTGATTCCCCGCCCCGCCCCGAACGATTCCGTCCCCGGCAGTTCCGCAAGACCCTGGTCGGAGCCGCGCTGGCACTCGGACTCGGCGCCGCCGCCCTGGCGCCGATCCAGTCCGCCGGCAGCGCGCCGGTCCCCGAGCCGATCGACGGCGTGTACGACGTCCTCGGCACGAGCTGGGGTGTCTCCGCGTCCGACGCCAAGCTCCGGATGGACGCCGAGCACAGCAAGACCGCCGCGCTCGAGACCGTGCAGGCCCAACTGGCCAAGGCGTCCCGCGCCGCCAAGGCCGACCCCGGCCTGGACGGTGCGTTCTTCGACTCGGCCCGTCGCCTGGTCGTGAACGTGCACACCACCGCCGCCGCTGACGCCGCCAAGGCGAACGGCCTGACCCCGCGGAGCGTCACCCGCGGCGAGAAGGCGCTGACCGCGCTGCAGACGCGGGCCCAGGCGCTGATCGACAGGTCCGGCTCGACGCAGGTTCAGCAGATCGGCGCCGACCTGCCGACCGACACGCTGCGGATCATCCTGCAGCCTGGCAAGCAGTCCGCGAACACCGTTGCCCTGGTCAAGCAGTTGAAGGCGCTCCCGGGCGTTGCCGTGAGCACCGGCACCACCACCCTGGCGATGACCGCCGACGTGATCGGCGGCCAGATCATGGACCTGGTCCCGGGCACGAACTGCTCGCTCGGCTTCTCCGGTACGCGCAACGGCAGCGACAACGTGATGCTCAGCGCGGGCCACTGCGTCGAGGGCAACCCGCGCGTGCAGAACGCGTCCGGGGTACGGCTCGGGGTCGGCGTCGCCAGCCGCTTCCGGACCGGCCAGCCGAGTGTCGACATGGGCCTGATGGACATCGACGCGAACAACGTCGGCCGCGGCTACATCGACAACCGCAACGGCCAGACGACCCGGGTCACCGGCTCGTCGAAGGCTCCGGTCGGCTCGACGATCTGCAAGGCCGGCAACACGACCGGCTGGACCTGCGGCACGATCACGCAGTACAACCTGACCGTCAACTACGGCGGCGCGGGCGGCAGCGTCACCCGCACCAGCGGTCTGGCCCGCTCGACGGTCTGCACCGAGGGCGGCGACTCCGGCGGCGCCTACATCTCCGGCACCGTCGCGCAGGGCATGACGTCCGGCGGCCCGTCCGACGGCCACGACTGCGGCTTCAACCAGGGCGGCAACGCCACCGGCTCGTACTCGTTCTACCAGCCGGTCGTCGACGCCGCGAGCTACTACGGCGTCACGCTGACCCGCGGCTGACGGCTCGTGAACGGCTGAAGCCCCGACCTGATGCTTGGGTTCTAGAGGTCGTCGCAACACCTCAGTTCGAGGGGTGCGATGGGTTTCGAGGTTCGTAGGGGACGAGGAGTAGCTCAAGGTCCCAAGAAGTTGGTTCGTGAGCGGGCGGAATACTTTCGGCTCGTGGACCAGGGCTATAGCAACAGGGCAGCCTCACGGCGGGTCGGTGTCAACGAGCGAACCGGCCGTGAGTGGCGCAACGGGCGCCCTGCAGGTCGGGTGAAGAGGTCTCGGCCGGCGGCACGGAAGGTGCTGCTGGCCGAGGCCTCGTCGCGGTTTTTGAGTGAAGACGAACGGATCGTGATCGCCGACCGGCGCCGGGCGAGGGCATCGATCCGGGTTATTGCTGTCGAGTTGGGCCGGTCGGCCTCGACGGTCAGCCGCGAGATCAGACGAAACGCTCACCCGGGCAGTGGCGACTACCGTCCCCACGCGGCTCAGGCTCGCGCTGATGCCCGCCGGCCACGCCCCAAGGGCGGCAAGCTCGCGGCCAATCCTGAGTTACGTGCCGTCGTCCAGGGCTGGCTGGGGCTGGAATGGAGTCCGGAGCAGATCAGTCGTAGTCTGCGCCGGACCTACGCCGACTCCCCGGAGATGCAGGTGTCGCACGAAACGATCTACCAGGCCCTCTACGTCCAGGGCCGCGGCGAGCTGCGCCGAGAACTCACCGCCGCGTTGCGCACCGGCCGCACCTACCGCAAACCGCACAGGCGCCCTGACCAACGCCAGCCCCGGTTCACCACACCGATGATCATGATCAGCGACCGTCCAGCCGAGGTCGAGGATCGGGCTGTTCCCGGCCACTGGGAAGGCGACCTCATCATCGGCAAGGACGGTAGTTCCCAGATCGGCACCCTGGTGGAGCGCGCCACCCGCTACGTGCTGCTGGTCCACCTGCCCGGCAACCGCGACGCCGAGACCGTCCGCGACGCCCTCCTCGCAACCGCAGCCACCCTGCCCACCCACCTGAAACGCTCACTGACCTGGGACCAAGGCGCCGAAATGGCCCTGCACCACCAGTTCTCCCTGGCCGCCGATCTCCCGGTCTACTTCTGCGACCCGCACTCACCCTGGCAACGCGGCTCGAACGAGAACACCAACGGCCTGCTGCGGCAGTACTTCCCCAAAGGCACCGACCTGTCAGTCCACACCACCGACCACCTCGCTGCCATCGCCGCAAGACTCAACGGCAGACCACGCAAAACGCTCGACTGGGAAACCCCAGCCGAGCGTCTCGCTAAACTCCTGGCAACAGCCAGCTAATCACCTGTGTTGCAACGACCCCTTGAAACCGCCATGAGGGTCGGGGCTTCGGTCCGTTCAGTCGAGCACCCGCAGCAGGCGATCTCCCCGGTACATCCGGCCAGCCAGGCTCGACAGTTGCTCGCAGGCCGTCTCCAGCGCCTGCTTCTGACTCGCGCACCCGTCGACGTACCAGAACGGGTCGTCGGGCTGCGGGTCCTCCGCGTCGTCGATGTCGGCGTACCAGTGCCGGCCGCCCGCACATCCACAGCGCACAACACGCACGCGCAAATTCATCGTCGTACCCCCGTGCCTCACAACCCCTGGGTCCCCCCCGGGTCCCAAGTTCGGGGCCGTCCGGCCGGTGCGTGGCCGCGGCCCCCACCACCACGCACCGAGCCGAAAGCGACCCTCCCCCGCTGACTACATCGGAGCCGACCGCCCCGGCGTTACTACCTGTGACCAGATTATTTTAAGTGATTGATTGACTACTCACGGTCGCTGAGTCTTGACCCACTGCTCCACGCCGTCGGCGGTGATCGGGAGGGGCTCGGTGAGGATCTCGAGGCGGTCGGAGTGGACCACCACGTTGTCCTCGATCCGGATGCCGATCCCGCGCAGTTCGGGCGGGACGGTCTCGTCGTGGGGGTGGAAGTAGAGGCCGGGCTCGACGGCCAGGGCCATGCCGACCTCGAGGTCGGCGGCGAAGTACGTCTCGGGGCGGGCGGCGTCGCAGTCGTGCACGTCCAGGCCGATGAAGTGGCCGAGGCCGCAGACGACGTACCGGCGGTGCTGCTGACCGTCCGGGCCGAGCGCCTCGTCCAGCGAGACGTCGACGATGCCCCAGTCCCGCAGACCCTCGACGAGCACGCGCATCGCCTCGTACTGGAAGGCCCGGTACGGCGCACCAGGCGTGACCGCCGCGAGCGCGGCCAGCTGCGCCTTGTGCACCAGGTCGTACACCTGACGCTGCGCGGTCGTGAACTCACCCGTCGCCGGGAACGTCCGTGTCACGTCGGCCGTGTACAGCGTGCGGGTCTCGACCCCGGCGTCCAGCAGGATCACGTCGCCCTCGCGGACCGCGCCGTCGTTGCGGACCCAGTGCAGCACCGGCGCGTGATTGCCAGCGGCAACGATCGACGCGTAGCCGACGCCGTTGCCCGCCGTACGGGCTCGCCGGTCGAACGTGCCCTCCAGCCACCGCTCACCCCCGCCGCGGATCGCCTCCGGCAGCTCCCGGGCGACGTCGGCGAAACCCTGCACACTGGCCTCGACGGCCTCGCGCAGCTGGTCGAGCTCCCAGTCGTCCTTGATCCGGCGCAGCTCCGAGATCGACTGCCGCAGGATGTCGCCGTCGATCCGCGACGTCCGAACCAGCGCGTCCAGCATCGGCTCGACCCCGGGCACCGACAGCATTGCCGGCACAGCACCCCGTACGGCGGCCGGCAGCTCCTCGATCGGACGGCACGCGATCTGCAGCGCCTCCGACCAGTCCTTCAGCCCCGGCACCGGCCCGATCCACAGCTCGCCGTCCCGCGCGTTGGCGAAGTAGTCGGCCTCGTCCGGCCCGGCGGTCTCGCGCAGGTAGAGCGTCGCGTCACCGTCCGCCGAGATCACCAGGACGGCACCCTCGGCCTGGCAACCGGTCAGCCACACGAAGTCACTGTCGGCCCGGAAGCGGTAGTCGGTGTCGTTCGACCGGACCGGCGCCTGCCCCGCGCCGAGCGCGATCCGCCGTCCCGGCAACGCCGTACTGAGCTTGCGCCGGTGCTCCGCGGCGGCCTCGGCCAGCCCTTCCGGCAGTACGACGGACCGGTCGACCGGCCCCCAGTTCCGCGCGATCGCGTCCCGGAAACCCTTCGCGTCGATCGGCCGGTACGACTTGCGCTGTTCTTCGGTCCGGTCCTCGCCCATGCCCCTGCTCCCCTACGGCTGTCGGTAGACGTCGTCCGGCACATCCGTCACGAACATGTGCCCGGGGGCGTGCGTGATCGCGAACGGGGGCCGTGAAGCCATCAACGCAGCTTGGGGCGTCACTCCGCAAGCCCAAAAAACCGGCACATCGCCCGGTTGGGTCTCAACCGGTTCGCCGAAGTCCGGTTCTGCCAGGTCGCGGACACCGAGCGTGGCCGGTTCGCCGACGTGCACGGGCGCTCCGTGAACCTGCGGCATCCGCCCGGTCACCTGCACCGCGGTCGCCACCAGCCCGGCCGGGATCGGCCGCATCGACACCACCAGCGGCCCTTCGAGCCGCCCGGCCGGACGGCACCGGATCGACGTCCTGTACATCGACACGTTCCGCCCTTGCTCGAGGTTCCGGACCGGTACGCCGGCGTCGAGCAGGGCGGTCTCGAAGCTGAAGCTGCACCCGATCAGGAAGCTGACCAGGTCGTCGCGCCACAGCCCGGTGATCTCGCTCGGCTCGTCGACCAACTCACCGTCGCGCCAGACCCGGTACTGCGGCAGATCGGTGCGCAGGTCCGCCTCGGGCGCGAGCGTCGTACGGAACGATCCGGCGTCGGTGACGTCGAGCAGCGGGACCGGCTGCGGGTTGCGCTGGCCGAACAGCAGCATGTCGTAGGCCCAGTCGCGCGGCAGGATCACCAGGTTCGCCTGGGTGAAACCGGGGGCGTGACCGGTGGTCGGCGCGACGAGTCCGTCGCGGTACCGGGCTCGGGCTTCGGCGGGGGTGGCGGTCATCGGGGCTCCTTCGAGAGGACCCCCAGGTCACGGCCGAGCGCGAAAGGCGGCGAGCAGAGCCGCCTGGGAGTCGAGCAGGTAGGCGTTGAGCTCGTCGGCGGCGCGGGGGTACTCGCCGGCTTCGAGCAGTTCGAGCAGGGACCGGTTGCGCGCGATGTAGGGCTCGTGCAGCGCGCGCGGCGTGGCGATGACGTGGAAGAGCAGGCGCAGCTCGGCGAGCAGGCGGCCGGTGATCTCGTCCATCCGGGTGCTGCCGGCCAAGCCGACGAGGTGCCGGTGGAAGCGCATGTTCGCCGTACCGACGGAGATCCAGTCCTCGGCCAGGGCCGCGGCCTCGCTGGCCGCGACGTCCTCGCGGAGCGGCTCGAGCTGGTCGGGCTCCAGCCCGTCGAGCGTCCGTACGACGTCGCACTCGAGCACCCGCCGGAGCCGGTAGAGGTCGAGCAGGTCGTCCTCGGTGAGGTCAGGGACGAAGACGCCGCGGTGCATCCGGTGCACCAGCAGGCCCTCGTGGGTGAGCAGGCGAAAGGCCTCGCGCAGCGTGTTCCGGCTGACCTGGAGGGCTTCCTTGAGCAGTTCCTCGGACAGCTGGGTCCCGGGCCGGAGCACGCCTTCGGTGATCCGGCGGCGCAGGACGTCGGCGACGCGTTCGGCCGAACTGCTCCGGTCGAAGAGCGCGGCGTCGTCCGCGACGGCCCGGAGCCAGGACGTGTCGGTCCCGGGCTCAGCGGGCGGACGGCTCTCGCTGGAACTGGACACCCTCGCATCATCACCCACTCCGGGCCGGGAAGCGAAACTGCGTTGAACGAGAGTCTTGCAGGATTGTTGAACAATCTCTACCTTTGAGGTCACCAGAAGTGGATCCGCCGATCGCAGGGAGTCGTCATGATGCTGACCGTCGAGGAGCAGCGGACGACGCTGAGCCTGCCCGGCCGGACGACCCCGGTCGCCCGCGACTTCGTCGAGGCGGCCGGCTTCGAGGGCCTCGTCGACGACTTCACCGCCAAGCTCACCGGCCACGCGGGCGTCACCGAGGCCGCGGCCGCGATCCGGACCGCCGGCGCGACCCTGTGGACAACCGCCGTCGACCGCGCCCAGGGCCGCCTCACCTCCGGCACCATCGACCCGTACGACGACCGCCCGCTCTACTGGGCCCGGACGTCGATGAGCCGCGCGATCCGCGAGTGGGAGCCGTCGTTCCCGCTCACCAACCTGCAGCACCGGGCGATCCTGCGGCAGTTCGACTACGCCTCCCGCGGGATCGACGCCGTGTCCTTCCCCGACGACGGCGCCAAGCTCCTGGTCAGCGGCTTCGACACCTACAGCCTCGACGACAGCCTGCGACACTCCAACCCGTCCGGTGCCTCGGCGCTGCAGCTCGATGGGCGGACCGTGCGCACGCCGTACGGCGAAGTGACGATCCGGACCGTGATGCTCCCGGTGAACTGGACCGACTTCGACCAGGGCGTCGTCGAGGACGCCTTCGGCCCGTGGCTGGTCGGCCCCGAGGACCCGCGCCACCGCGGCGCGCTCGACGCGCTGATGACGATCAGCCAGACCCGCCGCGGGGCCATGCACATCGAGAAGTGGGCCGGCGGCTTCCGCGGCGGCACCCCCGACAACAACCGCGCGCTCAACTGGGGCCCGATCTCCGCCTCCGCGCTCTGGCCGCAGCCGCAGCCGTCGCCGCAGTTCATCGAGACCACGCTGCCGTACGACGCGATGATCGCGGCCGGCAGCGGCCCGTGGCCGGTCACGCTCAACCCGGGCATCACCGAGTGGCCGGCCGGCACCTTCCCCGACCCGGACGCCCTGCGCACCGCGCCCGACCCGTCGCCGGGCGCGCACGCGGCGAGCGCGCCGGGCAGCAACTACCTGTCGAACGAGTCGATGTACCGGACCAACCGGCTGCGGCTGGGGAGCGGCCACCCGACCATGCCGGGTGGGCACCTGCACATCTCGGCCCTGGAGTACCCCACGGATGCGAGTGCACTGACCAGCCCCGAGTTCGAGGCTGACCGCAAGGCTGTCGTGGACCAGACCGTCGCCCTCGTCGAGGCCGCCGGCAAGACCGTCCGGCCCTAGCGCCGTACCGGTCCCTTCTCTCAACACCCGCTTGCTGAGACCAGGAGACAACCATGGCCAACCCGCCGCTCAAGCCGCCGACCAAGCCGGGCTCACAACGCCCGGTCCGCCGCGTCGGCCGCCCCACCTCCGAGTCCACCGGCTCGATGAAGGCCAGCACCCGGTCGACCCTGATCGGGGCGATGTTCCTGATGGCCACCTCGGCCATCGGCCCGGGCTTCATCACCCAGACCACGACGTTCACGGTCCAGCTCGGGGCCGCGTTCGCCTTCGCCATCGCCGCGTCGATCCTGGTCGACATCGCCCTGCAGCTGAACGTCTGGCGGGTGATCGGCGTCTCCGGCCGCCGCGCCCAGGAGCTCGGCAACCTGGTCGCCCCCGGGCTCGGCTGGGCGATGGCCGCGCTGCTGTTCGTCGGCGGCCTGGTCTTCAACATCGGCAACGTCTCCGGCTCCGGGCTGGGCACCGACGCGATGTTCGGGCTGGACCCGAAGCTCGGCGGCGCGCTCTCCGCACTCGTTGCCATCGGCATCTTCTTGTCGAAGCGGGCCGGGCTGGCGATGGACCGGATCGTGTTCGTGCTCGGTGCGCTGATGATCGTGCTCACGACGTACATCGCGATCACCTCCGGCCCACCGGTCGGGGAGGCGCTGAAGAACGTCGTCCTGCCCGAGCAGGTCGAGTTCCTGGCGATCACCACCCTGATCGGCGGCACCATCGGCGGCTACATCGTGTACGCCGGGGCGCACCGCCTGCTCGACTCCGGCATCAGCGGCCCGGAGCACGTCCGGGACATCACCCGCGGGTCGGTGACCGGCATCCTGATCACCGGCGTGATGCGGATCGTGCTGTTCCTGGCGATCCTCGGCGTGGTGGCCGGCGGCACCAAGCTCGACCCGGCCAGCCCGGCCGCGTCGGCGTTCCAGCAGTCCGCCGGTGAGGTCGGGTTGCGGGTCTTCGGCATCGTGCTGTGGGCCGCGGCGATCACGAGCGTGATCGGTGCGTCGTACACGACGGTTTCGTTCATCACGTCGCGGACGAAGACCAGCGACCGGATGCGGACCGCGCTCGTGGTCGGGTTCATCGCGGTGACCACGATCATCTACCTGGTTGTCGGGACGGCGCCGACCACGCTGCTCGTGTTCGCGGGTGCGTTCAACGGCCTGCTGCTGCCCGTCGGGATCGGTGTGCTTCTCTGGGTGGCATGGCGACGCAAGGACCTGCTGCGCGGGTACCAGTACCCGCGCTGGCTGCTCCTGGTCGGCACGGCCGCGTGGGTGCTCACCATCTACCTGGCGGTGCGCTCGGTCCGCCCGGTCATCGATCTGTTCAGCTAGGAGGCTCCCGATGAACACCGTCGACCTGAACGCCGACCTCGGCGAGGGCTACGGCAGCTGGGCGATGGGCGACGACAACGCCCTGCTCGACGTCGTCACCAGCGCCAACGTCGCCTGCGGCTTCCACGCCGGCGACCCGTCCATCATGCGCGCGGTCTGCCGCCGGGCCGCCGATCGCGACGTCGCGATCGGCGCGCACGTCGGGTACGCCGACAAGCCCGGCTTCGGCCGCCGGTTCATCGACATCGAACCGGCGGCGCTGCGGGACGAGGTGCTCTACCAGATCGCCGCGCTGGACGCCTTCGCCCGGGTCGCCGGGTCGGAGGTCGCGTACGTGAAACCGCACGGCGCGCTCTACAACACGATCGGGCACCACGAGGAGCAGGCCGCCGCGGTGGTCGCCGCGGTCGCCGACTACGACCGCGCGCTGCCGGTGCTCGGTCTGCCGGGCGCGGTCTGGCTGAAGCTGGCCGAGGAGGCCGGGCTGTCCGTCGTCCACGAGGCCTTCGCCGACCGGGCGTACTCGCCGGACGGCACGTTGGTCTCGCGCCGGGAGCCCGGTTCGGTGCTGCACGACGGGCGCGAGATCGCGCGGCGGTGCGTGGCGATGGCGACGGGTGCGCCGATCAAGGACGTCAAGGGCGGGGATTTGCAGTTGCAGCCCGGGTCGATCTGCCTGCACGGGGACACGCCTGGCGCCGTACAGATCGCTCAACGGGTCCGCAAGGCCCTTGCTGACGCCGGGGTCGAACTCACTCCGTTCGCGGCGTGATGCGCGTACTTCCCTGCGGTAGTTCAGCACTGCTGGTCGAGCTCGAGGATCTCGACCAGGTCCTCGGGTACTACGCGGCGCTGCGCGCCGACCCGCCGGCCGGTGTCGTCGACATCGTGCCGGCGGGCCGGACAGTGATGGTGACCATCGACAACGCTGACCTCTCGACCCTGGAACGCGCCTTGCTCAGCACCACTCCGTTGGAGGACCGCCGGATCGGCGGCGACCTGGTCGAGATCCCCGTCGTGTACGACGGCGAGGACCTCGGGGATGTCGCCGAGCTGCTGTCCTGCTCGGTCGAGGAGGTCGTCCGGCGCCACACCGCCGACGAGTGGACCGTCGCCTTCTGCGGCTTCGCACCCGGCTTCGGCTACCTCACCGGCAAGTCCGCCTGGGACATCCCCCGCCGGTCGTCGCCGCGCACCAAGGTCCCCGCCGGCTCGGTCGGCCTGGCCGGTGAGTTCAGCGGGGTCTACCCACGCGAGTCCCCCGGTGGCTGGCAGTTGCTCGGCCGGACGGACGTGGCCGTCTTCGATCTCAACCGGGACCCGGCGGCCTTGCTGAGCCCCGGCCGCCGGATCCGTTTTGTCGATGCCACCGCCCCCAACGGCCGGCGCGGATGACCGCCCGCTTCGAGGTCCTGGCGACCGGCCCACTCACCACCATCCAAGACTCCGGCCGCCCCGGCCAAGCCGCGCTCGGCATCGGCCGCTCCGGCGCCTGCGACCGTACGTCGTACCAGCTGGCGAACCGCCTCGTCGGCAACCACCCGGACGCCGCCACCCTGGAGGTCACCTTCGGCGGGCTCTCGGTGCTCGCCGAGTCCGACCTCGTCTACGCGGTCACCGGGGCACCGTGCTCGAATGTCGCACTCAATGCCCCGGCCCTGCTCCGCAAGGACGAGGTCCTCCAGCTCGGCACTCCCCGGACCGGCCTGCGCTCGTACGTCGCCTTCCGCGGCGGCCTCGACGTCGACCCGGTGCTCGGCTCCCGCTCGACCGATCTGCTCTCCGGGCTCGGCCCGGCCCGCGTCGCCGCCGGCGACGTGGTTGCCCTAGGCAAGGACCACGGCCCGATGCCCGGCGTCGACCTGGCCCCGGTCGCGGACCCACCCGGCGACGAGGTGTCGGTCCGGGTCCTGCCCGGCCCACGCCGCGACTGGTTCACCGACGCGGGCTGGCAGTCACTGACCGGCCAGTCGTACACGGTCAGCAGCAACAGCAACCGCGTCGGCGTACGTTTCGAAGGTAAGCCCCTCGAGCGAGCGCAGGACGGCGAGCTCCCGAGCGAAGGCATGGAGCTCGGCGCCCTCCAGATCCCGCCGTCCGGGCTCCCGGTCCTCTTCCTCGCCGACCACCCGGTCACCGGCGGCTACCCGGTCATCGCGTACGTCGCCGCCCCGGACCTGGACGCCTGCGGCCAACTCCGCCCGGGCCAGTCCCTGCGCTTCCGCGCCTAAACCTGAGTCCGTGGATCCGGTGCGGTCCACCCTCCTCTGCCCCTTTGAGTGCGACCTTGGGCACCGGCCAGTCACGACAGGGGCGAAGTTCTGGCTGAGCGGTGCACAAAGTCGAGACCCTTTCCCGGTCCGGGACGTTCGCCTGGTGCGCGGACTCCGGGTTCAGCGTCCTGAAGTCCCACTGCGTTGGCCGGGAGGAGGCGGCCGGGAGGTGGGCTGGGAGGCCGGGCGCCGCTGCTCACGGCCGGCCCCCAGCGTCGACTGGCGCCTTTCGTGACGACTGGTGCCGATTGTGATCACTGGTCCGATGTACCGCAGCAGTCGCGGGGAACGGGAGCAGTCGGCCGAGCCGCCGGGGTGCGCCGGGTACGCCGTGGGGAAGGCTCCCGTAACAGCCGACCGCGATCTCGACCTTGTGCACCGTTCAGCCAATTTCTTGCCGTTGACGTGACTGGCCGGTGCACAAAGTGGCCGCCCAGACAAGCAGGGCGCGCATCGAGCCCACGGGGTCCACGGATCCACGGATCCGGTCTAAAGGACAAAACCAGTCGGGAACGGGTCTGTCGGATCCAGCAAGTAGTTCCCCATCCCTGTGATCCACGCCCGCCCACGGACCGTCGGCACCACTCCCGGCAACCCACCGACAGTCGTTGTCTCCAGCAACTTTCCGGTGAAGCTCGTCCCGATGAACGACTCGTTCACGAACTCCTGCCCCAGCTCCAGCTCGCCCCGGGCGTGCAGCTGCGCCATCCGCGCACACGTTCCCGTCCCGCACGGCGACCGGTCGAACCACCCCGGGTGGATCGCCATCGCGTTCCGCGAGTCGCTCCCGTCCCGCCCCGGCGCGGTGAACTGCACGTGCTTGCACCCGGCGATCCCCGGATCCTCCGGGTGCACCGGCCGGTCGGTCTCGTTGATCGCGGCCATGATGTCCAGCCCGGCCTGCAGGATCCGGTCCTTCTCCGACCGGTCGAACGGGATCCCGAGCTGCTCCAGCGGCAGGATCGCGTAGAAGTTCCCGCCGTACGCCAGGTCGTACGTGACCGTCCCGAGCCCCTTGACGTCCACCGAGGCGTCCAGGGCGTGCGAGTACGCCGGGACGTTCCGCAGCGTGACGTGCTCGGCCCGGCCGTCCTTCACCGCGACGTCGACGACGACCAGCCCGGCCGGCGTGTCCAGCCGGACCTGCGTCAACGGTTCGCTGACCGGGACCATGCCCGACTCGACCAGCACGGTCGCGACGCCGATCGTCCCGTGCCCGCACATCGGCAGGCAGCCGGACACCTCGATGTAGAGCACGCCCCAGTCGGCGTCCGCCCGGGTCGGCGGCTGCAGGATGGCGCCGCTCATCGCCGAGTGACCGCGCGGCTCGTTCATCAGGAACAGCCGCAGGTCGTCGTCGTGCGCCATGAAGTGCCGGCGCCGCTCCTCCATCGTCGCGCCCGGGATCACGCCGACCCCACCGGTGATCACCCGGGTCGGCATGCCTTCGGTGTGCGAGTCGATCGCACTCAGCGTACGGACGGACCTCATACCAACGACCTCCCGGTGGACGATGCGTGCGCTTCCAGCATCCCTCGCGGGGACGGCGTCCCGCCCCGCGCGTGGACCTCCAGCATCCCTCGCGAGGTCACGCCAGCGACTCGACGGCCCGCTTCATGTCCTGCTCGAGCTGCGCGACGTGCTCGGGGACGAGCGGGCCGCGCGGCGGGCGGCACGGGCCGCCGTACCGGCCGACGTAGTCCATCGCCCACTTGATCGCCTGGACGAACTCGACCCGCGAGTCCCACCGGAACGACGCGACCAGCGGCTCGTACAGCGCCCGGGCCTCGTCCAGCTCGCCCGCGAGTGCGAGGTTGAAGAGCCTGACCGACTCGGCGGGGAACACGTTCGGGAACCCGGCGAACCACCCGGTCGCGCCCATCAGCAGCGCCTCCAGGGTCAGGTCGTCGGCGCCCGCGACGACGGTCAGCTCCGGCGCCTTCTCACGGATCTCCAGGATCCGCCGCACGTCACCGGAGAACTCCTTCACCGCGACGACGTTCTCGATCTGCGCGATCTCGGCGAGCAGGTCCGGCGTGAGATCGACCTTGGTGTCGAGCGGGTTGTTGTAGACCATCACCGGCAGCCCGGCCTTGGCGACCTCGGTGAAGTGGTGGACCACCTCGCCGCGGTTGGCCCGGTACATCGTCGGCGGCAGGCACAGTACGCCGTGCGCGCCGTCCTCGGCGGCCTTCTCGGCCCAGCTGCGCGCCTGGTGCGCGCCGACGCCGTGCACGCCGACGACCACGATCCCGTCGGCGCCGACCGCCTCGATCGCGGTCCGCGCGACGGCCCGGCGCTCGTCGTCGGTCAGCGACGAGTACTCACCGAGCGACCCGTTCGGCCCGACGCCGCGGCAGCCGTTCTCGATCACCCAGCGGCAGTGCTCGGCGTACTTGTCCAGGTCCGGGCGCAGCCCCGCCGGCGCCGACGCGTCCTCGGCGTACGGCAGCGCGGTCGCCACGATCACGCCATCAAGCTTCTCGCTCACAGTTCCTCCTCGTTCGCCAGATCGCCGAGCCGCACCGGCACCGCGATCGGTCGTTTGTGGTCAGCCGGCCCACCGCCGGTCAGACAGGCCGCGTTCCGCGAACACACCCGCCCCTGGCACAACCCGAGCCCCACCCGGCCGGCCAGCTTCAGACTCCGCCCCGTCCCCAGCTTCCGTACGCCGGCCACCCGCTCGAGGTCCCCCCGTGAGACCTCTTCACACCGGCAGACCAGCGTCCTGTCGTCACTCCACTCGTTCCACCCGTCCCGCACCGGGTAGGCCGCCGCCAGCGTCGCCGCAAACCGTTTGCCCTTGGCAACCTCATCTGAAGTCTTCTGTCCCACAGTTCTTCCAGCGGCCGCCGCACCTGCGACCCGCCCCTCAGCCGAAGCCAGGTCCGCGCCACCGATCCCGGTGATCTCCCCCGCCGCGAACACCCCTGCCGAGCTCGTCTCCTGCCGCCCGTCGACCACCACCGCCGACCCGTCGCCGCTCAGCTCGCACCCAGCCGCCACGGCCAACTCCAGCTGCGCCGTGAACCCGTACCCCACGCACACCGCGTCGACTTCGACCTGCTGCTCCGTGCCCTTGATCGGCCGCCACTCGGTATCCAGCTTCGCCACCGTGACCGCCTCGACCCTGCGATCCCCGTGCGCCGCGATCACCGCACGCCCGTGCTGAAGCCGGATCCCCCGCCGCGCCAGCAACCCGGCGTACCCGGTCGCCTCGCTTAGCTTGCCCCGAGCAACCATCGGGTCGCTCATCCAGCCACGCGCCACGGTCCTCAGCGCATTGGCCTCGTACAAGCCGAGAACCTCAGCCCCGACCCCCAGCAACGACTCCGCCACCGGCAACAAGAACGGCCCGGTCCCCGCCACCACCACCCGTTGCCCGACAGCAATCCGCTGACCCTTCGCCAACGCCTGCGCCGCCCCCGCGCTGTAGACCCCCGGCAGGTCCCACCCCTTGAACGGCAGCACCCGATCGAACGCCCCCGGCGCGAGCACGATCGCCCCCGCGTCGACCGCCTCGACCTTCCGCCCGACAGCATCAGCAGGCCCTCGCTGCACCCACACCCGCCGCCCCTCGATCGCGAACACCGAGGTCTCCGCCAGGTGCGTCACCCGATGATGCCGAGCCACGCGATCCCGCAACTGAACGAACTTCCCCCACCCATGCTGCAACCGCCCCGGCCGCCCCGCCCCGAACTCCTCCGGCAACTGCCGATGAAACTGCCCACCCACGGCCCGCCCGGCGTCGATCAACCCGACCGACACACCACCTTCAGCAGCAGCCAACGCAGCATTCAACCCAGCAGGCCCCGCCCCAACCACCACGACGTCGTACGCCGTCCTACCGACGGCAACACTCTTTCTCTGCTCATCAGAAGAAGGCAGCATCGCCCCCACCTGCGTACCGATCTCGTCCCCCGCCGACACCGTCCGCTGACAAGCCCGCACATCAGGCGTCCCGTTCACCACCACCAGGCAGTCGAAGCACGCACCGATCCCACAGAACACCCCGCGCGGCTTCTCCGCCCCGCGCGTCGTCCGCCACGACTCCCGCCCGGTCGCCATCAACGCAGCGGCGACGGTCTGCCCCGGCAGCGCCTCGACCGACTCACCATCGACCGTGATCTCCACCGCCGCACCGAAGCGAGGCTCGGCCGGATCGCCCTCCGCGGAACGCAGGTACGGACTCACGAGACCCCCACCACAGCAGGCCGATCAACGCGGAACGGCTCAGGATCCAGGTGCGGCGGCACGCCGATGAACAGCTCGGTCAGCAACCGCCCGGTCGCCGGCGCGAGCCCGATGCCGGCGCCTTCGTGCCCGGTCGCGTGCCACAACCCCTGCACCCGCGGGTCAGGGCCGATCACCGGAAGGTGGTCCGGTGCGTACGGCCGGAACCCGCCGTACGTCCGCATCACCGGTACGTCGGCGAGGAACGGAAAGATCCCGACCGCCTTCCGCGCAAGCTCCCGCAGCACGTGCACCTTCACCGACTCGTCGAACCCGATCCGCTCGCGGCTCGACCCGATCAGCACCGTCCCGGCCTTCGTCGACTCGACCACCGTCGAGGTCTGCAGGTCCGCATCACCGCTCCCGACCGCACCGACGTAGTCCGCGTCGTACACCTTGTGCCGGACGCTCTCCGGCAGCGGCGCCGTCACCAGAATCATCCCGCGCCGCGGCAGGATCTCGATCGGCCCACCGGCCGCCGCCGCAAAGGCACCGGCCCAGGGCCCGCACGCGTTGACCACCGCATCACACGCGATCACCCCGGCGTCGGTCTCAACTCCGGTCACCCGCCCAGCTTCTTGCCGTACGCCGAGCGCCGCCACTCCGCTCCGCACCTCGCCACCACGCCGTCGTACGGCGGCCAGCAAAGCCGTTGCCAAGAGCACCGGTTGCACCTGCGCGTCGTCGGGGTAGTACACCCCCGTCGTCACCGCTCGAGTGAGCAACGGCTCCAACTCGAACGCCTCCGCCGGGCTGATCACCCGCGCGTCGACCCCCGCCTCCCGCTGCGTCGCGGCGAACTTCTCCAACGGCGCCGGATCCCCGGTCGCAACGACCAGGCCGCCCTTGTCCTCCCACTCCACGTCGGCAACCTGCTCAGGCAACCGCGCGAGCACGATCCCGAACTCCCGCCGCGACGCGAGAGCCAGCGTGAGCTCAGCCCCCGGCTCCTTGTCCGAGACCAGCACGTTCCCCTCGCCGGACGCGGTCGTCCCGCCGGCCGGCGTCCCCCGATCGATCACCGTGACGTCGACACCAGCCGCCGACAGCGCCTCGGCACAGGCGGCACCGATCACCCCTGCCCCGACCACCACCACGTCCGGCATCCACCGACCCCATCGCGTCGTCGTTCACTTTAATGAACGCTTCGAGCGTACGACGGCAGGCCGCGCAGGTCAACGGACCCGGTCAGTCCGTGTGCAGCGACTCCAGCACGCCCGGCATCGTGTCCGGCGGGTACTCCAGCAGCAGCACCGAGCGCACCTCGCCGTCCAGCGCCTCGTACTCGTGCGGCCCGTTCGCCCGAAAGGCCAGGTAGTCCCCCGGCCCGAGCTCCTGGCTCCGGTCCCGCGCGGTGATCCGCACCCGACCGGTCAGGATCACGTGATGCTCGATCCCCGGATGCCCGCTCGAGTGCTGGACCTCACCAGGCCGGATCCGCTGGTCGTACACCTCGAACAGACTCCCCGGGCTCTCCAACCGCCGCAGCATCCGCAGATCCACCGCCGCGCCGCTCAGCGCGTCGACGTCCGCCGACCGCACGAGCACCAGGTCCGACGCCGGCGGCTCGCTCAGCAGCGCCGACACCGGCACCCCCAGAGCGTTCGACAGACTGAACACCGTTTCGATCGTCGGGTTCCCCGCCCCGGACTCCAGCTGTGACAGCGTTCCCTTCGCGATCCCCGACCGCCGGGCCAGTTCCGACAGCGAGATCCCCTGCTCGTCGCGCCGCGCGCGCAGGTTCACCCCGAGCACGCGCCCCGCTCCCTGACCAGCCATGGCCCGGAGCATGCCACACCTGCCTACGGGATGACGCGGGCCTTCCGGAGCTCCTCGAACAACCGGTAGAACATCTGCTCGGTCTCCACGTACTCGTGGAACCCGGCCCTTCGCGCCTTCGAGGAATCCGCGAAGAAGTCGTAGTCCCACCCGAGCACGAAGTCCGCGAACCCCCACGACGACACCTCCGCGTACGACGTACCGGCGAGCCCGTGCGCAGCCTGCATCCGGTCCCACAGCGCTTCCTTGTCCGCCATCGCGTCCTGCAGCGGCATCGGCAGCGGCGGCGCCACCGGCATCTCGAACCACGCGGCGAGCTTCGGCCACAGCTCGCTCCACCGGAACAGGTCCCCGTTGGCGATGTTGAACGCCTGGTTCGCCGCCCGCGGCTCGGTCGCCGCCCAGACCGTTGCCTTGGCCAACAACCCGGCGTCGGTGAGCTCCAGCAACGCGTCGTACGCGCCCGGCTTGCCCGGGAACCGCAGCGGGACCCCGAGCTCCTTCGAGATCGACGCGTAGACGGCGATCGCGACGGCCAGGTTCATCGGGTTGCCGAGCGCCGTGCCGCCGACGACCGAGGGCCGCAGCGCGGACCACTTCCAGGCCTTGCCGCGCTGCCGCTCGACCAGGAAGTCCTGCTGGTCCACGTTGAACTCCGGCGGCAGGTGCGGCGGGTCGTCCTCCCGCGCCGGTGTCTTGAACGGCCCGAGATGCGCGCCGTACACCTTGTAGCCCTGCATCAGACTCACGTGCCGCAACCGCGGCGCGACCGGCTCGATCGCGTCGACGACGTTGACCAGCATCGCCAAGTTCGGCGCGACCAGCTCGGCCCAGGTGGGGCGGTCCTGGTACGCCGCGTAGAACACGTGCGTCACGTCGGTGAGCGCAGCGAGCTTCGTCCGGCTGTCCTCCGCGTCAAGCAGATCCACGGCGACATGCCGTACGCCGTCCCCGTCCTTACCGCCCCGCCGGGACAGCCCGATCACCTCCCAGTCAGGCAGCTCGGCCAGGTGACCGATGAGGTTGCTGCCGATCACACCGCGGGCGCCCACCACGAGCGCAGTTTTCGTCATATCCCCAGCTTGTGGGCGAGCCTGTGGATAAGTCCAACGCATCCTTTTCAGGATGTGGATAAACTCTGCTCATGGCGACGCTCCGGCAGTTGGAGTACCTCGTGACGATCGTCGACGAGGGCTCCTTCACCCGGGCCGCGGAACTGCTGCACGTGACCCAGCCCGCCCTCTCCCACCAGATCCGCGCCCTGGAACGCTCAGCCGGCGGCCCGCTGCTCGAGCGTCTCCCCAAGAACCTGCGCCTGACCCCCAGCGGCCGGGCGATGCTCCCGCACGCACGCGCCGCACTGGCCGACGCCGAACGAGCCCGCTGCGCCGCCCGCCAGGCCACCGGCCTCGAAGCGGGCGAGCTCCAGATCGCCACCCTCTACTCGATCAGCCTCGGCATTCTCCCGCCGGCCCTGAAAGCCTGGCGCCGCCAGTACGCCGAGGTCGGCATCCGTCTGTACGAGCACCGCCACACGACCGAGCTCGCCGAGGCCATGACCACCGGCCAGGCCGACATAGCCATCGGCCCCGCCCCACCGAACTGGCCCACGCCCCCACACGTCCTGGGCATCGAGGAACTGGTCATCGTCATCGCGTCGGACGACCCCCTGGCCCCCACCGGCGGCAACTACTACGCGACCGGCGAGGCGCCGGCTGCTGGGCTCGGCGTCGCCGACCGCCTCCGCACCGGGCCGGACCCACAAGGCACCGCCGCATCCACCGAGGCGGCCCCGCCGGGCACCACCGCGTCCGCCGGGTGGGCTGCGGTTCACCCACTCGACCGAGCGACGACCATCTCCCTCGCCGACCTGGCCGACCGCGCCTGGGTCCACTACACGCCCGGCCACGGCCTGGCGGACCTCCTCGACCAGGCCTGCGCCCAGGCAGGCTTCCAGCCCCGCATCGCCGTCCGCACCGAACAAACCGCCGCTGCCCCCGCACTGGCCGCCGCCGGCCTGGGCCCCGCGCTGGTCCCCGCGAATATCCTCCCGACCAGCTTCGACGGCCACGTGCTCCGCCCCGACCCACCCATCTGCCGCACCCTCACGGCGTACACGCGAGGCGCCTCCGACCCCGTCACCACCGCGTTCCTCGAGGTCCTCACCGCCACCTGGCCCACCATCCCGGGCACAAAGCCCGCCTGACCCCGTACGCCGACCGCTCGCTGTCCGCTCGCGTTTGCCCCGCTCCCCACGCGGGCACCGAACGGATTGATGGCTGATGAATCCACCGGAACAGTGCTGCTCGCCGGAGCGGCCAACCTCTCGATCGCCGTCGCAAAGTGCGTCGCCGGTCTGCTCTCGGGCTCGACCGCGCTGATGGCGGAGGCGGCGCACTCCGTCGCGGACACTCTCAACCAGGTCTTCCTGCTGACCGCCCTCAAACGCAGCCAGAAACCCGCCGATGCCGCCCACCCCTTCGGCTACGGCCTCGAACGCTACTTCTGGGCCTTGCTGGCCGCCGTCGGCATCTTCGTGCTCGGGGCCGGCTTCTCGATCGTCGAGGGCATCCAGGCCGTCCTCAACCCCGAGCCCGTCGCCTCGCTCGCGGTCGTCTACACCGTGCTCGCCGTCTCGTTCGTGTTCGAAGGCGCTTCCTGGCTCCGCGCCGTCCGCCAGGTCCGCCGCGAGGCCAAGGAAGAAGGCATCTCCGCCCTCGAGCACCTCAAGGACGCCGAGCCGGCCCTCAAGACCGTCGCCTTCGAGGACTCCGCCGCCCTCATCGGCCTCGTCCTCGCCGCCGCGGGTGTCACCCTCAGCGTCGTCACCGACCACCACTTCTGGGACGGCACCGCCTCGATCGCGATCGGCCTGCTGCTGATCGGTGTCGCCTTCACGCTCGGCCGCGACAACAAGGCCATGCTGATCGGCCAGTCGCTGTCCGCCGACGTCCAGCAGGAGATCCGTACGACGATCGCCGCCGTCCCCGGCATCGACGCGGTCGTCGAGCTCCTCACCCTCCGCATGGCCGCCGACGAGGTCTTGGTCGTGGTCCGTGTCGACCTCGACGACTCCGAAACCACCGGCGCCGCCGTCGAGCAGCTCGCCGAAACGGTCGACCGCGAGGTCCGCGAACGCTTCCCGACCGTCCGCCACCTGTTCCTGGACCCCACACCCCAAGCCGACCCCGCGCCCCTAGCCGACCCCGCCTCCGCTCCCCCCGGCGTACGCTGAAGTCGTGCCGAAACTCACCGGCCGCCCCGGCAACCAGCGCGCCTACATCCTGATCATGGGCAGCTGCGTCGCCCTGATTATCCTGGCCTGGTTCGTCGTCCGCCTCTTCTCGGTCCCCGCCGCCATCGCCATGAGCGCGGTCGCCGCGGTCCTCCCGCCTGTCGCCGCGATCGTCGCCAACAACCGCCAGGACTAGGGCGTGTCTCCAGTGCTCCGAGGTGCCGTGCCGAGTCCCGCGCAGTAGGCGAGAATTGGGAGACACGCCCTAGCCGAACGGCAGCAACAGCCGAAAGGCCGCCCCCGGCAGCCCATCAGGCCGGTCCCCGCACGTCAGATCTCCGCCATGCGCCCGAGCAAACCCCCGCGCAATCGGCAGCCCCAGCCCCGAGCCGCGCGTCGCAGGACTGTGCACCAACCGCCGAAAGATCCGCTCCCGATCCACCGGCAACACCCCAGGACCGTTGTCCTGCACAACAACCTCCGCGTACGCCGGCACGGCGCCGGCGCCGCCCCGCCCCCCACCGTCTCCCGACACCATGCCACCCCGCCTCTCACCGTCCCCCGGCACCATGCCACCCCGCCCCTCACCGTCCCCCGGCACCATGCCACCCCGCCTCTCACCGTCCCCCGGCACCATGTGGATGAGGATCTGGATCGTCCCCCGGTCGCCGGCTGCTGCGCGAGCGTTGTTCGTCAGGTTGGTCAGGATCTGCGTGACCCGGTCCGAGTCAGCCTGCAACTCGATGTCGTGCCCAAGGACCTCCACCGTCAGCTCGGGAGCAACCAGCCGAAGCCGCTGGGCCTGCGCCTTGGCCGCCAGGTTCAACCACACCGGCCCAAGCCGCAGCTCCAACCCCGCATCGATCCGCGCCAGGTCGAGCAGGTCGTCCACCAACGCCCCCGCCCGCTGGGACTCCCTCACCAGCAGCAACTCCACCTCATCCCGCCGCCGAGGCGACGCGTCCGGCCCAAGCCGGAGCAGCGTCTCGGCCGCCGTCCGGATCCCCGCCACCGGCGTCCGCAACTCGTGCGCGGCATCAGCCACGAACTCCCGCATCCGCGCCTCCGACTCCCGCGCCTGCTGCTCGGCCCCTTCCAGCGCATCGAGCATCTCGTCGAACGCGGCCGCCGTACGCCCGAGCTCGGTGTCGTCCCGCGTCGGCTGCAGCCGCCCGCCCCGGCGCCCGGCCGCGATCGACCGCGCCAGCCCCGTCATCGCATCCAACGGCGCCAGCGCGAACCGCATCCCGACCACGAGCGCCAACACCGTGATCACCAACGCCGCCGCTCCCGAGATCAGCAACGTACGCCGCAGCGTCCCACTCGCCTCGGCCAGCAACGAGGTGTCGGCCGCCACCGTCAGCTCCGCTTCCTTGGTCCGCTGACCCGCCTGCAGCGTCGCCCGCACCTGCCGCACGCCACTCGACGCCTCCACCGGCGGAGCCCCCAGCACCTGCCCGGACCGCAGCACCAACGTCACCCGTACGCCGTCCGCATCGATCCGCCGTACCAACGCCGCCGGCGCCACGTTCTGCCGAGCGAGCTGCTGGGCCAGCTGAGTCCGCCCGGTCAGCAACGCATCCAGATTCCGCTCAGCCTGCGCGTCGAACACCTGCTTGACCACGAGCCCGGTCACCGGCAGCACCACGACCAGCACCAGCAACGCCAGCCAGGTCACCCGCCGCCGCAAGGAGGCGGTCCGCAAGCCACCCCCACCGGCTCCCGCTCCAGCTCCCGCTCCGGTTCCGGCTCCCCCACCGGCTCCGGCTCCCGCTCCGGCTCCCCCACCGGATCCGGCTCCGGCTCCGGCTCCCGCCGCAGCCGCACTCAGATCCACAGTCGGCGGATCCTCCGCCCCACTCACGGCTGATCCGCCCGCAGGATGTAGCCGGTGCCCCTGATCGTGTGCAGGAGCCGAGGCCCATGGGCCTCCAGCTTGCGCCGCAGCGCGCTGATGTGAACTTCGACCAGGTTGGCCGCGTAGTCGTCATAACCCCAGACAGCGGTGAGGAGCTGGGTCTTGCCCACGACCCGGTTGCTCCGCCCGGCCAGGAACGTGAGCAGCTTCAGCTCCGTCGCGGTGAGCTCCAACGCCTGACCGGCCCGGGTCGCAGTCCCCGCGTCGACATCGACGCTGAGGTCAGCCACCTGAAGCACGCTCCGCAACCGCCCCATCCGACGCAGAACGGCCTCGACCCGAGCGATCAACTCGGCCAGCACGAAGGGCTTCACCACGTAGTCGTCGGCGCCGGTCCGCAGTCCGTGCAAACGATCCTGTACGCCGTCCCGCGCGGTCAGCAACACGATGCCCGCGTTCGAGATTTCGCGCGCGACCGCCAGCAGCTCGAACCCGTCACGCCCCGGAAGCATCACGTCCAGCAGCAACAGGTCCGGGTCGTACTCGGCAAGATCGCGCTCCAGCGTCTCCCCGTCGGCCCGCGTCGCGACGGTGAACCCGGCCTCCTCCAACGCGATGCCGACCGACGTACGGATCACTTCCGCGTCCTCGACCAGCAGCACCCGCGCCATCAAGCCATCCTGCCACCGCCGGACCTCATACCCGGAGCAACCCGTCAACGGTCCCGGTGTGTCCCGCCAGAACCTTGCCGGGGTCGGTCGACAGCACCCCGCCGAGCAGCGAGGCGTACACGTCACGGAAGTCGGTCGTCGACTTCAGGTCGCCGTTCGACAGATCCGTGAGACCGGGCTGAGCCCCGTGGAATCCGCCGTTGACCTTCTCCCCCAGGACGAACAGCGGACCCGCGGTGCCGTGATCGGTGCCCTCGCTCCCGTTCGCGTGCACCCGCCGGCCGAACTCCGAGTACACGAGCACCACCACGTTCTTCCCCCGGTCGGTCTTGCGCAGCCGCTGTGCGAACGGTGTCAGCGAAGCATCCAGCTCGGTCAAGAGCCGTTGCTGCGTGCCGCGCTCGTCGGCATGAGTGTCGAAACCGCCCAGGGACACCGAGTACGCTCGGGTAGGAACCCCGGCCTCGATCAAGCCCGCCACCAGGTCCAACTGAGCCCCCAGCTGCGAAGCACCACCGGCCGAGGCGCCCTTCGTCTTCTCCTCGTCCTCGTCGTCCTCCCGTTCACCGGCATCGTGAACAGCCCCACCCAGCACCCGTACGGCGTTCTGCAGGTCACCCATCGACTTCGCCGCCTGCGCCTGCCAGTGCTCCTCGCCCGGACTCGGATTCCCCAGCGCCGCGAAGGCCTCACCCAACGAGCCCTTGGGCAGCTTCAACCCGCGGACCGGCAACGACGCAGCCGCCGTCGTTGCACCGGCCAGCAACGGCGGCAGCGTCGGCTCGACCGACACCGCCCGCAGCGGGTCGGAGCCGGTCGCGTCGAGCCACCGCCCCAACCACCCGGTCGGCACCGAGGTCTCCGGCGACGCGGTCTGCCAGATCGCCATCGACCGGAAGTGACTCCGGTCGGGCGTCGGATACCCGACGCCACGGACGATCGCCAGCCGGTCCTCGTCCCACAATCCCTTCAACCCCTTGAGCCCGGGATTCAGCCCGAGCCCCTCGCCCAGGTCGAGCACCTCTTCGGGCTTGTACGCCAGCTCGGGCCGAGCGTCCTGGTACGCCGGATCAGCAGCCGGTACGACGGTGTTCAGCCCGTCGTTCCCGCCGTACAGCGTGACCACGACGAGCACGGAATCCCCGCTGGGCAAGGGATCCCGAACAGCGGCAGTCATCAGGTCGGACCAGTTGACCTGGGTCGCGCCGACCGCGAGCGCACCCGCAGCGGTCACGCCACTCATGGTCAGGAACCGGCGACGAGTCAGGTTGTCCACAGTCTTCTCCTCAACCACTCACGACGTACTCGGGAGCGCAGGCGGCCACGGCCGTCAGCTGCGCGGGATCCTTCACCGGGGCCAGGGCGGCCTTCGTCCGGGCGGACCACCCGTCCACCCCGAGCAGAGCCTGTACGGCGCCCGCCTTGTCCGTTGCCTTGGCCACCGAGTCGAGATCAGCCGCCTTCGTCAGCAGCTGCGCCACCTGCAGCCGAGTCACCCCGGCCGACGTGGTCAGCCAGCTCGCACCCGACGGCCACCCGCCCACACTCGGCGGCCGGAACGGCACCTGTCCCATCCCGCGCAACCCGGCGATCAGCTTCGTCCGCGTCTTCTCGTCCAGCCGCGCCGGCTGCAACCGCAACGCCCGCAGCAGCCCGACCGCCCACTCCACCGGCTGCTTCACCAGTGCTGAGGCGCTGTCCGTGAACGCGCTCTCGGCAACCATCGCCCGCAGCAGCGCGCGAACGTCCCGCTGACTCCCGTACGCCGCGACCAACCGCCGCATCGCGTCCGGCGAGGGCGGAGTCGCCGACACCAGCCGGAACCACAGCCGCCCGACCACGAACGGCGCCGACGCCGCCTGCGCGACCGCCAGGTCGGCGAACCCGCGCGCGTCGTACGGGCCGGTCTTGCCGAACAGGGTCTTGGTGTCACCGTCGTGCCGCGCCGCGACGAAGCGGGCCTGGGTCGAGCCGCGCTTGATCGTCCAGCCGGTCAGGCAGCGGGCGCCCTCGAAGACGTCGGGCTCGGTGTAGTGCCCGATGCCGAGCGAGAACAGCTCGAGGAACTCGCGGCCGAGGTTCTCGTTCGGTGAGCCCTTGCGGTTCGCGTTGCCGTCGAGCCAGCGGATCATCGCCGGGTCGACCACCATCACCCGCGCCAGGTCACCGAACCGGCCGAGCGCGTGCGTCCGGAAGGCCTGGTTCTGCGTGTACATCAACTGGGCGTTGCGGACCTTCTGGTTGCTGGTCGCAAAGTGCCCGTGCCAGAACCAGGTCAGCCGCTCGGTCGCCGTCGGCTCGCTGACCATCCGGTCGAGCCACCAGCTCGTCAGTCGCAACTCCTGCGCGGCCCGCAGCTTGTTCGCCGCCTTCTTCGCGGCCTTGTCGTCCTTCTTCCCCGCAGGCTCCGGCGGCGTCAACCCAGGCGGCGGCACCACGGCGACCGTCGGCGGCCCGAGCAGCCGCGCGACCGTCGCGTCGAAGCCCACGGCACCGCCCACGGGCCCGAAGCCGAGCCTGTCGTTCAGCCGCCGGACCGCGGCGCGTTCGCTGATCTCTGCCATGCCTCGATCCTGGCCACCCGCCGGCCAGAACCCCAGGAAACCGAAGCCATCTTCAGCCAACCCACAGGTTCGCCGAAAAGCCAGGTCAGATCGGCAGCGCGACCTCGGCCAGCGCCTTCACCAGCGGCGCCTGCTCGGGCAGCTCAGCCGCCTTCTCCAAAGCAGCGGACAGTACGGCGTCGTGCGTCGGCTGCGCCTCGGCCAGCAGATCCCGTCCCGCCTGCGTCACCTCGGTGTAGATCCCGCGCCGGTCGGTCGGGCACAGGTACCGCGACAGCAGCTCGCGGTCCTCCAGCCGGTTCACCAGCCGCGTCGTCGCCGACTGGCTCAGCACGACAGCGTTCGACAGCTGGTTCATCCGCAGGTGGTAGTCGTCCTGCCGCGCCAGCACGTCGAGCACGCTGTACTCGCTGACCGACAGCCCGTGCTGCTTGTTCAGCGCACGCTCCAGCTCGTCCTCGATCCGCGCGTGCAGGGCCGCTAAGGTGCGCCACCCCTGCGCCCGAGCCTCCGCGGCGTCGTCCGGTAGTCCCACAACTCCTCCTCACACCCACCAACAGTCCGCGTGTGCAACTATCGCGGACGCGGGTATTAACCACCAGACTACCCACCAGGAGCAGAAAAGCCATGCCGCCCGAGCTCAGCCTCGCCGGTAGATCTCGCGTACCGCGTGGAACGACTTCTTCGGCTCCCACCGGTACGGCGAGGCCGGGTCCCAGGTGTCCTCGCGGATCACCTTGACCAGCCCGTAGCCCGCGATGTCGTCGTCGTGCTTGGGGTCGTCGGCCCGGTGCGGCACGTCCGGTGAGACGAACGTGTACGGCGAGGCCCCGAGCAGACCTTCGGCCGCGAACACGCCCAGCATGTTCGCCAGGTGCGTCGCCTGCTCCTGCTCGTTGCGCACGTACCCGTCCTTGATCGCCGGCGGATCGACCGTGTAGTCCACGATGTTCCACCCCATCGGCCCCACCTTGGCCGCGCCCGTGAACGTGCAGCAGCCGAACTCCAGGATCAGGATCGGCTTGCCCCACTTGCGGAACGGCGCCAGCTCGGCCGTGTGCTCCGCCGGATCGGCGTGGTAGGAGTAGTAGTCCAGCCCGACGATGTCGAACAGCGCCCAGTCGACCGGCTCCAGGTCCGACGCCGCGCCGTACGTGATCCGCCCGTGGAAGTTGCTGCGGGCAACCTTCACCATCTTCGCGGTGTAGGCCCGGAAGCGCCGGACGATGGCCGGCATGTCCGGGGTGCCGGTGGTCAGGTGCTCGACCCGCTCGAAGAAGTCCGCGCCCGGCACGATCCCCGGCGTGAACAGCATGAACTCGCAGCCGATCACCAGGATCACCTCCGGCCCGTACCGGCGCCGCAGCCGTTCGGCGTCCCGGGCGACGTCGCCGAGCTTGCGCAGCGAGTCCTCCTGCGGCTCGTCGAAGAACCGCGGCTGGATCGACACCCGCAGCCCCTGCCGGAGCGCCTCGGTCGCGGTGTCGCGCAGGCGTTTCGGCTGGGTTCCGTAGATGCTGACCCAGTTCGCGTGCAGGCGGTGGCGGATCGCGCTCAGCTCACCGCGGACGAGGTCGGGGCGCCAAAGGACGCGGCTCTCGTCGCCGACGAATCCGGTGCCGGTGTCGTAGGCGACGCCACGGAGGTCGAGGCGTCGCTTGTACGGCGTACGGGCTGCTGCTGCCGGGGCCGCGGCGACGGTTCCGGCGCTGGCGGCCACCACGCCGAGGGCGGCCGCTCCCTGCAGAAATCGGGACCTGCTGATCGGTTGGCTCATGCCGGACAACTCTCCATCGCCGGCCACGATCGATCGTCAGGCAGAGGTTTTCCCTTGCAGAACTTAAGTTTCGCGGCCCAGGACTGACACAGCACTGATGTGCCGGGGCAATCGCTTGCTTCACGCACCGTGCCGGGACGACTCTTCTCAGTCAGAGGCCGCAACCGCCCACAGCGGCCGATGACACCTGGAGTGTGAGCATGTCAGGAAAGCTCAAGTTCACCCGTGCGGCCATGGTCGCTGTGATGGTCGCCGTCGCGTCGGCCGGTGCGGTCAGCGCCGCCGAGGCCCGCGTGACCCCGGGAACCAACATCGTCGGCGGTACGACGACCAGCACCGCACAGGCTCCCTGGGCGATCGCGCTGAACAACAGCCGGTCCCCCGTCCCGAGCGGCCAGTACTGCGGCGCCACCCTGGTGAAGGCGAACAAGATCGTCACCGCCGCGCACTGCGTCACCCAGCCGGTCAGCACCTACACCGCGATCCAGGGCCGTGACCGGCTCAGCACCACGGCCGGCAAGACCTCGAAGATCTCCAAGATCTGGAAAGACCCGCAGTACGGGCGGGTGGCCGGCCACGACGTCGCCGTGCTCACGCTGACCACGCCGTTCACCGGTGTCGCCACGCTGCCGCTGGAGACCAGCCGCTCGGCCGATGCCGTCGGTGCCCAGTCGGTCGTCTACGGCTGGGGCGACACCGAGGGGACCGGTCCGGCGGACACCTTCCAGAAGGTGACCGTGCCGGTGCTCGGTGACTCGTACTGCGGCCAGGTGTACGCCGGTGAGGGCTACGTGGCCAACGGCGAGATCTGCGCCGGCTACAAGGCCGGTGGCAAGGACTCCTGCCAGGGCGACTCCGGTGGCCCGCTGGTGCTGAACGGCCGGCTCTTCGGGGTCGTGTCGTGGGGCATCGGATGCGCGGACGCCGGCAACCCGGGCGTCTACGCCGAGGTCGCGACGTACGCCTCGGCGCTGACGACGCAGATCAACAACTAGCGACACGCTACTGATACGCCGTACCAGAACCTGGTACGGCGTATTAGTGTGTCGTCGGTGGCACGCGAAGCTGATGAGAAGACGGTCCTGGGCTCGGTCTGGCTGCGCGCCGAACCGTCGTCGACCCGAGCACCGCTGAGCCGCGAGGACATCGTCGACGCAGCGATCGGCATCCTCGACAAGGAGGGCCTGGACGGCCTCTCGATGCGCCGCGTCGCCGTCGAACTCGGCACCGCCGCCACGTCCGCCCTCTACTGGCGGGTGGCCACCAAGAACGACCTGCTCGAACTGGCCGTCGACGAGGTCCTCGCCGAGGCACTGGTCCCTACCGACGACGGCGACTGGCGAGACCAGCTCGCGGTGCTCGGCCTGGCGGCGTACGAGGTCTTCGACAGGCACCCCTGGGCCACGCAGCTCCTGGCGTCCCACGCGGGCCTGGGCCCCAACTACCAGGCCTACACCGCCCGTATGGTCGAGATCCTCGGCACCGCCGGCTTCAAGGGCGTCCACCTGGACGCCGCGGTCTCAGCCGTCTTCCACTACGTCATCGGCGCCGCCGTCACCGACGCCGCCTGGCACTCCACCATCCACCGCAGCGGCCTCCCCGACCCGACGTGGGCCAACGCAGCCGGCCAGCACCTGGGCATCGAACCCGACGCACTGACCGCCTACCTGACCCCGGACAACCCCGCAGGACCCACAGCCCGCTTCACCACAGGCCTGAGAGTCATCCTGGTAGGCCTCCGCCCCCGTAGGCTCTCCTAGAGGTCCGCGAAAGCTGAGGTGGGGTTCTCGAAAGCGTCTGCTACGAAGCGGAGGAAGGCTGCTGCTGTCCCGCCGTCGCAGACCCGGTGGTCGAAGACCAGCGAGAGCTGGGTGAGCTTGCGGATCGCCAGCTCGCCGTCGACCACCCACGGGCGGTCGATGATGCGGCCGACGCCGAGGATCGCGACCTGGGGGTGGTTGATGATCGCCGCGCTGCCGTCGACGCCGAAGCTGCCGTAGTTGTTGAGCGTGAAGCTCCCGGACGAGAGCTCGTGCGAGGTGAGCTTGCCGTCACGGGCGGCCGTGGTGAGGCGGCGGATCTCTCCGTCGAGCTCTCGCGTCGTCAGCGTGTGGGCGTTGGGAACAGCGGGAACGACCAGGCCGCGATCGGTCTGAGCGGCGAGGCCGAGGTTGACTCCGTCGTACTGGACGACGTCGTCGCCGTCGACGAAGCCGTTCAGCTCGGGGTGCTTGCGCAGCCCGGCGACGGCGAAGCGGCCCATCAGCGCGAGCAGGCCCGGGCCGGGATCGGTTGCCGTGCGCAACGAGGCACGCAGCTCGACCAGCGGGGTCGCGTCGACGTCCACCCAGGTCGTCGCCTCGGGGATCTCGGAGCGACTCCGACTCAAAGTCGCCGCCACAGTCTTCCGGAACCCGTTCATCGTCGTACGCCGAAGCTCGGGCAGCCCCGTACGCGAGTCAGTGACTGAGGAGGCCGACAGGCCGGCGGGCACGTCGCCTGTGACTGAGGCCGCTGCACCGGCAGAGTGCCCGCCGGAGGCAGTCGAGCGGGCGGCGATCGCGGCCTCCACGTCGCGGCGCACGATCAGACCACCTGTGCCCGAGCCCTTCAGCGTCTGAAGGTCAAGCCCCGCGTCCTTGGCGATCCGACGGACCAGCGGCGAGATCACCAACGGCACCGCGCGCGCGACAACCGCAGGGCGCTCGGCGAGCGCGACAGGCGCGTTGACCGGCGCGTTGACCGGCGCGTTGACCGGCGAAGCTACGGCATGCCCGTTGGTCCGCGGCTTGCGCCGCCGACCTGACCCCACGCTCTCCGGAGTCCCGTAGCCGATCAGCACATTCCCCGAGCCGGCCTTCTCCTCCTCGCGGTACGCCTCACCGGCCGCCGACCCGATCGTGATCAGCGGCTTCCCGACATCAACAGTCGTGCCCTCAGCACCATGCAGCTCGGTCACCACACCGGCGTACGGCGACGGCACCTCGACCAGCGACTTCGCCGTCTCCACCTCCACGAGCGGCGCGTCGACCGCGACCACGTCGCCGACGGCAACCATCCAGCGCACGATCTCCGCCTCGGTCAGCCCTTCGCCGAGGTCCGGCAGCAGGAACGTGTTCACGCGTCCTCCCACTGCAGGTCGTCGACGGCGTCGAGGATCCGGTCCACCGACGGCAGCTGGTGCCGCTCCAGGTGCGGAGGCGGGAACGGGATGTCGAACCCGGTCACCCGCCGGATCGGCGCCGCCAGCGAGTGGAAGCACCGTTCGGTGACCCGGGCAACGATCTCCGACGACACCGAGGCGAACCCGGAGGCCTCGGCAACCACCACGGCCCGCCCGGTCGAACGCACAGCAGCACAGACCGTCTCGTCGTCGAACGGCACGATCGACCGAAGATCCACAACCCCCAGCGACCGCCCCTCGGCAGCAGCGGCCTCAGCGGCCTCCAGCGCGACCGGTACGGTCGGCCCGTAGGCGATCAGCGTCGCGTCCGAGCCTTCCCGCCGTACGACGGCCTGCCCGATCCCCGGCTCGGCGACCCCGAGGTCGATCTCCTCCTTGGCCCAGTACAGCTTCTTCGGCTCCAGGAACACCACCGGATCCGGGAACTCGATCGCCCGCCGCATCAGCCAGTAGGCGTCGGCCACCGTGGAAGGCGCCACGACGGTCAGCCCTGGAGTGTGCGCGTAGTACGCCTCGGAGGAGTCGCAGTGGTGCTCGACGCCGCCGATCCCGCCGGCGTACGGCATCCGGATCACCATCGGCAGCGAAATCTTGCCGCGGGTCCGGTTCCGCATCTTCGCGACGTGGCTGACGACCTGCTCGAACGCCGGGTAGCCGAACGCGTCGAACTGCATCTCGACGACCGGCCGCATCCCGTTCATCGCCATCCCGATCGCGGTGCCGACGATGCCCGACTCGGCCAGCGGGGTGTCGAAGCAACGCCCTTCGCCGAACTCGGCGGTCAGCCCGTCGGTCACCCGGAACACACCGCCGAGCGCACCGACGTCCTCGCCGAACATCAGCACGGTGTCGTCGGCCCGCATCGCGTCGCGCAGCGCCTGGTTCAGGGCCTGCGCCATGGAGAGCTTCACGTGCGTCATCTCAGGCCTCCTCACGAGCCAGTTCATCGGCCAGGAACGCGGCCTGCTCCCGCAGCTGCGGCGTCTGTACGGCGTACAGGTGCTGGAACAGCTCGGCCGGATCCGGATGCACGTCCTCCATCAACCCGACCCGCGTGTACTCCGCGACCCGGTCAGCGGCCGCAGCGACAGCCGCGCGACGGTCGTCATCGAGCAGACCGGCGCCACTCAGGTAAGCGTCCAGCCGCTTGATCGGATCCCGCTCCAGCCACGGCGTCACCTCCGCGTCGTCGCGGTAGCGCGACGCGTCGTCGGCGTTGGTGTGCGCCTGGACGCGGTACGTGTGCGCCTCCACGAGCTGCGGGCCTTCACCGGCTCGTGCCCGCGCGACAGCGGTCCCCAGCACGGCGAGCAGCCCCGCCAAGTCGTTGCCGTCGGCCCGTTCACTCGGTACGCCGTACCCGATGCCCTTGTGCGCAAGGGAAGGCGCGGCGCTCTGCTTGGCGAGCGGGACCGAGATCGCGTACTCGTTGTTCTGGATGAAGAAGACCACCGGCGCCTGCCAGACCGCGGCGAAGTTGAGCGCCTCGTGGAAGTCGCCCTCGCTGGTCCCGCCGTCGCCGACGAGCGCCATCACGACGGTGTCCTCGCCCTTGAGCCGCGCGGCGTGCGCGACGCCGACCGCGTGCAGGAGCTGGGTCGCCAGCGGCGTGGACTGCGGCGCGACGTTGCGCTCGTGCGGGTCGTACCCGGAGTGCCAGTCGCCGCGCAGCAGGGTCAGCGTCTCGATCGGGTCGACGCCGCGGCTCACGATCGAGACCGTGTCGCGGTACGTCGGGAAGAGCCAGTCCTGGTCCCCGAGCACCATCGTGGCCGCGACCTGGCAGGCCTCCTGGCCGTGCGACGACGGGTAGACCGCGAGGCGGCCCTGACGGACCAGCGCGCTGGCCTGGTCGTTGAGCCGGCGGCCCTTGACCAACTGTGCGTAACCGTCGGTCAGCGTCTCCGCGGAGGGCAGCTGGTACGACGCGTGCGGGTGCGCGGCGCCGTGCTCGTCGATCAGCCGGACGGGCTCGGCGGAGGGGAGCAGACGCTCCTCAACAGTGGTCATGAGGCCCTCCTGCAGGGAGACGGACTGATGCCTCATCGTCGTACTTCTGGCCATTCGCTGCCAGAGGCTGCAGAATTGCGAGACGATCGGTCTACTGGCCAGGCGTGTGGAGGAGCAGAATGTCCGAGGAAGTCGCAGTGGGTGCCGGGCGCCCTGGACAGATGGTCGTCGCCCCCGCGCTGGACGAGCTCGACCGGCAGATCGTCGAGGCCCTGACCCAGGACGGCCGCCTCTCGATGCGAGCGCTGGCCGACCAGGTGCACATCTCCCGCGCGAACGCCTACGCCCGCGTCGAGCGGCTCACCGCGACGGGCGTGATCACCGGGTTCACCACGACCGTCGACCCGTTGAAGCTGGGGCTGGCGACGTCGGCGTACGTCACCCTCAGTCTCCGCCAGAGCTCCTGGCGCGCCCTGCGCGAGCAGCTGCAGACCATCCCCGAGATCAAGCACATGGCGCTGGTCGGCGGCGACTTCGACGCGATCCTGCTGGTCCGGGCGGCCGACAACGAGGGCCTGCGGCGGGTGGTGCTGGAGAAGCTGCAGGCGATCCCCGAGGTCCTGGGGACGCGTACGGCGCTGATCTTCGAGGACCTCGGGACGCTCTGACCTCTGGCCGGTACCGAACGACAGGAGGTCTCGACTGATCCCAGGCGTGCGACCAGCCGCGTCCACCCGCGGGAGCCGGACACCTCCTGTCGCTCGGTCCCGATCTCCGGCTACGCCCCGCGGCGGCGCTGGCGGGCGGCGTACGAGCGCAGCGCGCGGAGGAAGTCGATCTCGCGGAAGGCCGGCCAGTACGGGTCGCAGAAGTAGAGCTCGGAGTACGCCGACTGCCAGAGCAGGAAGTTCGACATCCGCTGCTCGCCGCTGGTGCGGATGATCAGGTCCGGGTCGGGCTGCCCGGCGGTGTAGAGGTGCTTGGTGATGTCGTCGGCCTCGAGCGTGTCGGCGAGCGAGTCGAGGTCGTTGCCGGCACGCGCCTCGGACTCGAGCAGCGACCGAACCGCCTCGACGAGCTCCTGGCGGCCGCCGTACCCGATGGCGAGCGTGACGTGGTTGCCGGTGCTGATGTCCTTGGTCGCCTCGACGGCCTGCTTGAGCGCGCGGGCGGTCGTGTCGGGCAGCAGGTCGATCAGCCCCGCGACGTGCACCTGCCAGCGGCCACCCGGCTGCAGCAGGCGGGTGGTGACGACCTCCTCGATCATCTTCATCAGGTAGGCCACCTCCTCACTGCCCCGCTTGACCAGGTTCTCGGTCGAGCAGACGAAGACGGTGACGTGCTTGACCCCCGCGGTCTCGCACCAGCCGAGGGCGTTCTCGACATGCATCGCGCCGTACCGATGCCCGACGCTCGGATTCGCATGCCCCTGCCCCCGCGCCCAGCGGCGATTCCCGTCCATCACCAGCCCGACGTGCTGAGGCCGAGCCTTCCCGACCAGCTCCCGCCGAAGCCGCCACTTGTACGCGCCGTACACCAGGTCAGTGATCGCCATCCGCAAAACCTATCCGCTCACCAGCCCGTACGCCGGTATTGTGCGTCGGATGCGGATCCTGTTCACGTTCATCGGTGGCAGTGGGCACTTCCGGCCGCTCGTTCCCGTCGCCCGGGCGGTCGAGGCGGCCGGGCACGAGGTTCGGCTCGCCGGATCGGGCAAGGTGACGCCGACCGTCGAGGCCGCCGGCTTCCGCACCTTCGCGACCAGCGGCCCCCGCCCCGCCGACGCCCCACCGCCGGTCCCCGAACCACTGGAGCCGGCCGATCCCGCAGCCCAGGAACAACACTTCGCCGCAGCCTTCGGCGGCCCCGGCGCCCGCCGCCACGCGGCCGCCCTGCTGGAGATCGCGGGCTCCTGGAAACCCGACGTCATCGTCCGGGACGAAGCCGACTTCGGTACCGCCGTCGCCGCGGAGAAACTCGGCATCCCCTGTACGACGATCCTGGTGCTCGCCTCAGGAGCCCTGCTCCGCAAGGGCCTGCTCGCAGGCCCCCTCGGCGAGGTCCGGGCCGAGCACAACCTCCCACCAGACCCCGACCTCACCTTCCTCGACCGCGGTCTAATCCTGTCGCCCTTCCCCCCGAGCTTCCGCCACCCGTCGTTCCCCCTCGCTCCCAATGCCTTCTCCTACCGCACCACCGACGTCGTACCGCACACCCAGCCGAAGACCCCCACCATCTACTTCACCCTCGGCACCCTGTTCCAGCCCGACACCGACGACCTCTTCGGCCGAGTCCTCACCGGCCTCCAGGCAGTCGACGCCAACGTCGTCGTCACCGTCGGCGACCGCAACGACCCCGCCGCCCTGGGCCCCCAACCGGACCACATCCGCATCGAACGCTTCATCCCGCAGGACGAGCTGCTCCCGACCTGCACCCTCGTCATCTCCCACGGCGGCTCCGGCAGCATCCTCGGCGCCCTCGCCCACGGACTCCCGTCCCTCGTCCTCCCCCTCGGCGCCGACCAGCCCCACAACGCCGACCGCATCCTCACCCTCGGCCTGGGCGAGGCCCTCGACCCGGTCACCCTCACCCCTGACCAGATCACCCGCACCGCCACCGCAATCCTTGCCAACAGCAACTACTCCCAAGCCGCCCAGCAACTCCAGGCAGAGCTGAACGCCCTCCCCCACGTCTCCCACACAGTCCCGCTGCTCGAAGCCCTCCGGTGACGATCCGGAACTACCAACCAACCGACGAACAAAGCTGGCTCCGCTGCCGAGTCCTCGGCTTCCTCGACACCGCGTACTTCGACGACGTCGCGACCCGCAAACCCCCACCCGACCTCGAACTGGTCGCAGCCTCCGACGGGCAGATCGTCGGCCTGCTCGACGCCAGTCTCAACGGGCCCGAGGCAACCATCGAGACCATCGTCGTCCACCCGGACCACCGCCGCCGCGGCATCGCCCGCGCTCTCCTCCACGAGGCCTGCACCCGGCTAGCAGACCGGGGCGCCCTCTACGTCGACGCCTGGACCCGCGACGACGAAGGCACGCTCACCTGATACGCCGAGCAAGGCTTCACCGAAACCATGCGCTACCTGCACATCTACGCCTCAACCCCGCAAGAAGCGGCCGCCGCCTACGCGACCTCGCCGCAATCGACACCCGCGACCGGCTCCACCCTTACAGCCTTGCCACCCGATACTGACCCCGCCTTCACAGCCTCGTCGCCCCCATCACCCGGCACCGGCTCACCTGCCGAGTCCTCGACGCTGCGACCCGACGCGGGCTCCGCTGCCGAGTCCTTGTCACCCAGCGCTCGACCCGCAGACCTGTCGCCGGAGCCCGCCGGCGGGCTCCCCGCCCACCCAGAGCTGATGCCTCAGCGCGGCTTCTTCCACGCCTGGATCGAGCACGAGGACACCCTGCGCGCCCAGTTCCAGCGGGTGCACGTCTGCCGGCGGTTCGTCAGGCGACTCGGCTGAGGTCGGCGAGGATCCGCGCGACGGTCTCGTCAAGCGTGCTCGTCTGGACGACGATCGTCTCCCGCGGCGCCGGCAACAGATCCCGTTCGCGGTACCAGTCGCGCATCGCCTCCGCAGTGAACGCCGCGGACTTGTCCCGGGTCGAGTGACGGCGAGCGGTCTCCTCGAAAGGGATGTCGAGGTAGTAGCAATGCACGCGCCCGGGATGCGCCGCGGCCAGTCGCCGCAGCATCTCGCCGTACCGGACGACCGGCATGATTCCCTCGACGATCGCATTCCGCCCGTGCGCGAGCGCGAGCGTCGCCAACTGCTCGATCGCCCGCGCGTTGACCGGCTCGGGCTCCTCGGACTCCTGGAAGACGATCCGCCGCAGGTAGTCCTGCTCGATCCACACCACCTGTCCCCCGAGCACCCGCCGCAACTCCACTGCGATCGAGCTCTTCCCCGACCCCGAGTTCCCGCGCAGCACGATCAACTGACCAGTCACCCAGGCAGGCTAACCGGGCCCGGTTGTGGGCGGGCCCGGACGGCCTCACCAGGACTGCGGTTGACCCGGGACGTGCGTGCCGAAGGTCCACTCGTAGCCCTCCGGGTCCACGACCCGGAACCGGTAGTTGCCCCACTCGGTGGCTTCCGGCGCCCAGATCGACTCGGCACCCGCTGTCGTCGCCGACGCGTACAACGCGTCGACGGTCTCCTCGGACCCCACCGAGATGTACATGCCGGACCCAGCCGTCTCACCCTTCCGCGTGGGCCGGTCGTACCCGGCCTCGTCGGTGAAGAGCGTGAAGGCGACACCGGTCCCGTACCGGACCTCGGCGTGCATCAACCCGCCCTTGTCGTCGGGTGCCTCCAGCGTCGTCTCGAACCCGAACGCCTTCTCCAGCCAGCGCAGCGCGCCGGGCGCATCCCGGTAGGACAGCACGACGTGCAGAGTGGCCATTGGGGTACTGCTGTTCTCGGTCATGCACCCCACCCTGCCGGAGGTAGCGGCCAGTGACTGACCGCTACCCAAGAAATTTCAGCGCCGGAAAGACCCCGGGCCGTTCACCTGCCACCCCTTCGCGACCGGGTCGACGATCGACTTCACCGGCATCGTGAAGCTGCGGACCTGCTGGGCCGAGCGGCTGATCGCCCAGAACGTCGGGTTCTTCGCCGTCGACCGGTCCCACGCGATGCCCTGGCCCTGCACGTCCGGCAGGTCGACGGTCGCGACCCACCGCAGCTCCGCCCCCGCCTCGGGCAGCTTCATCACGTACGCCTCACCGAGGTCGTGCCCGGTCAGCCAGAGCCGCCCGTCCGGCCCCCACGACCCACCCGAGTTGCTCATCGGCTTGAACTTGTCGAGGATCGCCTTCGGAATCGTCCACCCGGCGACCACCTCGAAGTTGTCGTTGAGCTTCACCACCTGGGTGTTGTACGTCTCGCCGTACAGCTCGCCGGAGCCGTCCTCGCGCGGGTTGTCGTAGTTCGCGAACCCGGCCCACCACGCACCGTCGTGCCGGTCCAGCCAGGTCAGCGATCCACGCTCGATACCGAAGCTGTGCGTGCCGACGTGCCGCATCGTGCGGGTGTCGAACACCTCGATCGACGACGCCATCGGGTACTCGGGGTAGTTCGAGTGCACGGCGTACAGCTTGCTCCCGACCACAGCCCCGCTGTCCAGGTGCTCGAACGGCCCGTCGGTGTCCCCGGCGAACTGCAGCAGCGGCTCGCCGGTGCGCCGGTCGTGCTTGGTGATGGTCCGGTTGTTCACCGCGTAGAAGTACCTCGCGTCGACCGCGACCGCCTGGTTCGCGTCGAAGGCCGGGTACGACTTCACCGGCGTCGCCACGAACGACGGCGGCTCAGCGGCAGCGGCAACTGCCGACACACCAGCAGCCGGTACGACGGCCGCCGGCGCCGCGGCCGCCAGGGAAGGGACGGCCGCGGCAGCCACGACCGCCAGGACGAGAAGCTTCTTCATCAGGACCTCCGGAGGGGAACGGAAACGCCTCCGGCAGCCTCCGCCGTACGCCGGAACACCCGCCGACCCCCGCGTGAACCCGTCGCGTCAGGCAGATGGCCACCGACGTCGCTCGCACCAGCTAGCAGCGCGACGCACGACGGCGCCGGCCCGCCGATCCGGCAGGCGGCGTACCAGATCGGGCCGATCCCGAGCCCGAAGAACGCGCCGCCCCCGCCGGCCTCACGCGCCAGTCCTCGGACCGATCCTCACCCCGCCGAGCCGCGCGGAATAGGCTTGCCCTGACAAAGTCGCAGTGAACTTCAGGGAGATCCGATGGCCCGCCCGCTCGTGTTGATGCCCGGTCCGATGAACCGCTCGGTGCCGGACGGTCTGGCCGACGACTTCGAGGTGATCCGGCTGTGGGAGGCCGAGGACCCGGCCGCCGTGCTCGAGGAGCGGGGCAAGGACGTCGTGGCCGTCGCCAACGGCGGTACGACGATCGACGGGGAGTTCCTGGACCGGCTCCCGAACCTGCAGATCGTGGCGAGCTTCGGCGTCGGCTACGACAAGATCGACGCCGGCGCCGCGGCCGAGCGCGGGGTTGTGGTCACGAACACGCCCGGCGTACTGGACGCCGAGGTCGCCGACACCGCGATGGGCCTGCTGCTGATGACGGCCCGCGAGCTGTCGTCAGCCGAGCGGTACCTGCGCGACGGCCGCTGGACCGAGCGGCCGTACCCGTTGGCCCCGGCAACATTGAGCGGCCGCAAGATGGGCATCCTCGGCCTCGGCCGGATCGGCGAGGCGATCGCGCACCGGGCGGCGGCGTTCGGGATCTCCGTTGCCTACCACAACCGTCACCGCAAGGACGTTGCCTACGACTACTACCCGACGCTGGTCGAGCTGGCCGCGGCGAGCGACATCCTGATGATCGTCATCCCCGGCGGCGCCGAGACCGAGCACCTGGTGAACGCCGAGGTCCTGGCCGCGCTCGGCTCCGACGGCATCCTGATCAACGTCGCCCGCGGCACCGTCGTCGACGAGGCCGCGCTGGTCGACGCGCTGAAGTCCCGCACGATCCTGAGCGCCGGCCTGGACGTCTTCGAGCACGAACCCGAGATCCACCCCGGCCTGCTCGAGGTCGACAACGCCGTCCTGCTCCCCCACGTCGGCTCCGGCACCGTCCCCACCCGCGACGCGATGGGCGGCCTGGTCGTGAAAAACCTCGTCAGCTGGTTCAACCACGGCGTACCGGTCACCCCTGTGCGGGAGTCCGAGGACCTGGTACGAAAGACCAGTGGCTGACCAGGACGCCGTACGATGCCTCGCGCTGGAACTGCCCGAGGTCACCGAGAACGACGACCGCTTCGCCTTCTCCATCGGCAAGAAGGCGATCGCCTGGGTCTGGTTGGAACGCTCGGCGCCGAAAGCGCCGCGCGTCCCCAACCCCGCCGTACTCGCGTCCGCGTGGCCGGTGAGTCCGGCAAGTTCTTCACCGATCCCGCACTACAACGGCTACCCCGCGATCCTCGTCCACCTCAACGCTGTCGACGAAGCAGAACTCCGCGAACTACTGATCGACGCCTGGCGCATCCAAGCCCCGAAATCCCTGGTCAAGCAGCACCCGGATCTCTGACCCTGCGATGCTCACCTCATGACCGATGGTTACCCCGCCAGGCACTACAGCATCAGCCTCCCGGCCGACGCCGAGGACAAGTCCCTCGCCGCCCTCTTCCACCACGTCGGCAACCAGCTGTCCCGCGAGCCGATCGCACTCGAAGACATCGTCGCCATCACCTTCTCCAACGAAGTCTCGCTCGACGGCGACCACGACCCAGACTTCACCATCGTCTGGAGCTGACTGTCCGAGGCCTGCGCATGGTTCCGGCGCACGGAGGTCAGCTCGTCTTGTCCAGGTCCCAGATGCGCCCGGTGTGCCAGGCGTACTCCCAGGCCTGGGTGTCGGGGGGCTCGATGCCGAAGCCGGTGAGGATCGCGTTGACCTGCTCGCGGTGGTGGTTGGCGTGGTTGATCGCCTGGGCGATGAAGATGCCGGCCCGGGTTCCGCGGGTGTGGTCGTCGATGATCACGACGCGCTCGACCTCGATCGGGCGGGACAGTACGTCCTCCCACATCAGCCGGCACAGCTCGTTCCAGCGCTCGAGGTTGTCGAGGTCAGCCGGTTCGTCGCTGTCGACGAACTCGAGCTCCTGCTCCGCGAGGCGGCGTACGTAACTCCCGTCGCACCGCACGATGTGGTCGAGCGTGGCCAGGATCCCGCCGTACGTCCCGACGCCGGTCACCTCCAACTGCTCGGCCGTGAACCCCTGCGCCCGGCAGAACGCGATCAGCTGCTGGGTCGCCCAGTTGTTGTGCCGCACCGTATCCGTCAACACGTCGTGCATGCTCGGTCTCCGATCGTCACCTTCAACGCTAAACGCAAGCCGGTCGGACCTGAACTGGTTTAACGCAACGCGGTGAGCAACTCCGGCCAGTGACTGTGCAGCGTGCTGAGATGCGCCGTCGACCGCAGCTCCAGCTGGGCGTCAGGAAGATGCTCGGCAAGCCAACGAGCGTTGCGAATCGAGACCTGCGGATCAGCCATCCCGTGCCACACCGTCGTCGGGCACGTGACGTCCTCCGGCCGGAAACCCCATTCCCTGAAGGAGATCGCGGCATCCCGCAGGTAGCCGGCCCGGTTCGCCAAAGCCTCCCGGGCGGCCGCCGCCAGCTCCGCTGCCGGCTGCTCGGCGAACCACGCAGCATCGAGCGGCGGATGCCCGGAGGTCCATCGCGCGGCCAGCGACTCGTCATCAGGATCGTCCGGATCGAGCTGCTCGACGTACGCCGTGAAGTCCGGCCGGATCCGCTCGACGGACTCATCCACAGGCTCCGAGACCAGCCGAGCGAAGAACTCCTGCTGCTCAGCCCCCAGATCGTCCCGGTGGTACGGCGGATCGAGCGCCGGCACCACCGCCGGACTCGCGACCACCGCCGCACGCGTCACGCGCTCGGGATGCCGAGCCGCACAGGCCAGCGCGTACGGACCACCGAGCGACATCCCCAGTACGGCGTACCGATCGATCCCCAGCCGATCGGCGACGGCCGCGATGTCGTCCGCAACCGACAGGTGATCCGACGCGGCAACGTCCGACGAGCCGTAGCCCGGCCGGTTGACCGCGACCAGCCGCACGCCGTACTGGCGCGCCGCGGACGCACCCGGGAACGCCGCGTGGCGCGTGTCCGGGCAGCCGTGGAAGAAGAACACGACGGTCTCCCCGACCTCCGTGTCCCAGTACTGGGCCTGCCGCCCGTCGGGCAGCCGCAGGGTGGTCAATCAGGCCTGCGGGACGCCGATGTTGACCATCCAGGCGATGCCGAACCGGTCGACGCACATGCCGAACTCGTCGCCCCACATCTGCTTCTCCAGCGGGACCGAGACCGTGCCGCCCTCGGCGAGCTTGTCCCAGTACCCGTGCAGCTCGTCGCTGTTGTCACCGCTCAGGCTGACCGAGACGTTGGTGCCGCGCGTGTACTCCATGCCCTGCGGGACGTCGGAGCCCATCACCGTGTACCCGCTCGGGGTCTCCAGCTGGCTGTGCATGATCTTGTCGGCGTCGGGTGAGTCGGTCGCCCCGAACTCCCCGAACGTGTTGATCGCCAGGTCACCCCCGAAGACCTGCTGGTAGAACTCCATCGCCTCCCGGGCCTGCCCGTCGAACGCGATGTAAGGATTGAGCCGAGACGCCATCACACACTCCCCTGAATCGACCTCCAGATGCCTCGCACCCTAGACCCGCCCCCGCCCGGTCCGCGATGCCTCAGCCCCACAGTTCCGAGACAACCTCGTCACGTAACCGTCCCAGCCCCCTCCGTAGTGCTTGCCCAGGACAACTAATGCCACTCGTCTACGTCACCGGCCCGTCCGGCGCCGGCAAGTCCGCCGTCGCCGCCGAGCTCACCCGCCGCGGCTTCCCGTCGTACGACACCGATCACGACAACCTGAGCCGCTGGTACCGCGGCGACGCCGAGGTCGCCCCGCCCGGCCCGACCACCGACGACCGCTGGTACGCCGAGCATCGCCTTCGGTTACCACCCGAGACCGTCCGCGGGATCGCCGCGGGTGCCGCCGGGCTCACCTTCGTCTGCGGCACCGTCGGCAACGAGGACGAGATCTGGGACCTCTTCGACGCTGTCGTCAGCCTGAGCCTGGACGACGCCACGCTGCGCGAGCGCCTGGCGACGCGAGCGCCGGGTTCCTTCGGCTCCACGCCGGACGACGTACGGCGGATCCTCGCCTGGGCAGCCACGATCGACGAGGACAACAGCCGGTACGGCGCGCTGCTGGTGGACGCGTCCGGGCCGGTCGAGCAGGTTGGCGACCTAATTCTCAGCGGGCTGCGGACGCGCGGAATAAGGTGAGGCGATGATCCCTCGCCACCTCACGATCGATGCCGCGAATCCCTACCAGCTGGCCGTTTTCTGGAGTACGGCGACCGGCTGGCCGGTGTCGGACATCGACAAGCCCGGCGACGAGGAGGTGCTGGTCGAGGCGCCGGCGCCGATCCCCGGGATGCTGTTCATCGCCGTACCGGAGGGCAAGTCGGTCAAGAACCGGGTGCACCTCGACTGGGTCCCCGAGGAGCGCACGCGGGACGAGGAGGTCGACCGCCTGCTCACGCTCGGCGCGACCGTCCACGAGGACCACCGCACACCCGAGGGACCGGGGTGGGTGACGATGCACGATCCCGAGGGCAACGAGTTCTGCATCGAGCGCAGCGCGGGCGAACGCGCGGAGTAGCGCCCTTCAACCCCGCGGAGCCGACAGCCGGACGTCGTACCGAGAGCGCTCGATCCCGGCGGGGACTGGCCGGCTAGCCGACCGACCGGAGCGCCGCCGCGAGCCGACCCATGTCGTCGGTGATCGCGTCGGCCCCGGCCTCGGCCAACTGCGCACCCCGCTGGGCCGACTTCGCGTACCCGACCGACCGCGCCCCGACCCGCCGCCCGAACTCCATGTCGCTGACCGAGTCCCCCACCATCAGGCAGTTCCCGGCCGGAACGTTCAGCTCCGTCAGCACCCCGTCCAGCAACGCAGGATTCGGCTTCATCAACCCCGGCTGCCCGAACGGCCGGCCCACCACGCCCGCGACCTGCCCCTGCAGCCCTGCCCGCTCCAGCCACTGCACGATCGACGGCTCACAATTGTTGCTCACCACAACGACCGGCCGCCCGGTCTCAGCACAGGCAGCAAGAAACTCGACCACACCCGCGGTCACCGGCGCCGTACCGGCCGCCTCGATCTCCCCCGCCACCGAGGCCCGCTCGACCTCGTCGACCATCCCCGGCGCGTGCGCCTCGGCGAACTTCAGCACCACCAGATGCTCGACCGTACGCCGTACAGCCTCGGGCAGTTCCACCCCGGCCCGCACCAACGGCTCCCGCGCCGCATCCCCTATCCGGCTCCCACTCCCCGTCGGAAACAGGTCAGCCACCGGCCCGTCGAAGTCGAGCAGCACCACCCGACTCCCCCGCAGCATCTCCGCAACCGTCACGGCCGAAGTCTCACAGACCTCAACCGTCCGCCGTCGGCTGGGACCACCTGGAGCCGATTCAGCTTCCGGGCCGCGGGCATGATGGGCACCATGACGTCCGACGAAGCAAAGCCCGGCGAGGTCACGTTCACGCTGGCCTGGGAGGCCGACAACGGCGCCCTGCACGGCGTACTGGAGGCCGTGAACGTCACCGACCACCCCGTCCGCCTCTCCAGCAAACCAGGCGTCACCCCGATCGGCCTCGACGGCGAACCGCTCAGCGCCGAGACCGTCGTCAGCCTCGAGATGCGCCTCCCCGGGTACGTCGAACTGCCTCCCGGCGCCCGCGCGACCTCGACCATCTCCTGGTACGCCTGGGACGGCCCACCCGCCGGCGACCACGCCCGCATCACCTGGCCGGGCGGCGAGGCCGAAGCACCCGTCACCGGCCCGAGCCAACCCACCAACCGCGACGGCGCCACGAACCTGTCGTCGACCTGGTTCGACTAGATACCCGGTTGCCGTTGCGGGGCTCCGCTGCCATGGTCAGCCGCATGCCCACCTTCACCTCGTACGACGGCACCGAGCTCGCCTACCACCTGATCGGCGAAGGCGACCCGCTCGTCTGCATCCCCGGCGGCCCGATGCAGGCCTCCGTCTACCTGGGCGACCTCGGCGGTGGTCTGCCGCGGCAGTTGATCATGCTCGACCTGCGCGGCACCGGCGACTCAGCGGTCCCCACCGATCCCACGTCGTACCAGTGCAACCGCCAGGTCGCCGACCTCGAGGCGCTGCGAAACCACCTCGGCCTGGCCCAGCTGGACCTCCTGGCCCACTCCGCCGGCACCAACCTCGCCGCTCTGTACCTCGTCGAGCACCCCGACCGAGTACGCCGGTACGTCGCGGCGTCGCCGAGCGCGTTCGGCGTCGGACTGCCCATCACCGCGCAGATGCGCCTCGAAACCGCCCGCCGGCGCCGCGACGAGCCGTGGTTCCCCGAGGCGTACGCCACCCTCGAGAAAATCACCTCCGGCACCTTCACCGACGACCTCTGGCAGGCGATCCGACCCTTCTCCCACGGCCGCTGGGACGCCGCCACCCAGGCCCTCGCGGCCGTCCCCGCCCAGCAGAACGAGGAAGCAGCGGAGCTCTACGTCTCGGGCCTGTCCCCCGACGAGACCCGTCCCGCCCTCGCGACGTTCCGCAACCCGGTCCTCGTCCTGTCCGGTCAGACCGACGTCGGCTGCCCGCCCGCCTTCGTCACCGCGTACGCCGCACTCTTCCCCAACGCCACCCTCACCATCCAGCCGGCGTCCGGCCACTCTCCCTGGCAGGACGACCCGGCCGCCTTCGCCACAACCGTCAGCGACTTCCTTCACCGGTAAGCGCTTCGGCGAACAGCACCGTTGCTTCAGGCAAACGCCGGCCCGTCGCGCAGCACGCCACGGACCTGGTCGACGGTGACCGTCGCGGGATCGAAGTTGCTCAGCAGCCAGGTCGCTCCGGCGCGCTCGTACGGCGTACCGTCCTGTCCTGGTTCGAGCTCGGCCGCGTAGTCGTACGGCGTCGATTTGTTGCGCAGGGCATCGATCTGCGCGACGGCCTCGGCGAACTGGTCCGCCGAGGTCAGGTTCACCGGGAAGAACCCGTCCAGCCGCGCGGCCCGCTGCAACGGCCGGCGGTTGCCCGGGAAGCCCGCGGCCCAGACCGGGATCCGTCGTACGGGCGTGGGCAGGAACTGGATCCCGTCCACCGTGTAGTGCTCGCCGTGGTGGTTCACGACCTCGCCGGACCACGCGGCGTCGAGGATCTCGAGCGACTCGTCGAGCATCCGGCCGCGGATCCGGTCGTCGCACTCCTCACCCGTCCGCGAGAACTCGCCCCCGAACCGGTCACTGCCGAGCCCGACACCGAGCGTCAACCGGCCGCCGCTCAGCCGATCGAGCGTCGCCGTCTCCCGCGCCAGCTTGACCGGCCGCCGCCGCGTGATCGCGCTGACCATCGGCCCGAACTCCAGCCGCTCGGTCGCGGTGGCGATCGCCGCCATCGTGATCCACGGATCGGCGACCGCGCGCACCGGTTCATGCCAGCGGACGTGATCCCAGACGAACACCCCGTCCCACCCAGCCTCCTCGGCCTCGGCCGCGATCCTCGCGACCACCACCGGATCAGCCAGCTCGTCGAACAACGGAAACCACAGCGCACGCTTCATGCCACGACGCTAAGCGCGCCTGGTGCAACAAGAAAAGCGATGATCCCCGATCAAGTCCATAAGCCCCGCCGATACTTCGCGCCGATTCCGTATCCTGCGACCCATGGACGTCCACTTCACCGGCGAGATCTTCTCCTGGCGCGGCCCTTCCCCGTTCCACTTCGTCGCCGTCCCCGAAGACGAGTCCACCGACCTCCAGGCCACCTCGACCTCGGTCAGCTACGGCTGGGGCATGATCCCCGTCACCGCCCGCATCGGCGCCACCGAGTGGACCACCTCGCTCTACCCCAAGGACGGCAAGTACCTCCTCCCCCTCAAGGACGCCATCCGCAAGGCGGAATCCCTGGAGGAGGGCCAAACCATCACGGCCCACCTCCACATCGCCCTCTGACCGCCCGCCGCGGTCACCACTGCAGCTGAGCGACGCACGCCACCCGCACAACTTCGGCGAACTCCTCGTCGGTCCGCCCCCACGGCTCGCTCCGTCTGAGCTCGAGCTCGAGGTCGGCCTCCCACAGCCCACCCAGCGGCTGCTCGAACGCCTCATCGGCGTTCCCGGACGCGATCACCACCGCGGCGACCTCGTGGACAGCCCAGACCCACGCGACCCGCCCACCGAGATACAGCTCCGCGATGTGGTCGTACTCCACCTTGAACGCCGCCTGGTTGGACAACACCAATCCCGCTCAGCCGGCGAGCATCCACGCCGCCACCATCATCGGCGTAGGCGTCTCCCCGTCCCGTACGTCGTCTCGCTGCACCTCACGAGTGTGGTCGCTCGTCTCTCCACCGTCCCCGGGATTTGAGCAGCGGCCCGAGCGGCCGCACCGCCAAGCTGCCGCTCAGCGCATCGCCTCTGACCTGACCACCACCCCGGCTCGTGGACCCTGACCGATTCCACCCCGGCCGCCAGCGGCGCCCTGTGCCTCCTGTACGACCGCAACCGCAACGCCTGACGCCGGCCATTCGGTTCACCCCCTGGCGCCGTGGCGTCCCGGTGCGCGGCGCCTAGCGAACCGCCTGTGCGGTCACCTGTGCCAGGAGAGCGAACCCGTGCCGGTCGACCGGGACCGCCGTTGCGGACATCAGCACGACGGCGGTCCCAGCGGCCCGGTCGAGACCGATCCACGTACGGAACCCGCCGGTGCCGCCGTTGTGCCAGGTGACGAGCCGGCCGCCGTGCTCAAGGGTGATCCACGCGGCGCCGATACGGACTCCTCCGGAGAAATCGGCGACCGGGTCCAGTGCCGTGACGCCCGGAGCGGAACCGTCGAGCAGCGCGGCCGCGAGGCTCGCCAGGTCGCGAATCGATCCGCGGATACCACCGGCGGGCCCGAACGCCTCGCCGGTCCACGGCTGCCGCGTTCGTCCCGATCTACTCGTGCCGATCACCGCACCGGCCCGCAGCTCATCCGGCGTTGCCGGCACGTAGAACCCGTCGAGTCCAAGCGGTTCGGCGAGGCGCCGGCGTACAAGCTCCGCGTAGCTCGTCCCCACCGCAGAGGCGACCGCATGGCCGAGCAATTCGAAGCCGAGGTTGGAGTACCGGACACTCGCCCGCTTGAGCCGCACCCTGCGCGCCTGGACGATGAGCTGCTCGAGGCTATCTCCGTACGGATTCGCACCGGTCCTCCAGAGCGAGACGGTACGTCGTACCGGCCTGGCCGCCACCGGCAGATTCGGCAGCCGCGAACGATGCGCCGCGATCGACCCGAGCGTCACGGCCGCCGCGGGAACGTTTGCCAACGGCAACAATTCCCCGAGCGTGGTCGCCGCTGCAACCTCTCCTCGTCCGAGCGCATCGGCGTACAGCAGTCCGGTGATCCCCTTGGAAATCGACCCGAGCTCGAAGTCCGCATCAAGACAAGCGCCGAGACCGGCCACCCTGCTCCCGTACGGCGTCACCGCCGCGGCAACAGCCACGGGATGCCGATCACCCAAGAGCGCGCGCACCTCCGCCGCAAGCGTCTCGTCCCCTCGAACCCCCGTCACGACTGCCCCCCGAACAACCCACGCCCCCCGTGTTTCTTGTGCACCGCCTGCTTCGAAACCCCAAGCACCGTTGCGATCTCCGTCCAGGTCACTCCACTGTTCCGGGCCCGGCGAACATGCACCGCCTCCAACCGCTCCGCCTCCTTCCGAAGACTCGCCGTCGCCACAAGCGCAGCCATCGGATCGTCGCCGGAGGTCGCAAGAACCAACTCCGTCAGCCGTTGAGCATCCATGCGTCAACTTTAGTTGACCACCCTCCGAGCGTCAACCAATGTTGACGAGGACCGGAAGAGCCCACCCCCGAAGAGTGGGGCCCCGCGCACATGCCGGCGACCGCCTGGACCGTCCGAGGCCTCGTACTGTCCATGTACTGCCACGCCCGCGGAAACGGCTGCGTACAAGTAGCCCTCGAACACGCCGAACGCTCAGCCGGATCCGACGGAGCCCCCTAGAACCAGGGCGGGTCGTAACGGCTCACGTAAGCGCGGGCGCGTTCTGTCGGGTCTGCCCAGTACTGGTGCGGCTGCCGATGCACGTGCTTCTCGCAGAACTCCCGGAGGCCACTGCTGATCGTCTCCACCTCGCGGACGGGGAGACCCTCGAAGTCGCTGTTGACCTGCATGATCTCGGACTCGAGGTTCCACCCCGACGCGTCGAACACCCACGGTCCCCACCGCGCGTACACGTGCAGCGGATGCTCGAACTCACCCATGTACATCGCCGCCAGCGCGATCTCCTGGTCAGGATAGAAGTCCCGGCACGTCCAGGCCAGCACGTGGCACGCCCCACTCGAGAAGAAGGCCTGATCCGTTCGCTCCCAGGAGACCCGCTGATCCGACCGCTCGATCGCGGTACGCCGAAACACCCCAGAAGCCGTCGCTGCCACGACCCGATGCTAGCGAAGCGCTCCGCCGTCCGCGATGGGGTCCAACCATCTGACCAGTTCGCACCAGGCGACCAGGGCCTCCGCTCCGGTCACAACTCGCAGCGCGCGCCCTTGGGTGGTGTCTTCAAGTCCACCAGATACTTGAGTACGACGTCGTCGATGCACGCGTTCTGGCTGAGCAGAGCCACGCCGTGCTGCTCGCCATCCACGGTCAGCAGGCTTCCGCCCAGCATCTCGGCCAGGTCGACTCCAGCCTGGTACGGCGTGGCCACGTCGCCGGTGGTCGACACGGTCAGAGTCGGCGGCAGGTCGGCGTTGCCGGTCAGCCAAGGCCCGGTCCGCGTCGGCGGCTTCGGCCACGCCGCGCACACGTGGTGGCTCTGCTCCAACGGCCGGCCGTCGTCGATGATCGGGGCGGTTGCGCGGATCCGGCGCAGCATCTCGGTCTGCTCGGCCGGCGTACGGCGGGGCCAGTCCATGCACCGGATCCCGACGAAGCTGTCGATGAGATCGCTGTAGTGACCGTCCGGGCTGCGACCGGTCATCTGGTCGCGCAGCGAGAGCAGCGTGTCGCCGCGGCCCGCGGCCAGTTCGGTGAGCCCCTTGAGCAGCCGCGGCCGCAGGGCCTCGGCGCGCATCCCGGCCAGCGCGCCGGTGACGGCGTCGTCGTAGCTCAGGCCACGGCCGTCGGCAGTGCGCGCGGGCCGGTCGACCAACGGACGGGTCAACGCCTGGAACTTCTCGGTCGCGCGCGCCGGATCCTTCCCCAGCGGGCAGCCCGGAGTCGGCGCGCACTCCTTGGCCACCAGGTCGAAGCCCGCCTGGGAGGCCACGCCTTGTGCGACCAGCAGCTCGGCCGGGGACTTCTTGGGGGAGACCGCGCCGTCGAGCACCAGCGCCCGCACGTTCTGCGGGAACGCCTCCGCGTAGACCCCACCCAGCTCCGTCCCGTAGCTGTAGCCGACGTACGTCAGCTTCTCGTCGCCCACGACCGCGCGCAGAAGGTCCATGTCACGCGCGGTCTCCCGGGTGCCGACGCTGGTGAGCGCGTCCTCCCCACCTGCGCTTTCCGCGCACCGCCGTACGATCTCCTTCGCCTTCTCCTCACTGGCGGCGTTGTCCAGGTCCAGCCCGCCGTCGAAGCCCGCCCCGCGGTCGTCGTCGGCATCGGTGTAGCAGTCCAGCTCGGGCAGAGAGGCGCCCACGCCGCGGGGGTCGAACCCGATGATGTCGAACCGCTGACCGAGCTCCCCCTCGGTCCACAGCGGATTCGCCGCAGCCATGGTCGCGGCGAAGTTCATGCCCGAGCCGCCGGGGCCACCGGGGTTGACGAAGAGCGACCCGATCTTCTCGCCGCCGGCCGGAATCCGCAGCATGGCGATCTCACCGCGGCCTCCGCTCGGCTTGTCGTAGTCCAACGGCACCTGAACCCGCGCGCAGTCCAGGCGCTTGTCGGCGAACAGCTTCTTGTCGGCAGGCGTTGTCGCGTAGGGGCCGCACGGTTCGAACGCGAGCTGCTGGTTGCGGAACTCCGTAAGGTCCGATGGCGGCGTTTCGGAGGCGTCCGATGTGGTGCAGGCGCTCGCGAAGGCCAGCAACACGGCCCCCACGACGAGCAGTCTCGAGCGAGTACGGAACACGGCGTCTCCTCGGTGTGGTCGGGTGCCCCATCGACGCTAGGACCGCCGACCGGTCCCGCGGATCCACCGCAGGGCTCGACCCGGCCACCAAAAGTCGGAGCGAGTCCTCGGCCTTTTGGTGGGCGCCGGTTGCTCCAACGCCGACATCGCCAGCCGCCATCACTCGGGCCTGGGCGCGTCCAGCTCACCGACCTGCAGCACGTCGCGCGATCCGGCGAGGACCGACGTCAGGCTGGTTCTTGCGGGTAGAGCACCGGATCGATCTCGGCGAGCGTCACGCGGAGTTCGGCGGCTCCTTGACGGATGTGCGCATTGTCATCGAGCGAGAGGAGTCGGCAGGCTTCCACCGCGCGATCCTGTCGTCGGAGCAGCGCCTCCGCAGTTGCGAGGGTGACGACCGTGTCATCAGGATCGAGCACCAACCGAAGAAGCGCCGCCCGCGATCCGTTGCCTCGGCGAAACTCGCCAGGGCACGCCCCGCGTCGGCTCGATCCCGATAGTCGTCACTGGACGCGAGCTTGATCAGCGCGCCGACTGCCGCGCGTCTCCGGTCCTGATCCACGCAGCCATGGTTCCACGCGCTCGCGCCGAACGAAGGCCACCCGATCGGAGCACTACGCGGGAGCCGAGCCCCGGATGAAGAAATCCCGGGCAAGGACGCTGTCCTCTGATCTGGAGGTCTGGTGGAGCCGCCTGTCGGAATCGACCCGACGACCTTTCATGACGAGGAGGACGCTCAGCTGCCCTTGATGATCTTGGAGCCGCAGCTGTACGGCGTGCCCTTGGCACCGCTGACCGAGCAGGCGGTCAGGATGATCGACGTGTTCTCCGGGGTCACGTCCTGGGTCTTGGTGACGCACTTGCCCGCGCCGCCGGCGTAGATCCGGGGGTAGTTCTTGTACTTCCCGTCGCTCTGGCGAACTGCGATCCAGCCGATGACGCCGTCGTCGTTCTTCTTGGTGTCACAGACTTTGACCTTGTCGCCGGAGTCGATGTACTGGACGAACCCGGTGTTGTTCTGAGCGTTGACGATTCCGTTGGCGGCGTGGGCGGTGGTCGCGGCACCGAACAGCATCACCGCGGTAGTTGCGGCGATCGCGGTGCTGGCGGCAGCAAGTCTCATGGCGCTCCTCGGACTGGGTTGAACCGTGTTGTCCTGTCCGCGAACACCATGCCACGCCCCAGGCTCAACCGATGCCGCGAACACAGGCAGCCACCCCCGTCGCGCGGCACCGCAACCCTTTCGGCAGCAGCCGAAATCGTTGAAATGCGCATCGATATGCCATTTAACTTCAGCTACTCGACCGTGCACCGCAACCGGTTTCTCACAGGCGAGAGTTTTGGCATGGCCGAGGCCGCCACGAACGACACTGCATCATTCGAACAGGAAGAAACTTGATGAAACTTTTCGGGAAAATCCTGAGCGCCTCAATTGCGGCGCTAGCCTTCTCGGCTGCCGGGGTCACCTCAGCAAACGCAGCAGTTGCCGGCACTCAAGGCGGCCCTGCCTGGGAGGGCTGCGTGCCAGGGAACGTTCACATCTACTTCGATGTCGGCGATAATTGCTATGGCGGAACCCCAGGTTCCATGCACGTTGAGTTTTTCCCCGCGCGCGGCGGGTTCTCCGGCGCCTACTGGGGCTTCATCACGTGCTCGGACGGAAGCCAGAGGCTTTTCAGCCCCAATCAAAGCTTTACCATCGGCTGCGATGTGACCTGGGTCGGAATCACCAAGCCCAATTGGGAAGGATTCTAGGAACCAGTCGCGGGTCAACCTTCATTGACCGCTGACGCTCGCCTCGCTCATGGCGGTGGATCGGCTGGGTACGAAGCAACCCCAGGCTCAGAGTGACCTCTGACCTGGGGTTCTGCGTGGAGCCGCCTGTCGGAATCGAACCGACGACCTTCTCATTACGAGTGAGACGCTCTGCCGACTGAGCTAAGGCGGCGTGGCCCCGGAGGGCCGAGGAAGAGTGTAGCGGGAAGGGTGGGGGGAAGCCGAATCGGATTGGGGACGGCGGTCAGGTCCAGGCCGGGGCCGCGTGGTTGGCGTAGGTCTGGAAGGGGATGGCGGGGCGGCCGGTGAGGCGTTCGACGGTATTGGTGGGGACCGCGTTGCCCAGGGAGAGTTGGTTGAGGAAGAAGTCGAGGGTTTCCTGGGTGGCGCCGGGGGTCGCCAGGTAGGCCTCGGGGGTGCCGTCGTACTGGATGTCGCGGCCGGTGGCGGTGGAGATGAGGGCGCAGGCTTCGGCGAAGGTGAGGGCCTCGGGGCCGGTGACGTCGTAGGTCTGGGTGTGGTGGCCGTCACCCAGCAGCGCTTCGACGGCTACGGCGGCGAGATCCGTGGCGTCGACGAAGGCCTGGCGCTGGTCGGCGAGGGGTACGACGAGGCGGCCGGCCTGGATGGCGGGGAGGAAGAAGCCCTCGTCGAAGTTCTGGTTGAACCAGTGGGCGCGGACGACGGTCCACTCGGCGCCGGAGTCGCGGACGGTCGCCTCGGCGGCGATCAGGCGGTCGTCGCCGATTTCCTCGGGGTGCATGGTCGAGAGCAGGACCAGGCGTTCGACGCCGGCGGAGACGGCCTGGGTGATGAAGGCGGGCTCGACCGGTACGCCGTCCGGGGCCATCACGTAGATCGCGCTGACGCCCTCGAGCGCCGCGGCCCAGGTGTCGGGCTCGGACCAGTCGAAGCGCACGTCGCCGAAGCGCGAAGCCGCTCGGACGGGTACGTCGCGGGACCTGAGCTGGTCAGCGACACGACGCCCGGTCGAGCCGGTGGATCCGAGCACGAGAACAGTCATCGGCCCAGCACAGCACACGACACCGACAGTTCACGGAACCAGACCCCGAGGCGCGTCGTCGTAATGCCCGGGAATAGATTCTCCGGGAAATACATTGACGTAAGTACGGCGTATGAGCCAAGCTTGTGCCCGCAAGACAACAACTACGACGATCAGGGAGCACAAAGTGTTCGGGACGATGCAGAAGATTCAGCGGGGCGGCGCCCCGTTGTCCCTGCTGCGACCCCTGACCTCGCACTCCTACCGCTACGAGCTCAGCGCGGTGCTGAGCCCGGCGTACGGCGGCCCGCTCGACTGATCGGCACAGATCAGCGCGCAGCCGCCCGTCGGGGGAATCCCCGGCCAGGGCGGTTTTTTGTTTGTCTCATTTCACCCACGGGTGGAAACTCGCATTCTTGACAATTTCATGCTGCCAAAAAACAAAAGGCAGCGGAACGAGCTGTGGGCCAGTGGCCAGGCCACCTCATTTGGGATGAGGGAATCGGGAGTTCGAATCTCTCCAGCTCGACCAGGCGCCCGCGGGAAGCTCTGCTACCGGCCGAGCGGGCGCCCCATACGCCCGTGGCTCAACCGGAGAGAGCACCTGCCTACGAAGCAGGAGGTTGCAGGTTCGAATCCTGCCGGGCGTGCTGTGTCCGAAGCAGAAGCGGGCGATGCACCGGGACGTGACCCCGGAGAAAGCGGGTTCGAGCCCCGCCGGACACCCAGTACCAGCAGCACCTCGTACGCCGTACGAGCAAGCACGCGGCTCTGGCCCAATTGGTAGAGGCGTCTGGCTTAGGACCAGAAGGTTCGGGGTTCGAGTCCCTGGAGCCGCACCGATTCAACCGACCCGGCAACCATCGTTCGGGCACACTGGAGAGAGGAGGAACCAGCATGAGCGGTGTCATCGTGCTCAACGCCTCGTACGAGCAGCTCCACGTCGTGTCGATCCAGCACGCCATCCGGATGCTCGTCCGGGAGGTCGCGGTCGTCGAGGAAGCGCACGACGGCGCCAGCATCGGTCCGTTCCCCTTGCCGCGGGTGCTGCGGCTGGTCCGGTACGTCGTGACCAAGTGGCGCTACGCGACCGGCCGGTTGCAGTACACCCGGGCCGGCGTGCTGAAGCGGGACAAGTTCACCTGCGCGTACTGCGGCAAGCCGGGCGCGACCACGATGGACCACGTGGTTCCACGGTCCCGGGGTGGTCGCGGCGAGTGGCTGAACGCGGTCGCCGCGCACGCGTCGTGCAACGAGAAGAAGGGGTGCCGTACCCCCGAGGAAGCCGGGATGCCGCTGCTGTGGCAGCCCTGGATCCCTTCCCGTGCGGAGATAGCCCTCTGACCTGAGCCCACCTCCTGGTGCCCCGGTCGGAGCGGTGCCAGGTGGGCGACGGCGTCCCATCCTCGGTTCTGACCCGAGGCCCCGCAGGTTCGAGCCCTGCCCTGGCAGCTTGCAGACAACGAAGCGAACAGGAGTGGGGAGATGAACATGCAGTACCCGGTCCCGCTGAGCGGGGCGAAGAGCTCCACTCTGATGTGGGCTCAGGAGCACGAGGTCGGCGCGCAGGCGCTGCAGCAGCTGCGGAACATCGCCGCGCTGCCGTGGGTGCACGGGGTCCGGGTGATGCCGGACGTGCACCTCGGCAAGGGGGCGACCGTCGGCTCGGTGATCGCGATGAAGCAGGCGGTGTCGCCGGCCGCGGTCGGGGTGGACATCGGGTGCGGCATGGAGGGCGTGCTCACCTCGCTGACCGCCGCGGACCTGCCGGACGACCTGTCGGGGATCCGGAGCCGGATCGAGGCCGCCGTACCGGTCGGGTTCCGGTCGCACGAGTACCCGGTGAGTGTTCGCAAGCTCGGCCTCGATCGGGGCTGGAACACCTTCTGGGGTGCGTTCTCGAGCCTGCACGACGGGGTGCAGGACCGGGAGAAGCGGGCGCAGCAGCAGATGGGGTCGCTCGGTGGGGGCAACCACTTCATCGAGGTCTGCCTGGACGACGACGACCGGGTCTGGCTGATGCTGCACTCGGGGTCGCGCAACATCGGCAAGGAGCTGGCCGAGCGGCACATGCGGATCGCTCGCGAGCTGCCGCACAACGCCGACCTGCCCGATCGCGACCTGGCCGTCTTCCTGTCCGGTACGCCGCAGATGGACGCGTACCGACGCGACCTGACCTGGGCGCAGGAGTACGCGTCGCGCAACCGCGCGGTGATGCTCGCCCTGGTGATGCGGGCGGTCCGGGACTCGTTCGACCACGAGATCACGTTCGAGAAGCCGATCTCGTGCCACCACAACTACGTGGCGGAGGAGACGATCGACGACGTCGATCTGCTGGTCACCCGCAAGGGCGCGATCCGGGCGGGACTCGGTGACCTCGGACTGATCCCGGGGTCGATGGGCACCGGCTCGTACGTCGTCCGCGGCCTCGGCTCGGAGCGATCGTTCTACTCGGCCTCGCACGGGGCAGGCCGGCGGATGAGCCGCAACGAGGCCAAGCGGCGCTACACCGTCGACGACCTGATCGCCCAGACCGCCGGCGTCGAGTCCCGCAAGGACGCGGGCGTGCTCGACGAGCTTCCGGCGGCGTACAAGGACATCGAGTCGGTCATCGCGGCCCAGTCCGACCTGGTGGAAGTAGTTGCCCACCTCAAGCAGGTGGTGTGCGTGAAGGGTTGATCCGTACGACGGACTGTCGCGCTCAGGGGACGCGACAGTCCGCCCAAGCCCGCCGCCGGAGACGCCGGCGGCATCGGAGAGCCCGGCCGTCGTGGGGGCACGGCGGCCGGGCCGAGGTGAGGTCCGCCTGACGGCAGGGGCAGCGGTTTGCTAAACCGTCGACCGGCTTCGGCCGGTCCGCGAGTTCGAATCTCGCTCTCACCGCTCGAACACCCAGCAGGAGCGCCACCGTGGGAGAGGTGGGGCGGGCTGTAACCCCGTCGCCCGTAGGGCTGAGCAGGTTCGAATCCTGCCTCCTGCACTCCAAACAGCCAACCACAAGAGAGGAGGACCGGCCATGGCCGACCTCAGGAACAAACGACGCAAGATTCCCGGTGGCAGGACCGGTGCTCCGGTCCAGCAAGGGCACGCGCTCCGGCGCATCGACCTCGCCTGTGGACACACGCAGCGCGACCGGATCGCGCACGCGGGCGACCACGTCTGGTGCGAAGGCGACTGCGCGGACTGGGTCCGCGTGGTCGTGGTTCACGAGTAACCCGTACGGCGGCCCGATCAGGGGACGGGCCGCCGGCAACTCTCTGGTGACGGATGCACACCCGGCCCTCCGAAGGCCGGGTTCCTGGTTCGACTCCAGGCAGGGAGGCCTAGAGGAACAGCTTGTCCGGGTTCAGCAGACCCTCCGGGTCGAAGGCTGCCTTGACGTTGCGCTGCAACTGCAGCCCGACGGGGCCGAGCTCTTGGGCCAACCATTGGCGTTTGAGTTTGCCGACGCCGTGCTCGCCGGTGATGGTGCCGCCCAGCGCCAACCCCAGGTCCATCACCGCGCCGAAGGCCTGCAGCGCGCGGGCTTCAGCGGCGGAGTCGGCCTGGTCGAAGATGACGGTGGGGTGCATGTTGCCGTCGCCGATGTGCCCGGGGCACGCGATCAGTACGTCGTACTGCTTGCTGATTGCATCGATCCCGTGCAGCAGTGCGACCAGCTGCGAACGCGGTACGGCGACGTCGTCGATCAGGGACGTGCCGAGCTTCTCGTTCGCGAAGTGGACCAGACGGCGGGCCTCCAGGAGCATCGCGGACTCCTCCGCGTCGGAGGCGACCGCGACGTCGACGGCGCCGTGGGCCGTGCAGATCTCGGCGATCGCGGCGACGTCCTCGGCGGCACGCGGCCCACGGTCGGACTGGGCCAGGAGCAACGATCCGACGTTGGCCGGAAGTCCCATGTCGCGGTAGTCCTGGATCGCCCGCGCCGTGATCCCATCGATGAACTCGAGCAGCGACGGCCGCAAGCCGGAGCCCATCACCGCAGCCGCGGCGGCGACGCCTTCCTCGATCGACAGGAACGTCGCGGCAGCCGTCAAAGCAGCTTCCGGAGCGGGCCGCAGGGCCAACGTCGCCTCGGTGACGATCCCCAGCGTGCCCTCCGACCCGACGATCACGTGCGTGAGGTCGTAGCCCGCGACACCCTTCACCGTACGACGACCGGTCCTGATCACCTCACCGGAGGCGAGCACGACCTCCAGCCCACGGACGAAGTCGCCGGTCACGCCGTACTTCACGCAGCACAACCCTCCCGCGTTGGTCGCGATGTTGCCGCCGACCGTCGACATCTCCCACGACGACGGGTCCGGCGGGTAGAACAGCCCTTGCTCGAGTACCGCGCGGGACAGGTCCGCGTTGATCACGCCCGGCTGGACGACGGCGACCTGGTCCTCGACCGAGACCTCCAGGACCTGGTTCATCCGCGCGGTCGACAGCAGGATGCAGCCATCGATCGCGTTCGCGGCGCCGGACAACCCCGTCCGCGCGCCCTGCGTCACAATCGGTACGCCGTACTCGCCGGCCGCCCTGACAACCTCCTGCACCTCGGCTGTCGACGCCGGCCGGACCAGCACCAGCGGTGCGCCGGCCGTGCAGAACGTCGCCGAGTCCTGCCGATGGGCCTCCAGGACGTCGGGGTCGACAACCACCGATCCCACGACCGAGCGGAGCCGGTCAAGAAGCTTGTCCATCAGCCTTGTTCCTCCAGCAACCGCAAGATCAACGAAGCACGCCGGACGCGTTCCCGCCCGAGCGCCTCGGCGGTCGCGGCCAGGTGTGCACCGACGGGGTAGATGTTCGGCGCGTTCCGCAGCCCCATCTTCAGGTAGACCGGCGCAGCGACCCGTACGACGTCCGGTACGTCGTAGAACCGCACGTGCCCGCCCTGGTCGTCCGGGACCTCGATGTACATGTCGATCGGCACCGACGTCACCGACCGGATCTCCGCCAGCACCGGCACCGGCAGGTCGGTCGAGACGTTCAAACTCGTTGCCCCGAGCCGCTCGTACAGCGCGGCGGTCGGTGCGTTGGGCAACGGCATCAGCACGGAAGTCTTCAGCACCAGATCCTCAGGCAACGCACCTTCCTGCTTCAAAGCACCCAGCAGCTCCAGTACGCCGAGATCACCCACCAGCAGGCTGCGCACCCCGAGCTCGACCGCCCGGTACGCGTCACACAGCGACGCGGCAACCATTTCATTGCCCCGCGCAACACCGCCGACCGCGGCCGAGACCTTCGCCTGCCCGCCGATGTCCCAGGCGCCGCGCGGCCCGAGGAACAGGCAGACCTCGACGTCCTGAGCGGCGCCGAGCGAGACCATCTCGGTGATCTCGGAGTCGGTCAGCATCATCACGCCACTGCCCTGCGAGATCCGGTCGACCCGCACGCCCCGCGTCGCGGCCTCGTCGAGCACGGCCGTCATCACCGCCGGGCCCTCGCAGCTCGGGATCTCCACCTTGTACGGCGTACCGTCGGCGAACCGCTTCTCCGAGTCACCGGCCGCGCCGAATCCCCGCTCGGCCAGCAATGCGCGTGCTTCCTGCAGCCTCATACCTCTCCCCAGCTCCCGAGCGAGCCCGACGCGTCGGTCAGGTCCCGCGCTGTCCCGGTGATCTCCAGGTCGAACCGGTCGCCCGCCTCCACCAGCAGCGCGGGCGACACCAGCAACTCGTGCGGCGACAACGTGTCCCGGATCCGCGCGAGCCGCAGCTCCGACCAGTCACGCCGTCCACTCATCGTCACAGCCCCCAGTACGGCGGCCGCGTCGTCCTCCAGCACCATCGGCAGCCGCGAACGGCGTGCTCCGCCGGCGCCGGAGGTGAGCGCGTTGACGTAGCTCGCCTGCAGATCGATCTGCTCGAGGATCCGGGCCGGGATCACGTCGGCCATGCCGAGCCCGGAGGCGTTGCCGTGCGACGCCTCGCTGAGCGAGTGCACGCTGATAGCGGCGATCTGCGGCGAGTCGAACTCCGGGATCCCGTGCACCCAGCACCGGCCGATCACGTTGGTGTCCATGCCGGTGCCGGACTTGTCCTTGCCCATCTCGTCGACCACCAGGACGTCGAGCTGGTCGAACGGCAGCCGGCCCATCAGGCTGCCGGCCCGTTGCAGCAAGGCGTTCTCGGCGGCGGCGCCGATGCCGTCGGCCGGGACGAGCTCGACCGCGGCGGTCTTGTCGACGGCGTTCTCGAGGATCGCCAGACCGCCGATGATCTTGCCTTCAGCAACCACTGTCCGGGCGGCGGCCTCGATCGCGCCACCGAGCAGCGGGATGCCGCCGGCGTGCAGCGCCGCCGCTCCTCGGTGGTTGCCGAGGCCGATCGCGAGGATCTTCGCGAGCCCGCTCTCGACCGGTCCGTGGAAGTCCGTGTGGGGCTTGACCCGGTTGACCAGCAGCACGCCGTCCGCCGCGGCGGCGATCGCGTCGTGGTGCACCGGCGTACCGTCGTCGAGCTTGCCGACGACAACGGTCTCCATCGTTGCCTCGACGGGGCAACCAACGGAATCGGGTGTCACACCGAGCCCGGCCAGCATCTCGCGCTGCCCTTCAGCGGTCGCCCCGCCGTGCGATCCCATGGCCGGTACGACGAACGGCTCGGCGCCGGCCGCGCGCAGCCAGTCGACGGCAGCCTTCACGACCGGCACGAGATCCCGGATACCGCGGCTGCCCGCGGTCACCGCGATCCGCTCCCCCGGCTGAATCACCCGAGGCAGCTTGTCGAGAGCAGCCCGCGCGGCGCCGTACGGGTCGGTCTCGGTGGGAAGGTCAGGCATCAACCGCCGAACCGGCGTCACCTGAGGAAGCACCCCGTCGGGCCGCAGCCCTCGGATGGCCTCGAAGGGGCCCCAGCCCGGCCCGGCCGCCACGCCTCTGGCGGGCGAGCCCGGCGCCGCGGAGGCCGCACCGTCGGCTGGCCGACCCGGCGAAGCCGAGGCCGCGGGGCGCCCGCCTTCCCCTACCCCCCGCCCGCCCGGCGCAGCCGGGCGGGCGGTGTCGTCGGCGCTCATCAGTGACTCTGTCTCGCGACGGCCGAGCCGGTCTTGCCGATCAGGAAGTCCAGGTCGCAGCCCTGGTTGGCCTGGGTGACGTGCTCGACGTACAGCTTCGCCCAGCCACGGCCGGTCGGTGCCGCGGGCGGTTGCCAGTCGGCTCGGCGCTTGGCGAGTTCCTCGTCCGACACGTCCAGGTGCAGTCGGCGAGCCGGCACATCGAGCTCGATCCAGTCACCAGTGCGGACCAGCGCCAACGGCCCACCGACCGCCGCCTCGGGCGTAACGTGCAGCACCACAGTCCCGTACGCCGTACCGCTCATCCGTGCGTCCGAGATCCGCACCATGTCGTCGACACCGATCTCCGCCAGCTTGCGCGGGATCGTCATGTTGCCGACCTCCGGCATCCCCGGGTAGCCGCGCGGCCCGGAGTTCTGCAGCACCAGCACGGTGTCCTCGTCGACGTCCAGGTCCGGGTCGTCGACGGCCTTGTCGTACTCCTCGATGCTGCTGAACACCAGCGCCTTGCCCCGGTGCTGCAGCAACCGCTCCGACGCCGCCGACTGCTTGACCACAGCACCGTCCGGCGCGAGATTCCCCTTCAGTACGGCGGTTCCCGCGCCGCTGCCGAGCGGGTTGCCGACCGGGCGGATCACCGGGTGCGCCGGCGCGCCTTCCTGCCCGCTCCAGTCGGTGCGCTCCGCGCGGGCGACGTTCTCGCCGATGCTCTTGCCGGTCACGGTGATCGCGTCGGCCTTAAGCAGCGGCAGGATCTCCTTCATCACCGCGGGCAGGCCGCCGGCGTAGTAGAAGTCCTCCATCAGGTACTTGCCCGACGGCTGCAGGTCCACCAGCCACGGCACGCCGCGCGCCCACTCGTCCATGTCGTCCAGCGTCAGCTCGACGCCGACGCGGCCGGCGATCGCCAGCAGGTGGATGACCGCGTTGGTCGAACCGCCGATCGCAGCGTTCGCCCGGACGGCGTTCGCGAAGGCGTCGCGGGTGAGGATGTCGCTCGGCTTGAGGTCCTCCTCGACCATCTTCACGATCCGCTGGCCGGCCTGCTGGGCGATCGAGTACCGACGGGAGTCGACGGCCGGGATCGCGGCGGAACCGGTCAGCTGCAGGCCGAGCGCCTCGGCCATGCAGGCCATCGTGGACGCCGTGCCCATCGTCATGCAGTGGCCGTTGCTGCGGGACATGCCGGACTCGGCGGCCGCGTAGTCCTCCTCGGTCATCCGGCCGGCGTTGCGGTCCTGGGTGAAGCGCCAGACCGCCGTACCGGAGCCGATGTCGCAGCCGCGGAACTTGCCGTTCAGCATCGGGCCGCCGGTCACCACGAGCGTCGGCAGGTCGACGCTCGCCGCGCCCATGATCGAGCCGGGCGTCGTCTTGTCGCAGCCGGTCAGCAGGATCGCGCCGTCGATCGGGTTGCCGCGCAGGGACTCCTCGACGTCCATGCTGAGCAGGTTGCGGAACAGCATGGCGGTCGGGCGGAGCATGGTCTCGCCGAGCGACATCACCGGGAACTCCAGCGGGAACCCGCCCGCCTGCCAGACGCCCCGCTTCACGGACTCGGCGAGGCGACGAAGGTGCGCGTTGCAGGGCGTCAGCTCGGACCAGGTGTTGCAGATGCCGATGACGGGCCGCCCGTCGAACACCTCGTCCGAGAACCCCTGCGCCCGCATCCACGACCGGTGGATGAACCCGTTCCGGTCCTTCTCCCCGAACCAGTGATCAAAACTCCGCCGACCGGTCTCGCCGTGCCCGGCGGCGCTGAGCGGCTCGCCAGCGGGTCGGCCGGTCTTCTCCGGAGTCGGCTCGCCTTCGGCATCGGCCGGGAAAGAGGAGGAGGAAGCCGGTCCGCCCGGCCTGCCTTCGGCGGCCGGAGATCCACCCGGCTCGCCTGCGGCATCGCGCCCGAGGGAGGGGGTGGAAGAGCCGCCCGCCCCCGCCTTGCCTCCGGCGGCGGGAGATCCCGCACCGGCTGCGCCGGCCGGCCCACCGCCGCCGCCCGCGGACCCGACGCTGCCCGCAGCGCCCTGCTCGCCCTCGGCACCCTCAGCGGACCCTGCCGATCCACCAGGGCCTCCCGCCGACGAACCTGCTCCTACGGGCGCGACTCCGCTGGCAGGGGAAGGCGCAGCCGGCTCTCGGTCAGCCGGAGTGTTGATGTCGTTGGGGTCGTCGGTCGGGGGCAGGTCCGTCATCGAGAAACCTCCGCGGTGGTGATCGTCCCGTTGATCCGGCGGCTGATGCCGGCCGGGTTGTTGTCCTGGAGTACGGCGGGCAGGACCACGTCGGGCGTGTCCTGGTAGGCGACCGGGCGCTGGAAGCGGCGGGCGGCGGTGACGCCGACGCTGGTGTGGATCGAGCCGACCGTCGACGGGAACGGGCCGCCGTGGTGCTGGGCCCAGGAGACGGCGACGCCCGTGGGCCAGCCGTTCCACAGGACACGGCCGGCGCGGGCCGTGAGCAGCGGGAGGAGGCGGGCGGCCAACTCCGCATCAGAATCTTCCGCATGCAGCGTGGCGGTCAGGTTGCCGCCGAAAGCCTCGATCCCCGCGACCAGCTCGTCCACCGACGCGTACTCGACGACGATCGACACCGGACCGAAGCACTCCTCGAGGATCTCGTCCGACCGCGCGACCAGCTCGGCGACAGTTGTCTGCAGCAACGTCGCGCCGCCGCCCTCGCTCCACACCCGCAGCCCGTCGACCTTGCGCAGCCGGTCGAGCCCGGACGAGAAGCCCTCGGCGATCCGCTCGTTCAGCATCGTCGCCGGAGCAACCCCACCGGTCGCCTCGACGAGCTGCTCCTGCAGCCCGTGCCCGGCCGGGAGGAAGAGCAGCCCGGGCTTCGTGCAGAACTGTCCGACGCCGAGCGTGTACGAGCCGACGTACCCGCTCGCGATGTCCTTGCCGCGAGCATCGATCGCCGCCTGCGTGACGAAGACCGGGTTCAGGCTCCCGAGCTCCCCGTAGAACGGGATCGGCTCCGGCCGCGTCACCGCGATCTCGTGCAGCGCCTTGCCCGCGGGCACCGACCCGGTGAACCCAGCCGCTGTGATCCGCGCGTCCTTCAGCGCCGTCACGCCCACGTCGTACCCCAGGATCAGACCCAGCGTCCCAGCCGGCGCTCCAGCAGCGGTCAGTGCCTCGACCATCACCTCGGCGGTCCGCACGGACAGCTCGGGATGCCCCGGGTGCGCCTTCACGATCACCGGGCAGCCGGCAGCCAGCGCCGACGCCGTGTCCCCACCGCACACACTGAACGCGAACGGGAAGTTGCTCGCAGCAAACACCAGCACCGGCCCGAGCGGCACCAGCACCCGTCGCAGATCCGGCCGCGGCACCGGCTTCGCCTCAGCGTCGGCGGTGTCGATGATCACCTCGAGCAACGAACCTTCTTCGAGCGCGTCGGCGAACATCCGCAGCTGCCCGCTGCTCCGCCCGACCTCGCCCTTCAACCGGGCCTCCGGCAACGACGTCTCCCGCTGCGCGATCGGCACCAGCTCGTCGGACGCCGCGTCCAGCGCATCGGCGACCGCACGGATCCACCCAGCCCGTACGGCGGGCGCCGACGCCGCCAGCGGTGCCGCGGCCTCGGCGGCGTCCGCCAGCGCCTGCTCGAGCTCGGCGGGAGTGGTGTCGCGGGTCATCGGTTCTCCTCCAGAGATTCAGTGGCCAGATAGGCGAACGGTTCACGTCCGACGACCACCGTATTCGTCAGTGTCCCGACGTCGCTGATCGCGATCTCGACCACGTCGCCGGCCTGCAGCGCGAAGTCGAGCTCCGGCACGATGCCGGTCCCGGTGGCCAGGATCACGCCGTCGGGGAAGTCGTTCGGGACGAACAGCACGTCGATCAGGTCCTGCAGCCCGCGGATCAGCTGCGCGGTCGACGTCGTACCGGTGAACACCTCGTCGCCACCACGCCGGATCACCAGGTCGATGGTCAGGTCCTTGGGGTCGGCGACCTCCCAGGCCGGGCGGATCCCGGCGGCCAGCGCGCAACCGCCGGCGAACACCTTGGCCTGCGGGATGTAGAGCGGGTTCTCGCCCTCGATCGAGCGCGAGCTCATGTCGTTGCAGACGGTGAACCCGACGATCTCGCCGTGCGCGTTCGCGACGATCGCCAGCTCCGGCTCCGGTACGTCGTGGCCGGAGTCGACCCGGATGCCGATCTGCTCGCCGTCGGTGACGAGCCGCCAGGCGGGCGACTTGAGGAACAGCTCGGGACGCTCGGCCGAGTAGACCCGGTCGTAGATGTCCTCGTCGCCGCTCTCCTCCATCCGGGCTCCGCGCGAGCGCTCGTACGTGACACCCGCGCACCAGACCTCGCCGCGGCCGTCCAGCGGCGGCAGCAGCTTCACGCCGTCGACCGGGACCGCGTCGCCGGTCTTCGCCACCGCCGCGCGGAACTCCGCCGCGGTCAGCCGGAGCAACTCGGCGAGGTCGGTGACGCCGAGAACCGGTGCCACCGTGTCACCGGTTCGGACGCCGGCCTGCGGACGGCCGCCGGGAGACTGGAATCGGACCACGTGCATGGATTCACCTTTCACATCGACGTCCCGAGCAGACCGCGGGTGATCTGGAAACCTACGTTGCCTGAGGCAACCGCCTTGGGAACCTGGCGGCGGCTCGCGACCGCGGCGATCGCGTCCAGGCCGGTGCGCGCCTGGTCGGCGGCGTCACCGGCCGCGACCGCATCGAGGTCGTCGCCGTACTTGGCGACGGTCTCGGGGTCGCTGCTGAACTCGACGACCGGAACGAAGCGCTGCGCCGACAAGGTGCCGCCGGCAACGTGCGCGAGGATCTGCTGGACACCGCCCGCGCCGAAGCCGGTCGCGGTCTCCATCCAGTCCGTTCCCGGCATCCGCATGACGTGCCAGCCCGGTACGGCGAACCGCTGGCCGTGCGCGACGGTCGGGCCGACCTCCGCTGTCGATCCGAACGCTGCCGTCCGGAAGACCTCGTTCTCGAGCAGTCCACCGCGAGAGGACAGCACCACCGATCCCCCTGCACCGACGATCTCTCCCCCGATCAGCGCGAGCGCCTCGGCGGTCTCGTCGGTCAACGCGCCACGAGCCTCCAGCCCGACGGTCAACGCGCCGACGTCCCCGTCGACCTCGACCGGCGCCGGCAGGGCGAAGCTCCCGAACCACTCACGCACCCGCTCGCCCACCGCGTCGATCCCACCGTCGGCCTGGATGCTCGCCCACCCGAACCGCGAAGGATCCGCGCCCGCTGCGACGAGCTGGGACCGGAAGTAGTCGTTGTGCGTCTTCTCGCACCCGTGCTCCAGCAGGAGCGCCATCCGGGTGTTCGGGTGCAGCAGGTAACCGAGCATCGTCCGAGCAAACGTCTCCTCGGAAGCACCCCCGGAGCTCCCGCACCCTTCGGTGTGCGGCAAGGCAACCATCCGCGTGACGGAGTCGCCGGCCCACCTCTCCAACTCCGCCTGCGCCGACAGCCGCAGCGCGATCATCCCCGAACACAAACTGGTCGGAAGAATGAGCCCCACCGCCTCCGGCAGCAGCCGGTCGTCCACCGACAACAACTGGACCCCTCCCTCGCCCGCGCCTGCGGCGCGGGCGAGGGAGGGGGAAGAGGTAGGGGAGCCGGCCGCCCCCGACACCTGCCCTGCGCCTCCGGCGCGGGCGGCGAGGGGCAGGCCGGGCAGGAGCGCGTCTCGGTCTTCTGCCGGGAGGTCCTCCAGACGACGACTCATGCGGCCGTCGGTGGTGATGGAGATTCCTTCGACGGGGCCCGACTGGCGCCAGTTGCGCCAGATGGAGACCTGGCTGTGGCCGGCGCGTTCACCGGCGGTGGGTTCGCCGGAGGCTACGCGGACGGTGAGGGCGAAGGTGTCCGCGGTGAGGTCGTTCATCGGCGTACCGGTGAGGTAGCGGCCGGCGTCGACGTCCATCTCGGCGTGCAGGTGCTCGTACCGGGTGGTCGTGGTGACGAACTTGAGCGTCGGCACGAACGGGAAGTTGGTGATCGACCCGTTGCCGGTGGTGAAGAAGATCAGGTTGCAGCCGCTGGCGATCTGGCCCGCGACGGACTCCAGGTCGTTGCCGGGGCTGTTCATGAAGAGGTAGCCCGTGCCCGGCAGCGGTTCGGCGTAGTCGATGACGTGGTCGAGCCGGACCTCGCGCGGCAGCTTGCGGGCCGCGCCGATCGACTTGAGCACGATGTTGTAGAGCCCGCGGTACATGTTGCCGCCCGACGGGTTGCCCTCCGCGGTGTGCCCGTGCCAGCCGACCCGGTCCTTGAACGACTGGACCAGCGACAGGAACCGCCGCGCCGTGCCGAGGTCGCGCACGTTCTTCAGCACGTACCCCTCGGCGCCGATCAGCTCGTCGGTCTCTGCGAGCACCGCCGCGCCACCGTGCCGGATCACCTCGGCGCCGACGTTGCCCGCGAGCGGGTTCGCCGAGATCCCGGAGAAGGCGTCCGACCCGCCGCACTGCAGCGCGATCAACAGGTCGGCCAGCGGCACCTCGACCCGCTGCTGCGCGTCGACCACCGGCAGCCACGGCTCGATCAGCTTGCCCGCCGCGGTCAGATCAGCCTCGAACCCACCAGCGCGAGTGAAATAGGCATGCGGAACCTTCAGCGCCGGATACCCCTGCGCCTCCACGAACTCCCGGATCGCCTGCCCCGAGACCACGTCCTCCTCGGTGTCCACGATCAGCACCGCCCCGACGTTCGGGTTCAGCGCGAACCCGGCCAGCGTCGCGAGCAGGAAGTCCAGGTTGTTCGGCGTACCGTCCTCGCCGCCCTCGGTGTGCGCGACCGGTACGACGCCGTCGCCGGCCGCCGCGCCGTCGAAGCGCCGGGCCAGCTCGGTGACGAACCCGCTCGACCGCGAGCTCGTCGCCATCAGTACGACGTGGTTCCGCGTGCCCGCCGGGCCCTGCTCGCGCGGGAACCCGAGGAACGTGCCCGGCTGCTCGACCGAGGTGATCTGGCGGCCGAAGTGGAGCGCGTTCTCGTCCAGCTCGTACGGGTCGAGCGACTCGTTGCTCGCGGACGCCTCGGTCGGCAGCCCCACGACGCCGCCGCGGGCGCTGACGGCGGCCAGGCTGGGCGGCGTACAGACGTAGTCGCCGACCCGCAGATCACGCAGGGCCCGGGCGAACGGCGTCTGCCAGGACGTGATCGCCTCGCCCTCGCGCACCGGCCGGACGATGATCCGGTGCCCTTCGAGCACGGTGTGCGGCAGCGTCACCGGCGTACCGTCGAAGTCGATCACGGTCCCGGCCTCGAGCCGGCGGGAGCAGATCGCCGCGTTGTCCGCCGGTTCCGGCAGGACCCCGATCTCGTCGAACCTCAGCATCGCCTCTCCCAAACCCCGGGTGCTAGCAGCCGGACAGCAAATCGTGCATGATGCATGATTACGACCGTAACCCTGCCTAATCGCCGAGGCTGGGTCAAGGGCGGGACCACCCTGTGGAGAGGCCGATGACGGACATCCTGGAGCCGCACGACCGGCGGCTGCTGCGCCGGCAGATGCTGGCGGACGACGTCTACGAGGCGATCAAGACGATGCTGATGGACCACACGATCCGGCCCGGCGGGCGGATCTCCATCGACGGGCTCGCGCGGGAGTTCCAGGTCTCGTCGACGCCGGTCCGTGAGGCGCTGGCCCGACTGGAGTCGGAGGGGCTGGCCGACAAGGAGCCGCTCAAGGGATACCGGGCGACGCCGCTGCTGACGCTCGAGGAGTTCGAGGACCTGTACTCGTTCCGCCGGCTGCTGGAGCCGTGGGCCGCGCGCCGCGCCGCCGAGCTGATCGACGACACCGGGCGGGAGCGTCTCGCCGCCGAGCTCTCGACGGCGGTCGAGCCGACCTCAGTGGATTACGCCGGCTACAAGTCGCTGACCGCGCACGACAACCGGTTCCACACTTTGATCGCCGAGCTGTCCGGCAGTGAGCAGGTCCGGCTCGCGTTCGAGCGCACCCACTGCCATCTGCACATCTTCCGCCTGCACTACGACCGCGACACCGGGCCGGAGGTCCTGGTCGAGCACCGCCACCTGGTCGAGGCGATCTGCTCCGGCGACCCGGGCGCCGCCGAGGCGTCGATGACCCAGCACCTGATCAACTCGATGTCGCTCCGGCTGCGCGGAATCTACGACCAGCCGTAGAAAGTCTCACCGAACACCTATCCGGTCAGCGACCGGCCCCGAAGTCGTCGTGTCAGGGAACACCGGACGACGTTCTGGGGACGTGAGACGCCATGACCGCACCGAGCCGCCGCTTGCCGCGGTCCGTGCTCTGGGCGCTCGGCCTCTTCGCCGGTACGACGGCCGCCGTCATCCTGTCCGCCTCCTCGGCCTCGGCGTCTCCCGAGCCCCCCGGCGAGCACCTGCTCCCCGCGACGATCGGCGCGGTGACCGACACGGTCACCCCGGTCCGCGAGCAGGTGGTCCGCCCGACTCTGCAGCCGGTCACGGACAAGGTCCTCCGCCCCACCCTCAAGCCCGTCGCCGACAAGGTCCTGCGTCCCGCGCTGAAGCCGGTGACCGACAAGATCCTGCGTCCCGCACTCAAACCGGTCACCGACAAGATCCTGCGCCCCGCACTCAAACCGGTCACCGACAAGATCCTGCGCCCCGCACTCGAACCGGTGGCCGAGCGGATCCTGCGCCCGGTCACCGACCGGCTCGTCCAGCCGCCGGCCGCGAGGCCCGCGATCGTGGCCTCGACGTCATCGCTGGACAAAGCAGTGCCGACCCCGCAGCCTCCGGCGGCCAAGGCCTCGCCCAAGGCGACCGGACCGGCTCCGAAGCACCTGGCCCCGAGCGAGCCGCACGCTCGCTCAGCGGCGACCAAGTCGTCGCTGTCCGACAAGGTCCGGCTCGTCAGCGGCGCTGGGGCTCCGGCGTACGCCATTCCCGCCTTCGCCATCCCCCAGCCGGCTGACCACTCACCCGCTCCGCACTGGCCCTCCCCTGCCGCACCCTCCGCGCCGACTCAGGTGCTGTCCGGCGGGTCCGGCTCGATGATCGCCAAGAAGTTCGCCGTACTGGGCGGCATCGCACCCCAGCAGTTCGCCGTCACCGGTCGCGTGACCACCGACGCCGACCTGATCGGTCCCGCTCCGGGCGAGCGCCCCGGGACCACCCCCGACTGACCTTCCCGTTCGAACCCGCACCCGGCCCCACCTCGGCCGGACCCGCACGAGCGACGGTTCCCCCCGTCGTCCCTCGAACGAACTACGGAAGGTTTCACCCATGAACGTGTGGATCAAGCGATCCCTCAGCACCGCCGCGGTCGCGGGCGGTCTCTTCATCGCCGGTGCCGCCGTGGCCCAGGCCTCCACCGAGACCGGCCACGCCGACAACTCGGGCTCGGCCTCCCTCTCCAGCCCGCTCGAGATCGGTTCGATCGGCCTCGGTCTGCAGAGCGAGTCGTCGTCGAAGCACAGCTCGACCGTCACCAAGACCGGCAAGCACGGTACGGCGACCACCACCAAGGAGTCGGCGAGCGGCCGCAAGGACGCGCTCGGCCTGAGCACCGGCAAGATCTCGATCGACCCGAGCGCGACCCTGAAGAGCGTGACGAAGTCCTCCGGCCACAAGTCCGACGAGAGCGTGAAGGGCTCGGCCAAGCAGCACACCAGCGGCTCGATCAAGGCGCCGATCTCGATCGGCGGCGCGCAGCTGACGACCGAGCACGAGGACTGGTCGGCCACCTCGAAGAAGACCGTGGTCAAGGGCAAGCACGGCACGAGCACCTCGGAGCAGTCCAAGGAGCACGCTTCGAAGACCGGTACGTCGGTCGGTGTCGGTGAGCTGAAGGTGAACCCGCAGGGCTCGTTCGACAGCCACAAGTCGATCGCCGGCTGGTTCGGCGAGGACGGCGCGGGCGTCGTCGGCGCGAAGGCCGGCAGCACCGTGAAGGGCTCGTCGCCGATCTCGTTCGGTGGCGTGACCGCGAAGACCTCGCACCAGGAGGCGTCCACCGCGCACCGCGCGGAGACCGTCACCACCAAACGCGGGACCTGGACCGAGGAGCACTCGTCGGAGCAGATCTCCAGCACGGACGCCGGCCTGGCCGTCGGTCGTTTCACCGCCGACCCGAAGGCCGTGCTGACCGACCGTCGCGGCGGGTTCTTCGCGACCGACGGTGACGACAAGGTCGTTGCCGGCAGCACCAGCAAGACCACGGGCAAGCTCGCCGCGCCGTTCCACTTCGACGGCGTCAGCGGTTTCGTCTCGCAGGCGCAGGCCTCGAAGACGTCCGACAGCAAGGCGTTCGAGAACGAGCACGGCAGCGTCAGCAAGACCGTGACCAAGGAGTCGGCGTCGCACCAGGCGATCGCCGGGAAGTCCGGCGCGATCAGCGGCCGCCCGTCGCTCAGTCTCGTTGACCAGCGCAACGACCTGTTCGCCACCGACGGTGATGACACCGTGGTCCTGTCCGACCGCAAGACGGTCGCGCACTCGGCCTTCCCGTACTCGTACGACGGCTTCGCGCTGGCCGGTGACTTCGGCCAGTCGACCGCGAAGACGGTGACCGAAGAGGTTGCCGACCACAACGGCACCACCACCCGCACGGAGTCCGACGAGCAGGCCGAGCGCGTTCAGCCGGCGTACGTCTTCGACGGCTTCCGCGGCAACCCCAAGGGCGACTTCGACCTCGCCGAGCTGACCAGCCTGAAGCACCTGAACAGCTGATCCACTGACGAGGGGCCGGGACGGAGGTAACTCCGCCCCGGCCCTCGGTTGTTCTAGCGCGTGATCACCAAGGCGTCGCCGACCGGGCGCTCCCCGGTCGCGTCCGACGGCGTGTTCAGCACCTTGCCGTTGGCAACCATCGTGGTGGAGCCACCACCGTCGAGGTTGATGGCTTCGCGCAGGCCGAAGGACTTGGCGACCGCTGCCGCCTCGCCGATGCCCAGGCCGAGGCTGCCGACACCGCGGCCGTCGGCGGTGATCAGCACCGAACGACCCTGGTTGTCGACGCCGGCGATCGTGCGCGGGTTCCGCTTGTGCACCCAGCCGTAGTAGAAGTTCACGTTGTCGTCCGGCGCCATCCCGTCCGCTTTCACCGTCCCGGTCACCCGGCCGTCGCGCACCAGCTCAGGCCCACCGTTCACGATCGTCGTCTTCGGCGACAACCGCACGTCACGACCCCGTAGGTCGGTCAGCGCCGCCCTGATCTCCAGCCGCTTGCCGACCTTCGCCGCCGCGAGCAACCCGGCGACCTGCTTGCCGGTCGCCTGCACGGTCCGCCCGCCCTCGGGGATCGCACCGCCGCGCGCCGTCGGACGGATCGCCGTCACCACACTGCGCCGGTCCACGATCACCTCGGCGCCCAGACCACTCGGCGTCGCCACCCCGTACGACGCGTCGTACGCGATCAGCTCGTCGGCGTCCGTGCAGGTCACGTCGTGCAGCGGCTTCGCCGTCGGCAGGTCGTCGCTGGTGCCGCCGCAGTTGCGGATCAGCCCCGGGACGCGGTTGAGCCCGTCGAGCGGCAGCGGGCGGCCGAGCCCACGGACTTCACCGTGCCAGCGGAACCGTTCGACGGACGTCCCTCGGGAGCCGAGCACCAGCGCGGGACGGCCGGCTGTCGGCTCGCTGACCAGGCGTCCGTCGTACACGGCAACTCCGGCGGGATCACCCGGCGCGCCCGCCTTCGGATCGAGCACGAAGAACCCGGCGTTCACCGCGGCCGTCGCACCGGTCAGAGTCGCCAGCGTGCTGGTCGTCTCGCGCGCCTCCAGATCAAGCCCGTACGACGCGTCGAGCGTGCCGCGGAACTTCTTCGGGTCGATCGTCAGCACCTGGACCGTCCACGGCCCGGTCGATCCGCTCACGTCGTCGGGCTCGCCGTCCCAGCCGGTGTAGATGCTCGAGCCGCTCAGCCCGGCCGCGATCACCTTCGTCCGCAGCGCGTCCGCCTCGGCCTTGGTCGCGAACGTGCCGAGCCGCACGCGCCAGCCGAGGTTGCCTCCCCCGGCGTCGGCCAGCTTCGGGGTCGGTACGTCCTCGATCCGCGACTCGAGCCCAGCCGCCTTGAGCTTCGCCGCGGCGACGTCGGCTCCGGCCTTGTCGGACAGCGCGGTCGCCGGCGCGTCGGGGTCGGGCGAGCTGGACGGGATCGCGACCTCGACGGTCCAGGTCGAGCCCGGGCCGGTCTGACCACGGGTGATCTTGGTCAGCGTCACGCCGGGCTGCAGGGTGCTGCTCACCCGCGACTCGGGCAGGTCAGCTGGTCCGAGCGGGAGATGAGCAGGCGTATGAGAGGACGGCGCGGCCGCGGCGCCCAGGCCACCGACGGCCAGGGACAGCACGAGCAGGGCGGAGCCGGACAGGGCGGTACGGCGAAGGGTCATACGTAGTTCCTATGTCAACCGCCAACCACCCGCAAGGACTCCTGGTGAAGAACCAACAGTCACCGGACGGCTGACCGGTCCCGACCGACAGGAGGTCTCCGGCCCGCCGAGCAGCCGGGCACCGGGTCACGCCTGGAGCTTGCCCGCGCAGCGCTCCCGAAGGTGAGACATCCTGTCGCTCGGCACCCAAAGTCAGGCCGGGGTGTCGCCCTGGTCTCCAACTGGACTCCGCCCACCACCGCCCCTGCCTGCTCCCCCTCCCCGGCGCCGCCCCGCCCAGCCCCTTCCCTGCGCCACCCCGCCCATCCGCGGCGCCGCCCGCCCGCTCAGCCCATCCCCATCCCGACCCGGCTGTCCGGCGCCAGCCAGCCCGCCCGCCAGTTGGAGGGTTAACGCCTTTGCTGGTGGGTTCACACCCCGCATGCAGGGAGTGAACCCACCAGTTGAAGGGTGAACCCCCGAAATGCGGCGGAGCGCGGCACCGGAGCGGGAATGAGGACACGGAGAGGTGAGAGCACGGGGACGCGGGAGGCGGCGGGCGCACGGCGCGGGGCGCAGGAGGCGGCGGGGCGCGGTGCGCGAGACGCGGGAGGCCGCCGGCGCGGGGCGCGGCCGGCGGGCGTGGTGCACGGCAGGCGGACGGGGGAAGCGGGAGGCGACAGGCGCGGGGCGCGGGGAGGCAGTGGGCCCGCGACGCGGTGCGCGGGCGGCGGGCGCGGTACACGGGAGGCGCGCGGCGCGGGAACCGGGAAGCACCGGGCGCGCGGCGCGGTGCGCCAGGAGGCGCGGGAGGCGGGAGGCGGCAGGCACGGGGCGCGGGAGGCAGTGGGCCCGCGACGCGGTGCGCGGGCGGCGGGCGCGGGAGGCGCGGCGCGGGAGGCGGGAGGCGGGAAGCGCCGGGCGCGCGCCGCGGTGCGCAGGAGGCGCGGGAGGCGGCAGGCGCCGGGCGCGGGAGGCAGTGGGCCCGCGACGCGGTGCGCGGGCGGCGGGCGCGGGAGGCGCGGCGCGGGAGGCGGGAACCGGGAAGCGCCGGGCGCGCGGCGCGGTGCGCGGGAGGCGGGAGGCGGGAGGCGGCGGGCGCGGGAGGCGGCAGGCGCGGGGCGAGAGAGACGCGGGAGCCCGCCGGCGCGGCGCGGTGCGCGGCCGGCGGGCGTGGTGCACGGCAGGCGGACGGGGAGGCGACCGGCGCGGGAGGCAGTGGGTCCACGGCGCGGTGCGCGGGAGGCGCGGGAGGCGGGAGGCGCGGGAGGCGGCAGACGCGGGGCGAGAGAGACGCGGGAGCCCGCCGGCGCGGCGTGGTGCGCGGCCGGCGGGCGTGGTGCGCGGCCGGCGGGCGTGGTGCGCGGCCGGCGGGCGTGGTGCACGGCAGGCGGACGGGGAGGCGACCGGCGCGGGAGGCAGTGGGTCCGCGGCGCGGTGCGCGGGAGGCGCGGGAGGCGGGAGGCGGCAGGCGCGGGAGGCGGCAGACGCGAGGCGAGAGAGACGCGGGAGCCCGCCGGCGCGGCGCGGTGCGCGGCCGACAGGCGTGGTGCACGGCAGGCGGACGGGGAGGCGACCGGCGCGGGAGGCAGTGGGTCCGCGGGAGGCGGGAGGCGGGCGCGGAGCGCGGGGGCGGAGCTGGGCTCGGGCCTGGGCTCCGCCTGAGAGTCTGGGAAATGATGGCGCGGCCGCCCCGCGGTGGTGTCCCGGGGCGGCCGCGTGATCAGGCCGGGGCGTTGCCGTGGTCGGGGATCTGCAGCTGGACGCCGCCCTGCAGCGCCGACTGGTGTGCGTAGATGCCGGGCAGCGTGAAGCGGGCCGCGACCCAGGCGTTGACCGGCGGGATCTTCTGGTCGACGACCGCGCGGACGAAGTCGTCGGCGAGGAAGTGGTGCGAACCTTCGTGCCCGTTGTGCAGGCCCGCGAACTCGGCAGGCAGCCGCGAACGGTCGTGCACCGGCGACAGGCCGGACAGGAACGCGTCGCGCAGGGCCGGGTCCACGTTGTCGAGGTCCTCGGCGTTGCCGCTCGGCTTGGTCTCCATCAGCTGGCTGATGTCCTCGACCCCCTCCTTGGTCTGCCAGACCGTGGTGGTGGCGAGCTGCTCGAAGCTGCCCTCCGTCCCGAAGACGCGCAGCCGCGACTCGCGGATGTGCGACGGGTAGCCGACGCGGCGCATCTCGTTGGTCCGCATCACGCCGCCGTCGGCGAGCGTGAACAGGGCGGTCGCGTTGGAGAAGTCGTTGTCGAACTGGCTGACCGACTTGTCGAACACCCCGTCGCCGCGGTCGTCCTTCACGCCGACGCAGGACACGTGCGTGGCGTGCTGCCCGGTCACCGACAGCACGTTGCCGACGGCATGCGTCGGGTAGAGCATGGGCGGGAACGACGCGGTCTTCTTCCAGTCCTCGCCGCCGGAGTACTGGTACGCCGCGTAGAACCCGAGGTCCATGTCGTGCACGTAGTCGCCCTCGGAGTAGAAGACCCGGCCGAAGTCGCCCTTGGCGAGCCGGTCGCGGCAGTACACCGACGACGGGTAGTAGTAGCTGGTCTCGCCCATCATGTAGGTGAGGCCGGTCTCGCGCACCAGCTCGATGATGCGCGCGACCTGGTCGGCCTCGATCGCCATCGGGACCGTCGAGTAGACGTGCTTACCGGCCTCGAGGGCCCTGATCGCCATCTCGCCGTGCAGCCACCGCTGGGTGAAGATCGCGACCGCGTCGACGTCCGAGTCGAGCATGTCCTCGAACGACGAGTGGGTGACCTTCACGCCCTGCTTCTCGGCCATCGCGGCCGTCCGCTCCGGCACCACGTCGGTCAGCCTGACCTCCGTGACGTCGGGGTGCGCGGTCCACAACCGCAGGAACGAGGGGGCGAACTGGCCGGCTCCGACCACACCGATGCTGATGCTCATGACTCAAGGCAATCACACATTTTTGTTCCACGAAAGAACAAATCCGCACGTTGAAATGTGTGATCCAGCCCACTAGCCGAGGTTTTGCAGTCGCTCCGGGTAGTCGGTCGTGATCCCGTCCACTCCCAGCTCGACCGCCCGGGAGAACACGTCGGCGTCCGGCACCGGCCACGCGGTGACCTCGAGCCCCTCCCGGTGCAGCTCGGCCACCCCGTCGACGGACAGCCCGGCGATCCCGCAGAGCGCCCACCCGGCCTCGGCCGCCCGCGTCAGGGCCAGTACGTCGGCGACATCCGGCGTCCGGCCGAAGATCAGGCCGGTCGTTGCCGACGGCATCGCTCGCCGTACGGCGAGCAGGATCTCGGCGCTCGACGACGTCACCATCGTCCGCGCGGCCAGCCCGGGATCGGCCTGCATCGACTCGACCAGCAGCGGGACCGCTGCGGCGGCCTTGACCTCCGCCTGGATCCGGACGCCGATGGTGTCGACCGTCTCCTCCCAGGTCGGGACGAGCTCGCCGAGCCCGGCGTCGAGCTTGCGCAGCGCGTCGAAGGTCAGCTCCGCGACCGCTCCGGTCCCGTTGGTGGTCCGGTCGACCGTCGCGTCGTGCAGCACCACCAGCTCGCCGTCGGCCGTGACCCGCAGGTCCAGCTCGATCTCGTCGCACCCGTCGGCCGTCGCCCGCCGGAACGACCGCAGGGTGTTCTCCGGTTCGTGTCCGAGCGAGCCCCGGTGCCCGGTGATGATCACCGAACCGCCCCCTCACGCCGGTAGTTCACGGTCCGGTAGTTCACAGTGCGGTAGTTCACAGTCCGATGGTCATCAGGCAGGTGGTTGCTCACAGCACCTTCTCCTCGTACAGCCGGGACACTTCCTCGCCGATCGCCTCGAGCCGCCGGGCGACCGACGCGAACACCTTCTTCGGGCCTGCGTTGTCGGCATAGATCTGCTGCAGTCCGGTGTAGATCGCGACGTTCGCGTTCCGCCCGTACAGCCGGATCGCGTCCTGCGGACGGGCGTTCACCAGCTGAGCGATCGCTACCCCGTAGTTCGGCTCGTCGGCGACCAGCTTCTTCAGCGTGGGATCCTCGCGGGCCTTGTCGACCACCGGCAGGTACCCGCTCTGGGCGGTCCACCAGGCCGAGTTCTCCGGCGTCGCCAGGAACTCCAGGAACTTCGCGGCGGCCTGCTTGCGCTCGGGCGAGGCGTTCCGGAACATCCCGATCCCGCCACCACCGGTCGCCAGACCGGCGGCCACCTCGGACGGGATGAACCCCGCGCCGACCTTGAACTTCGCCTTGCTCATCGCGCTCTTCAGGCCGCCGGTGGAGTCCTGGCACATCGCGACCAGCCCGCCGGCGAAGTCCGTCATCGGGCTGCTGGCCATGTAGCCGTGCCCGTCGACGTGGATCAGCTGCCGCTGGAACTCGCCGGCCGCGACCGCGCCGTCCTGGTCGATCGCGACGTCGAGCCCGTTGGAGTACGCGCCGCCGAACTGCCAGACGTTGCCCTGGAACTGCCAGTCGCCGTCCACCTTGGCCAGCGCCAGCGTCCGCATCGGCCGGCCGTTGGCGTCGACCTTCGCGAGCGTGTCACCCCACGAGCGCAGCTCGCTCCAGGTCCGCGGCGCCCGGTCGGGCAGCCCGGCCTTCGCGAAGGCGTCGCGGTTGTAGTAGAGGATCGGCGTGCTGCGGGCGAACGGGACGCACCAGCTCTGCCCCTTCACGACGTACTCGTTGAACAGCTTCTGGTGGAAGACCGCCGGGCCGAACCCGTCGGTGAAGTAGCCGTTCAGCGGTTCCAGCGCGTCGTTGAGGAAGAACCGTTCCCAGGTGACGTCGGACAGTACGGCGAGGTCGGGCGTCTGCCGCGCGATCAGCCCGGCCGCGACCTTCTGCGCGACGTCGTCGTAGCTGCCCTGGAACTGCGCCTCGACGTACACGTCCTTCTGCGACTCGTTGAACTTGGCAACGAGTGTGTCGACCGCCTTGCCGTTCGCACCCCCGTACGACGACCAGAACACGACCCGCGTCCGCCCGGCGTACTGCTTCGGTACGGCGCCGGCCGGCTGCTTGTACTCGGCGTCCGCCGACCGGTAGCCGCACCCGGCCAGCGACGCGGTGGCGGCCAGGCCGAGAAAGGCCCTGCGACGCATGGTCATCCCTTCAACGCTCCTTGGGTGATGCCGCCGACGATGTAGCGCTGGGCGAACAGGAAGATCAGCAGCATCGGCGCGAGCACGAGCAGCGTGCCGGCCATGATCGTTCCCCAGTTCGCCAGCCCCTCCTCGTCCTTCAGGATCAGCAGGCCGATCGGCAGCGTGCGCATGTTGGCGGTGTTGGTGACGATCAGCGGCCAGACGAAGTTGTTCCACTCCTCGACCGCGGTGATCACCACGACGGTGACGAGCATCGGCCGCGACATCGGCAGCACGACCCGCCACAGCGTGCGCAGGTGACCGGCGCCGTCGACCGCGGCCGCGTCGGTGACCTCGCCGGGCAGCGTCAGGAAGTGCTGGCGCATCAGGAACGTCGCGAACGCGGACCCGATGCCGGGGATGATCAGCCCGGCGTAGGTGTTGATCCAGCCCAGCGACGCGACCGTCAGGTAGTTCGGCAGCAGCGTCACGTGGCCCGGCACCATCATCGCGCCGAGGACCAGCAGGAACAGCACCTTCTTGAACGGGAACCGCAGGTAGGCGAACGCGTACGCCGTCAGCACGGCGTTGGCCACCTTGAGGATCGTGCCGATGACGGTGATCACCGTGGAGTTGATGAAGAACCGGTCGAACGGCGCGGCCTCCCACGCCAGCTTGAAGTTGCCCCAGGTGAAGTCGTCGGGCCACCAGACCGGCGGCCACTGGTAGATCTCGGCCGGCTGTTTCACCGCCGCGGAGATCAACCAGTACAGGGGTCCCAGGAAGATCGCCGCGACGCCGAGCAGGACGACGTACTGGACCGCACGCACCTTCATCGGTAGTGCACCCGCCTTTCCATCACGCGGGCCTGGATCGTGGTGACCACCAGCAGGATGACGAACATGATGATCGACAACGTCGCGGCCCGGCCGGCGTTGAACGCCTGGAAGCCCTCGTTGTAGATCGACCAGCTCAGCGTCGTGGTGGCGTCGCCCGGACCGCCACCGGTCATCACGGCGATCACGTCGAAGGCCTGGAAGGTGCCGATCACGGTGGTGATCAGCAGGAAGAAGGAGACCGGCGCGAGCAGCGGCAGCTTGATCGCGCGGAACCGCGTCCAGGTGCCGGCGCCGTCGATCGCGGCCGCCTCGTCGAGCTCCTTGGGCAGTCCCTGCAGGCCGGCCAGGTAGATCAGCGCGGTGAACCCGACGTTCTTCCACAGGTAGACGATGACGAGACCGGGCAGCGCCCAGTCGGAGTTGTTCATCCAGTCCGGCGGTTCGGCGCCGAGCGGCTCGATCAGCGCGCGCATCAGGCCGTAGCCCGGGTCGAAGACGAACAGCCAGATCGTCGCGACCGCGGCACCGGACAGGATGTGCGGCGCGAACGAGATCGTCCGGACCAGCCCGCGGCCCTTCAGCGGCTGGTTGAACAGCACCGCCATCCCCAGGCCGATGATCAGGCTGCCGATCACGATCAGTCCGGTGAACGCCACCGTGATCCCCAGCGTCTTGTGGAACGCGGGGTCGGTCAGCGTGTTCACGTAGTTGTCCAGGCCGACGAAGGTCGGCCGGGCCGCGATCATGTTCCAGTCGGTCAGGCTGAGGAACGCGTTGTAGAGGATCGGCCAGTACGCGAAGACCGCGATCACCAGGAGGTTCGGCGCCACCAGGAGCGCGAACAGCCCGTACTCCCGGCGTCTGCGCCGTCGTCGTTCGTCGGTCCCGGGCGGTTTCACGCCCTCGTCCGGATGTGCCCGCGCAGGCAGGTCCACCACTGTCATGCCACTCGTCTCCTCACCCTGCTCAGCACACCGGCCAAGGCTTCGGCCAGCTCGGGCGGCGCTGCGAGCAGCCCGCCCGGCAACGTCGTTCCCGGTCCCCCGATCGTTCGTGCCCCGGCTTCCCGGGCGATCAGTCCACCGGCCGCCACGTCCCACGGCTGGATCACGTGCTCGTAGTAGGCGTCCGCCGTACCGTCGGCGACCGAGCACAGGTCGAGCGCCGCCGACCCACCCCGCCGAAGATCCCGTACGGCGGGCAGCAGGTGCCGCAGGTACTCGGCCTGCTCCGCGCGCCGCTCGGCCAGGTACGAGAAGCCGGTGGCGACCAGCGCCTCGGCCAGCTTGCGGCCGTCGCGGACCCGGAGGAACCTGCCGTCCCTCGACGCTCCGCCACCCCGCACGGCCGACCAGGTGATCCCGGTCGTCGGCTGGTGGACGACGCCGACCAACGCGCCACGGGTGTCCTGGACGGCGATGCTCACGCACCAGTCCGGTCGCCCGTACAGGTAGTTGACCGTGCCGTCGAGCGGGTCGATCACCCAGGTGAGGCCGGTCGTGGACTTCTCGCGAGCGCCTTCCTCGCCGAGCAGGCCGTCCCCTGGACGCGCGCTCTGCAGACCGTCCACTATGAGTTGCTCGGACGCCCTGTCCGCGGCGCTGACCGGGTCGGTGCCCGAACTCTTGGTCTGTGCGCTCTCCAGCGAGACCTCGTCCTGCCGGGCCAGCAGCTCCGCACCGGCCGCATGGGCCAGACGGGTTGCCAGGCCTAGCAGGTCACGCGGGTCGGGAGTGGACATGTCGGTGAAATTATCACCGAATGATGGGTTCAAACAGTCCTACGATGTGATTTTCTCACTGAATTCACACTAATCCTCGTCAACCCGCAGTCTGACCGCCGTCACACCCTCCACCTCTCCGAGCGCGACCACCAGGTCCTGCAGCGGCGGACGGCCGCGGAACCGCATCGCGGCCCGGACCTGCTGCACGCCGTCCTCACGCCGTACGTCGGTGCCGAGGATCGATGCCTCGAAGCCCATCGCGGTCGCGGTGGACAGGATCGAGCGCAGCACGCCGGAACCGTCCAGGTACCGCACGGTGACGGTCCGGTTGCGGTCCGGCGACGGCAGGAAGCGCGAGATGTGGCCGAAGGCACCGACCGCGACCAGGTGCAGCACGGTCGCAGCGCCCGCGAGCACCGGCATCCCTGCTCCACAAGCCATTCCGATCGCAGCGGTCATCCAGATCGTCGCGGCGGTGGTCAGGCCGCGGACGACGTCGCGGCGCATGAAGATCACGCCGGCGCCGAGGAAGCCGACGCCGGAGACCACCTGGGCGGCGATCCGGGACGGGTCCAGGTTGACGTCCGTCCCCAGGACGGTGGAGAACCCGAACCCGGAGACGAGCGTGAACAGGGCGGCGCCGGTGCCGACCAGGGTGTGCGTGCGCATGCCGGCGCTCTTCTGCTGCAACTGCCGTTCGAGGCCGATCAGCATCGACAGGACGAACGCGATCAGGAGCAGCAGCAGCTCCGTACCGGTGCTGCCGGAGACCAGCTTCATGTCAAGAAGTCTGCAACAGCCTTGGCAGCCAGGCCGGCAGCTCGGTGGGCGGTCTGGCGCGTTGCACCGGCCAGGTGCGGCGTCATGACGACGTTGGGTGCCGTCAGCAAGCGTGAACCCTTGGGGACGGGCTCGACCGGGAAGACGTCGAACGCGGCCGCGCCGAGCTGGCCGGACTCGAGCGCGTCAACAGTCGCGTCGTAGTCGAGCAGGCCACCGCGGGCAGAGTTCACCAGTACGGCGCCGCGCGGCATCCGGGCGATCTGCTCGGCACCGATCATGTTGCGGGTGTCGTCGGTCAGCCGGGCGTGCAGGCTGACCACGTCGGACCTGCGGAGGAGCTCGTCCAGCTCGACCACCTCGATGCCCTGCGGCGGCGCGGTGGCGTCGAGGATCGGGTCGGCCACCAGGACATGGGCGCCGAAGGCAAGCATCACGCGCGCCACCCGGCTGCCGATCGCGCCGTACCCGATCAGTCCGACCGTCGAGCCGTCCAGCTCGCCGCCGCACTCGTCGTACGCGTAGAGGTCGCTGCGCCACTCGCCCTGCTCGAGAGTGCGTTGCAGCTGGGGAAGCTTGCGCAGGGCCCCCATCATCAACGCGATCGCGTGCTCGGCGGCGGCGCCGGCGTTGCGGCCGGGCGTGGAGGCGACCTGCACGCCACGCTTGGTTGCCGCGGGCACGTTCACGTTGACCGGGCCGCCACGGCAGCAGACCAGGAACCGCAGGTCGGGCGCCGCCTCCAGCACCCGCTCGGTGAACGGGCCCATCTGCGTCACCACCAGCTCGATCCCCGGCAGGACCTCGATCAGCGCGTCCTCGACATCACTCGCCTCGTCCACCTCGGCCACCCGCCCGTACGGCGTGAGCGGCCACGGCAGAGTGAGCTCGGTGAACTCGAAGCTCGCGCCAGGGAGCGCGGACAGCTTCTCGGCGAGCAGCTCGTTGCGGACGAAGTGGTCGCCGGCCAGCAAGGTTTTCATCGAACTCCTGAATTCGTCGGGCGGTGGTCCGGACGGCGGCGGTTACGCGGAGGTCCCGGAGGCCGTCGGCTGGTAGGTCGGTGCGGGGTCGGCCCAGCGGGGGCGCGCGGACTCGATCCGGCGCAGGTAGTGCGCGTAGCCCTCGGCGTAGAAGGCCGCGCGGGCCGGGTCGGGATCGATCTGGCGGGTCTCGGCGATCCACTCGTCGCCGACCTCGCCCTGGGTGCGTTTGGCCGCGATCACCGCACCACGGGCCGCGACCTGGGAGGCCTCGGTGGTGTGCAGCGGGGCGTCGAGCACGTCGGCGAGGATCTGGGTCCACTCGTTGCTACGGGCGCCACCGCCGCAGACGGTGACCTTGCCGGTCCAGCCCGCTGCTTCGAGGCAGTGCCTGGCGGCGTACGCGATGCCCTCGCAGGTCGCGCGGAGGAGATCGCCCTGGGTGGTCGACAGCGAGATGCCGTCGAACGTGCCGCGGGCGTTGGTGTCGACGAACGGCGCGCGCTCGCCGGCCTCGGAGAGGTAGGGCAGCACGGTCACGCCGTTGGCGCCCGGCCGGCTGTCGGTCAGGAGCTGCTGCAGCTGCGTGGTCGTCGCGCCGACAAGCTTCAGCACCTGGTCGAGCGCCGCCGTCCCGACCATCGCGGGCATCGCCCGCAGCCAGACTCCGGGCGTCCAGGTGCCGAGGAAGAGGCCCGCCGGTTCGTCGTCCACCGGCAGATCCCGAGTCACCACCTGACAGGCCAGCGTCGTACCGACGGTCAGCAGGGCATCGCCGACCTCGGTCACGCCCGCACCGATCGCCGAGGCCGGGAGGTCGTACGGGCCGGAGGAAACCCGGGTCCCCTTGGCCAGGCCGAGGCTGTCGTCCTGCAGCTCGCCTTCCGGCTTGCCGACCGGCGCGAGCAGGTGGCGCCAGTCCGTCAGGCCGCAGAGCTCCAGCGCCTCCGCGTCGTACTCGCCGGTCCTGGGATCGAGGAACGGCGCCGACGCGTCGGACACATCAGTAGCCCGGACGCCGGTGAGCCGCTGCATGACGACGTCCTTGCAGTACGCCGCCGTGGCCGCCCTGCTGAGCGTCTCGGGTTCCTCAGCAAGCACCGCGGCCAGCAGAGGACCGGAGGCCCCGGGGAACATCCTGTTGCCCGACCGCCGGAAGACCCGCTCCGCAACTCCGCTCTCGGTCCACTCACCGAGGATCGAGCTGCTCCGAGCGTCGAGCCAGGAGATGGCAGGCCTGACCGGGCGCCCGGATTCGTCGACCAGCCACAACCCGTCGCCTTGTCCTGTGATGGCGACAAGATCAGCCTCACTGGCGAGCTCGGCGATCACCTCGTTGACCGAGGCAACTATTTCGTCGGTGTCGTGCTCGAACCGGCCGGGTCCGGGACGAACCAGCCGGGTCGGCCTGGACGCCTCGGCCACCTGCCGGCCGTGGTCGTCGAAGGCGACGGCCTTGGTGACTGTCGTTCCGACGTCGACACCGATGTCCATGGCGGTCTCCTACAGGGGGGCTACTTCGACGGTGGCGCCCTCGTCGCGCAGGGCGTGGACCAGGTCCTCGGGGGTCTTCTCGTCGACGACGACCACGTCGAAGCCGGTCAGCGGTGCCAGCCGGTGCAGCGCGGTGCGCTGCAGCTTGCCGTGGTCGACGAGCAGCACCTTCGTCCGGGCGGACCGGAGCATCGCCTGCTTGACCAGCACGATCTCCTGCTCCTGGTGGTAGGCGTGCGTGGGCGACACCGCCGAGACGCTGCAGAACAGCAGGTCGGTGTGCAGCGCGCCGACCGCCTCCGCGCACGGCAGGCCGCCGAACGAGTCGTGGGTCGCGGAGTAGATCCCGCCGAGCGCCAGCAGGGTGACGTCCCGCAACTGCGTCAGCCGGGTGATCGCCGGCAGGAAGTTCGTTGCCACGGTCAACGGAGTGATGTCCTCCAGCAGCTCGACCAGCGCCAGCGCGCTGGTCGAGTCGTCGAGCATCACCGACATGCCGGGCTCGATCATCGTCCGGGCGTGCCGGGCGATCGCCGTCTTCTCGGCCGAGGCCGTGGTCAGCCGGTACGCGACGTTGCTCTCGAACACGCTGGTCGGCTGCGCGCTCACCCCACCGCGGTACTTGCGCACGACCCCCTGCCGCTCCAGCTCGTCGAGGTCGCGGTGCACGGTCATCACGCTCACCCCGAACGCCTCGACCAGGTCGTTCGCGGACACCGAGCCGTGCTGCACGACGTACGCCGCGATCTCGGCCTGGCGGCGCGCCGGCCGGCTGAGCTCGGTGCTGTCGTCGGCATCTGTCATGTGGGGATCTCCGTTCGGACTGCGGGGACGTTGAAGGCCTCGAGACCCACTGTGCCGTCCTGCTGCCGCAAACGCACCAGCGCCGCGGGACCGAGTGCCGGAAGCAGTCTGCGGTAGTCCCGCACCGGCAGGCCGAGCACCCGGCAGACCAGCAGCCGGATCAGCGTGTTGTGCGCGACGACGAACACCTTGCCGCCCTCGTGCTTCTGGACGATCTCGGCGAAGCCGCGGTGCACCCGCTCGGCCGCGTCCGCGACGTTCTCCCCACCGGGGAACGGATGCGCGACCGGGTCCAGCGTGAAGGCGCCGGCGACGGCCGGCGGCAGCTCGCTCAGCATCTTGCCCTCGGCCGATCCGAAGTCGACCTCGCGCAGCCGCGCGTCGGTCGTCGGTTCGAGCCCGAGCGCCGCGGCCGCCGGCGCGACGGTCTGCCGGGCCCGGAGCATCGGCGACGACCAGAGCGCGTCCGGCGCGAAGTCCTCGGCCCAGGTCTTCAGGAGGTCCGCCTGCTGGAGTCCGACCGAGTCGATCGGCAGGTCGGTGGAGCCCGTGTACCGGTTCCCGTGGTGCCACTCGGTCCGGCCGTGCCGCGCCAGGACGACCGTCGTTCTCATCGCAGGTACCCCCGTCGGTCCAGCTCGGCGACGAACTCGCCGTACAAGGTGGTGAGCCGTTCGCTCGGCCGCGGCTCGATCACGCGGCTGATCCGGACCATCCGCCGCGCGGTCTCGGCGACCGACGAGTCCCCCGACGCCGCCAGCACAGCCATCCCGTACGCCGGGTCGGCGGCCTCCGGCAGTTCGACCGGTACGCCGAGAACGTCGGCCCGCAGCTGGTTCCAGTGCTCGCTGCGGACCGCGCCGCCGGTGAGCGCGACCGATCGCGGTGCCTCGGCGCCGAGCTTGGTCAGGTGCTCGAAGGCGAGCCGCTCGATGAACGCGACGCCTTGCAGCACGCCGACGTACCGGTGCAGGTCGTCGCGGACCGCGCCGAGCTCGAAACCCGCCGCGTCGGGCGCGACGAACGGGAACCGTTCACCGGGCTTGGTGAGCGGGTAGATCGTGGCGTCGACCGGTTCGCCGAGCTGGATCGCGGCGCGGTCGAGCGCGTCCAGGTCCGCGCCGGGCAGCATCGTGGTGAGCGCGCCGGCGCCGGTGTTCGACGCCCCACCGGGCAGCCAGCCGTCGCCGTCGGGATGGCGGTGGCTGTAGACGGCGCCGGTGGGGTCGTTGATGAGGTCCTTGGTGACGCCCTTGAGGACGAGCGTCGTCCCGAGCACGGAGTTCCAGGCGCCCGGGGTGAGTGCGCCGGCCGCGATCTGCGACGCGCAGCCGTCGGTCATGCCCGCGACGATCGGCGTCCCGGCAGGGACCCCGGTGACCTGGGCAGTTGCGGCTGAGACAGTCCCGATGGTCGTGCCAGGGAGAACTACCTCGGGCAAGGCGCCAACGGACAGCCCGAGCCGCTCGAACGCGGCCTCCGGCCAGCTGCCGGGCGCGCCAGCGCCGTCGGCCCCGGGGGCACCCCGTTCCACACCGGCGAGGTCGTAGCCCGTTTTCAAGGCGTGGCTGGTGTCGGTGGCGACCGGATGGCCCGCCAGGTGGGCGGCGACCACGTCGGCGCTGTGCGCGATCAGCTGGTCCTCGTCGGGGTCGAGCCAGAGGATCTTCGGCAGGGCCCAGGTCGGCTGCATCGCCGAGCCCCAGCGCTCGGGGTCGGCGGCGACGATGCGCGGCAGGAAGTGGGCCGCTCGGGCGTCGTCGTACATGAGAGCCGGCGAGGCGGGACGGCCGGTGCGGTCCGTCAGCAGGACGGTGCCGGAGGTGGAGCAGATCGCGAGGCCCTCGACCTCGCCGTACGGAGAGACCTCCGCGAGGACCTGCTCGACGGTGCTGATCCACTCCTGCGGGTCCTGCTCGTGCCAGACCTTGCCGCGACGGCTGGTCAGTGGGCGCGCTGCCCGGGCCAGGACCTCACCCGTCGCCGCGACCAGCACGGCGCGCACGCTCTGCGTACCGAGGTCGACGCCGATCCACGCCCCATGGGTCACCACAGTTCGCCCTCCCGGTGTTAGTTACGTTGGTAACATAACACCAAGGAGCGGTAAGAGCTGTCCTAGCTGTGCATCAGGAGCAACGACGGGTGCGCGGTGGCGACCTCGAGGCGTCCGGCGTCGACCGCACCGAAGGCGCCGATCGGGCCACTCGCGGGCCGGCCGTTCCGGTTGGTCCAGAAACCCCAGCCGGCCGGTGCGTCCGGCCACTCCGGGTCGGGTTCCCAGCCGACCGGCGGACGCCAGGTGTCACTCGGCGGCTCGGGCCAGCTGGGTGGTGAGTTGAATCGATGCACGGGCGGCCCTTCCGGATTCCCCAGGAGACTCATCGGCGAGAAGTGTCTGACTCCTCAACGACCTCGTCGACCGAACGTCACGCCTAAATCTTCGTAAAGTTTATGGCTCAGGGCCCCTTTCGGACACCCCAACAGGTAGTGACGAACCGCCACTCTGAGTGTCGTTGCCGACAGCCACGAATCGTCACGCACAGCAGCCGGAGTCACGGAGGGTTGACTTCCCCGCCGGACCGACGGACCTTGATCTCAGTCGATCGGCGTCGTGGGGGGACCATGGATACTGATCAGAGCGTTGTCCTGCCGCACCGGTTCACCAGCCGGCCCAGCGGCGCAACTCTGCTGAAGCTCCGCTGCGCACGAGCACGTGCCGGTCGCCCGTTCGGCACCGACGCCGTCGCCCAGCTCACGGCCGACGGCCTGCTCGGCCAGGTCCTCTGGAGCACAACCTGTACGGCGGCCGACGTGTCGGCGGCCAACTTCCAGCAGCTCCGCGACAGCGGGCTGTTCCTCACCGAGGTCAACCTCAACGGCGTCGCCGGCGACCCGGCGCAGGTCCGGGAGCTCGTGCTCGCCGTCCAGGTGCTGCGCAGCCTGGGGATCCTGGTCGAGTACGACCTGGACCTGTTCGCCGGGACGCCACGGTTCGCCGGCGTGCGGGACAAGGTCGCGATGCTGCGGGCGATGGTCGGCGACGGCTCCACTCCGGCGTACTTCACGACGGCCGCGATCGAGGCCGACTGCTCGCCCTGGCTCGCGGGCTACCGGCAGCGACTCGACCCGGCGGTCCAGCCGTGGCTCGGCGCGGGCGGACTGTCCCAGCAGCTCGCTGACGCGTGGGCCGAGATCCTGCTCGCCGAGCGGTTGCTGCTCGGCCTGCGCGGCGGCGCCGCGCACCGGATCGCCCTGCAGCGACTGACCCTGCGCAGCAACACCGAGCTGCTCAACCTGGTCACGACCAGCGCCCGCGAGTTCGAGATGTCCGGCGGCACCCAGCTGCTCGACGACGAGCTGGTCGGCCCCCGCGCGGAGCTGCTCAGCCAGACGATGCTTGCCCTGCGCAACCGTTTCTGGGCGGCGAACACACCGGCCGCGCCGCAGCGGCCCACTGCCTGCGGAGAGTAACCGCTCTTCGATCTGGGCGTGAAGGCTGGCCCTCGGAGTTCCAACGTTGTAACAATGGCTCATGAGGATCGCCCACCTTGTACTGTCCGGCCTGACCGCCCTCCTGCTGACCGCCGCCGCCGTACCGGCCGCCGGTGCCGAAGTGCCCGAATCCCCTGCCGGCACGGAGAAAGTGATGGCACAGACCTTCCGCAACCCGGTCAACCGCGGGGCCGACCCGTCGCTGATCCACGCCAACGGCCAGTACCACGTCGCCACCACGACCGGCGACCACATCGGCATCTGGTCGTCGCCGACCCTGGCCAACCTGCTGGTCGCGCCGGAGAAAGTCGTCTTCCGCGACAGCGACCCGAGCCGGAACACCCAGATGTGGGCGCCGGCCTTCCGGCACGTCGGGAACCGCTGGTACATCTACTACACCGCCTCGGACGGCGTCGACGCGAACCACCGGATGTACGTGCTCGAGTCGGCCGGCGACGACCCGCTCGGCCCGTACACGTTCAAGGCGAAGATCGCGGACTTCGGCGAGTACGCGATCGACGGCGAGCCGATCACCCACAACGGTCAGCAGTACTTCGTCTGGACCGGCCCGGGCCGCGGCCAGGGTGGACCGGCCCAGCTCTACATCGTCCGGATGAGCAACCCGTGGACGGCGACCGGCAACCGGGTCGCGATCCCCGCCGACGGCGGCTGCACCGAGGTCCGCGAGGGCCCGACACCGCTGTACCGCAACGGCCGGACCTGGCTCACCTACTCCTCCTGCGACACCGGCAAACCCGACTACCAGCTGTGGATGAAGAGCATCGCGAACGGCGCCGACCCGATGGTCGCGGCGAACTGGGTGCAGCACCCGGGCCCGATCTTCTCCCGCAACGACGCGAACGGCGTCTGGGGTCCCGGCCACCACTCCTTCTTCACCTCGCCCGACGGCACCGAGGACTGGATCGCCTACCACGGCAAGAACACCAGCATCAACACGTACTCGTTCCGCACCGCGCGGGTGCAGAAGATCACCTGGAACGCCGACGGCTCGCCGAACCTCGGCAGCCCGCTCGCCGCCGGCGCGACCCAGCAACTGCCCTCGGGCGATCCCGGCGCGCCGACGTCGGTGATCAACGACACCGACGTCGGCACCGGCCAGAACCAGGTCGAGTACGCCGGAACGTGGAGCTCCGGCTCCGGCTGCGGCAACCAGTGCTTCTGGGGCAACGACCACTGGACCGGCGTCGCGAACGCCTCCGCCACGGTGCGCTTCACCGGCACGAAGGTCGCGCTACTCAGCGTCGTCGACGTCGGCAACGGCATCGCTGCCATCTCGATCGACGGCGGTCCCGAGCAGCGCGTCGACTACTACAGCTCGATCCGCGTCGGCGAGCAGCTCACGTACGTCAGCCCGACGCTTCCCGCCGGCGCGCACACCCTGAAGATCCGCGTCACCGGCGAGAAGAACCCGGCCTCCACCAGCACCCAGGTCAGCGTCGACCGGATCGAGGTGTACTAGCTCGCATAGAGCTCCAGCTCCACGATGCGCGAGTAGGTCAGCCCCTCGTTGCTCGCCAGGCAGAGGATCCGTACGGCGGTCGCCGTGACGGGGGTGAAGGTGGTGCTGGTCAGACCGGCCTTGTTGTCGCGGACCTCCGCGACGGTCTGCCAGCTACCACCGACCTGCGCCTGGACGTCCCAGTCCTTCAGCCCGTAGCCCGCGGCCGGGTACTTCTTCGAGTCGAGCGTGTAGAGCTCGGCCCGGCCGACCTGTTCAGGCTTGTCGAAGGTGACCTGCAGCCAGTCCGGGAACGTGCCCTTGCTCGCGTCGTTCCAGCCCGTACTGATTCCCCAGTGCTCCTGGTCGTGGTCGCCGTCGACAGCACCACAGGCCGGGTAGACAGGAACGTGCTCGGTGGAAGCAGTGACCGGTACGTAGCGCGCGAGGTTGCCGGTGGTGTCGACCGGCGGCGGGCCGATCTCGACCGGCAGGCTGAGCTTCTGGTCACCTGCCGTCACCTGCACCGTGTACTTGCCCGGCGCGGCGCCTTTGGGTGCGGTCACGTCGACCGGCACCTTGAGCGTGTACCCCGGCGGCAGGTAGCTCGACACGATCTGCCGGGACACGGTCAGCGGCGCGGGCGCCGTGATGAACGCGTCGGCGTACACGGCGGTCTTCCCGGTGTTGCCGAAGCGCAGCTCGAAGGTCTGCTTCGCGCACGGCACCGGCGACACCGTCACGCTCGCCACGTCGCTGCCGAGACTCAGCCCGCGGTGCGTCGCGCCCTCGGCCACCGCCGGGCCGGCTGCCACCAGGCCGGCCAGCAGAGCACCGGCCGCGATCATCGCCCTGACCTTCGTCGGACCGAGCCTCATCGGACCGTCACCTCCTGGCCGACCGTGTTCAGGCCGGGGTTGCCGGCCTCCACCACGAACGAGCGCACCGTGGAGATCGGGGCACCGGGTCTGTCGATGTAGGGCACGACCTTGTTGTCCACCCGCAGCTCCTTCTCGTCGAAGCGCAGCACCGAGTAGCCACGCCGTTCGTCCACGAACTTCAGGTGCGGGTTGCCGTCCAGGAACTTCTGCCCGTTCACCGACACCGGTACGCCGTTGCCGCCGCTGGTGAACGACGTCGGCACCAGCTCCACCCCGAACGTCTGTGAGGACGGATCGGCGTAGTTCCGCTTCATGTCCATCGCGTAGCCCGCGTGCACGTCCCCGGTGAGCACCACCGGGTTGCGGTGCCGGTTGACCGCGAGCCCGTCGAGCAGCACCTTCTGCTCGGCGCCGTACCCGTCCCACGCGTCCATGTTGTAGAGGTCGCCCGCGGTCGGGTCGAGATCCATCCGGCTGAGGATCACCTGGTTGGCCAGGATGTTCCACTGCGCCGGGGACCGGTTCAGCCCGTCCAGGGCCCACTTGACCTGCTGCCGGCCTGCCATCGACCGGGCCGGGTCGCGCCGGGCCTCGGAGTCCGCCTTCCAGCCGTCACCAGCGGCTTGGTCGGATCGGTACTGCCTGGTGTCCATCACTGTCAGCCGGGCCAGCCGCCCGAAGTCGAACCGCCGGTAGAGCATGTAGTTCGGGCCTTGCGGAGCCGGCCCGCGGAGCGGGAGGTGCTCCCAGTACGCGCGGTACGCGTTCGCCCGGCGTACGAGGAAGTCCTCGATCGGGGCGTTGGTCTTGGAGACCTCGCCGGCGTAGTTGTCCTGGACCTCGTGGTCGTCCCAGGTGGTGATCCACGGCGCGTGCAGGTGCGCCGCCTGGAGATCGGGATCGGCCTTGTAGAGCGCGTACTGCAGGCGGTACCGGTCGAGCGTGTCCGCCTCGGTGCGGAACTGGCTCGGCACCGGATCGGTGACGTTGCGCAGTCCGCCGTTCGCCGCGATGCCGAACTCGTAGATGTAGTCGCCGAGAAAGACCACGGCGTCGAGGTCCTCGGACGCGAGGTGCCGCTGCGCGGTGTAGTAGCCATCGGTCCACGCCTGGCAGGAACTGACGCCGAGGGTGAGCCGTCCGCCACGCTGGCCGGGTGCGTTCGCCGTACGGGTTCGGGCGGTCTGGCTGACGTAGCCGTCGCAGCGGAAGCGGTACCAGTAGTGCCGCCCGGGCTGCAGACCCCGTACGTCGACGTGCACGCTGTGCGCGAACTCCGGCCGGGCCGTCGCACGGCCGGACCGCACGATCCGGTGGAACCCTTCGTCGGTCGCGACCTGCCAGTCGACCCCGACCTCCTTGTACGGCGCACCGCCGAGCGGCTCGAACGGTTTCGGCGCCAGCCGGGTCCAGATCACCACGGCGTCGGGCAGCGGATCGCCGGAGGCGACACCGAGCGTGAACGGGTTGCTGGTGAGTCCACCGGACACACCGACGCCGACAGCGGTGCCCGGCAGGTTGGTCCCGAACGCCACCGCGGTCGCGGCGCCGGTCAGGGTGAGGAATCGGCGGCGGGCCACGCCCACCGCGGGTCTGAGATCTTCGGTCATCTGATCAGCGCTCCTTTGGGTGCCGCACGCGGACGGGCCCGAACAGGCCTGACGTCCGTTGTCCCCCGAAGACGAAGTGGGTCGGGCTGACCGCGTCCAGGTACGGCGCGGCGGTGCCGAAGACCTCGATGTCGAGCGTGTGCTCACCGGTCAGCCCGGTGAGCTCGAAGACGTACGGCGCACAGAACCGCACGCCGGCGCTCCGGCCGTCGACCAGGACTTCGGCGGTGCCCCGCACCCGGCCCAGGTCGAGCTGAACGGCCGATCCGGGCCTGCGTCCTGGAGCCTGCAGGGTCTCGCCGTCCCGGCCCTCTTCGGCGGCCGGCGGGGTGGCACCGACTGCCGTGATCTTGCGGCGGTAGCGGACTCCTCCGCTGTACTCCGCGAGGCCGTGGTCCTCCCAGTCGCCCAGCCCGATCCGGCCGGGTCCGACGATCGCGCGGATCGGTCCGGCGAGGGCGGCGCCGGCCTCGAAGCCCGGCTCGGTCCGCAGCGTCAGCTGCCCGGTCCGGGTGCCTGGCGCGATGTCTCCCGCCAGGTGCCCCGGCCCTGCGGGGATGTCAGCGACCAGGCGCCCTGTCCCGGCGGCCAGCTCGGCGCCGTCGACGCTCAGCGTTGCGTGGCAGTTCAGGTCGAGCTCGAGCCGCACGGTGCCAGGTGGTAGATCGAAGCGCAGGTACTCGGTGCGCTGCGGTTCGGTCCGCGGTACGGCGAACGTGATCGGCTCGACCACCGAGGTGTCCGTGCCGTCCAGCCAGGCCGCCGCGGGCAGCGGGTGCGGGCGGCGGTGCAGGTACAGGTCGGCCAGTGCCCGGTGACGCTGCCGACGCCGGACCACCTTCAACTCACCAGTGCCCCCGACGATCTGCCCGATCCAGTCGTGGTCCGAGACGACCAGGCCGTCGACGAGGATCGGCGTCGACTGACTCAGCTCGATCGTCACCTCGTTCTCACCCGGCCGCAGCGCGGCGGCGACGTCGTACCGGCGAACTCTCGGCGTCGGCCGCTCGTACGGCAGGAACCCACCCTGCCGACCGACCTCGACCCCGTTGACGAACACCCGCGCCGAACCGCTCGCGGTCAGCGTCAGCTCCGACTCCCCCGCCGGTACGACGGTGGTGCTGAGCCGGATCGCCGTACCGGCCGACGGCGGCTCGGCCGGCGCGATCCACTCCGGTCGCCGGTACGCCGCCAGGTCGCGGACGAACGCCACGTTCGCCCGGAGATGCAGCTCGTCGTCAGGGGTGAGCCGGAGCTCCACCGCGTGCTGCCCGGCGGAGAGACGGGCAGCCGCGGTGGCGAAGTGCCCGCCCGCGTCGTCGATCGCGACGGGCACTCCGTCGATCAGCAACTCCTTCGCCGCGGGAGCCCCGACGACGACGGTGGTGCCGAGTTCATCCCGCACTGTGAAGGACGCGTGGAAAGTCACGGTCCGGCCCGCCTCGACCACCCCGAAGTCGAGGAACTCCTCAGGTACGTGTCCCTTGGGGCCGAGCGAGTCCTTGTGGATCCGGTCCTTGTGAATGCCGAGGCGCTCGGAGTACTCGACCGGTACGCCGTCGATCAGCCCGTGCGGGCCGAACGTCGCGTGCGCCGGCTGCCAGTCCTCGGCACCTTCGACCTGGTGCTGGAGGCCCCAGCGTTCCACCACGACCTCGTCGCCTTGTGGCGCGGCAGGCCAGGCGAAGTCACCCCAGGAGTTGTCGAGCGTCGGGATCAGTGTCGCGTCCCAGTCACCCTCCAGCTCCTGCCCCGACCACTCGACTGCTGGCGCCGGCTCTCCAATTTCGTTGCCCTCAGCAAAGACAACCAGCGCCGCGGGACCATCGCTGAACGGCACGATGACCTCGGTGAACTCGCCGACCACCCGGAAAGGCAGCGGCTCGGGCTCGGCGCCGAACGGCGAGCACAGCAGCGGCGCCCCCGGTACGTGACGAACTCGCAGCGTGGTCTCACGCAGGTACCGATCGGAGTCGAAGTCGTAGCCGACCGTCGCCCAGTCGTGGCTGATCCCGCGCTCGACCGCGCGCCCGTCACCGACCCGCGTCGCGCTCCACTCGGTCGCGGTGACGAACACGACCAGCGCGTCGTCCACCTCACGCACGAGCGTCGGCACCTCCGCCTCGACCCGGCGCGGCGACCGCGCCAACGCGTCCGGGACCTCGGCCGCGGTCGCCACCAGCAACGCCTCGCCGAGATCGAACCGTTCCCGCAGCAGCTCGACGGCCTTGTCGTTCCCGGCCACCGTCCGCTCCGGAAGAGCGCCGACGGCAACCAGCAGACCGCCGGCGAGCACGAACTCGTCGAGCCGCTCGGCCACCGCCGCCTCGAGAACCGTTGCTGCTGGCAACACCACGGCGGCGTACCGCTCGTCGGCGATGAACAACCGCCCGTCCACACCGACCTCGGCGCCGGCCAGCGAGTCGTCGTCGATCACGTCGGCATCCAGCCGCGCCCGGTCCAGGACGCCGAGCTTCGGCGCGAACCAGGTCGCGTCGCCGATCAGTTCCCGGTACACCTCCTGAGCCCGTACGGCGTCCGCGCCCGGCCCATCCATCGTCAGCCCGGCCTGCGCCGTCGCGTTCGGGAACAGCACCGCGACGTCGCAGACGTGCCGGCCCATCGACAGCGCGGCGCACAACCTGGCGACCGCGTCGGCGAAGTGCTTGTGGTGACGCCAGTACGGCTGCCGCCAGTCGGTCGACGGCGGCGCCCACTCCCACCACCCGGCGCGGGTCGTGTAGTAGACCGCGTGCGGGTTGTAGAGCGTCGCGCCGGTCCGCAGCCAGGGCAGCAACCAGTCGAAGGTCTCCTCGAGCGTCCCGCCCCAGCCGGTCGAGTGGAACGCCTCGATCCAGGTCCGCGGCCGGTCGTAGAGGTGTGCGAGCGACGAGTGGAACCGGGCGTCGCCGTGGTGGTCGGAGCCGGGTGCGCTGAACCAGCGGTGCGTGCGCGCGTAGTCGGCGTACAGCTGGACGCCTTCGACGGGGAGGCCGGCGCGTGCCGGGTCCTGCTGGTCGCAGCCGACAGTCAGCCCGTACTTCTCGTGCCAGTCGAACAGGGGCTTGAAGAACGCCTCTTCGGCCAGCTTGGCGCGCAGGGCGTGGTAGTCGCGTCGTACCTTGTCCGCGTCCTGCAGGTCCGATCCCCACAACGCGGCCAGGCGATCGCGGACGTCGTAGCCGTAACGACTGACGAACTCGTCGGCGAACGTGGCCGACCAGGTCGGCATCGACGGCAGTTCGTCCTGGAACGACCCGACCACGACCGTGCCGAGCAACGGACCGAGACGACGGGCGAACTCCCCGTGCACCTGGTCCAGCAGCGCGGAGCATGCCTCACCGTTCAGGTAGTCGAACCCGTGATCCGTCTCGTAGTACAGGGACAACCGGGACTCCATCGGCGCCTGGCACTCGACCTGACCGTCCGCGGCGGTCACCGGCTGGCTCGGGCCGCCGTCGAGCGGCTCCAGTACGGCGGCGATCGGGCGACCACCCGAAGGACAGGTCAGGGTCAGCCGGCCTGTTCCGGTGGTCGTTGCCCGGTGCAACCGGCGTCCGGCGTACGAGGGACTGCCGGCGACCAGCCGGGCCTGCAGGTCGGCGCCGGAGAAGCCGAGCTGGTCGTAGAACCACAGCGAGACCCCGAGCTCCTCGGCGTCCGCGCAGACGCCGAGGAAGATCTCCCACCACGCCTCGGACAGGAACGGCGGATCGTCGGCGTCGCACCCGTGGTCGGAACCGGCCGGAGCGAGGTTCAGGACGACGAGTTGGTGCACCCCGCCCTCGACGAAGCGCTCGAGCTGCCAGCGCAGCCGGGCCGGGTCGAGCTTCTCCCCGCTCCACCACCAGATCGGAACGGGCGAGAACGCTTTCGGAGGTTCGGTCAGGACAGATGCCAGGCGATCTGGCAGGGGCATCGGATCAACCCTTCAGTCCGCTGGAGAAGCCGCGGATGACGTAGCGCTGGAGGACCAGGAAGACGACCAGGATCGGCAGCGCGGCGAGCACCAGCCCGGCCGCGACCAGCCCGTAGTCGGAGGTGTACTCGTTGACGAAGGCAAAGACCTTGACCGGGACCGTCTCCCGGCCCGAGCCGCCGAGGTACAGCAGCGGGGTGAAGAAGTCGTTCCAGACGTGCACCGCGTTCAGGATCAGCACCGTGCCGGTGATCGGCCGCAGCAGCGGGAAGATCACGTGCACGAAGGCCTGCAGGTGCGAGGCGCCGTCGATCAGCGCCGCGTTGGTGTAGTCGGCGGGCAGCGAGCGGATGAAGCCGGTGTAGAGGAACACCGTGAACGGCAGCTGGATCCCGGTGTAGAACAGGATCATGCCCTGGTAGGTACCGATCAGGCCGAGGTCGTTGACCAGCTGGTAGAGCGGGATCATGCCGAGCTGGAACGGCAGGATGATGCCGACCAGGAACAGGATGTAGAGGCCGTAGCTCAACCGCCCGGCCCGCCGGGCCAGGAAGTACGCCGCCAGCGAGCCGAGCACGATCAGCGCGATCACGCTGCTGACGGTGATCAGCGTGCTGTTGAACAGCGCGGCCCCGAGGGTCGCCGACTGCCAGGCGGTCCCGAAGCTGTCCACCGACGGCGGGTTCGGCGGCGCCAGCGGCGCGTTGGCGATCTGGCCCGGATCCTTGAACGCCAGCGTCACCAGCGCGTAGACGGGGAACAGGAAGGCGACCGCGACGGCCACCATGACGATCTCCAGGACGAAGGTCCGTGGACGGTATCCGGTCCTCATGCGGCGGTCTCCCGGGAACGCAGGTAGGCGATCTGGATGAACGAGACGGCGGCGACGAAGATCGCCAGCACCAGCGCGACGGCGGTGCTGTAGCCGAACTTCCCGTAGACGAAGGCCTGCTTGTAGAGCACGGTCGACAACGTGTCGGTCGCGTAGCCCGGTCCGCCGTTGGTCATGGCGATGATCTGGGTGAACAGCGTCAGGCCGCCGACCGTCGACAGCATCACGTTGATCGTCACCGCGGGCGCCAGCAGCGGCCAGGTGATGTGCCGGAACCGCGCGACCGTGCCGGCGCCGTCGACCATCGCCGACTCGTGCAGCTCCTTCGGCACCCCTTCGAGACCGGCCAGGAAGATCACCATCGAGTACCCGGCGCACTGCCAGATCACGGTGAAGGCGACCGACCAGATCGCGATCGACGGGTTACCCAGCCAGTCCTGCCGCAACGCCCCGAGCCCGACCGCGTTCAGCGCCGCGTTCAGGCCGGCGTCCGGCGCCGGGTTGTACACGTACTTCCACAGGAACGACACCATCACCGGGCTGACCACGACCGGGGCGAAGAAGACCACCCGGAGCACCATCCGGCTCTTGATCGTGGTGTGCACCCCGAGCGCGAGCAGCAGCCCGATCCCGTTCTGCACCACCACGATCGCCACCGTCAGCAGCAGCGTGTTGCGCAGCGCGCCGAGGGCCTGGTCGTCGTGCAGCAGCTCGCGGAAGTTCGCCAGCCCGACGAACGACCGCTGCTCGCCGACGCCGGACCAGTCGGTGAACGCCGAGCCGGCGCCGACGATGCTCGGGTAGAGCATCACCAGCGCGTAGACGAGCAGCGCCGGTACGGCGAACAGCCAGGGCGGCGTGATGCCACCGCCCCGGCGTACCCGCTTGACCGCGGCCGGAGGCGTCACCAGAGCCTGCGCCGTCATGCGGTCTTCCGGTAGGCCTCGTCCATCTTCTTCAGCGCGCCGGCCACCGTGTTCCGGCCACCGAGCAGCTCCTGGACGACGGCGAAGTGGGTCGGCTGGACCTCGGCGTTCGGCCAGCGCTGGTCCATGAACGGGACCGCCTTGTTGCCGGACAGGTACGGCAGGAACGGCTTCAGCGCCGGATCCACCTTCGCCTCGCCGTCGGAGTACAGCGGCACGCAGGCGATCGCCTCGGACCAGGCCGCGACCACCTCGGGCGTCCCGCAGTAGTCGATGAACTTGCGGGCCTCGTCGGCCTGCTTGCTCTTCGCGCTGACCGCCAGGCCGACCACGATGCCGCCGGGGATCCAGTTGTCGGCCGGGGTGTCGGTCGCCGGGAAGGGGAACATCGCCATGTCGTCCGGCGACGGCGCCGCGTCGCGGTAGGCCTGCAGCGAGGCCGAGACCTGGACCACCATCGCGGCCTTGCCGGTGCCGACCATCGAGGTCGCCTGCTCGTACGTCGTACCGTTCGGGTTCGGGTTGAAGTAGCCGCGCTTCTGCAGCTCGAGGTACTTCTCCATCGCCTCGGCCCAGCCGGACCCGGCGAACGAGGCGGAGCCCGCGATCATCTTGTCGTCGAAGTCGGGCTGCTTGGCGTAGACCGTGCCCGGAACCAGCGCGTAGTTGATCAGCTGGGTCACCCAGGGCGTCTGCGCGCCGAGCGCGATCGGGACGATCCCCTTCTTCTTCAGCGTCTCGCAGACCGTCAGCAGCTCGCTCCAGGTGGTCGGCACCTCGACCCCGGCCGACGCGAACGCCTTCTTGTTGTAGATCGCGCCGAGCACGCTGGTGCCGGGCGAGTAGATGTAGGTCTTGCCGTCCTGCTGGTAGGCGCCCTTGAAGCCGGTGGGGATCTTCTGGGTCCACGCCTGGTCACTCAGGTCGGCCAGCAGGTTGGCCTTGCTGAGCTGGACCATCGACATCGCGCTGCCGTTGCCCGGGTAGACCGCGTGCATGTCCGGCGCGTTGCCGGCCGCGAGCTGGGCGCGCAGCGCGGTCTGGAGCTGGTCGGCCGGCGAGAAGGACAGGCTGAAGTCGAACGAGCTGTTCGCCTTCTTGTACTCCTCGAGCGCCTTCCGCAGCCCGGCCTCCTGGCTGCCGGCACCGATCACCTTCAGGCTGCCGCCGCTCGCGGCGCCCCCGCCGGTGTTGGTGCTGCCGCACGCGGCCAGGGCGCCGGCGCCCAGGGCGCCGCCCATCAGCTGCAGGACTCGCCTCCGGCTGACCGGCGTACGGATGACCTCGGGTGCCATGGTTTTCCTCCTGAGTTTTGGGCAGCACGCAGCGCCGTGAGCTATCACGGTTGACTGGGAACAAATCATGGAGGAGTGTTATCTTCCTCACTGCGGCACGGTACGAAGCGCGCAGTTGGCATGTCAAGGGTTTGGACGTCACCTTTTGAAAGGATTCAGTACAGCGCCCCGATCGGCGGCCTGAGAAGATGGCCGGGTGCCCGAGACCACCCGTACCCTGCTGAGCGGGCAGGCCAGCGCCTGGCGGCGCATCCTGGACCACCCGTTCGTCGCCGAGACCTCCGCCGGATCGTTGCCCGCAGCAACATTTAACCGATGGCTGGCCGAGGACCACTTCTTCGTCCGCTCGTTCCAGGTCTACCTGGCCGAGCTGAGCGCGATCGCTCCCGACGACCAGGCCCGCGAGGTCCTCGCCGGCGGGATCGCCGCACTGGTCCCGGAGCTGGCCCTGTTCGAGAAAGCCGCCGCCGAGCGCGGGCTCGACCTCACCGCCGAGCCGTCCTTGCTGAACGTCGGCTACTCGTCGTACCTGCTCGGCACCGTCCGCGAAGGCTGGCCGGTCGCCATCACCGTCCTGTACGCCGTGGAGAAGGCCTACTACGCCGCCTGGGCCTCGGTCCGCGACACCACCGGCCCGGACACGCCGTACGCGGGTTTCATCGCGAACTGGTCGTCCCCGGAGTTCTCGGCGTACGTCGACCAGCTCGCCGCGCTCGTCGACCGCGAGACGCCGACCCCGTCGATGGAGCTCGGCTTCGACCGCGTCGTACGGTTCGAGCTCGCGTTCTGGGACCTGGTGCACGGGTGAGGACAGCCGTCCTCGTGAGCGGCGTCGTCGTGCTCGGTCTGCTGGGCGCGGGCGGCGGCTACCTCGTCGGCGACCTCACCCAGCCGACCACAGCCAGCGCCAACGGCGACGAACCGACGGGCAGCGACTCGCCGACGGCCGACTACATCGTCAAGACGCCCGTGCCGAACAACACGGCGGCCTTCAAGGCGACCGGACTGCGCTACCGCGAGCACACCTTCACCGTCCGGCAGGAGCCGGAGCCGACGGTCGAGGTGTCGATCGACATGCCCCGCGGCTGGCAGCTGACCAGCTCACCGAAGACGCCCGGCGAGGTGAAGTTCCTCGACCCGCTGAAGGAACGGGGCGTTCGGGTCGAGTCGGGGTTCCCGCCGGACCTGACCACCGCCGAGCAGCGCAAGAAGCTGATCCCCGGGCTCACCTCCAGCCAGGCGCCCGAGAACGACCTGAAGATCCTCGAGAACTACGACTCCACGGTGACCGACGCCCAGGGCGAGACCCGGAACGTCTCGACGCTGATCTACACCTTCATCCCGACCGAGACCCTGCGCTACGTGATCGTCCGCTGGGTCGCCACCGGCGGCGACGCGCAGGCCACCGTCGAGATGAGCGTCACCGGGCTGCCCCAGGACGCCGCCGGCCTGAAGGCCGTGCTCGCCCAGGCCAGCGAGTCGGTCACAGTTCGGGACGACTGAGCGACCGGGCGAACCTTTCTCCCGTTCACGGTGTCCAAGTGCCATCGGGGGTGGAACCGGGGAGGAGGGATGCCCGTGGCCGGGCGACTTGCTGGCGGCGTACTGCTGAGTGCTGGGCTGGTCGTGATCACGCTCGCCGGCGGGGCCGGTGGGTACGGGCTCGGGCATCTGACCGAGCCGCGGGACCAGCCGACCGCGTCGGCAGCGCCGTTGCGTCCGAGTGCCGAGGTCACGCCGACTCCGACCGAGCCGCTGAACATCGCGGTGAAGGATCCGACGCGGGCCTTGAAGAAGAGCGAGCTGCGGTACAAGGAGCGGGGGTTCGTCGCGGAGAAGACGGTCCGGTCGCAGGTGACCGTCGAGGTGCCGAGAAACTGGCCGATGACGCTGGCGGACCCGCAGGACGAGGCCCGGTTCACCGATCCGACCGGACGGCGGTTCGTCCGGGTCGAGGCCGGCTTCACCATCGAGCGCTTGCCGAAGGAGTCGATGGACGTTCGGGTCGCGCAGCTGGCCGACACCCCGCACCACGAGGATCTGCAGATCGTCAGCACGGTCGTCGCCGACGACGGGCGGTCGGCGACGCTGAGCTACACCTGGGTCCCGACGCAGACCCGCCCCCACGTCCCGCAGTCACTGCGGCACGTCATGGTGCGCTGGGTCGCGCTCGACGACACCGGCAACTGCGCCGTCGAGATCGGCGTGGGTGGGCTGGCCCAGGACAAGGACGGACTCCTGGCGGTGCTGGAGCGGGCGACCGAGACGGTCACGCGCAGCGACTCGTCACTATGAGACGTCGCGCGGCCAGATCGTGCGGAAGACGATCGAGCGGAACCGGTAGAACCGGCGACGGCTCGACTGGACCAGGGCCGGCGACGGCATCAGGCGGTCGATCACATCCCGCACGGGGACTCCTCAGGCGCGGTGAAACAGGGGCCGCAGCAGAGTAGGCGTCCGGGCGCACACAGTGAAATCCCCCTGACACCAAAGTTTACGTATCAGTTGCGTTGGACGGTGCTGTGCGCGGGCAGCTCGCCCATCGTCCGCGGCTCGACGTACCGCTGGTAGCTGAACCCAGCGGCCCCAGCCACCAGGAACGTCACCACAGCAGCCGCGATCCACCGCCCCTTTCGCCGCCCGGTCGGAGCCGCCTCAGCAGCTTCCGCCGGCTCGGCCACGGGCGCACTCTCGGCAAGTACCGGCGGGGTCTCAGGTGCCAGGACCTTCTCGGTGGAAGCCTCACCAGGCTTCAGCAGCGTCGGCGCGTTGGAGTCACTCAGCGCGGTCGACTCAGGATCGTCACCGACCCGCACCGGCTCGGTGATCGCCTCGGCCCGCAGCACGTACGACGACGGCAGGAACCCGTGCGTCGTCTCGTCCAACGCCCCGACCAGCTCCCGCGTGAACGACGCGACGTCCGGCCACCGGTTGGCCCGGTCAGGATCCAGCGCCCGCACGATCGCGTCGTCGATCTTGTCCGGTACGTCGAACCCCAGGCTGCTCGGCGGCGCCGGCGCGTTCACCCGCCCGGCCGCGCCCAGCCCGTCGACCTGGTGCGGCGACCGCCCGGTCAACGCGGCGTACGCGACCGCACCCAGCGAGTACTGGTCGGCCCGCTCGTCGAGCCGCTCGCCCATCGCCTGCTCGGGCGCGACGTACGACGGAGTCCCGCCCGGCATCGTGATCCGTGACACCTCGTCGAGCGACTTGCCCAGCCCGAGGTCCGAGAGCACCGCCCGCTCGCCCTCGTCCGTGCTGCGGAACAGCACGTTCGCCGGCTTCACGTCACGGTGCAGCAGCCCTCGCCGGTGCAGCGCCTGCAACCCGCGCCCGACCTGTACGACGACCCCGACCGCGTCCGCCGGCGCCAGCGGGTCCTTCTTCAACCGGTCCGCCAGCGTCCCGCGGTCGGCGTACGTGAGCACCAGGAAGGGGCGTCCGTCCTCGAGCTCACCGACGTCGTGCACCTGGACGACATGCTCGGACTCGACCCGGCGCAGGAACCGGCCCTCCTCGAGGAACCGCCGCCGGACGGCGTCGTCGTGGGCCCAGTTCTCGGCCAGCACCTTGACCGCGACCTCGGCGTCGAGCTGCTCGTCGTGAGCCAGCCACACCGTCGCGAAACCGCCTGAGCCCAGGCGTCGGCGCACGACGTATCGGCCTAGTCTGGATGGGACCCCCATACAAGGCATTATGGATCACTGGGAGTTCCCTGGTCCCGGGCCTGTTGACAACGCCGTTGACAGATCCGCGACCGGCCGTGGCAGATCCGAGCAGACAAGGCGCAGATGAGCGAAAGCAGCGGACCGACCGACGATCTCGGGGTCCTGGCCGAGCGGGCCCAGGGCGGCGACAAGGACGCCCTGGACGACCTGCTCCGGCTGGTCCATCCGCGGGTGCTGCGGATCTGCCGCAGCGTGCTGCCGTACTCGGCGGACGCCGAGGACGCCGCGCAGGAGGCGCTGCTCAACATCGCCACCAAGATCAACACGTACTCGGGCCGCAGCAGCTTCTCCACCTGGGTGCACTCGGTCGCGGCGAACTCGGCGCGCTCGACGTACCGCAAGCTGAAGCGCACCGCGCAGGCCGCGCACAACCCGGAGACGATGGACCGCCCGGACCCGCGCACCACCAGCGTGATCGCCGGCACCCGCCTGGACCTGCTGGAGGCCCTGGAGACGCTGGAGAAGTCCCGTCCCCAGATGGTCACGCCGCTGGTGCTGCGCGACGTCTACGGCCTCTCGTACGAGGAGATCGCCGCCGAGGTGGGCGCCCCGCTGGGCACCGTCAAGTCCCGCATCCACGACGCCCGCGAGGTCGTCCGCCCGCTGCTGCGCCCCAAGGACTAGGACCAGCGGCCCAAGGTCTGCCCGAAAGGGCTGCCTGGGCAACTTTGAACGTTCAACACCTGAGGCATCGCCGGGGACTCCCAAGACCGCGTGGTGTGTGCTCAGATGGGGTCATGAAGAAGCTCATCAACGCCCCTGCCGATGTTGTGAGTGAAGCGTTGCGCGGAATCGCTCTCGCGCATCCTGACCACCTCCGGGTCGACCACGAGAACCGGATCGTCTACCGCAAGGACGCGCACCGCGGCGGGAAGGTCGGGCTGATCTCCGGCGGCGGGTCGGGCCACGAGCCGCTGCACGGTGGGTTCGTCGGGCTGGGCATGCTGGACGCCGCGTGCGCGGGTGAGGTGTTCACCTCCCCGGTGCCGGACCAGATGATGGCCGCGACCAAGGAGGTCGACGGCGGCGCCGGCGTCCTGCACATCGTGAAGAACTACACCGGCGACGTGATGAACTTCGAGATGGCCGCCGAGCTGGCCGCCGCCGAGGCGGGCACCGAGGTGCTGTCGGTCGTGACCGACGACGACGTCGCCGTCCAGGACAGCCTCTACACCGCGGGCCGCCGGGGCGTCGGAGTGACCGTCCTGCTGGAGAAGATCGTCGGCGCGGCCGCCGAGGAGGGCCGCCCGCTGCAGGAGGTCGCCGACCTGGCCAAGAAGGTCAACGCCAACGGCCGCAGCATGGGCATGGCGCTCACCTCGTGCACGGTGCCGGCCGCGGGCAAGCCGACGTTCGAGCTGGCCGAGAACGAGATGGAGGTCGGCATCGGCATCCATGGCGAGCCCGGCCGGAAGCGGTTGCCCCTGGCACCGGCCAGGGACGTCGCGGCGCTGCTCGTCGACCCGGTGCTGCAGGATCTCCCGTACCAGCAGGGCGACTCGGTGATTGCCTTCGTCAACGGTATGGGCGGGACACCGCTGATCGAGCTCTACATCATGTACAACGAGGTCCGCCAGTTGCTCGACGCGGCCGGGATCACCGTCGCGCGCTCGCTGGTCGGCAACTACATCACCTCGCTGGAGATGGCCGGCTGCTCGGTCACGCTGCTCAAGGCGGACGACGAGCTGGTACGGCTCTGGGACGCCCCCGTGAACACCCCCGGCCTACGCTGGGGCGCGTGAGCATGGGTGTGGAGAGTTTCACGAACTGGCTGCGCGACCTGGCCGGCACGATGCACGAGAACGCGGCGTACCTGACCGAGCTCGACTCGGCGATCGGCGACGCTGACCACGGCAGCAACATGGACCGCGGCTTCCAGGCGGTCGTCGCGGTGCTGGACGAGACCACCTTCGACTCGGTCGACGAGCTGCTGAAGAAGGCCGGGATGACGCTGGTCAGCAAGGTCGGCGGCGCGAGCGGACCGCTGTACGGGACATTCTTCCTCCGCTTCGGTACGGCGCTGGCCGGCGTCGAGGTGACACCGGCCACGGTCGGCGAGGCGCTGAAGGCGGGCGTCGGCGGGATCCTTGCCCGCGGCAAGGCCGAGGTCGGCGACAAGACCATGTACGACGCGTGGGCGCCGGCGCTGACGGCGTACGAGGAAGCTGTTGCCGGGGGCTCGGAGCTGCGCGGCGCGCTGGTCGCCGCCGCAGAGGCGGCAGCCAAGGGACGCGACGAGACCGCGCCGCTGGTCGCCCGGAAGGGCCGCGCAAGCTACCTGGGCGAACGCAGCGTCGGCCACCAGGACCCAGGCGCGACAAGCACCACGCTGCTGCTGGAGTCGGCCGCACGCACGCTCGGATGATCCACACTCGGCGCTCATCGTCGGTGAGGAGCGTGGACCTTGCCCCCGGCTCCCGCTCGGGAGCCGGGTCCCGCTCGGGCTCCCTCTCCCGCTCCGGCTCCCTCTCCCGCTCCGGCTCCGGCTCCCGCTCCGGCTGCCGCTCCGACTCCCGTTCTCGCTCCGGCTCCCGCTCCCGCTCTCGCTCCGGCTCCCGCTCCGGCTCCAGGTCCCGCTCCGGCTTCGGCTTCGGTGAGGTGAGGTGACTTGATCGGGATCGTCGTGGTGTCGCACAGCCGGGCGCTGGCAGAGGCGGCTGTTGGGCTGGCGTCGGAGATGGTTGCTGCTGACAACCGTCCGGTGATCGCGGTTGCGGCCGGGCTGGACGAGACCACGTTCGGCACGGACGCGGCGGCGGTCGCCGAGGCGATCGCTGCGGTGGACGGGCCGGACGGCGTACTGGTGCTGCTCGACCTCGGGAGCGCGGTCCTGAGTGCTGAGATGGCGCTGGAGTTCGTCGATCCGGAGACCGCGGAGCGTGTGAAGCTTTCCAGTGCTCCGCTGGTTGAGGGGTTGGTCGCCGCGGTCGTCACGGCATCGACCGGGGCATCGCTGGACGCAGTAGCCGCCGAGGCCGGGCGAGGATTGTCCGGCAAGCAGGACCACCTGGGCGAGGCAGCGCCTGAGGCGACCGGGGTGGCCGGGGTGGCCGGGGCGATCGGCAAGGCCGGCGAGACCGGGGAGGCCGGCAAGGCCGGGGCGATCGGCGAGGCCGGAGCGGCCGTTGAAGGGGCGGCTGCTGGAGCGGTTGGCGAGACCGCGGCCGCTGGGCAGCTGACGCTGGAGGTTTCCCTGCGCATCGAGCACGGGCTGCACGCCCGCCCGGCGGCGAAGCTGGTCGGGGTGATCGGCCAGTTCGATGCCCAGGTCACCGTGCGCAACCTGGAAACCGATCAGGCTCCGGTCGACGCCCGCAGCATCAGCCGGGTCGCGACCTTGAACGCCCAGCAGTATCACCGCCTGGAGTTCACCGCGCACGGTCCTCAAGCGGCGGAGGCGCTGGAAGCAGTCCAAGCCCTCGCCGACCGGGACTTCGACGAGACGACGAGCTCACCGGCGGCGGACCGCCGGGCAGACTCCGGCCGTGCGGCCGACGCGAGCACCCCGGGCACCGCGGGCACCCCGACCACGGCGGGCACCGCGACCGACGCGGCGGACGCGAGCACCCCTGGCACCGCGGGCATCCCCGGCACCGCGACCGACGCGACCGACGCGACCGACGCGGCGGACGCGAGCACCCCGGGCACCCCCGGCACCGCCGCCGAGGCGGCCGACGCGGCCGACGGGCTCGCTCGGGTCCCGGGTGGGTCAGGGCTGGATGTGGCGGTCGGCCCGGCGGTTGTTGTGGCCGACGGTGTTGATCTGAGCGGCTACGCGCCGGGTGACGTCGACACCGAGCGGGAGCGGGCCACGCAGGCCCTGCTCACGGCCGAGGACCAGCTCGAGCGGCTGCGGGCGACCACCGCCGAGCGGGTCGGCGCCGGCGAGGCCGCCGTCTTCTCCGCTCAGGCCGCCTTCCTGCGCGACCTCGCGGTGATCAACCCGGTCTTCCGGGAAGTTGCCCAGGGCATCGATGCGGCGTCGGCCTGGAAACGGCCCTTCGACCAGCTGGCCGAGAGTTTCGAGCGGCTGGAGGACGCCTACCAGCGTGAGCGAGCGCTGGACGTCCGCAGTGTGCGCGACCGGGTGCTGCGTGCGCTGACCGGTGCGCCGGAAGCTGTGGAGCCCGCGCCCGGGAGTGTGCTCGTGGTCCCCGAGCTGGACGCGGCGACGGCGGCCGTGGTCGACGCGTCCGTGGCCGGCATCGCCGTACGGGCCGCGGGGACGACCGGGCACGGGGTGATCGTTGCCCGATCGCGTGGAATCCCTTTGATCACAGGGATTGGAGACGTTGTCGTCGCCGACGGCGTGACCGTGGGGTTCGACGCGCGGACGGGGTCGTTCGTGGTGGAGCCCGATCGGCGGGCCTTCGAGGTGACGATCCAGGAGCGCCAGGACGAGCGTGACGCCGCGCTGAGCGCGGTCGGCGAGCCGGCGACGACGACCGACGGGCTGACGATTCCCGTGCTGGCGAACGTCGGGTCCGTGCAGGACGCCCGCGACGCACGCGGCGCCGACGGGTCGGGGCTCGTACGGACCGAGGTGCTGTTCGGTGACCGGCGGACGGCGCCGACGGCGGCCGAGCAGGTGGCGGCGTACCGGGAGATCGCGGCGGCGCTGCACGGCAAGCCGATCACGATCCGGACCTGGGACGTCGGCGGCGACAAGCCGTTGCGGTTCCTGCCGCAAGCGGCAGAGGCCAACCCGTTCCTCGGGGAGCGAGGAATCCGGACGTTCCGGCACGCCGGGCCCGAGCGGACCGGGCAACCGACGCGGCCCGAGACGCCCGGGGTCCCCGAGCAGCTCACGACACGGCCCAAGACGCCCGGGGTCCCCGAGCAGCTCACAACACGACCCGAAACGCCCGGGGTCCGCCAGCAGCTCACAACACGGCCCGAGACGCCCGGGCGGCACGAGTTGCTCGCGACGCAGCTCGAGGCGATCCGTGAGGTCGCGGCCGAGACGCCGGTGCAGGTGATGTTTCCGATGGTGACCACGGCCGACGAGGTCGCGTGGGCGCTGCGGCAGCTCGGTCCGCGGCCGGACGGTCTGAAGGTCGGCATCATGGTCGAGGTCCCGGCCGCCGCGCTCCGGATCGAGACGCTGGCTGCCGGGCTCGACTTCGTGAGCATCGGCACCAACGACCTGACTCAGTACACGACAGCGGCCGACCGGACGAACACCGCCGTGGCCGCGCTGGCGGACGGCCTCGACCCCGCCGTACTGCGGCTGATCGACCGAGTGGTCCGGCAGGTCCCGCTGGGCGTCCACGTCGCTGTCTGCGGCGACCTGGCCAGCGATCCGCTCGCTGCGACGCTGCTGGTCGGCCTCGGCGTACAGGAGCTCAGTGCGGTCGGGCCGCAGGTCGCACTGGTGAAGGCGAAGCTCCGGGAGATCAGCGCGGTCGACGCAGCGATGGCTGCAGCGACCGCACTGACCCTGGACAGCGCAGCAGCTGTCCGTCAGCGGCTGAAGTAGCGCAGCTCAACCAGGTTGTAGCCGGAGGTCTTGGCCGGCTTGGCGGGGAGCGTGTACGACTCCCCGGGCTCCAGGTAGACCAGACCGGTCAGCGGCTCGGTCTCCAGGTCCAGGTCGACCACCAGCGCCGGGTAGGCGCCGGTCCGCCAGGTGTAGGACTCGTCGGCGTCCGGGGTGACGTGCTGGACCCGTACGTCGTCCTCGTCCACGATGACCTTCGCCGGGACCTCACCGACCTCGGCGAAGCTGCTATCGGCGGCGACACCCTCCGGTACGTCGTACGGCGTGCCGGAGGCCTCCTCGCCGAGGTCCAGCACCTCGATCAGGCGGTTCCGGTACGCCGAGCCGCCGTGATTGGTGAGCATGTGCACCGGCGACACCGGCCGGTAGACCGAGCCGCCGACCGTCTCGCTCAGCTGCCGCGCCGGGCTGCCGTCGAGCCAGTCCATGTGGCAGGGCGACGTGGACAGGCACAGCACGACGTACGGGTTGTGGTGCAGGTGCCAGCCCTGCGCCTCGCCCGGGTCGAGCGCGACCTCCCAGACCCGGACGCGAGGGTTCTCGAGCAGCACCCGGGTGCCGATCTCGCCGAGCACGACCTCGGTGCCGTCGGGGGCTTTCGCCGTGGTTCCAGCGGTCATGGTGGTGGGACTCCGATCAGTCGACGGATCGTTCCATCGCGACGCCGCCCAGGACGACGCCGTCAGGCATGGTCAGCTCCTCCGCGCCGAGCTCGGTGAAGCCGAAGGACTTGTACAGCGGTACGCCGGGCAGCGTCGCCATCAGCGCGAGCTTCGTGAACCCCTCCGCCTTCGCGGCGTCCACGCACGCGGTCAGGATCGCCCGGCCGAGCCCGCGGCGCGTCCAGTCGCCCCGGACGAACATCGCCCGGACCCGCGCCGGCTCGGTCGCCGGATCGAGCAGCCGCGCATCCGCACCGGCCCCCGTCCCGTTGTAGAGCTTGTTCCGCCGGCTCCACCCACCGCACGCGACGATCTCCCCCGCCGCCTCGTGCACGAAGTAGGTCCCGTCCTCGATCAGCGCCAGGTCCAGCGCGGCGATGTGCACCGCGGCACTCGCGGTCTGCCGAGCGTCGTAGTACGCCGGGAACAGCTCGACCGTGGAAGCCCGCATCAACTCCGCGATCGCAGGAGCATCACCGGCCACGGCCAACCGAAGAACAGGGGTCACGGACGCCAGGCTATTTCAGGCGCTCATGACGCCCCTTGGTGGGCCCGGGTGGCTCTGAACAGGAGGATGCCGCCGACGACCATGGCGATGCGATGGAGGCGCACGATGTGGGCCGTCAGGACGTCGGCCGGCATCCCATCCCCCAGGGCTCAGCTGAATGCTAGCGACAGGATGCCTGCTGAGAAGGTCGGCTGGAGGGTTGCCTCGACGCGGACGACCTGGGCGTGGACCGGCGGGAACGTCGCGGTGTTGAGGCGGTCGGGGACTACCTCGTACGTCGTCTCGATCGGGCGCCAGGCGTCACCGTCGAGCCAGAGGACTCGCCAGGACGCCGGGACCCGGCACTCGCCGGAGCCGGTGTCGTCGTACCAGTAGACGGAGGCCGTCGACAGGTCGCGCGGTGTGCGCAGGTCGTACTGGATCCACTCGATGGTTCCGCGCCGGTCCCACCAGGTGAAGCGGGGGTCGGACGACGACGGAGGGCGCCGCTTGTCGGGAGCCTCGAGCGAGTCGCCGTCGTTGACGTGCGACGCGGTGATCCGGGTCCGGTAGACCCATTCCTTGCCGTCAGCATCGACCTGCGGGAACGACGTGACCCGCAGCCGCGCCGCCCCCATCGGGATCAGCGCGATCTGCTCGACCGGCTCGGCCGTCCGCGCCGGGCTCGGCTGCAGCAGGCCGACGACGTCCTCGGTGTCGGTCTCCCACTGCGGGATCCGCTGTCCCGTCGTCGTGAGCGCGACCGGTACGCCGTCCTGCGTGAACGGGTCCTGACCGGCCTCACGCCGTACGACCTCGAACGTCGGATCGACCGGCAGCCCGTAGTTCCACGGCGACTCGGGGTAGACCGCGAGCTCGGGCCACTCGTCGGTGCCGCCGATCCGCTCGTAGCGTTCGGCGATCGCGAGCGAGTAGGTCAGCGGGCCACGGTCGACCGAGACGGAGTTCTGGTTGTCCGTCCAGACCCGCGTGCTGATCCGCATCGGCAGCGTCAGCGTGACCTGGTCGCCGTCCTGCCAGATCCGGTCGAGCCTGACCCAGTTGCCCTCGGCCCGTTGACCGTTGACCTCGGCCCCTTCCGCCCATCCCGGAATCCTTACGTACAAGGGAAACTGGACCGCCGAAGTAGTCTGCACGGTCAGCGTCACGGTCTCGTCGAAGGGATAATCGGTGTCCTGGACAACGGTCACCACCGTCCCGTCCCCGACCTTCGCGGTGACCTTGCTCGCGGCAAACATCGACGCGGCCAGCCCGTTGTCCGTCGTGGCCAGCCAGAGCTCCTGCGCGTAGTACGGCCAGGCCATCCCGTAGTTGTGCGGGCAGCACCGGTACTGGCGTACGCCGTACTTGAAGGCCTGCATCGCGAACGGGTTCTCGAACTGCCCGTGCTTGGCCCGGTCGTCGAGCTGCACACTGTTCGCGCAGGTGATGTAGTGCATGACCTGCTGCAACGGATCGTACGACGCCGGCAGCGCGTTGAACGCGAGCTCCTCGCACCGGTCGGTCCAGACGGTGTCCCCGGTGAAACGGGTGAGCATCTCGAAGCTGTGCATCAGCTCGGCGATCCCACACGTCTCGAACCCCTGCCGCGGGTCGCCGAAGCCCGGTCGCGAGTTCTCGTCGCCGGCGAACCCACCACCGGGGAACTGCCCGTAGAGCTCCATGATCATCGCGTAGTTCCGGTACGTCGCCGCGGCGTACTTCGGATCCGTTGCCAGCAGCCCGTACTGGAGTGGTTCGCGGAACCCCTGCGCGAGGTTGACGTTGTGCCAGTTCGGGATACCGCTGACGTAGTCGGCCGAGCCGGCGTGCATCTTGTGGACCAGGTCGAGCAGCCACTCGTCGCCGGTCCGGTTGTAGAGCCAGTACGCGCTGTCGATGTTGTCGCCCCAGCGGAACGCACCCCAGGACCGGTTGAACACCTCGGGCGGCTGCGTGTTCTGGAACGCCAGGTACCTGCTCATGAACGGGACCACCCGCTCGTCCCCGGTGAACTCGAACCACGACCGGAGCGCGCCCAGCAGCGGCATCCCCGGCCAGAAGTCCGGGCCGCCCTCGAGCGAGGTCCGTAGCCGCTCCGGGCCGAACCACCCGTCGGCCGCCTGGGTCCCGAGGATCCCGTTGATCCACCGCTCGGTCCGGGTCAGGACGCCGGTGTCGCCGGTGACGTACCCGAGGTCGCCGAAGCCGCGCAGCCAGTACGGCAGCTCCTCCCAGGCTCCCTGGGCCGGGTCCACCCAGCCGTTGGTCTCGTACACCAGGAAGTCGGAGATCTCGTCGTACCGGCCGCAGAGGCCCTTGACCTGGAGGTCGAGCTGCTGCGCGAGCCAGCCGCTGGGCTGGATCGCGCCCGGCGGGAGCTTCTGGAACGGCACCGGCCGCAGCGGCGCCCGGTTCGGCACGTAGTGGCCGCCGCGCGTGGCAGGGGGGAAGGTCGGGCACGAGCTCACCTTTCGCCGGGCTGACAACGTGAGACATCTCAGTCCTACCCCAAGTGCTCATCAACTCACACCTTTCGGGGACCGCCGGCACTTTCCCGAGGTGAAATAGCCCGAAAGGTGCCGGACATGTACGGGGTATGACGCAGACACCGATCAGGCCCCACCCCGGGCCAGTGAGCGAGGCGGCAGTGCACGACCCGCCGGGGCCCAGCCACCGCCGGGAGCGGTTCGAGGAGGTGTTCGACACCCATCGGGAGGCGGTGCTCGGCTACCTGCTCCGCCGGACCGGCTCCAGCCACGACGCCGCCGACCTGCTCGCCGACACGTTCGTGGTGGCCTGGCGCCGCCTCGACGAGGTGCCCGCCGGGGACCAGACCAAGCCCTGGCTGTACGGCGTCGCACGGCGCGTACTGGCCAACCACCGGCGGGGCGAGGGCCGGCGCAACGCGCTGGCCGACCGGCTCCGCGACGAGCTGGTCGAGACGACGACACCCAGCCCGGAGCCCCTCGACAGCGACTCGGCCACGGCACAGGCTTTCCGGGCCCTGCCCGAGGCCGACCGTGAGCTGCTCACGCTGGTCGCCTGGGAGGACCTGGACACGGCTCAGATCGCGACCGTGCTCCGCTGCTCCCGCAACGCGGTCCGGATCCGCCTGCACCGGGCCCGCAAACGCTTCGCCAAACTGCTCACCACCCGCCCACCGGTCACGGTGAGAGGAGAGGTTTCCCATGAAGACATCTGACGTCGACGCGGCCGTCCGCGCCCTCAAGCCCAACACCACCACCTCGGTCGAGGACGGCACCTGGTCCCGTCTCGCCGACGACGTTGCCACCGGGCCGGTCGAGGCGCCGGTCGCCACGAAGACTCCGGTACGCCGTACCAACTGGTCGGCCGGCGCGACCCGGCCGCGCCTCGCCCTCGCCGGTGCCTTCAGCCTGCTGATCGCCGGCATCGTCGCGGCGACCGTCGTACAGAGTCCTGGTCAGGACCAGCCGCAGGCGCTGTCGTTCACCGACAGCGGCAGCAACTCGGTCATCGTCCGGGTCGTCGACCCGAACGCCGACCCGAAGCGCCTGAACGCGGAGTTCAAGGCGATGGGTCTGAAGGTGAAGGTCAAGGCCGTGCCGATCAGCGCGAACGGCATCGGCAAGTTCGCCGGCTACAAGGTGCCTGTCAACGGGTCCGAGCGGCTCCGGCTGCTCGCCCCTGGTGAGAAGTGCTCCGGCACGCTGGACGCCTCCGACCCCGGGTGCCAGGAGGGCGTCGAGGTCCCGAAGGACCTGGACGGCTGGGCCGAGATCGAGTTCGGCCGCGCCGCGAAGAAGGGTGAGATGTACCACCACCTGAGCAGCAAGATCGACGATCCCGGCGAGGTGCTGGCCGGGGTGAAGTTCCGCGGCCTGACGATCGCCCAGGTCAAGCCGATCCTCGCCGCCCGCGACCTCACCATCGAGAGCTACCACGCCGCCGGCAGCCGCCCCGAGACCGGTCCGATCGACACCCCGCCGGACACCTGGTTCGTGCACGACGCCACGTCGTACGTCGCCGGTCAGGTCCAGCTGGAAGTCGCCAAGACCAAGTAACCCCCGCTCCCGCCGTCGCTGACCCCCTCCGGTCAGCGGCGGCGGGCTTGGCGTTTCGGCGCCGACGCCCACCGCCAGGTCACCAGCACCCAAGCGATCGCCGGCAACCCGAAGATCGCCGCCGCGATCTCCTTCCCGAACACGAGAAACACCAGCCCGGTCAGGAAGAACGGCAGCGCCAACCACACCGCCCCCACGAACGCCGCCCACCGCCACCGCCCCGGCTGCTTCGCCTGCGGCACGTAAAGCGACGGCACCGGCAACCCGGCAAACGCCACCTGCAGATCCCGATGAGTCACCGCTTCCTGCACCAGCTCCACCCGCCGATGCAGCTCGTCCTCATCAAGCCGCCCCACCGCGAACTGCTCAGCCAACTCGTCGAACCCGACCCGCCGCTCCTCATCGGTCAACCGCACCGAAGCCACCCGCCGCCGAGCCGCCGCCACCCGGGCCTCCTGCCCCGCGGCCGCCGCCATCCCGGCCCACTCCCCCAGCTGCCCCCGCCGAACCTCAGGCCGCCGCTCCCACTCCTTGTCAGCCATTCCCCATTCCCCCCTCGCGTCTTCCGAGTGTGCCAGACCCGTGGTCAGGCGATTCCGCGACCGGAGGCGTTCTCTCCACGACGGCGTCGGCGAACCTGATCAGCGCCTCCGGGTCCAACTTGGCCATCACGGTCAGCGTCGGATCCCACGGACGTAGGTCCAGCGACCGAACCAGAAGCCTACGGGCCTGCTCGGGCGGGACGGCGTCGGCGATGACGGCCAACCCGTTCTCGGATCCGAGATATGCGGTGTTGACGAACGTAGCCGCCCGTTCCGTCCACCTGTCCGCCCGCGCATCACCAAACTCGTAGGCGGCGGCTGCAAGCGCCGACCATGCGCTCACGCCCAAGGCAGGCTTTCGGACCAGCAGGCGATCCCTATCGGCACCAAACCACTCCAGAGCCGCCTGACCGTAGTCCAGATCACCAGCTGCAGCAGCAACTTCGATGACCGCCAGCAGTCCGGCTCCAACCCCGGATCCATCTGCATCGACCTGCCGCACCATGGCATCGGCCAGCCGGTAGTCGCCTGTTCGAGCGACTTGCTCTGCTGTCCTGTCCCTCAGTGCCGGTACCTTTCGGGTTTCGACGGAGCGGCCGATGACGGCGTCAGCACGCTCTCGATGCCCGGCCAGTGCGAGCGCCGCCGCAACCCGAACGATTCCTGACTCGCGCAGATGCTCCAGCTTGATCTCGTCGGTCAAACTGTCGGCTCGGTCGATCTGGTTCACCGCGATGAACAGTGGCTGGAGCTCGGCGAGTTGCCGATCCCGTGTCACTGACGCAGGTTGCGTGATGGCGAGATCCTCGGCCTCGGCGAGCACGGGGATCGCATCTGCTGCCAGACCGGCGGCGATCAGCGCCTCGGCCCTGGCCGTTCCCAGTTCGACGCGCTGGCACCAAGCCTCGACATGGTCCGCGATCATGGCCGCGCCCCGATGGTCGCCCGCGCGGGCGGCAGTCGTTCCGAGTTGGACCAGCAGGCCGTTCCTCCGGTCTGAATCGCTGACAGCCGTCAGCGGGCCCATGACCATCGCCCAGTTTCCGGCCGCGCCGACAGCCGCCAACGCCACCAGCCTTGGATCCTCGAGATAGACGTCGGGCAGGACGAGGATCGGCCGGCACTCCTCCCAGATCCTGCTGCCGACCTGGTCGATCTCGCCGTTCCGAACCTGGGCGACCAACGGCTCCAGCTCGGCTGCGATCCGGGACCACTGCTGGGCGCGCAGCGTGAGGTAGTCATCCACATCTTCGGCACGATCGAGGGAGGACTCGAGGAGTCGATCGCCGATCCGGGCGTTCACCCGAGCAGCCCTTTCGCGTTCGCCGATCTTCAGTAGCGATCGCGCGAGAGCGCTGAGGGCGTACATGGTCTGCTTGTCTGCCGGGTCGCGGAGGATCCGTTCCTCCAGTTCCTCCACCAGTGTCATCGCACGCTCGTTCAGCCCCACCATGGCGGCGCAGGCCGCGAACGCCGCGAGCGCGCCGCGGATCTCGTGCAAGATCGTGGGCCGCCCGGCCGGCGCTCCGTCCGAGATGCCCTCAGAGAGACTGCGGACGAGGGGTAGAGCGGCGTCGATCGCGAAGTTGACGAGTTCGACCAAGCGGTCCTCGGCGGCGGCGGAGGCGACCATCTGCCAGCCCGCGAGCCGCGATTCCGGGTCTTCGATCCGCGGTACCCAAAGGCTCGCTTCCGTTACTCTCGCCACGCAAAGGTCTCTGACCGCCCAGAACGGGAAGTACTTAAGACGGCTGGAGTCCTGGATTCCGGCTGTCACCACCTCGGCGCGATCCTCGAGTCCCTCGACGACCAGGCCGAGCGCAACCCTCGCCATGACGCCGTCCACTGTTGCGTTCTGAGCCTCCTCGGACAGGTGAAGGTGGCGGTCGAGCAAGGCACGGGCTCGGTCCTCCTGCCCCAGGTAACCCAGCACCACAGCGACGTCCTCGACAACGGATCGTCGCTCGACAGGATCCGACAGGGTCTCTGCGGACTGCTCGGCGCGTTCTGCAAGCCTGTCGGTCCGCGCGGGATCCCTCAGCTTGAAACTCAGCAGCGCGGCACAGGCGACCGCTCGCGCCCTGCCGTACGGTTCTCGCAGTGCCCCGATCCCGCGCTCCACTTGATCGAGGATCGAGCCTGTGCGGACGTCGGTGGCTCCCGGAACTGAACGGGCGAAGAACTCGCACTCGTCCCGCCACCGATTCGGAGGGTGGACAGCTGATTCCAGCGAGCACCTCCGTCTCGAGCTCGACGATGCGTTGGGGGCGCTGCTGTTGAACTGCCAGGACGAGCAACTGCGTCAGCGCTCGTACCCTCCGTGCGGAGTCTGCCGGTAGTCGCCGGACAGCTCTGTCGGCCCCGGCTTCCCGCCCTGTCCTGGCGAGGGCCATCGCCAGTACCGAGAGCGAGCTCTGGGTCACGGCTGACTCCCGCGCAGTCAGAACCATCTCGATCTGGTCGTCGATCATCAACTGTCGGCCTTCTGCCTCCGCGGCGGTGAGCAGGGCGGCAAGTGCACAGGCTCGTTCATCGAGAGAGGAAGCTTCTAGCGCGGCAGCCTCCAGCCGGTCGATCTCACCTCGTTCCGCCGCGAGCTCGAACAAGATCGGCATCGCCAGACCTCTGGACAGCGGTTCCATGCTCCGAGCCAGCATGAAAGCTCGGTCGAGGTCGCCGAGCAAAGCCAGGGCCGCAGGAAGATCGACCGGTACCAGTGCAGCGTGTTGCTGCAGTTCATCGCAGTGAAACGCGAGAAGAGCCAGCACCGCGAGATCCGGTTCAGGTTCTGCAACCACCACGGCCCGGACGGCGGCGGTCTCCAGGAAGGCCGCATCGTCAGCGCCGGTGATGTTCAGCATTCGGTCGTGGCGGGCTTTGTCGACGGCCAGCGGCAGTGCGCGAGCGACGTCACCGGCGTCGAGCAGCATGCCCAGGTAGCCGCGGAGGAGGTACTCGGGGGTGTCGCCCGGCCAGCCCCTCGACTGGTAGGTGTCGGCCCACGCGGACAGCCTGGCGCAACTTTCGCCGACAGCGGAGCCGAGGCTCCGGAGGGTCGCGACGCGCAGTTCTTCGTGAGCCAGGCCGTAGCTGTGCGGGCCGGCTCGGCCCCAGACAGGGGGGAAGCTCAAGAACGTGCGGCCTGTGCTGACGGAGAGGACTTCCTCGACCTCGTAGAGGTGACGGGCCGTCAGGGCGGCCAGGTCCTGAGCAGTTAGTCCTCCGCCCGCGGCGGTGACGAGCAGCAGGAGCTCGCGGGGAAAGTCCTGCTGGAGAAGGCTCCTGAGCTCGAGAGTGGCTGCCTGTTGGCTGGCCTTCGCGTGCGCTGAAGGCCCGAGGGTCCGTTGCACCTGCGGATCACGCAGGGGATGGTCAGCGGGAACGTCAACAGGCAGGGGTGGGTTGGGGCGGCCTGCGGCGATGACCTTCAGGCCTCGGAGCGGTCGGTCGGGGAGCATGGCAGCGATGCTGTAGAGCTCCTGCGTCGGGGTCACCACGCGGTCTTCGTCGAGGCCGTCGACGACAAGGACCAGGTGGCGACCCCGGGCAGCGGCAGATTCAGCGGCGTCGGCGAGCATCCTGCGGAGCTGAGCGGCACGGGTGACGGCGGTGATCATGGGCGAGGCCGGGACCTCGCCTACCAGCCCAGCAAACTGCTCGAGAACACAGTCGATGAAGGCGTCGCGGTTGTAGTGCGGGTTGACGCGGCTGTTGACGAAGAACGCGACGACGTCGACGTCCATCGGCGGGTGCAGGACGAACCACGCCATCAGCGCCGACTTGCCCGACCAGGCGTCGGCAACCCAGCGCCAGTAGAAGGAATCGTCGTCGGCGCAGAAGGCTGCCATGGCGGCGAGCTCGGGCTCGCGGTCCAGGAGCTCGACGGGGGCGATCTGTTTCACGTACTCGAGGTACGCGGAGCGGAACGGGGACTCCGGTGATGCGGCGATCGGCGGCGGGTCCGCGGACTGGGTGACGGCGGGCTGGTTGGAGCGGGAGAAGGTCGAGGCCAGCAGGGCGGCCAGGGCGACGACCAGGCTCAGGGCGCTGCCCAGTTTGTCGGCGGCGTCCAAGCCGACGGCGTACAAGTAGGCCGCGAGGCCGGCGATCAGGAGGGCGGCGACGGAACGGCCGAACCAGCGCCAGACCCGACGTCGACGGGACAATGTGCCTCCATGCCCTCAGCAGCTTGTCCCGGAAGACTAGCCGAGGCTGGGGACAGAGGGTGGCCTTCTCGACTCGCTGCGTCAGGTCAGCAGGCGGGCCCGGAGGCGGTCGAGTTGGTCGAAGGTGAGGCCGCTGGAGGTGAGGTAGCCGGGGACGTCGACCGAGGCCAGGAAGCCGATCAGGTCGGCGCAGGCCTGGGCGCAGTGCTGGTCGAGGGTCTGGCCCGCGGGAGGGCGGTCATCGGCGGATTCGGCGTACGTGAGGAGGGCCAGTTCGTAGTCGTCGAGGATGTCGGCGACCGGCGTACCGGCGACGGTCAGCAGCATGGCGGTGATCATGCCGGTGCGGTCGCAGCCGGCGCGGCAGTGGATGAGGATGCCGCCGGGTGGGGCGTCGGCGATGCGGGCGAAGACAGTGGTGATCTGGCCGGGCCAGCGGTGAAGGGCGGCGGCGTAGTACGCGGGGGTGTTGAGGCGCTCGCCCCACTCGGCCATGAAAGGCTCGTCGGTCTGGTCCTCGACGGGCTGGTGGTGGGTGGTGATGCCGTCGATGGCCTGTACGGCGAGACGTTCGTCGGCGTTCCGGAGATCGATGATCGTGGTGATCCCGGCAGCGAGCAGGGCGTCGCGGCCCTGGTCGGTCAGGGCGTCGGGATGGGCCGAGCGGTAGACGCGGCCGTACTGGATCGTGCCGCCGGCGGCTGGGAGGCCGCCCAGGTCCCGGGCGTTGAGAGCGCCGTCCCACTCGAGTTCACGCATGCGGCGGAGGCTACCGGTGGGGGCCGGACCGCTGCCGGTCCGGCCCCGGTCGGTCAGCCCAGTGCGGCCGGGAGCGTCGCGGTCCAGGCGGCGTGCAGGTCGGTCAGGGCGATCTCGAACTGGTCCTGGACGTCCAGGGTGTCGCCGGTAATGACGCCGATCTTGGTGTGCGGGAAGCGGCGGGCGGTGCACATGTCGGTGAAGCGGACTTCCTCCGTCCGAGGGACGGCGACGACCACGCGGCCGGAGGACTCGGCGAAGAGGAACAGGAACGGGTCGAGGCCGTCCGGTGCCCAGACCCGGGCGCCGACGCCGCCGCGGAGGGCGGACTCGACGAGAGTCTGGGCGACGCCACCGTCGCTGACGTCGTGCGCGGCGTCGATCAGGCCGTCGCGCGACGCGTTGATCAGGATGTCGGCGAGCTGCTGCTCGACGGCCAGGTCGACGGCCGGGGGGCGGCCGCCGAGGTGGCCGTGGACGACGTTCGCCCACTCGGAGCCGGACAGCTCCTCCTCGGTCTCGCCGAGCAGGTAGAGCTGGTGGCCCTCCATCTCGGCGGTGAAGCCGATCGGCGTACGGCGCGTGACGTCGTCGATGACACCGAGTACGCCGACCACCGGCGTCGGCAGGATCGGGGTCTCGCCGGTCTGGTTGTAGAACGACACGTTGCCGCCGGTGACCGGGATGCCCAGCTCGATGCAGCCGTCGACGAGGCCGCGGATGGCTTCGGAGAACTGCCACATCACGCCCGGGTCCTCCGGCGAGCCGAAGTTCAAGCAGTCGGTCACGGCGGCCGGGCGGGCGCCGGTGGTGGCGACGTTGCGGTACGACTCGGCCAGGGCCAGCTTCGCGCCCGTGTACGGGTCGAGCTTGGCGAAGCGGCCGTTGCAGTCGGTGGAGACCGCGACACCCAGCCCGCTGGTCTCGTCGACGCGGATCATGCCGCTGTCCTCGGGCTGCGCGAGCACCGAGTTGCCGAGCACGTACCGGTCGTACTGGTCGGTGACCCAGGACTTGTCACACAGGTTGGGCGAGGCAACCAACTGGAGCAGCGTGTCCCGCAGCTCCTCACCAGTGGTTGCTCGCGGCAACTTCTCGGCGCCGTCGGCCTGCAGGTCGTCCTGCCAGTCGGGGCGGGCGAAGGGCCGCTCGTAGACCGGTCCGTCGTGTGCGACGGTGCGCGGCGGTACGTCGACCACGCGCTCGCCGTGCCAGTCGATCTGCAGCAGGCCGGTGTCGGTGACCTCACCGATCACGTCGGCCTGGACGTCCCACTTCTCGCAGATCTTCAGGAACTGCTCGACGTTCGCCGGCGTGACGACCGCCATCATCCGCTCCTGCGACTCGCTCATCAGAATCTCTTCCGGAGCGAGCGAGGCGTCGCGCAGCGGCACCTTGTCGAGCGAGACGTGCATGCCACCGTCGCCCGCGCTGGCCAGCTCCGACGTCGCGCACGACAGACCCGCGCCGCCGAGGTCCTGGATGCCCTCGACGATCCGGGCCGCGAACAGCTCGAGCGTGCACTCGATCAGCAGCTTCTCCATGAACGGGTCGCCGACCTGGACCGCGGGGCGCTTGGTCGGACCGCCGTCGGCGAAGGTCTCCGACGCGAGCACCGAGACGCCGCCGATGCCGTCGCCGCCGGTCTTGGCGCCGTACAGGATGATCTGGTTGCCGACGCCGGTCGCGTTGGCCAGGTGCAGGTCCTCGTGCCTCATCACGCCGACGCAGAGCGCGTTGACCAGCGGGTTGCCCAGGTACGTCGAGTCGAAGACGACCTCGCCGCCGATGTTCGGCAGGCCGAGGCTGTTGCCGTAGCCGCCGACGCCGGAGACGATGCCGGGCAGCACGCGCTTGGTGTCCGGCGCGTCCAGCGGGCCGAAGCGCAGCGGGTCCATCACCGCGACCGGACGGGCGCCCATCGCGAGGATGTCGCGGACGATGCCGCCGACGCCGGTCGCCGCGCCCTGGTAGGGCTCGACGTACGACGGGTGGTTGTGCGACTCGACCTTGAAGGTGACCGCGTAGCCCTCGCCGATGTCGATCACGCCGGCGTTCTCGCCGATGCCCGCGAGCATCTTGCCCGCCGGGGTCTCCTGCGGGATGTCGCCGAACTTCTTCAGGTGCACCTTCGACGACTTGTACGAGCAGTGCTCGCTCCACATCACCGAGTACATCGCCAGCTCGCAGCTGGTCGGCCGCCGGTCGAGGATGTCCCGGATCCGCTGGTACTCGTCCGGCTTGAGGCCGAGCTCCGCCCACGGCTGCTCGACGTCCGGCGTACTGCTCGCGTTGCTGACGGTGTCGGTGGACACGATTAGTGCTCCTGAACTAGGTGGGACTCGGGAGAAACGGTAGCTGGCTTCGGCGTGGCGACCAGGTGGGCCACCAGCAGCGGGGCAGCGAAGCCGGTCATGATCGCGGGCAGGGCGACGCCCGCGTCGTTCAGCAGCATGCCGACCAGACCACAGGTCGACAGCGCGAGCAAGGTGGGCCGGACCATCGTCCTGCTGGTGTAGAAGTCCCGGTACGGCGTGGAGGGCACCCGGTCGGGCAGGACGGTCGCGAGCATCGCGAGGATCACCGCGACCAGCATCGCCCAGCCGGCCGGGCCGGAGAAGAACGCGACGGCCATCTCCAGCTTGCGGATCAGGACATCGGCGACGTCGCCGTCGAGCAGCCGGGCCACGAACGCCCCGAAGTGGCTGCGCTCGTCCGGCGGTCGCAGGTAGTCCAGGTAGGCGACCGCGGACACAGCCAGTACGCCGGCCACGCCGATGCCGATCAGAGCGCGCAGCGAGATTCCGCCACGCCAGGTCAGCCAAGCCATCAGCAGGACAGCCGGGGTCAGCGCGACGATGCCGCCGAAGTCCGTGCCCCAGCCGGGCCGGCCGTCGACGACGATCGCGGCGCCGCCGATCACCAGCACGGCGAGCGCGGCCTGGACGCGGCTGCGGTCGACCAGCTTCTGCGCGACCACCCCCGCGACCACGAGCGCGGCGACTGCCAGCGTCGCGAACGTCGAGTTGCCGAAGCCGTAGAACCGCCCGCCGATCACCGGACCGTCGGTGAACATGCTGCCGAACTGCAGCGGCGTCCCCAGCACGCCGTCCACGAGCAGGATCAGGTACGCCGCCAGCGCGATCCCGACGTACGCGTACCTGCCGAGCAGGGCCTTCGTGACCACGGCGAACCCGGCGCTGATCGCGAGCACCACGGCGTACAGGGAAAGGCCGGGGGACGGCCAGCGCCACCAGAAGGTCGCGGTCGACAGGAAGACGGCGATGAAGAAGCCGCCCTGGGTCAGCAGCATGAACGTGAACGCGCTGCGGGAGCGCTTGCTGCGGGTGAACCAGAACCAGGCCAGGGCGATCAGTTCGGCGACGAGGATCGTCATCGAGACCGCGACGAGCATCGGGCGGGGCTGGTCGAAGCGCTCGTTGGTGTCCATCCGCTCGTCGATCACCGCGGCGGCGTCGGTGTGGACGTCGCCGTCGACGCGGATCTCGTTGCCGTCGAGCGGGCCGGGCTCGGCCTCGCCGGCCGGGTCGATCGGCTTGGCCTCACCGCGCAGGATCGTCGCGGTCAGATCGGTCAGCTGGATCAGGCCGGCGCGGCGGGTCGAGTCGCTGGTCAGCCAGCGCGCGCCGTCGTCCGGTGGCAGCTGCAGCACCGGGAGCGTCTCCTGGTGCGCCCACTGGATCTCCTGGCTGATGCCGGCCAGGATCACCCAGCCGCCGGCCGCGCGGGCCTGGGTGACGAGCGCGGCGACCTCCGCCCGGAACTCCTTGCGGCCTTCGCGGATCGGCATCGCTCCGGCGTCGACGATCGCGTCACCGCAGGTGGAGAGCTTGGCGGCGTCGAAGGTGGGCTGCCAATGGGAGACGCTGCCGTCGGTCTTCGCCAGTGCGACCGCGGCGCCCGGGCCGAAGCCACAGACGTTCGCGCGGCTCTCGGCGAGACGGCCCAAGGGGGCGCCGGTGTGGTGCTCGGCCTGGCGGTCGACGTACGTCTGCCAGTCCTGAACCTTGCCGCCGGCAACAGCCGGCAGCTCGCCACACGGCTGGTCGGAAACGCTGCCCCACGCACGCGTCCCGGCACCGAGCGTGAGCCACCCGTCCACGGGACAGGTGTGCGGGCCAGCGGTCTTCACGGTGATCGACCCGACGTTCGACTGGTTCACCAGAGCACTCAGCTCCGGCGAGCTCTGCACGTCGAACCAGGTCAGCCCGGGTACGCCGATGACGACGACCTTCGCCGAGAGCGCTTCCCGCGCCTGCGGCGCGGGAAGCGCGGAGGGGGGAAGAGCGGCAGCGCCCGGAGCGCCATCGCCTCCGGCGGGCGCGGCTGGCGTCGGGGCCGTGGGGACGGCGGCCGTGGGCCCGTCTATCCCAGGCACGTTCACCCCGGGCGCATTCGCCCCGGCGGGCGCTGGCGGCGCGGCCGTGGGGACGGCGGCCGTGGGCCCGTTTACCCCAGGCACGTGTACCCCGGGCGCATTCGCCCCAGGCACGTTCACCCCGGGCGCATTCGCCCCGGCGGGCGCCGGCGCGGCGGGCGCCGGCGCGGCGGGCGCGGGCACGGCGACCGCTGGGACGGCGGCTGCGGCGACGGTGGCGATCGGGATGAGGGTGCGGGCCAGCAGCCGACGCATCCCCGGAAGGTTCATCAGGAAGCGACGACGGCTTTCAGGACCGAGGTGAAGAAGCCCAGGCCGTCGGTGCTCGGGCCGGTCAGGGTCTCGACGCAGTGCTCGGGGTGCGGCATCAGGCCGACCACGTTGCCGCGCTCGTTGGTGATGCCGGCGATGTCGCGGTACGAGCCGTTCGGGTTGCCCAGGTAGCGGGCGACGACGCGGCCTTCGCCCTCGAGCCGGTCCAGCGTGGGCTCGTCGGCGACGAAGGAGCCGTCCTGGTTCTTCAGCACGATGGTGATCTCGTGGTTCGCGTCGTAGTCGCTGGTCCACGCGGTGCGGTTGTTCTCGATCCGCAGCCCCTGGTCCTTGCAGACGAACTTGCGGTGGTGGTTCTTGATCAGCGCGCCCGGCAGCAGGTGCGACTCGCAGAGCACCTGGAAGCCGTTGCAGATGCCGAGCACCGGCATCCCCTCGCCGGCCTTCTTGATGATCGTGCCCATCACCGGCGCGAACCGGGAGATCGCACCGGCGCGCAGGTAGTCGCCGTACGAGAAGCCGCCCGGCAGGACGACCGCGTCGACCCCGTGCAGGTCGGCGTCGCCGTGCCACAGCGCGACCGCCTCGGCGCCGGCCACCGCGGCCGCGCGGCGGGCGTCGACGTCGTCCAGCGAGCCCGGGAAGGTGACGACCCCGATCTTCACCGGTCGGCCTCGACGTGCAGCGTGTAGTCCTCGATCACCGGGTTGGCCAGCAGCGTGTCCGCGGCCTTACGGATCTCGGCGACCTGCTCCTCGGTCGCCTCACCGTCCAGGGTGATCTCGAAGCGCTTGCCCTGGCGGACGTCGGCCACGCCGTCGAAGCCGAGCCGGCCGAACGCACCGTGCACCGCCTTGCCCTGCGGGTCGAGGATCTCGGGCTTGAGCATGACATCGACGACAACGCGAGCCACTGACTACTCCTGGTTTCGATCCGGGGTGACAGGCGAATCCTACCGACCGGCTCGCAAGGTCCGCGCATCGGCGACTATTCACTCAGTACATACTCCGTGTGTATAGTCCTCCCATGGCAACCGCAGAGCTGGTTCTGGGACTGCTGCACGGCGGCCCGGCGCACGGGTACGACGTGAAACGCGGTCACGACGCATGGTTCCCCGACAGCAAGCCGCTGGCGTTCGGGCAGGTGTACTCGACGCTGGCCCGGCTGGAGCGTGACGAGCTCGTCGAGATCGTCGACCGGGGCTCCGAAGGCGGTCCCGAGCGGACCGTCTACGCGCTGACCGCGAAGGGGCGGCAGCATCTGGCCGAGTGGCTGGCCGAGCCGATCCAGCCCGCGCTGGGCGCGGTCGACGAGCTGGTTCGCAAGGTGGTCGCGACGATCCGGACCGGCGAGGACGCGACCGCGTTCCTGGCCCGCCAGCGGTCCAGCCACCTGCGCCGGATCCGTGAGCTGAAGGCCTCCGACCGCGGCGAGGATCCGTCCGGCCGGCTCGCGCGCGACTACATGGCGCTGCACCTGGACGCCGATCTCCGCTGGCTGGACACCGCTCTTGATCGAATCACCGCTCAGAAGGAGAGCACCCGATGACCGACCTGGTCCTGGAAGTCCTCCGAGTGGAGTACGCGTACCGCCGCGACATCGCTCTGCGGGGTGTCTCGCTGCAGGTGCGTCCGGGCGAAGTCCTGGCCGTCACCGGCCCGAGCGGTTGCGGCAAGTCGACCTTGCTCCACTGCGCGGCCGGCATCCTGCGGCCGCAGGCGGGCACGGTGAAACTGGCCGGGCAGGACCTGTCGGAGCTGTCTGAGGCCGACCGCACCCGGCTGCGGCGTACCAAGCTCGGAGTGGTGATGCAGTTCGGCCAACTGGTCCCTGACCTGTCCCTGGTCGACAACGTGGCGCTGCCGCTGCTCCTCGAAGGCCACGACCGGGCGGCGTCACGCCGAGCGGCTCTCGGCTGGCTGGAGCGAGTCGGAGTGGCCGACGACGCGTACGCCGTACCGGCTGAGCTGTCCGGCGGGCAGAACCAGCGGGCCGCGGTCGCCAGGGCACTCGTCACGGGCCCGGCGGTCGTGCTCGCGGACGAACCAACCGGGAGCTTGGACAGCAGCGCCGGTGAGCAGGTCCTCGATCTGCTGCTCGAGGCGGCGAGAACCGGGGACACCGCCCTGGTCGTCGTCACCCACGACAACCTGGTCGCCGCGCACGCCGATCGCGAGGTCCGCTTGCGCGACGGCCTGGTCCAGCACGAGGTGGCGCTGTCATGAATCTCCGCACCTTGGTCACGCTGGCGCTTCCCCGGTCCGTCACCGATCGGCGCCGCCTGCAACTGCTGGTGCTCGGGGTCGCCGTGGCCGGCGCGTTCCTGCTGGCAGGACTGCGGATCACCCGGCTGTCCTCCGGCATCGAAGAACTGGACGGGGCCTACTACTCCGACGGGTCGGCTGACGCCTACAGCAACTACCTTCAGGAGGACGGCCTCCGCGGCGGGGTGACCCTGGCCACGGTCTTTCTGGCGGCGACGGCCTTCGCCCTGGCCTACCAGGCCCTCAAACTCGGTACGGCGGCCCGCGACCGCAGGCTGGCCGCGTTCCGCCTGGCGGGTGCGACCCCAGGCCAGGTCCGAGGGCTCGGCGCCGTCGAAGGAGCACTGGCCGGGCTGGCCGGCGGAGTCCTCGCCGGTCCCGTCTACTTCGCGCTCGCGTTCCTCGTCCAGGCGCTCCCGCGAGTGGCCAGGATCCTTCCTCGCCCGGATGGGTGGGACGTGCTCTATTGGCCGGTCTTCGCGCTGGTGCTCGGCGCCGCGACCGCGGCTGTGGGCGCGTGGCTGCGGCGTGGACTGGTGACGGATCCTGCGGCGGCCCCCGAGAACAAGCCGGTCCGGTTCCGGACCAGGATCATCTGCGGCGTTGCCGGCGTACTGATCGCCCTGGCCGGCACGAAGGCCCTGATGACCGGCTCGATGATCGTCGGTGCGGGCATCCTGTTCGTCCCGGCCGCAGGTGTCCTGATCGCCACGATCGCGCTGGCTCCGCTGCTGGCCTACAGCCAGGGCCGGCGGCTCAGCCGGTCGGGGGACCCGATCAAGGTGATCGCGGGCGGCCGGCTGATCCGGACCACGCGAGCAGCCGGCCGCTCGATCACCCTGCTGGTGCTCTGCGGTGCCGTGGTCGGGCTCTGCGCCGCCTCGATGTTCACGCTGTGGGTCCGGTACTCCGAGCACGAGGGCACCTGGGGAGGCTCAATGACCTTCCACTCCACCGGATTCGGCCTGGCCGCTGCCGCCTCCCTGGCGGTCGGACTGGCCGCCGGCGCCTCCTTGCTGGCCGGGACCGCCGACGACCTGCTCGACCAGCGGCGGAATCTTGCCTGCCTGAGCATCTTCGGCATGGGCGAGGCCCATCTCCGGCGATCGGTCCAGCTCCAACTGACCGCGATCGCGCCGCCTGCCATCGGGGTCGGCCTGGCGATCGGCTACCTCCTCACCGTGCTGCACGAGTCGCCGGGCAGGGACGGCACCGCTCTGCTGTGGTTCGTGATCGTGGTCCTGGTCGGGAGCGCACTGACCTGGGCGGTCGCGACCGGAGCAGCGGCCCTGCTGCGTGGTCAGGTCCGCGAAGCGATCGACCCGCAGAACCTGCGGTCGGCCTGACCGCACCGGCTCCGCGACGGCAGCGGCCGGTGTCAAGGAAGCAGGGGCCCCACCAGAGGAGGCCCCTGGGTCTTCCCTGGAGTGGAGCAGGGGGCCGTGATCGGTCGGGTGGTAGCGCTTAGCCTCAGGTGCATGTGGGTGTGGCAGTTGGTGCTGGCGGTCGGGTTCGGGATCGGGTCGGCGGTCGTTCCGGTGCTGAACGCTGAGGCGTACGTGCTGGGGGTCGGGGTCTCCGGGGCGCTCGATCCGGTGGTGGCGGCGGTGGGGGTGTCGGTCGGGCAGACGATCGGGAAGATCGTGATGTTTCTGGCGGTGCGGTACCGGCCGGGGTACGCCGGGAAGAAGTCCAAGGAGCCGAAGCCGCTCGATCTGGGCACCCGGTGGGGGCGGCTCCGGCAGTGGAACCGGGAGCTCAGCAAGCGGTTGCTGGATGCGTTGAGCGATCGGCGGTGGGGAGTGCCGGTGACGTTGCTGAGCGCATCGGTCGGGATCCCGCCGCTGTACGGCGTGGCGTTGATCGCGGGCGCCAGCCGCATGGGTGTGGTCACCTTCAGCCTGTCGGTGCTGGCCGGGCGGCTGGCGCGGTTCGTGACGCTGGCTCTCGGCGTCGGCCTGTTCTGACGCTCAGACGCTGAAGGTGCGCCCGGTCAGCCGCTCGTAGGCATCGATGTACGCCGAACGCGTGCGCTCGACGACCTCGTCGGACAGCGGCGGCGGCGCCTCGCCCGACTTCCGGTCCCAGCCGGACTCGAACTGCAGCCAGTCGCGCACGATCTGCTTGTCGTACGACGGCTGCGGCTTGCCCGGCGCCCACTCGGCGACCGGCCAGAAGCGGCTCGAGTCGGGCGTCAGCACCTCGTCGGCGAGCACGATCGTGCCGTCCGCGCGGGCGCCGAACTCGAACTTGGTGTCGGCCAGGATGATGCCGTGCTGCTCGGCCATCGCGTGCGCCCGCGCGTAGAGCTCCATCGTCAGGTCGCGCAGGCGGCCGGCGATGTCCGCGCCGACGGTCGCCACCACCGCGTCGTACGAGACGTTCTCGTCGTGCTCGCCGAGCTGGGCCTTGGTCGCCGGGGTGAAGATCGGCTCGTCCAGCCGGGAGCCCTCGACCAGGCCCGCGCGCAGCGGGATGCCGCAGACCTCGCCGGTGGCGTTGTAGTCGAGCAGTCCGGTGCCGCTCAGGTACCCGCGGGCGATGCACTCGACCTGGAAGATCTCGAGCTTCTCGCAGACCACCGCGCGGCCGGCGACCTCGGCCGGGACGTCGGTCGAGATGATGTGGTTCGGCACGTCGAGCTGCTCGAACCACCACAGGCTCATCGCGGTGAGCACCTTGCCCTTGTCCGGGATCGGCGTCTCGAGGATCCAGTCGAACGCGCTCATCCGGTCGCTCGCGACCATCAGCAGGTCGCCGGAGCCGAGCTCGTACAGATCGCGCACCTTGCCCGAGTGCAGGTGCTTGGCACCGGGAATCTGAACGGCCTGCGGAAGAGTGGTCACCTACGGGATTCTCCCATCTCCCGCTTCCGCCCCAGCACCCCGGCCACCTTGCCACCGACGGTGAACGCGCCGTCCCGTACGCCGCAGAGCACGCGGCTGTCGATCTGACCGACGCGGCCGATCGCCCGCGAGGTCCGGACGAGCTTCGTGGCCGCCGGCCGTCGCTCTTTGTCGTACCCCGCCAAGTTGCCCAGGTGTTTCGGCAATGCGGCTGCATCTTCTATGGCCGCACAAGCTCCCCTGCCCAGGTTCGGAGTCATCGCGTGCGCGGCATCACCCAGCAGCACGACATTGCCGTGTACGAACGGGACCAGCGGCAGCGTCAGGTCGTAGATGTCGTTCTGCAGCACGGTTTCCGTGGCCTTCAGCAACTGCGGGATCGGCTCGTGCCACTCACCGAAACCCGTCCACACCTCCGCGTTCAGCACTCCCGCCGGACGATTCTCGGTCGCGTACCAGTAGTACCGCCCGTCGATCAGCCGAGCGAAGCCGAACCGCCTGCCCCGCCCCCACGTCTCCCCGCCGCCGTCATCCAGCTCGACGTCGGCGATCCCTCTGTAGGCCGCATAACCGGAGTACTCCGGCCCGCCGTACGCCGGATACAAAGCACTCCGTACGACGCTCCGCAGCCCGTCCGCCGCGACCACGAGATCCGCGCGCAGCTCCTCCCCACCCGCCAGCACCGCGCCATCCTTGAACCCGTCGACCGTCACGCCGGTCCGCACAGTCACCCCCGGCCCGAACCGGCTCGTGATCAGGTCGTGCAGCTGCGCGCGACGGATCATCACCGGCGCCTCGACGCCCAATGCCGACGCCTTCACCACCCAGCGCCCGTCGGGCCGCCGCATCCCCGCCGGCGCGGACACCGCGGCCGCCTTCTCCACCCCGGTGACGCCGAGCTCGCCGAGCGCCTTCACGGCCGACGGCCAGACCGAGATCCCCGCGCCGACCTCGCCCAGCTCGGGCGCGCGCTCCAGCACGGTCACCTGCCAGCCGGCGCGTTCCAGGCCGACCGCCGCCGACACTCCTCCGATCCCTGCCCCCACCACCATCGCGGTCCTCATGCCTGGTGACTCTACATCTGTAGAGGCTTCGTCGGTAGAGTGTGGAACGTGCCGAAGAACCCCCCGCGCGGAGAAGACCGCCGCGCCGCGATCGCCGACGCCGCCATCCACCTGGTCGCCACCCGAGGCCTCCGCGGCCTGACCCACCGAGCCGTCGACACCGAGGCCGGACTGCCCCCCGGCTCCACGTCGTACTACCTCCGTACGCGGGACGCTCTGCTCACGGCGTGCGTCACCCGAATGCTCGAGCGCGACCTCGCGGCCCGGCCTTCGGCTGGGCCGGGGAAGGGGGGTGGAGAAGGGGAGCCGCTCGCCCCCGCCTCGCCGGTCGGCACCGCCGACCTGGCGGACCTGCCCCGCGAGCAGGTCGCCGGCCTGCTGACGCAGATGGTGCTGGAGCTGATCCGTTACCGCTCCGAGGACCAGATCGCGCGCTACGAGCTCTCTCTTGAGGCGAGCCGTCGGCCTGAGCTGCTCGACGCGATCACGCAAGGTGGGCGCGTGCTGCGTGAGCACCTCGTCGGGATTCTCGGTTCGCTCGGCGTTCAGGAACCCGAGCAGGCCGCCTGGCCGTTCGCCGCGATGCTCGACGGGCTGATCTGGGACCGCGTCGCCGGCGCCGGGCGGACCTTGACGGACGACGCGTTCGAGGCCGCCGTACGGCGTGCTGTCGGTGCGCTGCTGAGCGGGTTCCACGCCGACATGCGCGGGACTGCGGAGCCGCCACTTCGTCCCTAAAGTGGAAGTCACTGCCACTTTCGCTCTGGGGGTCCTGGTGTCGCTCGCCGAAGATTTCGCTGCCATCACCACGGCAGAGCGGCCCGCCCGCACCGACGTGATCCTGCGCCGGGCCGTCGTCCTCGGGGCGAGCATGGCGGGGCTGATGGCGGCGCGGGTGCTCAGCGACCACGCCGAGGAAGTGCTCGTGATCGAGCGCGACGAGACCGACGCGGGCGACGACCCGCGTCCGGGCGTACCGCAGGGCACGCAGGTCCACGCGCTGCTTCCGGCCGGTGCGGCGCAGCTCGATCGCTGGTTTCCCGGCTTCTACAACGACGCGGTCGCGGAGGGCCTGGTCGAGCCGACGCCCGATCAGGCGTACACCTTCGTCAACGGCGTACGGCGGGTGACGCCACCGCCGCTGACCGAGATCCGCACGCTGATCAGCACCCGCCCGTTCCTGGAGTCGCGGGTCCGGCAGCGGACGCTCGCCCTGCCGAACGTGCGACTGGTCGCCGGCCGGGCGGACGGGATCGGGTTCACGGGGGATCGCGTGACGAGCGTCCGGTACGTACCGGCGGGACCAGGCTCCCCGGGAGCGAGCCCCGCCCGTTCCGAGGAGAAGGTGAGCATCGACGCCGACCTCGTGGTCGATGCGACCGGGCGCTCGAGCAAGCTGAGCGACTGGCTCGGGGCCGCAGGGTGGCCCGAGCCCAAGCTGACCCGGATGCCGATCAAGCTCAACTACGCGTCCGCGCTGTTCGAGCGCAAGCCCGGCGAGATCCTGCTGTCGACCTCGCAGACCATGGCCGAACCAGGGCAGACGGCCCGCATGGGCGGGATCCTGCCGGTCGAGCGCGACCGGTGGCTGGTCCTGGTCGCCGGGTTCGCCGACGACCGTCCGAGCCGCGAGACCGAGGACTTCCACCGGCGCTGCCGCGAGGACTTCCCCTGGGTGTACTCGCACGTCGTCGACAACAACCCGATGGTCGGCAGCGTGGTCACCTACCACCAGGCCGACAGCCGGCGCCGCGACTACGACGAGCTCGACCGCTTCCCGGCCGGCCTGGTCGTCGCGGGCGACGCGGTCGCGTCGTTCAACCCGATCTACGGCCAGGGCATGACGTCCGCGACCCTGCACGCGTCCTGCCTGTCGGCGTACCTGCGCTCGAACCCGTCGCTCGACGAGCCGGCCTGGGACTACCTGCGCCAGGTCCGCGTGGTCGTCGACGCCGCCTGGCAGATCTCGACCTTCGCCGATCTCGCGCTGCCGCACGTCAACGGGCCGTTCCCGCGCGGCTACAAGGTGACCAGGTTCTTCACCGGCCTGATCTTCAGCGCCTCCTTGTACGACGCCCGCCTGAACGACGACTTCGCGCGCGTGACCACGATGCTCGCGCACCCCAGCTCGCTGGCCCAGCCGAAGACCCTCGCGCGGGCCTTGCGGGGGCTGATCCCCCGGCCCGTTGCCACAACCGATCGGTGACTTTCGATCAACTGGTCCGAGTCTGCCCCGGCTGCTGCTGACCGGGGTCCTGCTGGGTTCCTTGGCCGGGAGCCTGCTGAGTCCCTTGCCCCGGCTGATTCTGCTGGTTGCCAGGGAACTGCCTCATCCCTCCACCACCAGGTCCACCGAACTGGCTCTGCTCGTTCCCGGTCGATCCACTCCCCCACGCGTGTCCTACAGCAGTACCACCGAGAAAGGCGAGTACGGCAAGGATCGATCCCGCGCCGGCCAGCGCCAGTCCACTCGGGGCCTTCTTCCCTCGGACCTTCGGTTCCGTACCTGTGCTGCCTCGTACTGGGTCATCGTCATGCTCCGTTGCTCGTGAGGTCGTAGATGGTCGTACTGCCGATGGTCTGGGCCTGGAAGTTCTCCTGCACCCAGGTGGAGATCTCGCTCGAGGTGCCGCCGCCCCGACCGCCGCCGAAGCCTCCGCCGCCACTGCCCACGAAGTAGTGGACCTTGCCTTGGGCAACGAGTTGCTGGAACTCGGCGAGTGACGGCGCCGGGTCGGTACCGTTGAAGCCGCCGATCGCCATCACGGGAACCCCCGCGGCGATCTGGAGCGGCGCAGCTCCATTGGCGGTGACCGCCGCCGCGGCCCAGGTGTAGCCGTTCGCGCCCTGCTGCAAGAAGGTGACCAACTCGCCGGAGACTCCGCTGGTGCCGCCGCCTCCGAGGAAGCCGCCCATCCCACCGCCGCCGCGAGGCGTGCCGCCGGTGGTCGCACCGGGCCCACCGTTCGTCGTACCGGCTTGCCCGCCGGGCGGGCCGCCCATCCCGCCGCCGCGGCCGCCGAATCCTCCAGCCCCAGCAGGCCCGGCCGACGGCAGCGCCCCGGCGTGCGCCTCGCTGATCGTCGACACCGAGTACGCCGTAGGCCCAGCAAGCGCCGTCAGCACCAGCAAAACTCCGGCGAACACCCCAGCCCGCCGAGCCGTTGCCCGAGGCAACCCCAGCTCCGGCAGCACCATCACCGCCCCCGCAGCAGCAACTCCGAGCAGTAGCACGATCCATCGCAGCCACGGCAGGTAGTCCGGCGTCGACGACAGCAACGAGAAGCTCCACCCCGCGGTCAGCAGCACCCCGCCGGCCAGCACCACCCGCGGCAACCATTCACTCCGTCGCCGCCACAGCACCATCCCCGCCGCACCGATCAACGCCGCGATCGCCGGCGCCAGCGCGACCATGTAGTAGCTGTGAATGATCCCCTGCATGTAGCTGAAGACCAGTCCGGTGACGACCAGCCAGCCGCCCCACAGGATCGCGAAGGCCCGTGTCCGGTCCCGCCGCCCGGAGCGCCCGGCCGCGACCACCAGCACCACCGTCGAAATCAATGCCGCAGGCAACAACCAGGCGATCTGACTGGCGAACTCCCCGCCGAACAACCGCTGCACCCCGGTCGCGCCACCCCAGCCAGGGTTCCCGACTCCGCCGCCGACCGATCCGGCTTCGTTTCCCGTCAACCGCCCGAGACCGTTGTAGCCCAGCGTCAGTTCCAGGATGCTGTTCGTCGGCGATCCACCGACGTACGGGCGGGCCGACGCCGGCAGCAGTTCGACGATCGCGATCCACCACCCCGCACCGACGATCATCGCTCCGAGGGCGACGACGCTGTGCACGATCCGCTTCCCGAGCGCGGGCCGACCGGCGACCAGGTACGCCAGGCCGAACGCCGGCAGCACCAGGAACGCCTGCAGCATCTTCGTCAGGAACCCGAACCCGACCAGCAGCCCGGCCAGCGCCATCCATCGCCAAGCGAACCGCTCCGAGTCGATCGCGCGCGTCACCGCCCACGCCCCGGCGACAAGCAGCAGCACCAACAGCGCGTCCGGGTTGTTGAACCGGAACATCAGTACGGCGATCGGCGTCAGCGCCAGGATCCCGCCCGCGAGCAACGCCGCGTTGGCCGAGAACCACCGCCGGACGGCGACGTAGACGAACCCGACGCTCGCCACGCCCATCAACGCCTGCGGGACCAGCATGCTCCAGACCCCGAACCCGAAGATCCGGCCCGACAGGCCCATCACCCACAGGGAGGCCGGCGTCTTGTCGACGGTGATGAAGCTGGAGGAGTCGAACGCCCCGAAGAACCAGGCCTTCCAGCTCGTCGACCCGGCCTGGACCGCGGCCGCGTAGTACTCGTTGGCGTAACCGTTCTTCGACAGCCCCCACAGATAGGCGATCGCCGTCAGCACCAGCAGGCCGCCGTACAGGACCTTGTCGCGGCTGATCGCGTACGACGTCGCGACCGTCACGCGTCGTGGTTGGGTCAGGGTGCTCATCAGTTGCTCCGGGTGTGGTCGAGAACCGCCGGGGGTTCGAAGGTGGGCAGGGTGGGCGCCTCGTCGTCGAAGACCCAGCTCTGGAAGAGGCTGAAGCGGACGACCGTGGCCGCCAGGTTCGCGACCGTCAGCACGGTGACCTCGACAGCAGTGGCCGGTACGGCGACCGCCGTGTGCAGGAGCCACAGCGACGAAGCGGTCAGGCTCCAGCCGATGAAGAAGGTGACGAGGCCGCGCAGCTGGTGCCGGCCCCGGTTCTCGATACCGCGGACGCCGAAAGTGACCCGGCGGTTCAGCGCGGTGTTGCCGACGGCCGTCACCAGCAGGGCGACCAGGTTCGCGACCTGGGCCGGCATCGTGTGCCGCAGCAGCAGGTAGAGCACGGCGTACACGATCGTGCTGAGCACGCCGACGCAGGCGAACCGCAGCACGCGCGCGGCCAACGCCGTCCGAGGGTCAGCGACAGCCGGTCGGCCGAAGGTCTGCCGGACAGGTTCGAGCGGCAACCGCCCGACGGTCCGGTGCAGCCGCGCGATCCCGCGCAGGTCGTCGGCGACCGTCTGCGCGATCGCGACGCGGGAGTCCAGGTCGTCGACCCAGTCCACCGGCACCTCGTGGATCCGCAGCCCGGCCCGCTCGGCCAGGACCAGCAGCTCGGTGTCGAAGAACCAGCTCGGGTCCTCGACCAGCGGCAGCAGTTCCGCCGCGACGTCGGCCCGGATCGCCTTGAACCCGCACTGCGCGTCCGAGAACCGCGTCCCGAGGGTTGCCTTGAGCAACAGGTTGTAGCCGCGCGAGATCAGCTCCCGCTTCGGCCGCCGGACAACCCGCGATCCACGGGCCAGCCGGGTCCCGATCGCGACGTCGCTGTGGCCGGCCACGAGCGGCGCGACCAACGGCAGCAAGGCGTTCAGGTTCGTCGACAGGTCGACGTCCAGGTACGCGAGCACGTCGGCTGAGCTGCCGGACCAGACCTGCTTCAGCGCCCGCCCGCGCCCCGGCTGCTCGATCCGGACGATCCGGACCCCGGGCAGCTCGGTGGCGAGCAGCGTGCCGATCTCGAAGGTGGCGTCGGTGCTCCCGTTGTCGGCGATGCAGACCTCGGCCGGGAACGGAAAGGCGGTGTCCAGGAACTCCCGGAGCCGCCGGACGTTCGGGCCGAGGTCGTACTCCTCGTTGCGAACGGGTACGACGATCTCGACCCGCGGATGACCTGAGTTCTGCATGCCTCCCAGGCTGTCGTCCCAACCTGTGCCGCTCCCCACACACGGCTGGGAGTTCCCTGGGAGTGGTTGCTACGCCGTACGGCGGAGCCAGAGCAGGCCGAGGATCGGGAGGACCAGCGGGACGAAGCCGTAGCCCTGGCCGAAGTGGGACCAGACGGTGGCGTCCGGGAAGTCGTCGGGCACGGCGTAGCTGAAGGCACCGATGCCGAGGACGCCGATCAGCTCGATGACGATGGCAACCGTTGCGATCTGGCGGGACAGGTGCGTGGCCTTGGCCAGCGCGAAGGTCGCCAGGACGTAGATGACCGCGGCCAGCGCCGACAGCAGGTACGCGATCGGGGCCCGGTCGAACTGGTTGACGATCTGGAAGACCGCCCGTCCGGTCGACGACAGGGCGAAGACGCCGTAGACCAGGATCAGGATGCGTCCCGGGCCGTGCCGGGTCGCCTCCGGTTCGGTCATCAGGCGGTCCAGACCTCGTGCATGCGCAGCTCCAGCACCGGGATCACGAAGCACGCGACGGCCAGCGCGCCGGCGCCCCAGCGGCTGCTCTCCGCCAGCGCCCACAACGCGCCGAGCGGCAGGATCAGCAGCGCGCCGACCAGGTACCCGAAGAAGAACCCGGCGGACACGTCGCGGTCGGTCCCGGCGAACTGCACGATCCCGACCACGAGCTGCGCGATCAGCGCGACCTCGACCACACCCAGTCCGGCCAGCAGCGTCCAGTTGATCCGGCGGTCCCTGCCCGCGAGCACGATCGCGAAGACCATCGCGGCAAGGGACAACCCGACAAGCGTCCAGGTGAGCGGTTCGTACACAGGTCAGAGGATGTCACGCAACCTGGTCGCGGTACTCGCCGGGGCGGACGCCGTAGAAGCGGGTGAAGGCGGCACTCAGCGCGTAGGCGTTGGCGTAACCGACCTGGCGGGCGACGGCCGCGAGCGTGTCGTCGGTGTCGCGCAACAGATCGCTGGCCAGGCAGAGCCGCCAGCAGGTCAGGTACGACATCGGGGGTTCGCCGACCAGCGCGTTGAACCGGCGCGCGAACGCGGCCCGCGACATCGTCGTACGGTCGGCCAGCTCCGCGACCGTCCAGCGGTGCGCGGGATCGGTGTGGATCAGGTCGAGGGCGGCGCCGATGGCGGGATCGTTCTGCGCGCCGTACCACTGAGGAGCGCCGGAGTCGGGCCTGTCCAGCCATTCGCGCAACGACGTCAGCAGCACCAGGTCGAGCAGGCGATCGAGCAACGCGCGACGGCCCGGCCGGCTGCCGCCCAGCTCACGTTCCAGCAGGCCGACCGCACCGGCGACCTCGTCGCCGGAATCGACCTTGAGGACAGGCGGCAGCCCGCCCAGCACGCGATCGCAGACTCCGCCGCTGATGTCGTAGCTGCCGGTGACCAGCAGGGCGTCCTCGGCGGACAGCGAATACCCGTGCGCGCCGATGACCAGGGCAACGTCACCCGCTGCCAGCTCGACCGGCGTCGTACCGTCGACTGCCAGTACGGCGGACCCGCCGCGGACCATCGTCACCACGGTCAGCCCGGCGCCGGCCTCGCACCGGACGGTGCCCGACGTCCAGTCGCTCTCCACCACCACCTGGCGCGGGCGAACGTTGTCCAGCAGCCGCGAGAGCGTGTCGTCCATCCGGCAACCGTAGACGATCTCGTATCCGAGCGCGACCGACAGATATTTCAGACCCGCGTCCGAGCGGATTGACTGAGGTCATGAATCCCGTGACAGTCCTCGGTGCCGGAGCCCTCGGCGCGGTCATCGCCCAAGCCTTCGCCACCGCCGGCCACCCGACCACCGTCTGGAACCGCACCCCCGCCCGGCTCTCGGCGCTGGTCGAGCAGAGCCCGTCGCTGCGCACCGCCGACACCGTCGCCGATGCGATCGCCGCCGGAGACCTGATCGCCATCGCGGTCGCCGACGTCGCAGCCGCGCGAGCCGTGATCGAGGCAGCCGGCGTCGCCCTCACCGATCGCCTGGTCGTGAACTTCACCTCCACCACCCCCGAGGAAAGCCGGGCCCTGGCCGAGCTCGTCGGCGCCAACTACCTCGACGGCGCCGCGATGAGCGGCACCCGCCTGGTCGGCGACCCGTCCGCCCTCTTCCTGTACGCCGGGCCCGCCGCGACCTTCGCCGCGGCCGAGCCCACCCTGCGAGCACTCGGCGCCGCCCGCTCGGTCGGCGAAGACCCCGGCGCCTCGTCCCTGTGGGACACCGCGCTGCTCGGTCTCAACCTCGGACTGCTCACCGGCTTCTACCAAGCGGCCGCCCTCGTCGGCGGCTCGGCGCAGGACGTCGCCGCCGTCGCGACGTCGTACCTCCCCTTCGCGACTGCCCTGATCACCGACCACGCCGGCCAGATCGACGCCGGCACCTACCCCGCCGACGACGGCAACCTCACCGTCTACGCCGGCGTCGTGCAGCACCTCATCGCCACAGCCACCGCCCGCGGCGTCGCCCCCGACCTCGCCGAGTCCTGGCACGCGCTGATCACCCAAGCCATCGCCCAAGGCCGCGGATCCGACGGCCTCGCCGCCCTCACCGAGGCACTCCGATGACCACGACAGTCCCGTACGCCGACCTCCGCGACGACCTCAGCGCGATCCTGTCCAGGATCAACTACGCCACGATGACCACCGTCGATCCGTCGGGACGACCCCGCTCCCGGGTGCTGATCGCCGTCTGGGAGTTGGCCGGCCCCACTCCCCTCGGCTGGCTCGCCACGTTCCGTACGCCGGTGAAGTCGCGCCACCTCGCCGCGAACCCGTACGCGACGTTCTCGTACTGGGACCCGCGCCAGGACACCGCGAGCATCGACACCGTCGCGACCTGGACCGACCAGACGGACGAGCGGCACCATGTGTGGAAGCTCTACCAGGAAGGCTCACCGCGCGGCGTCGGGTACCCACCGGAGCCGTACTGGCCGGGTGGCCCGGACAGCGAGGAGTTCCAGGTGCTCCGGCTCGAGCCCTACCGCATCCAGGTGATCCGCGGGTACGAGCTCGGCCGGGGCGTGCCGGCCCGGCAGTGGAGCCGGCCCGTCACAGATCAGAGGATGTCGCCGGGGCTGTAGGACGCGGCCTCGGGGTAGCGCTTGGCGAGCTGGTCGATCTTCGCGACGACCGCGTCGACCTGGCCGACGGCCGCGCCGGTGAAGGTGAGCGGTTCGCCGACGATGCCGACGATCTGGGCCTCGGTCAGGCCGAGGCGGCCGTCCTCGCCGAGGCGGTGGAACAGGTCGTTCGCGGCCAGGCCCTTGCGCAGGTCGAGCGCGGTGGCGACGGCGTGCTCCTTGATCACCTCGTGCGCGGTCTCCCGGCCGACGCCGTTCTTCACCGCGGCCATCAGGATCTTCGTCGAGGTCAGGAACGGCAGGTACCGCTCCAGCTCGCGGTCCACCACGGCCGGGTACACGCCGAACTCGGCGAGCACGGTCAGGAACGTCTCGAACAGCCCGTCGAGCGCGAAGAACGCGTCCGGCAGCGCCACCCGCCGTACGACGGAGCAGAAGACGTCACCCTCGTTCCACTGGTTGCCGGCCAGCTCGCCGGCCATCGACGCGTAGCCGCGCAGGATCACCGCGAGCCCGTTGACCCGCTCGCAGGACCGGGTGTTCATCTTGTGCGGCATCGCGGACGAGCCGACCTGGCCCTCCTTGAAGCCCTCGGTGACCAGCTCGTGCCCGGCCATCAGCCGGATCGTGGTCGCCAGGCTCGACGGCCCGGCGGCCAGCTGCACCAGCGCGGAGACCACCTCGTAGTCGAGCGAACGCGGGTAGACCTGGCCGACGCTGGTGAGCGTACGGCGGAAGCCCAGGTGCTGCGCGACCTCCGACTCGAGCCCGGCGAGCAGCTTGTCCTGCCCGCCGAACAGGTCGAGCATGTCCTGCGACGTACCGACCGGGCCCTTGATCCCGCGCAGCGGGTACCGCTCGATCAGCTCCTCGAGCCGCGCGATCGCGACCAGCAGCTCGTCGGCCGCCGAGGCGAACCGCTTACCCAGCGTCGTCGCCTGGGCGGCCACGTTGTGCGACCGGCCGGTCATCACCAGCGCGGCGTGCTCGGCGGCCTTCTGCCCGAGCTGGACCGCCGTCGCGACCGCGCGGTCCCGGACCAGCTCCAGCCCGGCCCGGATCTGCAGCTGCTCGACGTTCTCGGTGAGGTCGCGCGACGTCATGCCCTTGTGGATGTGCTCGTGCCCGGCGAGCGCGTTGAACTCCTCGATCCGGGCCTTCACGTCGTGCCGGGTGACCCGCTCACGCTCCGCGATCGACTCCAGGTCGACCTGGTCCAGGACCCGGCGGTAGTCCTCCAGGACCCCGTCCGGCACGTCCACGCCGAAGTCCTTCTGCGCGCTCAGCACCGCCAGCCACAGCTGCCGCTCGAGCACGATCTTGTGCTCCGGCGACCACAGCTCGGCCATCGACAGGCTGGCGTAGCGCGCGGCGAGAACGTTCGGGATCCGGGGCTTGCTGGAGTTCGGCACGGCCCCATTCTCCCTGGTACGGCGAACCGCCTCGTACGGGGTGGTCAGCGCAGCTCGGCGCCGACCGCCACGATCCGCGGTGACTCAGAGGACGATCTCGCCCCGGGCCGCCTTCAGCGCGATGTCCGTGCGGTGCTGCGATCCCTTGATCCGGATCTGGCCGACCCCGGCGTACGCACGCTGCCGCGCCTCGTCGAGGTCCTTGCCGGTCGCACTGACCGCGAGGACGCGTCCACCGGCGGTGACGAGCTCGTCGCCGTCCTGGCTGGTCCCCGCGTGGAAGACCCGGACGTTGCCGGCCTCGGCCTGGTCGATCCCGGCGATCGGGTCGCCGCTGCGCGGTTTGGCCGGGTACTTCTTGGCCGCGACCACGACGGCGACCGCGGAACCGTTCTTCCAGGCCAGCGGCTCGGCGTCGGCCAGCTTGCCGGTCGCGGCGGCGTACAGGACCCCACCGAGCGGGGTCTTCAGCAGCGGCAGCAGCGCCTGCGTCTCCGGGTCACCGAAGCGGCAGTTGAACTCGATCACGCGAACGCCCCGGCTGGTCAGCGCGAGACCGGCGTACAGGAGGCCGCTGAACGGCGTGCCGCGGCGGCGCATCTCGTCGACCGTCGGCTGGAGCACCTTCTCGGTGATCTCCTCGACCAGCTTGTCCGGTGCCCACGGCAACGGTGTGTAGGCGCCCATGCCACCGGTGTTCGGGCCCTCGTCGTTGTCGCCGAGGCGCTTGAAGTCCTGCGCCGGCTGCATCGGCAGCACCGTCGTCCCGTCGGTGATCGCGAACAGCGACACCTCCGGGCCGTCCAGGAACTCCTCGATCAGCACCTGCCCGCACTCGGCCGCGTGCGCCAGGGCCTCGTCGCGGTCCGAGGTCACCACGACACCCTTGCCGGCGGCCAGCGCGTCGTCCTTCACGACGTACGGCGGACCGAACGCGTCGATCGCCTCCGCGGCCTGCTCCAGCGTCTTGCACACGTACGCCCGGCCGGTCGGCACGCTCGCGGCGGCCATCACGTCCTTCGCGTACGCCTTCGACCCCTCAAGCCGCGCCGCCTCCTTGGACGGCCCGAAGACCGCGATCCCGGCCGCGCGCAGCGGATCGGCGAGCCCGGCCACCAGCGGGACCTCGGGCCCGACCACAACCAGGTCGGTCCCGGACTCGCTCGCCAGCGCGACGACCGCGGCGTGGTCCGAGATGTCCACCGAGCGGCAAACGATCGTTTGCCCGTCGTACGCCGGGCGCAAGGCGGCGATGCCAGGGTTGCCCGGGGCCGCCACCACCTGCGCGACGTCGGGATCCTGACTCAGCGCCCAGACAAGTGCGTGCTCACGGCCGCCAGAGCCGATGACAAGAACCTTCACGGGCCATGAGCCTAGTGCACCGTTGTGTGTGGCTGGTCCGGTCGGCCCTGGCCGGGTGTAAGACTGCGCCCTACTGGAGGTACTGGATTGACTACAAGCTCGGCACCGGCGCCCGTGCGTCGACGGCCCACCCCCGCGTCCCTGCTGTCCTGGCTGATGCTGGCCCCCTGCATCGTGATCTTCGCGCTGTTCATCGTCTGGCCGCTGGGCAAGTCGGTCTCGCTGTCCCTGCACGGCTCCGACCTGTTCGGTCGCCCGGACGCCTTCGTCGGGCTGCAGCACTACCGCGACATGCTCGGCTCCGCGGAGTTCCGCCACATCCTGTGGGTGACCTTCGCGTTCGTGCTGCTGACCGTGATCCCCGGCGTCCTCGGCGGGCTCGCGATCGTGCTGCTGCTCGAGCAGCACATCAAGGGGATCCGGATCTTCCGGACCGCCTTCGCGCTGCCCTTCGCCTTCTCGGTCGCCAGCGCGTCGGTCATCTTCGCGACCATCTACAACCCGGCGATCGGCCTGGCCAACGGCCTGCTCGGTCGTTTCGGTGTGGACCGGATCGGCTGGCTCACCGACCCCGACTGGGCGCTGGTCAGCGTCGCGATCACCACGGTCTGGATGAGCATCGGCTACAACGTGCTCGTGCTGTCGGCGGGGATCGGCGCGATCCCGCAGGAGATCAACGAAGCGGCCACCCTGGACGGCGCCGGCGGCTGGCGCGCGTCGCGGTTCATCACCGTGCCGCTGCTCGGCCCGCAGCTGTTCTTCCTGGTGGTGATCACCACCATTCAGTCGCTGCAGGGCTTCGGCCAGATCAAGATCCTTACCCCTGAGGGCGGTCCGGAGCAGTCCACCAAGACGCTCGTGTACTCGATCTACCACACGGCGTTCGCGAACAACGCCAGCGACTTCGGCGCCGCGTCGGCGCAGGCGATCGTGCTGTTCGTGATCCTGCTGGCCTGCACGGCGATCCAGTTCGGCGTCCTCGAGAGGCGGGTGCACTACAAGTGAGGAACCTGACCGTGGGCCGCGTCGTCACGTACGCCGTACTGGTCGTGGCCGCGCTGGCCGTCATCTTCCCGGTGTACTACGTGATCGCGGGCTCGATCATGTCGCCCGGCCAGATCTCGTCGTACCCACCGGACCTGTTCCCGCACGGGATCTTCACCGGCAACTACGAGGGCGCCTCGTCGTCCGGGACGCCGATCGGCCGGCAGTACCTGAACTCGATCCTGCAGACCTCGATCATCACGCTGTCCCAGCTGATCACCAGCGTGCTGGCGGCGTACGCGTTCGTCTTCATGAAGATGTGGGGCCGGACCGTGCTGTTCGGGCTCTTCCTGGCCACCTTGATGGTGCCGTGGGAGTCGATCGTGCTGCCGAACTACCTGACCATCACCGGCTGGGAGCTCGGCGGCGAACGGTTGACCGCGTCGTACGCCGGGACGATGATCGCCCTGGTGCTGCCGTTCCTGGCCAACGCCTTCGGGGTGTTCCTGCTGCGGCAGTCGTTCCTGCAGTTCCCGGTGGAGCTGCGGGACGCGGCGACGATCGACGGAGCCGGGCACTGGCGGTTCCTGACCCGGATCCTGGTCCCGCTGAACAAGCCGGCCCTGATGGCGGTCGGGCTGTACGTGTTCCTGGCCGCCTGGAACCAGTTCTTCTGGCCGCTGCTGATCGGCGACTCGGCCGAGCGCCGCACGCTGCAGATCGGCATCAGCCAGCTGAACGACGCCGAAGCCGCCGACCCGGGTCTGATCCTGGCCGGCGTCACCTTGTCCATCCTGCCCACCCTGGCCATCGTGATCTTCGGCCAGCGCTTCATCGTCCGCGGGCTGACCGCGGGCGCGATCCGTTAGTAGAAAGAGGTCTTGAGCATGCGATCAGTCCGACAACGGCGTACGGCGACCGCGGTGTCCCTGCTGGCAGTGCTCGCCCTGGTGGCGGCCGGGTGCGGGAGCAGCGACTCCGGCGACGGTGAGACCAGCGGCGGGCAGGACGCGCCCGACGCGAGCGCGCTGGACAGCGCCACCGGCGTCACCAAGGTGACGTTCTGGCACGGCATGAAGGGCGCCAACGGCGAGGCCGTCGACAAGCTGGTGAAGGCCTTCAACACCAAGAACAGCGGCAAGATCGAGGTCCAGGCCGTCTACCAGGGCGACTACGACGAGACGATCACCAAGTACAAGACGTCGGTGCAGCAGGGCAACACGCCGTCCGTCGTACAGATCTACGACATCGGTTCGCGGTTCATGATCGACTCCAAGCAGACCGTGCCGGTGCAGAGCTTCGCCGACAAGGACGGCTACGCGCTGGACTCGATCGAGCCGAACATCGCGAACTACTACTCGATCGACGGCAAGCTCAACTCGATGCCGTTCAACACGTCGATGCCGCTGCTGTACATCAACAAGGAGGCCTTCGTGAAGGCCGGCCTCGACCCGGCCAAGCCGCCGTCGAACCTCGACGAGATCATGGCGGCCGCGAAGAAGCTGACCGTCAAGCAGGGCGGCAAGACCGTCCAGTACGGCTTCAACGCGGCGATCTACGGCTGGTTCATGGAGCAGCTGATCGCGCAGTCCGGTACGACGTACTGCGACAACGAGAACGGCCGCAAGGACCTCGCGACGCAGGTCAACTTCGCCGACGAGCAGGCCGTGAAGGTCGCCACCTGGTACCAGGAGATGGTCAAGCAGGGCCTGATGCCGAACACCGGCAAGAAGACCGACGACGCGCAGGCCGTATTCAAGTCCGGCACGTCGGCGATGCACCTGGAGTCGACGGGCTCGCTCCGCGGCTACCTGGACGCCGCCAAGGGCAAGTTCACCGTGATGACCGCGCCGTTCCCGAAGCTCGGCTCCGCCGACACCGGCGGCCCGATCATCGGCGGCGCCTCCTTGTGGGTCGACGGCGTAGGCCACTCCGACGCCGAGAAGCGCGCCTCGTGGGAGTTCGTGAAGTTCGCCTCCACCCCCGAGCAGCAGGCCGCCTGGCACACCGGCACCGGCTACTTCCCGATCAACTCCAAGGCCCTCGACCTCCCCGAGGACAAGGCGTGGGTCGCGCAGTACCCGCAGTTCACCACCGCCATCACCCAGCTCCACGACACCAAGCCGACCAACGCGTCCTCGGGCTGCATCCTGGGCGTCATGCCCCAGGCCCGCAAGGCCTCCGAGGACGGCCTCGAGAAGGCAGTCCTCGGCACCGACCCGGCCACCGCGATGAAGGCCGCCGCCGACTCCATCAAGCCCCAGATCGACCAGTACAACAAGACGGTCAAGAAGTAGCAGGTACCTCTTCTGAAGCGGCCGGCCCCTCTCGGGGTCGGTCGTTTCGGCGTTTCTACAGCTTGTCCTGGACGGGTGAGGGTTGCGGGGTGATGCCCAGGCGGTGTTGTTCGGCTTGGACTACTCGGTCCTGGAGGGGGCGGGACTCGTCGGTGAGGTGGTTGAGGGTGTCCACGGCTCGGGGGTCCAGGTTCTTGGCGTCGCTCTTGCGGGCGTACTCGTCGAAGAGGAGGCGTTTGTTGTCCTGGACCTCTCGGATGCGTTCGTCGACGCTGTCCTTGGCGAGGAGGCGGTGGACCTGGACGGTGCGGATCTGGCCCATGCGGTGGGCTCGGGCGATGGCCTGGTCCTCGGTGCTGGGTTTCCACTGGGGTTCGGTGAGGATGACGACCGAGGCGGCCTGGACGTTGAGGCCTACGCCGCCGGCCTCGATCTGGCTGAGGAGTACGGCGTGGCCGGGGGTGGTGGTGAAGACGTCGATGAGGCGTTGGCGTTCGGCGGGAGGGACGGCGCCACGGATCGAGCCGGCGGTAGGGGTGATGTCCGACTGGATGCGGTCCAGGACGTTGAGGAAGAAGGAGAAGATGATGACCTTGCGGTGGTCCTCGCGGGCTTCTTCGACGATTTCGGCGATGCGTTCCAGCTTGGCGGAGGTGGCGAGCTCGAAGGCGGCTTGGCGTATGCGCATCAGGTTGCCGGAGCGGACGGCGGCGACGTAGGTCCTCTGGTCGGCGGGCGACAGCAGGACCCAGTCGTCGATCTCGATCTTCTCGGGCAGCTCGGTGAGCACGTCCTCCTGGTTGCGGCGCAGGTAGACCGGAGCGACCGCGCGGCGGAACTGCTTGGCCCCGGCCACGGCATCCGTTGCCTTGAGCCCCTTCGCGGTCGCGGGCTGGAGGTAGCGGACCAACGTCCGGAACTCCTCGACCCGGTTCTCCATCGGCGTACCGGTCAGGAAGACCACGCGCTGGGCGGTATCGACGGCTGTCACGACGACCTTCGACCTGCGGGCCTTGGGGTTCTTGACGTAGTGCGCCTCGTCGACGATCAGTAGCGCGACCTCGCTGCCCACCACGGTCTCGAGGCTGCCCAGAGTCCCGAAGGTGGTCACCGCGACACCGCCGTCACGCAACCACCGCTGGGCGACTCCGTCGCGCCCCGCGCCGTGCAGGTTGTGTGCCTGCAACCGCGTGTGCTTGGCGATCTCGTTCAGCCAGTTCATCTGCACACTCGCCGGACACACCACGAGAAACCGCTGCTGCCCACGCGCCGCCAGATGCGCCGCGGCAGCCAAGGCCTGGATCGTCTTGCCGAGCCCCATCTCGTCGCCGAGGATCGACCGCTCCTGGTGGATCAGGTACTGCGCCCCGAACACCTGGTACCCGCGCAGCGTCGACTTGATCAGTGACGTGTCCAGCGGCACCGCCGTGATCCGCTGCCGCAGCTCCTCCGGGATGAACCCCTGCGCGGCCTCGCCCTCGACCTCGACCTCACCGACCGTCGACAGGATCGCGTTGTACGACGCCGCATCACCGGCGTACTCGCTCCACAAGTCGCCCTCGGCAACGACCTCGGAGTGCCGGGCCAGTTCCCCTTCCAGCCAAGCGGTCCGGGGATTCTCGTCGATCACCTGAAGCCGGCTCAACGCGTCCAGCGCCGCCTGCTTCCGCGCCCGCCCGGTCAGCCACAACCGCAGCCGCCCGCGCGCCGGCGCCGCAGCGTCGAGCAGCGCCTTCGCCGTACCGGCCATCTCCCGAGCAGGCCCGAGCAGCTCGGCCGCCGCGGCATCAGCACGCCGTACGGCGGCCAACGTCGCCAACAGCTCCCCCTGCTGCCCATCAGCACGGTCAGGCTCGAACCGGAACCGCGAGGACCCGGAAACATCCGAAACCACGGTCCGCACCGCGGCGCTGATCCTGGACGCCGTCTTCGGCCCGATCCCCGGCAGCGCGACGAGCTCCTCGTCGGACACTCCGACCAGCCGCCCGATCGTCGCGTACCGAGCCTCCTCCAGTACGCCGACGAACCGCGCCCCCACCACCTCCTGCAGCGACGACACCGGCAGTCCGTCCAACTCGCTCTGGACCTGCCGCCGGGTCAGCGACCGCAGCTGCTCCCGCGCCTGCTCCCGCAGCACCGCCGGCCGCTCGACCAGCTCCTCCGCCCGAGCCTGCAGCGCCGAGACGCGCCCGATCAGCCGCCGCGCGGGCTTCCCGACGCTCGACCGCACCCGATCGACGTCCGGCGACTCGCTCACGACCCCAGTCTCACTGCCGGGCGTCAGTAGTGCCAGTAATACCGGGCGTCGGCGTTCCAGTTGACCGGGACCGTGGTGCGATTCGTGAAGGCCATGCCCAGGCCGCGGGCGAGCTCGAGTGAGCGGGAGAGCTGGAGCGCGTACGGGTGGTTGTTGTCGTCCCACCACTGCTCGACCTGGGTGATGCAGGTCTGGCCCGTGAACGAGGGGTTCGAGCAGGCGTGCGGCGGGAGCCACTTCTGGACGTGGCGGAAGTTCACGGTCGTCGAGCCGTTCGGCGGCTTGATCGTGCCGGTCGCGTCGAGGCAGTAGCCGTCAGCGGGGATCGTCCACTTCACGTAGTGCTGGCGACCACCCGCCGAGGGGATCGGCTTCATGTCGGTGCACGTTGCGGTCCCGACCGATTCCGAGGTGACCCGCTGGATCTGGGTCAGGGGACGCCCGGCACCGTCGTTGTAGCCGTCGAGCAGGACCCAGTCGTCGGACTTGACGAAGCGTTCGGCGGACTTCGGTGGCCACGCTTTCGGGTCGCCCCAGGAGATGTCGGCCGAAACAACGCTCAGTGGCGTCCACGACCACTGCCCGGCCGCCGTACCGCCGGCCCAGTACTGACCGGCCGAGCGCTCGAACATCAGCGAGTACTGTCCGTAGTTCTCGGCAGCGGCCTGCGCGGTCGGAGCGCCGGACACGAGCACGAGCGCCGTGAGCAGGACGAAGATTTTCTTCCGCATGACCACTGACAGTAGTGCTGTTCAGGATCACCCCGACGGCGCTAGGGTCCAGGAAAGTCCGATCTGAGGAGCTGAGATGCCGGATCCCGTCAGTCACACACTCGACGTCCCCGGGGCCGTCCTGACGTACGACGTCCGCGGCGACCTCGCCGGCACCGAGCGCGCGCGGCCGGTGCTGCTGCTGATCGGTTCGCCGATGGGCGCGAGCGGGTTCCCGACGCTGGCGTCGTACTTCGAGGACCGGACCGTGGTCACCTACGACCCGCGCGGCGTCGAGCGGAGCACCCGCACGGACGGCGGCGGCGAGCTGTCCGCGGACGACCACGCGGGAGATCTCGTGGCGCTGATCGAGACGCTCGACGCGGGCCCGGTCGACGTGTTCGCGAGCAGCGGTGGCGCGGTCAACGCGCTCGCCCTGGTCGCGCGGCGGCCTGACCTCGTACGCCGGGTGGTCGCGCACGAGCCGCCGCTGGCCGGGCTGATCGCCGACTCCGAGTACGCGCTGGCCGCGACCGAGGACATCTACCGGACCTACCAGCGCGAGGGCATGGGCAAGGCGATGGCGAAGTTCATCGCGATCACCAGCTTCGAGGGCGAGTTCACCGAGGAGTACCTGCGGCAGCCGGCGCCGGACCCGGCGATGTTCGGCCTGCCGAGCGAGGACGACGGCAACCGCGACGACTCCCTGCTCGGGCAGAACCTGCGCGGCTGTACGTCGTACCAGCCGGACGTGGACGCGCTCGGCAAGGCGACCGACCAGCTGGTGATCGCCGTCGGTGAGGAGTCGGGCACGCAACTGGCGCGCCGCGGCGGCGAGGCGATCGCGGGGAAGCTCGGGCTGACGCCGGTGGTCTTCCCGTCGAACCACGGCGGCTTCCTCGGCGACGAGTACGGCGGGGGCATGGCGGGGCAGCCCGAGGCCTTCGCCGGCACGCTCCGCGAGGTGTTGGACGCCTGAGGCGGATCTGCACCACTCACCAACCACCCGCCGCCACGCCCGGCCAGGCGTGGCGACGGCTCCGAAAGTGGCTCAAGTCGGGGTTGCTGAGTGGTGCACGTTCACCGATCTGCTTAGCTGGTGACATGACTGACAAGCCTGAGATCGACTTTCCGGACGGCCCGCCGCCGGCGGATCTGGAGATCACCGACATCACCGAGGGCGACGGCGACGAGGCCAAGGCCGGTTCCCGCGTCAACGTGCACTACGTGGGCGTGGCCCACTCCACCGGCGAGGAGTTCGACGCGTCGTACAACCGGGGCGCGCCGCTGGCCTTCCAGCTCGGTGTCGGCCAGGTCATCCAGGGCTGGGACACCGGCGTCCAGGGCATGAAGGTGGGCGGCCGCCGCAAGCTGGTCATCCCGCCGCACCTGGGCTACGGCGACCGCGGCGCGGGCAACGCGATCAAGCCCGGCGAGACGCTGATCTTCGTGGTGGACCTGGTCAGCGTCAGCTGACCTCCGAACCAACAGCCCCCGGGTGCGTCACAATCGACGCACCCGGGGGCTTTCTGCGTAGTCCTACCGATTCGCCCAGCCGCCCGGAGAAGTTTCACTGGGAGGCATGACGACGATGGTTGCCACCTCTGTCCCGACGGCCCGGACCGCCGGGTGGGTCCGGTACGCCGCCCTGGCGGCCAAGGCGGCACTGTTCCTGTTGTTGCTGACGGCACTCGTCTGGCCGGACCTGAGCGGGATCAAGGGCAAGGCGTCGACCGCCCGGCTGATCGTCTACCCGATCGGCGCGATGATCCTGCCGCTGTGGTGGTGGGCCTACGGACGGACCAGATCCACGCTGCACAGGCGCTTTCCGTGGACCGCCGACCTGCTGATCACGCTGCCGTGGTTCGTCGACCTGGTCGGCAACCGGCTGAACCTCTTCGACGCCGTGGCGTGGTGGGACGACGCGATGCACTTCGTGCTGTGGGGGTCCCTGACGGCCGGTGTCCTGCTCGCGTTCGCGCCGCGGACGTTGTCGCGCGGGTTGACGGCGTTCGTTGCCCTAGGCTTCGGTGCGACGGCGGCGGTGGTGTGGGAGGTCGGCGAGTACTCCGCGTTCATCCGGCACTCCGCCGAGCTGCAGACGGCGTACACGGACACGCTCAGCGACCTGACACTGGGCACGTTGGGCGCTCTTCTGGCCGGCCTGATCGTGTTTCAGGCCCGGAGCAGCTGACTACCTGTCCGTCGGTCGGCAGATCCCGTTGGCCAGAGCACTGGCAGCCAAGGCTCTGGCCGCGGGATTCGTGTCCTGTACGACGGCCGCCGGCGTCTCCTGGCGGGTCGTGTGCCGGCCGATCGGCACCACCATCGGCGTACCGGCGACCGGGTCGGGCACGATCTTCACCGCCAGCCCGAAGACGTCCTGGACGATCTTCTCGGTGATCACCTCGCCCGGGTTGCCCTCGCAGACGATCGCGCCGTCCTTCATCGCGATCAGGTGGTCGGCGAAGCGGCAGGCCTGGTTCAGGTCGTGCAGGACCAGGACGATCGTGCGCTCCTCGGTCCGGTTCAGGTCGACGAGCAGGTCGAGCACCTCGAACTGGTGGGTCAGGTCGAGGAACGTGGTCGGCTCGTCGAGCAGCAGGATGCCGGTCTCCTGCGCCAGCGCCATCGCGATCCAGACCCGCTGGCGCTGCCCGCCGGACAGCTCGTCGATCGGCCGGTCGGCGATCTCCAGCACGTCGGTCGAGATCATCGCCGCGGCGACGGCCTCGTCGTCGGCCTTGGTCCACTGCCGGATCCAGCCCTGGTGCGGGTACCGCCCGCGGCCGACCAAGTCGGCGACCGTGATCCCCTCCGGCGCGGTCGGCGACTGCGGCAGCAGCCCGAGCTTGGTCGCGACCTCGCGGGTGGACACCTGCTGGATGCTCTTGCCGTCCAGCATCACCGTGCCTCTGGACGGCTTCAGCAGCCGGGCCAGCGTCTTCAGCAGCGTCGACTTGCCGCACGCGTTCGCCCCGACGATCACCGTGATCTTGCCGGTCGGGATCTTCACCGACAGGTCGTGGATGATCTCGCGCTGGTCGTAGCCGACCGCCAGGTCGCCGGCGGAAAGACTGTGCTCCACAGAGTTCTCCATCTCTCAGCCACCACTCCCGACCCGGTTCGACCGGGCGAGCAGGAACATCAGGTACGGCGCGCCGACCACGCCGGTGACCACACCGACCGGCAGCTGGGTGTCGCCGAAGGCGTGCTGCGCGATCAGGTCCGACAGCGCGACGACCAGGGCGCCGATCAGCGCCGACGTGATCATCGCCGGACCGGGTGAACGGGTCAGCCGGCGCGCGATCGGCGGCGCCACGAACGCGACGAACCCGATCGGCCCCGCCGCCGCCGTCGCGACCGCCGCCATCAGGACGGCGATCACGATCAGCCCGAGCCGCGAGCCCTCGACCCGCAGCCCCAGCCCGTACGCCGTCTCGTCGCCGAGCTGCAGGATCCGCAGCCGGTGCACCAGCACCACCGTGAACGGCGCGAGCACCACCAACGTGATCGCCATCATCCGCACGTGCGACCAGTCCCGGCCGTTCAGGCTGCCGGTCAGCCAGATCAGCGCCTGCTGGGCGATCTCGACCCGCGCCTTCGTCAGCAGGTACGACGTGACGCTGGTCGCGATCGCGCCGATGCCGATCCCGACCAGGATCAGCCGGTAGCTCGACACGCCCCGGCGCCAGGCCAGCACGTACATCGTGAACGCGGTCAGCAGCGCGCCGAGGATCGCCATCCCGGCCACGGCCGGCCCGGTGATCCCGAGCGTGATGATCGCGAACACCGCGAACGCGCTGGCGCCGTACGTGACGCCGATGATGTCCGGGCTGGCCAGCGGGTTGCGGGCGATGCTCTGGAAGATCGCGCCGGACATGCCAAGCGCGGCGCCGACCAGCAGCGCGGTCAGCGCCCGCGGCAGGCGCAGGCGGTTGACGATGAACTCGGTCGCCTTGTCGCCCTGGCCGAACAGCGTCTTCACCACGTCGACCACCGGGATCTTGAAGTCCCCGAGCGACAGCGAGACGCAGAACGCGGCGAAGACGAGAACGGCGACGACGATCGCGACGGCCAGGTTGCGGGCCTGACGGACGGTCCGGGCCCGGGTGATGATCTGGGCCGGCGTGAGGTCCGGCGTACGGTCGGTCAGTTGGGTCATCACAGGTCCGCCAGCTTCCGGCGGCGGACCAGGGCGATGAAGAACGGCGCGCCGATCACGGCGGTGACGATGCCGACCTGGAGCTCACCGGGCTGCGCGACGACGCGGCCGAGCACGTCCGAGCCGAGCAGCAGGATCGGGGCCAGGATCATCGAGTACGGCAGGATCCAGCGGTAGTCCGGGCCGGTGATCAGGCGGGCCACGTGCGGGATCGTCAGGCCGACGAAACCGATCGGTCCGGCCGCCGCGGTGGCCGCGCCGCACAGCAGGACGACGGTGACCGCGGTGAACAGGCGAGCCATCCCGACCCGCTGGCCGAGCGAGCGGGCCACGTCGTCACCGAGGGACAGCGCGTTCAGCAGGCGGCCGGAGACCAGGGCGAGCACGATGCCGATCAGGATGAACGGCGCGACCTGCCCGGCGATGTCCGAGCCGCGGCCGGCCAGCGAACCGACCGACCAGAACCGGAACTGGTCGAAGGTGTCCACGTCGCCGATCAGCAGCGCGGTGGTCAGCGAGCCGAGCATCGCGGTCAGGGCGGCGCCGGCCAGCGCGAGCTTGACCGGGGTCGCACCCTCACGGCCGAGCGAGCCGAGCGCGTAGACCGCGACGGAGGCCGCCGCGGCGCCGGCGAAGGCGAGCCAGACGTACGCCGTCAGGCTGGTCAGCCCGAACCAGTAGATGCCGCCGACAACGAAGAGGGCGGCACCGCCGTTCACGCCGAGGATGCCGGGGTCGGCCAGCGGGTTGCGGGTGACGCCCTGCATCAGCGCGCCAGACAGGCCGAGCGCGGCACCGACCAGCAAACCGATCAGTGTCCTCGGGATGCGGAGCGAGTGGACGATCACGTGGTCGGTGTTCGTCTCGTCGTAGTGGCGGAGGGCGTCGAGCACCGTGCCGAGCGGGATCTGCTTCGACCCGACGGCGATGCTGAGCAGGCAGACCACGAGCAGGAGCGCGACAGCCACCAGCAGCCCGGCGACCAGCGTGGTCCGGCGGACAGGGGGACGACGCTTCGCGGCGTCCGAACTGGGGGTGGCCGGCCTGGTTGCGGCGGCAGGCGGCGAGGTCATTGGACTTTTGGGATCCTCTTAGGTAAGGCTTACCTCTAGACGCCTCAGAATAGCCCGCGCGCCACCGGGACGCACCTGGGGACCCCTGCTTTGTCACTACTTTCCCTGCGGAGACCCTGCGATGACCACAGTGCTCGAGCGTCCCATCACGTTCGACTCCGTTCTCGTGACCGTGGCGGCGATCGAGGACCTGAGCCCGCACCTGCGCAAGGTGACGTTCGTCGCACCGCGGCTCGCGGACGTCGTACCGGCCGGGCCGGACCAGCGGATCAAGGTGCTGCTCACCCCGCCCGACGGCGGTGAGCTGCGGCTGCCGCAGGGACCGGAGTGGTACGCCGAGTGGTGCGCGATGCCGGCCGACGAGCGGTTCGTGATGCGGACGTACACGATCCGCGCGCTGCGCCCTTCGGTGGCGGAGCTCGACATCGAGTTCGTGCTGCACGGGATCAACGGACCGGCCTCGGCGTGGGTCGGCAACGCCTCGGTCGGTGACACGGTCGGCTTGATCGTCCCCTTCGAGGTCGACACCACGAGCACCCGCGGGCTGTTGCAGTCCGGCGTCGACTACGTGCCCCCGGCAACGAGCCTGCGCCGCGTCCTGGTCGCCGACGAGACCGCGCTCCCCGCACTGGCGTCGATCCTCGAGCAGCTCCCGGCGACGGTCCACGCGACGGTCTTCGTCCAGGTCCCCGACCTGCGCGACATCCGCCCGCTCCCGACCCCCGGCACCGCCGACATCACCTGGATCGCCCCGGTCGAGGGCGCACCGAAGTCGTTGCCTGAGGCCCTCAAAGCCGCCACGCTCCCGTACGACACCGACTACGCCTGGGTCGCCGGCGAGTCGAGCATGATCAAGACCGTCCGCCGACACCTGGTCGACACCGTCGGCCTCCCCAAGACCGCCATCTCCTTCCAGGGCTACTGGAAACGCGGCGAACCCCAGATCTGAGCCGTCCCCCCCGTAGCGTCCGAAGCATTCGCATGCGTCCGAAAGAGCGAGCGCTATAGCCTCGGGTTCTTCGGACGCAACGCGATTCTTCGGACGCTACGGGGATCGACGTACGGACTAGCTCGGGTTCTCCGCATGGGTGAGGGTCTCCCAGGCGACGAACAGGTTGTTCGAACCCGACGGGCGGCGGGACTCGGTCAGGGCCTGGGTGTTGGCCATGGCGACGCCGAGGCGGGTGTGGAGGCCGTTGTAGCCGACCTCGGTGATCGGGCCGAGGCCGCGCTGGACCGAGCCCTTGCAGAGCCAGGACGGGACCGGCTCGAGGTTGCGCTCCCACTTGGACTGGAAGCCGAGCGCCTGGCGCAGGCGCTCACCGAACTCGGGGTACAGGTTCACGCCCTGGATGTACGACGTCTCCATCACGTGCGAGATCGCCGAGATGCCGTACCCGGTGTGGACGAAGTCGCGGCAGGTCTCCTGGGTCAGGCCGGTGACGAACGTGCCCTGGCCCTGCCAGTAGCTGACGATCTTGTCGCGGGTGTCGAGATTCTGCGACGGCTTCGTCTTCGGCAGCGGGCCGTCGGACTCCAGGTAGACGAACGCGGGTGTACGGACCCGGAACAGCGAGATCGCCTTGTCGTACACGGCCTTGTCGTCCAGGAACACACCGATGCCCTGGATCGCCTCGGTCATGCTCAGCTCCCAGTTGCCGTTGGAGTTGGAGCCGTTGATGATCTCGGGCAGGTAGACGGTGCGCAGCATCGTGCCGAACCGGCCGGCGTTCGGCCAGTTGCCGTAGACGTGCTTGATGATCTCGGCCGCCTTCGGCCACGACGACGCGGCCCACGCGGTCTGCAGCGGCGCGTTGCTGTTGGTGTGGTCGCGGATCGTTGCCGACCAGGCGTCCATCAGCTGGATCGCCTTCTGCGCGTACCGGTCGTCGCGGGTGACGTACCAGACGAGCGCGTCGGTGTACGCCGCGATGGCGTCCTCACGCTCGTCGGTGCAGCCGTTGTTCGGGTTCGAGTACGAGCCGCACTCGACCACCGCGCGTGGTTTCGCGGTCCGGCTGAGCGAACCGTAGTTGCTGTTCTTCGCCTGGTTGAAGGCGTTCGTCCAGGGCTGGGCCCCGGCCTGCACCTTGGCGCGGACGAAGTCGAGTTGTGGCCTGCTCACCCCGACGCCGGGGTGGGTGAAGGTGCCGGGCGCCGGCACGGCGGACGGCTGGTTCGCGGGTACCGGCTCGGCCTTCGGGGCCGCGACGGCGGGACTGCTGAGCGTGCCTGCGACCAGCGCGGCGCACGCGGCGGCCAGCAGGATGGGCTTGCTTCGCATGGGCGGATGTCCTGTTCTCCGGGGGCGGGAGGACACTGCGATTCCCCCATTACCGCAGGGTCTTTTCGGAAGTTTGACGACACAGGGTGAACACGTCAATATCCAAGGACGAAGAAACTTCACTGTGGAACAAAACTCTGGTTTGTCCCACACCTCTGGAACGAAGTGAGGTCTTGTCCCATGAAAAGACGCCAGTTCCTCACCCTCGGAACCGTCGCTCTGGCCGCCCCGGCACTACCCTCCGTCACCAGCACCGCGTACGCCGCTCCGCCGTCCGACGTCGTCCCGTCGCGGGCGCAGATCATCGCCCTGGTCCGCCGGGTCGCCGACCAGTGGATCGCCGGCCACACCGACTCCGGTGACAACGGCTGGGCCCGCGCGACCTTCTTCAGCGGTCTGATGGCGGCGTACCGGCTCACCAACGAGAAGCGCTACCTCGACTACACCCGCAGCTGGGCCGAGAAGCACCGGTACGGGATCCGCGAGGGCGTGCAGACCCGGCACGCCGACAACCACAACGCGATCCAGGCCTACCTCGACCTGTACGACGTGGAGCCGTCGCCCGACAAGCTGACCGGCGCCACCGAGACGCTGCGGCGCATGGTGGCCGGCAGCAAGATCGACGACTGGTGGTGGGACGACGCGCTGCACATGGCGATGCCACCGTTCGCGCGGATCGGGCGGCTGCGCAACGACCCGGCGTACTGGTCGAAGCTCTACCAGCTGTACGGCGACACCAAGCGGCGCCGCGGCCTGTGGGTCTCGTCGAGCGGGCTGTGGTACCGCGACGACCGTTTCCTGCCGGGCAAGATCGTGTCACCGAACGGCAAGCCGGTGCTGTGGTCGCGCGGCAACGGATGGGTCGCCGCTGGGCACGTGAAAACCCTTAAGGCGTTGCCTTCCGGGCAGGGGAACGTTGCCGAGTACAAGAGCACGCTGACGCAGCTGGTGGGCGCGTTGCGGCCGATCCAGCGGGCCGACGGGTTCTGGAACGTGAACCTCGGCGACGCCGACCATCTGCCCGGGCCGGAGACGAGCGGGACGGCGTTCTTCTGCTACGCGACGGCGTACGCCGTGAAGAACGGATTGGTGCCTTCGGCAACTTACCGCGCGACGGCGGCGAAGGCGTGGAACGGGATGGTGGCCACGGCCGTGCACCCCGACGGGTTCCTCGGCTACGTGCAGAAGGTCGGCGACCGGCCGGAGTCGAGCCAGCCGATCACCTACGACTCGACGGCGGACTTCGGCGTCGGAGCCTTCCTGCTCGCCGGTGCCGAGCTGGCGACACTGACCAGCTGACACTCGGCGCCGCCGGCCTGCGGCCGGCGGCGCCGAGGAAAGAGGAGGGTCCCGGAAGCCAGGAAGCCAGGAAGCCCGGGAGTAGCGGGCGTGCGCGTTAGCGAGCGTGCGCGTCAGCGGGCGTGCGCGGCGAACTGTTCGTCGCGTACGCCGGCTGCCTGCAGCACGGTCGCGGCGAGGACGACGCCGACGTTCTGCAGCGGTTGCGCGCGGACGACCGCGCGCGCACCGGCGCCGTCGAAGACCATCGTGAGCTGGATGGCCAGGATGTCGGGGTCCTCGGCGTGGGTGCGGGACAGCTCGGCGCGGAAGAAGTCGGTCAGGGCCTGCTTGAAGTGCCGGGCCACGACGCTGCCGGGGTGCTCGGGGTTCTTCAGCTCGGTCGCGGTGGAGACGAACGGGCAGCCCTGGAAGTCGACGGCGGCGGCGATCTCGTCCTGGCGTTCGAAGACCGACAGGATCCGCTCCCGCGGGGAGCGCTCGTCGTCCGGGCTCGGCAGCAGCAGGGCGTTGTAGTACGGACCGCGGGCGGCCAGGCTCTCCGCGATCACCTCGTCCTTGGACCGGAACAGCTGGTACATCGACTTCTTCGAGACTCCCGCGGCCTTGCACAGTGCGTCCACGCCGATGTTGACGCCGTCGCTGTAGAACAGGTCGCTCGCGGCCTCGAGCAGCCGTTCACGCGATGTTGCCTGGCTCTTCATACGTCGAGCGTACCGCCCCGTTTTGGCGAACGAAACCGATCGGTGTATGTTCGATGTAAACCGATCAGTTTCTAAGCATGAACGAACTCCGGAGCACCTCATGACTTCACTGCAAGGCGCCGTCGTCCTCGTCACCGGCGGCAACCGCGGCATCGGCAAGGCCGTCGTCGACGACCTGCTCGGCCGCGGCGCGGCCAAGGTCTACGCGACCTCCCGCAAGCCCGAGCCGAGCACCGACCCGCGCGTCGTGACGCTCCCGCTCGAGATCACCGACCAGGCCTCGATCGACGCGCTGGTCAAGGCCGCGCCGGACGTGACCGTGCTGGTCAACAACGCCGGCATCGACGTCACCGGCAACTCCTACCTGGGCAGCCCGATCGAGGACATCCGCCTGCTCATGGAGGTCAACTTCTTCGGCCCGCTGCAGCTGACCCGCGCGTTCGTGCCGGTGATCGAGCGCAACGGCGGCGGCCAGATCCTGAACATGCTGTCCGCCCTGTCCTGGGTCGCCTACCACGGCGCGTACGCCGCCACGAAGTCCGCCTTCTGGTCGCAGTCCAACGCCCTGCGGCTCGAACTGCTCGACAAGAACATCGGCGTCACCGCCCTGCACATGGGCTACGTCGACACCGACATGACCACCACCGTCACGGCCCCCAAGGAGAACCCGGTCGACATCGCGAAGGCCGCCCTGGACGGCGTCGAGAGCGGCGCCCACGAGGTGCTCGCCGACGACACCGCCCGCTTCGCCAAGGGCGCTCCGTCCGCCGAGATCGAGGACGTCTACGAGGCGCTCAAGGCCTAGGTCTTCAAGGCCTAGGTCTTCAGCTTCCGCGCCCAGGCCGTCACTTCGAGCTTGCCGGTGGTCCCGAGATCGGTGACCACCGGCCAGACGGCCTGGGCGTCCCCGTTGCTCGCCGCGACCTTCAGGAACTGCCCGGTCACCGGGTCGGGCCCGGCCGCCACAGTGTTGCTCCAGGCAACTACTGCCAGCGCGGTCTGCCCCTTGGCCAGCCGCAGCCGCTCCGGCCCCGGATCGATCGCCATGTACGACGATTCGTGCGCGACCGTGGTCCCCAGCGGCTTACGCCAGTAGTCCAGTACGACGACCGCCGGATACCCTTTGAGCGTCAGGGCTTCAGGCCTGCAGTTGGTGACCGTGAGTACGACCGCGCGATGCCCCAGCGCCGCCTCGACCGGCCCGACGCTGACCTGTGCGCCGGACGCGGGGCACACCTTCGGCGGCGGGGTCGGGATCGGGCCGCCGGTCGCCTTGCCGGTCGGAACCGGCGTCGCCGGCGGCGGGGCCCCCTTGCTCGCGACCTCGGTCCCGCACCCGCCGACCAGCAGCACGGCGGCCAGCATCCAGATCGTTCTCACTCCGTGAAGTTACGTCAGAGGTGGGCCAGTGGGTCCCGCGTGATGCCACCATCGGCGTCGGTCGACCGGGTCGTCTCGATCCACCGTTCCCCTTCGGCCGCCCGCGTCTTCTCGTAGTCCTCGACAACCATCGCGGCGTCGCTCCCCAGCAGAAGTCGCTCCGGCACCTCTTCGCTGTCCGCCAACTGCAGGATGACCTGCGCGACCTTCGCCGGGTCGCTTCCGGCGAGCCCGTTGGCCATGTAGTCACGCAGCCGGCCGATGGACGGCTCGTACGCCTCGCTCACCGGGTAGACCTTCATCGAGGACCCGGCCCAGTCGGTGCTCATGCCGCCCGGCTCCAGCACGGTGACCTTGATGCCCAGCGGGTTGAGCTCACGGGCGAGCACTCCTGAGAAGCCGCCGACGGCCCACTTCGCTGCCTGGTACGCCGACAGCCCCGGCGCGACGGCTCGGCCGCCCGACGACGAGACCTGGACGAAGTACCCGGAGCCCTGCGCCCGGAAGACCGGCAGCGCCGCCCGGGTCACGTTGACCACGCCGAACAGGTTCGTCTCGACCTGCTCGCGGAAGTCGTCCATCGGAATGTCCTCGAAGGCCACGAAGTTGGCGTAGCCGGCGTTGTTCACGACCACGTCCAGCCGCCCGAACGCGTCGACGGCGGCCTGGACCGCGGATTCGGCGGCGGCCAGATCGGTCACGTCCAGCGCGACGGCGCGCACCTGGTCGCCGTACTGGCTGACCAGGTCGGCCAACTGCTCGGGCCGACGGGCCGTCGCGACGACCTGGTGGCCGGCGGCGAGTGCGGCCTGGGCGATCTCACGACCGAGGCCTCGTGAGCTCCCGGTGACCAGAAAGACCTTCATCGTGCGACTCCTCTGCTCGCTGACTGACTAGTTAGTTGAAGTGAAGCACGCACGTCGACGCCAGTCAACTATCTAGTTAGTGAGGTATCCTCGCGGCATGGCCGGAGACGCTGAGGCGACCAAGAAGCGACTGCTGCAGGCGGCTCGCCAGGAGTTCAGCGCGTACGGCATCGCCGGCGCGCGGGTGGACCGGATCGCCGCCGAGTCCGGCTCGAACAAGGCGCAGATCTACCACTACTTCGGCAGCAAGGACGGCCTGTTCGACGCAGTCTTCAACGAGATCGTCGAGCACACCGTGCAGGGCACGCCGATCGACGCGACCGACCTTCCCGAGTACGCCGGCCGCCTGTTCGACGGCTACGAGCAGCACCCAGAGATCCAGCGGCTCGCGACCTGGTACCGGCTGGAGCGAGCCGGCACGACCGATCCCCTGGACGCGATCGTCGAGAGCAACCGGCACAAGACCGAGGCGATCGCGCAGGCGCAGCGCGACGGCGTACTGCCCAGCAGGTACGAGCCGATCGTGCTGCTCAGCCTGGTCATCCACCAGGCGGCCCTGTGGGCGAACATGACCCCCGAGTACGCCGCGCTGGTCGACCGGACATCGACGGCCGACCGGCGCCAGATCGTCACCGAGGCGGTCGCCGCGCTCTTGAGGGACTGAGCCAACACGCTTCAACCTGCATTTCGCAGAGAGCTTGCGTAAAATAGGCGAGTGATCGATGTCGTTGCTGTTCTCCGTCCGGAAGATGTAGTCGTCGATTTCCTGTCCGTTCTCGACCCCGGCCGCGGCCGTGAGGTCCATCTGCTCGTCGCCGACCGCGGTACCTACCTGAAGCTGCCGGTGGGGGTCCCGCTGGCCGGCCGGCTCGCTCCACTCGCCGAACTGCTCGGCACCTCGTCCGACAGCGCCAAGCCGTTCTCCCCCGGCGCCGCCGCCGACGCGATCGCCCTGGAGACCGGCGACGTCGAGGCGACCGTCTGGACCCACAACCCGGCCGACGGCCGCGAGCGCCGCGGCCGCTGGGGCTTCGAGCTCGCAGGTCTCGTACGCCGTGCGCCGGTGCTGCACGCGGTCGGCGACGCGCAGTGGTTCCAGTGGGTCACCGACACCGACGAGCAGCTCAGCCCGGCGCTGGTCGAGGCCAAGCTGGACTTCGTCAACACCCACGCCACCGACCTGCTCGGGCTGGACGAGCAGGACGACGACGCTCTGCTCACCGGCAGGGTCCACGCCGTCGAGCGGTTCTTCGGATCCACACCGGACGAGCGGGCCCGGCTGTTCGCGCTGATGGGCAGCCTGGGCGAGAACGCCGCCGCGGTGCCCGACCCGTGGGAGTTCGCAACGTCGCCGTACGAGCTGGAGCGGCTGGACGCGACGGCGGCCTGGGTGCGGTCGCACCTGGACCCGGTGGCTGGGCGGGTGATCGAGGTGGGGGCCTGCGAGGGTGCGCTGACCCGGCGGCTGCTGGCCGGCGGGTACTCGGTCGACGCGACCGAGCCGAACCCTGTCTTCTACGGACGGCTTCGCGCGTTGCAGGACGACGTACGGGTGCACCCACACAGCTACGAGGACCTGGCGACCACCCGGCGGCTCACCGGAGCGGCGTACCTGCTGATCGAGATGCTGTACTACGAGCCGGACCTGGCCCTGCTGGACCGCTTCCCGACGGACCACCTGTTCGTGGCGATGGAGCCGGTGAGGCTGGCGGCGCAGTCCTGGCCGTCCGGCTGGAGTGTCGAGCAGCAGGTCGAGCTGGTGGGTCCGCGGTTCGAGCCGGTCGTCGGAGGCCGCGCCTACCTCCGCAAGCGCGGCAGCCGCGGCGTGCTGCTCAGGCGGCGCTGACGTAGAGGTCGCGGTCGCGGGTGTACTCCATCGACCCGGCGATGCGGTCGGCCAGGTCGGGCGCCAGATGGCGCTCGACGATGCGCAGGGCCAGGTCGATGCCCGCGGTGATGCCGCCGGCGGTGATCAGCGTGCCGTCGTCGACGACCCGGTTCTCCTTCAGCTCAGGCCCGTACGCCGCTCTGAAGTCCTCCCAGGCGTTGCGGTTCGTGGTGGCCGGGCGGCCCTTCACCAGCCCGGCCTCACCGAGCAGCATCGAGCCGGTGCAGACCGAGGAGATCCAGTCGAGCTGTGGGGCCAGCTCGGCCAGCCGGGCCGGCAGTACGCCGCGCTGCGCCTCCGCCCACGCGCCGCTGTCGGCCTGGTTGAGCCAGCCGCCACCGGGAACGAACAGGCCGTTCGGCGTACCGAGACCGGCTGGTGCGCGGAACTGCAGCCCGTGCATGCCGGTGACCTCGACCGGGCCGTCCAGCCCGACCAGTACGACCTCCAGCTCGCCGGACTTGGCCGCCGCGTGGCTCCAGACCTCGAACGGGCCCATCACGTCCATCTCGTCCACACCGTCGAACACCAGCATCTCGATCCTCATGGGCTCCATCCCACCGGCTGCGCCCGGTCCCTGCCAGCCGTCCGGTGGCCGCTCTTCGCGAAGATCTGGCCAGGGCCGGAAAGCTGCCACTGGGCGCAGGGATGAGACCGCTGGGCGCAAGGTGCTCGCACGAACAGTGAGCGGACCGCTACCCATGGTGGAGACAACCCGCCACCGGAGGTCCGTCCATGCCTCGTTCTGCGCCCGCCCGCGCCCTGGTACGTCGCTCCCACACCGGTTTCCTCATCGCCGTCGCCACCACGGTGCTGGCCAGCGGCGCCTCCCTCACAGCCCTGATCACTCCCGCCTCGGCAGTGCACGGCGCCGCGGCGACCTCCTGCGACAGTGCGGCGACAGGCTTCACCCCTGTGCTCCAGCTCGACCTGCCGGAACGCGGCAGCTACCTGAACCAGACCCCGCCGTACAGCCTGGACCGGACCGGTGAGGTCGGCTCCAACTTCGACCGGGTCGGCTACTGCGTCGAGCTGAACGGGCCGGACGGACCGCAGTGGGTCTGGACGGCGATGGAGCCGTTCACCGCGACCGCCTCCCGGATCGGACTGCCGACGCGCCCTGGTGAGCTCGTCCGGCAGCGGGTCGGTGACCTGGAGGTCCGCTCGAACGTGCCGGGCGTGACCAACGGCAGCGGCCAGACCGGTTACCTGGAGATGTGGCCCAACCAGTACCAGGAGAGCGCCAGCACCCAGGTCGCCAACGCGTCGTCGATCACGTTCGACACGGACGACAACCCGACCTCACCACTCGGCTACGGCTCGTTCCAGGTCGGCCAGATCGGTGCGGCCCGGCCGTCGAGCATCGCGGCCAAGCCGGTGTTCGCGATCAACACGTTCACCGAGTCGGCCAACGGCCTGCTGTCGCTGGGCATCGGCACCAACCTGAGCGGCCAGCCCGACTGGACGTTCGCCAGCAACGCGAACCGCTACTCGCAGCGCCGGCTGACGGCGTACGTCCGCACGTCTCTGGTGAGCGTGACGGAGTCGCCGCAGGACCGGCAGCTCGTACCGCGGGACGGCCGCAACGGCGCCGTCGTACCGGTTGCGGGTGCTGTCATCGATCCGCGAGTACGGCGGGTGCAGCTGCGGGTGACCGGCGCCGGCCGGACCGAGACCTTCACCTCCTCGTCCAGGTCGTTCCGCTTCACTCCGCGGATCACTGCCGGGCTGCACGAGTACAGCTTCGAGCTGCGAGCCACTGGGCCCGGTGTCGACCGGGTGGTCACTCGCCGGGACGGTGTGGTCTCCGGTGACGTGCTGGTGGTTCAGGGACAGTCCAACGCGGAGGCAGCCAAGTTCAACGGTGCCGCGAACGGGGAGGAGTCGCCGTACCTGCGCAGCTTCGGTACGCCGACGTCGGACGGCACCATCTCCGGCGCGGACCGGGTCTGGCACTACGCGACCGGTGACGTGACCAACCAGTCCGGCTCGGTCGGCCAGTGGGCGATCCGGATGGGCCGCAAGATCGTGGACCGGTACAAGGTGCCCGTGGCGATCTTCAACGGCGCCCACGGCGGTCAGCCGATCAGCTTCTTCCAGCGCAACGACAGCAACCCCGACGACCTCGCCACGAACTACGGCCGGCTCCGGCAACGCCTGCAGGCCGCTGGTGTGCTGGACAGCGTCAAGGGAGTGCTCTGGTACCAGGGCGAGTCCGACAACGACAACGCCGCGGTCCACGTCGGCGGGTTCAACACACTGCTGCAGGACTGGCGCTCCGACTTCGGTGCTGCCAAGTACTACGTGTACCAAGTGCGTACGTCCCCCTGCGGTACGACGACCACCATGAACGTCCGTGAGGCCCAGCGCCAGCTCGGCGACACGGCTGGGGTGACGCTGCTGTCCACCAACGGGCTGTCGGGCCACGACGGCTGCCACTACGCCTACATCGGCGGCTACCGCGAGATGGGCGACCACACGTTCGCTGTGGTCGGCAGAGACCTGTACGGCGGCCCGTCGGCCGGTGTCGCTCCGCCGAACCCGTCCCGGGTGACCGCCGGCGGGTCGCAGCTCGTCGTACAGCTCCGGTCGACCGATCCGCTCACCGTCGGCGCCGGAGTCGCCGCCAATTTCGTGCTGGAAGGCGGAGCCGTGACGATCAGCTCCGTGGCCTACCAGCCCGGCGGCAAGCTCGTGCTCACCCTGTCCGGCCCGGCGACCGGCGTCACCGGCCTGACCTACCAGGGCCACATCGGCGCCGGCCCCTGGATCACCAACGCGACCGGCACCGCCCTTCTGGCCTTCAAGCTGCCCGTCACCTGAACCAGGACGCGGCCGGCGCCCACCGCCCCGAGGCACCGGCCGCGTCCTTCACGTGAGTACATTGATCGCGTAGTGCGTCATCTCGGTTCCTCCTGGCGGTCGGCTGCTGCACACCAGGCTGGCGCAGATGTGTATCGCGACGATTACCTCCCGGGTCATGCGGTCGAGCCAGGGCAGGTGGGCTGGTGCCGACGTACGGTAGATGGCATGTCGGGTACAGGGGGCCTGCCGGTCGAGAAGCCGGTGGAGGTGGAGGAGCGGATCGGGCCGTACCGGCTGATCCGGCGCCTCGGGCAGGGCGGCATGGGTGTGGTCTACCTCGCCGAAGGGCCCGAGCGGCGCGAGGTCGCACTCAAGGTGCTGCGGTCGCACGTGGCGCACGACCCGACCGCGCGGGCGCGGCTGGAGCGCGAGGCGACGACGCTGCGGCGGGTCGACCACCCTGGCGTGGCCGGCGTGCTCGACTACGACCTGCGGGGCGACCGGCCGTACCTGGTGACGCGCTTCATCCCGGGACGGCCGCTGGACGAGCAGGTGGACGACCGCGGGCCGCTGACGCCGCAGCGCTGGCTGCCGCTGGCCGGCTGCCTGGCCGAGTCGCTGCAGGCGATCCACGCGGCCGGGGTGATCCACCGCGACCTCAAGCCGGGCAACGTGATGATGCTCAACGGCAAGCCGGTGATGATCGACTTCGGCATCGCCCAGGCGGCTGACGACCTGCGGCTGACGCAGACCGGGCTCGTCATCGGTACGCCGGGATACCTGGCGCCGGAGCTGATCGAGGGCGAGATGGTGTCCGAGTCGGCCGACTGGTGGGGCTGGGCCGCGACCGCTGCCTACGCCGCGACCGGACGCCGGCCGTTCGGCAAGGGCCCGTTCGAGGTGGTGCTGAGCCGCGTCCACAGCGGCCAGGCCGACCTGGAGGGACTGGACCCGCGGCTGAAGCCGCTGCTCGCCGCTGCGCTGTCACCGGACCGCCGGAACCGGCCGACCCAGCTCGAGATCATGGCCGGCCTCAACCGGTACGCCGAAGGCCGCGACGCGCTGGTCCCGGCGGCCGAAGCCCCCACGTTGCTGACCGCACCCGAGACCGTCCAGCTGCACCCACCGACCACGGTGATGTCCGCCGCTGAAGTCGGCACCCAGGTCCTGCCCAACGGCACTCAGGTCCTGCCCGACGGGACCCGGGTCATGCCCGACGGCACCCGGGTGATGCCCGGCGAGCCGGACCCGGCGGAGGTTGCTCAAATGCTGCCTTCGGTGATCCCGCCGCTGTCGGCGTTCGCTCCGATCCGCGACAAGCTGCGGGACGTTGCGGCCGAGCAGAAGGCCGCGCGGCTGGCTGCGAAGGCTGTCCCGGTGCACCCGGCGACGTACAGCCCGGTCCCGGGCGCTGCTGCTCCGGCGGCGATGCCGCTGCCGTACCAAGCGGCGCCTGCCGGCCTGGGCGGGCCAGTGACCGGGCCGAACTACGCTCCGCCGACCGGTCCGATCTATGCGCAGCCACAGAACTATCCGGTCCCGCAGCAGCATCCAGGACCCCAGCAGAACAAGGCGTTGGAGCAGCGCCCGTCCGGACCGCCGCTGCCACCGGCCTCCCGTGGCGGCCTGCTCTTCGCGCTCCTGCTCGCCCTGGCCGCGCTGATCGCCGTACTGCCCGTCGTCGGCATGCTGGTCGCCGCAGCGCTCACCGTGCTGGCCCGGATGGTCGACAAGTCCAGTACGGCGTTGCTGCGCCGACGGGAGTCCCGCGGCTACCGCGGCAGGTCGGACGGACTCGTGGCCGTTGCCGCCAGCCCGGTTCACCTCGCCAGTGCGGCGCTGGTGTCGCTGCCCAGCGCGCTGCTGCCGCTCATCGTCGGCTTCAGCGCCGGTGGGGTCACGACGCTGGTCGTGGCGCTGGCCAGGGGGTTCGACTGGGGTCCGCTGGCTCCGGTCAGCGTTGCTGTCGGCGCTGTGTTCGGGCTGCTCACGGCGTGGGGCGGTCCGGGTGGAGGGTCGCTACGACGGGGTGCGCGGGCTGGTCTGCGGACGGTGTTCCGGCCGGCCTGGTTGAGCACTGTCGTGTCTCTCGCGCTGCTGGTCGTCACAGCGGTGCTGGCCTTCCGCGCCTACGACACCGGCACGAACTGGACGCCACTCGCTGACGCTTTCAAGCTGCCCGACCTGCCGAGCCCGACCATCGGTGACCTGCGGCAGCTCCCGGTCATCCGCGACCTGCCGTTCATCAACTGAGAACAGGCCCTTCACAGCAAGCTGTGAAGGGCCTGTTCAGTTGTTCAGTTACTGGTGTCGAGCATGATGATCTGCGAGCGCTCCGGGCCGACCCCGACCGCCGAGATCGGCGCGCCGCTCATCGCCTCGACCGTGCGGATGTAGGTCTGGGCGTTCTTCGGCAGGTCGTCGAAGTTGCGGCAGCCGGTGATGTCCTCGTCCCAGCCCTCGAGCTCCTCGTAGACCGGCGTCGCGTGGTGGAAGTCGGTCTGCGTCATCGGCATCTCGTCGTGCCGCACCCCGTTCACGTCGTACGCGACGCAGACCGGGATCTTCTCCCGCCCGGTCAGCGTGTCCAGCTTGGTGAGCACGAAGTCGGTGACGCCGTTGACCCGGGCCGCGTACCGCGCGATCACCGCGTCGTACCAGCCGCACCGCCGCGGGCGCCCGGTCGTCGTACCGAACTCGAAGCCCTGCTGGCGCAGCCACTCGCCGTCGGCGTCCAGCAGCTCGGTCGGGAACGGTCCCTCACCGACGCGCGTGGTGTAGGCCTTGACGACCGCCATCACGCGGTCGATCCGGGTCGGCGGGATGCCCGCGCCGGTGCACGCACCCGCGGAGATCGCGCTCGACGACGTGACGAACGGGTACGTTCCGTGGTCGACGTCGAGCAGCGTCGCCTGACCGGCCTCCATCAGCACGGTCTTGCCCGCGTCGAGCGCCTTGCCGAGCAGCAGGCTCGTGTCGGCGACCATCGGGCGCAGGCGCTCCGCGTACCCGAGCAGCTCGTCCAGGACCTCGGCGATCTCCACCGCGCGCCGGTTGTAGACCTTCACCAGCAGCTGGTTCTTCTGCTCCAGCGCGCCGGTGATCTTCTGCTCGAGGATCTTCTCGTCGTACAGGTCCTGGATCCGGATCCCGATCCGGTTCATCTTGTCGGCGTACGTCGGCCCGATACCACGGCCGGTGGTGCCGATCCGGCGGCTGCCGAGGAACCGCTCGGCCACTTTGTCCAGGGTCCGGTTGTACGGCGGGATGATGTGCGCGTTGGCGCTCACCACCAGCCGGCTCGTGTCGACCCCGCGGGCCTGGAGCGCGTCCAGCTCCTCGAACAGGACGCTCAGGTCGACCACCACGCCGTTGCCGATCACGGGGGTCACCCCCGGGGTCAGGATCCCGCTCGGCAGCAGGTGCAGCGCGTACTTCTCGGTGCCGATGACAACGGTGTGGCCGGCGTTGTTGCCGCCGTTGAACTTCACCACGTAGTCGATCGCGGTCCCGGTGTTGCCGAGCAGATCGGTCGCCTTGCCTTTGCCCTCATCGCCCCACTGGGCGCCGACGAGCACGATTGCGGGCATCTCAGCCCTCCTCTTCAACGCGTCGGCTCTTGGCGCCATCGCCTTGAAGAGCCGGCCGCTGGAAACGGTGAAGCCCGGCACACTTCACCAGACGTTCATCCGGCAAGCGTTCCAGGCTCTTACGACCGAAGCCTACCGGACCCGCGGACCGTGCAGAGGTTTCCGTGTCAGTGATCTGCACCGCGAACCGGGGTTGCCATTTTCCGTGATCACGTGCACACTCTTAGTCAGCGGCCCGCCGAAACTGCCGCAGGGGACGGTTCCGGCGGGCCGCTTCCTTGTGCCCTGCGCTCTGTTGCCTTAGGCCTCGTTGAGCTCGGCCGGGTTCGACGCCAGCCACTCCTTCACCCGCCGGTCGGCCTCCTCCGGCGAGACGTCCTCGACCTTGGTGAGGATCGCCCAGCGGTGCCCGAACGGGTCGATCAGGGTGCCGTACCGGTCGCCGGTCATGAACGTCGAGACCGCCGCGACCTCGCGGGCGCCGGCCTCGATCGCCTTCGCGAAGGTGGCGTCCACGTCCGGCACGTAGTGCACCAGCGAGGAGTGCACCCACTCGCCGTTCGGTGCCCGCAGCCCCATCTGCGGCATCTCGCTGCTGAGCTGCAGCATCGAGTTGCCGAACCGCAGGTCCGCCTGCCCGAGCCGGCCGTCGGGCATGTCCTGCCGGCTGACCACCTCGGCGCCGAAGACCTGCTGGTAGAACTCGATCGCCTTCGGCCCGTCGGCGACGGCCAGGTACGGGGTGAGCGAGTGATAACCGTCGGGGATGGGGTTTACCGTGTTCGTCGTCATGACGTTCAGTCAACGCCGTACCGGCCCTCCGGGTCTTGGAAGAAAGCGACAGTCACCGTGACGCAGCCGACGGACAGCGAGAAGGGCATCCTGCACCCGCAGGAGCAGGCCCGGCACCGTTCGCTCAGCCGGCTCGCCCCGGGGCCGACCGTCGGCCGGTTCGTCGAGTGGTACTGGATCGTCGAGTGGGAGCTGACCGCCCCGTACGTCGCCGAGGTGCTGCCGTACCCGAGCGTGAACGTGACCTTCGAGCAGCCCGGCGGTGCGTTCCTGAACGGGGTCTGCACGCGCAAGTTCGAGCGCGAGCTGACCGGGCGGGGCCGGGTCTTCGGGGTCAAGTTCTGGGCCGGGGGCTTCGGCGCGCTGACCGGGCGCGACGTCGCCTCGTTCCGCGACGAGGTGCTGCCGCTGACCGATCTCTTCCCCGACGCGGACCGGCTCGCCGACCTGATCTTCGCCGCGGAGTCCGACGTCCGGCGGCGCGCGGTGTTCGAGGCCTACCTGATCGACCACCTGGTCGCCGACGACCCGTCGTACGCGCTGGTCCGGCGGATCGTCGCCGCGATGGCCGAGGACCGCTCGATCACCCGGGTCGATCAGGTCACCGAGCGGTTCGGCGTACCGATCCGCACGCTGCAACGCCTCTTCCGCCGGTACGTCGGCGTCGGCCCGAAGTGGGTCCTGCGCCGCTACCGCCTGCACGACGGCGCCGAGCTTCTGGCCCGCGGCCGGGTCACCGAGCTCGCCGACCTGGCCGTCGCCCTCGGCTACTTCGACCAGGCCCACTTCACCCGCGAGTTCAAGGACCAGATCGGCCTCACCCCCACCGACTACGCGGCGCGCACCGCCGCCGAGCGCCAGATCACCTACCGCTGACCGGCCGCCAGTTCGGTGAGCAGCTTCATCCGGATCGCCGTACGACGCACGCCATCGCGGTGGCGAAGACGGTGGCCAGCAAGGCCAGCATGAAGCCGTACTGCGGGCCGCCGGTGTCCACAGCCCGCCCGGCGAAGGCGGCGCCGAGTGCTATGCCGGCGGCGCTGCCGGAGTTCTGCCAGGTGAAGGCTTGAGTGAGTACCGCGGGTTCGACCCGGGCCTCGGTCAGCACTGCCGACAACACCTGGAACGGCGCGAGCGCAAGACCGGGCAGCGCGAGCGCGATGGCGAGTGCGAGCGGCGTGTTCACCATGAGCAGTGGCACGGTCGTCACACTCAGCACAGCCAGTGCCACGACGTACTGCGTCGGCTCGGCCAGTCGCCAACGCCTTGCGCCATAGGCGATTCCAGCCACCATGCTGACGAGGCTCGTGACGCTGTACAGCGGCCCGGCCAGGCTCGGGGTGCCCCGGCCGACCGCGAAAGCCGTCACCGAGACCTGCATGCTTCCGAAGAACAAGCCGATCGCGATGCTGGTTCCGGCGAGCGCGAGGAACCCCGCCCGCATCAGCGTGGCCGGTCGCTCGTGGCTGTGGCGACTCGGCGCCCTCGGCGGAGGCGCAGTACGGCGCTGGAGCGCCAAGGCGAAGCCTCCTGCCAGGACGAGCGCGGTAGCGAGCGCCGAGCCGGCCACCGGGCTGACCAGGGAGCTGATGGTGCCGACCAGAGCCGGACCGACCAGGAAGGCAAGGCCGACGCCCAGTGATTCCAGGGCGAACGCTGATGCCAGGGCGGGTTGGCCGCGCAATGCGTGCGACCAGCGAGCTGCTGTCTGCGCTCCCACCTGCGGAAGTGATCCGCCGGCAAGTACTCCCGCGACGACCAGGTACCCAAGTGCTACCGAGGAGATCGCGAGACCGATCAGCAGCGCCACCGCCAGCGCGTGCACGAGCAGGATGACGGGCAGCATCAGGGTCTGCCCGTAGCGGTCGATCAGCCGGGCCACCTGCGGACCACCGACGGCCTCGGCGACCGCGAAACCACCCGTCACCGCGCCGGCGGCGCCGTACGAGCCTGTTGCTCCGTGGATCAACCAGACGATGCCGAGGCCGGTCATCGCGATGCCGATCCGGGCCAGGGAGGCGGCCAGGTAGAACTTCCACGCCCCGGGAGTTTGCAGCGCGACCCGGTAACCGGTGCGCTGGGTTTCGGGCGTGCGGATCCGTCCGGTGACAGCCGGCACGGTAAGACCTTCCACTGCCCGGTGGAGCGGTGATCTGACCGTGGGCGTCCTGCTCTACCGGTCCGTCATGCCGCTTACAACCGTCCATGTTCTGGCAGGAAGCGGGGACGCACGCCGCCTGCCGGCTCTGTCAACGGGCAGTACTTCGAGACTTTGGTTGACACCTGATCCTACGACAACCCAGGCACCACAGCACAAGGACTCGTCGGTCAGGCGGTGGAGTACCCGCCGGCCTGGAGCTCGAAGAGGCGGGCGTAGGTGCCGCCTGTGGACACCAGGGTGTCGTGGCTGCCCAACTCGGCGACGCGGCCATCGACCAGTACGGCGATCCGGTCGGCGTCCCGCACTGCCCCGAGCCGGTGCGAGATGAGCACGCTGGTACGGCCCGCGCGGTGAGCGGCGAGGCTGGTGTGGATCTCGTGCTCGGCCTCCGCGTCCAGCCCCGAGGTCGGTTCGTCGAGGATCAGCAGATCCCGCCGGTCCCGCAGGAAGGCCCGAGCCAGGGCGACGCGCTGCCACTGGCCACCGGACAACAGCACGCCGGTCGCTGGGTCGTCCTTGTCCTGCTCGTTGAAGAACATCCGCGACAGCATGGTGTCGTAGCCGCGCGGCAGGAGCTCCAGAGTGCTGTCGATACCGGCCCGGTGGGCGGCCTCCCGGACGCGTGGCCGATGGCCCGGCGCAAGTTCCGCCGTACCGTCGACCTCACCGAAGGCGATGTTCTCGGCGGCGGTCAGCTCGTAACACATGAAGTCCTGGAACACCGCGCCGAGCCGTCGGCGAAGCTCGGTCACCTCCAGGTCGCGCAGGTCGATACCGTCCCAGCACACCACCCCGAGGGTCGGGTCGTAGAAGCGGCAGAGCAGCTTCACCAAGGTGCTCTTGCCTGCGCCGTTGTGGCCGACCAGCGCCGTCGCCTGTCCGAACGGGATGAACAGGTCGACACCACTGAGAACCCACGGATGGTCGTCGCTGTAGCGGAACCAGACATCGCGGAACTCGATGCCGTGCCGCAGGTCGGGCACCGGGACCGGCTCCGCGGCCACCGGCAGACCGGGCCCTTCGCTCGTCACCTCCCGGAAGTGCGCGAACATCAGCAAAGCGTTGTGCGCCATCCCGGTGCCGCTGACCAAGGCCGTCGAGGCGGCCTGCACACCGGCCAGGGCGGCCACGAAGACCGAGATGTCGCCGACCGTCAAGCGTCCGTTGCCAGCGGCAACGATTGCCCAGATCAGGCCGGCCCCGGACACCACCGCACCGAGGGCACCGAGCAAGCCCTGGACCAGCAGCTCACGCCGGTCCATCCGCCGCCGACTCGCGTTCGCCTTGCGGAGCTCAGTGAGCATCCGGCCACGCAACAGCCGTCCGAGGCCGAGCAGGCGGATCTCCTTCGCCGCTTCCAGGCCGGTCATCAGGTCGCCGTAAAAGTACTCACGCCGCTCGGTCGGAGTGAGCCCCGCCATCATCTCCGCACGACGCCGGCTCAGCTTCAGTTCGGCGTACAGGCCGGGCAGCGCGGCGGCGATCACCACAGCGGCCATCAGCGGGCTCAGGGCCACCAAGGTGACCACGAAGCCGACCAGGGTGAGCAGGTAGCGGACACTGCCGATCACCGCGTCGAGAATGATCATCGGACCGGACTGACTGTGCTGCTCGGCCATCCGCAACCGGTCGCGGAACGCGGGATCCTCGAGCTTGGCGAGTCCGGTCATCCGGCCGGTGGCTTCGTGGAGACGGTCCCGGGTCAGCACGGTGACGCGCCGGGCGACCTCGGCGGCGAGGTATCGCACCAGCTCGCCCGTCACCGCAACTGCCAGACCGGCGACGGCAAGGCCGACCGCGAGCAACGTCAGCTCACCGGTCGGAGCGGTCCCCGTGGTCAGCCGGTCGAGGACCAGCTTCATCAGCCAGGCGACCGCCACCGGCGCGAGCCCGCTGACCACACTTGCCAGCACGTAGCCGACGAAACCACCGGGCGCGGCCCGCCAAGCCACCACCAGCGCCTCGACGGCACCGGCCAGTAGCGACCTGACCGAACCCACCTCGGGCTCGGGCGCGGCACCGCGATCGGTCATCGGAGCGCGACAGCCGCGAGTGTCTCCGTCGAGTAGCCGCTGGAAGTCACCCGCCAGGCCTTGTCGACGACGGCCATCGTCGGAAAGGCCCGGACACCGGTGGCCCGGGCGATCGGTCCGTTCTCAGGCTCGACCACGACCTGCGCCACCTTCGACAAGGTCGCGACCAGGTCGACCAGCTGAGCGTCGTCACCGTGAACGACGGCCAGCACGCGCTCCCGGCCCAAGGGCTCGGCGTACGCCAGGAAGCCGGGCAGTTGCTCGGCGCAGGTGTCGCACCAGGTCGAGAAGAAGCCGAGGACCACGCCGTCGTCGAACGATTCCCGGGAGATCTCCAGCCCTTCGGAGCTGGTGGCGGTGAACTCGCCGAGCAAGCTGCCGACCGGCAACTGCCCGGGCTCCATCGCCTGACCCGGCGCCGCGTTGACCAGCTTGTCGAGCAACTCGGCGTGCGTACGCACCCGCTTGATCAGCCCGAGAGTGAGCAGCAGGTCGAGCAGCACGAGAACACCGACCAGAACCACCGCGGCAGCCAGGATTGCCAAGACCTTCTCCTTGTCGAGTACGCCGGGCCTCAACGACCACGGGCGGAGATTTCGGGGGTGCCGAACAAGTCGGTCAGGTCGTCGAAGCGCGTCACCAGCAGCCCGACCACCAGACCCGCCACGCCGGCCAGCACGGCGCCGCCCGGTTCAACCGACGGTTCGGTTGCGATCACGGCGACCAGACCGGCCAGCGCGACCGCGAGCAGCAAAACGTTGCGCACCACGTGCGCGGGGCCGAGCGGTGTCGCCTTGGCCCCGAAGCAGCGACAGGCCTGTTGCCCGCCGCGGCGCAGCGTCGCCACGATGGCGACGGTGAAGACCAGCAGCAAGGCCGCGGCGGCCGTGAGCGCCACGACCGCGACCGGCACCAGCGCGGGCAGGGCAGCGGACCCCGCTCCGACCAGCAGCACCACCGTCAACGCGATCTCGGACGACACGACCACGCGCGAGGCCAGCGGGCGCAATGACCGCGGCAGTATTTTCAGCGGGCCGGCCGAGGCGACGAAATCCCGGAATGCGGAACGCCCCAGTTTGCTCGCCGAAGACATTCCGAAAACGAAGCTGAGAATGACGGAACACGCCAGGAACAGGTACGACATAATCCCTTCCGTGCCGCAGCAGGAACTGACGATGCCGGCGACGGCAGGTTTCCCGCCACCGACATCGCACGGTCAGGTGCGGGAGGTGCTAGCAGGCACCCACGCTGTAGCAGGCGCCGCACCTGCTGCCCACGCAGTTCTTGACCTTCTTGACATAGCCTGGAGAGTCCCAGACACAACCGCAGCTCACCTGGTAGTCCTGGACGCCGGCTTCCGCGACGACCTCCGGCACCAGTCGTCCGACGAGACGATCACCCAGGTTCTGCAATGCTTTGACCATGTGTTATTCCTTTCCGGGGAGGGCGGATAACTGGCAAGAGAGTACCGGCGATTCTCACCGGTCGGCCAGAGAATTGGAGCACCACATTTGGCAGGAAACAGACTTCGGGCACCGAGTCCGCTTGTTGCCATCCGCAAGGCATTGACATTCACAGATTGGATACCCGACGCGATGCCGGGAAGAAGAAGGACTGCCGTCCGGCTCGGCCTCGGCACGCTGCTCGGGCTCGGCACGCTGCTTGGACTCGTCGCGGCGCGCACGGCAGGGCGGCGCCTGGCCACGGTGACCGTGGCCGGCCACAGCATGGAGCCGACCCTGTCCGACCAGGACCGGTTGCTCACCTGGCGCTCCCCACGCCCGCTGCGCCTCGGCGACCTCGTCGTCCTCGAGTCCCCGTACGACGCCGGCGTGGCTGTCGTCGACGGTGTCACCGTCCCCTGGCAGCGACCGCCGGCCGGGCCGGGCGAGACCGATCGGCGATGGATCGTCAAGCGGGTCGTCGCCCTGCCCGGCGATCGTGTTCCGGAAGTTGCTGCCGGCAAACTTCGCGACGGCGAACTCGTCCCGGCGGGTCGGTTGCTGGTCGTCGGCGACAACCCCGGCGAGAGCTACGACTCGCGCCAGATCGGCTACATCCCCGCGGAACGCGTCTTCGGCCTGGTCCTCCGCCGCCTGCGCGCCCGAGCCCGGACCTGACCGCGCGGAGGGCGGCGGCAAGTGGACGGCGCTGCCCAGTGCGGGCTTGCAGCTGATGCAGCGGTCTGGCTCGTCCTTCTCCCGTCGATGACGGCGGTCTTGCCCTGTTCTAGCGTGCTCGATCTGCTACGAAGGCGCCGGCCCGCAGGACCGGAACCGCCGCGCTGCTGCCGGCCTCCGCCGCGATCGCCACGTCCTGCGGGTAGCCGTACTGGATCAACTCTCTCCCGCCGGCGCAGTCGTGCAGTTGCTCCGGCAGCTCCGCGGCGACCGCCCGGTACGCCGCCGCGGCCGCTGCCGCCTCCGGCGAGAGCGGGCCGACTTTGAGGTCCTGCAGAGCGGCGATGAAAGCACCTGCACCCCAGAGGTCTTCCACAGCAGGGCGCAGGGAGCCATCGGGCCAGCGCTCACCAGCGGCGATGGCAACCACCTGAGGCGCTACGCCCCAGGCGACAGGGTCGGCTGCAGCCAGGGGTGCCGCACCCGCGCCGACGGAGTCGGCTGCGGTCGGGGGCGCGAGGCTCCTTCCCACCCACCTTGCAGCAGCGGCTGCGTTGCGGAGGGAGACCGCCACGACTGTCGAGCCGGTGGTTGCAAGTTGCTGGGAGATGGTGGAGCCGTTGGGGCTCGGGAGGACCAGGCGGTGCACGTCCTTCGCCCGGCGGATGGTCGCCGGAGACAGACTGATGCCGTCGGGGCCGGCTTCCGAGCGGCCGACGGCCAGGGCAGCGGCCTGCTGTTCGGCGTACTGGGCTGCTCTGCTGTCCCGCCAGCGGTACGGCAGGACCGTGATGCCGCGGTCGGCGGCGACCGTCACCGAGGTGGTGAACGAGAGGACGTCGACGACCGCGACGAGCGCTCCGGGCACGGCGGCGGCACCGGCTGGTCCCCAGTCGAAGCCGACGCGGTACCCGGACTGCGCGTAAGGACTGGTCACCCCGCAGATCCTGTCCCCCCACCACCCACCGCACCAAGGCAATTGATGGGTTGACCCATCAGGTGGCCCGTTGACCCATCGATTTCCGGTGGGCCAACGGTGCATTTGGTGGGTTCACCCACCAAATGCGACGGGGGGGCGGTGGGACGGTCAGCTCAGGACGTCGGCCGCCGTCGGCGACGAGTCGCGCAGGAAGGTGGCGCAGCGCTCGGCCTCTTCCTTCTCCTCGATCACCGCCGCCGCCTTGCCGAGCACCGCGAGGCAGCGCAGGAAGCCGCGGTTCGGCTCGTGCTCCCACGGGACCGGGCCGTGCCCCTTCCAGCCGTTGCGGCGGAGCAGGTCGAGTGCCCGGTGGTAACCGGTCCGGGCGTAGGCGTAGGCCTCGATGGTCCGGCCGTCGGCGAAGGCAGCCTCGGCCAGCTCCGACCAGGCCAGCGAGGAGGTGGGGTACTTGGCGGCGGCGTCCACCGGAGCGAGTCCGGCGGCGAGTTCCGCCGCGGCCGGGTCCTCGGGGAGTAGGGTCTCGGGAGGACCGCTCAGCAGATTGTTCAATTCCATAGGCACATCTTCGCCGATCACGCTGCCGGCCCGGCACGTGACCGTCTGACGAAATCCGTTGACCGTTCACGTACCGGCCACGGATGCTTGAGACCCTGCGTCGTACCGCCGTGGTTCCCAGCTACGGCCGGAAAGGAGGCACCGGATGAGTGTCATCGTCCTGAACGCGTCGTACGAGCCACTGCACACCGTCTCGATCCAGCACGCCATCCGGATGCTGGTGCGTGAGGTCGCGGTGGTCGAAGAGGCGCACGGCGAACGGACCATCGGCCCTTTTCCGGTCCCCAGGGTGCTGCGCCTGGTGCGCTACGTGGTCACCCACTGGCGGTACGCGGCCGGCCGGATGAAGTACAGCAAGCACGGCGTACTGCGGCGGGACAGGTTCCGGTGCGCCTACTGCGGGCTGGACAACGCCGACACGATGGACCACGTCCAACCGAGGTCCAGGGGCGGCCGCACGGAGTGGCTGAACGCGGTCGCCGCCCATGCCGCCTGCAACGAGCGGAAGGGCAACCGGACGCCGTCCGAGGCCAACATGCCCCTGCTGTGGCAACCCTGGGTGCCAACCCGCGCGGAGCTCGTCATCGTGACATGACGGGCCTTTTTTATGCCCTTTTCCGGGGTCGTCCACAGCCGCGGTGAAGGTCGCCGGACGAAGGGCTGATCGCGGCATCTTCTGAGGTGTGAACCCAAACCTCAACGTGCTCCGCGCGATCCGTGGCGGCGTCTTCACCCGCGCCGACGCCCGCGCCTGCGGCTACTCCGACCCCGACATCGACTCCCTGCTCAGCACCGGCGGCTGGCGCCGGATCCGCCCCGGCCGGTACGCCGCCTTCCGCGACCTGACCCTCGTCACCGACGAGACCCTGCACGTCCGGCGAACCTTCCAGCTGCTCCGCGAGTCCTCGGGGCGCACTGCCAGCCACCAGTCGGCCGCGGCTCTCCACGGCCTGCCGCTGTGGGGCCTCGACCTGTCGAAGGTGCACCTCACCTTGGAGGAGGTCCCCGAGGTACTCCGCGGCCGAGGGGTCGGCGGTGTGGACCGTACGCCGAGGGACCGGGCTGCCGCCGTCGGGCGGGCGGGTCGTGGCGCCGGCACCAGGCGAGCCGGCCGCGGCACCGACGCCAGGCGGAGTGTCGAGGACGACGTCGTCCGGCACGTGCGGAGCCCGTTGGGGCCCGGCGTGGTGGTGTGGAACGGGCTGCGGGTGACTTCCCCTCCGCGCACCGTCGCGGAGGTCGCCGCAACCTGTCCACCTGCTCCCGCCCAGGCTGTCGCCGACGCCAGCCTCTACACGGGTCTCGCCACGCCCACCGCGCTCCGAAAAGCAACCGACCACCTGACCGAAGGAGTCGAGCAAGCGAGATCCGTCGTCGCCCGGGCCACGCCTGATTCAGCCTCGGTCGCGGAATCCCGCCTGCGCGTGATCCTCGCCGATGCCGGGCTCCCCACGCCGTCCTCGTCTCCCCCACCAGGCGTCGACGCCGACCAGGTCGGCTGCTCCCTGTGGTTCCCGGCCGAGCGAACCGTCGTCGAGTTCGAGCCACACCGCCCGTACTGGTCGAACGCCCCCGACGAAACCACCATCCCCGCCCTGGCGGCCTACCTGGCCGAAGCCGCCGACCGGGCCTTCGGCGTCCCCCGCCCCGGCCTCCCCGCCGACCCTTCCCCGGCCGGTTACTGCTGGATCTCCTGGCCCGACCTCGACGATCCACCCGCCGTCGTCGAAGAGATCCGCACAACCTTCGCCAGAGCCCTCCGCTCGACGGCCGTCAGGCCCTTCGACCCCACCCGCCGACGCCACGTGAATCGGGGCCGAATCCCCCGTCCGAGCTAGCCCGTTCACTCCCTGGAGGGATCTCCCCCGCGCCCAGAACGACCACGCTGGTTGAAGAAACCGAACCGAAGGAGCCGAACCAGTGTTGTCCGCCCGTCGAAGAGTCCTCCGCACCACCGCCGCGGGCCTGGCCGCCGCGAGCCTGCTCGCCGCCCTCACCGGAACCGCAGCCCAGGCGACATCGTCCGCCCCCAGCGATCCGGCGACCGCACCCCTCCGCGCTTCCCCCACCTCGACGATGGAGGTGAAGGGAAAGGCCGGTGGAGTCCTCGGCGAGGAGTGGGGACCGTACGCCGGCGATCCGGTGAGCTTCGCGATCGATGCCCGCGGCGACGACCCGCTGAAGCCGAATGGCACCTTCCACGTCGTCCACAGCAATCCGGACGGAAGCCTGGTCGCCGAGTTCAGCGGCAAGGTCTCCAGCCTGTACGCCGTGGACGAGGTCGGGATCGTCACCGGCGTGATCGACCGTGCCGAGCATCCCGGCGTACCGCAGGAGGTCCTCGGCAAGGAGATCGCGCTCACGGTGTACGACGGCGGGCGTCAGGACCGGATCGGTTGGGTGTGGGGCTTCTTCGACGCCCCGGTCAGCCGCCTCCAGGGCACCGCGCCACACTTCCCCGTCACCTGGGGCAACTTCCACGTCCACGGCGACCGCGGCCGGCAGTCCTCCTCGGCCGCACCCTCTTCCGAGCAGGTCGAGCTGAAGTCCGGCACCACCGGTACGAACGTCCTGGCAGTCCTCGGCGGCAAGGCTCCCCAGTCCTCCGACCCGCTACGCGTCACGCTCGCCGCACGCATCGCCCCCGGCGACAACGCCCTGCAGGTCAAGGGCGCCTTCCACTTCACACACCACAAACCCAACGGCCGACCCGTCGCCGACTTCCAGGGCCGCATCACCTGCCTGGCCGTAGGCGGCCCAGTAGCAGTCGCCACCGGAGTCGTCACCAAGTCCGCCGACCCAACTCAGATCGGCAAGCCAGTCTCCTTCTCCCTGAAAGACGGCCCCACCGACCGCCTCGGCTGGCTCCGGGGCTTCAGCTCCACCGACGCCCCGATCACCGACTGCCAGTCCACCACCCCGTTCTACGCACCCGCCTGGGGAGGCCTCCTGGTCCGCTGAAAGCAACGGACCCGCTGCCCAAGGCAGCGGGTCCGTCAGAACTTACTTCTCTGTGCTTTTGATCAGGGCTTGTGCTCAGGCGTTGAGGGAGGTGCCCGTCGAACGCAGGTTCTCGCAGGCCTCGGCGACGCGCTGGGCCATGCCGGCCTCGGCGGCCTTGCCCCAGGCGCGGGGGTCGTAGGCCTTCTTGTTGCCGACCTCGCCGTCGATCTTCAGCACACCGTCGTAGTTGCTGAACATGTGGGCGGCGGCCGGGCGGGTGAAGGCGTACTGGGTGTCGGTGTCGACGTTCATCTTGATCACGCCGTGGTCGACCGCGGCGCGGATCTCCTCGAGCGTCGAGCCCGAGCCGCCGTGGAAGACCAGGTCGAACGGGCGCTCCTTGCCGACCTTCGCGCCGACCGCGTCCTGGATCTCCTTCAGGATCTCCGGCCGCAGCTTGACCGAGCCCGGCTTGTAGACGCCGTGCACGTTGCCGAAGGTGAGCGCGGTCAGGTAGCGGCCGTTCTCGCCGGTGCCGAGCGCCTCGACCGTGGCCAGGCCGTCCTCGACCGTCGTGTACAGCTTGTCGTTGATCTCGTTCGCGACGCCGTCCTCCTCACCACCGACGACGCCCACCTCGATCTCCAGCACGATCCGGGCCGCGTGCGCGCGGGCCAGCAGGTCCTTGGCGATCTCCAGGTTCTCGTCCAGCGGAACGGCCGAGCCGTCCCACATGTGCGACTGGAACAGCGGGTTCTCGCCGCGCGCGACGCGCTCGGCGGAGATCTCCAGCAGCGGCCGGACGAAGCCGTCCAGCTTGTCCTTCGGGCAGTGGTCGGTGTGCAGCGCGATGTTCACGCCGTAGTTCTTGGCGACCTCGTGCGCGTACGCCGCCAGCGCGACCGAGCCGGTGACCATGTTCTTGATCGTCGAGCCCGACAGGTAGTCCGCACCGCCGGTGGAGACCTGGACGATGCCGTCCGAGCCCGCCTCGGCGAAACCGCGGATCGCGGCGGTCAGCGTCTGCGACGAGCTGACGTTGATGGCCGGGTAGGCGAAGCTGTTCTGCTTGGCCTTGTCCAGCATCTCGGCGTAGACCTCAGGGGTGGCAATAGGCATGTCTCGCGGTACTCCTCACAGCAAAGTTCATGTGGGTTGAGCTCCAGTATTGCCGCCGGGCACCTCGTCGTACTCGGCGGGCCACCTGCTGAACCGGCCGGGTGACCGGGGAGCGAACAGCAGGGGAACAGACCAGTGGAACAACAGGACCGATCCAGTGGGATCAGGTGGAGGAACCGGTACGGGGGCCGCGCGGGGTGAGGGCCATGTGCAACCGGTAGCGGTCGGCGCGGTAGGCCGACCAGGACAGCTCGACGACCTTGCGGCCGGCGAAGGTGGTCCGTTCGAGGACCAGCAGGGGTGCCCGCCGGGCCACGCCGAGGACGCGGGCGACATGACCGTCGGCGTTGTCCGCCCGGACGGTCTGCTCACCCGAGGTGACGACGACGTCGTACTCGCTGGCGAAGACGTCGTACAGGGTGCCGAGCTCGCGGCCGAGCAGGCCGGGGAACAGCGCGGACGGGTAGTAGCCGACCTCGTAGGCCATCGGGGACGCGTCGGCGGTGCGCAGCCGCTCGACCCGGATCACCTTCGTGCCCTTCGCCACCCGCAGCCCCTTGGCGGTCTCGTCGGAGGCCTCGATCTCGGTGGCCGACAGCACCACCGTGCCCGGCTCGAGCCCGCGAGCGCGCATCTCGCGGGAGAACGAGGTCAGGTGCAGCTGGGAGTCGACCTGCGGCCCGGTGACGAACGTCCCCTTGCCGTGCACGCGTTCCAGCGCGCCGGACTCGACCAGGTCACTGATCGCCTGCCGTACGGTCACCCGGGAAACGTTCAGCTTGTCCACCAGGGCACGCTCGGACGGGATCGGGTCGCCGGGGTGCAGCTCGACGTCGATCAGCCGTTCCAGCACCGACCGGACCTGGGCCCGCTTGGTAGCCACCATCGAATCTCGATCCTCCAGACCTCGGCGTTGCCCGCGGGGGTGCCCCGGACGACCGCTCACTGCTATCGTGCGCAGCATACCTGTTAAGACCAGATAGGACCAGTGATCCCAGTGGTGTCTGTCCCCGCCTCTGCCACCCAGATGGCCCGCGAGATCGCCGAGCAGCCGGCCGCCCTGGCCGCGACGTTCGAGCACGTGCTGCCCAGCCGGCACGACATCACCCGGCTCGCGGCCGGGCGCCGGAACGTGATCTTTCTCGCCCGGGGCTCCTCCGACAACGCCGGGGTCTACGGCCGGTACCTGACCGAGATCCACGCCGGGCGGCAGGCCTCGCTCGCGGCGCCATCGGTGGCGACGCTGTACGGCGCCAACCTCGACCTGTCGAACTCGCTGGTCGTCGCCGTCAGCCAGTCCGGCGCGACGCAGGAGATCGTCGACACCGCCGAGTGGGCCAAGCGGAACGGCGCCGCGATCGTTGGGATCACCAACGATGCGGACAGCCCGCTGGCGTCGACTGCTGACGTGGCGCTGATCACGCAGGCCGGCAAAGAGCTGGCGGTGCCGGCGACCAAGACCTACACGACGCAGCTGGCGGCGATCACGGTCGCTGTCGACGCACTGGCGCAGAAGCCGGGGACGCTCGACGCCGACATCGCGCGGGTGCCGGATGCCGCGGCGAAGATGCTGGAGGGGTCGGTCGAGGCTGCTGCCGATCTGCTCGCCGGCGCGCACGACGTACTGTCGAGCGGTCGCGGGCTCACCTTCGGTACGACGCTCGAGGTGGCGCTGAAGCTCGAGGAGACCTGCCTGCAGCCGGTGCGCGGTCTTTCGTACGCCGACCTCAAGCACGGCCCGATCGCTGTTGTCGACGCCGACCTCGTCACCATCCTGGTCGCGGCCGCCGACGGCCCCGCGCTCCCCGGCATGACCGAGCTCGCCACGATCGTGCGCGAGAAGGGCAGCAAGATCCTCGGGATCGGCGGCGACGCCAAGTTCGCCAGCCTGTGCGACGTGAACCTGGCCGGGCCGGACCTGCCCGAGACGCTCGCCCCGCTGGCGCTTGTCATCCCGGCCCAGCGGGCCATCGAGGCGTTGGCCCGCAAACTCGGCCTCGACCCGGATGCGCCCCGCGGGCTTCGGAAGGTCACTCAGACGGACTAACTACAGGCCGGCACGCCTGCGGCCGGGCGCGTTCGCTGTGGCTGACGCCGCGGCGGCCGGAAGACAGTTGTAGATGGTGTGGCCGGTGCGGTGCAGACGGTGTGGCCGGCCGGGTACAGATGGTGTGGCCGGTGCGGGTGCCGGGTAAGACGCCGCCGCTCCCTCGGAAGGTTCCGAGGGAGCGGCGGCGTTTTGCCTAGTCGGTTGGTCAGGTGGGGATCACCTGGTTGGACTGGGCTGAGTACGGGCTGGTGCCCTGGGCGTTGACCGCGGCCACTGTGAAGCGGTGGGGCTGGCCTTTGATGAGGGCGGTGTTGACCACGCTGGTGGCTGTGGCGGCCACCGTCTTGGTGTTGATCAGCGTGCCTGCCCGGTAGGTGCGGACCAGGTTGCTGGTGATGGCTGAGCCGCCGTTGTTGGTTGGCAGGGTCCAGCGGATGGTGGCCGACGTGGCTCCGGCGGACGCCGTACCGACGGTCGGGGCAGCGGGTGCTCCCTTCGGGGTCACCGCGGTCGACAGGCCCGAGAAGGCGCCGGTGCCGATGGCGTTGACGGCTGCTACCGAGAACTGGTGCGGGGTGCCGTTGATCAGGCCGGTCATCACCAGCTGGGTGGCGGTCGCACCGGCGGACAGCGTGTTGATCAGGGTGCCGGAGCGGTAGACGCGCACCTTGTAGCCGGTGATCGCCGAGCCGCCGTTGCCGGCCGGAGCGGTCCACTTGGCAGTCGCTGTCGCGTTGCCGGCGGTGGCCGATCCGATCCCCGGCGTACCGGGGACTGCGCCGGTCGGCGCAGGGGTGACCGTGTTCGACTTGCCCGAGAAGGTACCGGTCCCGATCGCGTTGACCGCGGCGAAGGCGAACTGGTGCGGCTGCCCGTTGATCAGCCCGGTCATCGCCAGGCTGGTCGCGGTAGCTCCCGCGTTCAGCGTGTTGATCAGCGTCGTTCCCCGGTAGACGCGCACCTTGTAGCCGGTGATCGCCGACCCGCCAGTGCTGGCCGGAGCAGTCCACACCGCCGTCGCGGTCGCGTTCCCAGCAGTCGCCGTACCGATCCCCGGTACGCCGGGCACAGTCGGCGCCGTCGGCGTCACCGTGTTGGACAGCGCCGAGAAGGCACTGGTCCCCAGCACGTTCACCGCCGCCACCGAGAACTGGTGCGGCTGCCCGTTGATCAGCCCGGTCATCACCAGGCTGGTCGCGGTAGCTCCCGCGTTCAGCGTGTTGATCAGCGTCGTCCCGCGGTACACCCGCACCTTGTAGCTGGTGATCGCCGATCCACCGTTGCTGGCCGGAGCAGTCCACACCGCCGTAGCAGTAGCGTTCCCAGCAGTCGCCGTACCGATCCCCGGAACCCCAGGTCCGGCCGGTGCCGACGGCGTCACCGTGTTCGACAGCACCGAGAAGGCACCGGTGCCGATCGCGTTCACCGCCGCCACCGAGAACTGATGCGGCGAACCGTTCGTCAGTCCCGTGATCGCCAGACTGGTCGCCCCGGCCGCAGCAGTCTGCGTGCTGACCAGTGCGCCGTTCCGGTAGACCCGCACCTGGTAGCCCGTGATCGCCGAGCCACCGTTGTACGCCGGCGCGGTCCACGCCACCGTGGCGGTCCCGTTGCCGGCGGTCGCCGTACCGATCGCCGGAGCGTCCGGTGCGGTCGGCGTGACCGGGAAGCCCGCCGTCAGCCGGTAGCTCTGCGTCTGCGAGGCGGCGAACGCCACCTGGCTCGACCGCTCACCCGCGTACGCCGTACCGAAGGCCGGTCCGGTCGTGCCGCCGGAGGTCAGCGTCAGCGTCCCCTCCGGCATCGTGACCGGCACGGTCGCCGCGCTGCCCGTGTTCTGCACGGTGACGGTGTTCCCGACCACGTACGCCGTGACCGAGTTGCGCGCCGTCTTCCACAGGTCGGCCTGGCGCAGCAGCACGCCGGACTCCCGCGTGGTCGGGTGCAGCAGCGGCGCGTTGTTCGCGAACGCCGTGTCGTACCGCGACAGGACGCCGTCCAGCACCGGGTAGAGGATCCTGTCCTCGGTGATGTTCGACTGGTGCGCGTAGTGCGGCCGCGGGTCGTTGCCGAGCAGGTGCCGGGTCGCGTTCTGGATCTCGATCGGCACGATGTACGACGCGAAGCCGGTGTTCACGTCCAGCGGCGTGATGCAGGTCGAGGTGGCCGGGTTGTCCTCGCAGATCCCGGACCCGCCGTTGGCACGGCTGGTGTAGATCCAGTTGTACTCGTCCACCTCCTCGGCCGCCTTGGCGACGTTGTAGAAGATGTTCATCGGGTACCGCGGCACGGTCAGCGTGCTGCCGATCGCGCGCTGGGCCGGCTCCCGGGACGCGTCCGAGGCGACGTAGTCGATCCCGCGGGCGGTCAGCGCCGGGGCCAGGTTCGGGTTGTCGACCGCCATCTGCGGCGACGACTTCAGCCCGGAGTGCTCACCGGTGACGAGCTCGCCCGGGTCGATGGTCACCGCGTTGGTGGTGGCCCAGGTCTGGTTCTGCCCGATCTCGTTGTTCAGCACCGTCTGCGGCTCGTACTGGATCTGGCCGCCCGCGGTCTGGCAGACCCACGGGATCACGCTGAAGTCCTGCACGCAGCCCAGGTACAGGTGCGACCAGGTGTGGTTCAGCCAGCGGAACGACGCCTTGTTCGTCAGCAGGCTGGTGGTGAGCGGATCGCTCGGCACCGCGCCCTCGGCGTTGAACGCCAGGTCGAGCGGCATCCCGTTCGTGGTCTGCCAGGTCTTCAGCACGTCGACGTCGGTCGGCGTCATCTTGATCGGCTCGTTCATCGGCGTACCGGGCGGGCAGACGTCGCCCGGGGTGCAGTTCGCCGTGCTGCTCCAGCGCAGGTCCTCGAGGAAGACGTCGTCGACCTGGACCGAGAAGTAGTTGCGCTCGTAGCCCAGGTGGATGCCGCGGGTCATCCAGGAAATGATGCCTGAGGCAATCCACTGGAACTGCTGCTGGTAGACGTTGTAGGTGAAGGTGATGACGAGTTCCTCGCGGCCCTCGTGGGTGTAGACACCGACCAGCGACCCCTGCTCGGTGACGCCAGGCATCGGCGCCGAGACGAGCATCCGGTACGACGTGCCGGCGGCCGCGTTGTCGGGCAGCGGCCGGGCGATGAACCCGTCACTCTCCAGTACGGCGGGATCGAGGTTCTCGAAGCCGACCGGTCCGTCCAGCGACTTGAAGGCCTCGGCCTTGCCGGCCGTCGTCGCCGTGGCGGTGATCCCGTCCAGCGTGCCGACGTACCCGGGGTTCTCCGCGTAGTTCAGCCCGACGCCGGGGTGTGCCCAGGTCGAGGCGTCCACCTGGCGTACGCCGAAGGCGGCCTCGTAGGTGTGCAGCGCGGTGAGCTCCGCCGCGGTCAGCTGGGTCGGTGCCTCGTTCGGCAGCACCACTGCCTGGAACTTGGCCCGCGGCACCGAGGCGACGGTGTCGGACAGGTAGGCGGCGGTGATCGCGGGACGTGTCCCGCTGCGCAGGTCGACCTGTGTGGACGGGACGCCGGCGGAGTCGAGCTCGGCCGCGATCGCGCCGACCCACTCACTGCCGTCCGTGAGGACCAGGACCCGCAGGTCGATCCTCGGTTCGCCGGCCGCGGTGGCGCTCGGCGCGGCCACGACCAGTCCGATCAGCAACGCCAGAACCGCGGTGACTGCTGTCACCACGGTACGACGTGCGGAGTGTGTTGTACGGCCGGTCATCGTGACTTCCCCCCACGGGTTCGACGGCGCTCGAAGCTCCATCGTCGGGCCTGGCGGCCGCTTCCGGATCCGGCCCGTGGAGGAGGACGCCTAGTTCATCTGCACTATGCGGAACTCTGCTGACCGTTGTGAATTACGGCACCCACCAGTGACTGAACGGCACTTCCAGAATTTCCCGAAACGTCATTTCCCGGTGACCTGACGACTGATTGACACGGGGAGTGACCACGCCTATTTTCAGGGTGGGACGGGCGCACATGATGGGTGGGAGTGGGCGTTCGACCACAGACGGTGGGGGGCACCGTGACCGTAAGTATTGTGTCGACGAATTATTCCAACCGCGCCGGACAATCCGGCGCACATTTCATTCCAAGTGATATCCGGCACGATCTCGTGCATCAATTGGCGACTATTCGGGCGCTCACCGCGGCAGCGCTGCTGGTGCCCGAGGGGGCACGTCGTCAGGAGCTGCTGCGGCTGATCGACGCGGAGTCGTCGGAGGTCGACGCTCTGCTCGCACTGGCCGGACCGGACGACACCTCGTACGGCGGTGAGGCGGTCGACGTGGCCGGGCTGGTCCGGTCCGTGATCGAACCACTGGTACCGACCACGGAGGCGGCGCTGGCGGTCAGCGAGACCGATGTCGGGCCGGCTGAGATCAGCCGGGTGGCGTTGCGCCGGATCCTGCGGAACCTGGTTCAGAACGCTGTCCGGGCCGCACCGGACGGACGCGTCGAGGTCAGGGTCCGCCCGGGCGCACAGGTGGGTGCCCGGAGTTCCGGTGGTGTCACCGTCGAGGTGGCCGACTCCGGTCCCGGCTTCGGGCGTGGTCCGCGCGGCCTGGCCTCGCAGGGCCTGTCGATCGTGACCGAGCTGGCCGCGGCCGTGGGTGGCGGCGTGGACATCGGGCGGTCCGAGCTCGGCGGCGCGAGCGTCACGGTGTTCCTGCCGTCGACGCAGGCCGGGTGAGCGCCGGGACGGCGATGCGGTTGATCGTCTGCGACGACCACAGGGTCTTCGCGGAAGCCTTGGCAGCGGTGCTGTCGGGCAACGGTTACCACGTCGTCGGTGTGGTCAGTGATCCGCGCAAGCTGCTGGACATGGTCCGCGACGGCGCGGCCGACCTGTGCGTGCTGGACCTGACGTTCCCCGATGCCGACGGCATCGAGGTGGCGGCCCAGATCACCGCGCTGGACCCGTCGGTGCGCATCTTCGTGCTCACCGCGCGGACCGGCGCGGAGGTCCTGCGCAAGGCGGTCGCCGCGGGGGCCAGCGGCGTGGCGTCCAAGGAGCGGGGGATCGACGAGATCCTCACCGCGATCGGCCGGGTGGCCGTCGGTGAGATCTACTGCGACGACAACCTGCTCCGCGACGCGCTCGGGCTGTCCGGTCCGGGCCAGGCGCAGGCGCAGTTCCTCGCGTCGTACGTGACGCCGCGCGAGCACGAGGTGCTGACGTACCTGGTCGCCGGAATGACGACCGAGGCGATCGGCCGCCGGATGGGGATCTCCAAGACGACCGTCCGCGCCCACGTGCAGGCGATCCTGAGCAAGTTCGGGGTGCACTCCCGGCTGGAGGCCGTCAGCTACGCGATCGCGAACAAGGTGATCGAGCCGCCGACGATGCACACGGCCTGACCTGACCGCGGTCCGGCAGCCCTGCCTCAGCACGGCTGCCGGGCCGCGCCGAGGTTCTCGGGCTTGCGCATCGAGCTGAAGCCGTAGACCTTCGTCTTCGCGCAGAACGCGGCCGGCTCCAGGTTGTACTCGACGTGCAGCACCGCCTTGCCCGCCTGGACGAACGGGACCAGCTGCGCGCACTCGCCGTACTCGGCGCACTGCTCGTTGATCGCGAAGTCGAAGGCCGGCTCGAGCTGCGCGACCTGGGCCAGGTCGTTCTTCAGCGCGACCGCGAGCCCGTGTCGGTGCGCGACGCCGGCGACCATCCGGTTGAAGGCGAGCTGGTGCGCCGCGGTGAGCGGGAAGCCGGTGTCGTTGGCGTACCCGTCGACGTTGTCCGGCTCGACCGCGTCGAAGCCCTTCGCCGCACAGGACGCGATCCGCCGTGTGATGATCGGCTCGAGCACGTCCAGCCGTCGTACGTCGAGCCAGCGTTCGTCCGGCCAGCCCTCCAACGCCTTGCCCAGAACGGATTCCGGGTAGCTGTCGCCCTTCTGCGCCGCGCCCGCGTTGAAGTAGCAGATCACTCTGCGGCCCTTCTGGTGCAGGGCGGAGACCTGCGCGGCCGTCGTACTGGCGCCGTCGACGTCGTAGATCGGTACGTCGACGGACAGGTCCAGCGGACCGCTCAGCTGCCACTGCCAGGCCTGCGAGCGGCGAGGGATCCAGCGGTCGCCTGTCGCGGGCGGAGCACCGGGCTTTGCCGTGGCAGTCGGCAGGGGTGGGGTGCCTTCGGCCCGCTTCGGTGGGGTCGGCTTCTTGGCCGGCGAAGAAGTCGAGGGGACAGACTTGGTCGGCGCAGGAGGAGGAGCCGCCGACTCCGAAGGGGTGGGCGAGGACGAGGACGCCGGTGGTGTCGCCGGCTCCGCCTCACGGACTGCCTGGTTGCTGCCACCCCCGCCGCACCCAGCAACAGCCAGTACGGCGAGGCAGGCGATCCACCTCTTCATGTGCGAGCGCTGTGACGCGCGTGGGCGCCGATCCGGTCCATCACCCGCAGCAGCTCCGACGGCAGGCCGCACCACGGGTTCGCCCCGCTCCGGTCGGTCACGAACGCCAGGGCGACGCCCTGCGAGGCGATCCGTTCCAGCACGGCCTCGAACCCGAACGGCGGCACCTCGTGGACCAGGTGCCACAGACGCTCCGGCGGGATGTCACCGGAGGCGTGCATGGTGGTCAGCCGGCGGTGCACGGCGTCGACGTTCTCGAACACGCAGGACACGTCGAAGATCTCCAGGTAGTCCAGGTGCGGGACGACGCCCGGGTTGCCGACCACCACCTCGATCCCCACCTGCCGGGCGAACGCGGCGATCGGCCGGTAGTAGCTCAGGTTGGCCGGGTCGGCGGAGACCTGGTCGAACATGATGCCCTCGACGTCGTACCGCTCCTTCCAGACGGCGATGTCGTCCATCACCAGCTTGGGCGGCCGGGCGCCGTACGCCGTGTCGACGTACCCGTGCAGCGGTACGCCGCCTTCCCGCAGCGCGGCCAGCCCACCCGGGTAGTAGGCGTCGTCGGCCGGGCCGGGGCCGTTGGCGACGTTCACCACGGCGAAGGCGACCCGCCCGAGCTGGGCCTGCCGCATCAGCTCGGCCCACTGGCGTGGGTCCTCGGCGGGGTGCAGGTACCAGGGGATGGCAAGCCGTACGTCGGCCGCCGTCACCTCCGGCAGTGGTTCCGGCGCGGGCCGTTTCGACAGTCTGAGCTTCATCTCGTTCACCAGTCCCTCGTCTATCGGTGCAGTTCGGGCTTGACCAGCAACCGCAGCGCGACGATCGTCAACGTGGCTGCCAGTGCGGTGCACACCAGCAGGTACTCCAGGGCCAGGACGGCAGCTTGGGGCTCCACCGGCAGGTCGGGCAGCAGCTCCCGGGCGGCCAGCAGGCAGAGCGCTGTCGCACTGGCGATCAGCACAGGTTTGAGCTGCTGGAAGGCGACCAGCAGCAGTGCGGCGAGGAAGGCCCAGCCGAGCACGCCGGCTCCGGCGAACCGCAGCAGGGTCGCGGTGTCGGACTCGCGGGCGAGGAACACGATCGCAGCGGCCGTCAGCGCGGCCAGACCGAGCAGGTAACCACCCAGGCACCGCCGTACGGCGCTCCGCAGCGCAGCTGTCGCGGTGGCCCGGGAGTCCGCGCTGCGCAAGGCCACCTCGGCGCTGCGCCGGTACCGGGCGAGCTGGAACTCGGCGACCATGACACCGCACATCAGCGGCGCCATCGTGACCGCGATCGCTACGTGCGTCGGTGCGCGGAGGCTGTCGACCAGGGCGAAGCTGAGCAGCATGGCCAGTGACAGCCCGTACCCGACGTACGGCATCGCGCCGTTGGTCGAGGCCCGGGCGAGCTCGGCGGCCGGCGGCCGGGCGCTGCGCAGCAGGTAGCCCACCCAGCCGATGGTGACCAGCAGAGTGCAGCAGATCGCTGCCAGGACGAGCCACCGGGGCAGCAGGCTCGGTCTGATCAGCGCCGGCACGCTCGCCAGCAGTCCGGGGATGAGCGCGAACCCGATGACCGCCGGCCGGTCGATCACCAGCGCGATGCTGGTCGACAGGACGAACGCGATCTGTCCGACGGCGAGGATCACCGCGGCCCAGCCCAGCAGTCCCAGCCACCCCACCGCCACACCGGCCACCCCCGCGAGGGCCACTGTGAGCACTGCGAGCTTCATCATCTGCCAGCGGGCTCCGGTCACCGATCCGGCGCCGAGCACGCGGTAGCCGATGTAGGCGATGCCCTGACCGGCTGCCCAGCCGACGGCCACGGCCACCAGCACCGCCCACACCAGGGGCAGCGCCGGACGACGTCCGAGCGCCGCACCGGTCAGCAGAGCCGGCAGGACGAAGACCAGGCCACGCAGCAAGGTGTCACGGACGTCCACGACCGGCAGCGCGGCCGTCGCCTGTACGGCGGACGGCCCGGCCATCAGTGCCTCGAACCGGTGCCGGGCCATCGCGAACACGTCGGTGTACCCGTACCGCTGGCGGGCCATCCGGTCGCTGACCCCACTGGCCTCGAGCGACGCCGCGACCTCGAAGGCGTCTACCGGGACGACCTCCGAGCCGCTGCGCACGACCAGTTCGCCAGGCCGCTCCGGAACCACCGGCAGCAGGACCGAGTCAGCACTCATGACACTTCTCCGCTCAGTTGCAGGTCTCGTCGGACCGTCGCCTCGTACAAGGTGCGGTAGCACCCCAGCGAGCGTTCCAAGGTGAAGGTGGTCAGCGCCCGGGCGCGGGCGGACCGCCCGAGCTCCTGCCGTCGTTCGTCGTCGCTGAGGAGCTCCAGGCACGCCTGCGCGAACGCCTCCGGGTCGCGCGGCGGCACGATCAGGCCGCAGGTGTCGACCGCGTCCGCCGTACCGCCGACGTCGGTCGAGACGGTGGCGCGGCCGCACATCATCGCCTCGATCACCGTGTACGGCATGCCTTCGGAGATGCTCGACAGCGCGACGATGTGGCCGGCCTCGAAGGCGATCCGCGAGGTCGGGACCGGTCCTTCCAGCCGGACGCCGTCGCGGACGCCGAGCTCGTCGGCCAGCGCCAGGCAGCGCTCGCGGTACTCCTCGTTGCCGGCCGGGGTCGGGCCGAAGATCCGCAGCATGGTGGCCGGCAGCGTCGCCCGGACCAGCGCGAACGCCCGGATCAGGTTCTCCAGGTCCTTCAGCGGGTCGATCCGGCCGATCCAGCTGATCGTCGGCACCTGCGGCTCGCTGGTGATCTCCGGGTACGCCGCCGGGTCGACGCCGTTGTAGACCGGCAGGATGATCGCCGGGTCCGCTCCGAGCCGCTCGGCCCAGCGGGCGTTGAACTGCGCGACCGGCGCGATGAAGTCGGCGTTGCGGTAGCCCACCTCGGTCAGCATCCGGAAGAAGCCCAGGACGACGAACCGCACGCTCTGCGGCAGGTCCAGGTCCTGGAACGCGAGGTACCGCTCGCGCAGGTAGACGCCGTGCTCGGACATCACGAACGGCGTACCGTGGCGCCACTTCTCGGCCAGCGCGACCATCGTCGGCAGGCCGTTCGACACCGCGTGGCACAGGTCGGGCCGGTGGACCAGGCTGACGTTCAGCGGCAGCAGGGACCGTTCCAGCAGGGTCACCGCGGTCAGTGCGTCCCGGACCGACAGCATGGCCGTCGTACCGGAGCGGGCGGCGGCCGGCCAGACGTTCAGCAGCTCGGTGAGCAGGTCGGTGGCGCGCAGCGCCTGCGGCAGATCGATCTCGGCGGCCAGCAGCGCCAGCTTGAACAGGCCGATCTCGAACATCTCCAGCTCGCCGCGGACGACGCCGCCGAGCAGGGCGCGGACGGCGCGGTCCACGCGCGGCTGGTAGTCGACCCGGCGGCGCAGCGGCGCCGGGCCCCAGATCGGGAACGGCTGCAGCGAGCGGACGTTGTCCGGCAGCTCCCACGTCGGCCGTTCGTTGCCTGAGGCCACCAAAGTGACCAGGTCGAAGGTGTTCTCGGTGAGACCCCGGACCAGCTTGTCGCACCAGGTACTGACCCCACCGGACACGTACGGGTACGTGCCCTCGTTGATGAGCGTGACGTCCACTCCGCCCCCCTGAGCTTGTGACTTCACCCTTCAGCCTGCCCCGCGACGGCGGAGCGGTGATCCGGCATGTGGGGGGAGGCCTCCTGTGCGGCTGCACTACTCCAGATGGTGGATGGTGGAGGAGTCCGGACAGGGCCGGAAGGACTACCGGGCCTCCGTCGGCTGCACGTTCCGGACCGGTGCCGTCCGGCGGACGCTCTAACCATGAAACGACAGACCTGGCTGCTCACCGGTGGTGCCGGCTACATCGGGGCCCACGTGGCCGACGCGATGTCCCGGGCCGGCCGGGACGTGGTGGTGGTCGACGACCTGAGCACCGGCCGGCCGGAACGCGTCCCCGGGGACGTGGAACTGGTCGCCTGCTCGGTGCTCGACACCACGGCGCTGGCCGAGGTGATGACCCGGCGCAGGATCGCCGGAGTGATCCACCTGGCCGCGAAGAAGGCGGTCGACGAGTCCGTGGACCGCCCGCTGCACTACTACCACCAGAACGTGCACGGCACGGCCAGCGTGCTGCAGGCGATGAGCATGGCCGGCGTCCGCCGGATGCTGTTCTCGTCCAGTGCCGCCGTGTACGGCGTACCGCCCGGTGGTCCGGTCACCGAGTCCACCCCGACCGCACCGATCAACCCGTACGGCGCGACGAAGCTCATCTGCGAGTGGCTCGTCCGCGACGCCGCACCGGCGCTCGGGCTGTCCTGGATCAGCCTGCGCTACTTCAACGTGTGCGGGGCAGGCACTCCGTCACTGGGCGACCCCGGAGTCACCAACCTGCTCCAGCTGACGCTGCAAGCGCTCGCCCAGGGCGTCAGCCCCAAGGTGTTCGGGCAGGACCATTACACCGCCGACGGCACCTGCGTCCGCGACTACATCCACGTCTCCGACCTGGCCGACGCACACCTGGCCGCGGCGGACCACCTGGAGCGGCAGGACGCCCGTACGTCGTACAACGTCGGCTGCGGCCGCGGCTCCAGCGTGCTGGAAGTGTTGAGCGCGGCAGAACGCATCACCGGCATCCGCGTCCCGTACGAGGTCACCGCGGCCCGTCCGGTCGACCCGGCCAACGTGGTCGCCGACCCGGCGCGCATCCACCAGGACCTGGACTGGGAGGCCAAGCACGACCTGGACTCCATGGTCCGCAGCGCCTGGGAGGCCTGGCAGTACTCCCACACGCCGTACCAGCACCACTCGGCCCTCACCGGCCCCTAGACCCCGCCCCCCGGGGACAGTCCCCCGCTTCCTGGTGCACACGGTCCCGCACCTGGGAGCGGGGGACACTCAGATCCGCCCACGCCTCCGCAGCGCCGTACCGATCTGCTCTGCGCAGTCCTGCAACGGCTTCAGCGCTTCGGACTCGAGCGCTGCCTTCGTGCTGCGGGACGCGTGCGCCGACACGTTCAGCGCGGCAGCGGCCCGCCCACGCGAGTCCAGGATCGGTACGGCGATCGACCGCAGTCCCAGCTCGAGCTCCTGGTCGACCAGCGCGTAGCCGTCCTCACCTGCTCGCCGGACCACGTCCCGCAGCTCCTCCGGTGAGGTCAGGGTGTGCTCGGTGAGCTGCTCGGTCTCCGCGGACTCCAGGTACGCCGTCAGCTCGTCCTCGGGCAGTCCGGCGAGCAGCACCCGCCCCATCGACGTCGCGTACGCCGGCAGCCGCGCTCCGACGCCCAGTGCGACGGTCATGATCCGCCGGGTGGGGACGCGGGCCACGTAGACGATGTCGGGCAGGTCCAGCGTCGCGATCGAGCAGGACTCCCGGGTCTGGGCACTCAGCTCCTCCATGAACGGCCCGGCGATGTCACCGAGGTCCAGCGACGACAGGTACGCCCAGCCCAGCGCCAGCACGCGCGGCGTCAGCGTGAAGCGCCGCCCGTCGCTGCGCACGTACCCGAGCTGCTCCAGCGTGAGCAGGATCCGCCGGGCCGTCGCCGGCGTGATGCCGACGTCCCGGGCGACCTCGCTGAGCGTCAGCGACGGCGTCTCCGCCGAGAACGCGCGGATCACCGCGAGCCCACGCTCGAGCCCCTGCAGGAACGTGCCTGTGGACGCGTCAGCGGACATCGGCTAGCCTTTTCGTTGAAAGAAGAACTTTTCGCTGAGCGAAATCCTAGCGGAGCTTCGATGCCGAGTCCAGTACCTCTCACTGACGCCATCGCCGAGCACGTGCACGACGGGGACACGGTCGCGCTGGAGGGCTTCACGCACCTGATCCCGTTCGCGGCCGCGCACGAGATCGCGCGCCAGGGCCGCCGGCACCTCACCCTGGTCCGGATGACGCCGGACCTCGTCTACGACCAGCTGATCGGGCTGGGCGTCGCCGACCGCCTGGTCTTCTCGTACGGCGGCAACCCGGGCGTCGGCTCGCTGCACCGGCTGCGCGACGCGGTCGAGAACGCGTGGCCGCATCCGCTCGCCGTCCAGGAGCACAGCCACGCCGGGCTCGCGAACGCGTACTCGGCCGGTGCCGCGCGGCTGCCGTTCGCCGTACTGCGGGGGTACCGCGGCACGGATCTGGAGCAGCAGCGCGACATCATCTCCCGGGTCACCTGCCCGTTCACCGGCGAGAAACTGGCCGCGGTGAAAGCGGTCAACCCCGACGTCACCGTGATCCACGCGCAGCTCGCCGACCGCGACGGCAACGTGATGCTCTGGGGCATCACCGGCGTCCAGCGCGAGGCCGTGCTGGCCGCGGACCGGGCGATCGTCACCGTCGAGGAGGTCGTCGACGAGTTCCCCGAGCGGACCGGCGCGGTGATCCTGCCGAACTGGGTGCTGTCCGCGGTCTGCGTCGTACCGAACGGCGCCTGGCCGTCGTACGCGGCCGGCTACTCGGTCCGCGACAACGACTTCTACCAGCGCTGGGACGCGATCGCGCGGGACCGGGAGTCGTTCCTGGCCTGGGCCGCGGACAACGACCTGAAGGAGAGCGCGGATGTCTGAGTGGGACAGCGCCGAGATGATGAACGTCGCGGCCGCCCGTGAGCTGTCCGACGGCGACGTCTGCCTGGTCGGCGTCGGGCCGCCGAACCTCGCGGCCAACCTCGCCCGCCACACGCACGCGCCGAACTGCCGGCTGGTCTACGAATCGGGGGCGATCGACGCCAAGCCGCAACGGCTGCCGTTGTCGATCGGCGACGACGACCTGGCCGCGACCGCGACCGCGGTGGTGTCGGTACCGGAGATGTTCAACTTCTGGGTCGGCGCCGGGCGGATCGACGTCGGGTTCCTCGGGGCCGCGCAGATCGACCGGTTCGCCAACATCAACACGACGGTGATCGGCGTCCACGCGCACCCGAAGGTGCGGTTGCCCGGAGCCGGTGGCGCGCCGGAGATCGCGGCGGCCGCGCGGCGGGTGATCGTGATCGTGAAGCAGTCGCCGCGGACGTTCGTGGAGACCGTCGACTTCGTCTCCTCGGTCGGCTACGGGCCGACCGGGCGGGAGCGGGAGGCGCCGGGCGCAGGGCCGACGTTGGTGATCACGGACCACGGCGTGCTGGAGCCGGATCCGGACTCCCACGAGCTGACGATGACTCGGCTGCACCCCGGCGTGACGGTCGAGCAGGCCGTGGCGGCGACCGGCTGGGCCCTGAGGGTTGCCGAGAGCATCGAAGAGGTGCCGGCGCCGACCGAGCTGGAGCTGACCGTACTGCGGAAGCTTCGCAACCGGGAGCCGATCGATGCCTGAGTCCTTTGTGCACATGGGGTTTGCGAGCCGGGTGGTCTTCGGGGCCGGGACCTTGAACCAGGTGGCCGGTGAGGTGGAGCTGCTTGAAGTCTCCAGGGCGCTCGTGATTGCGACGGGTTCTGCGCGGGATGCGGCGGATGTCGTCGAGCTGGGCCTCGGGGATCGGTTCGCGGGACGGATCGACGAGGTGCGGCAGCACGTGCCGGTCGAGTTGGCCGACGCGGCGCGTGCCAAGGCGGCGGAGGTCGCGGCCGACGGGATCGTCGCGCTCGGCGGCGGGTCCGCGATCGGGCTGGCCAAGGTGATCGCGCTGACCACCGGGCTGCCGATCGTCGCCGTACCGACGACGTACGCCGGGTCGGAGATGACGCCGGTCTGGGGGCAGACCGCCGACGGCACCAAGACCACCGGCACCGATCTCGCCGTACTCCCCCGGACCGTTGTCTACGACCCGGTCCTGAGCCGCGGGCTTCCGCTCGGCATCACCGCGGCCAGCGTCGCCAACGCCCTGGCGCACTGCGTCGAGGCGACCTGGACGCCCAAGGCCGACCCGATCACCGAGGTCACCGCGGTCGAAGGCGCGCGAGCTCTGCACAAGGGCCTGCTCGCCGTGATCGAAGATCGCCGGGATTTGGATGCCCGGGGCAACCTTTTGTACGGCGCGAGCCTGGCCGGCTCGGCGCTGGCGTCCGCCGGCACCGGCCTGCACCACAAGCTCTGCCACCACCTCGGCGGCACCTACGGCCTGCCGCACGCGGAGACCCATGCCGCGGTCCTTCCGCAGGTGACACACCTGAACGCGACCGCCGTCCCCAGAGCCAGATCGCGGCTGGAAGCTGCCATCCACGCAGAGGATCTGGCCACCGGCCTGTACGACTTGTTCACCGCCGCAGGCGTCCCCACCAGCCTCCGCGCACTCGGCCTCACCGAGCAACAGGCCAAGGAAGCCGCCCGCCAGTTCGGCGCAAGCAGTCCGGTGAACGTCGTGCCGGTCGACGAGGAGGCGCTCACCCGGCTCCTCCTCCGAGCCTGGGCCGGCGAACGCCCGGCGGCCGCCGAAGGCGCCAACGCCGTTCCGGGCGGCCAAGCCCCCTCCCACCATCAAGGAGTTGTGCGATGAAGTCCGCGTTCTTGTTCGACGCTGTGCGCACTCCCGTCGGCAAGCTGGGTGGTGCGCTGGCCGGTGGACGACCCGACGACCTCGCCGCCGTCACCTTGCGCGAGCTGCTGGTGCGTCATCCCGGTCTCGACCCGGCCGAGATCGACGACGTGATCCTCGGGAACGCCAACGGCGCCGGGGAGGAGAACCGGGACGTCGCGCGGATGGCCTCCCTGCTGGCGGGATTTCCGACGAGCGTTCCGGGGACCACCGTGAACCGCTTGTGCGGCTCGGGTCTCGAGGCGGCGATCCAGGCCGCGCGGGCGGTCGAGACCGGCGATGCGGGACTGGTCGTCGCCGGTGGGGTCGAGTCGATGAGCCGGGCGCCCTGGGTGCTGCCGAAGCCCGACCGGGCGTTCCCGCACGGGAGCATGACGGCGGAGTCGACCTCGCTCGGCTGGCGGCTCGTCAATCCGCGGCTGCCGAAGGAGTGGACGGTCTCGCTCGGTGAGGCGACCGAGCAGCTGGCGGACAAGTACGGGATCACCCGCGAGGCGCAGGACCTGTTCGCGCTGGAGTCGCACGAGAAGGCGGCGAAGGCCTGGGCGGCCGGGACGTTCGACGGCGAGATCGTGCCCTGGGAGCACCTGGCGCCGTACCTGCCGGCGAAGACGCAGCCGCTGACCCGTGACGAGTCGATCCGCGAGGGCGGCACGCCGGAGATCATGGCCAAGCTGAAGCCTGCCTTTCGCGAGCACGGCACGGTCACCGCGGGCAACGCCTCCACGCTGAACGACGGCGCGTCCGCCGTACTGATCGGTGACGAGCAGACCGCGCAGCGTCTGGGCATCGACCCGCTGGCGCGGATCGTCAGCCGCGGGGTGCACGGTGTCGAGCCGCAGTACTTCGGGATCGGCCCGGTCGATGCCTCCCGCAAGGCGCTCGCGAAGGCCGGGATCGGCTGGGACGACCTGAAGCTGGTCGAGCTGAACGAGGCGTACGCCGCGCAGAGCCTGGCGTGCCTCGGCGAGTGGCCGGAGCTGGACCGCGCGAAAGTCAACGTGAACGGCGGAGCGATCGCCCTCGGCCATCCGCTGGGCAGCTCCGGCACCCGGATTCTCACCACCCTCGCGCACGAGCTGCACCGGCGCGGCGGTGGCTACGGCCTGGCGACGCTGTGCATCGGCGTCGGCCAGGGACTGACGATGGTGATCGAGGCGTGAGCGGGCGACGTGATCCAGGCGCGCGCGACCAAGGCGTGAGGAGCGAGAACATGAGCGACGACCTGACCGACGAGGTGGTGGCGAGCTTCGACGGCAGCCCGGAGGCGCGGACCAAGGAGGTGATGGGCGCGCTGGTCCGGCACCTGCACGCGTTCGCGCGGGAGGTCGACCTGACCGAGGAGGAGTACTTCCGCGGCATCGACTTCCTGACCCGGACCGGGCAGATCTCGACCACGACCCGGCAGGAGTTCGTGCTGCTGGCCGACGTGCTCGGGCTGTCGATGCTGACCGTCGGGCTGGACACCAGGCTCCCGCCGGAGGCGACCGCGGCGACGGTCTTCGGCCCGTTCTTCGTCGAGGGCTCCCCGGCGTACGCGCTGGGTGACGACATCGCCAACGGCGCACCCGGTACGCCGTGCCTGGTGAGCGGCCGGGTCCTCGACACCAAAGGACAGCCGGTCGGCGGTGCGCTGCTGGAGACCTGGCAGGCCGACGAGGACGGCTTCTACGACGTCCAGAAGGACCTCGACGTCCCACAGAACCGCGGCCACTTCACGACCGATGCCGAGGGCAACTTCTCGTTCTGGTCGGTGCGCCCGGTCGCCTACCCGATCCCCGACGACGGCCCGGTCGGCGAGCTGCTCCGCGCCGGTGGCCGCGGCCCGATGCGCCCGGCGCACATCCACTTCATGGTCACCGCGCCCGGTTACACCCGACTGATCACGCACATCTTCGCGGCCGGTGACGAGCACCTCGTCGACGACGCGGTGTTCGGCGTGAAGGACTCGCTGATCGCCGAGTTCACCGAGCACCGGGCCGGTACGGCGCCGGACGGCCGCGCGGTCGACCAGCCGTGGGCCTCGGTGCAGTACGACCTCGTACTCGCCGCTACCGAGGAGACGCTGTGACGGATGCCTTCGAGACCGACGTACTGATCGTCGGCACCGGCCCGGCCGGTGGAGCCGCGTCGCTGTTCCTGTCGTCGTACGGCGTGGACAACGTCGTGCTGACCCGCTACCGCTGGACCGCGAACACCCCGCGCGCCCACATCACCAACCAGCGCACGGTCGAGCTGATGCGCGACATGGGCATCGAGGACCAGATCACCGACAAGGGCACCGAGCACGCGCTGATGGGCCAGACCGCCTTCTGCACCAGCCTCGCCGGTGAGGAGATCGGCCGGATCCGCACCTGGGGAACGCACCCGCGCCGCCTGGCCGACTACACCGAGGCCTCGCCGACGTTGCCGTGCGACCTGCCGCAGACGCTGTTCGAGCCGATCCTGGTCAGTACGGCGGCCGCCCGCGGCGCGCGGGTCCGGTTCGACACCGAGTACCTGTCGCTGGAGCAGGACGCGGACGGCGTGACCGCGCACGTCCGCGACCGGCTCAGCGGGTCGGAGTACGACATCCGGGCCAAGTACCTGATCGGCGCGGACGGCGGCCGGAGCAAGGTCGCGCAGGACATCGGGCTGCCGATGGCCGGCCAGATGGACGTCGAGGGTTCGATGAACATCGTCTTCGAGGCCGACCTGTCCAAGTACGTCGCGCACCGGCCGAGCGTCCTGTACTGGGTGCTGCAGCCGGGCGCGCAGATCGGCGGCATCGGCGCCGGCCTGATCCGGATGGTCCGGCCGTGGAACGAGTGGCTGGTCGTCTGGGGCTACGACATCAACCAGCCCGCGCCGGTGGTCGACGAGGCGATGGCGACCGAGATCGTGCACAACCTGGTGGGTGACGACACGATCGACGTGAAGCTCAAGGGCACCTCGGTGTGGAGCGTCAACCACATGTACGCCGAGCAGGCGTCGGTCGGCCGGGTGTTCTGCATGGGCGACGCGATCCACCGGCACCCGCCGAGCAACGGGCTCGGCTCGAACACCTCGATCCAGGACGCGTACAACCTGGCCTGGAAGCTGTCACTGGTGCTGAAGGGCCAGGCCTCGCCAACGCTGCTCTCGTCGTACGACGAGGAGCGGGTGCCGATCGCGAAGCAGATCGTCGAGCGGGCGAACAAGAGCCGGACGCAGTTCGGGCAGATCTTCCGCGCGCTCGGGATGACGCCGGACGCGCCGGCCGGGCGGACCATCGAGTCCCGCAAGGACGACACCCCCGAAGGTGTTGCCCAGCGCAACGAACTGCGGGAGGCGATCGAGCTGAAGGACTACGAGTTCAACGCGCACGGCGTCGAGCTCGGTCAGCGCTACACCTCGTCGGCCGTCGTACCGGACGGGACGGCCGAACCGGCGTACGAGCGGGATGCCGAGCTCTACTACCACCCGACCACCTGGCCGGGCGCGCGGATCCCGCACTGCTGGCTGACCCGCGGCTCCGAGACGGTGTCGACGCTCGACGTCGTCGGCAAGGGCCGCTTCACCGTGCTGACCGGTATCGGCGGCGAGTCGTGGGTGAAGGCCGCGCAGGCTGTGTCGGATTCGCTCGGTCTACCGATCGAGGCCGCTGTCGTCGGGCCCGGCCGCGAGCTCGAGGACCTGTACGGCGACTGGGCGCGGCTGCGCGAGATCCCCGACAACGGCTGCCTGGTCGTCCGCCCGGACGCGCACATCGCCTACCGGTCCAGCGCTCTCCCGGCCGATCCGACAGTTGCCCTGCAGGAGGCTTTCGCGGCGATCCTAGGTCGTTAGTTTCCAGCTGTGTCCGTCGACGACGGGCTCTGCCACATCCAAGGGGAAGTGGTAGGGCTCGTCGCTCACGTTCAGCAGCAGGATCAAGCTCTCGCCTTCGGCGGTCGCCTTGAGCGCGACGGCTTCGTTGGTGAGGTGCTCGACCGTCGTCCGCGCCCTGACCAGCCAGGGGTTGCGACGGCGTACACCGATCAGCTCCTGGTAGAGCGAATCGGGCTTGCCGGGCTTGTCCGGGAACTGCTGACGGATCGCGTCGTCGCCGCCTTCGCGGTCTTCCTTGACGCCCTGCCAGCCGAACTCGTCCCCGGCGTACACGCTCGGAATACCGGCGACGGTGAAGAGAATCGCGACGGCGTGCCCGAGGTGGCGTTCGTCGGTGAGCTTGCTCGCGATCCGCGTGACGTCGTGGTTGCCGACGAAGGTCTGGGGAACGAACGTGTCGAGCAGCCGGTCGTGCCGCTCCAGCGCGGAGCTGAGCTCGTAGAAGTTGCCGTCGTTCAGCGAGCTCCAGATCGCCTTCCACAATTCGTACTGCGTGATCGAGTCGAGTGTGCTCTCCTGCGCGTACGCCGCGTAGTCCCCGTGGATCAGCTCGCCGAAGAACCACGCCTCCGGGTACTGCGCGCGGACCTCGGCCAGCACGTCACGCCAGAACGGCGCCGGTACGGCGTACGCCGCATCCAGGCGCCAGGCGTCCACGCCGCGGCCCAGCCAGTGCGTCATCACGTCCACGACGTACTGGCGGACGGCGGGCAGATCGTGGTCGAGGGCAACCAAATGGTCGTGGCCCTCGAAGTACGCGAGCTCTTCACCGTCTCGGCGGAACCACTCGTGCGGACCCGCGAACGACCGGGCGACGTGGTTGAAGACACCGTCCAGCGCGACCCGCAGGCCCCGCGCGTGCGCGGCCGCGATCAGCTGGTCGAAGTCCTCGTCGGTGCCGAGCCGCGGGTCGATCCGGAAGTGGTCGATCGTGTCGTAGCCGTGCGTCTCGGAGGCGAACACCGGACCGAGCAGCAGCCCCGAGCAGCCCAGCTCGATCGCGTGATCGAGCCAGTTCTCCAGGTGGCCGAGCCGGTGCTGCGGCTCGTGGGTCAGGTCAGCAAGAGCCCGCTCGGCTCCGGTGAAGCCGAGCGGGTACACGTGCCACCAGATCGCATGGTCGGTCCACATCTCTCGACCGTACTCGCCTCAGCTTGGTGGGGTGACGATGCCGTTGGTGATCGCGTAGGCGACCGCCTCCAGGCGGGAGTGCACGTCGAACTTGGACAGCACCGACTGGATGTGGGTGCGCACGGTCGTCCGGGAGATGTGCAGGTCGTCGGCGATCGAGTCGGTGGTGGCGCCCTGGGCGAGCAGCTCCAGGACCTGGCGTTCGCGTTGGGTCAGGTACCCGGCCAGGAACTGGGCGTGCGCCCGGTCGGGGTCGACGTCGAGGCCGAGCGCGTCCCGCAGCAGCGTGTCGTCGCAGAACATCTCACCCCCGGCGACGCGGCCGATCGCCCGGACCACTTCGTCGATGCTGCGGTCCTTGGACGCGACGCCGCTCGCCCCGGCCGCCATCGCATCCCGCAGCACCTCCGGCCCGGTCCGCGCGGTCAGCACGAACACCCGGACGCCGGGCGCCGCCGCCCGCAGCTTGCGGGTGTAGTCGATCCCGTCCGCGTCCGGGAAGCCGAGGTCCATCACGCACAGGTCGACCGGGTCCTCGGTCAGCAGCTTCACCGCGTGCCGCGGGTCCTGCAGCACGGCGGTCACGTCGTACCCGTGCCCGCGCAGGACCGCGGCGAGCGCCTCGGCGAACACCCGGTGGTCGTCGCAGACCGTCACCCGCACCGGCCCACCGGCCGCCGCACCACGCGCCGCCGCACCACCCACCGGGACCGCACCGCCGGCCGGAGCCCCGCTCGGCGGCCGGCGCCCCGGATCAGTTGAGGTGGGCAACGGGGAACGTCACTGTGACCCGGGCGCCGCCCAGGTGCGCAGTGCCGACCTCGAGACTGCCCCCAGCAGCCTCCACCAGCGTCCGGACGATGGTCAGACCGCGAGAGTCCAGCCCCGGCGGACCGGCGCCGAACCCAGGACCGGAGTCCGCCACCACCACCGCCAGACCGTTGTCCACGGCAACGGCCGACAGCTCGACCACGCCGTTCTCGCCCGCGGCGCGGATCGCGTTGTCCAGCAGGTTGCGCAGCACCCGGCGCAGCGAGACCCGCTCGATGCCGATCCGCAGCGCCGGCAGCTGTCCCGACACCCGGACCTCGGTGTGCGTGGTCGGTGCGATCGCGCGGACCAGGTCGGTCAGCGCGGCCGGCACGAACGCCGGCTCGGCCGCCTCCTGGTCGGTGCGCAGCTGCCGCAGCAGCGCGGACATCGCCTCGGCCTCCGCCTCGATCAGCATCAGCATCGCGCGCCGCGCCGTCTCGTCGGACGCCCCGAGCGCCGCCGCTGTCAGGGCCCGGACCGTCGCCATCTCGTGGGTCAGGTCGTGCCAGATGTCAGCTGGTTGTCGTGTGGTCGGTCGCGTCGCGACCGGAACCACCGTGATCCCGTCCAGATCTCCTGGTCGGTGCACGTACAGGCCAGAACTCACCGTCTTCCCCCCATGTCGTCGCAAACCCGGTACGGCACGTCAGTTCACGCGCCGTCCCCGCCCGAGTTGGGACAAACTTGTGTGTGTCGAACCCCGACCAACAGGCTTGGAGTCCGGAGCGACGACCGATCGAACGGTAGATTACGAACAGACCACGGTCTGTCGGCGATCCCGTCTCGTTCGCGTCACTCACCCGAGACAACGCGCCGATCGGCCAGGAGTTACGCGGCGTCTGGGTAGTTCACTTCCCCGTCACTGCGGGGACGCCGGCCCGGCGTCCGATCGCGGCCGCCTGGACCGCCGTCCGCGCCCCGAGCTTGCCCAGGACGCGCTGGACGTGGGTCCGCCCAGTGCTCTCGGCGATGCCCAGGCGATTAGCCAGGGCCCGCCGGTCCAGCCCACCGATCAGGCAGCTGAGCACAGTCCGCTCCCGCTCGGTCAGACCCTCCACCAGCCTCCGTGCGTCGTCGGAGCCTTCCCCGATCGACCGCGCCGGGCCCGCCAGCACCGCGGAGCTCACCCACATGCCACCCGTGCCCACAGCCCGTACGGCGGCCTCCACGTCGGTCAGCGGGTCCGTGGCCGCCACCCAGCCGTGCGCACCGGCCCGCAGGGCCTGCAGCACCGGCGCCGGGTCGGCCGCGTCGGCCACCATCAGCACGTGGGTCTGCGGTGCGATGTCGCCGATGACCCGGACGATCGCCGCCGCGCCGAGGCCCAGCTCGGCGGGATCCACGATCGCCACGTCGGGCTTCTGGCTCTCCACGACCTGCAGCAGGTCGTCCAGCTTGGAGACGCTTCCGAGGCTGTGCAACCCGGTCCGGGTGTCCAGGTGCAGGGCAACGGCCTCGCCGATCACCCGGACCCGGTTGCAGACGACCACACTCAGCACGGCTGCCGGTCCGGCCCGAGGTCGAGCGGCTTGCGCATCGAGCTCATCCGCAGTTCCCGGGCCTTCGCGCAGAACTCCTCCGGCGCCAGGTCGTACTCGACGTGCAGAACGGCTTTGCCTGCTTGCAGAAACGGCTGCAGCTGGTCGCACTCGTCGTACCGCATGCACTCCTCGTTGACCGCGAAGTCGAAGTCGGGTTGCAGCAGCTCGACCTGCTCGAGGTCGTTCTTCAGGCCGACCGACATCCCGCGCTCGTGCGCCAGAGCGGCGATCCGCCGGTTGAAGGTCAGCTGGTCGTCAGCACTCAGCGGGAACCCGCTGTCGTTGCTGTAGCCGTCCACGTTGTCCGGCTCGACCGCGTCGAACCCCTTCTCCCGGCACAGGTCGAAGCGGGCCGCCAGCAACGGCTTCAGCTGGTCCCACTGCCGGATGTCGAGCCAGCGCTCGTCCGGCCAGCCGTCCAGGGCCTTACCGAGCACGGCGGCCGGGAACTGCGCCTGGTCCGGCCGGAAGTTCTCGTGCGAGCCGACGCTGACGTAGCAGATCACCCGGCGGCCCTGCTTCTGCAGCTCGGCCACCTGCGCGGCGGAGGCCTTCTCGTAGTCGACGTCGTACACCGGCACGTCCACCGAGAGGTCCAGCTCGCCGGACAGCTGCCACTGCCAGGGCGCACCCTGCGCGGGCGCCCACAGGTCCCCGCTCCGGGGCTTGATCGGCTGCGTCGGCTGGTCGGCCACCGGTTGGGCGGCCGAGTCGGAGCATCCCGCCAGGATCAGCAGGAACGCGGCGACGCCGACCAGGGGCCTCAACATCGCGCCGGCTCCGAGAACGGCAGCCGGTCCCACGGATGCGGGGCCGGTCGGTCCGTCACGAACACCAGCTCGGCACCGAGGTCACCAGCGCACTCAGCGACCCGGTCCAGGTCCTCTACCGGTACGCCGTGCACCAGGTGCCAGCGCCGCGCCGGAGTCACCGGCGCCCCGACCCAGGCGTGCGCGGCCGCGTCGTCCTCGAACACACAGGTGATGTCGAACAGGTCCAGCAGCTCCGGGCACGGCTCGACACCCGGGTTCGCGACCAGAGTCCGTACGCCGGCCCGCCGGGCCAGCAGCGCGAGGATGCGGTTCTGGCCGAGCGCCTCGACGCCGGAGGCGACCTGGTCGTACATGATTTCGTCCACGCCGTACAGGGTCTGCCAGGTCTCCACGTCGGCAGCGACCAGCGCCGGGCTGCGACGGCCGTAGTCGACGTCCACGTAACCGAGCAGGCGGATCCCGTGGGAGCGCAGCATGGCCAGGGCCTGCGGGTAGTACGGGTCGTCAGGGAGTCCGGGGCCGTCCGCCACGTTGACGACGGCGAACTCGACCTGGTCGGACAGCGACGCCAGCCGGCGCCACTGCTCCGGAGCCTCGGCCGGATGGACGTACCAGGGCACGGCGAGCCGTGTCATCGATGCACCTCCACCCGAGTCAGTCGTTGCCACGCCAGCACCGACAGCGTTGTTGCCAGGGAACCACAGATCGCCAGATACCACACTGCTAGTACAAACGCCTGATCCATCACCAGGTAACGGCTCGCCGCCAGAACGACGCCCAGACCGGTCACGACGACCACCGGCACCACCTGGCGGTGGGCGACCAGCAGCAGCGCCGCCAGGAAGGCCCAGCCGAGCATGATGGTGGAGATGAGGCGCAGCACGACGACAGGCGTCAGGTCCCGCGTTGCAGCAACCAGCACCGTCAACAGCACCAAAGCCAGCAAGTAGCCCGCCGCACACTTCAGCAGCGCCCTACCGATCTGCCGAGCGAACTCAACCGCCGAGGTGGTCGTCTGCAGGATCAGCCCGGCGCGACTGCGGTACTGCTCCAGCTGCCACTCGGCGACGACGACACCGCCGACCAGAGGTAGGAGAGTTCCGCTGGGCACACCGTCGAGCAGTCCCACAGTGAGCAGCAGAGCAAGGCAGGCGCCGTAGGCCGCGTAGAGACGGCTGTCGGCCAGCACGGACCGTCGGACTGCCCGGCCCGGTCGTCGACCGCCTCTGCACAACCACACCGCTGCGGCCACCGTCGCCGCGACCGTGACTCCGATACCTGTGAGGACGAGAGGCCTGGGCAGACCGACGATCAGCAGGTCCGGTACGGCGACCAGCACTCCCGGCACCAGCGCCACCAGCATCACGCCGGGCCGCCGCAGCACCACACCGATCGTCGAGCCGAGCACGTAGGCGATCTGACTGACCGCGACCGCCAGCACGTAACCGGCCGCGGGCAGCCGCCACCAGACGAGTCCTGCTCCGACCAGCGCGGGGACCAGGGCCAGGACCGCCAGATCGCGCATCAATCGGCGGGCCTCGGGCAAGGACCCCGCGCTGGTCAGGGCATAACCGGCGTACGCGACGCCCTGGCTGGCGGCCCATCCGTAGGCCACCGCTGCCAGCAGGAGGACGACTTCCAGCTGAGCGGTCCGGCCACCCATCGCCGAACCGGTCAGCAGAGCAGGCAGGACGAAGACCAGTCCCCGCTGCAGCGTCGGGACGATCGCCACCCGAGTAGCCCGTACGACGGGAGAGTGGCTGACCGCCTCCATCCGCAGCGACGGCAGCAGGTCGGCCGCGAGCGCGAACACGTCAGGCCGCCCGTAGCGCTCGAGTGCCGTCCGGTCGCTGATCCCACTGGCTTCCAGCGCGGCCGCGACCTCGTAGGAGTCGACCGGCGGCGCCGAACCCGGCCGCTCGACCAGCTCGGACGCCTGCTGGTGACGCTGTCCCGGCAGGAGGACGCAGTCGGCGCTCACGCGGTGATCTCCAGGTCGGTCCCGGCCGTTGCCTCGTAGAGCATCCGGTAGGTGTCGATCGACTTGTCGAGCGTGAAGGTGGCCAGCGCCCGTTCCCGCGCGGCCTGCCCGATCCGCTGCCGCAGCTCCGCGTCGCGCAGGTACAGCAGGCAGGCATCGGCGAACGCCGACGGGTCCCGAGGCGGTACGACGGCGCCGGCGCCGGCGACCGCTTCCGCCGTACCGCCGACGTCGGTGGAGACGGTCGCGCGGCCGCACATCATCGCCTCGATCACGGTGTAGGGCATCCCTTCCGAAATGCTCGACAGGGCGATCACGTGACCGGCCTCGAACGCGATCCGGGAGGACGGCACCGGGCCCTCCAGCACCAGGCCGTCCACCACCCCGAGCCGCTCGGCCAGCGCCAGGCAGCGCCGCTCGTACTCCTCGTTGCCCTCCGGCGTCGGACCGAACAGCCGCAGCCGCGCTTCCGGCATCTGCTCGCGGACCAGCGCGAACGCCGACACCAGGGTCTCCAGGTCCTTCAGCGGGTCGACCCGGCCGACCCAGCTGATCGTCGGCACCGCGGGCTCGTCCTCGATCGCGGTGTACCGCTCCGGCTCCACCCCGTTGTAGATCGGCACGACAGCTGCCGGATCAGCACCGAGCCGATGCTCCCACCGCGCGTTGAACCGGGCCACCGGGACGACGAAGTCCGCCGACCGGTAGCCGAGCTCCGCGAGCTGCCGGAGGAAGCCGAGCACGATCGTCTTCACCCCGGCCGGGTAGTGCAGGTCGCGGAAGGCCAGGTAGCGCTCCCGCAGGTAGACGCCGTGCTCCGACATCACCAGCGGCGTACCGTGCCGCCACTTCTCGGCCAGCGCGACCAGCGTCGGCAGACCGTTCGCCACCGCGTGGGTGAGCCCCAGACCGGGGCCCAGGTCCACCCGCAGCGGCAGCAGCGAGCGCTCGACCAGCTCGGCCGCCACGATCGCGTCGTACACGGTCAGCGGCTCGGCGGCCGGCCAGAGGTCCAGCAGGTCGGCGGCCAGGTCGCAGGAGCGCAGTACCCGGTCGAAGCCGGGCTCACCGGCCAGCCGGGCCAGCTCCCGCAGTCCCCACTCGAAGCTGACCGGCTGGGACAGCACCGACCCGGCCAGGACGGCCCGGGCGGCGTCAGCCACCCGGGCCCGGTCCCGGCCCCGCCGAGGCGTGGCAGCCGGGCCCCAGAGGGGGAACGGCCGCACCGCCTCAGCGTTGGCCGGTAGTTCCCACGTCTGCTTCTCGGTCCCGTTCGCGACCAGGGTCACGAGCCGAAAGGTGTGTTCGGGCAGCCCGCGGATCAACTTGTCGCACCACTGGCTGACACCGCCCTTGACGTAGGGGTAGGTGCCTTCGTTGATCAGCGCGACGTCCATGACCCGGTGATCTCGCCGGTCCGGAACGGTCCGATCGTCGCGCTCTGCCGCAGTACCGGCAGCTTCTTCTCCGGCAGCTTCTTCTCCGGTGCCTTGACCGCGGTGGCCTTCGCGGGCGCCGGCGTGGCCGTCGGCGCGGGGTAGCCCGCGCCGGCCGGCAGCCCGAGCTTCAGCGAGCCGAGCCAGCCGAGCGACTTCTGCTCCGACCGCTCACCGGCGTACGCCGTACCGAAGGATCCGGCCGGGAGCCCGAGCAGGCCGAGCACGCGGGTGCCCTCGGGCATCGTGACCGGGACCGGGACGGCGGTCGAGGAGTTGTTCTGGACGGTGACCGTGCCGCCGGTGACGTAGGCGGTCACGTTCTGCTTCTGGTTCTTCCAGGTCGTTGCCTGCTGCAACAAAGTCGCCGACTCCTTCATCGTCGGGTGCAGCAGCGGGCTGTTCGCGGCGTACGCGGTGCTGAAGCGGTCGATCACGCCGTCCAGGACCGGGTAGAGGATCCTGTCCTCGGCCAGGTTCGACTGGTGCGCGTAGTGCGGGCGCGGGTCGTTGCCGAGCACGTGCCGCAGCGCGATCCGGACCTCGAGCGGCACGATGTAGTCGCGGAACCCGGTGACCGTGCTCTGCGGCGCGATGCAGGTGGTGGTGGCCGGGTTGTCCTCGCAGATCCCGGACCCGCCGTTGGCGCGGCTGGTGTAGATCCAGTTGTACTCGTCCATCTCCTCGGCCTCGGTGGCCACGTTGTAGAAGATGTTCATCGGGTAGCGCGGTACGGTCAGCGCGTTGCCGATCGTGCGCTGCTCCTTCTCCCGCGACGCGTCCGAGGCGATGTACTTGATGCCGCGCTCGTTCAGCGCCGGGCCCAGGTTCGGGTTGTCGGCCAGCATCTGCGGCAGCGTCTTCAGGCCCGAGTGCTCCCCGGTGACCAGCTCGGTCTTGTCCAGCTTCACGCCGTTCGTGGTCGCCCAGTCGGTGTTCTTCTTGATCTCGGTGGAGATCGTCGCCTTCGAGGCGTACTGGGTCGTGCCGTTGCTGTTCGTCGCGCACTTCCACGGCAGCGCGCTGAAGTCCTGCACGCAGCCCAGGTACGGGTGCGACCAGGTGTGGTTCAGCCAGCGGAACGACGCCTTGTCCGCCTTGTACTTCGCGGCCAGCGCGGGCGCGGTGGCGACGCCGTCGGCGTTGTAGGTGACGTCCAGCGGCATCCCGGTCCGGGCCTGCCAGGCCTTCTGGAAGTCCACGTCGGCGGTGTTCATCAGGATCGGCGGCGTGTAGGGCTGCACGTTCGGGTCGAGCGTGACGTTGCAGTTGTCGCCCGGCGTGCAGTCGCCGTCCTTGCTCCAGCGCAGGTCCTCCAGGAACACGTCGTCGATGTGCGCGGCGAAGTAGTTGCGCTCGTAGCCGAGGTGGACGCCGCGGGTCATCCAGCTGACGATCCCGTGCGCCAGGTACTGGAACTGCTCCTGGTACTCGTTGTAGACGAAGGTCAGGACGAGCTCCTCACGCCCGTCGTGGCTGTAGACCCCCATCAGCGAGCCGGTCTGCGTGGTGCCCGGGATCGGCGCGCCCACCAGCGTCTTGAAGTTCGCACCGGCCAGCGGGGTGGCCAGGTAGCCGTAGCTCTCGGAGGAGGTCTTGTCCGCGTCCTCGAAGCCGAGCGGCCCGTCCAGGTAGCGCAGCTCGGCCGCGCGGCCCTCGGGGGTCGCCGTGGCGGTGACGCCGTCCAGCGTGCCGATGTAGCCCGGGTCCGCGGCGTAGTTGAGGCCGACGCCCGGGTGCGCCCAGGTGGAGGCGTTCACCTGCCGTACGGAGAAGGTGCGCTCGAAGGTCTGCAGTGCCGTCAGTTCGGCCGCGGTGAGGTTCGCGGGCGCTTCGTTCGGCAGTACGACGGCCTGGTACTTGGCCCGTGGGGTCGACCCGACCTTGTCGGACAGGAAGGCGGCGGTGACGGCCGGCCGCGACCCGCTGCTCAGGTCCACCTCGGTGTAGGGCACTCCCTCGGCGTCCAGCTCGCTCGCGATCGCCTCGACCGGGGAGCTACCGTCGTTGACCACCAGCACCAACAGGTCGATGCGGGGCGTCACCGCGGCCCGGGCGCTCGGCAAGGGTGCCAGCAGCCCGACCGCCAGGACGGTCAGCGCCGCGGCCCAGGCTCCGCGTCGTACGGATGGGCGGACAGTTGTCACTTTCGTGCTCCTTCGGAACGTGGTCGCCGCAGCTCAGGCAGGCAGCGGCACTTCAGCGTGGCGGTCGGGCACCGATCGCGGATCGGGCCGCTGACGGAGAGTCGTCTCCTCCATTTGCAGTACTCCGGCCACCGCCGAACACCCGGACCGGCATGATGCGCGTGCACGTTCTGCCCACGCCCGTGCGGAACCAGGCTGGGACCATGACCTCGACCTGGCTGATCACCGGCGGCGCCGGCTACATCGGCGCCCACGTCGTGCACGCTCTGACCCGCGCCGGCCGCCGTACGGTGGTCGTCGACGACCTCAGCACCGGCTCGGCCGCGCGACTGCCCGCCGGCGTGCCGCTGGAGACCTGTTCCGTCCTCGACACCGTCGCGCTCGCCGACGTGATGACCGGGTACGACGTGACCGGCGTGATCCACCTGGCCGCGAAGAAGGCCGTCGGTGAGTCGGTCGACCGCCCGCTCTACTACTACGACCAGAACGTGCGCGGCACGGCCAGCCTGCTCGAGGCCATGCGTGCCACCGAGGTGCGCCGCCTGGTGTTCTCCTCCAGCGCCGCCGTGTACGGCGTACCGCCCGCCGGGCCGGTCACGGAGTTCACTCCGACCGCGCCGATCAACCCGTACGGCACCACCAAGCTCGTCTGCGAGTGGCTGATCCGGGACGCGGCCGCCGCGCAGGGGCTGTCCTGGTTGAGCCTGCGCTACTTCAACGTGTGCGGAGCGGGCAGTCCGGCACTGGGCGACCCTGGCGTGGCCAACCTGCTCCAGCTGACCCTGCGGGCGCTGACGGCCGGGCAGCGGCCGAAGGTGTTCGGTGCGGACCACCCGACGCCCGACGGCACCTGCATCCGCGACTACCTGCACGTGGCGGACCTGGCCGACGCGCATGTCGCCGCTGTGGAGGCCCTGCTCGGTGCTGGTGGTTTGGCTGAGTACTACAACGTCGGGACCGGCCTGGGCGCCAGCGTGCTCGACGTACTGGACACCGCGCGGGAGGTGACCGGGCTGCACCAGCCGTACGAGTTCACCGCCCGCCGCCCGATCGATCCGCCCGAGGTGGTCGCCGACCCGGCCCGCATCGCCGCCGAGCTCGGCTGGAAGGCCCAGCACGACCTGTCCGCGATGGTCGAGTCCGCCTGGGCCGCCTGGGAAGCTCCGGTCGCAGCGACGGCCTAGAGCTGCTGCTGGAAGGTGTGGCGGCGGATCCAGGCGTGCATGGCGATCGCGGCCGCAGCGCTGGCGTTGATCGAGCGCGTCGAGCCGTACTGGGCGATGTTCAGTACGTCGGTGCAGATCTCGTGGGCGGCCTCGGTCAGACCGGGGCCTTCCTGGCCGAACAGCAGGATGCAGGCCTCGGGGAGCTGATAGGTCTCCAGCGGCACGGATCCGGGCAGGTTGTCGATGCCGATCACCGGTACGCCCTGCTCCTTGGCGTACGCCGCGAGGTCGGCGAGCTGCGGGTGATGGCGGACGTGCTGGTAGCGGTCCGTCACCATCGCGCCGCGGCGGTTCCACTTCCGGTTACCGACGATGTGGACCTCGCGGGCCAGGAACGCGTTCGCCGTCCGGACCACCGAACCGATGTTCAGGTCGTGCTGCCAGTTCTCGATCGCGACGTGGAACGGGTGCCGCTGGGCGTCCAGGTCCTCGACGATCGCCTCCAGCCGCCAGTACCGGTACTTGTCCACCACGTTGCGGCGGTCGCCCGCGGCGAGCAGCTCCGGGTCGAGCCGCGGATCGGCCGGCGGATCGCCCTGCCAGGGGCCGACACCGACCTCCGCGGGACCGACGACGTCGGCTCCGACCAGGTCGGTGCCAGTGTCACGGGCACTGTCACGATTAGCCTGTTGCACAGGTGGGGACGCTACCCTGTCGGCGTGATGATGCAGATGGCGATGCTCATGCCGAACTGGATGGACCCGGAGTTCCTGCTGCACTGGCTGGGCGACTGGGCTCTGTGGGGCACCGCCGCGGTGATCTTCATCGAGTGCGGGCTGCTGTTCCCGATCCTGCCCGGCGACTCGCTGCTGTTCGCGGTCGGCCTGTTCGTCGCGCTCGGCACGATCGACGTCCCGCTCTGGCTGGCCTGCGTGGTGCTGACCGTCGCGGCCTTCGCCGGCAACGTCTCCGGCTACTACATCGGCCGGGCGCTCGGGACGACGCTGTTCAAGAACCCGAACGCGAAGTTCCTGAAACCCAAGTACATCGAGGACACCCACGCGTTCTTCGACAAGTACGGCCCGCGCGCGCTGGTGCTGGCCCGGTTCGTGCCGATCGTGCGCACGTTCATCACCGTCACCGCCGGCGCCGGCCGGATGGACCCGCGCAAGTTCTTCTTCTGGACCGGCATCGGTGCGGTGCTCTGGGGCACCGGCGTCACGCTGCTCGGCCACGCGCTCGGCCGGATCAAGTTCATCCACGAGAACCTCGAGTCGGCGCTGATCCTGCTGGTGTTCATCTCGATCATCCCGATGATCGTCGAGTACGTGCTGGCCAGGCGCCGCGCGAAGGCGCACGACAACGGCGCCGGCCACGACGAGCGCTACGACACCGAGGCCGAGCGCACCGCGGTGATGGAGAAGATCAACAACGAGTGACTTCCCCCGCGCTTCAGTGCGCGAGGGGTCAGTGTGCGAAAGGGAAGTGCGGGTCCGACCAGACGTAGTCCGTGCTGAGCGAGATCAGCGCGGCCACGGCCACCTCGCCGTACGGCAGGGGTCCGATCACCTGACCGGACCCGAGTGAGCAGGCCACCCGGATCCGGTCCACCGCCTGGTACCAGACCAGCGCCCCCCGTGGCGCGGCCCCCTCGTGCAGGAGGGTGTGGTGATCGAGCCACTCCAGCGCGTCGGCCGAGTCGTGCCAGCCGCTGTCGTTGGCGTAGCCGAAGGCCATCCGCTGGAACTTCAGCGTCCACTCCTGCCAGGCCGTGGAGCCGACACGCTCCAACTGCCAGTCCAGTGCGGACTCGGTGTCCCTCGGGTTCGTGACCCGTTCTGCCATCTGGCGCTCCATCACGCTCTCCCCCCGGCCGTGCTCCCCCGCCCGCCGGCCCTCACGCCGTGGCGGCACCAGCTTTTCGCGGCGGCATACAGCGTCCGTACATTCCAGATTTCAACGAGGTACGGCGCTCAGCTGACCGCGAGATCGGTGCCCAGCTCGGCCAGCTGGGCCCGGGCGTCGGCCACCCGGGCGTCGTTGCCGATCTGCTGCCAGGCGCGCACCGCGCGGTTCAGGTACCGGCGGGCGAAGTCGCCGTTGCCGGTCGTCGCGTGCAGCCGGCCCAGGTGGAACGCCGCGTCGCCCTCGACGCTGCGGTCGCCCAGCCGGTGGCCGATCTCGATCGCGTCCAGCAGCATCTTCCGGGCGGCCGCGTCCTCGCCGACCGCGACCAGCGCCTTCCCGAGCTCGGCCCGCGCGTACGCCGCGCAGTGGTCGTCGCCGATCTTGGTGAAGATCGCCAGCGACGCCTGCAGCTGGCGGACCGCCTGCTCCGGCCGGCCCTGGTGGATCCGCAGCGTGGCGATCCGCCGCCGGACCTTGGCCTCGCGGTGCCGGTCTCCCCGTCGTACGCCGAGCAGGAAGGCCTCGGCCAGGTAGCGCCCGGCGGTCGCCGTGTCGTCACGGGCCAGCCAGATCGACGCGACCGCGCTGCGGGCGACGGCCTCGCCGTTCGCGTCGCCGACCTCGACGAAGGCCCGGACGGCGTTCTCGTACTGGACCAGGCTCTCGTCGGGCCGGCCGCGCTCGCGCAGCCAGGTCCCGACACCGACCGCGGCGATGCCGTCCCCGAAGCGGTCGCCGACCTCGGCGAACAGCTCGGCCGCGCTGCTCAGGTGCTGCCAGGCCGGGTCCCAGTCGTCCTGGTAGAGCGCGAGCTGGCCGAGGTTGCGGTGCAGGATCGCGGCGCCCCGGCGGTCCCCGCAGGCGATCGCGCTGAGCAGGCCGGGCTGGTGCGACTCGTTCCAGTCGTCGAAGCCGGCCCGCATGTCGAGGTACGGGCCCCAGGCAGCGGCCAGCCGCCAGGCGTGCTCGTGCAGACCGTTCTGCGCCGCGGCCCGGATGGCCGGGACGAAGCTGCTGCGCTCGCTGTCGAACCAGGCGATCGCATCGGTGTCGGTGAACGGCTGCGGGTCCGGTGACAGCAGCGGACCCTCGTAGTCGAGGTTGCCGAAGTAGCCGAACGGCAACGCCGCGGCGGCTCGTCGTACCTTGGCCAGCAAGGCGTCGAGCAGGGTGGCCAGGTCCTTCAGCGCGTCGGCCTTCTGGTTCTCGTCACCGACGCCGATGGCGTGCAGCCGCAGCAGGTCGTGCACCCGGTAGCGCGCCTTGCCGGTGGGGTCGATCGAACTGATCTGCACCAGGTTGACCTCGATCAGCCGGTCCAGACTCCGCCGTACGACGGCCGGACTGGCCACAGGCTCCAGCACCCGGGCGGAGAACTCCCCCACCGCGAAGTGGCCGATCAGCCGGTACAGCCGGGCCTCCTCCGGGCTGAGCGAGTCGTAGCTGAGGTCCGCACTGGTCCGCACGGCCAGCTCGCCGATGGTCAGCTCGTCCAGCCGGTGGGTCTCGTCGCGCAGGCGCCGAGCCAGCTCGCTCGGGCTCAGGTCAGGCCGCTGGGCCAGCCGGCTCGCCACGATCCGGATCGCCAGCGGCAGGTTCCCGCAGGCCAGCAGGATCTCCTCGGCCGCCGGAGAGCCCCGGTCGATCCGGCCTGCACCGGCAACGCGCAGCAGCAGCTCGGTGGCCTCGCGGTCGTCGAACGTGTCCAGCGGCATCGGGTCGGCACCGGCCAGGTCCATCAGCCGGTTCCGGCTGGTCACCACGACGGCTGACGCCCCGGTGCCTGGCATCAGCGGGGCGACCTGGCTGGCCGACGCCACGTCGTCCAGGATGATCAGCACCCGGCGGCTGGCCAGCTCCGACCGCAGCATCGCGGACCGGCGGTCCGAGTCAGCCGGTACGGCGAAGTCCGGCACGTTCAGGCTGACCAGCAGGTCGGTCAGCGCACCCGCCGGATCGCGCGGGTCGGTGGCGCCGCGCATGTCCAGGTAGATCTGCCCGTCGGGGAAGGAATCCCTGACCAGATGGCCCAGCCGAACGGCCAGCGAGCTCTTGCCGGTCCCGGGTGCTCCGGAGATCACCGCGATCGGTGGCCGGACCGGGTCGCGACCGCAGACCAGGTCGCGCAGCTGATCCAGGTACTCGGAGCGGCCGCTGAAGTCGGGGAGGTCGAGCGGCAGCTGCGACGGCGGCCGCTGCGGCTCGATCAGGGCCGGTGCGGACATCGGACCGGGTGGCTCGGCGGCCTTCGGCTCCGGCGTACGGACTGCTGGAATGCCTGGGTCGGGCCAGTTCGCGGTGTGGCCGTTCTGGGCCCGGGAGCCGGCTGCCTCGAGCTCCGGGCCGGGCTCGACGCCCAGCTCGTCGGCCAGCGTGCGGACTGCCTTGGAGTACGCCGCTCGCGCCTCGCTGGTCCGGCCGGCGGCCAGCAGGGTGTCGACGAGGCGGCGCCAGAGCTGTTCGTCGTACGGGTCCTCGGTGAGACGACCGCTGAGCAGTACGGCGGCGCCGGCCGGGTCGCCGTACTGGAGCCGCAGGTCGAGCAGGGCGTCGACCAGGCCGCGGTGCTGCGCTTCCAGGCGGGCGATCGAGCCCTCCCAGGCCGAGGAGATGCCCAGGTCGGCCAGGGGGCGTCCGCGCCACAGGTCGTAGGCCTTGGAGAGGACCTGCATCGCCTGGCGGGTGTCACCGGCGTCGCGCAGGTGGCCGCCCTCGGCCAGCAGCGACTCGAACATGCTGGAGTCCAGCTCGTCGACGCCGACCTCGATGCTGTAGCCGGCCGCCGAGGTGTCGATCGGCGCGGGCAGACCGGCTTCTTGCAGAGCGGCCCTGAGCGCGCGCACGTAGGTGCGGATGTTGGCGGTCGCCGAGCGGGGCGGGGTGGTCTCCCAGAGCGCGTCGGCGATCAGGTCGGTGGAGACGAAACGGTTGGGGTGGAGCAGCAGGGTGGCGAGCAGCTGACGGGGCTTACTGGCGCGTAACTGCTGGCCGGAGAGGTGCGCGACCCGCAGCGGCCCGAGGATCTCGTACCTCAGACTGTCCACTTGGCTGCCCTCTCAACTGTTCCGCTCGCGCCCCATGTTGGCATCCCGCGGTCTGTCCGGGAAGCCTCGGCCACGGCGATGTACGCACCGATGTACGCCGGATGTATGCGGGCCGGGCAGTCTGGGAGCAGGTACCGGGGGGAGGGCAGGCCCGGGGATGACGGACTAGACGCCGTCGCCCCCGGGCCTGAATTTTGTTCAGGACCAGGTCCTGCTTTGTTCAGGACCAGGTCCTGCTTTGTTCAGGACCCGGTGAAGGGCGGCTGGCCGTCCTGCGGACCGGGAGCTCCGGCGGGCGGTCCGCCGACCGGCGGCTGGCCCTGCGGCGGCAGCTGCTGGTAGCCGCCCTGCTGGTTCCCCGGCATCTGCGGGTGGATCTGGCCCGAGGACTGGTTGCCGGCCGGCATCTGCGGCGGCGCCTGCTCACCGGCGACCGAGCCGATCGTGCCGAACGACACCTGCGGCACCGCGCGGACGCTCTCGTCCTTGACCTCGAAGTAGCCGGCCTTCTCGAACTTGAAGCTGCCCGCGATCAGGTTCGACGGGAACGCCTCGATCCGGGTGTTGTAGTCGCCGACGTTGGCGTTGTAGAACCGCCGGCCGGCCGCGATCCGGTCCTCGGTGTCGGTCAGCTCACGCTGCAGCCCGAGGAAATTCTGGTTCGACTGCAACTGCGGGTAGGCCTCGACCGAGATCATCATCTGCCGCAGCGCCCCGGACAGCTGTCCCTCGGCCGCGGCCCGCTGCTCCGGCGTGGCGCCCTCGGCGCCGACCGCCTGGGTCCGCAGCCGCGCGACCTCCTCGAACACGTGCCGCTCGTGCGCGGCGTACGCCCGCACGGTCTCGACCAGGTTCGGGATCAGGTCGTAGCGCCGGTGCAGCTCGACGTCGATCTGCCGCCACGACTCCTGGATCAGGTTCCGCTGCTTGACAAACCGGTTGTACGAGACGATCAACGCGATCGCCAGGATCACGACGAGCGCCACGATCACGATGATGACTGCGGTCATTTCCCTGCTCCCGAGGTTGAGGTACTCCTGCGGACTCTAGCCCTGTCGTGGGTCGACACCCGCGTAGTCACGCCAGACGTACGGCGGGACCTGGTCGACCACCTGCTGCAGCAGGTGCAGGCGGTTCGTCACCTCGACCGGCGTGTGCGCGCCCCCGTCCCAGCCGATCAGGGAGTTGCCTTCGATGCGCCAGCCGATCTCGCCGCGGGCGAGCAGGAGCTCCATCATCCGCGGGTGCACGACCGCGTGGCCGAAGCGTTCGTCGTCGGCCTTGACGCGGAACGCGCGGTTGAACTGGTCGCTCTCGAACTGCAGGTCGCGGAAGCCGAGCGCGTTCGCGACGGCGCCGCCGAAGATGCCCTCGTGGGTGACCTGGAGGTGCGGCAACGGACCGGGCAGCTGCATCACCACCACGCCGTACTTGTGGGTCTGCGTCTGCCGCCGGCCCTTCGAGTCGGTCGAGTGCGTCTGGTAGCTGTAGTCGAAGGCAACGATCTGCCGGCCCTGGAACGCGCCGGTCAGCACGTTCTTGGCCCGCCGGTGATCGCCGTGCTGGAACGGCTCGCCACCCCACTGCCCGGCCAGCGCGTTGTTCTCCGGCACGTACGACAAGCCCTGCTGCGCGGCGAAAGCGGCGAACTCCTCGCGCCGCTTCTTCGCCATCGCGTAGTTGAACCAGATCGCCGCACCGGCGACCACGACCACCAGTACGACGATCAGTACGGGCTCCATCAGCTCAGCCCGAGGTCGTCCAGACCGAACAGCCAGCGGTACTCCAGCCCCTCGGCCTCGACCTTCTCCTGGGCGCCGGTCGCGCGGTCGACGATCACCACGACCGCGACCACCTCGGCCCCGGCCTCGCGCAGCGCCTCGACTGCAGTCAGCACCGACCCACCGGTCGTCGAGGTGTCCTCGACCGCGAGCACCCGGCGCCCCTTCACCTCAGGCCCTTCGACCCGGCGCTGCAGCCCGTGCGCCTTCTCGGCCTTCCGTACGACGAACGCGTCCAGCGTGCGGCCCTTCGCGGCAGCCGCGTGCAGCATCGCCAGCGCGACGGGGTCGGCACCCAGCGTCAGACCGCCGACGGCGTCGTACTCGAGATCAGCGGTCAGGTCGAGCAGCTGCGGCCCGATCAACGGCGCCGCCGCGGCGTCCAGGGTGACCCGGCGCAGGTCGACGTAGTAGTCGGCTTCCTTGCCCGACGCCAGCGTCACCTTCCCGTGCACGACGGCCTTGGTCTTCACCTGGTCCAGCAGGGCATCCCGATCTGAGCTCATGAACCGACAGCCTAAATCAGGACTTGCGGTCGGTTTTCACCAAGTGCGCGAACGCGACCGAACGGTCCGGGGAGTGGAACAGGTCCTGACAGGTGGTGAGCGTGAGCATCGGCTGGGTGGGTGACGAGCCGGGCTTGCCGGGGACCGGGTCGAGCACCCAGGTGTCGGCCGGCTTCACGGTCAGGTCCTTCGGGGAGCCGTCGAGCTCGTAGGTGTAGACGGCGTCGGCGGTCTCGACGATCACCTGGTCGCCCTTGGTCAGCTCCAGCAGCTTCCGGAACGGCGAACCGTGGGTGACCCGGTGCCCCGCGATCGCGAAGTTGCCTGGCTCGCCCGGCAGCGCGGTCTGCGGGTAGTGGCCGATGCCGCGGGCCAGCTCGTCCTTGCCGACTCCCTCGACCACCGGCTTCTCCCAGTCCGGACCGAACTTCGGGATCCGCAGCAGCGTGATCGCCGTACCGGTCTCCGGCTGGGCTTTTTCCTGCGGGGCCGTGGGCGTCTGCCACCGGTCCCGGAGGTCCTGCTCGAGCTGGTCCATCGTCCGGTTCGAGGTCACCCCCGTCCCGACGTACTGCCAGCCGACCCAGCCGAGCATCCCGAGGCCCGCGAGCAGCAGGACGACCCCCGCACCCCTGATCAGCCCCCGTCCCATGGCGACCAGTATGCAGATCGACTGCAAAGGCTGTGTACGACGTGTCGATGGACGCGTGCCGTTGCCGAGGACGACGATGTGGACGCGACCGTCGAGGAGACGGCGCTGGTCAGGAGAGTCGTGTGAAGGCGCTGGTGAAGGCGAAGAACGAGCCCGGCCTGTGGTTGCAGGACGTGCCCGAGCCCGGGATCGAAGCCGACGAGGTCCTGATCAAGGTGCTCCGGACCGGGCTGTGCGGCACCGACCTGCACATCCAGAACTGGGACGCCTGGGCGCGGAAGAACGTGCCGGTCCCGATGGTCACCGGGCACGAGTTCTGCGGCGAGGTGGTCGAGGTCGGCGCCGGGGTCCGCGACGTCACGGCCGGTGACGTGGTGAGCGGTGAGGGCCACCTGGTCTGCGGCCGGTGCCGCAACTGCCGGGCCGGACGGCGGCACCTGTGCATCAAGACGCGCGGCCTAGGCGTCCACGTCCCCGGCGCTTTCGCCGAGTACGTCGCCTTGCCGGCCACGAACGTCTGGGTGCACCGCGACCCGGTCGACCTGGACGTCGCCGCGATCTTCGACCCGTTCGGCAACGCCGTACACACTGCTCTGTCGTTCCCGGTCGTCGGCGAGGACGTGCTGATCACCGGCGCCGGGCCGATCGGGATCATGGCCGCGGCCGTCGCGCTGCACGCCGGCGCGCGCAACGTGGTGATCACCGACCTGTCCGACTACCGCCTCGACCTGGCCCGCAAGCTCGGCGTGACCCGGGCGGTGAACGTCGGCGAGGAGAGCATCGCCGACGCGCAGCGCGAGCTGGGGATGCGCGAGGGCTTCGACGTCGGGATGGAGATGTCCGGGCAGCCGGTCGCGCTGCGCGACATGCTCGCGAACATGAACCACGGCGGCAAGATCGCGATGCTCGGGCTGCCGGCGGACGAGATCGCGATCGACTGGGGCACGGTCGTGCTCAACATGCTGACGATCAAGGGCATCTACGGCCGGGAGATGTTCGAGACCTGGTACTCGATGTCGGTGATGCTGGAGCGCGGCCTCGACCTGGCCCCGGTGATCACCCACCGGTTCGGGTACGCCGACTTCGAGCTCGCCTTCGACACCGCGCGGCACGGGCAGTGCGGCAAGGTCATCATGGACTGGACCCACCCGACGTACGAGGAGAAGCACTGATGTTCGGCCGGATGCGCAACGACCTGACCATCACGATCGGCGAGATCCGCGACGCCGGGCTGTACAAGTCCGAGCGGGTGATCAGCTCCCCGCAGAACGCCGCCATCTCGGTTGCCTCCGGCAAGGAGGTGCTGAACTTCTGCGCCAACAACTACCTCGGCCTGGCCGACCACCCCGAGGTCGTCGGAGCGGCCCGGGACGCGCTCGACCGGTGGGGCTTCGGGATGGCGTCGGTGCGCTTCATCTGCGGTACCCAGGAGATCCACAAGGACCTGGAAGGTGCCCTCAGCAACTTCCTCGGCACCGACGACACGATCCTGTACAGCTCCTGCTTCGACGCCAACGGCGGGCTGTTCGAGACGCTGCTCGGGGCCGAGGACGCGGTGATCTCCGACGAGCTCAACCACGCCAGCATCATCGACGGCATCCGGCTGTCCAAGGCCAAGCGGTACCGCTACAAGAACCGCGACATGGCCGACCTGGAGGCCCAGCTGAAGGACGCCGCCGACGCGCGCTACCGGCTGATCGCGACCGACGGCGTGTTCTCGATGGACGGCTACGTCGCCCCGCTGGACGAGATCTGCGACCTGGCCGAGCGGTACGACGCACTGGTGATGGTCGACGACTCGCACGCGGTCGGTTTCGTCGGCCCGGACGGCGCCGGGACGCCGTCGCTGTTCGGCGTGAAGGACCGCGTCGACGTCGTCACCGGCACGCTCGGCAAGGCCCTCGGCGGCGCCTCCGGCGGCTACGTCTCCGGCCGCGCCGAGATCGTCGAGCTGCTCCGTCAGCGCTCCCGCCCGTACCTGTTCTCGAACTCGCTGGCCCCGTCGGTGACGGCCGCTTCACTGAAGGCCCTGGAGCTCATCGGCGGCTCCAGCGACCTGCGCGACAAGCTCGCCGCCAACACCGCGCTGTTCCGCGCCAAGATGACCGAGGCCGGCTTCGACGTGCTGCCCGGCGACCACCCCATCGCGCCGGTCATGATCGGCGACGCCGCCGAGGCCGGCCGCCTGGCCGACAAGCTCCTGGAGCTCGGCATCTACGTGATCGGCTTCTCGTACCCCGTCGTACCGCACGGCAAGGCGCGGATCCGCACGCAGCTCTCGGCCGCGCACTCGACCGAAGACGTCGAGAACGCCGTCGCGGCCTTCATCGAGGCCCGAGCCGCGCTCGCCTAGTTGTCGCGAGAGGGCGGGAGCTCGCCGGTGTGACGCCGGACCGCGTCCAGGTAGATGCGGTCGGCGCGCTCCTGGATGCGTTCCTCCGACTCGATCCGGAGGCGTTCGCGTTCGGTCAGCTCGCGTTCGCGGAGCGCCTCCAGCTCGCGGGCCTGCTGGCGGCTCTGGACGACGCCCCAGACGATCCAGCCGCCGCTGCTCAGGCCGAGCACGAAGAGGATGCCCAGGATCGCCTGCAGAACATCCATCAGGTCGCCTCCGTCGCTGTGCGTCGCCGTCGTACTGCCCAGCGTAGAACCAGACCAGCGATCACCGCTTCCCCGACCAGCACGGCGACTGCGGCCGCGGGGCCCCACAGGTCGCTCAGCGTCAGATACCAGGTCCGCAGTACGACGACCACGAGCGGCAGCAGGATCGCGACCGACACCGCGGCGTACAGGGGATAGACGACCCGGCCGCGCGCCGGGTATTCACCGGTCGCGCGGCGCAGCACCGCGCCGATGTACCGGAAGGACTCGGTCTGCAGGTTCGTCGTCGAGGTGGCGTGCTCGAGCATGTGGTAGCCGTCCAGCTTGAGCACCGGGACCAGGTTGACCAGCGCCGACGCGACACCGAACAGCAGCACTACGGCGGCCAGCCCGTGCCACCAGCCCGACTGCGGCCCCCACCACCACAGCGCCGCGAACGGCAGCAGCGCGACCAGGTTGACGTAGATCCCGGCGAACGCGGTCACCACCCGGTGGGCCGGGCGGCCGAACGTGACGACGTCGTCGACCTTGCAGTACGGCGCGATCATGGGGAACCGCCACATCACGCCGATCTCGGTCGGGCGGCCGCCGTACCGGACGCAGGCGATGCCGTGGAACACCTCGTGCGCGGCGATCACCAGCCACGCGATCAGCAGCCCCACCACCGTCGCCGTCCAGCGCGACGGGTTGCTCGTCATGGCCGACCACAGCTGCGTCCACTCGACCAGCGTGTACGCCGCGACCGCCAGACCGAGCCCAGCCAGCGGTACGGCGACCAGCGGCCGCAGCATCCAGCCCAGCCGGCCCGCCAGCCGTACGGCGAGCTCCGCCGCGCCCGGGATCGGCCGCCGCCACAGCAACGGCGAGCGCCCGTTGGCCCGCCGGGTCTCCTCGGCCTTGGCTCTGATCTCGGACAGGCGGTCCGGCTGGGCCGGCTCGATCAGCGCGTGGCCGGCGAGCATCGTGAGCAGCTGCTGCCAGTGCGCCGCGGCGAGCCGTTTGCCGAACTGCTCGGCGTACAGGACTCCGATCTCGGCCAGGGTCCGGCTGCCGTCGAGCTGCCGCATCAGGAAGGCCTCGCGCGGCCCGACCCGCAGGAACGCGCTGGTCTCACGGTCGCCCACGATGTGCACCACCTGGGCGCCCTTGAGCAGGCCGGGCCCGACCTCGACCGTGCTGCGCAGCACCGGACGGGCCACGGTCAGCCAGTCGTCGGCCACCGGCGCGCTCATGTCGGTTCGGCCAGGCGGGCGGCCGGGTCGAGCGCCTTCTCGATCAGGTAGGACAGGTAGATCTCGTCGAGGATCGCCACGCCGAACCGGTTGTTGGTCATGTGGATGTACGAGCTGAGCAGTACAGCGGCCAGCGCCTCCGGGTCGTCGACCGCCCGGCCCCCGGCGAAGCGCAGCTCACCCCGGTCGGCCGCAGCCCGGACCCGGTCGCGCAGCTCGCGGCAGTGGCTCAGCCAGGTCAGCTCGATCCCGGACAGCGCCTGCTCGCCGGTCTGCCCGGTGATCGCACGGATCCGGTCGATCCGCTCCAGCAGCGTGGCCTTCGTGAGCTCGTAGCTCTTGTCGAAGGAACCGTGGTAGTCGTCGGACGGCTCCTGGTACGACGTCTCCCAGAACCCGCGGTAGCGCTCGAAGAACCGGCGCACCGCCTCGTCGGTGCCGAGAAAGGTGTACGCCGTCAGCAGCGACAGCTGGGTCGCCAGGCCGAGCAGCACCGGCCGGACGTGGGTGTTGGAGGTGGCGAGCAGCTTGACCACCAGGTCGCTGGAGTGCTCGAAGTGCCACTCCGCCAGCTCCATGCCGACGGGACCGCCGTACCGGTCGTACTCGCGCTCGTAGTCGAACGCGATCACGCTGTTGTTGGGCCGGAACGGCATCTCGCCGTCGCCGTACTCCTCGACGTAGCGCTCCTCGCCGTACTCGGCGACGTACATCTTCCGGTACAGCTCGCCGAGTCCGGCGACGTCGGTGTCGTACAGGGCGGGCCGGCGCTTCAGGAACGCCTCGATCGCGGCGGTGGCCCGCGCCTCGACCTCGTCGCGCCGGGCCGGGTCGGCCGGGTACAGCCGGACCCGGACGTGCGGTCCCTCCATCCAGTACTTGATGAAGAACCAGCCGTCGATCAGCCCGTCCTGGCGCAGCTCGGCGACCAGCGGCCGGACCGCCTCCACCAGGATCGGGTTGGCGTCGCTGGCGTAGAACACGTGCAGGGCGACCCAGTCATCGGTCATCGGAATCCCTCCCGGTGTCGTAGAGCTCCAGCAGCAGCTCGCTGACGTGCGCGCTGCCCTCCTCGTCCCGCAGCCACAGCTGGTCGACGTCGGGGTTCGCTTCGGTCAGCACGATCCGGTTCTTCGCACCCAGCGCCAGCTGCTCCAGCAGGACCAGTGACAGCCAGCTGTCGAAGTCGACCGGCAGCGGCTTGCGTCCGGTCTTGCGGTCGGGCCCGGCGTGGTCCGCGTCGTCACCTGGTGACCGTGCCGCTCCGCTGTCGGTCTGCGCGAACAGGCGGCGGGGCAGCCCGTGCTCACGACGCCACCGCTGCACCCGCAGCAGGTGCTCGGCATCGCTGTTCCGGCTGTCCCGGAACGGGAAGACGTCGGTGGACAGCTTCCACATCCTCCGCTGCAGCACCAGCTCCCCCAGCATCAGCCGCGGGTACGACGTGATGCCTTCGGCAGGGACCGGGTCGCCGGTCCCGGCCCACAGGTCGATCTGGGCCATCCCGGACGGCGAGAAGCACAGCAGCACCTGCTGGATCTCCGGCAGCGCCATCGGCATCAGGAAGCCCAGGTAGACCGGGATCACCTCGCGACCGAGGCGGGCCGACATCAGCCGCACCCGGTCGGCCTCCGGGTCGTGCAGCAGGTACAGGTCGGCCAGTCCGATCTGTTCCTCGACAGGCCGACTGCTGGCGTCGCCGGGGCAGACGATCTCGTAGTCGGTCACCACCGGGTGGACGTTGAGGTTCGTCGTCTCGTAGCCGCCGCGCAGCTCGGCCAGTACGGCGCCGTCCGGTGCGTAGCCGCGCACGGTGTCCCGGATCAGGCGCTGGGCCGGCACACCGCCGTCCTCGAGGCTGTGGGCGAACCGGGAGAACATCAGCGTCAGCCCAGCGTACGCCTGGTTGAGCACCACGCGGCCTGCTCCGTCACCGCCGTCGTCGGCGACCTGGACGAAGAACGACCAGGGCTGAGCCAGCTGACGTCCCGGCGGCAGCGCCGCGCGGACCTGCTCGACGAAGCCGCTGCCGAGCTGGATCTCCTCCACGTCCGGCCCGGACGCCGCCTTGCGGTCGCGCAGGTACGCCGACGCCAGCTCGCGGGCCCGGTCGACCGCCTCGATGCCGTCCAGCTTGAACCAGTTCTCCTGCGGCACGAAGGTGTTGTCGTCGTCGAACTGACGACGGCGCATCGCCCGCTGGCTGTAGGGATCGAAGAAGTCGCGCTGGAACTCGTGGCAGAACCGCACCACGTCCGGGCAGCTGCCGCCGGCGCCGTACCGGGCGACGAAGAAGCCCTTCGCGGTGAGCCTGCGCGGCAGGTTGAGGTCGAACGCGGGCAGTACGTCGGCCAAGTCCGCCAGCGCGGGCAGCACCTCCCGGTCCCACCGCCTGGCATCGACGTCCAGACCGGCCCCCGTGACCGTGGTGTCCTCGTAGAGCACCGTCCGTGGCACGGCCTCCAGCGGGCCGCCGATCGTCTCGAACGCGGCACTCACCCGCTGCTTGATCTGCGCCAGTACGGCGGCCCGGCCGCGCGGCAGCGTCTCCCGGTAGCTCCCGACCAGCGAGAGCGTCTCGGCGAGCAGGGCGGCTGTTGCCTTCAGCACCTTGTTGTCCTGCAGCTCCAGCGCCCTGACGAACCGCACCGTCGGCTCAGCCGCCCGCAGGTCGATCTGCAGGTCCGGTGCGAGCAGGAAGCCCAGCCGCAGCAGGTGTCCGAGCAGCTGGTCGACCTCGGCCCGGCCACGGTCCCCGGCACCCGTCAGGTGCGCCGCGAGCTCGTGCAGCGGTACCGAGACGTCCCTGGTGAGCTCGGCGACCTCGGCGAGCACCGGACCACTGGGCAAGAAGAACAGGTCCTCGTGCACGCTGTCGATCGCGACGACGGCGTCCGGGTCGTTGCCCAGCGCGGTCCGGCGCCGTACATACCGCATGGTCTCGCCGTTGGTGCTGGCTCCAGGTGCCAGCGTGACGCGCAGCCCGGACCGGAGTGACGGGTCGGCCAGGATCACGGCCGACAGACGAGCCAGTACGGCGATGTTGAGTCGTACGGTCGACTGCTGCCGCAGCGACGCAGGCTCCGGGCGCCGCCGTACGGAGTCAGCACGGAACTCACCCAGTCCGACCGAGGTGAGGGTGCTGAACGGACTCGTCTTCAGCGCGGCCCGGTAGAGCAGCTCCAGCAGGGTCCGCTCGACCTGCCGGCCGCTCTTGTCGAGCTTGCGCGCCGGGTCGAGGTACCGATCCATGTTCTTCTCGAGCACCTCGGACTGCAGCAGAACGGCGCTGCGCAGCTTGCCGTCGTCGAGCAACTGCCGTGCGACGGCCCGGACCCTTGCCACGTCGTCGGCCAGGATGCCCGGCCCGGCGACGCGCAGCTCGGCCAGCCGGTCGACCGCGGCGATCCATCGCTCGGCCCAGACCCAGCTGACCTCCGGCAGGGCGGCCTGCGCCCGCTCGCGGATCACCGGACGTGGACGCCGGGCGTTGAACACGTCCCGGCGCAGGTTGATCAGCGTGATCCGCCCGGAGTCCTCCGGGCCGAGGCCGGAGATCGCCGTCTCCAGCGCGAGCCGGAAGATCTCACCGACTCGGTCCCGCTCGGCCTCGGCCGCGAACACCTCCTCGGTCCAGGCCACCGCCGCGGGTGTCCGCAACGCCTCCGCCCGGGCCGCCGGCTGGCCGGCGACCCGCAGCAACCAGGTCGGGCCGAGCCGCCACTGTCCCGGACCGAGGTCGGGCTGCCGGGTCATCTCGTGCAGGTCGGTCATCGTCCGACTCCTTCCGGACCGTGCACCAGGTGCTCGTAGCCGGCCACCACTCGTCTCTCGTGGCCCAGCAGAATGAAGAGCATGCTGGACTCCCCTGTCCCGGTCAGGCCGAGCATGTCGTCCACCGCCGGGTTGTCGATCCCCAGTACGGCGCCGACACCGATCCCCTGCGCCGTGGCGGCCAGGTAGGTGCTCTGGGCGGCCTGGCCGACCTCGATGCTGAGCATCCGGTAGCCGCGGGCGCCATAGGTCTCCACCAGTGCCTCCAGCCGACCGGTGAGGACCAGTACGGCGGCGACCTCCTGCAGGTTGTAGTTGGCCAGCGCGTAGTGCCGCTGCAGCTCGGAGAAGTCGATCGGCTGTACACCGACCAGGCGATGGCGGCTGTCGTCGTACAGGTAGCCGCGCTTCTCCAGGCCTTCGACGGAGTTGGGCAGGACCCACTGCCTGATCCAGCTGCCGGTCCGTGGAGCCGGTGCGGTGTCCGTGCCACCGCGGGAGACCGCGGCGACCGTGGCCAGCACCTGTCCGAGGTCCGCGGCGGCGAGGGCCGGCCGGGCCGAGAACAGACCGAAGCTGGAGCGCCTCGTGCGTAGACTCGTCGCCAGGTCGCTCTCGGGAGTAGTTGCTTCAGGCAACTGTAATTCGATGCTGGTCTCCGGCCCGCTGCCGACCGCGACCTCCGGGCCTGCCACCGGCCGTGGGGAGTCGCCGACCAGTGCGGCGGCGTGCACCTGCTCAACCATCGGGAAGTCGCGGACGCGCCGCGACCGCTCCCAGACCCGGTGCCGCTCCCGCGGAACCGGTCGCGACGCGAGCCGCTCCCCCGTCGGCTCACCGGCCGCCCCGGTCGGACCCAGCGGTACGACGACGAACGGCGCCTCCGTCCGGCCGTCCACCCCGAGTGCCGCGCAGACCGGCCCCTCGTCGAACCAGAGCACCGGCTGCGGTACGGCGCCGAACGCACCGAGCACCAGCCGCCACGAGGCCAGCAGCGCGCCGACGTCCTGCGTCACGACGTGGTAGCTGAAGGAGTTGTACTTGAACGCGTTCTTCCAGAACCGCAACGTGGACACGAGGTACAGCCCGGCAGCGGTCCCGGTCGCCTCGGCCAGGTCGGCGCTGTGGTCGGCACCGGACAGGCGGTCGAGGCTGTGCGCCGCCGTGTCGTAGTGGTAGACGCCGGCCCGCAGCGGCGCGGCCGGACCGGCGACCAGGTAGCTCTCGGCCGGGTACATGCCACCACCGGAGGCAGTGGGCCGCGCCCACACCGGCCGGTCCGAGCCCAGCTTCGAGCTGCTGTCCTCGTTCCAGTTCGGCTGGGTGCGGCGGCCGATCAGGCCGTAGCAGCCCAGTACCGAGGCCAGCTGCTCCGCCGAGGGCATCTCGGTCGCGACCGGGCCGGCCGCGACCGAGGCCGCCGCCGCGACGCTGATCGCGGGCAGCCCGTCGAAGGGCGCGGGCAGTGGCACCTTCGGTACGTCGACGTACAGCTTGTGGCGCGCCGGCTGGTCGTCCCAGTCGACCCGGAACCCCATCGGGGGCAGGACGACCTGCTGGCGACGGAACATCCGCTCGGCGTACTCCAGCGCGATCGCCGACCCGGGCGGTCTCGTTGCGTTCACAGCACTCAACTCCTACGGGAAGGGATGCGGGACGTGGTGCAGCTGGTCGGGCCGCAGCGGCTGCTCGGTCAGCCCGGCCTGGTACGGCGCCCAGAGCATCCGGGGCATCGTCAGCACCCGCTGCCGGTGCCAGCCGAAGTCGATCGGGATCAGGCCGGGCACGATCGTGGCGACCGTGTTGATGCCGAGTCCGGCCTGCTCCGGCGTCGTCTGGTCGACCACCACAGTGTCGAGACCCTGCGCGGCCAGCAGGCCGACGATCTCGCGGACCGGGTCGGCCAGGTCGGTCAGCGGCGGCCTGTTGAGGGTCCAGTCGGCGTACACCTCGTCCAGCGGCGTCCGCGTCGACTGGCGAAGCCAGTGCTCGGCGTACGGCGCCATCTCGGGCAGGCCGAACAGGAGCGCGTGGTGCGCCAGCTCGGTGACGTTGGCGTAGTCGGTCACCATCGCCTCGACCTCGTCCTTGCGGGCCGCGACCCGCTCGTCGAAGCCGGTCACGTACGAGGCGACCTCACAGACCGCGGCCCGGACGGCGTCCGCCGGGTCGAGCGAGGCGCCACCGCCGAAGCAGAGCGTGCCCGGCCCGCCGTCACGCCGTACGGCGACCGCACCGACCGCCGGCACCGGCAGGTCGATCCGGATGTCGAAGCACCGCAGGTCGTAGCCGAGCAGGTCGACGTGCGAGCGCATCTGCCGGACCAGCGGCTCGTCGACCGTGTCCAGGTCGATCTCGCGGGGCGTGAGCCCGCTGTACCAGGCGATCAGGAAGGCGTCCCGCTCGATCAGCTCCAGCAGCCCGTGCAGGACCGCCTCCGTCACCGAACTGCCGGACGCGCACCCGTTGGAGCACTCCTGCACGGTGTTGCGGTGGTCGGCGTGGTGATCGAGGTAGTAGACGATCTGCTCGGGCACGAGCAGCGCCCGGTCGTCACGGACCGACCAGCCCCAGACCCACGGCACCGAAGGGTTCTCGGACCAGGGGACATACTGCTCGAAGTGTCCCCGGTAGAACTCGGGCGTGTAGAGCCCGCACTGCTCCAGCTCGACGTATGGTACGTCGAGCTCGCTGACCGCGGCGCGACGAGCGATCCGGTTCCGGCGGGGCAGCTGGCCGGCGTGACGTTCGAGGCCTTCCAGAGCGCCCAGCAACTCGCTGCGCTGGTAGCTCTCCGCGTGGCCGCTCCACCACATCTCGTGCAGGCCGTACTTGCTCCGTACTTCGAAGTGCCCGCTGACCGGAGCGGTGGCCGTGGCGTGGTACGCCCGGAAGGCAGGGGCTCCGAGGACTCCGCAGACCGGGTTGGCCAGCGCTTCCATCGGTAGCTGCAGGGACTCCGGCGACCTGGTGCGCGTGCTGCCCGGTGCGGCGTTGGGCGTCGGGACGATCCGGATCCGGGCCGCCCGCGCGGTGTCCTCCAGCGGGACCGAGCAACGCTCGCAGGAGGAGTCCTTGATCAGCCCGTACCGCTCGACGCGACCGGTGAGGCTGTCGATCTCCCAGACCGCTCCTGGCGAGACCTGACTGGCCGCCTCGTCGAGCAGGGCGGCGGCAACCGCCACCACGTACGGCGCGGGCGCATCGAGCTCGCGCGGACCGAGCACACCGCGCGGATCCTCCAGAACGCGGCGCTCGACGGTCGGACGGCACGCCAGCCAGCGGCGGTCGAGGCAGTGCGGGCACGGGCCGTCGTCGGCCGGGGTCGACGCGACCACCACCGTTCCGCCGTACAGGCGAAGGCTGAGTCGGGCCGTCGAGGACGGGCCGACCTGGTAGAGGTGTCGCAGGTCCTGGCCGGGCAGGCCGAGGACGGCGAGGTCGAGCACACCGCTGTACTGGGCGGTGCGCGGGCTGATCAGGCCGGCGAGGTCCCGGCCAAGGGTCCGGAGCAGGGCTTCCGGGTCGGCCGGCGCGGGGTCGGCCGGCTGGTGTTCGGTCAACGTGGTCACGGGCGGCGGCTTTCTCGGGAGCGGGTCGGGTCGGGTCAGGTCGTGAGGCCGAGGTACTGCGGACCAGGGCCCTTGGTCCGCAGCCTCAGCCGTGGCGGTGGATCAGCCGCAGCTGGACGTGCTCGTGCTGCACGACGACGTGCTGGACGTGCTGCAGGAGCAGCAGCTCGAGCAGCTGCAGGACGAGCTGCTGGCAGCCATGTCCATCGCCGAGTCGGCGACTTCCTCCACCTCGAAGGTCACTGCCTCGAGGTCGAGCAGCTCTACGCTCAGGGTCTGGTTCGTCATGTCTTCCTCCTCTCACGGTGTCGCTGGACGGCTCAGGGTGAAAGCGCCGGACTCAGCCGCCGCACCCGGTGCTGGTGCTGGTCGAGCAGCAGCTGGACGTGCTGCAGGAGGAACAGCTGGAGCACGAACAGCTCGAACTGCACCAACCGGCCGCGTCCTGCCCGACATCGACGATGTCCTCGATCTCGAAGGTCGCCGTTTCGAGCGTGAGCAGTTCTTCGCTGAGAACCATGTGGTCACCCCCTCTCCGTTCCGGGCGGACCGCCACCGTGGCCGGTGGCGGAATCCAGGGCAGCCGACCGTCGTCAGCTGGTGCTGCTGCAGCTGCAGCTGGAACAGCCGCAGCAGCTCGACGTGCTGCAGGACGAGCAGCTCGACGTACTGGTGCTGGAGCTGCACCAGGCCGCGTTGTCCTGCCCGGCGTCGGCGATCTCCTCCACTTCGAAGGTCGCGGTCTCCAGGCCGAGCAGCTCGGTGGTGAGGTCGATCATCGGGACTCCTCCAGATCGGTGGACGAACGGAACAGCAGGCACCGGGCCACCGCGGTGACACCGGCGAGGTCGGGCGGAGTCAGCTCGGCGACCGCCACGGCGTACCCCCGTTCAGCCAGTACGGCGAGCGCGGCCGCCTCGTCGACGGACCGCGTCAGCTGGTCGACCCCGGCGGCCGGGCCGCCGAGCAGCGCCGCCTCCAGGTCGCCGGTGAGCGGCGGCCGGTGGCCGGCGTACGACGTACCGGCGATCTGCCGCCGGCCGACCAGCTCCAGCAGCAACTCCTCGAGGGCCGCGGTCCAGGACGCGGCCGCACGAGCGGTCCGGAGGTCCTCACCGCCTTCGCGGACGACAGCCACAGCGACCGGGAGCGCGGCGTCGGCGTGGAAGAGCCGCACCTGGCAGCCTTCTTCGGTCAGCTCACGCAGGAGCATGGACAGCCGCTGGCCCTCGTCCGCGGTCGCCAGCACCTCGGCGAGCAGCTCGTCGCCGACCACCTGGACACCGACCTCGGCCCTGACCACCGCTGCGGTCGCAGCAGCGGCCGCGACCTCGAACAGGCCCCGCCGCCGTGCTTCGGCGAGCGTCGGCGCTGCCTGGACGCCGATGGTCGTCGGCTCGAACTCGGCGGCGTTGCGATCCGCCGAACTGGCCAGGACCGCGGCCTGCTCGATGGCGAGCGGCCGGTCGGTCGCGTAGTCCGTGGCGGCGACCAGGCGGGACTTGGCTTGGCTCGAACCGAGGTGGCCTTCGAGGCGGCCCGACGTGATCGTCTCCGCGGTGGTGATTGCCTCAGGCAAGGAATTGGTACGACGGGCGATCTCCACGGCGTACCTGGCCGCGGCCTCCTCCAGCGCGGCGAGCCTCGCCTCCAGCACGGTCTCGACGCCGAAGCGGACCAGTGGGTTCGGAGCGAGCAGGACCGCCGTCTTGACCGGGATCTGTGGCATCGCGTCGTCGTCGAAGCGCCGGAAGACGCCGACGTGATCGGCGACCACCGAGTCGTACCGGCGGTACGCCGCCTCGACCTCCGAGCGGACCTCCCCCACCTCGCCCGCGGGATGGCGTACGGCGTCGGCCGGGACCGCCGGGTGGGCCACGAGCGGTTCGGTCCTTGCCGTCAGGCGGAGCGGGTCGATCACGATCACATGGCCGTCGAGGTCGCCGTCGATCCGGCCGGTCAGCACCTTGAACAGCTCGAAGCCGGCCAGGTTGACCGCCAGCGAGGTCGCCGTACTGGGCAGGACGGACTGGGCCGGTACGGCGGACCGCCCGGCGACTGCTGCTTGCCAGATCCATTCGACGCCGGGCACGGCGTTGTCGCTCATCCGCAGCAGGGCGGACCGGGCTGAGGCGCCGTCGGCCTGGAGGGGACCGCAGACGAAGCGGTCGCCGACACGGAGGAGCGGCACGAACATCACGCCGGCGGCCCGGGCGGCGTCGGCGAGGGTGAAGAGCTCGGGGTCAGGTCCGTCGAGGGAAACCAGACAGATCAGGTCGAATGCCGGGCGGGTGCTCGCGTCGGCCGCGTTGGCGAGCGCGTCCGCCGGGCGGGGGATTCCGTCGGCTGGGTGAGGGCTTCCGTCCGCCGGGTGGCGGCTCCCGGTGGGTGGGCTCGTGGGTGTTGCGGTCAGTTCGGCCGGGTCGATGGTTGTTGCCTGGAGCACCGATCCTGTACTGCCGACGCCGTTGGCCGTCAGGGCGGCGGCCAGGGTGGCGGTGGCCTGCTGGTCGGAGCCGACCACGAGAACGCGGGCCGCGGCCGCTCGGGCGAAGCCGGTGCCGTCGTCGCCGTAGTGGTCGAGCAGCGCCAGTTGGCCGGCGTACTTGGTCCTGAGCTCGGGGTCGAGCGACGACCGCGGGTCCGGACCATCGAGCACTACACCCCGCCGGGCCAGCGTGCCGAGCAGGTTGCGGACCGCCGTCGCGTGCGCGTCGGGCAAACCGGCCACGATCTCGGCCATCGTGCTGCCGCCGTCCAGGTGCGGCAGTAGTGCCGACAGGTACTGGTAGGCCCCCGCGCCGCGGATCACGAAGGCGCCGTCGTGGCCGCGGACGTAGACCCCTTCGAGGGTCTGCAGGAAAGCGACGTCCTGGCGGAGCCGCGGACGGGCGAGCTGGTCGGGCTGAGACATCGCGAAGCTCCTCGGGAAGGCGGAAGCAGAGCTGGGGGCGGACTCGGGCTCGGTGTGAGCCCGATGTGGGGGCGGGACTCGGGCTCGGTACGAGCCCGAGGTGGGGGCGGAATCGGCTGGACGCCGAGGTGGGGGCGGGACTCGGGCTCAGTGCGAACCCGAGGTGGGGGCCCGGCGACGGCCGGGTCGTGGTGGGCGGGGCCGGGGTCAGGTCACGTCCCGGCGGCGGATCAGGAGCACGGCGAGCGTCGTACTGAGCACGAGGTACGCGAGCAGGACGACGACGGCAACCGGTGGGGACAGGTAGTCGACGACGCCAGGGGTGCCGCCGTCGCCTTGGGTCGGTGCACCGAGCCCGGCGACGACCGAGCCGCTCGCGGAGCCGAGCAGCACGGTGCGGACCGGTTCGAGCGCGGGGAGGATCGTGGCGAGACCGGACACCGCGTTCTCCAGTCCGAGCGTCCAGAGCAGGCCGACCGCGAGCGCCACGCTCGTTCCGCGGAACAGGACGCCGAGCACGGCACCGACGCTCATCCAGGCGGCGGAGATCAGCACCGCGGCACCGACGGACGCGAGCAGCGTGGAGACTCCCGGCCAGTCCGCCGGCTGCGACTCGACCGCGGCGATCACAGCCGCGGCGACGACCGAGGCGAGCGAGGCCGCGACGGCGATCGCGGTCGCCGCGAGGACTCCGACGACGAGCTTGGCGAGCACGACCTGGGTCCGGCTCGGCCCCTGGGTGAGGCGAGCGGTCCAGGTGCTCCAGCGGTACTCCGAACCGGTCACCAGCACGCCGAGGATCAGCATGATCGCGCCGCCGAAGAGCGGGTAGCTGCTCAGCGATGTGGCGCCGACCTCCGCGGGCAGCAGTATTTCGAGCAGCCCACCACGGCTGGGGTCGGCCGGGTCGAGCACGCTGTAGACGATGTACGGGATCGCGAAGGCGAAGCTGATCACCATCAGCACCCAGGCCAGCCCGATCACCAACGGGGCAAGGCGTTTGCGCATCAGCAGCAGCTCGGACGAGACCGCGTCGATCATGCCGTCACCCCCATCCCGCCGGTCCGGCGTGGGTCGCTCTCGCTGTCCTCGTGCTCGGTGAGCGCGAAGAACACGCCCTCCAGGCTCTGCTTCTCGCGGCGGATCTCGTGGACGTCGACGCCGGCCGTGACGAGGGCGCGGACCAGGCCGGGAACGTCGTCGGGTGCCGGGGCGACCCGCCAGTGGCGCTCGTCGGGCTCGCCGACCTCGGTCGGCTCCGTCCCGGCGTACTCGGCGAGCACCGACCGTGCCTGGGCCGACGGACTCGCCCAGAGCTCCAGTGCGCCGCCGCCCGGCCGGTTGCGGATCGCGGTGACGGTGTCGTCGGCGATCACCAGACCGCGGTCGATCACCACCACCCGGTCGCAGATCTGCTGCACCTCGCCGAGCAGGTGGGACGACAGCAGCACCGTGCTCCCGGCGGCACCCAGGTCGCGGATCAGCGTGCGCATGCCGGCCACGCCTTCGGGATCGAGGCCGTTGGTCGGCTCGTCGAGGATGAGCAGCGGCGGGCTGCCGAGCAGGGCGGCCGCGACACCGAGCCGCTGGCCCATCCCGAGCGAGTAGCCGGCGAACCGGTCGCCGCCGCGGTCGCGCAGACCGACGACCTCGAGCACCCGGTCGACCTCCGTCCGGGGCAGCCCGGCGGCCCGGGACAGGACCTCCAGGTTGGTCCGGCCGGACAGGTGCGGCACGAAGGCCGGCGTCTCGATCAGAGCGCCGGTACGATGTAACGCTTCGGGACTGCCCGGCCGGGCGCCCAGCACCCGCACCTCACCGGCATCGGGACGCACCAGGCCGAGCAGGATCCGCAGCAGCGTGGACTTGCCGGCGCCGTTCGGCCCGAGCACGCCGTACACCTGGCCGGGAACGACCTCCAGGTCGACCCCGCGCAGAGCGGCGACCGGGCCGAAGGACTTGCTCACCCCGGACACCCGCACGACCGGTCCGGACCGGGCCAGGCCGGCACCGGACGACGTCTCGGCAATCTGCATCCCCACGGCTCTTTCCTCCCCGGCGAACCTCGGTGAACCGTTCATAATTCAACGGGCCGGACCCCGTTCCGGTCACCGTTGGGGGCAGACGCTAACAGCCGTTCCGGCGGCCGGGAACGGCCTGCGGTATGAATTTTTCGTGACGCCCGACGATGACTGAAAGCGACATTCACGCGTCCGGCGCCGGGCGCGACGACCCAGCGGAAAGCCCTGCACACAAGGCAGAATCAGCCACTTGCCGGGGGCATTGGTCGCATCACGTTCGAATAGTGAGATCTTCTCAATGATTACTTTTGGTCAGCTACGCTGGACTAACCGGGCATCATCAAACGCTCATTTGACGAACTACACATCACATTTTTTTCCGCTACCTTTTCGAGCAGCGCGAAAAGCCGACGGAAAGTCTGATACTTCCTCAGGGTTTTCTCAGCACCGGCTATTTCCCGGCCGCTACGATGACCGGCATGCACACCGCCCGCCGAGGTCTGGCCACCGTGATCGACTACTCGGCCCTGGCCGGCGCGCTCGGCGTCCTGGCCGCCGTGACGCTGCTACGCCGATCCCGCCAACCCGTCGGTGAACGCCGTGACCCCGACCCGGCCACGCTGCGGCTGATGGTCGCGGCCGGTGTCACCGTGCCGCTGTCGTGCGCGCTGGCCGTGGCCGACGCAACCGGCGGCAGCCCCGGCAAGCGCGCACTCGGCCTCGCCGTCCACGACGCGGCCTCCGGCTCCGGCCCCACCTTCCGACAGGCGCTCGTACGATCCGCACTGAAGACCGCGGTCCCGTGGGAGCTCGGCCACCAGGCCGTCTGGGACTTCCGCTCCGGCAACACCCGCCGCGGCTCGCTCCTCGCCGCCGGCGCCTACCTCGCCCTCGGGGCGCAGGCCGCCGCCATAATCCGCAACCGCCCGACGTACGCCGACCGCGCGGCGGGCACCGAGGTCCGTGAGGTCTGAGCGGTTCGCCGTACGGGATTGTCGGTGGGATCCGGCAGGATGCCGTCATGGTGGTGCTGAGTGCGAAGGCGATCAATCGGGCGACGTTGAGCCGGCAGCTGTTGCTGGAGCGGGCCGGGGTCGGGCCGGCTGAGGCGGTGCGGCGGCTGGCGGGGATGCAGGGGCAGGAGCCGAAGCATCCGTACGTCGGGTTGTGGACGCGGCTCGACGGGTTCGTCGACGCGGACCTGACGGCGGCGGTCGAGGCGCGCGACGTCGTACGGGCGACGCTGTTCCGCGGGACGCTGCACCTGGTCACCGCCGAGGACTACCTGCGGTTCCGGACCACGCTGGCGCCGGTGCTCGAGGCCGGGTTGAAGCTGCTGAAGGAACGCGGCGAAGGGCTGGAGCCGGCGAAGGTGGTCGCGGCGGCGCGGAAGCTGCTGGCGAAGGAACCGCTCACGTTCACGCAGGTGCGGGACGCGCTGCAGGAGCAGTTCCCGGCGGTGAACGACCGCGCCCTCGGGTTCTGCACGCGGATGATGGTGCCGCTGGTGATGTACCCGACCGACACCCGCTGGGGCTGGCCGGCGAACGCGCGGTTCACCCCGGCCGAGCAGTGGATCGGCCGCAAGCCGTCCCTGAGCGCCGTACCGGACGAGCTGGTCATCCGATATCTGGACGCCTTCGGCCCGGCCACGCCGGCCGACTTCCAGACCTGGTCGGGCCTGCCGTCGGCGAAAACCGTCTTCGAGGCCGCCGAGCTGGACCGCTTCGAGGACGAGAACGGGCGCACGCTGTACGACGTACCGACCGCTCCGCGCCCCGATCCGGAGACCCCAGCCCCGGTGCGGTTCCTGCCCGAGTTCGACAACCTGCTGCTCGCGCACGCCAAACGCGAACGGGTGATAGCCGACGCCTATCGCCCGGCGGTGTTCACGAAAAACCTGCGGGTGAAGGCGACGTACCTCGTCGACGGGCAGGTCGCCGGGCTGTGGACGGCCGAGAAGAAGCGCGCTGTGGCGACTCTCACGCTGACCCCGTTCGAGCCCGTCGCCCAGCGGGTGAAGACCGCGCTGGAGCGTGAGGGCGAGGCGTTACTACGGTTTCTCGAGCCCGATGCGAAGACCTACGCGGTGGTTACGGCCAGTTGATGAGGTTGTTGTCACACGTCGGATGACTGGGCTGGAGACCCCGCGCCCAGTGAAATAGACAGATGAGCACAGTCCCCACGATCACTCTGGACAACGGCGTCGAGATCCCCCAGCTGGGCCTGGGCGTCTGGCAGGTCGAGGACGGGATCGTCACCGGTGTCGTCGAGGCCGCCGTCGAGGCCGGCTACCGGCACATCGACACGGCCGCGGCCTACGGCAACGAGGCGGGCGTCGGTCGCGCGATCGCGACCTCCGGCCTGCCCCGCGACGAGTTCTTCGTCACCACCAAGGTGCAGAACCACGACCAGGGCTACGACTCGACCCTGCGGGCCTTCGACAAGAGCGTCGCCAACCTGGGCCTGGAGACCGTCGACCTGTACCTGATCCACTGGCAGTGCCTGAAGCAGGACAAGTACGTCGACACCTGGAAGGCGATGGAGAAGCTGTACGCCGAGCAGCGCATCCGCGCGATCGGTGTCTCCAACTTCCACCTCCCGGCGCTGCACCGGCTGTTCGACGAGACCGACGTCCGGCCGACGGTGAACCAGATCGAGCTGCACCCGGCGCTGCCGCAGGACGAGCTGCGCGCGTTCCACGCCGAGAACGACATCGTCACCGAGTCGTGGAGCCCGCTGGCCTCCGGCGAGCTGATCGGTCACCCGGTACTGAAGGAGATCGGCGGCAAGCACGGCAAGTCACCGGCCCAGGTGATGATCCGCTGGCACCTGCAGCTCGGCAACGTGGTGATCCCGAAGTCGAAGACCCCGGCGCGGATCGCGGAGAACATCGACGTCTTCGACTTCACCCTGGACAACGAGGACATGGCCGCGATCGCCGACCTGGAGACCGGTCAGCGCACCGGCGGCGACCCGGACACCTTCGGCTGATCAGCCGACCAGTTGCAGGAACTGCCGTAGTACCGGCGATCGGTTGGCCGGCGACCAGGCCACCGAGAGCCGCCACGGCGGCAGGTCGTCGGACAGCTCGCGGTAGACGACGGCCGCCGGGTCGACGGCGGGGTCGGTGCGATCAGCAACGACACCCCGGGCCCGGCGGCGACCAGCGACACGATCGTCTGTACGTCGGCGCCCTGCTGACTGATCCGCGGCGTGAACCCGGCGGCCTGGCAGTGGCCGACGATCACGTCGTGCACCGACGGCCCGGTCGCGCGGCTGTAGCTCGACCCCAAGATCCACCGCGAATCCCGTTCCGGTCAGCCCAACGCGCCCGTACGTCCCGCCCCGCCGCCGTCCGCTGCGCTCGCTGCTCCGGTGGGCCCGGCACCCGCGCGAGGCCGTGTGCGAAGCTGATCGCCGTGATCGAAGTGCGCAGGTTGCGGGTACTGCGGGCCCTTGCTGACCACGGCACCGTGACAGCGGCCGCCGAGGTCCTGCACCTCACGCCGTCCGCCGTCTCCCAGCAGCTGGCCGCCCTCGAGTCCGAGGTCGGCCAGGAGCTGCTGGAACGCCGCGGCCGCCGCGTCGCGATCACGTCCGCCGGCCGCCTGCTACTCACCCACGCCGACACGATCCTCACCGAGGTCGAACGTGCCGAGGACGCGATGCGCCTGTACGCCGACGGCGCCACCGGCGAGCTCCGCATCGCCGCCTTCGCGACCGCGATCAGCCTCCTGGTCGCCCCGTCCCTGGCACGCCTGCGCGAAACCACCCCCGGCCTCCGCCTCGTCGTCCAGGACGCCGAAGGCCACCAGGCCCTCACCCAGCTCCTCGACGGCGAGGTCGACCTCGCCGTCACCGTCGAGCACCGAGGCTCCCCCCGCCCCACCGACGACGACCGCCTGACCCTCACTCCCCTGTACGCCGAACCCTTCGTCGCGGTCCTCCCCCCACATCACCCCGCAGCCTCGGGCGACGTCGACCTCACCGCCCTCGCCACCGACGACTGGGTGATGACCTCGGTCGGCAACCCCATCCGCGACGTGGTCCTTCTCGCCTGCGAACAAGCCGGCTTCCAGCCGAGAATCGTCCACACCTCCGACGACTTCCGCTCAGTAGCCGCCCTCTGCGCGGCCAACGCCGGCGTCTCCCTGGTCCCCCGCCTCACGCTGCCGCCCACCACCCCCGCGGCAATCCGCCCCCTGCGGCCCCCGACCCCCACCCGCCGAGTCCTCATAGCCACCCGCCGAGCCCGGGCCGACCACCCCCTGATCACCGCCACCCTCAAAACCCTCGCCGAAACCGCCGCCCAACTGAACCTGTGAGAGCAGAGCCCGTACGGCGGCGCGCGGTTCTCCAGCGGATGACGGGCCGCGACGGCAAGCCCCGAGCGAAGGACCGGCTCCGCTTCGGCAAGATCCCCGGCTGCCAGCAGCCTTGAGCCGAGCTCCTCGTGCGCGTCGGACTCGACGATCTCGCTGTCCAGCTTGTCGCGGCGACGACGGCTGCCCTCGCCTCACTCCGCCTCCAGCCAGACTCGCACCTGATCCACGTCATCCAGGTCCTCCGCCCCTCGCGACCAGGGCACCGATGGAGGGGCTGGGCAAAGCCGCTGGTCACCGGGTCATCAGGGGGCGGGACGACGAAGGAGCAATCAGGTGCGAGCTTCGTCGTACTGGAGGCGGGCGGACTGGACGTCGGGGACCTTGGACTCGACCCACGCGGTGATGGTGCGGACGTGGGTGGCGGCCTCGATGCCGAGCGGAGTGAGGGAGTAGTCGACGCGGGGCGGGATGACGGGCTGCGCGGCGCGGTGGACGAAGCCGTCGCGTTCCAGGGCCTGCAGGGTCTGGGCGAGCATCTTCTCGCTGACGCCGCCGATGTGGCGGCGAAGCTCGCTGAAGCGGTAGGAGCGGTCGAGCAGCGCGACCAGGACCAGGACGCCCCAGCGGCTGGTGACGTGCTCCAGGATCACGCGGGACGGGCAGCCGACGCGGTTCAGGTCGGGCAGGACGACGGTCATCAGAGCCTCCTCACTCAAGACCAGCTCACTCGAACACCAGTACCTTACTTCAAGGTGGGTACTTTCGGATAGTTAGTACCCCGACTACGGTGAGTGTCACAGGCACTCAACCGGAGGATGAACACAGACATGAGCATCGTTGTGACGGGGTCGACCGGACTGCTGGGCGGGTTGGTGATCCAGGACCTGCTGGACGCGGGGGTGCCGGCCGGGGAGATCAAGGCCGTTGCCCGGAGCAAAGAGAAGGCGGCCGGCCTGGCCGAGCGGGGTGTTCAGGTCGTGATCGCGGACTACGACCAGCCGGCGTCGTACGACGAGGTCTTCGCCGCCGGCGACCGGGTGCTGCTGATCTCGGGCAGCGAGCCGGGGCGGCGTATCCCGCAGCACCAGGCGGTGATCGACGCAGCCACGGCGGCCGGGGTCGCGCAGCTCGCGTACACCGGGATCTTCGGCGGCCCGAAGGCCGACTTCCTGCTCTCCGCCGACCACCGCGCGACCGAGCAGGCGATTCTCGACTCGGGCCTGCCGTACACGTTCCTGCGCAACAACTGGTACGTCGAGATGCTGCTCAACGACCTGGCCGGCGCGGTCGAGCGTGGCGCGGTCGTCAACGGGGTCACGGCGGACGCCCGGATCGCGACGGCGACGCGCGAGGACTACGCCGCGGCGGCGGCCGTCGTACTGCGGACCGACGGGCACCTCAACCAGGCGTACGAGCTGGGCGGGGACGTCGCGTGGACGTTCGGCGAGTTCGCCGCCGAGGTGGCGAAGCAGTCCGGCAAGCCGGTCGTGCACACGCCGATCAGCCACGACGACAACCTCGCGCTGCTGATCAAGGTCGGCCTTCCCGAGGGGTTCGCGCAGGTGCTCGCGGATGTGGACGACGCGATCTCCCGCGGCGCCCTGGCCGGTACGCCGGGCGACCTGTCGCGCCTGATCGGCCGCCCGACCACCCCGCTCGCGGACTCGATCCGCGCCGCGCTGGCCTGATCCGGCGAGGGGGATCCCCAGATGCACGGATCCCCCTTCCCGGGACTCGTCGTACGACGACCTCAGTTGGCGATGAAAGTCGTAGCCCGAACCTCGGCCGGATCGTCGATCGCGGTCAGCAGGTACGCGGCGACATCCGCGCGGGTGATCCGGAACCCACCCGGGACCGTGCGCTCCCGGCGGCTGCGGACCTTGCCCTTGGCCGGCTTGTCGAGCAGTTGCGGCGGCGCGACGATGGTCCAGTCCAGCCCGCTGGCACGGACCTGGGACTCCATCCGCCGCGAGTCGGCCGCGCCGTACCGGAGGAAGTAGCCGAGCAGCGGCTTCACCACGAACCGGGTGAACGGATCGTCGCCCTTGGTGTGGATCGCCGCCATGCTGATCACCAGCAACCGCCGTACGCCGGTCGCCTGCAGCGCGGTGATGATGCTCGCCGAGCCGTCCCCGTTGACGGTGGTCGGGCCGCCCGCCCGCGGGCCGAGCGCCGACACCACCGCGTCCTGCCCCTTGACGGTCGGAGCGACCGCCTCGGGATCCATCACGTCGGCGACCACCTCGCGCAGGCCGGGCTGCGCGGCGGCGTCGAGCGTGCCGGCCCTCCGCACGACCGCGGTGACCTCGTGTCCTGCGGCGAGCGCCTGCCGGACCAGCTCGGTGCCGATCCCTCCGGAGGCGCCGAAGACGGTGAGTTTCATGCTGATCCCTTCACGATGGTTAGTGAACACTCACTAACCATCGTGGGTGAGTGTTCACTAACCTGTCAAGCTACGATGAGGCCCATGGGCACCAGGGACGAGATTCTCGACGCGGCGGCGGACTTGCTGCGCACGCAGGGCTACGCCAAGGCCACCACCAAGGCGATCGCCCAGTCCGCCGGGTACTCCGAAGCCGCCCTCTACAAGCACTTCGAGGACAAGTCGACCATCCTGCTGGCCGTCATCTCCGAGCGGCTGCCCGAGCTCGGGGGCACGCTTCAGGCGCTGGCCACGAGCGTCGGCAGCAGCACGGTCCGGGCCAACCTGACCCGGCTGATCAGGACCGGCTTCGACTTCTTCATCGAGGGATTCCCGATCCTGGTGTCGCTGTTCTCCTCCCAGAGCCTGCTCACCACCCATCGCGAACGGATGGGCGAGCTGGACGCGGGGCCGCACAAGGCCGAGGAGGGCCTGGTCCGGTACCTGCGCGCCGAGCAGCGGATCGGTCGGGTCCGCCGCGGCGCCGACCTGGAGGCCGCCGCGACGCTGGTCTTCGGTGCGTGCTTCCAGCAGGGCTTCACGGCCAGCTTCACCGGTCAGCGGCCGACGTCCGCCCAGCTCGACGCGCAGGCCGCGCGGCTGGCCAAGACCATGTACGAAGCGCTCCGTCCGGCGACCTGAGCCGGGGGCGCGCAGGCTCGCCCCCACAGCACCGGTACGGCGGCCGCCAGGCCCGCTCAGCCCAGGTGGGCGGCCGCCGAGCGCGCGATCGCCTCGAAGTTCGCCGGCTTGATGCCCTTGCCCATCTCGCGGAACGCGACCACCGACACGATCGCGCCCTTGCGCGTCACGGCGTACGGGAAACCGCCGTCCTCGCTGCCCTGGTCCGACGGCAGCGGATAGTCGTACCAGCGCACGATCCGGGTCGCGTCGCCGACCGCGACCGCGCGGTCCTCGGTGATCTTGCGCGCGTGCGTCGGCGCCGGCCGGGCCGACTTGCACGACGCGATCGTCTTGAGGATCGAGTCGTACGCCGCTGTGGCGGTCGCCGCGTCCTTGTACCGGGTCAGCCACTGCCCGCCCGACGCGTCCAGCCCGTTGGTGTAGTTGCGGCTGAGCGCGCCCAGCACTCCGTCACCGCGGGTCGACCCGCGGCCGCAGATCGGCGTACTGGCGCTGCCCGCGGTCGCGGCCCAGCCGCGCTTCGGGTCGCCCTTCGCGACCTCGCCCCCGGTCAGCAGCATGGTGTTGATCAGGCGGACCGGCTTGACCGGCGTCGGTGTCTCCACTGGTTTCCCCGGAGTCTTGGTCGGCGTGGGTACGCCGGTAGGTGTCGCGGTGGGCGTCGCCGACGGTGTGGTCGACGGTGTCGGCGAAGGTGTCTCGGTCGGCGTCACACTAGGCGCCGGCGTGTCGGTCGAAGCAGCCGGTTCCCCTGAACCGCCTGTTGCCGGCTTGTCGCTGCCGCACGCCACCAGCGCCAACGGCAGCAGGGCCACGGTGGCCACGGACTTCCATCCCCGTACGGACATCTCGTCAACCTTCTGCTCGTCACTCCCCGACCAGATGGACGCTAGCGAGCACGGTTTGGTTCGCGCCGGATATTCCGCCGGTTTCGGTGTCTCAGTTCCCGATCACCGCGAGCACGGCGGCGTGGTCCGACGGCCACACCCCGTCGACCGGCGCGTCACCGGTACGCCGTACGCCGGTCACCCGCCCGAGCCCGTCGGGCGTCGGCGGCCCGACATGGATGTAGTCGATCCGGGCGCTCGGACTGAACGTCTTCGCGACGTACGGGTTGGCCGCGTCCCACGTCGGCCCGGGGCTGTCGGCGTACTCCCACGCGTCGATCAGCGTCAGTCCCGGTACGGCGGGCGCCGTCCGGACGCCGCCGAACAGCCGCAGCTCGTCGGAGTCCGGCACCGCGTTGAAGTCGCCGGTCACCAGCGGCGGGTGCGAATGGGGGCGTTCGGCAACGAATCCCGCCATGGCGCGGACCTGTGCGCAGCGCACGGCCGAGGCGTGCAGCGGTGCCTCCAGATGCGTTGTGAAGAAGGGGATTCCATCGGTCAACGCGTACAGCGCGTTACGCCCTTCGGCGCCCGGCAGGTCCAGCACCGCGGCTTCCTCGAGCGGCCAGCGGCTCAGCAACGCGTTGCCCACGGTCACCGACGGGTCCCCGCCGCGCCGCTGCCACAGCTCCGGCTTCGCGAGCGGCGCGTAGGCCCAGTGCATGCCCAGCTCGGCCGCGATCAGCCCGGCCTGGTTCTGCTCGTCGCGCGCCCAGACCTCTTGGAGCGCGATCAGGTCGGCGTCGGCCTCCCGCAGTACGGCGAGAATCGCCGCGGCCCGGTCCTCCCATGGGCCGAAGCGCCACCACAGGTTCCAGGTCAGGACCTTCAACCGCGGCGGCGCCCGTCGAGACCGAGGGTCGAGAACCGGGCGATCAGGGTGCGCGGCACGTAACGCGCGCCGGCCGAGATGAGCTTGTAGCGCCAGCTCGGGATCGAGACCGGCTTTCCGTGCATCAGGTCCTTCCAGGCCTCGTCGACCAGCTCGGTCGCGTCCAGCCACAGGAACGACGGGATGACCGTCTTGTCCATCCCCATCCGCGCGTGGAACTCGGTGTGCACGAACCCCGGCGCCAGCGCCATCACCGCGACGCCCTTGGCGTGCAGCTCGATCGCGAGGCCCGCGGAGAAGTTCGTCACCCACGACTTGTGCGCGCTGTACGTCCCGCGCGGCACGAACCCGGCCACCGACGACACGTTCACGACCGCACCCGACCCGCGCTCGATCATCGGCAGCACCGCGGCGTGCGTCAGCCGCAGCACCACCCGCACGAGAAGATCGAGCTGCTTCTCCTCCTGCTCGACCGTGTTGGCCCAGAACGGCTTCTTCTGCCCGAACCCCGCATTGTTGACCAGCACCTCGATCGGCCCGTCCACGAACCGCCGCTCGACCACGGCCAGCTCCGCCGGATCGGTCAGATCTGCCGCCAGCACCTCACAAGCCACCCCGTGCAGCCGACTGATCTCGGTCGCGACCTCCTTCAGCCGCCCCTCGTCCCGGGCCACCAGCACCAGGTCGTACCCCTCCCGCGCAAGCTTGTCCGCAAAAGCCCGCCCGATCCCCGCCGTGGGCCCGGTAACCAGCGCAGTAGCCACGCCACTATCCCTCCGTCGGTGAAGCCCCCAGTCTGTCACTATCCTGACCGGATGCTCAGCCACGTGGACACCTGGGTGCTGGATCTCGACAACACCCTCTACCCACCGTCCACCGGCCTCGCCGACCAGATGAACACCCGCATCCGCGAGTACCTGAGCACCCTGTACGCCGTCGACGAGCCGACCGCCCGCGACCTCCAGGCCCAACTGGTCGCCGACCGCGGCACCACCCTGCGCGGCCTGATGAACACCATGGGCGTCGACGGCGTCTTCGACGTCCTGGCCGCCGGCCTGGTGCCGAAGCCCTTCCCCGACAGTTACCGCCAGTTCCTCGAACGCTTCGAGGTCGTCCCCGGCCGGGCCGCCCTGTTCGACGACCTCGCGGTCAACCTGACGGCGTTCCTCTACTCCTTGACGGCGCCGGCAGTCAGGCCCTGGACGATGTAGCGGCTGGCGACGGCGAACAGGATCATCGTGGGGATGATCGACAGCACGGCGGCGGCCGACATCGAGCCCCAGTCGATGTTGTAGCTGGAGATGAAGCCGTTCAGCGCGGCCGGGACGGTCTTGTTGCTGTCGCTGTTCAGCAGCGTGACGGACAGGAAGAGCTCGTTCCAGCAGTTCACGAAGTTGAAGATGTACGACGCGGCGATGCCGGGCGTCATCACCGGGACGAGTACGCGGAAGAGAGCTGACAGCCGGGAGCAGCCGTCGACCATCGCCGCCTCCTCCAAGGAAGCAGGCACGTTCTCGAAGAAGCCGCGGAGCATCACCGTGCACAGCGGGATCGAGACCGCGACGTACACGAGGATCAGCCCGACCCGGCTGTCGACCAGGTACATCCTGGTCATCAGGATGTACAGCGACCCCAGCGCGATGAAGCCGGGGATCATCTGGGTGACCAGGAACGCGCCCATCACCGCGCCCTTGGAGACGAACTCGAACCGGGCCAGCACGTACGCCGCCAGCAGCGACACCAGCGTCGCCAGCGCGGCCGCGACCAGCGACACGATCAGGCTGTTGCCGATGAACACCCCGAAGTTCGACTGCTTGAACAAGCCCGTGTAGTTGTCCAGCGAGAAGTTCGTCGGCCAGTACTTCAGCGGGTAGGCGAAGATCGACCCCGGGTCCTTGAACGACGTGACCAGGATCCAGTACAGCGGGAAGACCGTGAGCACCAGGCAGATCCCGAGCCCGGCGAACTTCGCGACCTTGCCGGCCAGGGTTTGGTCGAGAATCATCCGGCCGCCACCTTCCGTCGGGTGCGCGGTGTTCGGCTGCGGACCGAGAGCAGGTAGAAGATCGCGAACAGCACCAGCACGAACACCACCATCACGCCCATCGCCGAGGCCCGGCCGTAGTCACCCTCCTGCGTCACCTGGATCATGTACGACGTGACGATGTGCGTCTCGTTCGCGGGACCGCCACCGGTCATGCCGAAGATCAGCTCGGGCGAGTTGAACGTCCAGATCACCCGCAGCAGCACGGTCAGCGCGAGCGTGGTCCGGATCGACGGGATCGTGATGCTGAACAGCGTCCGGACCTTGCCGGCGCCGTCGATCGCGGACGCCTCGTACAGCTCGTCGGGCACCGACTGCAGCGCGGCCAGGATCATGATCGCGAAGAACGTCACGCCGTACCAGACGTTCGCGGCGATCACCGCGACCATCGCGTACTTCGCGTCGGCCAGCCACGGCACGGGGGTGTCGATCAGGTGCGTCTTCATCAGCAGGTCGTTGACCACGCCGAACTCGCCGTTGAACATCCAGCGGAACAGGATCCCGATCAGGAACCCCGACACCGCCCACGGGAAGAACACCAGCGCCTGGTACGCGCCCCGGAAGCGGAACCTGCGCCGCAACCAGAGCGCCATCGTGAACCCGATCAGGAACTGCGGTACCAGCGACCCGACCACCCAGACGACCGAGTTGCGCACGGTGCCGCGGAACATCTCGTCGCCGACCAGCGTGCGGAAGTTCTTCAGCCCGACCCAGGACGTGTCGGACAGGTCGTTGAGGTTGTAGTTGCGGAAGGCCATCGAAATGCCGTTCAGCAACGGGTAGTAGGTGAACAGCCCGACGAACACGATCGCGGGCAGCATGAAGGCGAGCAGCACCAGCGCCGTCCGGGCACTGAACCGCCGCCGTCCTCCGGCCGGTGGCCGCGAGCCCGCCGTACGGCGGTTGCTCGCGGCCGGGCGGGTTTCGGTCACAGCCATGGACTCAGTTCCCGGCCCACTTCTTGGTCCAGTACTCGTCCCAGTCCTTCAGGATCTCGGCCGGCTGGGCCTTCCCGGTGATCAGCTTCTGCACGTCGGCGTCGGACTTGTTGCCCCACTCGGTCGACCACGGCACGCCGCGCGGCTGCGTGACCACGACGTACGTGTCCGGCGAGGAGTTCATCGCGACGTACGACGCCCAGGGGCCGTCCTTGAAGAACGGGTCCTCGGCGGCCGACTTGAGGATCGGGACCAGGCTGTTCTCCTTCGAGAACGTCAGCGCGGAGTCGCCCGAGGTGAGGAACTTGATCAGCTTGACCGCCTCGGGCTTGTGCTCGCTGCCCTGCGCGACACCCCAGCCGGCGTTGGCCAGCGGCTGCGCGGCCTTACCGGTCGGACCGACCGGCAGCGGGGCCGTGCCCCACTGGTCCTCCTTGATCGTCTTGGACTCGCGGACCGTGGCGATCACCTCGGGGTCCTGCAGCAGGAAGCCCGTCGTCCCGGAGGTGAAGCCCTGCACCATCTCCGGGTAGCCCCAGCTGACCGAGGACGGCGGGGAGGCGTTCTTGAACAGGTCGACGTACAGGTTCAGCGCCTCGACGGCCTTCGGCGACGAGAAGATCGTCTTGCCGTTGGTCAGCTTGAACGCGTTGTCCTTGTTGATGTCGTCGATCACGTAGCCGGAGATCACCGCGATCGCGTTGCCGGCGCCGCCGAGCCCGCCACGGAACGAGTAGCCGTACTTGTTCTTGGTCGGGTCGTTGATCTTCTTGGCCTGCTCGACCATCTCCGACCAGCTCTTCGGCGGGCCGCTGAAGCCGGCCTGCTGGACCAGATCCTTGCGGTAGAACAGCGACAGGCCGTAGAAGCCGTACGGAACCATGTACGACTTGCCGCCTTGCTGGGTGACGGCGAGCGCGTTCGGGGTGAGCGCCTGCAGGCCGTCCCAGCCCTTCAGGTCCGGCGTCATGTCGTAGATCCACTTGTTGGTCGAGAATGGTCCGACGGTGGTGTCGCGCACCTCCAGCACGTCGACGCCCTTGCCGGACTGCAGCATCTGCTGGATCTTCTGGTCGGCCTGGTTGGTCGGCGGCGAGATCAGTTGCACGGTGACGCCGGAGTTGGCCTTCTCGAAGTCGGCGATCAGCTTCTTCAGCAGCGCCGTGCGGGTCGGGTTGGTCAGGCTCTCGACCATCTGGAGCTTGACCTCACCACCGCTTTGGGCCTTCTCGGCCGGGCCGGGGCCGCACGCGGTGAGCACCAGCGTGGCGGCGGCGAGCGCCGCGGTCAAAGGTGCGAACATCTGTCGGTGACGCATGGCGCTTCTCCTCAGGGGATGTGGGCCAGAGCAGGGGACATCAGACGAATTGGTCAACCGTTGTCAGAACATTAACCGGATCCGCGCGGGGTGGACAAGAACTTGCCGCAGATGTGACCGTAAGTGGTCTGAGGACTTAACATCAGTACGCCGGTACGTCGGTCCGCCGGTACGTCGGCAAGGGGAGGAGGCGGCGATGGCAGCGACGGATCGTGCGCTGACCGGTCTGCGGCAGATGATCGCGTCCGGCGAGCTCGGCCCGGGAGCGAAGTTCCCGCCCGAACCGGAACTGTGCGACCACCTCGGGGTGTCCCGCAGCTCGTTGCGCGAGGCAACACGGTCGCTGGCCGCGCTGGGGGTGATCGAATCCCGGCACGGCTCGGGGACCTACGTCTCGGCGCTGGACCCGGCCGAGATCATCAGCCGGTTCTCGTTGTCGGTCGACCTGATCCCGCTCGAGGGTGTGCTGCAACTCCTTGAAGTACGGCGGATCCTGGAGGCGCACGCGACCGCGGCGGCCGCTGCCCGGCAGGATCCTGAACTTGCCGCGCGACTGGCCGAGATCCTCGACAAGCTGGAAGAGACGACCGACGCCACCGAGATCCAGGTCCTGGACGCCGAGTTCCACGGCGCGATCTGCGAAGCGGGCGGCAACCCGACGGTCACCGCGCTCACCGGCGTGATCCGCGGGCGCGGCGGGCACTACCGGATCTTCGAGCCCGGCGCCGACTTCGACGCGATCAAACGCACCAGCGACCTCGGCCATCGCGCGATCCTCGCCGCGATCGCCCACCGGGATCCGGCCGCGGCCGCAACGGCCGCGTCGGCACACATCGCCCAGACCGAGCTCTGGCTCCGGGCGCTCCGACCGGTCCCCCAGGTCGAGCTGCCGACTCCCGACTGACTTCTCAGGCGAGGGCGATCGCGACGATGCCGGCCAGGACGACGAGGCTGCCGGCCAGCCGGCGTTTCGCTCCCGCTTCACCGAGCACGAGCCACGCAGCCAGGCCGCTCAGCACGATGCTCACCTCGCGGGTCGGCGCGACCAGGCTGACGGGTGCGAGACGCATCGCGTACAGGACCATCAGGTAGGCGATCGGCGACAGGACCCCGACGACGAGGATCTCGCGCTTGTGCTCCTTCCAGAGCAGGCGTAGCGGTTCGGGCTTGCTGAGCACCTGCGGGGCGAGCAGCAGACTCTGCAGGAGCGACGCCACGGCGAAGTAGATCAGCGGCGGTACGGCGAGATCGGTGACCGAGTAGGCGTCCCACAGCGTGTACGCCGCGATCAGCGCGCCGGTCGCCACCCCGTACAGGATGCCGGCCTTCACCCCACCTCTGGAGGTTTGTTGCCTTCGGCCACCACTAATGCCGAGCACGCCGGCGATGATCAGGGCGGCGCCGACCAGGCCGAGCACACCAGGGCGTTCACCGAGCAGCAGTACGGCGAACGCGACCGACAGCAACGGGCCGGTGCCGCGCGCGACCGGGTAGACGACCGAGAGGTCGCCCACGTCGTACCCGCGTTGCAGGACGATCCCGTAGCCGATGTGCAGCACCGCGGTGACGAACGCCGCGAGCAGCCAGCTCCACCTCGGGTGCACGTCGGTCGTGACCAGCGCGATCACCAGCGCGGGGAGCAGCAGGACGCTCGCGGCCGTGTAGTAGGACCAGACGAAGGCCGCGCCGCCTCGTCGTACACGCTTGGCCGCGAAGTTCCACGCGGCGTGCAGGACGGCGGCACCGAGGACCAGGGACAGCGCTGACGAGTTCACCGCCTGACAGTCTCCCACTCCGCTGCGTTGCCCGGAAATTTCTTTCTGCTGTCGAGATCTTGCAACGATCCGTCGGCGAGCCGTACTGTCCGGGCACCAACGTCCGAGGGGGTTCCCTTGTCCCACCACCCGAGGTTCCGTCGCCGCCTGGTTGTGACCGCTGTCGTCGTCGGCGCACTGCTGTCCGGATCGGCCCTGACCGCCACCGCCACCCCTCGCCCGGCCCCGCGCGAGACGAGGGCCGGACTCGACCCGGCCCTCGTCCAGGGCCGCGGCGCGACCGTCCCGTTCGTCGAGCAGGAAGCCGAGAACGCCTACACCAACGGCGAGCGGATCGGCCCCGGCCGCGAGGCCTACACGCTGCCCGCCGAGGCGTCCGGGCGGACCGCCGTACGACTGACCGAGCGTGGTCAGTACGTCGAGTTCACGCTCACCCGGCCGGCGAACGCGCTGACGCTGCGCTACAGCATCCCGGACACCGCGGACGGCGGCGGGCTGCGCGCGCCGCTCGACGTCACGGTCAACGGCAAGCGCAAGCAGACGATGACGCTGACCTCGGAGTACGCCTGGCTGTACGGGATGTACCCGTTCTCCAACGACCCGGCCGTCGACCCGATCCCGGGCTGGTGGAAGCCGGAGCCCGATCCGGTCACCAAGCCGTTCCGGCCGAACCACTTCTACGACGAGCAGCGGCTGCTGCTCGGCAAGACCTACCGCGCCGGGGACCGGGTGCGGTTCGAGATCCCTCGGAACACGCCGGCTTCCTGGTACGTGCTGGATGTCGCCGATTTCGAGCTGGTCGCCGCTGCTAAGCGAGCACCTGCTCGATCGCTGGACATCCGGCTCTTCGGTGCCGACCCGACCGGACGGCGCGACGCGGCACCGGCGATCGATCGTGCTGTCGCGGCGGCGCGGAAGATCGGCTGGTCGGTGTTCATCCCGGCGGGGACCTTCCAGGTGAACCGGCACATCGTCGTCGACAAGGTGACGATCCAGGGCGCGGGCAACTGGTGGTCGATCATCAAGGGTTCGGTAGTGCCGCTGGCATCGCCCTTGCCGGACAAGTCGGTGCACACCGCGCCGGGGTTCTACGGCAAGTACGCCGCCGACGGCGGCAGCACGCGGGTGCACCTGGCCGACTTCGCGATCGAGAGCGACGTACGGGAACGCATCGACACCGACCAGGTGAACGGTGTCGGCGGTGCGATCGGCGGCGGTTCGTCGATCCGTGGGCTGTACCTGCACCACACCAAGGTCGGCATCTGGCTGGACGGCCCGATGGACGGGCTGCTGATCCGCGACAACATCATCGTCGACCAGATCGCCGACGGGATGAACCTGCACCTGGGCGTCTCCGGGGTCCGGGCGACGAACAACTTCGTCCGCAACAGCGGGGACGACGGGCTGGCGATGTGGTCGGAGGAGAACGCGGCCGGGCTGGTCAACCACAACAACGTCTACGACCACAACACCGTCCAAACGCCGGTCCTGGCCAACAACATCGCCATCTACGGCGGCCGCGACAACGCCGTCACCGACAACCTGGTCGCCGATCCGATCCGCGAGGGCAGCACGCTGCACGCCGGCTCCCGCTTCACCTCCACCCCCTTCGAGGGCAAGCTCACCTTCGCCCGCAACACCACCGTCCGCGGCGCCCCCCGAGACCTCAACTGGGACCTGGGCCTCGGCGCGATCTGGCTCTACGCCCTCCAGTCCGACATGCAGGGCCAGATCGAGATCACCGACAGCTCGTTCCTCGACTCGACGTACAACGCCTTCCTGTTCGTCGTCGACTGGCCGGTCAAGGACGAGTACTCCCTGACCAACGTGTCGGTGAAGAACATCAAGGTCGACGGCACCGGCACCAACGTTGTCAACGCCCGAGTAGGCGGCGCCGCCACCTTCGAAAACGTCGACGCCCGCAACGTAGGAGCCCCCTTCATCAACAACTGCGGCACGTTCCACTTCGACGGACCCTCGGAGTTCGAAGTCCGCCTCCTCCAAGGCAACGACGGCGGCTGGGCCAACGGCGCCTGGTGCGAGGACCGCCCACAGGTCGTTCCACCGCCGGCGCCGTCTCCCTGGAAGTAGCAACCCGGAACGCCGCGCCCGCGAAGCGCGGCGCTCCCGGGCGACCGGCCCCCTCCCAACCCCCTCCCCGCCGCGCCGCCCTGGACACCCCGGGCGGCGGGGCGGACCGGCGTACTAGGGTCGAGGTATGCGTGCACATGCTCAGCGGCTGGACGGGCTCGGGACGACGATTTTTGCCGAGATGTCGGCGCTTGCCGTGCGGACGGGGGCGGTGAACCTCGGGCAGGGCTTCCCCGACACCGACGGGCCCGACTCCGTGCTGGAGGCGGCGGTGGACGCGATCCGCGGGGGTGCCAACCAGTACCCGCCGGGCCGCGGCATCCCGGCGCTCAGGCAGGCGATCGTCGACCACCAGAAGCGGTTCTACGGACTGGAGTACGACCCCGACACGCAGGTGCTCGTCACCACCGGCGCCACCGAGGCGATCGCCGCCGCGCTACTGGCGTACGTCGAACCAGGTGACGAAGTGATCGCCCTCGAGCCGTACTACGACTCGTACGCCGCCTGCATCGCGATGGCCGGCGGCCACCGCGTCCCGGTCACGCTGCGCGCCCCGGACTTCCGTCTCGACCTCGACGAGCTCCGCGCCGCGGTCACCCCGCGGACGAAGGTTCTGCTGATCAACTCCCCGCACAACCCGACCGGCACCGTACTCACCGACGACGAGTTGCGCGGCATTTCCGAGATCGCCGTCGAGCACGACCTGGTGGTGATCACCGACGAGGTCTACGAGCACCTGATCTACGACGGCGGGCAGCACCGCCCGCTCACGGCGTACGACGGGATGGCAGAGCGCACCGTCTCGATCGGCAGTGCCGGCAAGACCTTCTCGGTGACCGGCTGGAAGATCGGCTGGGTCACCGGTACGCCGGAAGTGGTGACCGCCGTGAACACCTCCAAGCAGTTCCTCACCTACGTCTCCGGCGCTCCCTTCCAGCCCGCCGTCGCCGGAGCACTTGCCCTAGGCAACGACTACTTCGACGGCGTCCGCGCGAACCTGCAGCAGCGCCGCGACCTGCTCTGCGACGGCCTGGAGTCCCTCGGCTTCGGCGTCCACCGCCCCCAGGGCACGTACTTCGTCACCACCGACATCCGCCCGCTCGGCCACACCGACGGCGTCGAGTTCTGCCGCATGCTGCCCGAGCGGACCGGCGTCGTCGCGATCCCCCACCAGGTCTTCTACGACAACCTCGACGCCGGCCGCCCACTCGTCCGCTGGGCCTTCTGCAAGAAGCTCGAGGTCCTCGAAGAGGCCCTGAACCGGCTCACAAAACTCTGACGAGCATCTTGCCGAGGTTGTCGCCGCGCAGCATCGCGAGGAACGCCTCGACCATCGCGCCGAACCCGTCCACGACGGTTTCGTCCGAGACCACCCGCCCCGACCGCAGGTGCGGCACGAGGAACTCCTCCAGCTCCGGCTGGGCATCCCGGTGCGACCGCACCAGGAACCCCTCCAGCCGGATCTCTTTCTCCACCAGGTCGTAGAGGTTGTACGGCGCCGCCGGCGGTTCCGCGCTGTTGTACTGCGCGACCGCGCCGCACCAGGCGACGCGGCCCCGCGGGCGCAGCACGTCGATGGCCGCGGCGAGGTGGTCGCCGCCGACGTTGTCGAAGTACACGTCGATGCCGTCGGGCGCGACCTCAGCCAGCGACTTCCCGATCGGCCCGGCCCGGTAGGAGAAGGCCGCGTCGAACCCGACGACCGACGTCAGGTGCTCCGCCTTCCGGGCACTGCCGGTGCTCCCGATCACGCGGCCGGCGCCGAGCAGCTTCGCGATCCGGCCGGCCGCCGTACCGACTCCACCGGCGGCTGCCGAGACGAACACGGTCTCACCCGGCTGGACCCTCGCGATCCGCGTCAGTCCGACGTACGCGCTCAGGCCGGTCCCGCCGAGAATCCCCAGGTACGACGACAGCGGCACGCCGTCGAGCTCGGCGATCGTGCGGCACTCGCCGGGCGTCACGACGGCGTGCGTGCGCCAGCTCTGCCGATGGAACACCAGGTCGCCCACCGCGAGTGCGGGCGTCCGCGACTCCACGACCCGACCGATCGCCCGCCCTTCCAGCGCGGTGTGCAGGTCCCACTCGCTGTCCATGCACTCGCGCATGTACGGGTCGACCGACAGCAGCAGGTTCTCCACCAACGCCGTGCCGGCCCGAACCACGAGGGGCCCGGTCTCGACGTACTCGAACAGGTCGGCCGTGGGAAAGCCCGTCGGGCGTCCGATCAGCTGGATCTCGGTCATGGTCCCGATCGAAGACCGTCTGCACCGGATGCCACCAGAGAGTTAGCCTGGGACTAAATGATCAGCTACCGACTCGGCGTTGACGACCTGGCCGACATGCGGTTCGCGTGCTCGCCGCTCCTCGAGACCGCAACCAGTCTGTGGGCCTTGGCGGAGCCGTCGGCCCACCTGCTGCACCTCCCCTGGATCCGCCGGACCAGGAGTCTGCTGCAGGACTGGCCTGCCGCCGACCGGGAGCTGCTGCTCGCCCTGGTCGCTCCCGAGGTCCAGTGGCTGCCGGACTTCATCACGCCCCGGCCGTCATCACCCCTGCCGGAGGCGAACGAGGAGCTGGCCCGAGTCCGGGCGACACCTCCGAGCAGGGCTGTCGCCGACGTACGGAGCGCGTACGACGGACGCCCGCTGCCCGCCGCGCTGGCCGAGCTGTGCGAGACGCCGCGCCGGCTGCGGGACCGGATCGGCGGGTTGCTCACGGCGTACTGGGAGCTGGCCGTTCAGCCGGACTGGCCGAGGATGCGGGCGGTGCTGAAGGCCGACATGGTCCACCGGGCCCGGCTGCTCGCCCGGGACGGGGCGGCCGCCGTACTGACCGGGCTCGACCCCAGCGCCCAGTGGGCCGACGGTGAGCTGCGGCTGCGCGTCTCGTCGTACCAGCTCGACTACGACGCGGCGGTCGCGGGACGGGGGTTCTGGCTGGTGCCGACCCTGTTCGCCAAGCACGCGATCAGCCCGGTCGGTGCCGACGAGCCACCGACCGTCGCCTACCCCGCGCGAGGCGTCGGCACGCTGTGGGAGAGCCCGCGCTCCAGCGCACCGGACGCCCTCGACGCGCTGATCGGCCGCCCGCGTGCGAGCCTGCTGATGGCCTTGGAGTCACCCGCCTCGACGCTCGAGCTCGCCCGGGTACGCCGGGTGAGCCCGAGCGCTGTGTCGCAGCAGCTGGCGACCCTGCTGGCGAACGGACTGGTCAGCAAGGCCCGTGCCGGCCAGGTGGTCCTCTACGCCCGCACGGCGCTGGCCGATCAGCTCATCGGGCCCTACTGACCGTAGGCCTTCGCGGTCCACCCCAGCGCTCCGAGCGAGCCGCCCTTGATGTCCGTTCCGACGCGGTCGGTCGCGTTGGCGTCGAAGTAGATCGACGCGCTGCCGGTGGACGCGACCCCGAGGAGCGGGCGCCCGGCCGGGTGTGCGCCGCAGTAGCCCGTGCTGAGGCTGGCGAACGAGCTCCAGCCGCTCGCCTGCAGCACCGTGGAGCCGATCGTGGTCGGTGTGGCGAGGTTGATCCGCCACTCCTTCAGCTCGCCGTTCGTCTTCGTGCCGACCAGTACGTCGACCGCCGCGGCGCCCGTGCCCTCGGTGCGCTCGAAGGTGAGCGTCTTCATCGAGTCCCAGCCGGTCGTCTTCAGCGTCGTCGGCGCGGACAGCGTCGGTACGCCGTTCGGCCAGGTGAGCGTGTACCGGTACAGCGAGGTGCCCGCGACCCGGTACAGATAGGTGCCGCTGGCAAGGATCCGGGTGTTGGCGAAGCCGGACTTCATCCGGGTCGCGGTGTTCTGCGTCATCTTCCAGACGCCGTTCGTCCGCTCACCCCGCCGGTCGAGCCGGTAGAGGTACCCGTCGGTCGGGTGCGCCGCGACCTCGGTGCTGATGAACAGGTCGGTGTCACCGGCCCCGCCCAGCTGCTGCTGCGCGGACGGCACCCACGCGAGCTTGTCGCCCGGGTACGACGTGATGCTGGTCTTGTTCCCGTCGTACCCGTAGGACAGCCGCTGCCCGTCGGACCGGTACGCCGTCATGTAGACACCGCAGTCGACCGGTACGTCGGTCACCGCGGCGGAGGCCTGCAAGGGGTTGAGGACTAGTCCGGTCGCGGCGGCGACAGCCACCGCCGTACCGGAGAGAAGCGATCTGCGCATGATGGTTCCTCCCGAGTCAGCCGGGAGCTTAGAGCATGGTCCGCTCACTCCCGCGCCGCTCAGACTGCTGCGGGGCCCGCACGGTTCCCGATGATCAGCGGTGGGTGAACCAGAGCTTGGTCGGCTGCTGCAGCATCATCACCAGCAGGGCGACGTGCAGCGCCAGCCCGAGCAGGCTGCCGGGCAGCGCGCTGACACCGCCCATGATGCCGAGCGCCGCGACCACGATCAGCATGATCCGGGCCCACGGACGCCGCTTGCGGAGGAAGATCGCGGGCAGGATGTACGCGGCGCCGCAGATCAGGACCACCGCGACGACCAGCCCGCGCGCCCCGGCGTCCCCGGTCAGCGTCTCGGCGATCTCCTCGCCCGCCGACGTCAGCGCGAACAGCCCGAGCAGGATGCACAGCCCGCCCAGCGCGAGCGAGATCACCGAAGCGATCGTCACCTGCTTGGGCGGCGCCACCGGTCCCGGCTGATACCCGTACGGCGCCGGCTGCCCCCACGGATTCCCCGGCTGCTGCGCCCCCGGCTGCCCGAACGCGCCGCCGTACGGCCCCGGCTGGCTCGGCCCAGCACCCGGCTCGTACTGCGGCGGCACGGGCGGCATCTGGCCACTCGACCCGAACACGCCTCCGTAGGGCCCGGCCCGCTCACCCTCAGGCCGAGGGCCCTGGGGGTTGCCGGTCGGCTGATCGGGGTCGCGAGGCTGGGGGTTGTCGGGGCTGCTGGGGTGGTCGCTCATCTGAGTGGTCTCCTCCGCTTCTCCCTTGATCCTCCCAGATCCCCCAACCCGGCTCAGCCAACCACCTGACCACCCCGTACGACGGTCCGCACGCTCAACGCACTGTCGCCAGGCGCCCAGTCGAAGCACACGAGGTCCGCCGGCGTCCCCGGTCGCAGTACGCCGCGCCCGCCCGCGAACCGCCCGGGAATCGCCGTCGCCATCCGCACCGCGTCCCCCAGACCGACCCGGGCCAGCGCGACCGCCGACGCGACGTCGTCGGCCAACGATCGGGCCGCACCCGCGAGGTACGGCGTACCGGCGTACGACAGACGACCGTCGGCCGACAGGTGAACGGTCCCGCCGACAGCCGTCTCGTAGTCGCCCGGCGCAGACCCGGCCAGGGCGACCGAGTCGGAGACCAGGAAGCTGCGCTCGACACCCTTCGCCCGGACCATCGCGGTCAGCGCGTCGGCGGGAAGATGGTGGCCGTCGGCAATGAATCCGGCGGAGAGCCGGTCGTCGGACAGCTGGGTCCACAGGTGGTTCGGGTGGCGCGGCAGCACGGCGGCCGCGCCGTTGCCGAGGTGCGTGGACATCACCGCGCCGGCATCGACGGCCGCCGTGATCTGCTCCGGCGACGCTGCGGTGTGGCCCAGAGCAACGAGGATGCCGGCGCGACCAAGAGCCTGGATGTAGGCGGGAGCCTCGGCGTAGTGAGGCGACAAGGTGACGAGCCCGACAAGCCCGTCACAGGCCTCCTGCCACCGCCGGAACTCGTCCACCGAGGGCGGCCGGAGCTCCTCCAACGGATGAACTCCGCGCGCTCCGTCCTCCGGCGACAGATGCGGACCTTCCACGTGGACGAAGGGAATCGCGTCCCGCGTCGCCCGATCAGCCTCCCGGGCAGCCGCGACAGCTCGCAGCGAGGCGACGATCTCGTCCTCCGCCGCGGTGATCACCGTCGGCACGAACGTCGTCGTCCCCACCGCGGCCAGCGCCCGCCCGAGCTCGATCACCGTCTCGGCAGTGACGTCCGGCCCGTTGACGTCGTACCCGCCGAACCCGTTCACCTGCAGGTCGACCAGCCCCGGCGCCAACCACCCGTCGACCGGCCCGGACGCAGGCGCGACCTCCGCGACGCGGCCGTCCTCGACCCGGACGGTCAACGCCCGCCCGGTCGCGGGATCGCGTCCCTCGTAGTTCACAGAGCCTTGACCCGCTGCCGAAAACGCCCGACGAACCGGTTGTTGGCCTCGTCCCCGCCCGGCGCGTTCCCGCTCCGCCAGACCGGCGGCTCGATGCCACGGGCAACCAGCGTCTGGACCGTGTGCAAGGTGAGCGCGTTGAGCACGAAGGCGTTCGCGAACGTCGACACGGCGGCGATCCGCTCCGAAGCCCCCGGTACGTCGACCACGGCGTCTCCGATGGGCACCTTCGAGTCGATCGCCACGTCCACCAGGTCGTGCAGGTTCTGGCGGGTGGGGTGCCGGGCCGGGTGCTCCGGCGCGGTCTGCTCGGCGTGCGCCCGTGAGCTGATCCCGATCAGCCGCACGCCCCGCTCACGGGCCTCCAGCGCGGCGTCGATCAGCGCCGCGTTGATCCCGTAGGCATTCACCAGGATCAGCAGGTCACCCTCGCCCAGCTCACGATCCCGTACGACGATCCGCCCGTACCCCGGCGTCCGCTCGATCGCCATCGACCGCAGCGCGCCGTTCGACAGCAGCGTCCCCTCGTCCAGGATCGCGGAGATGTGCATCAGCCCACCGGCCCGGAAGAACACCTCCTGCGCCGCCAGGTTGGAGTGCCCACCAGGCCCGAACACGTGCACCAGCCGGTCGGCGGCGACCTGGTCGGCCAGCAGCCCGGCCGCCGTCGCGATCGCTGCCGTCTCCTCGGTCTGGATCCGGAGCAGCAGGTCGTGGACCTGGGTCAAGTAGCCGCCGGTGAGCTCTTCGGCCGTCGTCGCCATGGTGTCATCGGACATGAGCGGAGGACTCCTTGTCGAGGTAGAGCGTGCAATCGGCGTGCCGCCGTAGCGCCGTCGCCGGGCACGCGGGCCCGATCGGGTCCTGCACGGCAGCCCGGACCGCGTCAGCCTTCGCAGCACCCGGTACGACGCAGAACAGGCGCGCCGCGTCCAGCAGTCGCGGAACCGTCAGCGTGACCGCCTGGGTGGGGACGTCCTCGAGCCGGTCGAAGCAGCCGTCGTCGACCTGCTGCTGGCGGCTGGCCAGAGCCAGGTCGACCAGGCGCACCGACTGAGGATCGTCGAGGTCAGCGTCCGGCGGGTCGTTGAACGCCAGGTGCCCGTTCACCCCGATCCCCAGCACGACCACGTCGATCGGCGCCGCGGCCAGCAGTTCGGCGTACTGGTCGGGTGTCACGCCTGGTTCGAGCAGGTGGCTCCTGCCCAGCGGTACGTGGTCGAACAGCGTCACCTTCAGCCACTCGGCGAACCGCTGCGGCGCGCCGGCCGGCAGGCCGACGTACTCGTCCATGTGGAAGGCCGTGACCCGGCGCCAGTCGATGCCCTTGGCAACTCGCAGCCGTTCGAGCGTCTCGCGCTGGCTGGGCGCGGACGCGAAGATCATCCGCACCAGGTCCTGGCTGGACAGCCGCCGTCGCAGTTCCGCGGCGAGGTCGTCGCCGGCCTGCCGACCAAGCTCCTGCCGGTCGGGAAACACCTTCACCGTCACGCGTTCTCCTTCTCTAGTTCGACCAGCAGCAGGAGCGACCGGGCGATGTGGAACGGGTCCTTCACGGGCAGCGCGACCACTTCGTCCAGCGGGCTGCCGTCCCGGCGCCTGATCTGGATCCATTCCTCTCCCGGCCCGGCGGGGAAGGTCTTCAGCGTGTAGTCGCGGAGCCGCTCGTGCCAGCGGTCGAGCTCGGCCCGGCCGCCTGCGCGCCCGAGCAGCGCGGTCGTGTAGAGCGCTTCCGCGTGCGGCCACCAGAGCTTGGTGTCCCACGTCCCGGCCACGAGCGCTTCGTACGGATCGTCCGTACGACGGCCCGCCGGCTGGCGCCCGCCGCTGCCGCCGCCCTCGCTGCCGCTGTCCCTGTCGCTGTCCCTGTCGCTGTCGCTGTCGCTGTCGCTGTCGACGAAGCGGAGCAGGCCGCCGTGCTCGTCGTCCCAGTCGAGCCGGCAGGCGTGTTCCGCGAGGTCGCACAGGCGATCGGTGTCGGCGGCCAGCGTGCCGGGCGCGAGGTCCCGGGCGTGATGCAGGAACCACAGCGCCTCGAGGGTGTGCCCGGGTGCGCGGTGCCGGCCCAGCAGGCTGTCGTCGTACGGCGGCATCTCGACGACCTCGTCGCCGTGCACGAAGGTGCTCTCGATCGCGGCGACGGCCTCCCGCACGATCTCTAGCGACCGGGCTGAACCGGTGGCGCGATGTACCTGCTCGCCGACGCCGGTCAGGATCATCGGCAACGCGAACGATCCGCGGCCGTTGGGCACCGGGTACGGCTCGGAGCGGAAGGTGCCGTCGGCAATACGTGCGGCGGCGCTGAGGAGGATCGACTCGGCGGGCTCGGCCCACTCCGGGTCGTGCTTGGCCAGCCCGGCGAAGCCGAGCGCCACGAACAGGTCCGCGAACACGCTGACGCTGATGCCCTGGCCGGCTACCGGCTCCTTCGGCGTACCGGTGCGGTCGGTCACGTACGCCGTACTGCCGTCCGGCAGCAGCGCGTGATCGCGGACGAAGACGGCTGTTGATCGAGCGTGGTCGAGATAGCGGCCGGGGTCGACGCCGAGCAGGTCGGCCTTGGCGGCCACGCGGGCCATCAGCCAGATCCAGCGGCCTTGCGACCAGGTGTACTTGTCGGTCGAGACGAGCGTCGTACCGGCGTTGTCCCAGCAGGTCAGGACGCCGCCGTGGTCCGGATCAGGACCGTGCGTCATCCACCAGCCGAGCACGTCGTCGACCAGGTGGTCGCGCCACAGGTCAGGCATCGGCGCCGGCCTCCACGTGGTCCTTGCCCAAGGCATCGACCAGCGCGTCGGAGTCGGGGTCGTGCCACGGACGGATCAGACCGACCAGCACGAACACGATCAGCGAGCAGATCACCGGTCCACCGACCTGGACCGCGGTGATCTTGTCCTTGCCCAGCTCCGCGACCCAGCCGTCGACGACGTACCGGATGAGGAAGAAGACCAGCAGTCCGACCGCCCAGGAGGTGATCGCCGCGGACGGGCCACAGCGCCGGAAGGCCGGCAGCAGGCCGAGCAGCATCGGGATCGCGATCGGGCCGACCAGCCCGCCGAACCACAGGATCAGCAGCCCCAGTACGCCGCCGAAGCTGTCCGCGGTCAGCGCGATCGCCATGCTCAGCGCGATGAACGCGAAGGTGCTGAAGCGGCCGACCATCAGCTCGGTCCGGCTGGTCAGGCGGTGCGCGCCGCGCCAGATCGCCGGCAGGATGTCACGGGTGACGACCGCCGAGATCGCGTTGGCGTCCGAGCCGGTCATCGCCATCGTGTGCGAGAACAGGCCGGCCAGGACCAGGCCGATCAGGCCCATCGGCAGGAGCTCCTGGGTGAGCAGGGCGTAGGACTGGTCGGGCTTGGCGAGGTTCGGCAGCAGGATGGGCGCGGCCCACATCGGGAAGAACATGACCAGCGGCCAGACGAGGTAGAGCCCGGCGGAGAACAGCGCGGCGCGACGGGCCGAGCTGCCGGTCGGCGCGGCGATGAACCGCTGCGCGAGGTTCCAGGTGCCGCCGTTGTAGGACAGCGTGTTGATCAGCAGGTAGACCATCACGAACAGCACGGTGTACTGGCCGTTGAACGGCTTCGCGTGGCCCTCGGGAAGGTCGCCCCACATCGTCCAGATCGAGGAGACCCCGCCGAGCTTGGCCAGGACCGCGACGAACAGCACGATGCCGGCGACCAGCTGGATGAGGAACTGGCCGAGGTCGGTGAGCGCGTCGGCCCACAAGCCGCCGATCGTGGAGTAGACCAGCGTGACGCCACCGGTGATCAGGACGCCCCAGCCGAGCGGGACGCCGGCGAAGACGTTCAGCAGCAGCGCGGTCGCGGTCCACTTGGCGCCGACGTCGAAGACCTTCAGCGCCGTACCGCTCCAGGCCAGCAACTGCTGGGTCGGGAGGTTGTAGCGGATCTTCAGGTACTCCAGCGGGGAGATCACGCCGAGCCGCTGCCGCAGCCGCGGCCAGCGCGGCGCGAAGACGAACGCGCCGACGACCATCGCGAAGGTGATGCCGAGCGCCCACCAGACGTAGAGCACGAACCCTTCGGTGTACGCGATCGCCGCGTACCCGACGAACACCGCCGAGCTGTACCCGGACATGTGGTGCGAGATCCCGGACAACCACCACGGCATCTTGCCGCCGGCGGTGAAGAAGTCCGCCGCATTGTGGACGCGGGACTTCGCCCACAGGCCGATCGCCACCATCACGAAGAAGTAGCCGCAGACGACCACCCAGTCCAACGCTGCCATCGTTCAGTCTCCTCTGCCGGGCCCGAGCCAGGCGTCGTAGTCCCGTGCAACCATGCCGTGCAACCGGTTGCACGTCAAGCAGGTCAGCAAATTTCGTACGCCGGTGCGGTGGGTTGCCGGTCGTACGGGAAACCTTCCGGCACGGTGCGCGGCGCGCGGCTCCCGCGACGTACAGTGACCTGGTGACTCAGCAGCGGGGGCCGACCATCAGTCAGGTGGCGGTCGCGGCGGGGGTGTCGAAGTCGACCGTGTCGCGGGCGTTCTCGCGGCCCGAGATGATCACGGCCGAGACCGTCGCGCACGTGATGGAGGTCGCCGCGCGGCTCGGCTACGTGCCGAACCACACCGCGCGCGCCCTCAGCACCGGCCGCGCCGGCACGGTCGCGATCGTCGTACCGGACATCGCGAACCCGTTCTTCCCGCCGCTGATCCGTGGCGCGCAGGCGGCGGCCGACCAGGCGGGGTTCAGCCTGCTGCTCGGCGACTCGGACGAGGACCCGACCCGCGAGGACGTGCTGGTCAGCAAGTTCGCGCCGCAGACCGACGGGATCGTGCTCGTCTCCTCACGGATGACCGAGGAGCAGATCCGCACCCACGCCGAGCGACGACCGCTCGTGCTCGTCAACCGCGACGTGACCGGCCTGCCCCGCGTCCTGATCGACACAGCAACCGGCATCGCCGCCGCGGTCGAGCACCTCGCCGAGCTGGGCCATCACCACCTGGTCTACGTGAGCGGCCCGACCTCCTCCTGGTCCAACTCCGAGCGCCGCCGCGCCGTACGAGCTGCTGGGCGCCGACTCGGCCTGCAGGTGAGCGCCGTCGCGGCCCGGCGTTCGACGTACGACGCGGGTGTGCAACAGGTCGACGCGATCCTCGGCTCGGGCGCCTCGGCGGCGATCGCCTTCGACGATCTGCTTGCCCAAGGCATCCTCGCCGGCCTCGCCACCCGCGGCATCGGCGTGCCCACCCAGTTCAGCGTCATCGGCTGCGACGACGTCCTGGCCGCGACCATGTCGCCGCCGCTGACCACAGTCAGCGCCCACGGCGGCGACGCCGGCCGCGCGGCCGTCGACCTCCTCCTCGCGTCCCTCGACGGCAACCACGACGACCCCCGCCAGGTCCTGAGCACCACCCTCGTACGCCGCTCCACCACGGCACCCCCACCGTGAACAGCCACCACCCGGACAGCCCCGCGGATGGACCGCGGACCAGATCTAGACTCCGCGAGTGACCACGGAACTCGACGACCACGCCCGCAATCTGCTCGACGGCGCCAACCTCGCCGTACTGGCGACGATCAACCCCGACGGAAGCCCGCAAACCTCCGCCATCTGGGTAGGGCGAGACGGCAACGACGTCGTCATCTCGTCGACGGCCGGCCTCCGCAAGATCCGCAACCTCGAAGCCGACCCCCGAGTCAGCCTGATCGTCATCGACGCCACCGACCCACTCCGGTACGCCGAACTCCGCGGCACCGCGGCGGTCAGCGACGACACCGACCGCGTGATCGCCCAAGCACTCGCCACCAAGTACCAGGGCCCCAAGGCAGCCACCAAGTTCGCCACCCTCCCCGCCAACATCCACCGGGTAGTCGTCCGCATCACTCCCCACCACGTCGTCACCCGCGGCTGACCCCAGCCCGCCCAGCCTGCGCAGCGGTGCCGGACGCGAGCAGCCCTGGTACGGCCGGCACGAGCACGAACGACATGGCACAAGCACAGCCGGCGCGACCGGCTTCAGCCCTCCACCACGCCGTCACCCGCAGCTGAAAATGGCGCGGCCAGCCTGCGCGAGCACGGACGGCACGGCAGCACGGGTGCGGGCCGGTCGGCTTCGTCTGCCGGATGGGCGAACTGCGCAAGGGGGTTGCGAGCGTTGGGCTCGCGGGCGGTGCCGTCGACGCAGCCCGGCTTTCGCCGTACGTCGGCGGCCGTCGTACCGCATGGGAGGAGCTGGGATGCGCTTGCGGGCTCGGCTCTGGAGCCCGTTCGGACGGTACGGTGGCTTTGGTGAGCGCCGACTTCGAGTCCAGCCGGATCCCGGCCTCCTCGGTGGTGGTGTCCGGCGAGGTTGTGTTGTCGGGTGGGCGGATGACTCGTGGTGTCGTGCGGGTGGGAGATACCGTGCGCAGGCCGGCTTCGGGGGTTGGTGGGGTGGTGCTCAGGCACCTGGAGCAGCAGGGGTTTGTGGGGGCGCCGCGGTGGCTCGGGGTGGATGGTGCCGGGCGGGATGTGCTGAGTTATCTGCCGGGCTGGGTCCCGGAGAAGTTTCGGACTTGGACGGATGCTCAGGTCGGTGCTGCCGGTGCGTTGGCGCGGGAGTTGCACGACGCTACTCGGGGCAGCGGGCTTGCGGGGAGTCATCAGGTTGTGTGCCATCACGACCTTGGTCCCAACAACGCTGTCTTCCAGTACGACCTACCGGTGGCTTTCATCGACTTCGACCTGGCTGCGCCGGGGAGCCCGTTGGAGGACGTCGGGTACATGGCGTGGCTCTGGTGCGTCTCCTCGAAAGCCGGAGCGCCGTCGGTGGAGGCTCAGGCGAGGCAGGTCCGGGTGCTCGCCGATGGCTACGGTCTGGCCGAGGGCGAGCGGAGCGTGCTGGTGGACGCGATGCTCGAACGGCAGAGTCGCAACGCGCGTTTCTGGGGTGAATTGCCGGCCGGCAGTGTCGACGCAACGCGCGAGCAGATCGCCGAACGCATCGCCTGGTCCCGCCGAGAACACGCGTACACGACCAAGCACCGAGATGCTTTCGCAGCAGCCCTCACCTGAGAACAGCGCCGCACATGCGCTGGCCACAAGACAACCCTTCTGAGCTGCGCACGGCCACGAAAAACACGACAAACGCAGCTGCCCGGGATCAGAAAGACCCCGGGCAGCTGTTGAGTTGAGCCTCTACTGCGTCCTTGGCCGCATGCTCAGCTGACCTCTAGCGCGTCCTTGGACTCGTTCAGGTGGACGTGGACGGTTTCGCCGTCGCGGACCGTGCCGGAGAGCAGGCCCCGGGCGAGCTCGTCGCCGATGGCGGACTGCACCAACCTGCGCAGCGGGCGAGCGCCGTACACCGGGTCGTAGCCGGTCAGCGCCAGCCACTCCAGGGCGTCCTCGCCGACGTCGAGCGTGATCCGGCGGTCGAGCAGGCGCTTCTGCAGGGCGGTGATCTGGAGCGCGACGATCTTGGTCAGCTCCTCGCTGCCCAGTGCGTCGAACAGGACGATCTCGTCCAGCCGGTTGATGAACTCCGGCTTGAACGACTGCCGTACGACGGCCATCACCTGGTCGCGCTTGGCCTTGTCGTCCAGCGTCAGGTCGGCCAGGTACGCCGAGCCGAGGTTGCTGGTCAGGATCAGGATGACGTTCCTGAAGTCGACCGTGCGCCCCTGCCCGTCGGTCAGGCGACCGTCGTCCAGGACTTGGAGCAGGATGTCGAAGACCTCCGGGTGCGCCTTCTCCACCTCGTCCAGCAGGATCACCGAGTACGGCCGGCGGCGAACCGCTTCGGTCAGCTGGCCGCCCTCCTCGTAGCCGACGTACCCGGGCGGGGCGCCGACGAGCCGGGAGACGCTGTGCTTCTCGCCGTACTCCGACATGTCGATCCGGACCATCGCCCGCTCGTCGTCGAACAGGAAGTCCGCCAGCGCCTTGGCCAGCTCGGTCTTGCCGACACCCGTCGGACCGAGGAACAGGAACGAACCCGTCGGCCGGTCCGGGTCGGAGATGCCCGCACGGGCCCGCCGGACGGCGTCGCTGACGGCCGTGACCGCTTCGCGCTGACCGATCAGCCGGTTGCCGAGCTCGTCCTCCATCCGGAGCAGCTTGCCGGTCTCGCCCTCGAGCAGCCGGCCGGTCGGGATGCCGGTCCACATCGCGATCACCTCGGCGATCTCGGTCGGGCCGACCTCCTCGTTGACCATCGCGTCGGGGCCGTCGGTGACCTCGGGCTCGGCGGCGGCCGCCTCCAGCTCCTTGGTCAGCTCGGGGATCTCGCCGTACAGGATCTCGGAGGCGCGCTGCAGCTCACCGTCGCGCTGGGCGCGCTCGGCCTGGCCGCGCAGCTCGTCGATCCGTTCCTTGATCTCACCGACCCGGTTCAGGCCGGACTTCTCCTTCTCCCAGCGGGCCTCGAGCGCGCGCAGCTCCTCCTCGCGGTCGGCGAGATCGGAGCGCAGCCGTTCGAGCCGCTCGCGGCTGGAGGCGTCGTCCTCGCGGGACAGCGCCAGCTCCTCCATCTTCAGCCGGTCGACCGTACGCCGCAGCGAGTCGATCTCGACCGGGGAGGAGTCGATCTCCATCCGCAGCCGGGACGCCGCCTCGTCGACCAGGTCGATCGCCTTGTCGGGCAGCTGGCGACCAGAGATGTACCGGTTCGACAGCGTGGCCGCGGCGACCAGCGCAGAGTCGGAGATGGCGACCTTGTGGTGCGCCTCGTACCGCTCCTTCAGGCCGCGCAGGATCGCGATCGAGTCCTCGACCGACGGCTCACCGACGAACACCTGCTGGAAGCGTCGCTCCAGCGCCGGGTCCTTCTCGATGCGGGTCCGGTACTCGTCCAGGGTCGTCGCGCCGATCATCCGCAGCTCGCCGCGGGCCAGCATCGGCTTCAGCATGTTGCCGGCGTCCATCGCGCCCTCACCGGACGCGCCCGCGCCGACGACCGTGTGCAGCTCGTCGATGAACGTGATGACCTGGCCGTCCGACTCCTTGATCTCGGTCAGCACTGCCTTCAGCCGCTCCTCGAACTCACCGCGGTACTTCGCGCCGGCCACCATCGCGCCCAGGTCGAGGCTGATCAGCCGGCGGCCCCGCAGGGACTCCGGTACGTCGCCGGCCACGATCCGCTGGGCGAGGCCCTCGACGACGGCGGTCTTGCCGACGCCGGGCTCACCGATCAGGACCGGGTTGTTCTTGGTCCGCCGGGACAGCACCTGGACCACGCGCCGGATCTCGGAGTCACGCCCGATCACCGGGTCGAGCTTGCCGTCACGGGCGCGCTCGGTCAGGTCGATGCCGTACTTCTCCAGCGACTTCGTGGTCCCCTCGGCCTCCGGGGAGGTGATCCGCCGGTTACCGCGCATCTGGCCGAACGCCTCGATCAGCGCGTCCGGCGTCACGTCGAGCGCGGACTTCGCCATGCCCTCGACGGTCGCCAGCGCGATCAGCAGGTGCTCGGTCGAGACGTACTCGTCGCCGAGTCCGAGCGCGCGCTGCTCCGCCTGGTTCAGCACGTCGCCGGTCTTCGGCGACAGGCTCGGCGCCTGCACGCTGCCCCCGCTCGCCTTCGGCAGGCGAGCGAGCTGCTCGGCGGTCCTGCGCCGTACGGCGTCGAGGTCACCGCCGGCCGCCTCGAGCAGACCGACAGTGGTCCCCTCGGGCTGCGCGAGCAACCCCGACAGCAGGTGAATCGGTTCGACGGTCGGATTGCCCGCCGCGGAGGTCTGACGGATCGCGACCGACAGGGTTTCCCGGGCCAGCGTCGTCAACCGTTGAACATCCATCTGGTTCCAGCCTTTCAAGCTCTACTAACAGCAGTCTCTGACTACAACCTACCGAAAGTTGAGTCCATTCCACTCAACTCTGCCAAAACCTGGGGAAAACTCAGGGTTGCTCCTGATCCAGGCGGCTACGCTCAGCGAGCTGCTGCCCCTCAGATCCTGAAGAGGTCCCGTGAACAGTGCACCCGAGCCGGCGGGCGAGGTCGGCTTCGCAGGTGCCTCGTACGAGGGGCTGTCTGCTGTGGAGATCGGGGCTGGGGTGGCTGCGGGTGAGTTGTCGGCGGTTGCGGTGGTGGAGGCGGCTCTCGGGCGGATCGACGAGCTCGACGGGAAGGTTCGGGCGTTTCGGGAGGTCTGGCACGAGCAGGCTCGGGCCGCGGCCCGGGTGATCGATCGGGAACAAAGATCTGGTCGGGTCGGCTGTGCGGACGCCGGGGCGGGAGTGAGTGCAGGCACGGGCGTGACAGCCGGAGCGCGGAGGCCTTTGCTTGGGGTGCCGGTCGCGGTGAAGGGGATGGGTAGGCAGGTTGAGCGGTTGGTCTCGGCGGGGGCGGTGCCGATTGGGATGACGGCTGTTCCTGGGCCGGGCACCGGGTGGCAGACGTGGGGGTCGACCGAGCGTGGACCGACGGTGAATCCTTGGGATCCCAGGGTGGTTCCTGGAGGGTCGTCGGCCGGGGCGGCGGTTGCCGTGGCTACGGGGATGGTGCCGTTGGCGACCGGTAGCGACGGCGCGGGCTCGGTGAGGATTCCGGCGGCTTGGTGTGGAGTGCTGGGGCTGAAGGCAACGAACGGCACTGTTCCGCCTTTGGATCGCAGTGGTCTCGGTGTCGGTGGCGTGTTGGCTCGTACGGTTGCGGACCTCGGGGTCTGGCTGGCTGTCCAGGGGATGCCCGCACCCACTCCCACCACACGTCCGCTGAGGGTGTCCTGGTCGGCTGACCTCGGGTTCGCTGACACCGAGCCGGAGATCGCATCGATCGCCCGAGCAGCGCTGGACAGCCTGACCGCGACCGGCGGGCTCGTCGAGCTCGTCGAGATCCCGTTGGACGTCGTCCTGCTCGATCCCGAGCCGGCCTGGACCTCGCTCCGGCGCCGGGCCGGCGGGGCCAGGTCCAGGGCAAAGATCCGCGAGAAAGACGGGGCCACCACGGCGACCGCCGACGTCACCGGGATCCGTGCCGAGAACGATCGGCGGCTGCGGGACGTGTTCGCCGCGGTCGATCTCGTGGCCACGCCGACGACGCCCAACCCTCCGCATCGGCACGAGGGGCCGGGCGAGGTGATGAGTGTTGCGTTGACGTGGGCCTTCAACGTGAGTGGGCATCCGGCGATCAGCGTGCCGGCTGGGTTCGGGGCTGATGGACTGCCGGTGGGGCTGCAGCTGGTTGCTCGGCATCGGCACGAGGGGGATCTCCTCACGGCAGTGGGGTCGTCGGTGCGACTTGCTCGGCCCTGAGGAGAGGTGGGAGTAGACGGACCGAAGTCTCGCCAGGGCAGGTCAGCTGTACGACGTACGGACCGGGGGCAAGGCCTGTCGTGTCGAGCCCCGAGCCTGCAGTCCCCCTCCTACTGCCGAGTGTGCGCCCGGCAGGCAGTTTTGCGACAGAAGTCGAATCTTTGGCCCGACAGAACCAAGATGCCTGCGGAGAGCGTCTTCCAGCGTGACCACTTTTCTGCCTGTGGAGGACTCTTGCGTCATCGCTGGATCACCCCCGTCCTGGCGGTCGCGCTCACTGCGAGCGCACTGCCACTCCCCGCCCACGCAGCACCACCGCCCCCGAAGAAGCCCACCGACCTGACGACCCGGATCACCCTGGTCACCGGCGATCGCGTCCAGGTCTCCAGCCGACCCGGTCAGCCGGAGAAGGTCACGTTCGAACCAGGACCCACCAGCCGCTCGACCGCCGCCGTCACCAGCTACACCGACGGGCACACGTACGTCGTACCGGAAGCCGCCAGGAAGGACGTGTCCGCGGGCCGGCTCGACCGCGCCCTGTTCGACGTCACCACGCTTCTGGCCGAGGGCCAGGACGACGCCAAGTCCACAACCCTGCCGGTCATCGTCCGGTACGCCGCACCGAAGGCGCCGCCGCCCGCCCTGAAGGGCGTCATCAGGTCCCGCGTGCTGACCAGCATCGGCGCCCGCGCCGCCACGGTCGACAAGCGCGCCGCCAAGGACTTCTGGACCACCGTCACCACCCCAGGCGTCCAGAAGGTCTCCCTGGACCGCAAGGTGCAGGTCCAGCTCGACCAGAGCGTGCCGCAGATCGGCGGACCGGCCGCCTGGCAGCGCGGCCTGACCGGCAAGGGCGTCAAGATCGCCGTGCTCGACTCCGGCATCGACCCGAACCACGCCGACTTCACCGGCCGGATCGCCGCGGAGCAGAACTTCTCCGAGACCACCGACACCGTCGACCACTACGGTCACGGCACCCACGTCGCCAGCATCGCGGCGGGTACCGGCGCAGCCTCCGGCGGCAAGTACAAGGGCGTCGCCCCGGACGCGACCCTGCTGATCGGCAAGGTCCTCGACGACACCGGTTCCGGCAGCTTCTCCGGCATCATCGCCGGGATGGAGTGGGCGGCCGCTCAGGGCGCCGACGTGGTCAACATGAGCCTCGGCAGCCGGGAGCCGTCCGACGGCACCGACGATCTCTCCCAGGCCGTCAACCGCCTCAGCGAGAACACCTTGTTCGTCGTTGCTGCGGGCAACTGTTTCTTCCCGCAGCCCGGCACGATCACCTCCCCCGGCGCGGCCGACGAGGCGCTGGCGGTCGGCAACCTCCAGCGCGACGGCTCGCTGAACGACAGCTCCTGCCGTGGCCCGCGGGCCGGTGACGGCGCGATCAAGCCCGAGCTGTCCGCACCCGGTACCGACATCGTCGCGGCCCGTGCGGCCGGCACCGAGCTGGGCACTCCGGTGGACGACAACTACACAGCACTGTCCGGTACGTCGATGGCGTCGCCGCACGTCGCCGGTGCGGCCGCGCTGGTCGCCCAGGCCCACCCGGACTGGAAGGCCGACCGGCTCAAGGCCCAGCTGATCTCCACCGCCGATCCCCAGCAGGGCAGGGTCGACGAGGAGGGCGCCGGACGCGTCGACGCCGACCAGGCGACCGACCGGTCCGTCACCGTCGACACCGGTGAGCTGGAGCTCGGCACGCTGCGCTGGCCCTTCCCCACCAACGAGCAGCTGACCAAACCCCTCACCTACAGCAACCCGACCAGCGAGCCCGTGACGCTCCAGCTCAAGGCATCCACGGAGACCACTCCCACGTTCAGCACCAGTCAGCTCGTCGTACCGGCCAACGGCGCGGCGACTGTCACGGCCACCTTCGACCGTGCGGCAGCAGGTGTCGGCAAGTACTCCGGCCGCGTCACCGCCACAGCCCCACAAGCCGACCCGATCGTCACGACGTACGGCTGGTACGCCGAGCCCGAGATGTACGACCTGACTATCCACGGCATCGCCAAGGACGGCAGCGCGGCGCAGACCGACGTCAACATCGCCCGTCTGGACGGCGATCCCATGCCTGCCAACACCCTGCCGCTCAGCGACGGTACGGCGACCGCACGGCTCGCACCGGGCCGGTACGTCGTCTCGACGGTCCTCGCCACCGACCCCACGGACAGCCGCGAGCAGGAGTACAGCGTCCTGTCCAGCAACGAGCTCCACGTGGACAAGAACACCAGCACCACGCTCGACGCCCGCAAAGCCAAGCCGATCGACCTGACCGCCCAGGGCGCCACCGGACTGCCCGCCAGAGAACGGGCGATGGGCTACACCCTCAAGAACACCGACGGCCTGATCACCGGCGGCACCGGCATCTCCTGGACCGGCGCAGCCCGCCTGACCAGCGCCACACCGACGGCCAAGCTCACCACCGGCAGCTCCGAGTTCGCCCTGGGCGCCCGGCTCGAGCGGGCGCCGTACCAGGCCAAGGCCAACGGCAATGCGTTCGAGGTCCTCGACTTCTACTTCGGCCCGCGCTTCACCGGCACCAAGGCCCTCCCCCTGTACGACGCGGGCACGGCCACCCCGGACGAGCTGAAGGGCGTGAAGGGCAAGCTGGCCCTGATCAGGCTGAGCGACTCCGACCCCCGCTGGAACGGTCAGATCACCCGGGCCGCCGAGGACGCCGGCGCGGCCGCGGTCCTGTTCTACAACCCGGACGTCCCCGGCATGAACGGCATCTACAGCTACTGGGCGTACGACGACCGGGACGCGACCATCCCGGCCATGCGCACCTCACGGGCGATCGCCGAGGCACTCCTGAAGTCGAAGCCGGCAGCGATCCAGCTGACCGGCCTGGCCAGTACGCCGTACGTCTACGACCTCATGCAGCCGTGGGCGAACCAGGTCCCGGCCGCCGGCACCCACACCGTCACGCGGAGCCAGCTGGCCCACGTCGACGAGACGTTCGGCAGCCACACCAACGGCATGCCGACGTCAGAGGCGCGCAGCACGCTGACGCCGGGCGGCAACCAGTTCGGAGGCTGGCTGGTGCCGACCTTCGCGACGCCGAGCCGGCGGGCCTCCTACGTTCAGGCCGACCACGGGCTCAGCTGGGACAGCAGCGTCTACTACAACAACGGTGGCGAGACGATGGAGTCGCACGGCGTCCCCACGGTCTACCGTCCGGGCCGGCAGACCACTGAGCGCTGGCTGGCGCCGGTACTGCTCAGCGGGCTGCCGGAAGGTCTGCAGTACACGCAGTTCGTCGAGGGCGGGCTGCAGTTCCAGGTGAGCCCGTTCCAGCACCAGCAGGAGTACGCCGCGCCGTACGGCAACGGCAGCAGCCTGCTCACGCTGGAGCGCAACGGTGAGGAGGTCGGCTCCGCCGAGGACACCGGGATCTGGCTGGAGCTCCCGGACGACGCCGCGAGCTACAAGGCGACGCTGGACACCCGCAGGGAGAACGACTACTGGAAGTACTCCACCCAGGTGAAGTCCACCTGGACCTGGAAGAGCAAGGGCGGCGCCGACGAGGTGATGCCGCTGGTCCTGGCCGATCTCGACGTACCGCAAGCCGATGCGGCGAGTCAGGTCCGCACCGGGAGGCCGACCACCATCACGTTCGGCCTGCGACACCAGAGCGGTTCGGGCAGCACCGCGAAGTTCACCAAGGCCACCCTGTCACTCTCGTACGACGGCAGCCGGTGGACCGAGCTGCCGCTGAGGAAGACCGCTGACGGCCGCTGGACCACGACGGTCACGCACCCGAACAGCAAGGCCGGCCAGGCGCCGTCCCTGAAGCTCACCGGGACCGACGCCGACGGCAACGCGCTCGAGCAGGAGGTGACCCGGGCCTACGGGCTGGCCCGCTGATCGAGCGGCCGGGGCGTGACGAGGCCGGTGTCGTAGGCGAGGATCACCGCCTGCACCCGGTCTCGCAGCCCGGTCTTGGTCAGCATCCGGCTGACGTGCGTCTTGACCGTGTGCTCGGTCAGGTGCAGCGCGGCCGCGATCTCCGCGTTTGAGTTGCCCTCGGCAACTAGTCGCAGCACCTCACGCTCGCGCACGGTCAGCTCGTCCAGCCGGCCGGACTCGTCGGGGTCCGGCCGGCTGCGCGCGAACCGGTCCAGCAGCCGCCGGGTCACCGGTGGCGCCAGCAGCGCGTCGCCGTCGGCGATCACCCGGACCGCGTTGATCAGCTCGTCGCGTGAGGACCGCTTGAGCAGGAACCCGCTGGCCCCGGCGCGCAGCGCGTCGTACACGTACTCGTCGAGGTCGAAGGTGGTCAGGATCAGCACCTTCGGCGGGTTCGGGCCCTGGACCAGCCGGCGGGTCGCCTCGATCCCGTCCATCACCGGCATCCGGACGTCCATCAGCACCACCCGCAGGTCCAGCAGCGCGGACGCCTGCCGGATCGCGTCGGCACCGTCGACGGCCTGCGCAGCCACCTCGATGTCCGGCTGCCCGTCGAGGATCATCGAGATCCCGTCCCGGACCAGGTCCTGGTCGTCGACCACCATCACCTTGATCACCGGGAAACCTCGGCAGCCAAGGGGATCCGGGCCGCGACCGTCGTCCCACGCCCCGGCGCCGCGTCGATGGTCAGCGTCCCGTGATGGATCCGGACCCGCTCACGCATCCCGGCCAGACCGTGGCGCCCGCCGGTCCGTGCCACCTCCGGGTCGAACCCGTGCCCGTTGTCGCTGACCTCCACGCGCAGTTCCTCGGCCTTGACCTCCAGCATCACCACTACTTTCGTCGCCTCCGCATGCCGCACCACATTGGTCAACGCCTCCTGCACCAGCCGGTACGCCGCCAACTGGTGCCCGGTCGGCACCAGCTCGGTCTCCCCTTGCACGTCCAGCTCGACCGTGAGCCCGTCGTGCGCCACGTCCTTCACCAACCGCCGCAGGTCGGACAGGCCGGGCTGTGGGGTCAGCTCCGGGTCCGGTACGCCGTCAGCGTCGCGCAGCGCCGACAGCATCCGGTCCAGCTCACCGAGAGCTCTCCGGCCGGCGTCACCGATCCGCTGGAATCCCGCCAGCACGTCCTGGTCACCCCGGGCGATCAGGTCGGGGCCGGTCTCGGCCTGGATCACCATCAGGTTCACCGCGTGCGCCACCACGTCGTGCAGGTCCCTGGCGATGTGCGACCGCTCGGTCAGGACGACCTGCGCCGCGTCCTGCTCCGCCGCGACGCGCTCCAGCGCGGCCTCCCGCTGCGACGCCTCCCGGTTGCGCCGGTACAGCCTGGCCAGGAACCCCAGCGACAGTGGCAGCAGCAGAAGCAGCGACAGGGACACCGGCCACTTCCGGTCCACCACAGCCTCGTAGGCCGGGTTGTGCAGCATGCCGTCCTCGGGGACCCCGAAGGTGAACGGCTGCTTGTCCAGCGGGGGGAAGATCAGGATCATCTGCGGGTAGCGGACCACCTGGGCGATCAGCGGCAGGGCGCCGAGCACAGCGGTCGCGGTCAGCAGGATCCAGCGCGGCTTGAGCCGGCCGCCCGCCAGCGAGTAGACGGCCAAGCCGAGAGCGCCCAGCACCGACCAGCTGTCCCAGGTCTGCCAGTACGTCAGCAGGGCGCTCAGAGCGAGCACGACCACCGGGACCACCGGCCGGCGGCGTCGTACGACGAGTGTGAGGGCCGAGGCCGCGACGGCGTACGGCATCCAGCCGGGCGCGGTCCACCAGTTGCCGTCCTTGACGACGTCGCGGACCAAGTCCTGCAGGATGAACGAGCTCATCACCACCGCCAGCAAGGCGTCCAGGACCAGTGTCCGGTCCGGTCGGCGCAGGAACACCGCCAGCTCCTGCCGCCGCTGCCACTCGGCCTTCACCTCGCTCCGGTCGCCGCGCCGCGACCACCACAGCCAGGAGCCGGCACCGACGAGCAGGAAGAGCACCGAGTACCACCACGGCCAGGACAGGTCGTAGATCCGTTCGATGCGGTCCGGGCCGATCCCCAGCAGCTCGCCGTTCAGCACACCGTTGTCGTCGTAGATGGCCCGGTAGACGCTCGGCATCGCGATCGTGACCAGGTCCCGACGGATCAGGTCGACCACGAACGGCGCCACCGTGACCGCCGCGACGGTCATCACGACCGTCCGCCGGTCGCAGCGCGCGGGCAGCCACCACAGGGCCAGGCAGCAGCCGGCCACCACGACCCAGTTGACGTTGCCGATCAGCAGGGACCCGAACGCACCGGCGGTCAGCCCCGCCGCGGCGAGCATCGGCTCGATCCGGACCAGCGCGACGAGCACCGGCACCGCCACCACGAACAGCACGAAGCCGAGCCGGGCGTAGATCCAGTCGTCGGTGGCCCGCAGGAACCACACCTGGGTCAGCACGACCGCCAGCACAGCCAGTACGACGTCAGCGGCCGGATCGGCGAACCAGCCACGCACCCGCCCGATCATCGGCCCAGCTCCAGCGGCAGCCACGCGCTGATCCGCGTGCCGTGACCGGGCCGGGACTGCACGTCCAGCGTGCCCTCGTGGACGCGCACTCGCTCGCGCATCCCGGTCAGGCCGTGCCGCCCGTCCGGTGTGGTCGCCGGGTCGAAGCCCTGCCCGTCGTCGGTGACCCGCGTGGTCAGGCCGTCCGGCGCCACCTCGACGGCCACAGCGACGCGACTGGCCTGTGCGTGCTTCACCACGTTGGTCAGGGCCTCCTGCACCAGCCTGTACGCCGTGAGCTGCACGCCGGCCGGCACCTCGTCCGACTGTCCACGCAGCTCGAGGGTCACGTCCGACAAGCCGTCGACCAGGGCCCGCAGGTCGGCCAGGCCAGGCTGCGGGGTCAGCGCCGGGTCGGGCACGCCGTTGGCGTCGCGCAGGGCGGACAGCATCCGGTCCAGCTCGCCGAGCGCCTTCCGGCCGGCGTCACCGATCCGCTGGAACCCCTGCAGGACGTCGTCGCGGTCCCGCTCCATCAGGTCCGGGCCGGTCTCGGCCTGAATGACGATCAGGTTCACGTGGTGCGCCACCACGTCGTGCAGGTCCCGGGCGATCTGCGAACGCCCTTCGAGCAGGACCTGGAGCTGCTCCTGCTCCTGGTTCTTCTGGACCAGCGCCGCCTCGCGCCGGGCGGCCTGGCGGTTCTGCAGGCCGAGTTGGGCGAGCAGACCGATCGCCCAGGCGAGCGCCAGCGAGGCCGAGAGCCAAACGGGCCAGATCCGTTGCAACAGCTCGGTCCGGCGCCCGTCGCCGATCCCCGAGTACAGATCGTCCACCACCAGGCGCACCAGCGGGCCGTCGTGAGTCAGCCAGCTGACCACGCGGAGCGCGACCAGCGTCGCACCGGCGTACAGAGCTGACTTCCACCAGGCGCGCTGGACCCCGATGGAGTACAGCGCCACGACCAGGGCGGAGAGCAGAACCCACTGCGTCTGGGCCAGCGGGTAGACGATAAGGCAGGTGACCGCCAGGACCACCAGGGGGATCTCCGGCACTCTCCGGCGCAGTGCCAGGGACGCCGGGGCAGCGGTGACCAGCAGGAGAACCCATTGCTGGGTGTAGGCCCAGTCGCCACCGGGCGGGTCGACCTGCAACTCGCGGATCATCGCAACGACCAGGCAGACGGCCAGGACCCCGTCCACCCACGTCCGGACGGCCGGGTCGTCGAGGAAGCGCAGGAGCTTGTTGCCCACGGCAGCGGGTACGCCGCGCCTGCTGCGCACGAGTCCACCGGCCGCCGTACACAGCGCCAGCACACCGAGGACGATCACCATCGACGACCAGGCTGTGGGGCTCCCGAGCCGCAGATAGATCTCGGTGCGGAACGACGGGACGTCCAGCTCGTACTGCACGGTCGGAATCACCAGGACGACGAGTGCGGTCAGTGCGGCCCGCGCCGGCGAACGCTCGAGTCCCAGGAAGAACATGGCGAGCGCGGCGCAGCCCAGCACCGGGAAGGGCTCCAGCGTGGTCGGCATCGCGATCGTGGCCGCCACCATCAGCACCACGGAGGGCACCTCGGGGAAGCGGCGGAGCAGGACCAGCGAGAGCGGCGACAGGATGACCAGCTGGACCCAGGACGACGACGGAAAGTAGTAGGTGTTCCAGAACGGGTTGATCCACAGGTAGTAGCCGCCGACGGCGACGGTGCAGACAACTGCCAGCAAGCCTTCCAGCAGGAAGGGACGCCGGACCACGAGTCGGCCCAGCGGCTCGGTCGTCAGGTCTGCGGTCACGATGCCATTCTGCGGGCGGCCGGGGTCCCAGGCCGTCACTCTTTGGAGTGATCCGTCGGCGTGGCGGATCACTCCAACCGGCGACCGGAGCTGGCTCTTCGCGGCGATGTGGGCGAGGGGGTCGCACGGCGAGGCTCTCAGCATGACCATCAGTCCCCCCGTTCGTCCTGTCGGCCGCTCCGCCGTCCTCACCCGTCGCCCGGTCCTCCTCCTGGTTGCCGCCGGCATCGTTTTCCTGGGGCTCTGCCTCGTGAAGTGGTCGCCGAACTCGCTCCAGTACGACCTGCGCGTGTACGTCGTGTCGGCCCAGGCGTTCCTGCACGGCCAGGACATCTACACCGCCCACCTGGCCTACCCGAAGGACATGGCCCTCGGCTTCACCTACCCGCCGTTCGCCGCACTGGTCTTCGCACCGATCGCACTGCTCGGTACGTCGGGCGGCCGCGTGCTGATGTCGCTGGTGAACGCGTCGGCCCTGCTGGTCATCGGCATGGTCACGCTGCGCGCGCTCCGGCCGCGGTGGTCGCGCTACCGCGTCGCCGCGATCGGCATGGCGGTCGGCGCCACCGGTGTGCTGCTGGAACCGGTCCGGTCGACGTTCGACCTCGGCCAGGTGAACCTGATCCTCATGGCGCTGCTCCTGGTCGACCTGCTCGGCCACCTGCCGTACCGGTTCCGCGGTGTCCTGGTCGGCGTGGTGACCGGGATCAAGCTGACGCCGGGCATCTTCATCGTCTACCTGCTCGTCACCCGTCGCTACCGCGAAGCAGGCACGGCGGCCGCGGCGACGATCGGCACGATGGTGGCCGGGGCGATCGCGATGCCGGAGGCGTCGCGGCAGTTCTGGGGCCACTACATGTTCGACCCGAGCCGGCCGGGCGCGACGCACTTCATCAGCAACCAGGCGTGGCGTGGGGTGCTTGCCCGGGTCAACGGCGGGGTCGACGGCCTCGCGCCGTACTGGCTGCTGGCGGTCGCGATCACGCTGGCGCTGGGCTTCTTCGTCGTCAGATGGGCCTACGAGCAGGGACTGGTGATCGAGTCGGTGCTGCTGACCTCCCTGGTCGGTGTGCTGGTGTCCCCGATCTCCTGGACCGGTCACTGGGTCTGGGCGCTGCCGATCACCGCCGTACTGGTGCATCACGCGCTGCGAGCTCGGAGTGCGGTGCTGGCCGGGCTGGCACTCGCCTGGCTGGTCTCGACAGGCTTCGGTCTGCCGTGGGACGTGCCACACCTGGGCGACCAGGAGTACACCCACCACGGTCTCCAGCTGCTGGCCGGCAACTCCTACGCGGTCTGTGCGGTCGCCACGATCGGTCTGGCCCTCTACGGGATGCGCCGCCGTGCTGCGTGACCGCCGCGTCCTCGTCCTGGCCGGGCTGGTCGCCCTGCTGCCCGTCCTCTACACCCTGTACGCCGGTTCGCTCGACCTGAAGGTCTACCGGACCGGTGGCTACGCCTGGCTGCACGGAGTCAGCCTCTACTCCGAGCAGTTCGCCGACCTCGTCCCGGGCATCCGGCTGCCGTTCACCTATCCCCCGCTCGCCGCGATCCTCTTCACCTACCTGTACGCCGTACCGTTCACCGTCGCCGAGCTGGTGATGAACGCGGCCAGCGTCGCCGGGCTCACCGCCACCCTCCTGGTGGTCAGTGCCCGGCTGCACGGCTGGAACCGGCGTGCGGTGGTCATCGGCCTTGTGGGTGCGTTGACCGCGATGGCGCTGGAGCCGGTGCGCTCCACAATCGGCTTCGGCCAGGTCAACCTGGTCCTGATGGGCCTGGTCGCGCTGGACTGCCTGCTGCCGCGCACCCGGTGGCCACGCGGTCTCCTGATCGGTCTGGCCGCGGCGATCAAGCTGACACCGGCCGTGTTCGTGATCTTCTTCCTGGTACGACGGGACTACCGCTCCGCGATCGTGTCCGCGGTGAGCTTCGCCGGGTTCAGCCTGTTCGCCTGGTGCCTCGCACCGGGCGACTCGCGGGACTACTGGTTCGGCGTGCTCTTCGACCCGGACCGGATCGGCGGGGCGACGTACGCCTTCAACCAGTGCTTCCAGGCCGTGCTGGCACGGGTCATGGACGAGGGCCTCGCGCGGACCGTCGTCTGGCTCGCGCTGGTGGCTGCCAGCGGCGCCCTGACCTGGCTGGCCGCTTGGCGCCGGAGAGCGGCAGGCGACGACGTCACCGCGCTGCTGGTCGTCGCCGTCTGGGGCCTGCTCGCCTCACCGGTCAGCTGGTCGCACCACTGGGTGTGGATCGCTCCGGCTGTGCTGGTGCTGCTGACCAAGCGCCGCTTGCTGTGGGCAACGGCGCTGGTCTTCGTGGTCGGCCCGCACACGTACCTGCCGCCGGAAGGGCGCGACTGGTCGCTGCTCGAGCACGTCGTCGGGTCGGCGTACGTGCTCGTAGGTGTCGCCCTCCTGGTCTGGCAGAGCCTGGTCCGGCAGAGCGTCGTACCGGCTCAGGAGGAGAGGAAGTCGGCCGCCCTCATCCGGTAGACCTGCAGGTTGAGGTCGTAGTACTTGTCGGTCTCCCCGACCCACTCCATGCCGAGCCGCTTCGCGGTCGCGACGGCCCGCTTGTTGTTCGGCCGCGCGACCGCGTACAGCTCGTCGGTGTCCGCGTCGTCGAAGGCCCACTTCATCAGCGCCCGGCTCGCCTCGCTCGCGAACCCGTTCCCCCACGCGGCCGGCCGCAGCTGCCAGCCGATCTCCAGGTCCTCCTCGTACGGCGGCAGCAGCCGGATCAGCAGCCCGCCGACGACCTCGTCGTCCTCCTTGCGCACGACGGCCCACCGGCCGGCCGGCACCACGAAGTTGGGCTGCGCCTCGATCCAGGCGCCCAGCACCATCCGCATCGTCGCCTCGTCCGCCACCCGCTCGATCGCCGGCGACAGCCACTGCGCGACGTCCGCCGCCCCGTAGATCTCGAGCGCGGCCCCCGCGTCCCCCTCGACCCAGTCCCGAATCAACAGCCGCTCAGTCTCCAGAGTCACCGTCACCTCTCCAAGGTAATCGGCCTGGCCGCCACAGCAAGCCCCGAAACGTGAACAACTCGCGCTCGAACGCGCAGAAGCCCGGCGCGACCTCGCGCCGGGCTTCCGTCGACAGCTGTCTACCGGGGGCCGATCTCCAACGGCTCGGTGCGGATCCACCGCGTGGTGGTCTGCTGCCGGCCCATCGCGATCACGTCACCCGCGGGACCGGCCGAGAAGACCCGGCTGGCCGTGCTCCGGCGGGAGACGCCGACCCCACGCTGCACCTCGGCGAGGAGCTGGTTCACCCGGTGGCGCAGCCCCTCGACCTCGGACTGCAGCTCGAGGATGTGCTGGATTCCGGCGAGGTTCACGCCTTCCTCCTGCGACAGGTGCTGCACGTACCGCAGTCTGGCCACGTCGTACGCCGAGTACCGGCGGCCCCGGCCGCTCGCGCGGCTCGGGACCACCAGGCCCAGACGGTCGTACTGCCGCAGGGTCTGCGGGTGCATGCCGGCCAGCTGGGCCGCCACCGAGATCACGTAGATCGGGGTGCGGTCGTCCCAGGTCGGCACCTGGCCGAACGGGCGGTTCCTCGCTCCCGGGGCCATCAGGCGCTCCCGAACAACCCGGCCCGCAGATCAGGCTGGCCCGACGCCGAGCTGAACTCCTGCAGCTTCTCGCGCTGCTCGTCGGTCAGGTCGTGCGGCACCTGCACCTCCATCGTCAGCAGCAGGTCGCCCTTGGTCCCGTCGCGGCGCGCCGAACCCTTGCCGCGGACCCGCAACTTGCTGCCGTTCGCCGTACCGGCCGGGATCCGGACCGTCACCGGCAGACCGTCGAGCGTCGGGACCTTGATCTCGGCGCCCAGCGCGGCCTCGGTGAAGCTGACCGGCACCGCGAGGGTCAGGTGCTCACCCTGGCGGCCGAAGATCCGGTGCGGGGTGACGTGCACGGTGACGTAGAGGTCGCCCGCGGGGCCACCCCGTTCGCCGGCCGCGCCCTTGCCCTTGAGCCGGATCCGCTGCCCGTCCTGCACGCCCGCGGGGATGCGGACCTGCATGGTCTTGCTCGACTGGCCGCGGCCGGAGCCGTGGCAGGTCTCGCACGGCTGGTCGACGACCAGACCGCGGCCCTTGCACTCGGTGCAGGGCTCGGTCATCGCGAACACGCCACCCTGGACCGAGGTCTGCATGCCGGTGCCTTCGCACTTGAGGCAGACCTTCGGCACGGTGCCGTACTTCGCGCCGGTCCCGCGACAGGTCTTGCACGGTTCGTCGCTGGTCATCCGGAGCGCGACGGTGACGCCGTTCACGGCCTCGCCGAACTCGATCGTCGCCTCGGTCTCGATGTCGGCGCCCCGGCGCGGCCGCGCCGGGGTGGTGGTCGTCGTCCGGCCACCACCGCCGAACATGCCGCCCAGGATGTCGCCGAGCCCGCCGGTCGCCGTACCGGTGGTGGCACCGCCGCGGTTGAACAGGTCGTTGACGTCGAAGCCGCCGAAGCCGCCGCCCTGCGCCCCGCCGCTGCCCGGCATCCGGAAACCACCGCTGCCGAACAGCCGCCGCGCCTCGTCGTACTCCTTGCGCTTCTTGGCGTCGCCGACCACGTCGTAGGCCTCGGAGACCTCCTTGAACTTCGCCTCCGCGGACGCGTCCCCGGCGTTGGAGTCCGGGTGGTACTTGCGCGCCAGCTTGCGGTACGACTTCTTGATCTCGTCGGCCTCGGCGGTCTTGGAGACGCCGAGCACCTTGTAGAAGTCCTTCTCCAGCCAGTCCTTGGTACTCATCGACGTCCCACCTCCCGCCAGCTACTCCGCAGGCTTGTCTGCGGCCTGGTTGTCGTCATCGTCGCCTTCAGCCCCGGACTCCTCGCCGGCCGGCAGCTGCTCGGTCGGTTCCGACACCGCCACCCGGGCCGCCCGCAGGATCCGCTCGCCCAGCCGGTAACCCGGCTGCATGACCAGCGTCGCGGTCGGTCCGTCGACCTCGTCGGAGTAGTTGTGCAGCAGCGCCTCGTGGATCCGCGGGTCGAAGGTGTCACCCACCTCGCCGTACCTCACCAGTCCGAGCTTCTCGGTGACCCGCTCGAGCGACTCGGCGACCGCCTTGAACGCGCCCTCCAGCTCACCGGCCTCCCGGGCCCGGCCGACGTCGTCGAGGGTCTGCAGCAGCTCGGTCAGCACCGAGCCGATGACGACCTCACGGTTGGCCTCGCGGTCCCGGTCGACGCGGCGCTTGTAGTTCACGTACTCGGCCTGCAGGCGCTGCAGGTCCGCCGTACGCTCGGCGAGCGCCTCGGTCAGCAGGGCCTCCTGGGCCGACGGGCCGATCAGGTCGGACGGGTCGCGCGGCGGCTGGGCGCCCGGCGTACCGGGCATGCCCGGCGCGGCGCCCCCCGCGGGGGCCGACGAGACAGGCTCGCCGGGCTCCCGCAGGTTGCCGGTCTCCGGGTCGATCCGGCGCTTGTCCCGGACGACGGGGTCGCCGTCGCCGAACTCGCTTCCAGGGTCGGACGGACGATCGGTCACTTGGTGTCCTCAGGCTTGGTGTCCTGCGGGCGGTCCTCGTCCACGATCTCGGCGTCGACGACACCGTCGTCGTCGTTGGTGCTGCCGGTCGAGCTGTCGTCGGACGAGGTGCTCTCCTCGGAACCGCCGGCCGCCTGGGCGTTCGCGTACATCGCGGCACCCATCTTCTGGCTGGACTGGGACAGCTTCTCCGAGGCGGTCTTGATCGCCTCGGCGTCGTCACCCTCGAGCGCCTTCTTCAGCTCCGCGACGCCGTCCTTGACCTCGGTCTTGACGTCGTCGGGGATCTTGTCCTCGTTCTCCTCGAGGAACTTCTCGGTCTGGTAGACCAGGCCCTCGGACTGGTTGCGCGACTCGACGGCCTCGCGGCGCAGCCGGTCCTCCTCGGCGTACTGCTCGGCGTCGCGGACCATCTGGTCGATGTCGGTCTTCGGCAGCGCGGAGCCACCGGTCACCGTCATCCGCTGCTCCTTGCCGGTGGCCAGGTCCTTGGCGTTGACGTGCACGATGCCGTTGGCGTCGATGTCGAAGGTGACCTCGATCTGCGGCACGTTGCGCGGCGACGGCGGCAGGCCGGTCAGCTCGAAGTTGCCGAGCGACTTGTTGTCGCGGGCCATCTCGCGCTCGCCCTGGTAGACCTGGATCATCACCGACGGCTGGTTGTCCTCGGCGGTGGTGAAGATCTCCGAGCCCTTGGTCGGGATCGTGGTGTTGCGCTCGATGATCTTGGTGAACACGCCACCCTTGGTCTCGATGCCCAGGCTCAGCGGGGTCACGTCGAGCAGCAGGACGTCCTTGACCTCACCCTTCAGCACACCGGCCTGCAGGGAGGCTCCGACGGCGACGACCTCGTCCGGGTTCACACCCTTGTTCGGGTCCTTGCCGCCGGTCAGCTCCTTGACGAGCTCGGCGACCGCGGGCATCCGGGTCGAACCACCGACGAGGATGACGTGGTCGATCTTCGACACGTCGACGCCGGCGTCCTTGATGACGGCCTTGAACGGCGAGCGGGCGCGCTCGAGCAGGTCGTTGGTGAGCTTCTGGAACTCGGCGCGGGAGAGCTTCTCCTCCAGGTGCAGCGGGCCGGAGTCGGTGAGGCTCAGGTACGGCAGGTGGATGGAGGTCTCGGCGGCGCTGGAGAGCTCGATCTTGGCCTTCTCCGCGGCCTCCTGCAGCCGCTGCATGGCCATCTTGTCACCGGACAGGTCGGTGCCGTTCTTGTTCTTGAACTGCTTGACCAGCCACTCGACGATGCGCAGGTCCCAGTCGTCACCACCGAGGTGGTTGTCACCGGAGGTGGCCTTCACCTCGAAGACGCCGTCACCGATCTCCAGCAGCGACACGTCGAAGGTGCCGCCACCGAGGTCGAAGACCAGGATGGTCTGCTCGGTGCCCTTGTCCAGGCCGTACGCCAGCGCCGCCGCGGTGGGCTCGTTGACGATCCGGTGCACGTTCAGGCCGGCGATCTCGCCGGCCTCCTTGGTCGCCTGGCGCTGCGCGTCGGAGAAGTAGGCCGGCACGGTGATGACCGCGTCGGTGACCTGCTCCCCGAGGTACGCCTCGGCGTCCCGCTTCAGCTTCTGCAGCACGAACGCGCTGATCTGCTGCGGCGTGAACTTCTTGCCGTCGATGCTCACGTTCCAGTCCTCGCCCATGTGGCGCTTGACGGACCGGATGGTGCGGTCGACGTTCGTGGTGGCCTGGCGCTTGGCCACCTCGCCGACCAGGACCTCGCCGTTCTTGGCGAAGGCGACCACCGAGGGCGTCGTACGCGCTCCCTCGGCGTTGGGGATGACGGTGGGCTCGCCACCTTCCAGTACGGCGATGACGGAGTTCGTCGTACCGAGATCGATACCGACCGCGCGGGCCATGTGCGTTACCTCCACGAAGTTGAGTGATGCAGACTCAATGTTGCCGATCCAGGATCGGTATTTCAAGTTGCCCCCGGATCCGATCCGGCAGACTTGAGTACACCTGGCTCAACATTGCACCACCGCCGGTCCATTCCCAACCCCGGCCCCGGAATTTCCGGGATCACCCCCGTCCGGCCCTGATCCGACCCCTGCCGCCGCAAGCGCTTGCCGTGGGAGGCTGACCAGGTGAAACTCCGCCCACTGTCCACCGCTGACGAGTCCACCGTGCTCGCCTTCAACGCCGCCGAGTCCCACCTCGACAAACTCGGTCCCGACCGGCTGGACTGGCTCCGCCTGATCGCCGCCCACGCAGCCGTCGTCGACGTGGACGGCGACGTCGCCGGCTTCGTCCTCACCTTCGCCCCCGGATCCGCGTACGACGGCCTGGACTTCCAGTGGTTCGCCGAGACCTACGCCGACCGCTACCTCTACCTGGACCGCTTGGTGATCGCCGAGCCGTACCGCCGCCAGGGCATCGCCACCTCCGTCTACAAGGCCGTCGAACGCGCCGCCCGCCCCTTCGACCGCCTGGTCTGCCGCGTCCAGTCCGACCCGCCCGACATCCCGTCCCTGGCCCTGCACGCCGCCCGCGGCTTCGTCGAGGTCGGCAAGCTCCAGCGCCCCGACGGCACCACCAGCGCCATGCTGTCCAAAGAGTTGGTCTAGAGCGAGCAGTGCACGGACCGGGAGCTCGTGGTGCAGTCCCCACCGGGTCCCGGACCGTGTGCGCCGCGCTACTGCAGGGTGGTGCGTGGCAGGAGCTCGCCGACGATCTCGCGGGTGAAGATGTCGTAGCTGATCACCAGCAACTCGTCGCCGGGCAGTTCGACGACCGCGGGGTTGGCCTGGTCCATCGTGTCGTGGCCGGCGTCGATCACCACCCGCAGCGCATCCTGGTCCCACGGCCCGAGCGGCTCACCGATGATCGTCGCCACCGTCGGCCGCCCGGGGTTGAACTGCTTCGACACATCCCCGTACGCCAGCAGTACGGCGCCGTCCGACAGCGTCAGCGTGTCGGCCGACGAGGCGTGCAGGCCGCACAGCTCCGGCTCCGACCAGGTCAGCCCGTTGTCGTCGCTGCGCACCAACTCGGCCTCTTCGTCGGTCCGCAGCAGCGCCACCACCTGGCCGCCCGGCAGCAACGTCAGTACGGGCTCCTGGTACTCGCGCCCGGCCCGGCGCCCCAGCACAACCTCCTGCGCCGCCGGCCAGGTGAGCCCGCCGTCGGTCGACCGCACAACACTCGCCGAGTGGTTCTGGTCCCCCGGAAACACCCCGTAGACGGGAGCCAGCAGGTCTCCGCCCGGCAGCTCCAGGATCTGCCCGTGCGCCACGATGTGCCCCGCCCGGAAGCTGTGCCACACCTCAGCGGTCTCGTGGTCGACCATCTCCGACCCCACCAGCACCGGCTCGCCCCAGGACGCACCTCCGTCGACGGACCGGGCCACCAGCACTCCCGGACACACGTACGGCCGCACCGACCAGTCGATCTGGAACCAGCTCAGCAGGATGTCCCCGTTGGCGAGCTGCACCACCATCGGGTCCCGGTCGTCGTACAGCCTGTCCACCACCACCCGAGGCTCCGACCACGACCGCCCGCCATCCGAACTCTCCGCCGCGACGATCCGCCCCACGCTCCGCACATGCCCCAGCCCTTCCCGCCACACCACCAGCACCCGCCCGTCGGCCAACCTGACGGCACTGGGGAAGTACGGCAACTGACCGGCGATGCTCCGAGCAACCACGACGCGACTCATGGAGCCACGCTTTCACACCGTCGCGCCATCAGCCCGTACAGCGCCCTACCCGCGGTCCTTGGCGATCCGTACGGCGCCGGGCCCTTCCTGCGCCAGGGCGTCGTCCGGGTTCAGCAGGTAACAGGCCTTCATCGACAGGCAGCCGCAGCCGATGCAGCCGGTGAGCTCGCGCTGCAACCGGTCGATCTCGGTCTTCTTCGCCTCCAGCTGCGCGTGCCACTGCCGCGACAGCCGGCGCCAGTCGCGCACGGTCGGGATCGTGTCCATCGGCAGCGAGGTGAACACCGTGCCGACGTCGCCCAGACTGATGCCGAGACGTTTCGCCACGACGATCAACGAGATCCGGCGGAGCATGTGCCGCGGGTAGCGGCGCTGGTTCCCGCTCGTGCGGTGCGAGGCGATCAGCCCCAGCTCCTCGTAGTAGTGCAGGGCCGACACGGCCACCCCGGTACGACGCGCGACCTCACCGACAGGCAGCAGGTCATCGGGCTCCACAGGCACCTCCGCGTTCGGCTTGACCTCAAGTTCCCCTGAGATTTTAGCGTGGCACCATGTCCACCATCGACGAGTCCGAGCCCGCCACCTGGGTCGATCTGCTCGGCCCCGCGCGCCTGAGCACCTCCGTGGTCCTGGCGGGCGGCGTGGCCCTGCACGCGATCAACATCTTCCTGACCACCAGCCTGCTGCCCACCGCCATCGACGAGATCGGTGGCGAACGGCTCTACGCCTGGAGCACGACCGTCTTCATGATCGCCTCGGTGGTCTCGTCGATGTTCGTGAGCAGGCTGCTGATCCGCCGCGGCCCGCTGGTCGCCTACCTGACCGCCCTGGCGCCGTTCGTCCTGGGCACCGTCGTGTGCGCGGTGAGCCCGACGATGGCGGTCCTGCTGGTGGGCCGGGCCGTCCAGGGCATCGGGGGTGGACTGCTCGCCGGGCTGGGCTACGCCGTCGTTCGCAGCGCGTACCCGCAACGGCTGTGGGCCAAGGCGACGGCGCTGATCTCGGCGATGTGGGGCGTGGGGACCCTGGCCGGGCCGGCCATCGGCGGCCTGTTCGCCCAGCTCGGCGTGTGGCGGATGGCGTTCGTGCTGCTGGCCGTGCTCGGTCTGCTGATCGCCGTGATCGCGCCCCGCGCGCTCCCACGGGCCGAACCGTCGGAGTCCACCGACCCTGTCCCGTTGGTGTCCCTCGCCCTGCTCACCGTCGCCACTGCCCTGATCAGCCTGGCCGGGATCCTCACCGAGCCGTTGCAGATCACCGGGCTGATCCTCGCCGGGACACTGTTCGCCGTCGCGTTCGTGCGGTGGGAGCGGCGTGCGTCCGCCCGGGTCCTGCCGGTCAGCACCTACACCAGACGCTCCCCTCTGAAGTGGAGCTACCTCGCGGTCGCGGTGCTCGCCATGGGCACGGTCACGGAAGCCTTCACCCCGTTGTTCGGGCAGCGTCTGGCCGGACTCACCCCGCTGATCGCGGGCTTTCTCGGCGCCGCGGTCTCGCTCGGCTGGTCGGTGACGATGCTGTTCACGTCCGGCGTCACCAAGCCCGCGACGCTGCGCCGGATGCGTGTCGGCGGCCCGCTCGTCCTCGCGGCCGGCCTCGCCGTCACCGCGCTCTTCCAGCAGGACAACGCCGGCCCGGGGATCGTCGTCGTCTGGGCCGCCGGCCTGGTCTTCGCCGGTGCCGGGATCGGGATCGCGTTCCCGCACATCGTCGTAGCGGTCATGGGCAGCACCCCGGACGAGGAGGAGGCGAGCAAGGCCGCGGCCGGCATCAACACCGTCGAGCTGATGGCCCTGTCCTTCGGCTCGGCGATCGGCGGCGTGCTGGTGAACCTCGGCGCCCCCTCGATGCTCCACTCCGCGCAGTACCTGCTGTTCGGCTTCGCCGCCGTCGCGGCCGTCGGCGGGCTGTTCGCCCACCGCTCCGACCCGCGGTCCGCCGCGGTGGACTGAGCCCGGTCAGACCGGGCGACCACCGACGAAGGTCTGGGTGACCAGCGGTACGCCGGGGCGGTAGGCGAGGTGCAGGTAGGAAGGAGCGTCCAGAACCGCCAGGTCGGCGCGGGCGCCGACGGACAGGTGACCTACGTCCGTACGGCGAAGCGAAGCCGCGCCACCGGCGGTGGCGGACCAGACGGCCTCGGCCGGGCTCATCCGCATCTCCCGGACGGCCAGCGCGATGCAGAACGGCATGGACGACGAGTAGCCCGAGCCAGGATTGCAGTCGGTCGCCAGCGCGACCGTCACGCCGGCGTCGAGCAGCCGGCGAGCGTCCGGGTACGGCGAGCGGGTGGAGAACTCGATGGCCGGCAGCAACCCGGCGACCACACCGGCGGAGGCCAGCGCATCGACGTCGGCATCGCTCACGAAGGTGCAGTGGTCGGCCGCGGCAGCGCCTACCTCGCAGGCGACCTGGACACCAGGGCCCTCGCCGAGCTGGTTGGCGTGCACCCGCGCCGAGAGCCCGCGAGCCTGCCCGGCGCGCAGGATGGCGCGGGCCTGGTCGGCGTCGAAGGCGCCACGTTCGACGAAGACGTCCACCCACTTGGCGTGCTTGGCCGCCGCGTCGAGCATCGGCCCCGTGACGAGGTCGACATACCCAGCCGGGTCGTCGGCGAACTCAGCCGGTACGACGTGCGCCCCCAGGTACGTCGTCTCGTCGGTGAACTCGGCCGCCACCGCGAGCGACCGCGCCTCGTCGGCCACGGTCAGCCCGTACCCGGACTTGATCTCGACGGTCGTCGTGCCCTGGCGCCGCATCTCCGCGACCAGCCGGGCCACGTTCGCGGCGAGCTGCTCGTCGGCGGCTTCGCGGGTTGCGGCGACCGTCGTACGGATACCGCCCGCGCTGTACGGCGTACCGGTCATCCGGGCCGCGAACTCCTCGGCCCGGTCCCCCGCGAACACCAGGTGCGCGTGGGAATCCACGAACCCGGGCACGACCGCCCGGTCGCCGAGATCCAGGGAGGCGTCCGCGGCCGGGGCCGACGTCCGCTGCCCGACCCAGGCGACCGTGCTGCCCTCGATCACCAGGGCGGCGTCGTGCAGCTCACCCAGCAACGGCCCGTGGGACGGGTCGTTCGTCACCAGCGAGCTGATCCCGGTCAGCAGCAGCGAGCTCATGTCACCTCCGCGATCGCGGCCGCCAGCTCGGCGCCGACGTCCAGCTTCAAATGATTGCCCTCAGCAACTTGATGCGTGCCACCGGCCACCACGTCGGTGACATCGGCCCCGGACGCCGCGAAGACCACGGTCTCCACCGACGCTCCGGTCCCTGCCGTTCGCACACTGTCCGTCTTCACAGCGACCAGATCCGCGCGCGCACCGACCTCGATCACCCCGGCGTCACGGAATCCGAGCGACCGGTGCCCGTCGACCGTCGCCGCGGTCAGCAGCTCCACCGCCGACCAGTGGCCACGCTCCCGCGACGCGAGCCGCTCGTCCAGCTCGACCGCGCGCATCTCCTCGAAAAGATCAACCACAGCGTGGCTGTCCGACCCCAGCGTCACCGACGAGCCCGCCGCGCGCAGAGCGACCGACGGGCCGATCCCGTCAGCCAGGTCGCGCTCGGTCGTCGGGCAGAAGCACGAGTACGTCGCGGAGCTGCCGAGCCGGTCGATGTCGACCGGCGTCAGGTGCGTCGCGTGAACGGCACTCGTCCGCGCACTCAGGAAGCCGGCCTCGTCGAGCACCTGCGTCGGGGTCCGCCCGTACGCCGCCAGGCAGGCCTCGTTCTCGGCCACCTGCTCCGAGAGGTGGACATGCAAAGGGGCCGCAGGCAACAACGAGGCGACCGCGCCGAGCTGGTCGGCCGGGACACCGCGGACCGAGTGCGCGGCCGCGCCGATCACCACGTCGTCGGAACCCCGCAGTTCCTGCACCCGCGAGGCCCAACCGATCACGTCGCCGTCACTGAAGCGCTGCTGGACCTCGTTCAACGGCTGGTCGATGCCGCCGGCAACGTAACAGGTGTCGAGCAGCGCGATCCGCAGCCCGGCGTCGCGGGCGGCCGCGATCAGCGCCTCGCCCATCGCGTTCGGGTCGTCGTACCGGCTGCCGCCCGGGGCGTGGTGGAGGTAGTGGAACTCGCCGACCGCGGTGATCCCGGTCAGCAGCATCTCGCCGTACACGGCGCGGGCGAGGCGGTAGTAGGTGTCGGGCGTGAGCTTCGAGGCGACGGCGTACATCTGCTCGCGCCAGGTCCAGAACGTGCCGCGCCCGGTCTGCGTGCGGCCGCGCAGGGCGCGGTGGAAAGCGTGGCTGTGACAGTTCGCGAGACCGGGGACGACGAGACCGTTGAGGCGGATCGCGGTGCCCTGCTCGGCGCCGACGGAGACCGCTGTGATCCGTCCGTCGGCCACGGTGACCAGAACAGAATCCTCGACGCCACCAGGGAGAACCGCCCGTTCGCACCAGTACGCCGTCACCTGGCCAGGTCCTTCAGCACCGTCGCCAGGGCGTCGACTCCCGCCAGGCAGTCGTCCATCTCCGCGTGCTCGGCCGGCGAGTGCGAGATGCCGGTCGGGTTACGGACGAACAGCATCGCGGTCGGGATCCCCGCGTCGGAGAACACACCGGCGTCGTGCCCGGCCCCGGTCGGCAGGATCGGCGCACCGTCCAGTACGCCGGCCAACCGGTCGCGCAGCCCGGCCGGGAAGTCGACCACGGGCGAGACCGACTCGGCGGTCACCTCGACGGTGGTGCCGTCGCGTTCGGCGCGTTCGGTGGCCTGCTTGGTGATTGCCGCCAGCAACTTGTCCAGGATCTCCGTGGAGGCCGCGCGCGCGTCGAGCCAGGCGGTCACCTGGGACGGTACGGCGTTCGTGCCGTTCGGCTCGACGGACAGGCGCCCGAAGGTCGCGCGGGCGCCGGCCAGACGAGCCTGCTTGTTGGCCGCCAGCGCGGTCATCGCGTAGGTCAGCATCGGGTCGTGCCGGTCTTCCATCAGCGTGGTGCCGGCGTGGTTCGCCTCGCCGCCGAAGGTGAAGCGGAAGCGCCCGTGCGGCCAGATCGAGCTGGCCACGCCGACGGGTGCGGTGAGTGCGCGGCCCTGCTCGACGTGGAGCTCGACGAAGGTGCCCATGCGATCGAGCAAGGGCGAAGGCCCAACGCCGGAGGGGTCGGTGCCCGCGGCTTCCAGTGCGGCAGCAAGCGTTACACCCGTACGGTCCTGAAGAGCCAATGCCTTGGAGGGGGCCAGCACGCCGGCAGCCACCCGAGAGCCAAGACAGGGCATCCCGAACCGAGAGCCTTCTTCTTCCACAAACGCACCGACGCCAACAGGAACAGACGGTTGGAAGCCCTCAGCCTGTAGCTGATCAACAGCAGCAAGCGCCGAGACCACACCCAGAGGTCCGTCGAAGGCACCACCGTCGAGGACGGAGTCCAGATGGCTGCCGGTCACTACACCTTTGCCGGTGGAAGGACCCCACCAGGCGACGAGGTTGCCTATGCCGTCGGATTCCAGCGTCAGGCCCCGGCTCTCGCACTGATCGACGAACCAGGAAGTTGCTGCTCGTTCGGTGTCGGTCCAGCCGCCTCGGCGGTAACCCCCGGTGCGGGGGTCACGGCCGATGGCGGACAGGTCCGTCCAGAGCTGTTCGAAGGTCAAGACAGCGGGTTCTTCGACAGCCAGTCCTTCGCGACGGCGGCGGCGGACTCGCTGCCACCCTCGGCGCGCTTGACCAGGTCGGTCAGGTCGTCCGTGGTCAGCTTCGCCTGGACGCCGTTCAGCGTCGACGCCACGTCAGGGCTCTTGTGGTCGGTGCGGATCAGCGGAACGATGTTGTTCGGCAGGTGGATGTGCTCGGGGTCCTCGAGCACGACCAGGTTGTTGTCCTTGATCGCCGACTGGGTGGTGAAGAACTGGGTCACCTGGATGGTGCCGTCCTTCAGCGCCTTCAGGCTCAGCGGTCCACCGGCGTCCAGCGTCTTGAACTCCTTGAACTCGACGCCGTACTTGTCCTTCATGCCGGCCAGACCGGCGGTCCGCGTCTTGAACTCGGGACCACCGCCCGCGACCATGTCCTTGCCGACCGCCTTCAGGTCGGCGATCGACTTCAGCGAGTACTTCTGCGCGGTCTCCGGCGTGACGACGATCGCGTCCTCGTCGGTCGCGGCGGACTTGTCGAGCACCTCGAGCCCCGCCGGCAGGACACCCGGGATGGCCTTGTAGACGGCCTCGGCCTCGTTCTCGGTGGCGTCCTTCTTGAAGTAGACCAGGGTGGCCCCGGTGTACTCCGGCAGCAGGTCGACCGACTTGTCCTGGATGGCGGCCATGTAGAGCTCACGGGCGCCGATGTTCAGCTTGCGGTTGACCTTGATGCCCTTGGCCTCCAGCGCCTGGGCGTAGATCTCGGCCAGCACCTGGCTCTCGGCGAAGTTGGCGGACCCGACGGTGAGCGAGTCGACCTTGTCGGGCGCCGAGCCGCCGCCGGCGTCGTTGCCGCCACCCAGCGGGTCCTCCCCGCCCCCGCAGGCTGCGAGCGCGAGCACTGCCGTCGCGGCGATGGCGCTGCGGATGAAGGTTCTTCTGAACACGGGATCCTCCAGGGGTCCGTCTACTACACCCCGGCCGGTGCCGGAGCAGTGGAAGTCTTGGTGTCGGTCCTGCGGCGCAACCGACCGGTCAGGCCGGCCGAAACGGCGTACCGGCCGACAAAAGCGAACAGCAGGTCGAGCAGGATCGCCAGTACGGCGACCAGCACCGCGCCGGTCAGCATCTGCGGGAAGTCCCGCAGGCTCAGGCCGTCGATCACGTACCGCCCCAGTCCGCCGAGCGCGACGTAGGCCGCCACGGTCGCGGTGGAGACGATCTGCAGGGTCGCGCTGCGCAGGCCGGAGATGATCAGCGGCAGCGCGATCGGGATCTCCACCTTGGTGAGGATCTCCCGGCCGGTCATGCCCATCCCGCGGGCGGCGTCGATCGTGGACCGGTCGACGCCGGAGACTCCGGCGTACGTCGAGGCCATGATCGGCGGGATGCCGAGCACGACGAGCGCCACGATGACGGGCACCCGGCCGATCCCGATCAGCAGCACGATCAGCGTCAGCAGGCCGAGCGTCGGCAGCGCGCGGGCCGCGTTGCCGGTGTTGATCGCGACGAACGCGCCGCGCCGGGTGTGCCCGATCAGCAGGCCGATCGGCAGCGCGATCAGGCCTGAGATCAGCAGCGAGAGGAACGTGTAGCCGAGGTGCTGCAGGATCCGGTTGCCGATGCCTTCGGCGCCGGACCAGTTCGCCGAGTCGCTGATGAAGTCGAGGAATCCCTGGATCATGGCTCAGGCCTCCTTCGGGGTGTTGACCCGGGCCCACGGCGTCAGCAGCCGCTGCAACCCGACCAGCAGGACGTCGGCGATCAGGGCCAGCGCGAGCGACAGCACGACGCCGACGACGATCGGGGTCAGGAAGTCCTGCTGGAAGCCCTGGGTGAACAGCTCACCCAGACCGCCGATGCCGATGATCGCGCCGACGCTGACCATCGAGATGTTCGCGACCGTGACGACGCGCAGGCCGGCGAAGATCACCGGTACGGCGATCGGCAGGTCGATGGTCACCACCCTTCGCAGGGTTCCATAGCCCACCGACACTGCCGCCTGCAGCACGTCCTCGGGCACCGAGCGCAACCCGTCGATCACGTTACGGATCAGCAGCGAGACCGCGTAGATGGTCAGCGCGATGATGATGTTCGCGGCCGACAGCACCTTGGTGCCGATGATGGCCGGCAGCACGATGAACAGCGCGATCGAGGGCAGCGAGTAGAGCACGCCGCCGAGCGCGACCAGCGGGTTGGCCAGCCAGCTGTACCGCGTCGCGACGTACCCGAGCGGGACCGCGATCAGCAGCCCGAGCAGCATCGGAAGCAACGACAGGAAGAGGTGCTCCCGCAGCTGCTCCCAGATCAGGGCGCTGTTGTCACCGACCCAGGTCACGGGCGGAGCACCCCCGTGAGGCCGGTGTAGTCGATCACGCCGACCGGCTTGCCTGCCTCGTCGACGCAGACACCCTGGCCGATCGGCGACGTCAGGACGGCGTCCATCGCGGCCCGCAGCGAGTCTCCGCGCTGGAACACCGCCCCCACCGGCAACGTGTCGCCGTTCTTCCGCCACCCGGCCGGCTTGCCGTCCTCGCCGACGGTCAGCTCGTCCGGGACCGGGCCGAGCGGCAGGTCCTCGGCGGTCACGAACGTCAGCGCCCGGTAACCGCGGTCCTGCCCGATGAAGCTCTCGACGAAGTCGTCGGCCGGCTTGGCCAGCAGCTCCGCCGGCGGCGCGAACTGCGCGAGCATGCCACCGACCCGCAGGACGGCGACGTTGTCGCCGAGCTTGATCGCCTCGTCGATGTCGTGGGTGACGAAGACGATCGTCTTGCCGATGTCGCGTTGCAGGCGGAGCAGCTCCTCCTGCAGCTGGTGGCGCACGATCGGGTCGACGGCGCTGAACGGCTCGTCCATCAGCATGATCTTCGGGTCGGCCGCGAGCGCGCGGGCGACGCCGACGCGCTGCTGCTGCCCGCCGGACAGCTGCGCCGGGTACCGCTCGGCGAGCTTCGGGTCGAGCCCGACGCGTTCCAGCAGCTCCATCGCGGTCGCCCGGGTCTTGCGCTTGTCCCAGCCGAGCAGCTTCGGCACGGTCGCGACGTTGTCGACGACCGTCTTGTGCGGGAACAGCCCGGCGTGCTGGATCACGTACCCGATCCCGCGCCGCAAGGTGACCGGGTCGCCGGCGTTGATGTCCTCGCCGTCGATCGAGATCCGGCCGCTGGTGCGCTCGATGGTCCGGTTGATCATCCGCAGCGAGGTCGTCTTCCCGCAGCCCGAAGGGCCCACGAAGACGGTGATCTCGTTGCTCGGGATCCGCAACGACAGACTGTCGACGGCCACCGTGCCGTCCGGGTACTGCTTGGTGACGTCTTCGAACTCGATCATGGCGCCCCTTCGCGCTGGTCGGCGATCGCCCGAACGATCCTAGGGGAACGAGGGCCAGGTGCCACGCGATCGGCACCTTTCTCATTCCTCGGAAAAGTGCACCCTAGCGCTGTGGATTGCCATGGTCGCACTGTGTACTGCCTTACCCCGTTCCCCGTAGCCGCGCCCGAGCTCAGGACTCCTGCATCGGAATCCGCACCCCACGCTCGGAAGCCACTTCGGCTGCCTTCTCGTACCCCGCGTCCACGTGCCGAATCACGCCCATCGCCGGGTCGTTGGTGAGCACCCGCTCGAGCTTCTGCCGGGCCAGCTCGGTGCCGTCGGCAACCGACACCTGGCCGGCGTGGATCGACCGGCCCATCCCGACGCCGCCGCCGTGGTGGATCGACACCCAGGAGGCGCCGCTGGCGGTGTTCACCAGCGCGTTCAGCAACGGCCAGTCCGCGATCGCGTCCGAGCCGTCCAGCATGCCTTCGGTCTCCCGGTACGGCGACGCGACGCTGCCGGTGTCCAGGTGGTCACGGCCGATCACGATCGGCGCCTCGAGCTCGCCGGAGGCAACCATCTCGTTGAACCGCAGGCCGGCCTTGTCCCGCTCGCCCTGCCCGAGCCAGCAGATCCGGGCCGGCAGGCCCTGGAACGCGACCCGCTCCTGCGCCATCTTGATCCACCGGGTCAGGTGCTCGTTGTCCGGGAACAGCTCGAGTATCGCCTGGTCGGTCCGGGCGATGTCGCGCGGGTTGCCCGACAGCGCGGCCCACCGGAACGGGCCCTTGCCCTCGCAGAACAACGGCCGGATGTACGCCGGAACGAAGCCCGGGAAGTCGAACGCCCGGTTGAAGCCTGCCTTGCGCGCCTCGTCCCGGATCGAGTTGCCGTAGTCGAACACCTCGGCCCCGGCGTCCTGGAACCCGACCATCGCCGCCACGTGCCGGGCCATCGAGGCCTGCGCGCGCTCGGTGAACCCGGCCGGGTCCTTCTGCCGCTCGGCCGCCCAGTCCTCGAAGTCGACGCCGACCGGCAGGTACATCAGCGGGTCGTGCGCCGAGGTCTGGTCGGTGACGATGTCGATCGGCGCTCCGGCCTCCAGCAGCGCCGGCACGATCACCGCGGCGTTGCCGAGGACACCGATCGACAACGGCTTGCGCGCCTTCTTGGCCTCCTCGGCCAGCTGCAGCGCGTGGTCGACGGAGTCAGCCCGTACGTCGAGGTACCGGTGCTCGATCCGGCGGTGGATCCGCGAGTCGTCGACGTCGATACAGATCGCGACCCCGTCGTTCATCGTCACCGCGAGCGGCTGCGCGCCGCCCATCCCGCCGAGGCCGGCGGTCAGCGTGACCGTCCCGGCCAGGGTGCCGCCGAACTTCTTCGCGGCGACCGCGGCGAACGTCTCGTACGTGCCCTGCAGGATGCCCTGGGTGCCGATGTAGATCCACGACCCGGCCGTCATCTGGCCGTACATGGTCAGCCCGAGCGCCTCCAGCTTGCGGAACTCCTCCCAGTTGGCCCAGTCGCCGACCAGGTTGGAGTTCGCGATCAGCACCCGCGGCGCCCACTCGTGGGTGCGCATCACGCCGACCGGGCGGCCGGACTGGACCAGCATCGTCTCGTCGTCCTTCAGCGTGGTCAGCGTGCGGACCATCGCGTCGAAGGAGTTCCAGTCCCGCGCGGCCTTGCCCGAGCCGCCGTACACGACGAGCTCGTCGGGGTGCTCGGCGACCTCGGGGTCGAGGTTGTTCTGCAGCATCCGCAGCGCGGCCTCCTGCTGCCAGCCCTGCGCGGTCAGGGTGGTGCCGCGAGCGGCGCGTACGGGACGGGGTCCGGACATGGGTGATCCAGCCTTTCCAGTTGATCAGGCGAGCGGGCCGGTGACGGCCTCGACAGCGGACAGGTAGGTGCCGTCGGCAACGAGCCGGACGGAGTGCTCGATCTCGGGGGCGAGGTGCCGGTCGGTGCCCGGTCCCTCGACGTGGGTGCGCAGCTCACGCCGTACGGCGGCCGTGGCGGGAGCGGGTTCCAACGGCGCCCGCATGTCCAGGGCGCGGGCGGCGGTGAGGATCTCGACGGCCAGCACGCGTTCCAGGCCGTCCACCGAGCGCCGCAGCTTGCGGGCCGCGGACCAGCCCATCGACACGTGGTCCTCCTGCATCGCGCTGCTCGGGATCGAGTCGACGCTGGCCGGGACCGCGAGGCGCTTGAGCTCGGACACGATCGCGGCCTGCGTGTACTGCGCGATCATGTGGCCGCTGTCGACGCCCGGGTCGTCGGCGAGGAACGCGTTCAGCCCGTGGTTGCGGGCGACGTCCAGGAAGCGGTCGGTACGGCGTTCGCTGATGCTCGCGACGTCGGCGACCGCGATCGCCAGGAAGTCCAGAACGTAGCCGACGGGGGCGCCGTGGAAGTTGCCGTTCGACTCGACCCGGCCGTCGGGCAGCACGACCGGGTTGTCGATCGCGGCGGCGAGTTCGCGGCCGGCGACCGTGGCCGCGTGGCTGATCGTGTCCCGCGCGGCGCCGTGCACCTGCGGCGAGCAGCGCAGCGAGTACGCGTCCTGGACCCGGTTGCAGTCCGGGCCGCGATGGCTGGCGACGATCGCACTGTCGGCCAGTACGGCGCGCAAGTTGGCGGCGGCAGCGCCCTGCCCCGGATGCGGGCGGAGCGCCTGCAGGTCGGCGGCGAAGACGCGGTCGGTCCCGAGCTGCCCCTCGACGCTCATCGCGGCGGCGATGTCGGCGGTCTTCAGCAAGCGGTCCAGGTCGGCGATCGCGAGCACCAGCATGCCGAGCATGCCGTCGGTCCCGTTGATCAGCGCGAGGCCTTCCTTCTCGGCCAGGACGACGGGCTGCAGGCCGTTCGCCGTCAGCGCCTCGCCGGCGTCGCGCAGGGTGCCGTCGCGGTCGCGGACCTTGCCCTCGCCCATCACCGCGAGCGCGACATGGGAAAGCGGCGCGAGGTCGCCCGAGCAGCCGAGGCTGCCGTACTCGTGCACAACCGGGCTCAGCCCGGCGTTCAGCAGGTTGGCGTACGCCTGCGCGGTCTCGACCTTCACGCCGGTGCGTCCGGTGGCCAGCGTCGACAACCGCAGCAGGACGAGTGCGCGCACGACCTCGGTCTCGACCTCCGGACCGGAACCCGCCGCGTGCGATCGGATCAGACTGCGCTGCAACTGGGCCCGCAGCTCCGGCGCGATGTGCCGCGTCGCCAGCGCTCCGAACCCGGTCGACACCCCGTAGTGCGGGATGTCCGCGTGCGCCAGCGCCTCGATCGCGGTCCGCGACTTGGCGATCTCCTCCAGCGCGTGGTCGTCGATCCGCACCTGCGCGCCGTACCGGGCCACGGCCACCACGTCACCGGCGGCCAACGGCCCGGTGCCCACCATTACTTCGGCTGTCTCCACCCGCTCATTGCACCGCGCCTGCGGCCGGACCGACAGGACCGCCACCCCGGTTGCTGTCTCAGATACAAGACACTTCGTGCGACCCTGTCGCCGAATAGGCTCTGCCCATGGTCGATGTACGCCGGGCGGTCCCGGGCGACGGGGCGGGGATCGCGGCGGTGCTCGCGGCCTCGCTCCCCCATTTGGTGAAGACAGCCCGCGGGGCCGACGCCGAGCTGAGGTCGAGCACCTCGCGCGTCGTGCTGCTCGCGCTCGACGACGGAACGGCCGTTGGCTACGGCAACCTCTACCTGCCGGATCCTGCCGATCCCGCGCCCCGCGTCCGGGTGGGCGCGCAGGTCGCGCGGGACCACCGCGGCAAGGGCGTCGGCCAGGCGCTGGTCACGGAGTTGGAGCGGGTCGCGGCCGAGGTCGGCGGGGTGTCCCTGCTCGCCGTGGTCGAGGACGACGGGCACTCCCCGCACTTCGCGCAGCAGCGTGGGTACGTCGTCAACCGGCCGCTGAGTCACTCGAGCGCCCGACTGGCCGATGCGCCTGATCCGGTCGACCCGCCGGAGGGACTGCGGGTGGTGACGCACGACGAACTGGACCCACGGCAGGTCTACGACGCGACCGCGGCGGTCGTCGGTGGGGATCCGAGCGGGCTGTCGTCCGTCGAGTCGTACGACGACTGGCTGGTGATGAGCTGGAACCACCCGGACCTGCGGCGGGACCTGAGCGTGGCGGTGGTCGACGGCGACCAGGTGGCGTCGTTCGTGGCGACGACGGCCGATCCGGAGCGTGGGGTGATCTGGTCCGCTCTGACCGGAACCGTCCCGGCGTACCGGGGACGCGGGCTCGCGAAGGTGGTGAAGTCGCACGCGTTGCGGCGCGCCCACCTGGCCGGGCTGACCACGGCCTCGACCGGCAACGACGCGGCGAACGCGCCGATGCTCGCGGTCAACGACTGGCTCGGGTACCGGCTCGCCGGCTCCTCCTGGACGGCGGAGAAGCCGCTGTGAACAAGAAGCTCGTGATGTCCCTGACGACGTTCGCCGTGCTGGCGGCGGCGGTCGGGTTCCTGCTGTCCGGCGCGGACCGGGTCTTCGACTGGCGGCTGGCCGGCGGGCTGTTCGCGTTCGCGCTGATCGGCGAGCTGGCCCGGCTGAAGATCCGGCGCGGCCGCGCCCGGAGCAGTCAATCGTCCAAAATCTGAGACAGGGCCGCTACGCTCACAGTTGTGAGCGGCAACGTTCCCGCCTCGACCCGGACCCTGCGGGTGCTGACGTTCCTGGCCACCCAGCCCGGACCGGTACCGATGGAGCGCATCGCCTCCGCGGTCGGTCTGCCGCGCTCGTCGACGTACCACTTGCTGCGGGCAATGATCGACGAGGGTTTCGTCGTGCACCTGCCGGAGGACAAGCGCTACGGGCTCGGCGTCGCGGCCTTCGAGATCGGCAGCGCCTACCTGCGCCACGACCCGCTCGAGCGCCTGGCCCGTCCGCTGCTGGCCCAACTCGTCGCCGAGGTCGGGCACACCGCGCACCTCGGCGTCCTGCACGGCCGTGAGCTCGTCTACCTGCTGAAGGAACAGCCGCCCCGGCCGCTCACGCTGGTCACCGACGTGGGCGTTCGCCTCCCCGCGACACTCACGGCATCGGGACGAGCCCTGCTGGCCGCGTTGCCTCCCGCGCAGGTCCGGGCTCTCTTTCCCACGCCGGAGTCCTTCGTACGCCGTACCGACCACGGCCCGCAGACGCTCAGCCAGCTCCGCCGCCTGCTCGCCGACGAACGCCAGCAAGGCTTCGCCATCGAGGAGTCCCACGTCACCGCCGGCGTCACCTCGGTCGCCAGTGCCGCGGTCGACCACGCCGGCCACCCCGCCGCCGCGATCAGCATCTCCTTCCGCAGCGAGTCCGTCACCCCCGGCGAACGCTCGCTGCTGGCCCGGCGGGTCCGCCAGGCCGCCGAAGCGTTGACCCGCCGCCTCCGCGGCTGAGGTGGTGCTGAGTCCACCCCTGCCGGGGACCTGAACCCAGTGCCCGCACGCTCGGTCTTTCCCAGGATGGAGCTCTCCTCCTGGAAAGGCTTCCGATGCTTCCCCTTCTGGCCGCCTCCGCCCTCCTGGCGACGTCGCTCGCCGCAGCTCCACCGACCGACACCGTCGTCCGCACCGACCTCGGTCAGGTCCGTGGCATCGCCGACGACACCACCCTCACCTTCCGTGGCATCCCGTACGCCGTACCGCCGGTCGGCGATCTCCGATGGCGCGCACCGCGACCCGCCGCCCGCTGGAACGGCGTCCGCGACGCCACGCAGTACGGCGCCTCCTGCGCTCAGAACGAGCACCCGGTCGGCGTCGCCAGTACCAGCGAGGACTGTCTGTTCGTCGACGTGACAACTCCGCAGCAGACGAGCAGGAACCGGCCGGTCGTGGTGTGGATCCACGGCGGGAGCTTCACCAACGGGGCGAACAGCATCTACGGGCCGAAGCGGCTGGCCGCGCAGGGGGACCTGGTCGTCGTACAGGTGCAGTACCGGTTGGGAGCGCTCGGATTTCTCGGTGGCAACTTCGGTCTGCAGGACCAGCAGGAGGCCCTGCGCTGGGTCCGGCGCAACGCCGCGGCCTTCGGCGGCGACCCGCGCAACGTGACGATCATGGGCGAGTCGGCCGGCGCCTACAGCGTCTGCGACCACCTGGCCTCACCCACCGCCAAAGGGTTGTTCCAGCGGGCGATCGTGCAGAGCGGACCGTGCGCGCAGGAGTACTCGGCGACCAACTACGCCGCACCCCGTCCGCGCGCCGTCGCCGAGAAGTACAGCCGGGACCTGGCCGCCAAGTTCGCCTGTACTACGACCGACTGCCTCCGCAAGGTCGAGGTCCCCGCGCTGCTGGCGGCCACGGCCGAGGACGAGTTCGGCCCGGTGCTCGGCGGACCGGTCCTTCCGCTGCATCCGGTGCAGGCGCTGCTGACCGGCCGGGTCAACCGCGTCCCGGTCCTGCACGGCATCAACCACGACGAGGAGCACGGCCGGTACGGCGCGCAGGAGAGCGCCACCGGCGTACCGATCACTCAGCAGGAGTACGAGACCCACGTCCGGCAGCAGTTCGGCGCCGACGCCGCCAAGGTCCTCGCCCAGTACGCCGACACGAAGCCGGCCGGTCTAGCACTCTCGACCGTGATGACCGACTCCCAGTGGGCAGCCCCGGCGTACCGGTCCAACCAGCTGCTCTCGCTACGGATGCCCACCTACACGTTCGAGTTCGCCGGTGACGCGCCCTGGTACCTGGGCATCCCCAAGCCCGGGTGGCCGGTCGGGTCGCACCACATGACCGACCTGACCTACTTCCTCGACGACAACGTCTTCGCGCCGCTGAATCCGGCCCAGCAGCAGCTGTCCGACGAGCTGATCAGTCGCTGGAGCGCGTTCGCCCGGACCGGTCAGCCCAACACTCCCGGTACGACGTACTGGCCGCGAGCGACCCCGCTCGACCGGAAGGTGCAGTCGCTCGACCCGGCCGGCGTGACCCGGACCGACTTCTTCGCCGGGCACCGGCTCGGCTTCTGGACCTCCTGACGGCATGACGAAGGCCCGGAACCACCTGGTTCCGGGCCTTCGAAGATTTCACCAGGACGACTTGGTGATCCCCGGGAGCTCCCCACGATGGGCCATCGTGCGGAAGCGGACCCGGGAGATGCCGGCCTTGCGGAGGAACCCGCGCGGCCGGCCGTCGACCGTGTCGCGGTTGCGGACGCGGATCGGGTTCGCGTCCCGCGGCAGCTTCTGCAGCTTGAGCTGCGCCTCGACGCGCTCCACGACCCCGGTCGCCGGGTCGGCGATCAGCCGTTTCAGCTCGGTGCGGCGCTCGGCGTACCGGGCGACGGTCACCTTGCGCTGCTCGTTCCTGGCGATCTTGCTGGTCTTCGCCACCAGTTACCGCTCTTCGCGGAAGTCGGTGTGCTGACGCAGGACCGGGTCGTACTTGCGGATCACGAGCCGATCGGGGTCGTTGCGGCGGTTCTTCCGGGTCACGTACGTGAACCCGGTGCCGGCCGTGCTCCGCAGCTTGACGATCGGGCGGATGTCGTTGTGCTTGGCCATCGACCAACCTTTCTGGGCGCTCGCGCGCCGTAGGACTCAGTACGGTGAACACCAGGGGCCCGGGTGTCTATTCCGATTCCCGGAGTGTAGGTTGTATTGGGAATCATTTTCAATAAGCCGTGAGGAAGAGGGTACGGATGCTGCCGGTCACCTTGGTCAGCGGGGTCGACACCGCGACCCGCGACACCGCCGCGACCGATCTGCTGCTGCCCGGCACCGTCCTGGTCGAGTACGACGTCACCGGGCTGTCCGGCGGTTCGGTGGTCCGGACCGCGCGCACGACGACCGGCGTGATCGACCGCGAGGTGATCCGGATGAGCCACCCCTGCGTGTCCTGCGCCATGCGCGGCACGCTGGTCGAGCTGCTCCGCAGCATCGCCGCCGTCAGCCAGTACGACGCGGCGGTAGTCAACATCCCCGCGGCCGGCGACGCGCAGGCCCTGGCCGAGGAGATCACCCGCGACGCACGCGAAGAACTGCAGGTCAGCGCGGTCCTGGCCGTCGTCGAGCCGAGCAGCTTCGTCGCCGACGCGACGGGCGAGGAGCTGCTGCGCGACCGTGGCATCCCGACGGCCGCCGAGGACAATCGCGCCCTGGCCGAGGCGGTCGTTCACCAGGTCGAGTACGCGGACGCCGTACTGGTGGATCCCTCGTCCTCAGCGGCCGCGTTGGCCCAGGCGCTCAATCCTCAGGCCCGGCACGTCGTACAGGCGCGTGAGCTGGTCGGCGTACGGCTGCACGATCCCGCCGCCGCGCGGGCGCGGGTCGAGCCCGGAACGATCAGCGCGCCGCTGCGGGAAGAAAACGGGCCGGTGCGGACGTTCCTGTTCTCGTCGGACCGGCCGTTCCACCCCGAACGCCTGTACGACGCGTTGGAGGACCTGGTCGACAAGTCCGCCCGCGGCAAGGGAACGGTGTGGCTCGCGACGCGACCGCAGGCCCGGCTCGGGTGGGACAGCTTCGGCACGAACATCTCGATCGGCGTCCTGGGCCGCTGGCTCGCCGACCTCCCGGCCGACCGCTGGCCGGAGGTGAGCAGCAGCCACCGGGCCCGGTCGGCGCTGGAGTGGCACCCCGAGCACGGGGACCGCGCCAGCTACCTGTCCTTCACCGGAGTCGACCTCGACGTCTGGGAATTAGAACGCCGCCTGAACGGTTGTGTCCTACGTGCGGACGAAGAGGCCAGAAGTTTGACCGACCCGTTCGCCCCTTATCTGGAAGGAAGTACCGCTGCATGAAGCAGAACATTCACCCCGACTACCGTCGGGTCGTCTTCCGCGACAAGTCGGGCAACTTCAGCTTCCTGACCGGCTCCACCCGCGAGAGCTCCGAGACGGTCGTCTGGGACGACGGCAACACCTACCCGGTGGTCGACGTCGAGATCTCGTCCGCGAGCCACCCGTTCTACACGGGCCAGCAGCGCGTGATGGACACCCAGGGCCGCGTCGAGAAGTTCAAGAAGCGCTACGGCCAGAAGTAACCCCCGCGCGAGGCTCCGGCCCCGCCCGTGACCAGGCACGGTCGCCGCTCGACCCGGCGGCCGCTGCCACCCGGCCCGCTGATCCCACCCTCCCCCAGGATCGGCGGGCCTTCTTCGTGCGCTGAACCGTCGGCGAGCTAGCGTGCGGCAGTGTCCATCACGGCGTACCACCTGCCCGGCGACCGCGTCCGCCCCGAAGGCATCGCGCTCGGGCCGGACGACTCGTTCTTCGCCGGCAGCAGCGCGGACGGCACGCTCTACCGATGCGCCCTCGACCGGCCGGTCGCCGACATCTGGTCGCCCGCGGGCGTCGACGGACGAACCGTCGCCCTTGGTCTGACGACCTCACCAGGTCTCCTGGTCGTCTGCGGCGGCAAGACCGGTGACGTCTTCGTGTACGACGTCGCGAGTCGCGCGCTGGTCTCCCGGCGACACGTCGACGGCTACCTCAACGACGTCTGCGTGATCGACGACCACGCCTACGTGACCGACTCCTCGCGTCCGGTCGTCTGGCGCTTCGACCTCAGCTCCGACTCCCCTCCGACCGGGCTGGAGCTTGCTTCGGCCGGCCCCGGCGCCTATCTCAACGGCATCGTCCCGACCGCCGACCGCAGCGCGTTGCTGATCGCTGCCCAAGGCACCGAAATCCTCTGGCGCCTCGAGCTCGCCGATCTGTCGACGACCGCCCTCGCCACCGGGTTCGCCGGTGACGGGCTGCTGCTGATCGGCGGCACGCTGATCGGCGTCTGCAACGAGGGCGACAGCATGGCGACGGCCGAGTTCTTCCTGGCCGCGCTCGACATCTCTCCCGACGGCCGTACGGCGACGCCGCTCGGCCGGCACGCCGATCCGGCCTTCGACACCCCCACGACGTTGATGACCGACGGCGAGCGCCTGCTGGTCGTCAACGGGCAGTTCGCCAAGGGGGCCGCGGCGGCACCGCCGTACGAGGTGGTCGCGATCCCGGTACCGCGCTTCGGCTGATCGTCTCGGATCCGAGACGGGGATCCTGGCGTGGTGCTTCAGCCGGCGGGTGGGCAGGTCGCACACTGTGGCTGTGGAGCCGATCGAGCTTTCCGGGGCCGGGCTGACGCCGTTGACCGTCGTCGGCCTCGGCCAGCGCCGTACGCCGGTCCGCCTGGGTGACGTCGCCCGCAAGCGGATGGCGGACACGGCCGCGGCCGTCACCGAGATCGCCCGGCACCAGCCCGTCTACGGCCGCACCACCGGCGTCGGCGCGAACCGTGACGTGCTCACCTCCGACCCCGAGCACGGCACCCGGCTGCTGCTGTCGCACTCGACGACCGGCACCACGCCGTACCCGCGAGACGTCGTCCGGCTCGGGCTGCTGATCCGCGTCAACCAGCTCGCCTCCGGTGGGTCCGGGCTCGCACCCGAGGTCGCCGAGGCGATCGTGCGGCTGCTCAACGAGGACAAGCTCCCCGACCTGCATCGCGGTGGAGCGATCGGGACCGGGGATCTCGGTCCGCTCGCCGAGCTCGGGCTCGCGCTGGGCGACGTGATCGACGGGACCAGCGCGCTGCCGTTGCTGTCGAGCAACGCGATCACGCTGGCCGAGTGCTGCCTGGCGTACGTCGAGGCGGCGACGCTGATCAACGTCGTGCCGCTGGTCGGTGCGCTGGCCCACGTCGCGATGCGCGGCAACGCCGAGGTGTACGACGTCCGCGTGCACGAGGCGCGGCCGCAGCCCGGTCAGGTCCGGGTGGCCGACCGGATGCGCGGGTTGCTCGCCGGGCTCCCGTTGCCGCCGGCGCGCATCCAGGATCCGTTCGGGCTCAGGGCTTTCGCGCAGGTCCTGGGCCCTGCCGTCGACCATATCGATGCCTTGGGCAACGCTTTGCGGATCGACATCAACGCCTCGGCCGAGAACCCGCTGGTGGCCGGCGGCACCGTGCTGCACAACGGCAACTGGCACGCGATGCCCATCGCCCTGGCGCTGGACTCGTTGCGGTTGAGCCTGCACAGCGTCGCGACGCTCTCGACCTCCCGCGTCGCGAACCTCGTCGATCCAGACTTCACCGGGTTGTCCCGCTTCCTCGCCAGCGGCGCCGACGCCAGCTCCGGCGTGATGATGATCGAGTACGTCGCCCACGACGCCCTCGCCTCGGTCCGCTCGACCGCCCAGCCGGCCACCCTGGGCACGGCCACCCTCTCCCGAGGCGCCGAGCACCACGCCAGCTTCGCGCCCCAGGCGGCAGTCCTCACCACCCAGCTGCTCGACGCTCTCCGCGAGGTGATGGCCTGCGAGCTGGTCACCGCCGTACGAGCGATCCGCCTGGCGAACCTCACCCCGGAAGACCTTGCCCCCTCAGCAGTCGGCCCCTGGCTGGCGGACGCCTTGGCCGCACTTCCCCCAGCACTGGACGACCGCTCGCTGCGCGACGACCTGGAGATCGCCCGGGGCCTGATGACCCAATGGGGCGACCGCCAAGTCGAACACCCCGCCGAGTCCGCCTGACCCTCGGCTGCGCCGAGGGTCAGGCGGGTGGGGAAGGGAGCCGGTCGCCCCCGGGCCCACTCGGCTGCGCCGAGGGGCGGCTGGATCAGGCTGCTGCCAGCAGCCGGAACCAGGGGTGATTGACCAACGCCGCAAGGGCTTCTGGGGAAGCGACCGTGCCCAAGGAGTTTCGTGCGGTGACGGCTGCCTGGCGGGCTGGGCCGTCGCCGAAGAGTTGTTGCTGGATCCGCCACGGCGTGCCGATGGGGAGCGGTAGCGGGGCGCCGTACGGGATTCTCGGGTTCTGTGCGTGCAGGGTGACGCCGTTGCCGGTGTCGCGGATCGGGTTGAGGTCGTAGCCGTGGTCACCCGAGGCGTAGCCGATCAGTCCGTTGGCGAACGCGGCCAGGTTGGTGATCATGTTGGTGGAGTTGCAGATGCCGTCGTTCTCGTTGCAGACCTCGCGGACGGCGATGCCGGCGTAGTTGTGCGGGCCCTGCATGGTGACGCCGGGCAGGATCGACGGCAGGTTGGTCTCGATCCCACCCGCGACCCCACCGCGGCCGCCGGGACCGAACGGACGCCGCGGGTTGCCGTACAGAACGCCGTTCAGCTGCGCGTGCGGGATCGCCGACGACTGCGCGAACCGCTCGAGAACGTTGCCTGCGACAACGGCTCCCTCGGAGTAGCCGGCCAGCGTCAACTGGGAACCCGGGCACCGGCCGTGGAAGTCGTTGACCGCCGCGGTCAGCTTGCCGACGCCTTCGGCGACCGAAGCGTCCAGCGCCAACCGGTCCACGACCGGGAAGACTCCCGCGTAGTACGGGACCTGAACGATCTCCACGCCGGCCGGCACGTGGTGGTTGAAGCTCGAGTTGTTCCAGTTCACCAGGGACTCGCCCGCGGTGTAGCCGTCGGTCTGGAAGACCGCGGTCGCGGGGCACGCGGCGACCGACGCCTCGGCCGTGGCCACCCCACCACCCAGCACCAGTACGCCGGCCACCAGACCGGCCATCCCACGGGCAATCGATTTCTCACCAAGCATCAGCACGCTCTCCATCTCTGTGTCGGGAACGCCCGCAGCCTGCCGAGACCGCCGCCGCGGAATCAACCCCCGACAACGCGCCCGGCCCCCGACCCGGCGCGACGAACGCGCAGGTCAGAGGCCGGGAAGACGTTCTCCACAACGGCTGCCGCCTATTCCAGCAGCATCGAAAAGGTCACCGGCTCAGGGCCGCCAGGTCGAACGCGGCGGCCATCGCCTTGAAGCCGTCGGCGTTCGGGTGCAAGTGATCACCCACGTCGTAGGCCGGCAGCATCTTCCCCGGCGCGGCAGGGTCCCGCACCGCCTTGTCGAAGTCCACGACCCCGTCGTACTCACGCGAGGTCCGGATCCAGTGGTTCAGCGCCTGCCGGTCGGCCTCGCCCGCGGCCGAGTAGTACCCAGCGCCCTCGTACGGCGTCAGCGTCGCCCCGAAGACCTTCAGCCCGGCCTCCCGCGCCCGCTGGATGAACTGCCGGTGCACCGCGATCAGCTCGGCCGGATCCGTCGCGCCCTGGCTGTTCCCGATGTCGTTGATCCCCTCCAGCAGTACGACGCTCCGGGCCCCGGTCTGCCCGAGCACGTCGCGGTCGAAACGCGCCAGCGCCGAGTCGCCCGCCGTACCGGCATCGGCCAGCAGCCGGTTCCCGCTGATCCCCGCGTTCAGCACGCCGAGCTCACGCCACGACGGCTGCGCCAGCAACCGGTCGGCCAACTGATCCGGGTAGCGCAGGTTCTTGTCGACCGGCGAGACCACGCCGTCGGTGATCGAGTCGCCGAACAGCACGACCGATCCCCGCACCCGGCTCTTCACGTCCACGCCCTCGATCACGTACCGGGCCGCACCCGGAATGGCCGTGTACGACGGACCAGCCGCACCGGTCTGATCCCCCGCGGCCGAGAACCCGGTCGCGTAACCGGCCGGGTGCTGCGTCAGCGGCCCGGTCGGCCCGGGGAAGTACGTGCTGATCACCAGGTCGGTGTCATCGGGAACCTGCAGCCGCACCGGGTCGGACACCCACTCCGTCCCGACCGGCACGGTCACCGACGCCTGGCCGCCGAAGAGGACCGGCTCGAGCTTCGCCGGATCGACCGTCGGCGTACCGGCCAACGCGTCGGCCCGTGGGGTCACGGTCACCTTGCCGATCTTCAGCGGCGTCGTGCCGTAGACGTTGGAGAGCCTGAGCCGCAACTCGGACCCGCCGACCGACAGGTGCGCGACCTGCCGCAGCGTGGTGTCGGTGACGCCGGTCGCGGACAGACCCGACGTACCCGGTGGAGTGACGGCAACGGCCCAGCTCCCCACCCAGTCCGCCCCCAAGGACGACTCGGCGGAGGCAGGAACGGCAGCAGACGCGAGCGGAACAAGTAGCAGAGCAGCAGCGGTGGCAACAAGTTTGCGCAACGGGCGCATGGCAGCACCTCTCGTGGGACGGACACGTAGCATCGATTCCACGCAGCACGCTGCGAGACCGCAACCCTACGGTCGGTGAGCGGTCGGTCCCTTGCGTTAAGAGGTCAGCAGATCCAGGTCGGCCGCGTGCGCCATCGCCGTGAAGCCCTTGGCGTTCGGGTGCAGGTGGTCACCGCTGTCGTAGCCCGGCGCGATCCGCAGCGGCTGGTACGGATCGCGCACCGCGTGCTCGGAGTCGACGTACCCGTCGTACTCGCCGGCCGTCCGGATCCACTGGTTCAGCGCCTGCCGCGCGACCTCGCCGCCGACGGTGTAGTGATCGGCCGCCCAGTACGGCGTGAGCGTCGCGCCGTACACCCGCAGTCCGGCGGCGTGCGCGCGGGCGATCAGCTGGCGGTGCGCGTTGATCAGCTGCGCGCCGGAGATCGCGCCCCTGCCGGCCCGGATGTCGTTGATGCCCTCGAGGATCACCACCGCCCGGACCCCGCTGCGCCGGACCACGTCCCGCTCGAACCGCGCGATCGCGGCCTCGCCCGAGACGCCGCCGTTCACGAGCAGCCGGTTGCCGCCGATGCCCGCGTTCACCACGGCGTACCGGCGTTTGGTCAGCCGGTCGGCGAGCTGGTCCGGGTACCGCAGGTTGCCGTCGACCGGCGACGAGGCGCCGTCGGTGATCGAGTCGCCGAACAGCACGATCGTGCCCTCGGCGCGCGTCTTCACGTCCACGCCGGACACCACGAACCGCGCCATCCCCGGGATCTTCCGGTACGGCGCGCCGCCCGCACGCGTCTGGTTCCCCGTCGCGCTGAACGCCGAGGCGTACCCGGCCGGGTGCTGCGTGAGCGGCCCCGTCGGGCCCGGGAAGTAGGTGCTGATCACGACGTCGCTGTCGTCACCGATCGGCAGGTCGACCGGGTCCGACACCGACTCCGCGCCGACCGGGATCGTGATCGCGGCGCGGCCGCCGTACGTGACCGGGAGGCTCTTCAGCAGCTCGAGGTTCGGCGTACCGGCACCGCCCTTGCGGGGTGCGACCGAGCTCGCGCCGACGACGAGCGGCTGCTTGCCGAAGCGGTTCGAGAGCCGCAGCCGGATCGATCCACCGCCGAGCGAGAGGTGCGCGACCTGGCGGATCGTGGTGTTCCGGACACCGGTCGCGGACGGCCCGGTCGGGCCCGCCTGCGTCACCGCGACACCCCAGCTGGCGACCCAGCCGTCCGGCGGCGCGATCCGGGCGGGCGCCTGCGGTGCGGGCGCTCCCGGAAGCGAGGAAGCCACCATCGCAACCGCTGCGATCAGCGATTGCATCCAGCTCCCGGCGAGCATCACGGCGTCGTCCTCACCGGCTCTATTCTTCCACAGCCGGGGGCTTGCGTTCATTCAGTCGATCGACAGGCGCCCGTTGAGTTGCAGGCTGCGCAGCGCCCCCACGGTGACGACTCCGCGGTACTCCAGCGTCGCCATCGGACCCGGCGGTTCCCACGTGATCGCCCAGCCGCCGTCGTCCTGCTGGTCGGCCAGCAGGCGGTCGAGATGACCGTCGATCTGCTCCTGGGTGAAGAGCTGCCGCCAGCGGCTGTCCGGCGTCGGCGCGAGGTGCAACGGCGTCACGCCGTACGACGGGTCGTCGGCGTTCGCGCGGTACATCGACAGCTTCGGCAGCCAGTCGCGGACCTGGTCGAGGTCCACGTCCGGCTCGTGCTCGAGGAACTCCAGCGCCTCGTGCATGCCGTGCGCGTCCTCGGGGAGTCCCTTCGCCAGCTCGCCTCGGCACCACTCACCCGCCTGCTCACGCCACGGGTGCTCGAACCCCAGCTTGTGCAGCCGGCCGACCAGTCCGGCCGTCGGGTTCAGCGCCGGTGCGTAGGTCCACTCCGACATGTGCTCGGCCCGCGGGTACCCCTCGATCGCCGGGTTGCACAACGACACCGCGCCCTCCGGCGTCGCGACTGACTGCAGCCAGTCGCAGGCCCCACCGATCAACTCGTCGTCGCGGACGTCGGCCGCGAGCATCACGTCGAACGCGGTCTCCACGTCGAGCGCCGTACTGGCCGGGCTGCGCTTGTCCGGCTCCAGCCCGTGCCCGAACCCACCGTCGGCGTTCCGGTACCCGCGCAGCGCGTCCAGGACGCCGGCACCGTCGGCCCCCTCGAACAACCGCGCGAACAGCCGCCGCTCGAGCAGCCGCGCGTCCCGCCTGACAAACTCCCGACCTGCCGCGAAGATCTCCATGCCCCTACCCTGCCAACTCCCCGGCGGGATGTCTTACAGGAATCGGACTCCAGGGCGCTTGAAGGCGCGGTCGGGCGGACCGGCGGTCGGCGGTCGGCGGTCGGCGGTCGGCGGTCGGCGGTCGGCGGTCGGCGGTCGGCGGTCGGCGATGATCCCCCTCGGCCCGGCCTCCCTGCCCGTCAGGGCTCGAAGCGGTAGCCCATGCCGGGTTCGGTGCGCAGGTGCCGCGGACGGGCCGGGTCGGCCTCGAGCTTGCGGCGGAGCTGGCCCATGTAGAAGCGCAGGTTGCCGCCGGCGTTCTCGTAGCCCGGCCCCCAGACCTCGGTGAGCAGCTGGCGCTGGGACATCAGTTTGCCGGGGTGGCGGACGAGCACCTCGAGCAGGTGCCACTCGGTCGGCGTGAGCCGGACCTCGTCGCCGTTGCTCTTCGTGACCCGCTTGGCCGACAGGTCGACCTCGGCACCGCCGACCGTCACGATCGGCTGCTCGGCGCCGGCGTTGCTGCGCCGCAGTACGGCGCGCATCCGGGCGAGCAGCTCGTCGATGCCGAACGGCTTGGTCACGTAGTCGTCGGCGCCCGCGTCCAGCGCCTCGACCTTGTCGGTGCTGTCGGTCCGGCCGGACAGCACCAGGATCGGCGCCTCGGTCCAGCCGCGCAGCCCGCGGATCACCTCGACCCCGTCGAAGTCCGGCAGGCCCAGATCGAGAATCACCAGGTCGGGCGGATGCTGCGCGGCGACCTTGAGCGCCGCCGTCCCGCTGCCGGCCACGTGCACTTCGTACCGACGCGCCTTCAGGTTGATCTGCAGCGCCCGCACGATTTGCGGCTCGTCGTCGACCACCAGAACTCTGGTCATCAAGCTCCCCGCTCGAGACGGCCGGGCACCGGCACGTCGCTCATTGTTGCTGAAGGCATCGAGACCACCATGGTCAGGCCACCGCCCGGCGTGTCCTCCGGACGCAGCGACCCACCCATCGCCTCCGCCAGCCCGCGCGCCAAAGCCAGTCCGAGCCCGACGCCGGTCGTGTTGTCGGTGTCGCCCAGCCGCTGGAACGGCGCGAACACGCGGTCCCGATCCTCGGCCGGGATCCCCGGTCCACGATCGATCACCCGGATCTCCACCACGTCCCCCAGTGAACTCCCTGTCAGCAACGGCCCGCGCCCCGGGGGTGAGTACCGGACCGCGTTGGCCAGCAGGTTGGCCACCACGCGCTCCAGCAGCGCGGGATCCGCCTCGACCAACGGCAACCCCGGCGGCAGGTCGACGGCCACCTCCGTCCCGTCCAGTACGCCGGGCAGGATCTCGTCCAGCGCCATCGGCCGGGTGAACACCGGCAGCACACCTGCCTGGAGCCGGCTCAGGTCCAGCAGGTTGTCGACAAGCCGGCTCAGCCGGTCGAGCGACTCGTCGGCCGTCTCCAGCAGCTCGTCCCTCTCAGCGCGGCTCCACTGGACGTCGGAGCTGCGCAGGCTCGTCACCGACGCCTTCGCGGAGGCCAGCGGCGACCGGAGATCGTGGCCGACGGCTCGCAGCAAAGCCGTACGGAGCTTGTCGGCCTCGGCCAACGGCTTCGCCTCCGCGGCGGCCTCGCTCAGCCGTGCCCGGTCGACCAACGCGGCCGCGTGCGCCGCGAACGCTCCGACCAGGCGGCGTTCATCAGCAGCCAGCGACCGGCCCTGCAGCACGAGCACGAGGTCGTCGCGGCCGGGGATCTCCGCGTCACCGTCCTCGGGACGCCGGCAGGTCGGCGTACCGGCGGAGGCGATCGGTCGCCAGGTCTCGGTCAGCTCGTCGGTGTCGATCCGCTCCATCAGGCAGGCCGACGTCATCCCGAACGCCTCGCGGACGCGCTCCAGCAAGGCGGGCAGCGCGGTCTCCCCACGCAGCACCGACCCGGCCAGCGTCGCGAGCGTCTCGGACTCCGCGGCGGACCGCGCGGCCTGCCGCGTACGGCGGGCCGCCCGGTCGACGACCGAGGAGACCATGCCCGCGACCAGGATGAAGATGCCCAGCGCGAGCGCGTTGTTCGGCTCGGTGATCGTGAAGGACCGGGTCGGCGGCGTGAAGAACCAGTTGAGCACCACCGTGCCGGCGATCGCCGCCAGCATCGCGGGCCAGAGCCCGCCGACGAGCGCGACCACCACGACGGCGAAGAGGAAGGCCAGCACGTTGCTGGTCAGGTTGAGTGTGTCGCCACCGTGGTCGAGCGCCAGCACGAGCAGCGCGGGCAGCAGGACGGCCAGGCTGAAGCCGTAGATCAGCCGGAGCCGCGACAGACTCCCGTGCGCCTTCGGGAGCCGGCCCCGACCCATCTGGGAGTGCGTGACGATGTGGACGTCGATGTCACCCGACTCACGGATCGAGGTCGCGCCGATCCCCGGCCCGGTGAGCAGCGTCGACAGGAGCGACCGCCGGCTGCCGCCGAGCACCAGCTGCGTCGCGTTCTCCGCGCGGGCGAACGCGAGCAGCGCGTCCGGCACGTCCTCGCCGACCACCTGGTGGTAACTCCCGCCCAGGCTCTCGACCAGCTGCCGCTGCTGAGCGAGCCGGGCCGGATCAGCGCCCGTCAGCCCGTCCGACCGCGTCACGTGGACGGCGAGCAGGTCACCGCCCGCCGAGCGCGCCGCGATCCGGGCCGCGCGCCGGATCAGCGTCTCGCCCTCGGGACCACCGGTCAGCGCGACCACGACCCGCTCCCGGGCCTCCCAGGTCGAGTCGATGTCGTGCTGCGACCGGTACTGCTGAAGTCCCGCGTCGACCCGGTCGGCCAGCCACAACAGCGCCAGCTCGCGCAGCGCCGACAGGTTGCCGATCCGGAAGTAGTTGCCGAGGGCAGCGTCCACCTTGTCGGCGGCGTACACGTTGCCGTGCGCCATCCGGCGGCGTAGCGCCTCGGGCGCCATGTCGACCAGCTCGATCTGGTGCGCCGCCCGGACCACCCGGTCCGGGACGGTCTCGCGCTGCGGGACGCCGGTGATCTTCTCGACCACGTCGTTGATCGACTCCAGGTGCTGGATGTTCACCGTGGAGATCACGTCGATCCCGGCGGTCAGCAGCTCGTCGACGTCCTGCCAGCGCTTCGCGTTCCGGCTGCCCGGGACGTTGGTGTGCGCCAGCTCGTCGACCAGCGCGACGCCGGGCCGGCGGGCCAGCAGGGCGTCCAGGTCGAGCTCGGTGAAGCTGGCGCCGCGGTGGTCGACGATCCGCCGCGGCACCTCCTCCAGGCCGTCGAGCATGGCGGCGGTGTGCTCGCGCCCGTGGGTCTCGACGAAGCCGACCACCACGTCGGTCCCTCGCTCGCGCCGCCGTTGCGCCTCGCCCAGCATCTTGTACGTCTTGCCGACACCGGGCGCGGCGCCGAGGTAGATCCTCAGCCGCCCACGACCTGCCATACCTCCCATAGTGTCAGTTCAGCTCCGCCAGGTCCCGGTTCAGCGTGACCACGTTGACCGTGGCCTCGCCGAGGAACCCCAGGGACCGGCCCTTGGTGTTGTCCCGCACGAGCTCCTGGACCTTGCTCACGTCGAGCCCACGCTCCCGCGCCACCCGCTGCACCTGCAGTGCGGCGTACGCCGGGCTGATGTGTGGGTCGAGTCCGCTGCCGCCGGCCGTGACCGCGTCCGCCGGCACCTGCGCGGGATCCACGCCCTCGACCTTGGCCACGTCGGCGCGGCGCTGCTCGATCAGCTTCAGCAGGTCGGCGTTGTTCGGCCCGAGCTGGGACGCCGAGCTGCCGGCGCCGTCGTAGTCGACCGCGGACGGCCGGGTCTGGAACCACTGGGGGTCCGGCGCCATCACAGCGTTGCCGTCGGCATCCTTCTGCCCGGTGTCGAGCGTGTAGGACTGACCGATCAGGTCCGATCCCACTTCCTTGCCGTCGATCTTGATCACGGACCCGTTCGCGTTGCCGGGGAACAGCGCCTGCGCCGCCCCGGTCATCGCCAACGGGTAGAGCACGCCCAGCAGCACGGTGAGCGCGACCATCGCGCGGACCGCGACACCGAACTGGCCCAACGGGCTTCTTCTGGTGGTAGCCATCTCTGCTTTCCTTTAGCCGATGCCCGGGATGACCGAGATCAGCAGATCGATGAGTTTGATGCCGATGAACGGCGTGATCAGACCGCCGACGCCGTAGATCAGCAGGTTGCGGCGCAGCATCGCGGACGCCGAGGACGGCTTGTACCGCACGCCGCGCAGGGCCAGCGGGACCAGGACGACGATCACCAGCGCGTTGAAGACGACCGCCGACAGGATCGCCGACTCGGCCGAGTCCAGCCGCATGATGTTCAGCTTGTCCAGCCCCGGGTAGGCCGCCGCGAACAGCGCGGGCAGGATCGCGAAGTACTTGGCCACGTCGTTGGCGATCGAGAACGTGGTCAGCGATCCGCGGGTGATCAGCAACTGCTTGCCGATCTCGACGATCTCGATCAGCTTGGTCGGGTTGGAGTCCAGGTCGACCATGTTGCCGGCCTCCTTGGCCGCGGACGTCCCGGAGTTCATCGCCACCCCGACGTCGGCCTGGGCCAGCGCGGGAGCGTCGTTGGTGCCGTCACCGGTCATCGCGACCAGCCGGCCACCCTCCTGCTCCTTCTTGATCAACGCCATCTTGTCCTCGGGCGTCGCCTCGGCCAGGAAGTCGTCGACCCCGGCCTCCTCGGCGATCGCCTTCGCGGTCAGTGGGTTGTCGCCGGTGATCATCACGGTCCGGATGCCCATCGCGCGCATCTGGTCGAACCGTTCCCGCATCCCTTCCTTGACGACGTCCTTGAGGTGGATGACCCCCAGCGGCCGCGCGACCCCCTCCTTGAAGACAGGATCAGTCTTGCTGACGGCAACCACCAGCGGCGTCCCGCCGGAGGCCGAGATCCCGTCGACGAGGTCGCCCAGCTCGGCCACCACGGTGCCGCCCTGGTCGTGGATCCACGCGGTCACCGCACCGGCCGCGCCCTTGCGGATCTGCTGTGCTTTGCCTTCGGACCCGCCCAGGCCCACCCCGCCGTCGACGTCCACGCCGCTCATCCGCGTCTGCGCGGTGAACTCCACGAACGTTGCGTGCGGCAACTCACCGGTGTGCCGCTCGCGCAGCCCGTACCGGGTCTTCGCCAGGACGACGACCGACCGGCCCTCCGGCGTCTCGTCGGCCAGGCTGGACAGCTGGGCCGCGTCGGCCAGCTCGGTCTCGGAGACCCCGGCGAGCGGGATGAACTCGGCCGCCTGCCGGTTGCCCAGGGTGATCGTGCCGGTCTTGTCCAGCAGCAGCGTGTTCACGTCGCCCGCCGCCTCGACGGCGCGGCCGGACATCGCCAGCACGTTGCGCTGCACCAGCCGGTCCATGCCCGCGATGCCGATCGCCGACAGCAGCGCGCCGATCGTGGTCGGGATCAGGCAGACCAGCAGCGCGACCAGTACGACGAGACTGAGGTCGACCCCGGCGTACCGGGCGAACGGCTGCAGTGTCAGGGTCGCCATCAAGAACACGATGGTGAGGCTGGCGAGCAGGATGTTCAGCGCGATCTCGTTCGGCGTCTTCTGCCGCGCGGCGCCCTCGACCAGCGCGATCATCCGGTCGATGAAGCTCTCGCCCGGCTTGGTGGTGATCTTCACGACGATCCGGTCCGACAGCACCCGGGTCCCGCCGGTCACCGCGCTGCGGTCACCACCGGACTCCCGGATCACCGGCGCGGACTCACCCGTGATCGCCGACTCGTCGACACTGGCCACGCCCTCGACGACGTCACCGTCGCCGGGGATGATCTGGCCGGCCTCGACGACCACCCGGTCGCCGAGCTGGAGCGCCGTCGCCGGGACCTCTTCCTCGGCGCCGCCTTCGATGATCCGCCGGGCGGTGGTCTCGGTCTTGGCCCGGCGCAGCGTCGCCGCCTGGGCCTTCCCGCGACCCTCGGCGACCGCCTCGGCCAGGTTGGCGAAGACGACGGTCAGCCACAGCCAGACCACGATCCACCAGACGAACGCGCTGGAGTCGGTGAAGGCCAGCACCGTGGACGCGACCGCGCCGACCTCGACGACGAACATCACCGGGTTCTTCACCATCAGCCGCGGGTCGAGCTTGCGCAGCGCGTCCGGCAGCGAGGTGAGCAGCATCTTCGGGTCGAACACTCCCGACGGCGCCTTCTTCTCGACCGACTGCTCCTGTTGTGGTGCAGGGGTCATGGTCTGGGTGGTCACAGTCCCTCCGCGAGGGGTCCGAGGGTGAGTGCGGGGAAGTAGGTCAGTCCGGTGACGATCAGCACGACGCCGACGAGCATCGTGACGAACAGGGCCCTGTGGGTGGGCAGCGTTCCGGTGGTCACCGGGACCGGCTGCTGACGGGCGAACGAGCCGGCCAGCGCGAGCACCAGGACGATCGGCACGAACCGGCCGAGCAGCATCACGATGCCGAGCGCGGTGTTGTAGAACGTCGTGTTGGCGCTCAGGCCACCGAACGCGCTGCCGTTGTTGTTGGCCGCCGAGGTGAACGCGTAGAGCACCTCGGAGAAGCCGTGCGGACTGTCGGTGTTGAAGATCGAGGCCCTGGCGCTCGCCAGGCCCATCGCGACCGCCGCGCCGGCGAGCACCAGCGACGGCGTCGCCAGGATGTAGAGCGAGACCAGCTTCATCTCGCGCGCGGTGATCTTCTTGCGCAGGTACTCCGGCGTACGACCGACCATCAGCCCGGCCACGAAGACGGCCAGGACGGCGAGTACGAGCATGCCGTACAGGCCCGAGCCCGTACCGCCGGGTGTCACCTCGCCGAGCATCATGTGGAACAGCGCGGTGCCACCACCGAGCGGCGTGTAGGAGTCGTGCGCGGCGTTGACCGCACCCGTCGACGTACCGGTGGTCGTGGACGTGAACAGCGTCGACGCCCACTCGCCGAAGCGGGTCTCCTTGCCCTCCATCGCGGCACCGGCCGCCTGCGTCGCCGTACCGGAGCCGTTCATCTCGAACGCGGTCGCGGCGGCGGTGAAGGCCAGCCACAGCGTGGTCATCACGCCGAGGATCGCGTAGCCCTGCCGCTTGTCCTTGACCATCAGGCCGAAGGTCCGGGTCAGCGCGACCGGGATCACCAGCATCAGGAAGATCTCGAACAGGTTGGAGATCCCGTTCGGGTTCTCGAAGGGGTGCGCGGAGTTGGCGTTGTAGAAACCGCCGCCGTTCGTGCCGAGCTCCTTGATCACCTCCTGGCCGGCCACCGGACCGCCCGGGATCGACTGGGTCTGCCCCGCGATCGTGGTGATCTCGTGCGGACCCGACAGGTTCTGGACCACGCCCGTCGCGACCAGGATCAGGCCACCGAGGATCGCCATCGGCAGCAGCACCCGGACGACGGTCCGGACCAGGTCGACCCAGAAGTTGCCGAGCCGCTCGGTCCTGCTGCGCGCGAACCCGCGGATCAGCGCGACCGCGACGGTGATGCCGACGGCCGCGGAGACGAAGTTCTGCACCGCGAGACCGGCGAACTGGACCAGGTGGCCCATCGTCACCTCGGGCGAGTACGACTGCCAGTTGGTGTTCGCCACGAACGAAGCGGCGGTGTTGAAGGCCAGCGACGGCTCGACGCCCGGCAGGCCGAGCGAGAACGGCAGGTGCGACTGGAGCCGCTGCAACAGGTACAGCAGGATCAGCCCGACGACCGAGAACGCGAGCACCGACCGGGCGTAGACCGCCCAGGTCTGGTCGGCCTTCGCATCGACGCCGAGCAGCTTGTACGTCGTACGCTCTGCTCTGGTGTCGTGGTCGGAGCTGTAGACCCTGGCCAGGTAGCCACCGAGCGGCCGGTAGGCGGCTGCCAGCAGCAGGACCAGCAGGCCGACCTGGAGCAGGCCGGCGGCGGTGTCGGACATCAGAACCTCTCGGGGAAGATCAGGGCGGCGACGAGGTAGACGACCAGTGCCGCACCGATCACCAGACCGGCGACGTGTTCGGCGCTCACAGCTTCTCCACCCCACGCAGCGCGCACCAGACGGTCGCGAAGACGGCTACACACACGGCGAGGTACATCAGGTCCTTCACCGGACCCACCCCTCGGAATTTCTTGTCCTCATGTCTTCACTGAACGCCGCTGACTGCCTCGTCAGGAAGGTTCTCGCAGCTCTCTCACGGCGGCCGGGTGAGCTCTCACGGCGCTCTCACACGGGCGCTGCGTGGACCGGACTTCGTCACGGCGGCCGCAGCCCACATACTTACGCCTGGCAATGAGAAGTCTTCGCAGAGTTAGGGAAGAACGCAGTGACTGAAGTCGACGACCAGCAGTTCCCCGCCCAGGGTTCCGAGCAGTTCTTCTCCGACGAGTCCCGCAAGGCGCTGGCCGAGGCCAGCCGGCTGCTCGCCGAGCGCCTCCAGGCCCACACCGAGGCCCTGCTGGCGATGACCGGCCAGGAGGAGCAGGCGGTGCTCGACGAGCACAACGCCCAGCTCGAGGACCTCGTCGAGGGCTGGAACGACGCCGTGTTCGAGCACACCGGCACCACCCCGCTGCTGCTCGACGACGAGATCGTCGAGACCGACGACGAGGAGCCCGAGGAGCAGGACCACCTGATCAGCGTGGTGTCCCGGTTCGACCTGAAGGTGGTCGACCTGGAGACCCTGCTCGACGCCGGCCGCGCCGCCCAGGAGCGGCACCCGGTCGAGCTCGACGAGTCCGGCGACCGCGACCCGGTCGACACCGCCGAGCAGGCCATCTACGAGATCAGCCGCGAAACCGGCGAGGCCTGGTTCGAGCTCCCGGGCGTCGACCTGGTCGCCGGGGCCCGGGCGTACGTCGTACCGGAGTACCCCTTCGAGCCCCTCGAAGCCGACGCCGACGACGTCATCACCGAGATCAGCGCCCCCAACGGCGTAGTAACCCACGCCGAAACCTGGGCGTAAGCCGAGCGTCGGGGTGGGACAGCACCACATCCCACCCCGACCGCCCCGCCGTACCAGCTAACCAACAGCGATGGCGTCGATCTCGAGCAACCACTCCTCGGCGTAGATGTCGCAGATGAAGACCGTCAGCGCCGGCGCGTGGTCGCCGAGCACCTCCTCGCGGATCTTCGAGTTCGCCGCCCGGTACTGCCGGTCGGACAGGTGCGTGGTCACCTTCACCAGGTTCTCCACACTCATCCCAGCCTCCGAGAGCACCGCGAGCACGTTGCGCCACACCATCCGGCACTGGTCCTCGAAGTCCTCCGGGATCCGCCCCTGCTCGTCACCCCACGGCACCTGCCCGCTGACGAACACCATCCGGCGGCCACCGGTCACCTCGACGCCGTGCGTGTAGTTCCCGGTCGCGGCCGGCAGGATCGCCGGGTTCAGCGGACTGATCGCGAGCTCGCTCATGTCAGGTTCTCCCCCATGTCGGTGTGGACAGGCAATGTCTACCCTGCGGACCCCTGAACCGGCCAGCCGAACCATCCGTGTGGGAGGTGTTCAACCACCTACCCGAAGGACTGTGACATGTCGCAGCGCCGACCCCGCCGCTCAGCTCGGACGGGCACCATCGCACTCGCCACCGCCATGACCGCCGGTCTGGCCCTGGTCGCTCCCAGCACCGCCAGCGCACACTCGTCGCGCGACGGGCTCGCCGTACAGCAGGTCAACCTCGTGTCCGACGTACCGGGCAAGGCTGCTCTGCTCGACCCCGATCTGGTCAACCCGTGGGGCCTGGCCCTCGGCGCGAGCTCGCCGCTCTGGGTGTCGAACGCCGGCACCTCGTCGTCCACCCTCTACTCCGCCGCCCCCGGCGCCGCCACCGCCGCCAAGGTCCCGACCATCCGGGTGGACGTCCCTGCTCCCTCCGGCCAGGTCGCGAACGCCGGCACCGGCTTCGTGCTCACCAACGGCACCGCCAGCGCCCCCGCCCGCTTCATCTTCGCCACCCTCACCGGCTCGATCGCCGCCTGGGGCCCGCCGGTCAGCCCGCTCGTCGGCGCCGCCCAGATCAAGGCCACCGTCCCCGGCGCCGCGTACACCGGCCTGGCCATCTCCCCCACCAGCGACCGCCTGTACGCCGCCGACTTCGCCCAGAACCGCATCGACGTCTTCAACACCACCTTCACCCGGGTCAAGCAGCCCTGGTGGTCGTTCCGCGACCCGTTCCTCCCCAGGGGCTACGCCCCCTTCAACGTCCAGACCCTCGGCGACCGCGTCTTCGTCACCTACGCCAAGATCGACCCCAAAACCGGCCGCAGCATCAACGCCCGAGGCAACGGCTACGTCTCCGAGTTCACCCTCGACGGCCGTTTCGTGACCCGCATCGCCTCCCGCGGCACCCTGAACTCCCCCTGGGGCGTAGCCATCGCCCCCACCTCGTGGGGCAAGCTCGCCGGCTCCCTCCTGGTAGGCAACTTCGGCGACGGCCGCATCAACGTCATCAACCCCAAGTCCCACGGCCGCTTCGACCACAAGATCACCGCCCAACTGAAGGACCCCAACGGCCACCCCCTCACCATCCCCGGCCTCTGGGCCCTGACCCCCGGCACCCCCACCACCGGCGGCACCGACGCCCTCTGGTTCTCCGCCGGCATCGCCAACGAAACCCACGGCCTCCTGGGCCTCCTCCGCCACCCGTAAGCGCGAGCAGAACCACAAGAAGTACAGAAAGAGAACTGAAGAAAGAAGAAGAATTTAGTTGGGATGCAGATGGTTGCTGTCGACTCTCACTGCAGGTGGGCTGTGGTGGGGGTCGGGTCAGCTGCGCAATCTGCCCCAGAACGCCCCACGATCCGCCTCCCGAGCCTCCACTCCCGGGCGACAAGCTCGATGAATGTCGATCCCAGCTGCGCATCGGGCGCCTTCGTCAGACTTAACACAAACGGACCGCTTAAGGGCTAATTGTGTTAACCTCAAGACCGACCACTGTCGAATGAACCAGGCCAGTAGGGCGGTCGAGGTGGAACTCACTTCGCACGAAGCAGCGGACCGGCTGGGGATCGGCCAGCGGCGCGTCCGCAGGCTGGTCGCCGACGGCACCCTGCGCGGCCACCGCTTCGGAGGCGTCTGGCACCTCGACCGCGACGACGTCACGCGCAGGCAGGCGTCAACTCCCACCCGAGGACGCCCCTGGTCCGAACGAATCTGCTGGGGCGGCCTGTGGCTGCTGTCCGGCTTGACCCCGGACTGGCTGGGAGACGCCGAGAAATCACGCCTGCGCAAGCGGCTCCGCGAGACGACCCCGCAGGCGCTCGCCCTCGCCGTACGCCAACGCGCGGACGTCGAACACTGCCGAATCCTCCCCACCTACCTCGAAACAGCAACAAAGGACCAAGGTGGCGCAGGCGCAGGAGTGAGTGCTGCGCTAGCTGCGGGAGCCGACATCCTCAGCATGGACCTCGCAGAGCTGTACTGCGACCGTCGTACGCGCGAACAACTCTTCACCCGCTTCGCGATCACCACGACCAGCAGCAGTCCGAACTTGACCGTCCGAACAATCGAAGACCCGGCCCTCGCGCGAGCAGTCCTCGCAACCCGTACGGCGATGCCGGCCGCCGTCGTCGCCGTAGACCTCATCGAATCGGCCGACGCCCGGACGACCCACGCGGGTACCGAGTTGGCAGCGCGCCTCCTGGCCGACTTCCGTCGTGCCTGAGCCCGATCCGAAAACCGCCTGCCTCCTCCCGCCTCTACCGCCCGCACTGGACCACCTGTGGGAGACGATCGTCGACCTCGGCGAAGCGCTGTCCGCCGACAAGTGGATGCTCGTGGGTGGACAGATGGTGATGCTGCACGGGCTCATCGCCGGCCGAGTCATGACCCGCGCGACCAACGACATCGACATGCTGGCGGCGATCCTCCTCCCGCCGTCTAGGCCAAAGCTCAGCGAATGCGTCCGCACCGTCAAGAAGCTCGGGTTCGCACCATTGGAAGCGAACGACCCCGAGTTGCTCCATCGCTTCATCCGCCCAGCGGACGGGGCCGTGATCGACATCCTTGCTCCGGACCACCAGTCCTGGCCGCCGATCACCAAGGCACCCAGGGCAACCGTCCGAATCGACGGCGGCAGCCAGGCCCTCGTCCTCAAGGCCGCCGCCTTCAAAGCCGAAAAGCTCCGCCCCGAACGCCACATCTCCGACGCCGCGTTCCTGGCCTCGCTCGTCACCGACCCGATCCGTTTCAGAACCCACTTCAAAGGCAGCGACTACGGCCGAATCCTCTATCTGGACAAGCACCTCGCAGATCCGAACCACCCAGCCTGGACACCCCTCGGCGTCCACCGAGAAGACGCCCAGGCCACCTGGCGCATCCTCTGCAGCCCTAGGCGTTGACTCACTTGGGAAACCTGGGGAGCCGTCAAAGTCGATCTGCCCTGAAATGCCCCAGAATCAGCCCTCCTGGGAAGCTCGCTCAGGCGGCAAGGTCGAAGGATGCTGATCGAGAGCGCGCTTGAGGCGCAATACATCGGGCGGGACGAGGACCTGCGACTGACCTCTACTGTGAGGGGACAGTTCGAGCTCGCACGTATGCAGGACCTGCTGGGCAGATATCTGCCGGAGCCCCCGGCCGTCGTTGGCGACATCGGCGGCGGGACCGGCGTACACGCCCGCTGGCTGCAGCAGCGCGGCTACACCGTAGAGCTGCTCGACCCCATGCCCCACCACGTGGTCGCCGCGCGGGAAGCGGGCATCGACGCAACCCTCGGCGACGCCCGCAAGCTCCCTTGGGAGGACGAGTACTTCGACGGCGTCCTGCTGGCCTGCCCGCTCTACCACCTACCAGTGCTCGAGGACCGCCTGACAGCAATCCGAGAGGCCACCCGGGTCACCCGCCCCGGCGGGTTCGTGGCGGTCGTAGCCCTCAACCGCACCGCCAACCTCATCGGTGCAACCCTCGCCAACCAACTACCCGACCACGAACCCGTCGTACGGGAGATCCTCGAATCCGGCTTCAGCCCCGCCAATGAAACGACCTACCACTCAGTCCCCCAACTACGCCAGGAACTCTCCGGCCACGGCCTCGACTCCATCACCATCCACGCCCTCACCGGCCCCGGCGGCTGGCTGGCCGTAACCCTCGACGCCCACTTCCAGCACCACCAACCCCCGGCCTCCCTCACCACCCCAGACCCCCTGCAAACCGCCCTACTCAGCTCCCGCCTCGCAGACCGATACCCCGACCTACTCCCCACCAGCTCCCAGTTCCTCGCAGTAGGCCAACGTGTCTGACACACGCACGCAGCCGACTCACCTACGTCCCTCCACCTCTCGTGCGACTGCATTTGTTCCCACTGAGGGGTACAATTGCAGTCGCTCCAGGGAGGTGACCATGCCATTCGCCGATCTCGCAGGCCTCGCCGCCGATCAGTGGGGCCTCGTCACCACAGCACAGGCCGAGGCTGCCGGGTGCAGTCGAAAGGCCATTGGCCGGTTCGCCCAAGCCGGGCTCCTTGAGCGCCTCGCTCAGGGCATCTACCGGTTGACCGGCGCACCCCCAGACCCTCTCGAAGACCTCCGAGCCGCGTGGCTCGCTCTCGATCCCGGCCGATCCGCAGGGGACCGCCTCCGTGACGAGCTTCCCGAGCTGGTCTCCCATCGCTCAGCCGCCGCCCTGTACGAACTCGGCGATCTGGCGGCTGACCGCCACGAGTTCACGGTCTCCGGCCGGCGTCAAAGCCGCCGCATCGACATCCGCTTCCACAGGGCGACGCTCCAACCCTCCGACTGGACCATCGTCCAAGGGTTGCCATGCGCAACCATCCCTCGCACCATCGCTGACCTCGCCGCCGTCCACACCGACGGCGGCCACCTGGCAGGCGCGGTCCGCGACGCCCTGACCGTCCGCCACGTCGACGTCGATGAGCTGGCTCGCACCATCAGTCCGTACGCCGCTCGCTACGGCGCCCGCCGCCACGACGGAGAGGCCCTCCTGGTCCGCCTGCTCAAGGAGTCCGGACTTCCTCTGGCGATCCAGCAGACCGTCGATCTCGTCACCAGCGCCCATCGAGCACCCGCTCGAAGGACCGCGTGAGGACGCCGGACATTCCGCCAAACCCTGCGAGAGTCAGCCGTTCACTCGGCGACCGCCTGAGAGCCGAAGCCAAGCGCCGCGGCCGATCAGCAGGCGACCTCCGCCGGGAATTCGTCTTTCAAAGATTCCTCGGACGAGTCTTCGCCGAACCAGGCAGCCGATGGGTACTCAAGGGCGGCACCGGCCTCTTGGTCCGAATCCAGCGAGCCCGTCCCAGCAAGGACGTTGACCTGGTCGTACCAGCAGCCGCCTTCGACCTGGACAAGGCCGTAGCGGCACTACGAACGGATATCGCCGCCGACGCCGGCGATCATCTGACCTTCGTGGTGGACAGCCTGGCGCGCTCCAGCGACGAGCCGACCATCGCCCTGCTACGAATCACCTGCCTCATCGAAGCAAGACCGCTCGAGCGCTTCACCATCGATCTCTCCACCAGAACCCGACTGACTGCAAAAGCCGACCGAATCCGCCCTCGCCCGGTCTTGGACCTAGCAGGTGCGACGCCGCTCCCGCGGTTCGTCCTCTATCCGCTCCCCGACCAGGTAGCCGACAAACTCTGCGCGATGTACGGCCAGTACGGGCCAGCCCAACAACCCTCAACCCGCTACCGCGACCTTGTCGACCTGGTCCTCATCACCACTACGACCGAACTCGACGCCACCATGACCATCCGAGCGATCACAACGGAGACTGCCCGCCGCAACTGCCCTCTCCCACCAGCAATCGAATCTCCCGGGCCCGAATGGCAAGCAGGCTACGCACGAGTCGCTCGCGAGCTTCCCTTGGAATCCAATCTACGAACCCTGCCCGGCGCCATCGAAACGGTTGCCACCTGCCTCAACCCGGTGCTCGCAGCCACGGCCACCGGAACCTGGAACCCACGAACGAGACGCTGGCAGGCCTGACCACATGAGCACAACAGCAGCCTTGGTCGCGGTGGTCCACTCCAGCGGACGTAGAGGTAGAAGCCACCGCAACCACGCGTCGACCTAACTAAATTTTGCTCTTGTCTTTTGCTTCTGTTCTTCAGTTTTGTCTTTGTTCTTTAGTACTTCTGTTGCCTTGCCTGATCTTGTGCTGCTCAGTCGATGGGCCGGAGTTCGTCGGCGTACGAGACGGACGTGCGGCGGAGGACGCCGTCCTTGGCTGAGTACTGGCCCATGCGCCACAGCGGGGGGCTGTAGGCGTGGATGGTGACCGAGCCCTTGTCGAGGCCTACTACTCGGTGGATGTGGTCGGGGCCGAAGCCGAAGACGTCGCCGGCTTCGATCTCGGTTTCGAGGGAGGCGGTGCCGAGGGCGAGGTTGTGTTCGACCAGGCGGCCCTGGGCTACGGCGACGGCGCCGGAGGAGACGTCGTGGTCGTGCCAGCCGGTGTCGTTGACGGGGGTCCAGCAGATTAGCCAGACGTCGACGTTGGCGTCGCGGTGGAGGGAGGCGAAGACGCGCTCTTCGTCGCTGTAGGCGACCTTGTCCTCCCAGAGGTGGGGCTGGGCGGCCAGGCCGCCGGCGAGCTCGGCCAGTTCGTCGGGGTCGAGATCACGTCCGGGGAGGTTGTCCAGGGACAGACAGCCGTTCAGCTCCACGAGCCGGCTGGCCTGGCGCGCGGGAACGACGGGTGCGTCGGAAACGGGCTGAGCAGTCACTGCACTCCCCTCTCGGAGGACGCCGGCTCTGGGCCGGCAGTTGGTTGGGCTCGCCGCTGGTCCGCAGCGAGTGGTTGCCCGGCGTACAGGACGCCGGAAGATTCAGTACGACGGTGCGCCGCGCCCGAAGCCGATGCGGCCGGGGGCGTCGCGTGGTGGCGAGGTGCCGAACAGCAGCCGGTGCGGGTTGTCGTGGCGGATCACGGTGGTCGCGGCCTCGCCCTGGCGGAGCTCGGTGATCCCGGCGTACGGGCGGTCGGTGCCGTGCACGACCTGGTCGATGCCGAGGACCCGGGCGACCGCGTCGATGCCCTGCGGGCCGTAGCTGGACGTGTCGACGAACAGCCGCGGGTCGATCGTGCCGAGCCGTCCACCGCGGGCCGACAACCGTTCGTGGTGGACGGGGGCGAGCCCGGCCGCCGCGACGAAGCACACACGCAGGTTCGGGAAGGAGGTGCGGCCCGCGAACGCGTGCCACGCCCACCAGGCGGACTGCAGCTGGTTCACGTAGTCGACGACCGGCGCCCACCAACCGGGCAGCTGATCTGCCCCGGCCTGCCCCGCGGTGCCCGGGTGCACGAGCACCGGTTTGTCGGCCTGCTCCGCAACAGCCAGTACGTCGGACAGCGCGGCCCAGGCGGCCGGCGTACCGAGGACGTGCGCGGGCAGCTGCACGCCCACGAAGCCGGCTTCGAACAACCCGGCAAGTCCCGAAAGGTCAGGCGCCAACAGATCGACCGACGCCCAGGCCCGGAACGGTTCAGGCAGTGCGGCCGCGCCGACGTGCCACGCCTCCAGCAGCGCCGGATCGCCGAGCTGCTCGATCCCGAGCGGGCTCGACAGGGAGACCGCCGCGAGCGACGTCCCGGCGTCGAGCTCGAGCGCGACCCGTTTGTCGATCTCGTGGTCCGACGGGTCGACGTCGTACGGCGGTTCGCCGTGGGTGTGCAGCGTCCAGCCGTCCAGGTACGGCGGCTCGCGACGGGCTCGGAGGCGGTCGACGAACGGCGCCGGCCACAGATGCTGATGGACGTCGATCACGATCTCACCCTCCTCACTGGGCCGCTTTGAAGCGCTTCAAGACATGAAGAGTGAAGCGCTTCAAAGCGGTTCTTGTCAAGTTTCTGTCCACGGCAGGCCCTAGGCTCGACTCCATGTCCGGTACTGGCCGACGGCCGACCCTCAAGGACATCGCGGCTGACACCGGTCTCTCGATGGCCGCCGTCTCCTACGCGCTGCGAGGTCTGCACGGCACGACCGAGACCCGCCAGCGGGTGCAGGAGTCGGCCGAACGGCTCGGCTACCAGGCCGATCCGGTGGCCCGCGCGCTCGCGTCCGGACGCAGCGGCTCGGTCGGCGTACTGTGCGCGTCCCTGGAAGACCTCTGGCAGCAGCGCCTCGCCGCCGCGCTCGGCCGCGAGCTGCTCGCCCCGGACCGCAACGCCTGGATCATCGACTCCGCCGGCGACGCCGACCGCCAGCTCGAGCTCGCGCAGCACCTGGTCGACCACCGCGCCGACGCGATCGTGGTGATCCCGATCGACCCGGCCGCCAAGGGCTGGGCGCCGATCGCCCAGCAGGCGCCGGTGATCGCGATCGGCGACGCGCTGCCGGCCGCCAAGGCGAAGTCGGAGGTCCTGTTCGACAACGAGCTGGGCATCAGTACGGCGCTGCGCCGGCTGGCCGAGGCGGGGCACCGCGAGGTCGCCGTGCTGACACCGTCGCGCCGGGTCGAGGTGGATCGGCCGGCCGAGGAGATCACCCAGCGGATCGCCGCCGAGCTGCACCTCACCGCGACGATCGTCCCCTGCCCGCACGACCTGCCCAGCGCCACCGAGGTCGCCTGCGAGCTGCTCCGCCGGACGCCACGCCCGACCGGCATTCTCGCGCTGGCCGACTCGATGGCCTTCGGGGTGTACGCCGCGGCGCGCGAGCTCGGCATCGCCGTACCGGACGAGCTGTCCCTGCTCGGGTACGACGACCAGCCGATGTCCCAGCTGCTCACGCCGCCGCTGTCCACCTTCCGCTGGCCGCTCGACGAGCTGGTCCAGGACGTGGTCGCGCGAGTCACCTCCGCGGTCGACACCAACCGCCGAGTCCGCCGGACCACGGTCGTCCCGACCCTGATCGAGCGCGGCTCGGTCGCCGCCCCGCCCGCACCGGCGTGACGACGACCTCCGAGCGCCTGCATCCACACCCCGAAACTAGACCAAATCAGTGGACTTAATTCCAGATCTCAATATCTGGAACATCTGCCCACTAGTTGGCTGCGATGGTCGGTGAGGCTTACTCCGCAAGCCGTTCCACTCGGGCTGCTACGGCCGGGCGGCGGTGGTCGTCGGCGGGCAGCCTCAGGGCCAGGACCTCGAAGACCTCCAGGTCCTCGGCGCCTACCGGGGTCTGGGCGAAGCGCCAGAGGAGGTCGGCGTCGCCCGAGTCGAAGACCGCGCGCCGGAGGGTGCCGTCGAGCTCGTCGCGTTCGGCGCGGAGAGCCGGGGCGTCGGAGCGGGCGAGCAGCGGGCCGGCGTACAGGTCGAGGGCCTGGGTCAGGTCGCCGCGGCGGATGCAGGTCTGGACGTCGGTGACGTCGCCGGTGACGTTGGCGAGGATGCGGTACGGCTTGGTGTCCAGTACGCCGGCGCCGAGCAGGTTGCGCAGGCGGTGCATCTCGGCGCGGACCGTGGTCGGGTTCCCCTCGTCGCCGTACAGCTGCAGCATCAGCTGCTCGGCCGTCAGCCCAGAAGGGTGTAGCAGGAGCAGCGCGAGCACCTCGGCCCGGCGCAGCGTCAGCGGGATCTCGCGCCCACCGACCACGGCGACAGGCTGCCCAGAGCCGAGCAGGCGCAGCCGCAGCGACGTACGACGTCGAGCAGCGCCGGGGATCCGCAGCAGGTACCCCTTGTCGAGCTGCTCGATCACCCCCTCGCGCCCATCGCCGAGATCGATCCGATCCGCCCCAGCCGGTACGGCGAGCCGATCCGGCAACCACGCCAGCGGCTGCACGGCCAGCACCCGCCCGCTCGGCGTCAGCAACGCCCCCGGCGCGTCGCCCAACGCGATCAGGTGCCGCATGTTCCGCGCCCGGAGCACCTCGTCGGCCGCGGCCATCCGCACCCGCAGCTGCCCCTCGGCCAACCCGGCGGCCGCGGTCACCAGCGCCATCATGGCCGGGTGCACGGTCCGCAGCGGCCCGGAGACGTCGACCGCGCCGATCAGCTTGCCCGTGTCCGGGTCGTGCACCGGCGCCGCCGCGCACGTCCAGGCGTGAATCCGCCGTACGAGGTGCTCCGCGGAATGGATCTGGACCGGTTGGTCGGCGGCCAGCGCCGTGCCCATCCCGTTGGTCCCGATCGCGTCCTCGGACCAGATCGCCCCCTCGGAAAGCGCGATCCGATCGGCCTGCCGCCGGACGGCGGCCGCGCCCTCACGCCACAGGATCAGCCCGCGCGCGTCGGTGACGATCATGATGTGCGACGCCTCGTCCGCGATCGTCGTCAGCGTCTGCCGCAGCACCGGGAGGACGGCGTGCAGCGGGTGCCCGGAACGGATCTCCTCGAGCTCTTCGCCGGAGACCACGACCGGCGGCGCGTCCAGCTCCGGGTCGACCAGCGCGGCCAGGGACCGCTGCCAGGATTCGGCGACCAGCGCCCGCGGCGCTTCGGGTACGCGACCGCCGCTGAGCACCTCGTCGTAGAGCTCGCTCAGCCGCCGCGCCTGGTCCGGTGCGTCCACACCCAACCCTCGCCCGGATCGGTACGCCGTTCAAGAGCCGGGCGTGCAACGTTGATGCAACGTCGGTCCCTCTAGCGTGCGCTGCACCGCACCGGAGCAGGAGGACCAATGACGATCTATGCCGCTCCCGGGCAAGAAGGCAGCCCGGTCACCTACAAGTCCCGCTACGACCACTTCATCGGTGGTGAATGGGTCCCACCGGCCAAGGGTCAGTACTTCGAGAACCCGACCCCGGTCACCGGCGAGAATTTCACCGAGATCGCCCGCGGTACCTCCGACGACGTCGAGGCCGCGCTGGACGCCGCGCACGGCGCCGCGCCCGGCTGGGGCCGGACGTCCGCGGCCGACCGGGCGAACATCCTGAACAAGATCGCCGACCGGATCGAGAGCAACCTCGAGCTGCTCGCGGTCGCGGAGAGCTGGGACAACGGCAAGGCGGTGCGGGAGACGCTGGCCGCCGACCTGCCGCTGGCGGTCGACCACTTCCGGTACTTCGCCGGCGCGCTGCGGGCCCAGGAGGGCTCGATCTCGCAGGTCGACGACGACACGGTCGCGTACCACTTCCACGAGCCGCTCGGCGTGGTCGCGCAGATCATCCCGTGGAACTTCCCGATCCTGATGGCGACCTGGAAGCTGGCCCCGGCGCTCGCGGCCGGCAACGCCGTCGTCCTGAAGCCGGCCGAGCAGACGCCGGCCTCCATCCACGTGCTGATGGAGCTGATCGCGGACCTGCTGCCGCCGGGGGTGCTGAACATCGTCAACGGGTTCGGCGTCGAGGCCGGCAAACCGCTTGCCTCCAGCAACAGAGTGGCCAAGGTCGCGTTCACTGGTGAGACCACGACCGGCCGGCTGATCATGCAGTACGCCTCGGAGAACATCATTCCGGTGACGCTCGAGCTCGGCGGCAAGAGCCCGAACATCTTCTTCGACGACGTCGCGAGCAGCAAGGACGCCTTCTACGACAAGGCGCTCGAGGGCTTCACGATGTTCGCGCTGAACCAGGGCGAGGTCTGCACCTGCCCGTCCCGGGCGCTGATCCAGGGCGGCATCTACGACTCGTTCCTGAGCGACGCGAAGGCCCGCACCGAGGCGGTCAAGCAGGGCAACCCGCTGGACACCGACACGATGATGGGCGCGCAGGCCAGCAACGACCAGTACGAGAAGATCCTGTCCTACATCGACATCGGCAAGGCCGAGGGCGCGAAGGTGATCACCGGCGGCGAGAAGGCCGACCTCGGCGGGGACCTGAGCGGCGGCTACTACATCACGCCGACGATCTTCGAGGGCGACAACAAGATGCGGATCTTCCAGGAGGAGATCTTCGGCCCGGTCGTCTCGGTGACGCGCTTCGACGACTACGCCGACGCGATGAAGATCGCCAACGACACCCTGTACGGCCTGGGGGCCGGCGTCTGGTCGCGCGACATCAACACGGCGTACCGGGCCGGGCGGGAGATCCAGGCCGGCCGGGTCTGGACCAACTGCTACCACGCCTACCCGGCGCACGCGGCGTTCGGCGGCTACAAGAACTCGGGCATCGGCCGCGAGAACCACAAGATGATGCTCGACCACTACCAGCAGACCAAGAACATGCTGGTCAGCTACTCGCCCGACAAGCTCGGGTTCTTCTAGGCCGCCTGATGACCGAGAGGGTTTCGTACACGGAGGAGGCGGCGGAGCTGCTCCGCCGTCTGACCGAGATGCACGGGCCGCTGATGTTCCACCAGTCCGGCGGGTGCTGCGACGGCAGCTCACCCATGTGTTACCCGGACGGTGAGTTCAAGACGGGGGCGGCGGATGTGCACCTGGGCGACCTGAGCGTCGACGGCCTCGACAAGCCGATCGGCTTCTGGATGTCGGCGAACCAGTTCGAGTACTGGAAGCACACCCACCTGACCGTCGACGTGGTCAAGGGCCGCGGCAGCGGCTTCTCGGTCGAGGCCCCGGAAGGGGTCCGCTTCCTGATCAGGTCCCGCCTGTTCAGCGATCAGGAGTCCATGGAGCTGGGTCTCCTCTAGAGCGAGTGCCGACCGTCCGGTGGCGTTGCCGGGCGGCCGGCGCTCTTTCCTGCCCGGCGGTCAGCTGCCGCCGACAACGCCCAACGTCAGCAGGATGTTCGCGTACAACCGCTGCTCACCGGTCGCGACGGCAACGGCCAGCTCCGGGCCGCGCGCGGTGGTGTAGAAGTCCGCGCGCTGCAGCGGCTGCAACGGCGTACCGGGCAGCAGTTCGCGGAAGCGCGCGTACACGTCCGGCTCCTCGCCGGTCCCGGTCGCCATCACCCGCGCCGCCTCCACCGGTACGACGCCGAGCAGCGTCTCCAGCACGTCGTCCACCGGGATCTGCCCCGGCCGCAGGTTGAGCCAGATCGTCTCGACCCCCGGCGCGACCGCGGTCGCGTACGGGTAGTTGCCATCAGCAAGCAGTACGACGGATCCGTGGCCGGCGCGGGCCAGCGCTCCGAGCAGCGGCGGGTGGATCAGCGGGTAACGCAGCACCAGGGTCCTCCAGGAGTCCGGCGGCCAACACTGGATCAGGGTGCACTCAGGGTAGGCCCAGAACCACCTCCCGAGGGGAGCCTGAGCCTCTGTCCCCACGCCGCCGACGGCTCGACGATCGATCCATGACCACCACGACGTCCGTCCCGCCGGCGCTGCCCACCCTGCCCAGCAGTCCCCATCGCCCGCACCGCCCACTCGTCGCCGTCTCGATCGCGCTCGCCGTCCTGACGCTGGTCGGCATCGGCGGCGCGCTCTTCGACGACCGCGACCTGCTCGGCCACCCGATCTGGATGAAGCCGCTGAAGTTCATGATCAGCTTCGCGCTGTACTGCGCCACGCTGGCCTGGATGCTGTCGCTGCAGACCAAGGCCCGCCGGCTCGGCTGGTGGATGGGCACCGTCGTCGCCGCCGGAGTCGCCGCCGAGATGGTGCTGATCGTCGGGCAGGTCGTGGTGCGCGGCCGGCAGCTGCACTTCAACATGTCGACGCCCGCCGACAAGCTGATCCACGACATCATGGCCGGCACCGTCTACCTGATCTGGGCCGCCGTCCTGGTGGTCGCGATCCAGCTGCTGTTCGACAAGCCCGGCGACAAGGCGTTGCGCTGGAGCATCCGGCTAGCACTCGGCACGACGCTCGGCGGCATGCTGCTCGGCAACCTGATGTTCCGCGCGACACCGGCCCAGCAGACCGCGATGGACACCACCGGCAGCGAGGACTTCTTCGGCGCGCACTCGGTCGGCGTCGAGGACGGCGGACCCGGCATGCCGATCACCGGCTGGAGCACCGAGGGCGGCGACCTGCGGATCGGCCACTTCCTCGGCGTGCACGCCCTGCAGCTGATCCCGTTGCTTGCCCTCGGCCTCATTCTGCTCGCCCGCCGGTACGCCGTACTGCGGCCCGAAGGCCCTCGGACAGCGCTCGTCGCGACCGGCGCGGCGGCGTACGGAGGTCTGATCTTGCTGGTCACCTGGCAGGCCGAGCGAGGCGAATCCCTCGTGCACCCGAGCGGTTCGACACTGCTCGCGTTCGGATCGTTGCTCAGTGCGACCATCCTGGTGTCACTGACGGTTTTGCTCCGGGCACGAAGGACAACCCTCGTCTAGACATATTTGTGCCGAATTCTCTTCCGCCGGACCGGGAGCAGGCTTAGTGTCGGGCCGGACGGGTCGTGGAGGGCGACTCGCGCACACAACTTCATGGAGCGTTTGTGAAAGTTTCAGGCAAAGGGCGGGGGCTCCTGGCAGTCTCTGCCGTGTCCGCGACCGCCCTACTGGCCGTAGCCGCCGGCGGCGGGGCTTCGGCCGCCGTCGCCACTCCCGACAAGGGCGACGAGCAGAGCCCGTCGGTCACCGCGAAGGAACGCAAGGGCAACTTCGACGCCCGCACCCCGAGCGCCCGGACCAACTACGCGCGGGCCGCGAAGGTGGTCGGCAAGGACACCGCGGCCGCGGAGAAGTTCCGCGACTCCCTCGGCGCCCAGGGCGTCGTCGGCATCGACGAGAACACCGGGACCCCCTCGCAGGTGACCAAGCTCAACGGCTTCCTCACCGCCGCGAGCACCAAGAAGGCCACCCAGGTCACGCTGGACTACATCAAGGCGCACCCCGAGGTCTTCAAGCTGACCGAGTCCGACCTGGGCACCCTCAAGCTCCGTAAGGACTACGTCGACGACCTGGGCACCCACCACATCTCCTGGGTCCAGGAGGTCGACGGTCTCGAGGTGTTCGGCAACGGCCTCAAGGCCAACGTCACCAAGGACGGCAAGCTGATCTCCGTCCAGGGCGCGCCGGTGGCCGGCCTGGTCAGCCAGGCCAAGGCCCGTACGGCGTCGGCCAAGCTGACCGCCGCGGCGGCCCGCAGCACCGCGGCCGAGGACGTCGGCGGCAGCGCGAAGAGCGCGACCGCCAAGGCGGCCGGTGGCACCACCACGTGGAGCAACGGCGACTGGGCCAAGGAGGTCTGGTTCCACACCGCCGACGGCCTGCGCAAGGGCTGGTCGACGTACACCAACGGTGGCGGGTCGCTGATCTACACCCACGTCATCGACGCCCAGACCGGCGCGCTGCTGTACCGGCGCGACCTGTCCAGCAAGGCCACCGAGGGTATCGGCGACGCGCTGGTGCAGGACAACTACCCGGGCGCACCGCTGGGTGGCGTGCAGCGCACCGAGAACCTGATCTACAACAAGTGGCTGCCCAAGAACGCCAAGACGCTGCTCGAGGGCACCTCGGTCGCGGCCTTCGCCGACGCCAACGACGACAACCAGCCGAACGCCGGCGAGACCGTCAACGCGCCGGGCACCGCGACCTCCTCGCAGTACAAGATCGTGCCGTTCCAGTCCAACCCGCTGTGCTCGGCGGCGTACGTCTGCACCTGGGACCCGGCCAAGCCGGACTCCTGGAAGACGAACATGAACCAGGACGTCACCAACGGCTTCTACCTGGCCAGCAACTACCACGACTGGCTGGCCAAGCCGCCGATCAGCTTCACCAAGGCGGCCGGCTCCTTCGACGCCGACGGCGGCGACCCGGTCCTGCTGAACGCGCTCGACGGCGCGGCGACCGCGGCCAACGGCGGCCCGGACGCCAACCACGTCAACAACGCGAACATGAACACCCCGCCGGACGGCACCCCTCCGACCATGCAGATGTACCTGTTCGGGACGCCCGGTGACAACACCACCGTGCCGAGCAGCTCGTCGAACTCGGCCGAGATCCTGTACCACGAGTACACCCACGGCCTGTCGAACCGCCTGGTCGTCGACGCGACCGGCAACTCGACGCTGAACAGCATCCAGGCCGGCTCGATGGGCGAGGCGTGGAGCGACTTCTACGCGCTCGACTACCTGGCCTCGCACAACCTGGAGAAGGACACCACCGCCAACGGCGAGATGCGGATCGGCAAGTACGACACCGCCGGCGGCACCATCCGGACGATGCCGAACGACTGCCGGGTCAAGGCCAAGGAAGCGGCCTGCGTCGGCATCGACGGCTCGCAGGGCGGCTACACCTACGGCGACTTCCCGACCATCGGCGGCGCGCCCGAGGTGCACTCCTCCGGTGAGGTCTGGGCGCAGACCCTCTGGGACCTGCGGGAGCGCTTCGGCCGTTCGTACGCGGTCAGCATCATCACCCGCGCGATGGAGCTGTCCGCGGCCGACCCGACCATGCTCGACATGCGCAACGCGATCGTGCAGGCCGATCTGGTCGCCTCCGGCGGCAAGAACGCCAAGACCATCTGGCAGGTCTTCGCCAACCGCGGCATGGGCTGGTACGCCGGTGTCCTGGACGGCGGCGACTCCACCCCGGTCGAGGACTTCCACATCCCGCCGACCGGTGCCACCACCACGATCAGCGGCAAGGTGACCGATTCCGACACCAAGGCTCCGGTCGCCGGCGCACTGGTCTTCATCGGCGGTCACGCCTCCGGGTACGCCGGTGACTACTCGGCCGTCACCAAGGCCGACGGCAGCTACACGATCGACAACGTCTTCCCCGGGACCTACGGCAAGTTCGTGGTCTCCGGTGCGGGCTACGAGATCCTCGGCAACGCGCTGGCGGTCAAGGCCGGCGGCACCACGGCGAACTTCACGCCGCGGCGCAACTGGGCCGCGGCCTCCGGCGGCGGCTCGGTCGTCGACTTCAACGGTCCGGACTTCAGCCCGCAGTGCGGGCCGGCGTACGCGATCGACTCCAGCCAGGGCACCGGCTGGGGCAGCACCACGGGCGACGACGCCGGTACGCCGGCCGGGGTGATGATCCCGAAGCACATCGACATCAAGCTGCCGTCGGCGGTCACGGTGTCGAAGTTCTCGGTCGACCCGTCCAACACCTGCGGCGACCCGGGCAGCTCGGCCACCGGTAAGTACCGGATCGAGACGTCCACCAACGGCACCACTTGGGCCACCGCCCAGGAGGGCGAGTTCACCGCCGCCAACCGCGGCAAGTACACCGAGCTCACCCCGTCCGCGGCGACCACGAACGTCCAGTACGTCCGCTTCTGGATGCTCAGCCCCCAGGTCCCCGATTTCGCGACGAACTGCCCCGACGGCGCCTTCGGCGGCTGCCAGTTCACCGACATGACCGAACTCCAGGTCTTCGGCAGCAAGTAACACCCCGCACGAACCCGAAGGGCCCCAGCCGATCCACCGGCTGGGGCCCTTCGGCCGTTCGAGGAGAAGAAGCACAAGGAAGAACTACAAGGGCAAGGACAGAAGTCGGAGAAGGACAAGACAAAGAGAAGAAACATAAGTGAGGTCGGCGAATGGTTGCTGCCGGCATTGAGCTGACCGTTGCCTGCAGTGAAAATCGGAGGCGCCCGGGCACGTCGCCGATCTAGGGTCCGGGGTATGAGTTCAGATGTCCGCACCTATCGGGTCGTTACTCGCGGCGAGTTCCAGAACCTCACCGACGCCCAGCGCGTGAAACTCCGCGCCGAGCTCGAGGCGCACGATCTGCTGAGGGCGGACTACACCGAGACCGGAACCCTCAGCTACGACGCCGAGCTCCGGCCGTTCACCATCCGCTGCCAGGTCGTCCAGCCCGCCGATCGCCCCGACCAGGAGGCCGCCGACACCGGCGCCCTGGTGGCGCTAGAACTTCTCGAAGCCGAAGGCCTGGACCACCACCGCGTCCGCACCACCGTCACCTGCCTCGAAGACATGAAAGTCAACCGTCGTCACAGGTGAGATCCTCACCTGTCCACAGGCGCTTTCCTGTCGCCATGGTGAGGTACGTTCCCGCCATGACGAATTACCCCAGGATCCGCGAGCAGCACATCGCCGTTTTCGGAGAGAGCGGCTCCGGGAAGACGGTGCTTGTCTCCTCGTTCTTCGGCCCGACGCAGGAGGGCTCGTACTCGAACGATCTCTGGGACCTCGTCGCAGACGACACCGGCCAAGGCAATCGGCTCTACCAGAACTATCTCGGGATGAGAGACCGCGGGAAGACGCCGATGCCGACCCGGTTCGCGGCCACGACCTACTACTTCTCGGTGAAGCTCAAAGGCGGGGACAACGCCGCCGGGAAGCAGCGCCCGTTCGATGCTCTGCGACTCGCCTGGCACGACTACCCCGGGGAATGGTTCGAGGAGTCGCCGAGCAGCGAGGAAGAGGCCGGCCGCCGGGTCGACACCTTCCGGTCACTGCTGCGCTCCGATGTCGCGCTCCTGCTGGTGGACGGCCAAAAGTTGCTGGACTACGCGGGTGAGGAGGAGCGGTACCTCAAGTCCCTCCTGACCAACTTCCGCCAAGGCGTGCTGCGGCTCAAGGACGACCTGCTGGACGAGGATCGTCTGGCTGAGTTCCCGCGCATCTGGATCGTGGCTCTCTCGAAGGCGGATCTCTTCCCGGACTGGGACGTCCACTCCTTCCGCGATCTGGTGATCGAGAAGGCCGCCGGTCACCTCGACGACCTGCGCTCGACGCTCAGGGAATTCGTGGAGACGCCCGACGCCTTATCGGTGGGCGAGGACTTCATGCTGCTCTCCTCGGCAAAGTTCGAGCTCTCCGCGGCCGGCCCGGAGCCGGTGGAGATCGACGTGACCCAGCGCGTTGGGCTCGATCTCATCCTGCCGGTGGCCTCGATGCTTCCGCTGGAACGCCGAGTTCAGTGGAACGAGCGGATGGAGATCCCGCGAAAGGTGCTGGACACCCTGGCGGACGGCGCCGAGACCCTGGCTGCGGTCCTGACCGGCGGGAAGTCCCTGGGTGTCGACAAGCTGGTTGCGCTGCTACCGAAGGTCGGCCCCCTCGCGAGCTTGGCCGCGCTCCCTGTCCTGACCGCCGCCGCCAAGATGGCTGGGTCGCAACTCAGGGACCTCAACGCCCAGGCCCGGCAGAACCACGACTTCCTGACCGCGACAATCACGCAGTTCAAGCTCGACCTCGACCAAGGCGTCAAGGACAAGCTGCTCATCAGGAGCCTCAGGTGAGTGCCGAGGATCTGTCCGAGAGCCTCATCTGGGCCACTCGAGGGCGCTCCTGGGGTTTCCGGTTCCTCCTCGACGGTGGGCGGTCCGACCCACTTCCGGACTACGAACGCAGCTTCGCGGGTCTCGAGGACGAGCCGACGACGTGGCGTCGCGCCGCCGGAGGGGTCGCGTTGCGGTTTCCCGATCCGCTGGAGCGGAAGGACGCGGCCGGTCGCGTCATCCCCCACGAGTTCGTCGTGTTCGGAGACTTGGGCGATCAGATCGGGTCCGCCGAAGACGGTGTGCAACAGATCTGGCCGCTCGTCGCAGAGGTCTATGCCAGAGTCTGGGATGCCGAGGATCCGCCCCCGGTTGCGGCGCTCGACTCCGTGCGCCCGGGCAAGTGAGACGGGACACGCTGGGGTGATGAGGGGCTCATCGACATGACTCGTCGGTAACCAGCCAATAGCATCGCTGGTATGCAGATCTTCGCCATCGTTGTTTCGCTTGCGGTTGCCGCGGTCGGGGTCGCGTTGTTCGGGAAGACGATCGGGCACATGGTGTCGGTGGTCAGGCTCGGGCAGCCGGTACGGCGGAGCGATCGGCCGGGGCAGCGGTCGCTGACGCTGGCCAAGGAGTCGCTGCTGCACACGCGGATGCTGCAGTGGAGTCACATCGGGGTGCTGCACTGGTTCGTGGCGTTCGGGTTCATCGGGCTGTTCCTCAGCCTGGTGACGGCGTTCGGGCAGCTGTTCGACGCGCACTTCGCGTTGCCGCTCATCGGGCACTGGTTCGTGTTCGAGTGGGTGAGCGAGTTCCTCACCTGGACCGGGCTGGTCGCGATCGCCGGGCTGATCGCGATCCGGCTGCGGAACCTGCCGAAGGGTGAGCAGGGGCGCTACAGCCGGTTCTTCGGGTCGCGCGCCTGGCAGGCGTACTACGTCGAGTACACGATCCTCGGTGTGCTGGTCTGCATCCTGTTGCTGCGGGGGCTGGAGTACGAGCTCGGCGCGGGCGACAAGTTCCACTTCCCGTCGACGTTCTTCATCGGCAGCGGACTGTTCGGCGGGCTGTCCGAGCACGCGCTGGAGAACGCCGTCTACCTGGTCGCGATGGTCAAGATCCTGATCTCGTTCGCCTGGATGATCACGATCTCGCTGAACGTCACGATGGGTGTGGCCTGGCACCGGTTCACCGCCTGGCCGAACATCTGGTTCAAGCGCAAGGCCGACGGCGGTACGTCGCTGGGCGCGCTGCAGCCGATCATGATCAACGGTGCCCCGATCGACTTCGAGAACATCGAGGAGCTGGACGAGGACGCCGCGCTCGGGGTCGGCAAGGTCGAGGACTTCACCTGGAAGGGCCTGCTCGACTTCACCACGTGTACCGAGTGCGGCCGCTGCCAGTCGCAGTGCCCGGCCTGGAACACCGAGAAGCCGCTGTCGCCGAAGCTGATCATGATGAACCTGCGCGAGCACGCGTACGCCAAGGCGCCGTACCTGCTGGCCGATGACGACGGCCGCAAGTCGTTGTCCCAGCTGGTCCTCGACGAGCAGGAGAAGCCGCTGGTCGGTCCGGCCGACGTCGCCGTCATCGACGAAGAAGCCCTCTGGGCCTGTACGTCGTGCGGCGCGTGCGTGCAGCAGTGCCCGGTCGACATCGAGCACGTGGACGCGATCATGGACATGCGCCGCTACCAGGTGCTGATCGAGTCGTCGTTCCCGTCCGAGCTGAACGGGCTGTTCAAGGGCCTGGAGAACAAGGGCAACCCGTGGAACATGAACCCGTCGGGCCGGATGGACTGGGCCAAGGACCTGCCGTTCGAGGTCAAGCAGGTCGGCACCGACGTGGAGACGCTGGCCGAGGTCGAGTACCTGTTCTGGGTCGGCTGCGCGGGCGCGTTCGAGGACCGCGCGAAGAAGACCACGCAGGCGGTCGCGGAGCTGCTGAACATCGCGGGCGTGAGCTTCGCCGTACTGGGTGACGGTGAGACCTGCACCGGCGACCCGGCCCGGCGGGCGGGCAACGAGTTCGTCTTCCAGCAGCTGGCGATGCAGAACGCCGAGGTGTTCAAGGAGACCGGCGCGAAGAAGGTCGTCTCGACCTGCGCGCACTGCTTCAACACGCTGAAGAACGAGTACTCCCAGCTCGGCGTCGAGCTCGACGTCATCCACCACACCCAGCTGCTCAACCGGCTGGTCCGGGAAAAGAAGCTGACCCCGGTCGCGCCGGCCGACAGCACGCTCAACGGGCAGAAGATCACCTACCACGACCCTTGCTACCTGGGCCGGCACAACCAGGTGTACGACGCCCCGCGCGAGCTGCTCGAGATCATCCCCGGCGCCGAGTACGCCGAGATGCCGCGCAACAAGACCAAGTCGTTCTGCTGCGGCGCGGGCGGTGCGCGGATGTGGATGGAGGAGAAGACCGGCAGCCGGATCAACCTGAACCGGACCACCGAGGCGGTCGAGACCGGCGCGGACAAGATCGCCACCGGCTGCCCGTTCTGCCGCGTGATGCTGTCGGACGGACTGACCGCCCAGCAGGCCGACGGCTCGGCCCGCGAGGAGATCGAGGTCAGCGACGTCGCGCAACTGCTGCTCGCATCGGTCAAACGCGGCGAGAGCTGATCAGTCAGCATCTTTCGTTGTCTCCGGTTCTCCCGTTGGTTGATCACCTGACACGGAACCGACCGGTCCACCGGCTTGGGTGGGCCGGTGACGACGAACAAGCTGCTGGGCAGCACCCGGCGAGGGTTTCTGACCGTGACCGGCGCGGCCGCCGCGCTCGCGCTGACCGGCAGTCTGCCGGGCATCGAGCGGGCCGACGCGGGCTCGACCGGTCGGCCTGACCGGCGCGATCCGTTCACGCTGGGCGTCGCCTCGGGCGATCCACTGCCCGACGCGGTGGTGATCTGGACGCGGCTGGCGCCTGAGCCGCTGGCGGCGTTCGGCGGGATGGACCGCCGACCGGTCGACGTCCAGTGGCAGGTCGCCGAGGACGAGCACTTCCGGCGTGTGGTCCGCAGCGGTTCGGCGCAGGCACGGCCGGAGGCGAGCCACTCGGTGCACGTCGACGTCCGCGGCCTGCGGTCCTGGCGGCACTACTGGTACCGCTTCCGCGTCGACGGCCACTACAGCCCGGTCGGCCGGACCCGCACCGCACCGGCGTACGACGCGAACGTGCCGATGATGTCGATGGCGTTCGCGTCCTGCCAGGCCTGGTGGGAGGGCTGGTACACGGCGTACGCCGACATGGCCAAGCGTGAGCACGACGTCGTGTTCTTCCTCGGCGACTACATCTACGAGTTCGGCATCGACCGCGGGGTCCGGCCGCACTCGAACGAGGACTACGTGACCCGGCAGACGGTCACGCTCGACGAGTACCGCAACCGCTACGCGTCGTACAAGATGGATCCCGATCTCCAGGCCGCGCACGCGTCCGCGCCCTGGGTGGTCACCACCGACGACCACGAGGTGGTCGACAACTGGGCCGACGAGGCTCACCCGAGCGCGCCTCCGGCACAGTTCCTCGTACGCCGGGCGAACGCGTTCCGCGCGTACTGGGAGCACATGCCGCTCCGCCTCGCGCAGCTGCCCAAGGGCCCGGACATGCAGCTCTACCGACGGATCCGCTTCGGCCGGCTCGCGGAGTTCAGCGTGCTCGACACCCGGCAGTACCGCTCCGACCAGGCGTACGGCGACGGCTCGAAGCCGCCCGGCCCGGACTCGCTCGACCCGGCCCGCACGCTCACCGGCGACAAGCAGGAGCGCTGGCTGCTCGACGGCTGGACCGCGTCGCGCGCCCGCTGGAACGTGCTCGCCCAGCAGAACGCGCTGGCCCAGCTCGACGTCCAGGACGGTCCGCAGCTCGTCGTCCCGATGGACACCTGGGACGGGTACCCCGCTTCGCGCGACCGCGTGCTCGGCGGCGCGTACCGGCGCAAGGTCCGCAACCTGGTGTCGATCGGCGGCGACCTGCACCGCAGCGTCGCGTCGGACCTGAAACTGGACTTCGCCAACCCGGACTCGCCGACGGTCGGCAGCGAGTTCGTCGGGACGTCGATCACCTCCGGGCTCGACGGCATGGACCTCGACCCGGGCGGCGAGACGCTGCTGCGCGAGAACCCGCACATCAAGTACGGCAACTTCCAGCGCGGCTACGTCAGCTGCACGATCACGCCGCGGCAGTGGGTGTCGGACTACCGTGTGGTGGACCGGGTCACGGTCCCGAACGGCACCGTCAGCACCCGCGCGAAACTCCTCGTCGAGGACGGCCGCCCCGGAATCCAGACCCTCTGAGGAGCCCCAGATGCCGCGCACCGCACGCACCCTGACCGTCACCGTCGCCGCGACGGTGGTCGCGTCCACCGCCCTTTCGATGCTCACGGCAACGACTTCTCCCGCCGACCCGATCGCCGGGAAGCCGAAGCCGGGCGTTCAGGTCAGCACCGACCCGCAGCAGCTCAGCGTCGTCGGCCTGCCCTGCTTCCCCGGTCTGCTCAACCTCACGATGACCAACACCCAGCGCGAAGGCCTGTACGCCGACCTCACGCTCGACCCGACCGGCCCGTTGCAGCTGTCCCGCGACCTCTTCTCGTCGTACCTGCCGCCGGCCCAGCCGGTGAGCGCGCCCGTCGAGGTCCGCGTCCCCCGCGACGCCAAGCCCGGCAAGTACCGCATCGAGCTCGAGGCCGACCGCACCAAGGTCTCCGTGCCCGTCCAGGTCGACCCGCTCCCGCCGAAGACGCCCGGCAGCAACGTCGCCCTCGGCGAGCAGGCCGCCGCCTCGTCGACGCACGGCAACTTCGCGCTCTGCGGAGCGGTCGACGGCGACAGCGATTCCGAGCACTGGGACACGCTGACCGGCTGGAACGACGGCACGCGCGCGGTCTGGCCCGACACGTACGACGTCGCGCTGGCCACGCCGGCCACGATCGAGCGGGTCGAGCTCTACACCCTCGACTCGGTCAAGTACCCGGCCGCGACCAACGGCCTGCGCGACTGGGACGTCCAGGTCCGCTCCGGCAACAACGACTGGCGGACGGTGGCCGAGGTCCGCGGCAACACGCTGGGCCACGTGACCTCGACCTTCGCCCCCACCCCCGCCGACGCCGTCCGCATCCTCGCGCTGGCCGGCAACGGCAACACCTACAGCCGCATCGTGGAGCTGGAGGTCTACTAGGCGATCCGGTACTTGATGAAGAGGGAGTAGCCGGTCGCGTAGGTGCCGGTGCACTTGTAGGTGCTGGCGATCAGGTGGTGCACGTACTGATTGCCGGTGTCCTTGCAGTCCTGCAGGTAGCGGTAGGCCGCGATGTAGGTCCACTCCGCGGCCTGCGCCGTCCCGGCCGCCGACGTCATCAGCCCCGCCGATGCCGTCGCGGCCAGGGTCACCGCCGCGATCCTTCGCCGTACCGTGGACGACCTCGTGCCTGCTTGTCTCGGGTTCGACATGCCACACCTCTCTGTCAGCAGTCCTGTGCGAGCGGTCAGCATGGTGGTCGGCCGGTTCGGCGTCAAGACCTCCCGTTGCGTCTGCGGAAACTGCTCAGTGCAGGTACGACGCGCCGTTGAAGTCGACCACCCCGCCCGTCGACCAGCCCGCCTTGGGCGACGCCAGCCAGTGGATCGCCGCGGCGACCTCCTCGGCGGTCGCGACCCGGTTGAACGGGCTCTGCGCCCGGAGCGCGTCCCCCTCCGGCGTGTTCAGCCGCTGGGCCGCCATGTCCGTGGCGATGAATCCGGGCGCTATTGACGTCACGGTGATGTCATGGGGCGCCAGCGCGACCGCCATCGACTGCCCGAATGCCTGCAGACCCGCCTTCGCCGCCCCGTACGCCGGTACGTCGGGCTCGCCGCGCGACGCTCCGCGCGACCCGACGTTGACGATCGCACCCCTCCGTACGCCGTCGGCGGGCTCCTGGTCGATCATCTGCCGCGCGACGCACCAGGTCAGGTGGGCGGCACCTTCGAGGTTGACCGCGAGGGTCCGCCGCCAGGCCGCGACCCACTCGTCGTACGGCGTCTCGGCGATCGGGTGGCCGATCCGTCGGGACCCGGCGACGGGCTGCTCGACGTACAGGGCGGCGTTGTTGACCAGAACATCGATCCGGCCCAGGACGCCGACCGATTCCTCAACCAGGGAAGGGATGACGGCCGAGTCACCGAGGTCAGCCGTGACGACCCCGTGCCCCTCACCGGGCAGTTCCCGGCGGATCGCCTCGGCCTGGTCGACCGCGCCCCGGCAGTGCAGCACGACCCGGTCGCCGCCGGCCGCGAACACCTTGGCCACCTCGGCTCCGACCCCGCGTGACGCACCGGTGACGAGTACTCCTCTGGACACCTTGGTCCCCTCTCGTTGGCAGGCCTTCATTCTGCCCTGACACCACCTCGACGCCGCGATGACATCATGAGGGGTTGACAGTGACGTCACCATGACGTCATAATTGCGTCATGGAACTTGACCACTACCTCGAGTCGGTCCGCCGTAGCGTGGAGAACGCCACCGCGTTGGCCGACGACCGAACTCGCTCCGTGGCACAACGCCTCGGAGCCACGCTGGATGACGCGGGCCGCCTGGCCCTCATCTCAGCCCTGTCCGACGCCGCCGGGGAGATCAGCCGTGAGCTGTCGCCCGGATCGGTGGAGCTCCGGATGGCCGGCGGCCGTCCCGAGTTCGTCGTCACCCCCGCCCCGAGTCAGCTGACCGGCGCGGACGACGACGTGGACGACGACAACGACGACGACACCAACGACTCCGGAGCGACCGACCTCGCACTGCAGCAACATCTTTCTGGCGACGAGCCGACCGCACGGATCACGCTGCGGCTGCCGATGTCGGTGAAGAACAAGGTCGACGAGGCCGCGACCGCCGAGGGCATCTCCTCGAACGCGTGGCTGATGCGCACCGTGATGACCGCCCTGACCGGCGACCGCGGCCGCCGCGGTGGCCCTCGGCCGCCCCGGCCCCCGCGCCCGCCGCGCGGTGGGATCTTCGGACCGGACGGCCCGCTCGGGCCCGACGGACCGCTGGGTCCCGACGGGGTCTTCGGGCCCGACGGCGTGCTCGGCCCGGACGGGCCGTTCGGACCGGACGGCGTGTTCGGCGACGGACGGCGCGGTGACCGGGGCGACCGCGGTGAGCGGCGCGGCGAGCGCGGCGAACGCCGTGAGCGCGGCCGGGACAGAGGACACAGCAACGGCCGCGGCGGACGCGGCCCGGGCCAGCGGATCACGGGGTGGGCGCAGTGAGCGACTTCAGCACGCAGTTGACCGGCGAGCCCGGCCAGGTCGACCGGGTCCGGATCGAGATCGGCGCCGGCAAGGTGGAGATCGTGCCGACCGACGGCGACCGGACCCACGTCCGGATCGACGTCCAGCACGGCACCGAGGACGACGTGCGCTACAAGCTGTCCGGCAGCGAGCTCGTCGTCGAGACGGTGAACAACCAGCGGCGCGGGCCAGAGGTCCACGTCCTGATCCAGACCCCCGACGTCCTGGCGGCGCGGATCAAGACCGGTTCGGGCGACATCACCGCCCGGGCGACGCTGGACGAGTCCCGGTTGTCGACGGGGTCCGGCGACCTCCGGATCGAACGGATCGAGGGCACGCTCGCGGCCGGCACCGGCAGCGGTGACATCCGCATCGAGCACGCGGCCGCCGCGGTTCGGGCCAACACCGGCTCGGGATCGATCGACATCGAGCAGGCCGACGGCCAGCTCGGGCTGTCCACCGGGTCCGGCGACGTCCGGGTCGGCGACGCGGCCGGTCCGACCACCGTCAAGGTCGGTTCGGGCGACATCACCATCGAGCGGATCCGCGACCACTCGGTCGCCACCTCCGGCTCCGGCGACGTCCGGGTCGAGCTGGCCGACGGGCCCAGCGTCCGGGCCGAGACGGCCCGCGGCGACGTGCAGATCGGCGTACCGGACGGCGTCCCGACGTACCTGGACCTGAAGACCGTCACCGGCCACATCCAGTGCGACCTCGAGCCGAGCGAGCAGCCGGCCGAGGGCGAGCGCTCGCTGGTCCTGCGGGCCCGCACCGTGTCCGGCGACATCACCGTCGTACGGGCCTGAGGCAACAAACCATCAGCATCCACGGGGACTAGTGAGGGGAGAAGCACGATGATCACCGAGCACCAGGAAATCGCGCGCTACCAGGTCGCCGAGCAGCTGCGGAACGCCGAGCGGCGGGCCCTGTGCAAGCAGGACCGCGCCGACCGGCGGGACACCGACGGCGTCAACGCCCCGCGGCGGGAACTGGCCGGCGCCCTGCGCCGGCTGGCCGACCGCCTCGAGCCCCAGCCGCGGCACCGGCGGACCGGTTTGTCCGTGGTCCGCTGAAGTGTCAGGCAGTGCCGAAAGAGTTTGCAGCAAGATGCAGTCCCACCGGTCCGGCACCGGGCCCTCGGCGGCCCGGTCCCGCTGCTAGCGTTCCGTGAGCGATGCGGGACACTCGCGTTCCGCCGATCACCGATGCCGGACCCGGGAGAACCACCATGTTGCGTCAGGTATTCGCTGCCACGGCCGCGGTCGCGTTGCTGGCCGGGTGCAGCGGCGGCGACGACAAGTCCGAGGACAGTCCCCCGAAGGACGGCGCGGGACAACCGTCCAGCACGCCGAGCGCCCCGGCGCCCGTGGCGTACGACCCGCCGAAGGCCTTCCAGGCGGCGGCCGCGTTCTCGCTGCCGGAGGAGGCCGGCCACGGCTCGTTCACGCCGATCGTCGGCATGGTCGGCACCACCGCCGTCGCGAACACCCTGAGCGGCGCCGCCGGGCAGAGCGTGGCCGGTAGCGACAAGCCGTGGTGGACGCCGTCCACCGAGACCACCGACGGCAGCGTCGTGACCAACGACACCACCCGCCCGGTCGCGGTTCAGCTCGACGGCAAGTCGGCCGTCGCGGTCGCGTACTACCAGCGGGTCAAGGGCAGCGGCACGCAGAAGCCCGGCGTCCAGGTGCTGTTCCGCTGGCTCGACCCGGCCGACGGCAAGCCGGTCTCCGAGGCGACGGTCGACGTGACTCCGCTGCTCGGCGACGCGGAGGTGAACAGCGGCCTTCCCGGCGGCTTCACCGATCTCGCCGCCGACCCGGCCACCGGGCAACTCGCGGCCGGCCTCGCGCCGGCCAGCCTGATCGGTGCCAAGTCCGGCGTGATCACCGTGACCGCGGACCCGGCCACCAAGAAGGGCGTCGCGATCCCGTTCATGAAGCCGGCCGGGATCAGCAAGGGCGTCCTGGTCGGTGCCCAGGGCAAGGAAAACACCCGCCGTTCGGTCGCCCTGATCGACGCGGCCACCGGCAAGGTGACCAAGTCCGGCCTGCTGCCCGGCCTGGAGGGGCTCAACCCGACCGGGAGCAACGGCGGCAAGTACGTCTACCTGTACGGCCAGAAGTACACCAAGGGCATCGGCGCCTACGGCACCGGTGACTACATCGGCAGCCTGTACGCCGTCGATCCGGCCACCGGCGCCGTCGTACAGACGACGTCGGCGGTGAAGGACACCAAGTACCTCGTGGACTACAGCTGCTCGCACGACGGCCAGAAGACGGTCGTCTGCGCCGCCGGCCAGGGTGCGTCCGAGAACGAGATCGTCGGCCTCGACGACACCACCGGCAAGAAGCTCTGGGGCTACACCGAGAAGAGCGCCGGCCGGGTCGTCCCGCAGGTGACCGCGGTGTTCCACGGGATCGTCTACGGCACGGTCCAGCGCAAGCCGGTCCTGATCAACGCCCTGACCGGCCAGGACGTCCCGGCTCCGGCCCCGACGCCGAGTGACTCGGCCACCCCCGGCGCGAGCACGACCCCGAGCGACGGCAGCTCCCCGTCCGACGGCAGCACTCCCTCGGACGGCAGCACCCCGAGCGACGGTACGACGCCGAGCGACGGCACCACGCCGTCCGACGGCAGCTCGCCGTCCGCGACCCCGGGCGCCACCGGCCCGATCCCGGCAGCGCCTGACTTCCAGGAGCTGCTCTCCCCGGTCAGCGTGTCCGAGTACGGCGGCACCTACCTCCGTCCCGACGACCTGTCGGCCTCGACCGACGAGGTGGCCGGGACCCTGCAGGTCCTGAAGGCGATCGGCTGAACCCGTGGGAGACAAACGCGTGCTACGACCGTTGATCATGGCAACTGTTGCCGCCACCCTGCTCGCCGGCTGCAGCGGAGGCGACGACAAGGCGACCGACCAGCCCTCGGCCGACAGCGGGTCGCCGTCGGCCTCGTCGACACCGACCGGGCCGCAGCTGGCGACGTTCGACCCGCCCAAGGCGTTCGCGCCGGTGTCCGCGCTGGCGCAGGGCAACACCGGGCTGTCCAACGGTTCCAGCATCGAGGCCGGCATGGTCGGCGAGGCCTCGCTGTACGCGCTGCGCAGCGGGCTGACCGCGCGCACCCTCAGCGCGAACAGCTGGGAGGTCCCGGCGTCCGACGTACCGACCACGACGACCAACGACTTCACCGCGCCGATGGCCGTGCAGCTGAACGGCAAGGAGGTCGTCGCCACGGCGTACACGCAGATCGTGCAAGGCAGCGGGACGCAGAAGGCGCACGGCCAGGTCACCTTCCAGTGGATCGACCCGACCGCCGGTGACGTGCTCGCGACCGCCGTCGCCGACCTGACCACGCTGCTCGGCCCGGGCAACAGCGGCGCCGACTTCTACCCGCCCGCGTACGACGCGGCGACCGGTCAGATCGCGGTCGGGCTCACGGTCTCGTCGCCGGACCGGTCGGCGAAGCTCCGGCAGTTCAGCGTGTTCGCCGACCCGGTCACCAAGAAGGCGGTGACGATCCCGTCGGTGCGCGCGGGCGGCGTACAGAACGGCGTCGTCGTCGGTCTCAAGGGCGTCGGCGGCGAAGGCGTGAAGGACAACGCGATCGTCCAGGTCGACGCGGTCAGCGGGACGGTCAAGAAGACCGTGCCGGTGCCGACGATGAACTACCTGAACCCGCAGGGGTCGGGCGGCAAGCACGCCTACTTCGGTGGGACCGGGTACGTGCAGGACACCAAGTACGAGCATCACTACGTGAACGCGTTCTACGCGGTCGACATTGCGACCGGCGAGGTGGTGGAGACCAAGCTGCCGAACTCCCCGGACCAGGGCGACGGCGCCGCGTGCTTCTCCGACCACGTGTCCTCGGTGGTCTGCAGCCGCACGCTCGGCGGCCAGGAAGGGATCGTCGGCTTCGACGACACGACCGGGAAGCTGCTCTGGAAGTACGACGCCTCGGCCAACCGGATCGTGCCGGACGTCACCGCGATCTACAACGGCCTGGTCTACGGCCTGGCCGACGACCAGGCGATCCTGCTGGACGCCAAGACCGGCCAGGACGTTCCGACCCCGGCGCCGTCACCGGGCGAGACCCCGACTGACGGCTCGACCCCGTCCGACGGCAGCAGCCCGAGCGACAGCACGTCGCCCAGCAGCACGGACTCGTCGTACAGCAGCGGGAACATCGGCGGCTGGGGCGACACCTCGCTGCTGTCCGGCGAACCGAAGTCGCCGGCGATGGTCTCCAAGTACGGCAGCGTCTACCTGCAGGACCCGGGCAGCAAGGCCCCCCGCAACACCGAGAAGATCCTGGTCGTCCAGAAAGCTGTCGGCTGACTTATCCAATATCCGTGCGGTGGAAGTTCAGGTGCGACCGCGAAGGTGTCGGCCCGCGTTGCCCTTGGTAGCGCGAGCCGTACTTCGCGGAGCCGTACGGGTGCTCGGCCGGTGAGGACAGCCGGAAGAAGCACAGCTGGCCGATCTTCATGCCCGGCCAGAGCTTGATCGGCAGCGTCGCGACGTTCGACAGCTCCAGCGTCACGTGCCCGGAGAAGCCGGGATCGATGAAGCCCGCGGTCGAGTGCGTCAGCAGACCGAGGCGGCCCAGCGAGGACTTGCCCTCGAGCCGCGCCGCGACGTCGTCGGGCAGCGTGACCAGCTCGTACGTCGAGCCGAGCACGAACTCGCCCGGGTGCAGGATGAACGGCTCTTCGTCCAGCGGCTCGACCGTGCGGGTCAGGTCGGGCTGCTCCTCGGCCGGGTCGATGTGCGGGTACTTGTGGTTCTCGAAGACCCGGAAGAACCGGTCCAGGCGTACGTCGACGCTGGACGGCTGCACCATCGCAGCGTCGAACGGGTCCAGCTGGACGCGCTTCGCGTCGAGCTCGGCCAGGATGTCGCGGTCGGAGAGCAGCACGCAGGCACAGTAGCGCAGCCCAGCCTCGAGAGGGCAGGCCGGACCTACGCGCCGCTCACGAACTCACGACGTACTGACGGCCCTGGTCGCTCCCCGTCGACTGGTGGTGCTCCGGTCCGGACCCCTCGGCTCTCCGGAACAGTGCTCACCTGCGGGCCGTCGGCAACGGCTTCACCGGCCTGGTCAGGCCAGCTTGTTGAACTTCGAGACCTGGTTGGCGAAGGTCTTCACCTGCGTCGGGGACCAGTCCTTGAGCAGGTCCTCGATCACCTTGTGCCGCTTCTTGCGGGCCGCGGCGAGCTTGCGCTTGCCGTTCGCGGTCAGCGTCAGCAGCGTTGCGCGCGCGTCGGACTTGTCAGCCGCCCGCTTGAGCAGACCTTCCTCCTCCAGCCGTGCGCAGGCCCGGCTGACCGGTCCCTTGTCCACCTCGAGTGCTGCCACCAGGTCGGCCATCCGCACCGGTGCCAGTTCCTCGACGTGGTTCAGCAACGCGTACTGGGCCGGTTCCAGGTCCGGGTGCGCCTCGTCGGACAGCGTCCGCTGCAGACCTCGCAGCCGGCGCGCCATCGTGACGAGCTCCCGTTCCAGGTTGTCCAGTGCGTCGTTAGTGTCAGTTGCCACCTCTTCACCCCTTCTTTGCAGTTGCCCCGCAACCATCTTGTCCGGTCCAGGTCAGGACCGCATCCTCACGTTGCGTCCATTGTTGCCCCCGGCAACGCGTTCTAATCTGCCAGAGTTCGGGCGCTCTGCCCAGCCCTTGGGCACGGGTTTGTGGAAAACTGCCCGTCGCACCCCCTGTGCAAACGGCGGGCCGAACCAGGTATGATCCTTCGCGTTGCCAGGCGTGCGGGTGTAGTTCAATGGCAGAACATCAGCTTCCCAAGCTGACAGTGCGGGTTCGATTCCCGTCACCCGCTCCATTTCAGGGCTCATGTCCTGACCAGCAGCACAGGCGCTTCCCGGATCCGGGAAGCGCCTTTTCGCAGGGTGAATCGCCCGCGACACGGCCTATTCGAACATCAACTGACCACCGTGTTTGACCGCTCCCAGAGCGGGTAGCCCCCGGCAACCACTGGCATTCGAGCCAGAACGGGCTCTTCGCCGGTGACCCGTCGCGGCGCCAGGATGTGCACGACCTCGGGGGGCGAGAAGATGACGACGACACCGGTGATGGCGCGCGTGCTCGGCGGGTGGCTCGGACTGGGCGCGGTTCTCACCGCGGGGGTGGCTGCGGGGATCCTGCTGAAGAAGCCTTTTCGGATCGACGCGGCCGGCGACCTGGGCATCGCGTACGCCGTCCTCGGTGGCTGGTTGGCCGTCCACCTCGTGCTCGGGGTCCTCGTCGTCGCCGACGCCGCGCGACTGACCCGGCGACGCGAGCTCGACGCCCTGCACCGCGCGGCGGACCACGTGAAGCTCGTCGCGATCGCGTTCTTCGTCCTGAACTTCGTGGCCCTGGCGGGCGCGGTGATGATCCAGGGCGCCGACGACCGCGACCGGCTCGGTCTCGACGGGTTCGTCGTCGCGCTGCTGTTCGTCGTACTGACCTACCTGGCGTTGCTGCCGACGTCAGCCTATGGCGTGGGCTGCCTGGTGGTGATGCGCAAGGACCAGCGCGTCGGGCAGCTCTTCTTCGGCGTCAACGTCGCCCTGCACTTCCTGTTCGTCGTCGACGTGCTCAGCTCGATCGTCGTGGTCGAGGTTGCCCGGCAGCTGCTCGGGACCGCCCGCGCACCGGGAGCGTGGCCCAGGAACCTGATGACCGGTGTGCTCGTCGCGGGTTCGTCGCTGGCGGCGGTCTGGCTGGTGTTCGTCGCGATCTTCTACGGGCTGGACTTCCGCCCGGACTTCATCGCGCAGGGCATCGTCTGGCTGGTGCTCGTCCCGCCGGCGGAGTTCGTGCTGCTGGTGGTGGTTCCGGTCATGCCGCTGGTGACGTTCCGGACCGCCGTACGGCTGTTCCTCGGCAGTGATCTCGACACGCTGCGGCGCGCGGCCCGGACGGTCAAGCTCGCACTGATCCCGCTCTTCCTGCAGAACTTCGTGCTCTGCGCGGTCATCGTGCTCGGCCTGACGCTGCTGCCGGTCGCCATCACGCGGGGCCTGATCCTGTTCAGCGGTCCGGCCGGCATCGCGTTCGTCGGTGTCTTCACGGCCACCGGTCTGGTCCCCACGGTGATCGGTACGTACCTGATGCTGCTGCCGACCTCGATCTACGGGATCACGTGCCTGGCACTGATGATGCGGCACCGTGCTGTCAGTCCGCGCTTCGGCGTCGTCAACACGGTGCTGCATCTCGTCTTCGTCGCCGACATCGTCAGCGCACTGGCCGCGTTCAGCGGCCGGCAGCCGCGCACAGCGGTGGCGGCCCGGTAACCCTCGACAGCCTCAGACGACGCGGGTGCCGCCGTCGAGGACGAGGTCGATCGCGTTGACGCCGCCGTTGGTGAGCAGGAAGTCGACGCCGCCGACGATCTCGGCCGTCGTCACCGTGCGGCCGATCGGCGTCCGGCCGACGACGTGCGACAACTCGGCGTCCTGCCACTTCGGGCTGTCGCCGATCACGCCGGGATGCAACGCGTTCACCCGCACCGGTGCGAGCTCGACGGCCAGGGTCCGGGCCAGCGCCGAGACACCGCCGTTGGTCGCGGTGACCATCGTCGAGCCCGGGTAGGGCCTGTCCTTCGCCAGACCTCCGAACAGCACCACCGACGCGTCCGGCCGGAACCGGTCGGCCAGCACCCGGACGGTCTCGGTGTACCCGACGAGCTTGACCGTCGCCGCGGCGATTGCGTCGGCAATGTCGAAGCCGCTGACCGTGTTGCCGGTCTGCGCGATCGCGGTGATCACCAGGTGGTCGACCGCGGTGATGTCCGCGAGGGCCTCCTCGATCGTCTCCGGCCGCGCGAGGTCGACGGCCAGCCCGCGCGTCGTGCCACCGGCCAACGCGGCGGCCTCCTCGGCGCGTGCCTTGTCCCGGCTCGTCACGATCACGGAGTCACCGCGGCCGGCGTACTCCTGGGCGATCGCCAACCCGAGTCCACCGCTTCCGCCGACCACCAGCACCTCAGCCACGTGCAGTCCTCCCACTCACCGCCCGGCGCTGCTCGCCGCGCAACGATCACCACCAACCACGCCGACCGCCGATCTGTTCCGCCCCCTCTCCCCCTCCACCGATTCGCACTTTGAGCACGGCTCAGTCACCGTACGGGCGGAAAAGCGGCTGGCCGGTGCTCAAAGTCGAGTTGTTGGAGTCGGGTCCGCGGGTCAGCTGGCGGGAAAGTCGGCGGTAAGCGGTTGCCGAAAGATAGTTTCGACTGGTTGACTCACGGCAGTGAGGTTCTTCCCTTTCGCCCGGGAGTTGCTGTGGAGCTCAGTCGTCGCCGCCTGCTGTCGTTCGTCCCTGCCGCAACCCTGCTGACCGCGGTGCATCCAGCACCCGCGTCGGCCGTCGGCCTGTCCGCCGAGGCGGCCGCTGCCGCCGACGCCGGGCCCGAGCAGTTGCTGGCCAACCTGGCCGGCATCTTCACCGGGACCGCCGAGTCCAACGCGCGCCCGGAGGTCGCCGCCAAGCTCGCCGCGCTCGACCAGACCGCGCGCACCTGGCTCGCCGCGATGGATCGCGCCGGTGCGAGCGAGGCCTTCGCCGGGCTCCCGCTCGGCACCAGCGACCCGAACCTCAGCGCGTCGTACCAGCACCTGTACGAGATCGCGCTCGCCGTGAAGCGTCCCGGCCCGGCCTCCGACCTGCAGGGCAACGCGGCCGTCCGGACCAAGGTGCTCGACAAGCTGACCTGGCTGCACGCCAACTACTACGGCGACCAGTCGAAGGGCTACTACGGCAACTGGTTCACCTGGGAGATCGGCATCTCGGGCTTCGTCGCCAAGACGCTCGCGCTGCTCGACGCGCCGCGCGACCTCGTCACGACGTACGTCGCCTCGATGGACTCCTACCTGCGCAACGGGGCCAACGGCGACGTGAACCTCGACTCGCGCTTCCACACCGGCGCGAACCTGGCCGACATCACCACCAACCGGGTCATCCAGGGCGCGCTGCTCGGCGACGACGCACGGATCCGCAAGGCGTTGCAGGACCAGTTCACCGTGTTCGCGACGATCGATCCGTACGACCTGCAGCACGGCGTCACCGACGGGCACTACGCCGACGGCTCGTTCATCCAGCACAGCTCGGTCGCCTACACCGGCTCGTACGGCAAGGCCCTGCTCAGCCGCGTCGTGCAGACCGTGAAGCTGCTCGACGGTACGGCGTACGCGACCAGCGACGACCTCGTGAAGGTGGTGCAGGGCTGGGTCGAGACCGGGTTCGCGCCGCTGATCTTCGAGGGCTGGATGATGGAGATCGTCAAGGGTCGCGCGGTCTCGCGGCCCGGCACCGGGTACGACGACGTCGCGGTCGTGATCGAGGCGGTCGTCGACCTCGCCGACTACGCCGCGGCGGCCGATGCGGCGCGGCTGCGCTCGTACGTGAAGTTCACCGCGCGGCCGACGCTCAACCCGACCAGCTTCGTGTCGCCGGTCAGCGTCGCGCGCTTCGCCGAGATCGTCGCCGACCCGTCGATCGTCGGCGCGGACCTGAACCCGGCGGCCTCGTCGGTGGCGTTCAACGCGATGGACAAGACCGTGCACCGGCGGCCCGGCTACGCCTTCGCGCTGGCGCGGAACTCGGAGCGGATCAGCAAGTACGAGTACATGAGCGGCGAGAACCTGCTGCCGTGGTTCCAGGGCGACGGCGCGTACTACCTGTACCTGGCCGGGCAGGACCAGACGCAGGCGTACGGCGTCGACTACTTCACCACCGTGTCGCCGTACGGACTGGCGGGGGTGACCGCGCCGGTCGAGACCCGCCGGTCGATCCCCGAGCTGTACGGGACGGCGTACTACGACAACCCGACGCACCCGCTGAACTTCACCGCGTCGTCGGAGTCGCAGAACACCTACGTGTACTTCCCGGTCGGCACCAACCGGCACTCCGGCGGCGCGACGCTGGACGCTCTCGGCGCGGTCGGGTGGGTGCAGTCGGACGACTTCGCCTACGCGCACCGGGCCGAGCTGCCCGAGGATTTCGTTGCCTATCGCAACGCTTCGGCGACCAAGTCGTGGTTCCTGCTCGACGACCAGATCGTCGTACTGGCCGCTGGTGCCGGCGATCGGCAGCGTGCGGCGACGACCACGCTCGACGCCCGGCCGTCGGTCGCCCCCGCGGTCGTGGAGGGCGTGCTTCGCAACGGCCGCCGCTGGTCAGGCGCGGGCACCGCGGACCTCCGGTGGCTGCACTACTCCAACGGCGCCCAGTCGGTCGGCTACTACTTCCACGCCGGCCCCAGAACCCGCGTCGCCCTCGATCAGGTCACCCGCAGCCGCCGAGTCGTCCGTACGGCGAACCCGGACACCGCGGTCACCCGCAACGTCTTCTCCCTGACCCTCGACCACGCACCCGGCGCACTGACCTCCCACGCGTACTCGCTGCTCCCCAACGCCACGCGCACCCAGCTGGCGACCCACCGCCCGCCGCGCATCCTCACCAACACCACCCGAGCCCAAGCCATCCAGGCCTCGAACCTCACCGCCGCCAACACCTTCGCCCCAGGCCCGCACCTCCTCCCCGGCCTGATCGTCGACGGCGCCGCATCCACCATCGTCCGCACCCAAGGTCGTGGTATCACCGTCGCGGTGTCCGACCCGACGTTCGCCCGGTCCACGATCACCGTCACCCTCCCGGCCCGCTGGGTCAGCCTCTCCAAGCCCAACCCAGCGGTCCGAGTCACCCGCACGCTCCTGGGGACGCGCCTGACGTTCACCACCCACCACCAGTACGGCGCCACGCTTACCGCCGAGCTGCGTTAGTCCTCACACCCGACGCCGTCGTTGTTGGCGTCGAGCCCGTAGATGTCGGACCCGATGACATCTACGGGCCCCTCGACGTACTCGGGTCCGTTGCCGCTGCCGCCCGCGCAGTCGACATCACTCGCGATCGGCACGCACCCGCTGTAGTTGGGGTCGCATCCCCCACCGGACTCCTCCTCGGCGGGCTTGGTCCCCACCGAGGTCACCTCACTGACCGGCTTCCGCGTCACCACCTGCTTGACCAGCCGCTTCCGCACCTGCACGCCGTCGGTGACCGTCACCTCGTACGTGAACCGCTGCACGCCGGCCCGCCCGCGCGTGGTGACCTCCCGCGTCCCGACCTCGAGCGTCGCGTCCTTCCTGGTCACCCGCTTGAACGCCACCGCCCGCGTCTCCACCACCAACCGCCGTACGGTCACCGGCTTCACCACAGGTGTCACCGGCGGCTTCGCCGGCACCGTCGGCGGCGCGCTCGTCGGCGTGCTCTGCGGTGCGGTCGGCGGCGTACTCACCGGCGCGCCGGCAGGCGCCTGACTCACCGCTTCCGCGACCGGCGCGACCCTTCCCCCCTCCTTCGGCCCTTCGATCCCGCAGCCCCCAGCTGCGATTACCAGTCCCACTACACAAAAGATCCATCTCCCACCCATCCCCACACCCTGGCCTTACGGTCCGGGCCTCACAAGAGCTCGGACCCGACGGATGCGGGGCTGGGGGTCAGCTGCCGCCGGCTCCTACCAGTTGGCCGTCCAGGGAGAGGATCTGGAGTTTGCCCTTGCCCTTGGGTGGGATGACGACTGCCAGCTGGTGGAGGTAGTCCTGGTGGAGGGTCTGGGTGTACTTCACGTAGCTGCTGAAGGCGGTCGGCGGGCCGTCGGTCCAGTACGCGTTGGAGCCGGGCTCTACGTGCTGGAGGTACTGCTCGGTGAGGGCCAGGAAGACCAGCGCCCGGCCGTCGGGGGTGATGAAGGTCAGGGGGTCACCGGTCGGGCGGAAGGTGTCGGTGGCCGTGGCGATGTAGGGCTTCTTGGCGTCGGCGATCTTGTCCTTCGCGCGCTGGTTGAGCAGTTCGGTGGTACCGGGCGACGGGGTGAAGAGGCCGGCCTTGGGTGACGCCGGACCGCCGGTGAGGTACTCCGCGAGGTTGGCGGCCGCCGACTGCGGCAGGCTGGCGAGCTTGTCCATGTCGGTCTTGGTCGGCGCCCGCAGGCCCTCCAGCGGCGGGAGCTTCACCGTCGTGCTCGGGTAGACCGAGTACTTGAGCACCCACGGGTCGCCCGCGGTCGTGCGCTCCCAGACGCCGAGCTGCTTGCTGTCGGGGCTGGTCGAGATGCCCGACGCGACGACGAAACGCATCGGGTACGCCCCGTACTGCGGCGCGCCGACCACCGGCTCGGTGTAGGTGAACGGCTTGACCTTGTCCTTGCCGGCCTCGTCGGTCTTCAGCCCGACCTGGTACCCGGCGCGCGTCATCGCGAGCGTCGGATCCGCCTCGATCGTCTCGGACAGCTTGGCGTTGCGGGCCAGGTTGGCCTGGTTGTTCACGTCGTTGTACTTCTGTACGACGGCCAGCCCACCCGCCACCGTCACGGCTGGCCGGGTCACCGGGCCGCTGCTGGTGTTCTCCTGCGGTACGGCGACGCAACCAGTTGCTGTCAGCAACAACATGCCACCGGTCAGCGCCGACGCCACCCGCTTCACCCGCGGCGGCGAGTACGCCGGCGCCTGGTACTGCGGCGGAATCCCCGGCACCGGAGCCGGCCGCGGCGCGGGTTCTTCCTCGGGCTCGTCGACGGGCTCGGGGCGAGGCGAAGCAACTGGAGCGGGCGCGGGCGACTCAGCCGGCGGCAGCACCGGCGCCGGCGGGACCGGAGCCGGGGGCTGGACCGGAGCCGGGACCGGCGCACCCGGCGCAGGCGCGACCGGAGGCACAGCACCCGGAGCCGACGCACCAGCCGGCAGGTTCGGCACCGTCGGTACGACGTACGGCATCGTCTCGTGCCGGGTCTCCGGCACGCTCGGCTCCTCCGGCCGACGCCGGCGCGGCAGCACCAGCCAGATCCCCAGGAACAGCAGAATCAGCCCGACCCCCAGGACCACGAGACAGATCCCGAAGAGCCCCTTGAGCTCGGCGCCGAACGTCACCGTCGCGTCGACGCCCGGCGTACCGTCGGCGTTCATCACCACCACGTCGTACGCGCCGTCCTGCGTCTCCCACTCCGCCGACTGCTTCCCGGCGCCGCTCGCGTCCGCGACCCACCAGTCCAGCCCGGTCGGCGGGTTCAGCCGCTCGCTCGTGCCCTTCAACTCCTGCGTCGCGAAGTCCGATGGCAGGTCGAAGCGGACGACCCGTGTGGACGCGACGCCGCCGAGGTAGCTGCTCACGTCGAGATCGTGGCCGACGCCGACGAACACCGGCCGCGCGCTCGACGCCGTCACGTGCAGCGTGAAGCCGTGCCGGTCGAGCAGGTCGGGCGCGGTGGCGACGGCGAGACCATGACTGGCCAGCCGCTGCTCACCGGTCTCGACGGTGCTGTCCGGGCCGACCAGCCAGAACGCGGAGGCGGCCCCGGCAAGCGTGGCGACCACCCCCACGAGCGCGAGTGGCAGACCAAGGGTGACGCGGGCGAAGCGCATGAGTGGGACTCCCGTTGACGACATGTCAGGTCCATGGCGGAGGACCGACCGGCACAGACCCTAACCACAGGCAGAGGTCGGCCGTCGTTCACGAATAACTGATCGGGCAGCGATCTGTTACTGTCTCCGGAGTTAGTGAATGAGGATTTACAAACCACCGAGGGGGTACGCCGTGGCCCGTCCACGCCTGGTCGACGACGACGCGATCCTGGACGCGACCCGCGTCGTACTGGCCGAGCTCGGCCCCGTGAAGCTCACCCTGGCCGCCGTCGGCGCGCGGGTCGGGCTGGCGGCGCCGACGCTCATCCAGCGGTTCGGCTCCAAGCGCGGGCTGCTGCTCGCGTCCGCCGCCCGGTCCCCGCTGATGGTGCTCCGGGCCGCGGCGGAGGCCGAGGCGCGCAACACCTCACCGCTGGCCGCCCTGCGCGACTTCGCCCTGTCGAGCGTCGCCCACATCGAACGCCGCGAGGAGCTGGGCAACGGGCTGGGGTTCGTCCAGCTCGACGTCGCCGATCCCGAGTTCCGCGAGCACGCGCTGGCGCACTCGGCCGCGATCGTCGACACCACCGGCCGGCTGCTCCGCGCCGCCCGGACCGCCGGAGAGCTGAAGCCTTCGGCCGACGTGGACGCTCTGGCCCGCCTGACCCTGGTGTGCTTCAACGGCGCCCTCCAGGTCTGGGCGGTCAACGGCTGGGGCTCACTGACCGACTTCCTGCGCGACCAGCTCGACCTGCTGCTCGCGCCGTACCTGATCGAGGAGTGACATGTTCTTGCGCGTAGCCGTCTTCTACGTCGCCACGCTGCTGTTCTCGGGCCTGCTGATCGCGGTCCAGGGCGGCATCGGGCCGGATCCGGACCTGCTCGAGCTGGTGCAGTTCGCGCCGGCGCTCGGGGTCGGGCTGATGTTCGTGCTCTTCCGCCGTACGACGCGCGTCGAGGCGCGGTTCACCCCGGTCGCGGTCGTCGGCCGGAACTCCGCGCTGGTCGCCGGGATCGTCGTCGCGGCGATGGCCGTGTCGGTCGTCATCCACCTGATCGCGGGGCAGCCGATCCACTTCGACGAGCAGAAGTACCCGCTCTGGGCGCTCACGCTGACGATGCTGATCGGCTCCGCCGGCGAGGAGCTCGGCTGGCGCGCGTACCTCCAGCCCTACCTGCAGACCCGGTACGGCGTACTGCGCTCGTCCGTCACCGTCGGCCTCCTCTGGGGCATCTGGCACATCGGCGGCTTCGCGAACGGCCCGGTCTTCATGGGCGCGTTCCTGGTGATGACCCTCTCGCTGTCGGTGGTTCTGGGCGTGGTCCTCCAGTCCGCCCGCGGCACCAACCTCGCCGTCGCCACCGTCGCCCACACGGTCGTCAACCTGTCGATGTTCGCGCTCTTCGACGAGGAATCAGGCCACGCCTTCCCGATGGTCGTCATGGCCGCCGCCTGGGCCGTCGCCGCCGTCATCACCTACCGAACCCTGCGACCGGCAACTGTTGCCCCGGCGCTGGTGACAAGCTGATCCCATGCCTGTGCGCCGCCTGACGCCATCTGACTGGCCCGACCTCTGGCCGCTCCTCCAGGGCTTCGGGACCAAGCTACTCGAGGACGAGGCTCGGGCCGTGTACGGCGAACTGCTCGTCGACCCTCGCTGGGCGATCTTCGGCTTCGTCGACGGCGATCGCGTGATCGGCTACGCGGCCGCGCAGAACTACGGGCCGCACCTGCGGGCCGGGCGGCGGCACCAAGGGCGGTTGCACGACCTGTACGTCGAGCCGGCGGCTCGTCGTACGAGCGTCGGGCGGGGACTGGTCGCGGCGGTCGTCGAGTGGGCTGCTGGGGAGGTGCGCTGGCTGGAGTGGCAGGCGCACCACGAGCGGGCAGCGCCGTTCTACGAGCGACTGGGGTACGTCGGTGCGGCTTGTCCGCAGCCGGAGTACCCGACGTTCGAGATCGACTTCGGCTAAGGCGTGTCTGGCAATTCCCGCCGTAGCGAGCAGGTGCTCGGTGCGGTAGCTCAGCGTGCTGGAGTGAAGGCCTCGATGTCTTTCGATCGTGGTCTTTGCTCCAGTGCGCTGAGGTGCCGTGCCGAGTGCCGCACAGTAGGTGGGAATTGCCAGACACGCCCTAGAGGCGGTTCGGCATGACCAGGGTGGTGAAGGTGCCCTGGTCGGCGGAGCGGATGACGACCGGGCGGTCGGGGGCGTGGATCTCGAGGAGGACGTCGGGGCCTACGCCTGCGGCCAATGCCTCGGCGAGCAGGCGGGTGGTGAAGCCGATGCCGAGGGGGTCGCCGGTGGTGATCGCGTCGATGGTGCGGTCGCCGATCGTCACCCCCTGGTGGTTGATGCTGAGGGCAACTACCTCGTCGGTGCCCAGCAGGTCGGTGAGGGCGGCGCGGTCGGCGACCACACGGCAGACGGCCGGCTCCTGGCCGTCCAGGATGACTTGGTAGTCGGGGTACTCGGCATCGACCGATGGCACGGTGCGGGTGTCGGTGGAGGTGGTGAGGGTGAGGTCGGCGCCGGCCTGCAGGTCGACCGTGTCGGCGGCGGACAGCCAGCGGGACAGTTCGGTCAGGGCCGGTGCGGGGACGAGGATCGCGCTGGGGGTGCCCTCGAAGGACTGCGGGTGCAGCTTGCGGACGGCGAGGCGGTACCGGTCGGTGGCGACGAGGGTGACCTCGGTCTCGCTCAGCTCGATCCGCACGCAGCCGAGCGCCGGGAGAAACCGCTCAGCGTCGCCGGCCGGCTGGTGCGCGGGGGCGCCTGGGGCGGGGGCGCCGGAGGCGGAGGCCCCGGGCGCCGCGACAGGGGCGGGCGTGGCGGCCGACGGTGTCACCTGGCGGATGGCGCTGGCGAGCTCCGGGCCGCCGAGGGTGACTCGCGGCGTCGTACTCGACAGCCCCGCCAAGATCCGGTGGGCCGCCTGCCGCGTGCTGACTGCTTTCTGCTCGACCGTCCTCAGGTGCGCCTCGACCACCGCGGCCGCGGCGCTCGGCTCGCCGTCGAGCACCCGGCGTACCTCCGGAAGCGGCAGGTCGATCTCCCGCAGGTCCCGCAGCAGCCGGGCGCGTGGCTCCTGGTCGGGCGCGTAGTACCGGTAGCCGTTCCCCTCGTCGACCACAGCCGGCCGCAGCACCCTGCAGTCGTCGTAGAAGCGCAGCGCGCTGGGCGTCAGCCCCACCCGCCGCGCGAACGCGCTGATGCTCACCAGGTCGTCCACCACCCTCCGATCCAACACCTTCCACCCACTCGAAGGTCAATCGCCGACGCGCGGGAAACCGGGCGACGAGCGGTGGAGCGCGTGCGGACAATAGGAGCATGTCGAGGCTTTTCGTGGTGACTGGTGCGCCGGGGTCGGGCAAGTCGACGGTGGTGCCCGAGCTGCTGCGACTCAGTGCGGGTGGGCTGGTCGTGATGGACATGGACGAGCTGCTCGACGACGGCAAGCTGCTCGGGATCACGATCGCCGACTCGGCAGCGGCCGCGCACTGGCCGGCGTACAACCTGCTCTGGCTGCGCATCACCGAGCTGGTACGCCGCTCAGGCGTCCCCGTCCTCCTGCTCGGCCCGCTCACCCCCAGCGAGCTCCCCGAAGGCCGCTGGCTGCACCTCGACTGCCCGGACGCCGTACGCCGGACCCGCCTCGCCGCACGAGGCTGGTCCGAGGCCCAGGTCGAGGACGCGCTCGACGACGCGGTCGAGCTCCGCACCCTTGTCCCCCGCTCGGTCCACGGCGCCGGCACCCCGGAGGACTCGGCCCGCGAGATCCTCACCTGGGTCAAGGAGTAGCGAGCGTCAGCGGGTCGGCGTGCCCTGCGGGTCGACCTCGGCGAGCCAGTCCGGGTTCGCCGCCCACTCGTCGGCCAGCGCGAGCAACGACGGCGCCGACACGACGGCCAGCAGCTCCTGGTCGCTGATCGGGATCGGCTTGCGCGCGCCGATGACCGGGTACAGCCTGAGCTGGACGTCGTAGCCCTGGTAGAGCACCCGCGCCGTGGGAACGCCGATCGTCCGGCCGGCACCGTCGTAGACGACCCCGTGACTGGCGAGCGCCGGATAGCCACCGGGCTGAACGGTCGTCCTGATGCAGGACAGCATGTACTTGCGCTCGGCGCACTCGAGCGGAGGCCGGCCGCGCTGCGGCTTCTCGACCACGAAGTCGAGCGGGACCGGTGCACCGTCCACCGTCACCCAGTAGGCCTGGATGCTCACGTCCGCGGTGACCTTCCCGAAGCGGGCCGGCAGCAGTCTGTCCAGCTCCGCGGCGACCTTGCTCCGGAACTGCGCCCGGTCGGCGCCGGGCGAGGGCGCCGGCGACGCGGTGGGTGGGGCGGCGAAGCCGGGCTCCTCCTGTCCGCCGTACAGGTTGACGGCGCCCACCGTCCCCGCGACCACCGCGACAACGCCGACGATGCCGAGCACCGCCCGCCGGCGCCGGACGCTCCGCCGTCCTCGGGCCAGACTGGCCGGCACCGCGTCGTCCATGTCCTGCACCGGCTCCGCGAGGTGCTCGAGCAGGTTCTTCAGTTGCTGGTCGCTCATCGTCCTGTCCTCCATCTCAGTGCCCCTGCAGGATGTGGAAGTTCTCGCCGAGCCTCTCGCGCAGCAGCCGGAGAGCGCGGTTGCTCTGCGACTTCACCGTGCCCTGGCTGCAGCCGAGCGCCTCGGCGGTCTGCTCGACACTCAGGTCGTCCCAGAACCGGAGTACGACGACCGCTCGCGCCCGGCGGGGGAGATCGGCCAGCGCGGCGAGCAGGGTGAGCCGGAGGTCGGTCGGGTCCGCTGCCCGGGCAGGGGCGGGCAACCTGCTGAGCTCGTGCTCACGCCGCCACTTGCGGCGGCCGTGCAGGTAGGTGCGGACCAGCGTCTTGGAGCTGTAGGCCTTGAGGTACTCCACCTCGGAAGCGCGCGGCCACGCGCGGTAGAGCTTGAGCAGCGTGGCCTGGACGAGGTCCTCGGCCTGATGCAGGTCTCCGGTCAGCAGGTAGGCCTGCCGGTACATCCGCTGCTGGTGGGTCGCCGCGTACTCGGCAAACCCCTGATCCCGTTCCATCCGGCCTCCTGGTCGCTCCTGACACCTACCTCAGAGCGCGCTGCCGCGGGAAAGGTTGGAATCAGTGGCTGAACCAGTCCGCGAGGATCTTCGTGTACGCCGGGCTGATGCCTTCCCGCGACCGGTCGGGTGTCCCTGGCCAGTGGCCGACGCCAGGCACCCGGACGCTCGCCACCCGCTCGTTGCCCGAGGTCGCGGCTGCGCGGCGCCAGACCTCGAGGGTCTCGGGGACGGGCAGGTTCGCCTCGTCGGCGCCGTGGATCAGCAGGACCGGGCAGCGCACGGTCGCGTAGAGCGGTTCGGAGTCGAAGTCGATCTCGTGCCAGACGGGCAGTTCCTCGCCCAGGTCGTCGGCCGTGACGCCGACCAGTTCGAACCACGGCTCGCCCGCCTGTCGCCGTAGCAGGTCGACGACCCGGTCGCGGTCGGCGGCTCCTCGGAGCAGGTCGGCCACCGCGTCACGAATCCCGACGGCCTGCCCCACCGCCTCCTCGTCGTACCCGGCCCGCCGGACCGACTCGGCGGTCGCGTGCCGCATCTGCTCCGCCGGGCTCACGCCGGAGCACCCGAGCAGCAGGAGGAACGCCGCATCCCGGTCACGAGCAGCCAACGCCGCGATCCACGTTCCCTGGCTGACACCCCAGAACCCGATCGGTACGTCGTACAGGCCGCGCAGTACGTCGTACGCCGCGACCGCCCCCGCCGCCTGGACGTCGAACGGAATGTCCACGTCGTCCCGGTCCCACGGCGCCCGCTCGAAGCTCAGCACCGCGATCCCCAGCGGCGCCACCGTCTCCGCCAGGTGCTCGAAGATCACCTGCCGGTACGACGAACTGCTCGACCCGTGCAGCGCGACGACCCCACCCCGCACGATCCCGTCGGCGGGCACGGTCAGCAACCCGGGACGCCCGTCGACCTCGACCTGCGAGGAGGAGATGCTCATGCGCCGGATGATCACACGCCTTCAGGTCAAAGCCGGGGAACGGGCCGAGCGAGGTCAGACGGCGCCGCTGTCCAGCCGGAGGCTGGTGGGCGGCACGGCAGCCTGTGTCTGCGGCAGCCCGCCGCGACCAGGCGTGATCGAGCCCAGCACCGACGCGTGCCGCGCGCCCGTGCAGCTGGGGACCGTGCCGGGCAGGCCGTGGATGGTCAGGAAGCCCAGGACGGCGAAGGCGTAGGCCTCCTTCGCGCCTGAGGCGAGGCCCAGTTCGTCGGTGCTGCGGAGCGGCAGACCGTCGCCGAGCTCCCACTCGAGCCGGTGCATCAGCGCGGGGTTGCGGATCCCGCCGCCGGCGGCGATCACCTCGGTGCCGCCGTACGCCTTGACCGCGTCGGCGACCGTCCGGGCGGTCAGGGCGGTCACCGTCGCGACCACGTCGTCGGGCTCGATCTCCGGCAGACCGCGCATCCGGTCGGCCAGGTAGGCGAGGTGGAAGAGCTCCTTGCCGGTGCTCTTCGGTGCCGGCCGCGCGTAGTACGGCTCGGCCGTCAACCGGTCGAAGAGCTCCGGGTGGATCCGTCCTCGCCCGGCCATCACACCGTCGGCGTCGAAGGCGAGCCGCCCAGCCGTCAGCTCACCGACGACCGCGTCGATCAGCGCGTTCGCCGGACCGGTGTCGAAGGCAACAGGATCCCCACCAGGCGGTACGACGGTGACGTTCGCGATCCCGCCCAGGTTCAGCGCGACCGGCGTCCCACCGCGCCCGCGCAACCACAGCACGTCGAACAGGCTGACCAGCGGCGCCCCCTGCCCGCCCGCCGCGACGTCCCGCGACCGCAGGTCCGACACGACGGTCGTCCCGGTCGCCTCCGCGATCCACGCCGGCTGCCCGATCTGCAGCGTCCCCTGCACCACACCCGAGTCGACCCAGTGGAACACCGTCTGCCCGTGCGAAACGATCAGGTCCGCCTGCCCGCCGCACAGCTGCTCGACCGCCTGCGCCGCGACCTCCGCGAACGCTTGCCCGACGCCCGTGTCCAGCCGGGTCACGGCCTCCAGCGACGTGCTTGCCGGAGGCAACGAAGCGGCGACTGCCGCCCGCAACGACGCGGAGTACGGCCGGCTCAGCATCCCGAGCGGCTGCAGCACCAGCTCGTCACCCTCGAACCGCAGGTCGGCCGCCGCCGCGTCGATCGCGTCGTACGACGTACCGGACATCAACCCGATGACACGCATCTCAGTCCCGCAACTCTCGCCGGTGGTCGTCCCCGCGCAACGTCAGCAGCGCGACCACGCTGATCGCGCACGTGATCATCACGTACCAGGCGGGGATGTCGATGTTCTTCGTCCGCTTGATCAGCTCGGTGATGATCAGCCCGGCGCACCCGGAGAAGACCGCGTTCGACAACGAGTACGCCAGCCCGAGCCCGGTGTAGCGCGCCCGGGTGGTGAACATCTCCGACAACATCGCCGGTCCCGGCCCGGCCATCAGCCCGACCACGAGCCCCGCGAGGAACACCGCGATCCCCTTCGCGGCGTTCGACGAGTCCTTGTCCTGCAGGAGATTCATCAACGGGAACGCCAGTACGACGACCAGCGCCGCCCCGGTCACCATCACCGGCCGCCGGCCGATGCGATCGCTGATCCATCCCGCGGGCATGATCGACAGCGCGAACCCGAGGTTCGCCAGCACGGTCGCGACCAGTGCCTGCTGGAACGTCGCGTTGAGCGTCGACTGCAGGTACGACGGCATCACCACCAGGAACGTGTACCCGGCCGCCGACCACCCCATCAACCGGCCGATGCCCAGGGCAATCGCCTTCGCGACCTCACCCTTCCCGGCCGGCTCCCGCTCCGGGGCCTCCTGCACCCGCGCGAAGTTCGGCGTCTCTTCCAGCCGAAGCCGCAGGAGCAACGCCACCAGCCCCAACGGCAACGCGAGGAGGAACGGCACCCGCCAGCCCCAGTCCTGCAACGCCTCCTCGCTCAACACGGTCGCCAGGATCGCCGCCAGCCCGGCTCCGACCAGCAGCCCGAGAGCGACGGTCAGCGACTGCCAAGCGCCGTACAGGCCACGCTTGTTCCGCGGGGCGAACTCGGTCATGATCGCGACCGCGCCGCCGAACTCACCACCGGCCGACAGCCCTTGCAGGGCGCGGACCAGCGTGAGCAACCAGGGCGCCGCCGCCCCGACCGTCGCGTACGTCGGCAGCAGGCCGATCAGCGTGGTCGACAGCGTCATCAGCAGCAGGACCAGGATCAGCGTCGGCCGCCGCCCGATCCGGTCGCCGACCCGGCCGAAGATCGCGGCACCGATCGGCCGGAAGAAGAACGCCAGCGCGAACGAGGCGTAGGTCTTGATCAGACTCTCCGCGTCGCTGGTCGAGGTGCTGCTGAAGAAGTTCGCCGCGATCACGGTGGCGAAGAAGCCGTACGCGCCGAACTCGTACCACTCGACGAAGTTGCCGACCGTCCCGGCCACCAACGACCGGCGGTGCCGCCGTCCGTCGACCGCCGGCGTCCCTGCTGAGCTGCTCATCGGGTCCTCTCCCGCTCGACCCCCGGTAAGTTTCCTCCCTCAGTACTGCCCATCTTCGTCTATTACTTCCCTCGCCGCGAGCTCGCCCCCGGAGCAACCTTCGGCGGCCCTACGGTGTCATAGCGGGCAACCCAGCCGGAAGGGACCCGATGGCCACCCGCGGTACCGACTTCGACGAGTTCGTCCGCGGCAGCTCGACCAGGCTGCTGCGCACGGCGGTACTGCTGACCGGTGACCGGCAGGCGGCCGAGGACCTGGTCCAGGAGATGTTCGAGCGCGTCTACGTGCGCTGGCGCTGGATCAGGGGCGCACCGGAGCCGTACGCCCGCCGTACGCTCACCAACCTCGTCGCGAACCGCTGGCGCCGTAGGAGCCGCAAGCCGGAGACCGCCCTGGCCGAGGGCTACGAGATCCCGACGCCGGACAGCACCGACCAGTACGCCGTACGCGACCAGCTGCTCACCGCGTTGCAGGAGCTGCCGCCGCGGCAGCGCGCAGTCGTGGTCCTGCGCTACTACGAGGACCTGACCGAGCTGCAGACCGCGGAGGCGCTCGGCTGCAGCGTCGGCACGGTCAAGAGCCAGACGTCCCGGGCTCTGAAGAAGCTCCGCGAGGCCACCGAACCCGCGATCCTGGAGGGACTGCGATGAGCGAGACCGATCTCAGGGAGCGCCTCACAGCGGGCGTCGCGGACGTCGAGGCTCCCACCGACCTGCTCGACCGCGTCCGCGCGGGCGGCTCACGGCGGCTCCGGAGGCGACAGCTCGGCGCGCTCGCGACCACGGCACTCGCGGCCGTGCTGGTCGCCGGCGTCGCGATCACGGCGCCCGGCGTACTGCGTGCTGACCGGCCGGAGGTCGCTGCCACGCCGTCCCGTGCGGAGCCGTACGCCCAGCTGACCACAGGCCCGACCCGAGGCGACCTGGCCGGTGACCGCCAGTACCTCAGCGAGATCCTTGCCGCCTGGAAGGCCTACACCGGCCCGACCGGCGAGCCCGTCCACGTCGACCTCCGCGGCAGCGAGCCGCACGTCGCCTGGGCCGGCCGGACTCCGGGCGGCCGGGCCGCGATCATCGCCCAGCGGGGGTACCTGGCCCACCCAGGGGACCTCCCGCCCAGGAGCGAAGGCACCCGCCACACGATGCTCGGCTTCTTCGCCGACGGCGCGGACGGCCGGCCGACGCTGATCAAGGAGGCCGGCCCGGGCATCGGCGCGATCGGCGGCCTGATGGTCGGCGATGCCGCGCACCGCACACTCGTGGTGATCGACGACGGTACGCCGACCGGCCTGTCGACCAGGCGCGACTACCTGGCGGACGGGACCAGCCGCCACCGGTACGACCCGCTGACGTTCAAGGACGGGGTCAGCATCACGATGCTGCCCGCCGGGACGGACCCGGACGCCGTACGGGTCAAGCAGCTCGCACCGGGCTCTGTCCCGCTGGCGCTGATGGGCACCGGCACGGTGGACGGCGAACGCATCCCCGAGCACCGCCTCTGGCCCGGCAAGGACAAGGAGAGCTGGCCGATGACCGCCGCGGGCGGCGACCTGCGCACCGCGGCCCACCAGGTCTTCGCCGCGGCCACCGGCAAGGTCCGCGACCAGGACGCCTACTCGTTCGCGACCTCTACCTGGGCCGCGTACGGCGTCACGCCGAACGGCTCCCGCCTGATCCTGGGCGAGATGGCCCTCGACCGCGACCCGACCCGGAGCTACGCCATCCTGACCCGTCCCGGCGGCCGCCTGACCGTCGTTCCCGGCGGCGAGCCGGACCGCATGTCGGACCTCCCGGTCAAGGTGAAGCTTCCCGACGGCCAGGGCTGGGCGGTCGCGTCGCGCGGTGCGCAGCTCGACTACCGCCTGTCCGGCGGGAGCTGGAAGGGCCTGCGGACGAACGCCCTGCTCGTCCCTGCGGCGGCCGTCCAGGTCCGGGTCCGGCTGAACGGCGATCAGCAGGTCGTCCCGCTGCACTGAGCTCACCCTCCGCGCATGCCTTGACACAGCCCGCACGGCGCCTGATGATCGGGGAGCTATACCGGTTTATCTCCCTCCGTACCCGCCCTGAAAGAGGTAGAGATGAAGGACGAGCTCATGCGCCGCAGGACCCTGCTGTCACTGGTCGCGGCGACCGGCGCCGCGGTCGCGACCGGCGTACCGCTGACCGCCTCGGCCGCGGAGTGCAAGCCGCGCGCGAAGGCCGGCCCGGTCTCGGTCGCCTACGTCGAGGTCAACAACAACAGCATGCTGAACGTCGGCAAGTACACGCTCGCAGGAGGCGGCGCCCAGGTCTTCGACGTCGCCGTCATCTTCGCGGCGAACATCAACTACGACGGCTCGAAGGCGTACCTGCACTTCAACGAGAACGTGCAGCGCGTGCTCGACAACGTCGCGACCGAGGTCAGACCCCTGCAGCAGAAGGGGATCAAGGTCCTGCTGTCGGTCCTCGGCAACCACCAGGGCGCCGGCTTCGCCAACTTCCCGTCGCAGGCCGCCGCGAACGCCTTCGCCCAGGAGCTGGCCGACGCGGTCAACCGCTACGGGCTGGACGGCATCGACTTCGACGACGAGTACGCCGACTACGGCGTCAACGGCACTCCGCAGCCGAACGCCGGCTCGTTCGTCTACCTGGTCCAGGCGCTGCGCCAGAAGCTGCCGAACAAGCTGATCACCCTGTACGACATCGGCCCCGCCGCCGCCCGCCTGAGCTACAACGGCCAGAGCGTCGCCGAGACCTTCAACTACGCCTGGAACCCGTACTACGGCACGTGGTCGGTGCCGCGCGGCCCGAGCGCGAAGTCCAAGCTCTCCCCGGCCGCCGTCCAGATCAACGCCTCGTCCAACGCCGCCAGCCTGGCGACCCGCACCAAGAACGAGGGCTACGGCGTCTTCCTCACCTACGACCTCGGCGCCGGCGACGCCAGCAGCTACATCTCCGGCTTCACCAACCCGCTCTACGGCAGCAACACGGTCTACACGCCGTAACAGCTCCGCACCACCCCCATCGGCCACCAGGGACTCTGCCTGGTGGCCGATGTCGCTTTGCCTTCGTTACCGGCGGGTATATACTCGAAGTTACTCGTGGGTAAAGTGAAGCGAAGAGGTTAAGGGGAACCCCTGTGAGCCACTACAAGTCGAATCTGCGCGACATCGAGTTCAACCTGCTCGAGGTGCTGGGCCGCGGCGACGTGCTCGGGCAGGGCCCGTACGCCGAGATGGACGTCGACACCGCCCGGGACGTGCTGGCCCAGGTCGACCGGCTGGCCAAGAACGAGCTGGCCGCGTCCTTCGAGGACTCCGACCGCAACCCGCCGGTCTACGACCCCGCGACCCACGAGGTCCGGATGCCGGAGTCGTTCGCCAAGAGCTTCCACGCCTACATGGACGCTGAGTGGTGGCGCCTCGAGCTCCCGCCGGAGCTGGGCGGCCAGCCGACCCCGCCCTCGCTGCGCTGGGCCGCGGCCGAGATGGTGCTCGGCGCCAACCCCGCCGTCCACATCTACGCCGCCGGACCGAACTTCGCCCACGTGCTGTGGCGTAACGGCACCGACCGCGACAAGTTGATCGCGCAGCACATGATCGACCGCGGCTGGGGCGCGACGATGGTGCTGACCGAGCCGGACGCCGGCTCCGACGTCGGCGCGGGGCGGTCCAAGGCGACGCTGCAGGACGACGGCACCTGGCACATCGAGGGCGTCAAGCGGTTCATCACCTCGGGCGAGCACGACATGACCGAGAACATCGTGCACCTGGTGCTGGCCCGTCCGCAGGGCGTCGACGGTGCCGGCGGTCCGGGGACGAAGGGGCTGAGCCTGTTCGTCGTACCGAAGTACGACTTCGACCTGGAGACCGGCGAGCTGACCGGGGAGCGCAACGGCGCCTTCGTGACGAACGTCGAGAAGAAGATGGGCATCAAGGTCTCCACCACCTGCGAGATCACCTTCGGCGAGAACACCCCGGCCAAGGGCTACCTGCTCGGCGAGGTGCACAACGGCATCGCGCAGATGTTCCAGGTCATCGAGTACGCCCGGATGATGGTCGGCACCAAGGCCATCGCGACCCTGTCGACCGGCTACCTGAACGCGCTCGAGTACGCCAAGGAGCGGGTCCAGGGCGCCGACCTGACCAACGCCGCGAAGACCGCGCCGCGGGTCACCATCACCCACCACCCCGACGTACGGCGTTCGCTGCTGACGCAGAAGTCGTACGCCGAGGCGCTGCGCGCGCTGGTGCTGTTCACGGCGACGTACCAGGACCGCGCCGAGCAGGCCCGGTACGCCGGGGAGCACGACGAACTGGCCGAGCGGGTCAACGACCTGCTGCTACCGCTGGTCAAGGGCTACGGCTCGGAGAAGTCGTGGACGCTGCTCGGCACCGAGTCGCTGCAGACCTTCGGCGGCTCCGGCTTCCTGCAGGACTACCCGATCGAGCAGTACGTCCGGGACGCCAAGATCGACACCCTGTACGAGGGCACCACCGCGATCCAGGGCCAGGACCTGTTCTTCCGCAAGATCATCAAGGACCAGGGCCAGGCGCTCGGTCACCTGGCAGAGCAGATCCAGGGCTTCGTCGCCTCCGAGGCCGGCAACGGCCGCCTCAAGGAGGAGCGCGGCCTGCTGGCCAAGGGCCTCGAGGACACCAACAAGATCCTCGGCGTGATGGGCCAGGCGTTGATGGCGAGCAACCCGCAGGCCGAGAACGGCGACCCGCGCAACATCTACAAGGTCGGCCTGAACACCTCGCGGCTGCTCTACGTGCTCGGCGACGTGGTCTGCTCCTGGCTGATGCTGCGGCAGGCCGAGGTCGCGCTCGAGCGCCTCGGCGGGGAGCTGTCCCCGGCCGACCAGGACTTCTACACCGGCAAGGTCGCCGCGGCGCAGTGGTTCGTCCGGTCCACGATGCCGACCGTGCGCGCCGAGCGGATCAAGGCCGAGCTGACCGACCTCGACGTGATGGACCTGCCCGAGACCGCTTTCTGAGGTGCCCCAGGGCAGATCCTGATCTGCCCTGGTGGGCGCCGCCGTTGTGTAGCAACGTTTTCGCCCTGAGTGATTGGCGTCCCTGGCTCGGTCTCCCCTGTCCCCGCCAGGGCCGCCGTCTCTCGGAACCGGAAGGCGCCGGTTCACGTCAGTGCAGGCGTGAAGGCATCCCGTCGTCGTAAGGTGAGCGCGATGTCCGCCCGTCTCCGCGTCCTGGCCGTGCTGCTCGCCGTCCTGGCGTTCCTCCCGGCCGGCCCCGCGCACGCCGCCCCGCCCGACCTCTCGGACCAGATCGCCGCTGCCTGGCGTACGGACCGGATCTTCGTCGACCCGGCGCTGCGACCGGCCTTCCCGAAGGCCGAGCTGGACCGGATCCGGACCGCCTCGACAGCCTCCGGCCTGCAGGTGTACGTCGCGCTGCTGCCGCGGACACCGTCCGTGCGCGAGATCTACTTCGACCTGCCGACGCTGCTCCAGGCACGGGTCGGTCAGCCGGGCCTCTACCTGGTCTGGACCGTTTCGGACGACTACTGGAGCGGCAGTCAGGAGCTGTTCCGGCCGGCCGGGCTGAAGGGCCGCGACCTGACCAGCGTGCAGCTGGACGACGAGCACGACAACGACATCGTCAACACCCGCCCGGCGCCGAAGATCGTCCGCACGATCCAGCAGGCCGCGACGGCGTACGACGGCCGCGCGCTCCCGGAGATCCCGAAGGACGATCTGGAGGAGCCGTACGTACCGCGGAAGGGCCCGTCGACCACCGACAAGGAGGACCGGTCGGTCTTCGTCGGGATGGGCATCGGCGGTCTGATCGGCTTCCTGCTCGTGCTGATCCTGGTGCTGCGCCGGCGCGGGCGCGTTACCGGGCGTGGGAAGGCCGCGCGCTCCACCGGCAAGGGCAAGCCGGGTCGCGCCGCGGTCAAACAATCCCCGCCGGTCGCCGAGATCAACCTGAAGCGCGTTCGGTCCCAGGCCGATCGCTGGATCCCCAAAGCCAACCGCGCCCTGCGGAGCCTGGAGAAGCGGCCGGACCTGACCCGCGCACAGCTCGACCAGCGCGACGACGCCCGGCTCCGGCTGGACGCCGCCCGGACCCTGCGCAAGGCCGAGCCGGACGACGTGCTCGCGCTGGCCGGCGCGTTCGTGCTCGCCCGCCAGGCCCATCAAGTTGCTAGCGGCAACGACCTGCTGCGGCCGTGCTTCTTCGACCCGACCCACCCGTCCGGCACCAGTACGGCGTCCTGGTCGGACGACACCGACGTGCCTGCCTGCCGGACCTGCGCGGAGACGGTCAGCGACGGCGAGACGCCGTACGGGCTGCGCGTGACGCCGGGGAACGGGTTGCTCAGCGGCGTCCGGGCCGCGGAGCCGTACTGGACGCTCGACCCGGAGAACCCGATGGTGGCGACGGGCTTCGGTGCGCTGTCGGACGACCTGACCGAGCGGGTCGAGCGGGTCTACGGGGGTGTCCGATGACGTCGCTGTCGCGCCGGGCGGGCCTCCTGCTGCTCGCCGTCGCCGCACTGGCTGTAGGCCTGCCCGTGAACGCCTGGAGCGTGCCGGCCGATCCCCGGGTCAGCGCGGCCGTGACGGGCTGGAAGGAGCAGCCGGTGTACGTCGATCCCCAGTACGCCGAGGAGGTCGGTGCGGCCCAGGTCGAGAAGATGCTGGCCCGGATCGCCACCGCGCCGGTGCCGGTGTACGTGGCCGTCGTACCGACCGGGTCGTGGTTCCAGGAGAAGGGGGACACCGCGCTGCTGGCCGGCTGGATGGCGGTCGCGAACGGCAAGCCCGGGATGTACCTGGTGGTCGACGACAGCATCACCTACGGGGTCGACCACCTGATCAAGGCGTCCGGGCCGGGACGCGTCTACGGGAAGTCGGCCAAGGATCCGGCGGCACAGCTCAGCGAGTACCTCGACGGCATCAGGACGAGCGACCGGTACGAGGCCGAGCCCGCCCGGACGACGCCGCTGCCGCCGCGGGAGGACCGGACCTACCCGCCGGAGAAGTTCACCGTGGGCAAGGCGATCTCGAACGGCCTGGGCGGCGCGATGCTCGGTCTGATGGGCGGCGCGCTGCTGGCCGGGCTGGTACTGGGAATGGCGGCTCTGGTCGCCCGACGAGGTGGAGGACGGTCGTGAAGGCCAGGTACGCGTTGACGGCAGTCGTGGCGGTGGTGCTCTCGCTGGCCGCCGTACCGGCGGGAGCCCGGACCACCCAGACACCGGCCGAGCGGGCGCGTGAGATCGCGACCGCGCTGACCAAGGACCCGGTGTACATCGACCCGGCGTACCAGGGCGGCCTGCCGGAGAACCTGCGGGCCGATCTGCGGACGAAGGCGTCGGCGCTCGGCTTCGCGACGTACACGATCATCCTGCCGCTGACCACGAGCGACGCGTTCCAGGGCAAGGAGACCAACGTCCTCACGCTGGTGATGGACGCGCTGAAGAAGCCCGGCCTGTACGTCGTGGTGGAAGGCGGCGGGCGGTTCCCGTACTTCAAGGCGAAGGACCTGCCGCAGTTCACCGAGGACAACGACCAGCTGAACAACGCGCGGGAGCACGCGCTGGAGGACACCGGGTACGACGCCGGGCCGACCGAGACGGTCGCCAAGTTCTACGAACTGCTGGCCGGGCCGGCCCTCGGGCCGGTCGACACCAAGAAGCCGGTGCGGCCGCCGGTGTCGTCGCGGACCGACGATGACGATGACGAGGACTCCGACGACTCCAACGGCGCGACGGTGTTCCTGATCGTGATCGCGTCGATCGCGGCGCTGGTGGTGCTCGGGCTGGTGATCGGGTTGCGGGGGCGTCGGCCGGGACGGCGGGAGAAGGCGTTCAGCATTCCGCCGCACGTCGCGCAGACCGTCGCTGCCGAGCGGCGTCGCCGGCTGACCCGGGAGACGACGGCCGAGCTGACCACGCTCGGGTCGGAGCTCGCCGCACTGCCGTCGACGGCTGGTCAGGGGCTGGCACACCAGCAGGCTGCGCTGGACGCGCACCACGCGGCCGGGAAGGTGCTGGACTCCTCGCAGGACCTGGTCGACTTGGTCGGCGCGATGGTGCTGCTCGACCAGGCCCGGCGCGAGTACGACCAGGCGGTCGCGATCTCGCAGGACCGCAAGGTGGTCGTCGTACCGGGGTTGTGTGCGTTCAACCCCTTGCACGGCAGGGCTTCCGGGCGCCCGACGCAGGTCGAGAGCGACGGTACGACGGTGGCGCTGCCGCTGTGCGCGGAGTGCCGGCGGGCGCTGAAGTCCGGGACCGCGCCGAAGTCGCTGCCCGGCGACGACGGGCCGTACTGGCACGGGGACGACCTGTGGGCGCGGACGTTCTTCGGGAACCTGACCGACGACCTGCCGGCCGCGGTGATGCGGGGTCAGCACAAACCCTGATTCTGCGGGCTGTCCTGAGCGGTCCCTGAGGAGGTGTTCAGGGGTTGCTGGGGGTCGGCGCCTGATCCTGCGGGCCGTCGTACGGACCTACTGTCGTCACGACGGTTCGGCGCGGGACGAGGATTGGACGGACGATGGCAAACGTCAAGCAGGTCGGTGCGCTGCTGCTGGTGACCGGGATCGGCCTGGCCGTCTGGACGTGGGGTGACAAGCAGGCCGACGACACCTCCGAGGTGAGCGAGCGGATCTCCACCGTCCGGCTGGACTCGGCGAACTCCGACATCACCGTGAAGGTCGGCGACGGGTCGGAGACGACCGTGCAGGTGAAGCGCCAGTACTGGCTGCGGAAGCGCGCCGACGGATACTCGGTCGACGGGGACACGCTGAAGCTCGACGGCAACTGCGGCTGGCAGTGCCGGGCCGACTACGTGGTGACCGTGCCGCGCGGGACGAAGGTCACCGGCGACAACGGCAGCGGCGACCTGCGGCTCAGCGGGACCGGCGCGGTGGATCTGAAGTCGCGTTCGGGCGAGCTCGAGCTGTCGGACGTCACGGGTGACGTGAAGCTGGACCTGACGTCGGGGGACGTGAAGGTCGACCGGCTCAGCGGGCGGCTCGACGTACAGGCCACTTCGGGCGACATCGAGGCGAGCGGGCTCAAGGGCGGCGCGGTGAACGTCCGGACGACGTCCGGCGACCTGACCCTCGACCTGGCCGAGGCGAACGACGTGACCGCCGACGTCACCAGCGGCGACATCGAGGTGAACGCGCCGAGCGGTGCCTACCGGGTCGAGACCGGCACCCGCAGCGGCGAGGTCGAGAACGGCCTCGGCGACGCGCTGCAGGCCGACCACACCATCCGCGCGAAGACCGTCTCCGGCGACGTCGAGCTCACGGCCCACGGGTCCTGAGGTTTGCGGCCGGGTACCTGGCCTTCGCAAGTGGCGTGATCGACACCCTTTGTTGATGGATTCCGTCCGAAGGCCGGAGTAGCTTCGAAGGTGTCGAACGACTTCACGAGGAGGCTCGGATGAGCATCGGTGTGGGGATCTTCCTGATGGTGGTGGGCGCGATCCTCGCGTTCGCCGTCCGCGACTCCTGGGACGCGGTCGACCTGACCGTCGTCGGCTACATCTTCCTGCTCGCCGGAGCACTCGGAATCGTTCTGAGCTTCTACATCACCAACCGACGCCGGCGCGTCCCGAACGAGTCCCTCGACCCCGCGGTCGAGGAGGAGTACCGAGTCGTCGAAGAGCACCACCGCGACGTCAAGGAGTAGGGCGCGGCAGGACCAGTTCCAGCGGCCGGTCGCAGAACGCTCAGGTGGGCGCTCCGACCGGCCGCTCGCGCATGCCCAGCGAGGTCCACAGCGCCACGAACACGATCCAGCCGCGGAACGAAGCCCACAGCTGACTGGGCTCTGCACCTAGCTGTTTCCCGGCCGCTGCGGCGGCCGGCCACAGGCCTCGTGCCCGGCCGCATGGTCGCCGACCTGTAGTCAGCTGCTGGCACCCGAGAGCACGAGCTCCAACCGCCCCGAGCCATCCGCCGTGACAACGACCGGCACACCCCAGTCCTGCCGGTGCATATGGCAAGCAGGGAACTCAACAGCCGACGAGTCATCACAAGAAGCAGCCTGCACAGCAACATGCAGCACCCCGTCCCCAACCCGCTCGTCGATCACCAACCGCCGCGCAAGGTCCGTCCCGTCACCGGCCCCCTCGCGCAGCAGGTTCTCCGGCGTCGACGAGATCAGCAACCGCGTCGACGGCCCGTACCGATCGTCCAGCTTCTGACCCGGCGGCGGCGTGAACACCACCTCCAGCGTCATCTCACCCCCGGCGATCTCCATCGGCGGCCGCTGGGTCCGCGTGCTGAACTCGTCCACCTGCGCGGACGCGCCCAGCGGTACCCGCGTCAACCGGTGCGCCGAAGACTCCACCACGAGCAGTTCGTTGCCCACGACAACGGCCCCGCTGGGCTCGGCCAGCCCGGTCGCCATCGTCTCGACGAGGTTCTGGCGTACGTCGTACCGGCGTACGGCGCCGTTGTAGGTGTCGAGCACGGCGACCGACCCGTCCGGCAGCGCGGTCACGCCGAGCGGATGCTGCAGCAACGCTTCCTCGGCCTTCCCGTCGCGCAGCCCGAAGTCGAACAGTCCCGTGCCGACCGCCGTGTGCACCTCGTCGTCGACCCACCGCAGCGCGGAGATCTCCGAGTCCGCCAGCCACAGCCGGTCCCCGTCCGCCGCCAGCCCGCTCGTCTGCGCGAACCAGGCTTCCTTCAGCGCGCCGTCCCGCAGGCCTTCGTTCGTCGTACCGGCGGCTACCTCGGTCACCGCGGTCAGCGGGTCGAACGTCCACAGTTGGTGAACGCCCGCCATCGCGATCCAGACCTTGCCCTCCCACCACGCCACGTCCCACGGCGAACTCAGTACGTCGGTCCCGTCGCCGTCCATCCACTGCTTGCCGGTCCCGACGAGCGTCCGGGTCTCGCCGGTCGCCAGGTCGATCCCGCGCAGCGCGTGGTTCACGGTGTCGGCCACGACCACGTCATACCCGACCGTCTTCGCGACCTCATCTGGGAGCAGAGTGAGGCCGTTGGGCTCCGAGAACTGCGCGGTCTCGGAGGCGCCGTCCTCGAATCCCCTGGTCTTGCTCCCGAACCGCCGTACGACGGTCTGTGCGTCCGCCGCCAGCTCGGCCACACTGTGGTTCCCGGCGTCCGCCACCAGGAACCCGTTGCCCTTCGCAATCACCTTGGCCGGGAACCGCAGCTCGGTCGGCTCCGCCACCGGCGCCACGTACGGCGACTTGCCGCGCGTCAGCGTCCCCTTGTCCTCGTGCTCGGCGATCAGCTCCTCGAGCAGCGCGTCGAGCGCGTGCGCATGCCCCTCCCCCGAGTACTGCGCGACGATGTACCCGTCGGGATCAACGAGCACCAGCGTCGGCCAGGCCCGCGCCGTGTAGTTCTGCCAGGTCACCAGCTCCGGGTCGTCCAGCACCGGGTGTCCCACCTCGTACCGCGCAACAGCCGCCTTCACGGCCGCCTCTTCCCCCTCATGCGCGAACTTCGGCGAGTGCACCCCAACGATCACCAGGGCGTCCCCGTACTTCTCCTCCAACGGCCGCAACTCGTCGAGCACGTGCAGGCAGTTGACACAACAGAACGTCCAGAAGTCCAGCAGCAAGAACCGCCCCCGAAAGTCCGCAAGCCGAAGCTCCGACCCCCCGGTGTTCAACCATCCCCGACCCTTGAGCTCCGGCGCGCGCACATGCATGCCTCCATCATCCGCCCCACCCCAACCACCACCCGCGGGGGCTCGGTCCGTGGGCACCGTCCGCCAGGCTTCTCCCCACGCACTGCGTGGATCCACCGATGACTGGTCCCTTGTCCGACGCCTGGCGCGGTACATCGCAGCAGCCGCCCGACAACGCGCCAGTCATCGAACAACGCGTCAGTCATCACCTGCTCGGGTCTTCGGGGGTGTCTGCCGGTAGCAGAGTGGTTGCGTTCCGCGAGGAGGACCCACCTACGGTGGTCGGACGACCGACCTTGGGGTGACATGGGTTCCACGGTCGTGATCCTCACCGGGGAGGTCACCCTCGCGCAGTTGATCGCGGCGGCGGTGGTCGGCTCCGCGTTCGGCGCGGTCTTCGACTCGGCGCAGACGGTGGCGATTCGGCACGTCGTACCGCCTGAGCAGTTGCCGCAGGCACTGGCGCAGGACTCGGCTCGCGGGCATCTCGCCGGGCTGGTCGGGCAGCCGCTGGGTGGATGGTTGTACGGCGTGAGCGTCGCCGTACCGGTCTTCGCGGACGCCGTCTCGTCCTTCGTCGGTGCCGGTCTGACCGCGCTGGTCCGCAACCCGCTCCGGACCGAACGCGCACCGGAGGACGGCAGCGGAAAGCCCGGGCGCTTCCGTGCGCTCTGGCGGGACATCACCATCGGTCTGCGGTTTGTTGCCTCGTCGCCGTTCTTGCGGGTGACGCTGGCGTGCGCGGTCGGCTTCAACGCGATCTTCGCCGGGCTCACCATCGCGATCGCCTCGCCTTGATGTTCTTCGTGGCCACGCCGGCGAACGCGACCCTTTCGCCACGCTGACCGCCGTACTGACGGTCGTGATGCACCTCAGTCCAGCAGTCCGAACCATGCCCCGCCCGGGCGCCGATCCGCAGTCGGCCAACGCTGCCGCCGACTCCAACTAGTCAGCTCTGGCCGAAGCGGCGGACGCCTGGGCCGGTTTCGCCTTTCAGCCAGGCGGTGAACTGGTCCTGCTCGTACGGCGGCATCGGCCAGCTGGCTGGTTCTACCCAGACGACTGTTCCGAAGCCGCAGACGCGCGGGCCCTCGTACATCCGGAGGATCTCGCCCGGGCCGACCGCGCGCCACGCGGGTAGGTGGTCGGGGATCGTCGGGACCAGGACCGCGCGGGCGGTCTCGCCGGGCTGGATGTCCACCGCCGAGAAGCCCAGGACCGGGCCTGCCGTCTGCTCGCCGGCACCCCAGGCGGGCATTCCCCAGTTCGGTCGGTAGGTGAAACGGTCCCCGGGTGCGCAGCCGCCCTTGAGCGCCGACTCCCGGCCGCCCTCCCCCGTCGGGACAAGCTGAAGCTCAACACCAACCGCCAACGTGCTGACTGCTTCCATACCCGCAGCGTTCCACATCAGCCTCCGCTACCCCGTCAGCAGGTCCGGACGCGTCGCCCTCTGGCGGCTCACCCTCGGTTGTCCCGTGCGCTCGACCAAACACATCCAGTGACAGAATGTCGCGGTGTCGATCGATCCCGGCGTCGACGGCAAGCCAAGTCACGGCCGTCCCAAGCCGGGACCACGGTTGTCCCGCCGGATCCGAAGGCGAACACCGCGACGGCTGCCCCGTGGTTTCGCGACGGGAACAAGCTCGCGCTGATGGGGCTTGCCGTCGCCGTTGTCGTCGCGCTGTTCGGAGACCACCTCTGGAGCAGAGTCGGAGCAACCCTCCACGGCGAGGCGAGCATAGACACCAAGGAAGCGTTCTCGCCTGGATTCGGGCTGGTCGAGCTTGAGACAGACGTCACCAATCACCTGTTCGCCAGCTTTGCCGTCACCAACCACAGCGGAATCGCCTGGGTTCTCGACCTCTCGACGACACCGGTCAGGACCTTCGGCACGGTCGGCGGTACCGGACTGGTGATCGACGGATTCGAAGCGCCCGATCTCGGCGGCCTCCGACGACTGGCCGCCTATCGAGAAGGATGGCCGGCCAACGCGCAGAATCCCACGACGAGCCTTCAGGTCGTTCCGGCCCGGAGCTGGCACCGCAGGTCCCGCCGCCATGAGGGCCGCCATACTGGCGGCCTCAACTGGACAGCGGCGCCCAGCCAGGCAGCACCTACTCTAATTTTTCTTGTGTCTTTGTTCTTTGCCTTACTTCTTTGGCTTTCCTTCTTCTCTTTGCTTGGTTCCTTTTGCCTTGCCCTTTGGTTTACCTGGGGAGGACGAGGGTGTCGGTCAGGAGCTTGGTGGTTTTTCGGAGGGTGGGGGCTGACGAGGCCAGGTCCGCGGCCAGGGAGTGGGGGGTGAGGGGCTCGCCGGGGCCTACCAGGCGGTGGTGGTGGGCGAGGTGCCAGACGATTGCTCTCGGCCAGGTGGAGAGGCGGGCCTTGGTGAGGAGGTCGGGGGCTTCTCGGACCAGGCGTTCGGCGATTTCGAAGGCGTCGGTGGCGTAGGCGATGCCGAGGGTCTCGCCGGCCAGGAGCCAGGCGTGGGGGGCCAGGACGGAGAGCGTGGCGGCCTGGGACTTGTCCAGGCCGTCGAGGTCCGGGCGAGGCGGGGAGCCCAGGCCCGACAGGGTGCGGTAGGCCTCGTCGAGGTCGGTGCTGGTTTCGTCGAGGAAGACTCGTTCGCCGGAGACGGAGCCGATGGGCTCGTCGAGGGCCGCGGCCTCCAGGGCCGGGGTCCAGACGTCGACCGCGTCGACGGCCTCCTCGACGGCGTCCAGCTCGAGCTGGGTCCGGTCGCCTGCGAACTGGAGCCAGGCCTTCACGACGAGCGGGACGTGACCGAAGTAGGTGCTGTCGGCAAGGACCTTCTGCGGCAGCCAGTTGGCGAGGAAGAGCTCGACCAGTACGGCGCTGACGCGCAGCGGCCCGCCCACGGTGCGGTCGACGGCGTGGTCGATCCACAGGCGGGCGATGTCGGCGGCGTCGCCCGGCAGGCTCGCGGCGTACGGCGAGTCCAGGAACTCCTCCACCAGCTGCTCGCGCTGGCGCGGCGACAACGAGGCCCGGATCGGTGGGCGGACCGGGCGTTCGGGCAGCTGCGTGAGCCGGTTGACCAGCAGCCCGGAGAAGAACTCGAAGTCCTCGGTGACGGGCGGTTCGTCGTGGTCGCGGGTCTGGCCGATCGCCTGCAGGATGATGCCCGCGGCCGTCGCCGGGCGGACCGTGCGCACGGTGACCCGCCCGCCGCGCTGGTAGGCCTCGACGACGCGGTCGACCGGCGGGCCGACGAAGACGTCCTTGGCGATCGCGCCCAGGTTGTTGTCGACGAAGACCACCAGTGTGTGCGGGTGCCGTTCGTCGTCGTAGTCCAGTACGACGCTGAGCCCGTCGCCGGTCACGTCCTCGGAGACGATCGCGCTGGTCAGCCGGAAGCCCGCGATCCGGGACACCCAGTCGGGCACGTCGTCCTGCGTCCGCCCGCGGGACAGGTGCGCACGCTGCAGCGGCAGCCTGCCCGCCGGGCCGACCGTGCGGGCCAGACTCGTCAGCAGGACAAAGGAATCCACGTCCCGGCGTTCACCGAGGACGCGGGCGGCGTCGGCCCAGAAGTAGCGTTCGACCTCGCCGATCTCGTCGGGGCGCCCGGCCGGCCAGAGCTGGTCGGCGAGCAAGGCGGCGGACCGGGCCACCGAGGCTTCGGCGATCACCGGGTGCAGGGCGGGCGGCGCCGCGGCCAGGTCGAGCAGCAAGGTCTCCTGCAGGGTGTCCAGCACAGCGACGCTCGGCGTGGTGTCGGCGTCGTCGACACCCGCCGGGGGCGGGGGATTCGGTCCGGGAGTGGAGCCGACCAGCCGCAGGTGGCTGCCGCGTCCGTCCCGGTCTCGTGACTTGGTCACCTTGGCGAGATTACCGCCGAAGCGCACCCGGCCGCAGGGTGCTGCGCGAGTCCTGTGGACAACCTTTACGACACGCCGTCACGTAAGTACTACGGCCCGTGGCTCCCGAGGGAACCACGGGCCGCGAAAAGGAAGCTCAGCCCTTCAGCGCACCGGCCATCAGCCCGCCGATGAACCAGCGGCCGAGCACGATGTAGACCAGCAGCGTCGGGAACGACGTGATCAGCGCGCCGGCCATCGAGGCCGCGTAGTCGACCTTCTGCCCGCCCGACAGCGCCGCGAGCCCGAGCGTCACCGGCCCGTTGTTCTGCTGGGTCAGGAACAGCGCGAACAGGAAGTCGTTCCAGACCGAGGTGAACTGCCAGATCAGCGTGACCACGAACCCGGAGATCGAGATCGGCAGGATGATCCGCGCGTAGGTCTGGATCAGTCCGGCGCCGTCGACCCGGGCCGACTCGATGATCTCCATCGGGACGACGGTCGCGTAGTAGTTGCGGAAGATCAGCGTGCAGATCGGGATGCCGTAGATGACATGGGTGATCAGCAGCGTCGGGATGCCCCGGGTGACGTCCAGGTCCTGGTAGGTCTGCCGCAGCGGCAGCATCACGGCCTGGTACGGGATGAACATGCCGAACAGGATGAACGCGAACACCAGGTTCGCCCCGGGGAAGCGCCACCGGGCCAGTACGAACCCGTTCGCGGAGCCGATCAGCGACGCGATGATCGCGGCCGGTACGGCGAGCGACAGCGAGCGGACCATGTACGGCTGCAGCACGTCCCAGGCCTTGCGCCAGGGCTCGAGCGTCCAGGTCTCCGGCAGCGACCACTGCGCCGCGGCGGTGGTGTCCTGCGAGGTCTTGAAGCTGGTGATCACCACGACGTACACGGGCGTCAGCACGAACAGCAGGAAGAGCAGCAGCAGGAGGTAGCGCACGGTCCGGCTCTTGCGGGTCGAGCCGTCGCTGACCGCGTTGCGCCGCGGCTTGTTGGCGACCGCCGCGGCCGCCTTGCCGGTCGCCTGACTGGCGTCGACGACGCTCATTCTTCGCTCTCCTGCCGGACGGTGTACGCGACGTACGGGATGACGAGGACAGCGACGACGGCCAGCAGCACGATCGCGATCGCGGCCGCCTTCGCCATGTCGCTGCGGAGCAGGGTGTTCCACATGTAGACCGACGGCACTTCCGTGCGGAACTGGTTCGGCCCGGTGATCGCGTAGATCAGGTCGAACAGCTTCAGCGACATGTGGCCGAGGATGATCAGCGCGGACAGCGCGATCGGCGACAGTTGCGGGAACAGCACGTACCGGTAGAGCTTGAACTCCGACGCGCCGTCGACCCGGGCCGCCTCGCGCAGCTCCGGCGGGATACCCCGGAAGCCGGCCAGGAACAGCGCCATGATGTAGCCGGACAGCTGCCAGACCGCCGGCAGCGCGATCGAGGCCATCGTGGTCCAGCGTGATCCCGCGGTCCACCAGGGGTTCTCGAGGAAGTTCAGGTGCAGGATCGAGAACAGCCGGTTCAGGCCGCGCGCGTCGTCGCCCTGGGACGGGTTCAGCAACCAGCCCCAGACGACGCCGGACGCGATCATCGACACCGCCATCGGGAACAGGAAGACCGAGCGGAAGATGCCTTCGCCCGGGACTCCCTTCTCCAGCAGCAGCGCCCAGAGCAGGCCGAAGATCAGCGTGCCCACGATGAACGCCACCGTGAGCACGCCGAGGTTCTTCAGCGAGTTGAGGAACCGTTCCTCACCGAACAGGTTGACGTAGTTCTCGAAACCGACGTGGTTCGTCGGCACCGGCCGGGCGTTGTGCTTGTCCGTCAGCGACGTGTTGAACGTCCAGGCGATCAGCCCGTAGACGAAGTACCCGAGCAGCAGGACCGTGGGCAGCAGTACCAGTGCCCCCGGACCCCAGGTACGGATCCTTCCGTGCATGAGACTCAGGACTCCGAATCGTTGGTCGGCCGGTGGAGAGAGCTAGGTCAGTTCGGCTTGGCGGCCGCGACGAGTGCCTTCTGCAGCACACCGACGTCCATGCCGCTGCTGAACTGGCCCATCGCCGACAGGATCGAGTCGTTCTGGCCGAGCGTGCACGCGGCACCGTGGGCGCAGGACGGGACGATCTTGTTCGCCTTCCAGTCGGCCATCGCGGCCTGCTGGTACTTCGGGTAGTCGGTCACGACGGCGTCGGAACGCGCCGGGATCGAGCCCTTCTTGGTGTTGAAGGCCTTCTGACCGGCGGCCGAACCGACGACCTTCAGCCAGCACTTCGCGCCCTCGGGGGTCTGCCCGTTGGTCGGCAGCGTGAAGGAGTCGGCCAGGTACTGGAAGTTGCCCGCCGTACCGGGAGCCGGCCAGTAGGTGTACGCCGAGTCCGGGACCTTGTCGGCGAGCTGCTGCGCGGCGACCCAGTCACCCATCACCGTGTACGCCGCCTGGCCCTTGTTCACGTACTGCAGCGCGTCCGGCCAGTCGATCGCCTCGCGGTCGGCGTTGCTGAACGACAGGATCTTCTTGAACTTCTCCAGCGCGGCGGTGACGTCGGCGCCGGCCATGTCGGTCTGACCGTTCCACAGGCCGGTGAACTTGTCCGGGCCGAGCTCGGCGAGCAGCACGACCTCCATCACCATCTCCTCGGCGAAGCCCTTGGAGGTGGCCAGCGGAGCCTTGACCCCGGCCGCCTTCAGCTTCTCCATGTCGGCGATCCAGGCGTCGACCGAGGCCGGGGCCTTGGTGGCGTCGAGGTTCGCCTTCTTCAGCACCGCCGGGCTGGTCCACACGACGTTGGCGCGGTGGACGTTGGCCGGCACCGAGTAGATCTTGCCGTCGACGGTCAGGTTGTCGATCAGGCTCTGCGGGAAGGCCTTGTCCAGACCGAACTCCTTGTAGAGATCGCTGACGTCGTCGACCTGGGCGTTCTTGATGTAATCGCCCAGCTCCGCGCCGGCGTGCGCCTGGAAGGTCGCCGGCGGCTTGCCCGCGGCCAGGTCGTTCGCCAGCACCTGCTTGGCGTTCGAGCCCGCGCCACCGGCGACGGCCGAGTTCACGAACTTGTAGTCCTTGCATTCGGTGGCGAACGTCGAGACCAGGCCGTCCAGACCGGCCTTCTCGCCACCGTCGGCCCACCAGGTGAAGACGGTGACGTCCTTGCTCGCCGACGCGTCCCCACTGCCGCCGTCGTCGCTGTTCCCGCAGGCACTGACCGCGAGAAGACCCGCGGCACCCAGCACCGCGATGGTCTTGCTCAAACCACCACGCATTTTCGTTCTCCGATCAGTTCGTGGAGGGCCCCTTGACGGGCCAACTCTGGGCACCAGCGTCCGGAGGTGTCAACGCTCTACCCCAGCACGTTGTGCACATGTGACACCTTTTGTGTGGATTTGTCGATCAGGGCCACAACAGGGTCTTGATCGCGCGCCGCTCGTGCATCGCAAGGTAGCCCTCGGCGACCTCGGCCAGCGGCAGCTGCTGGTCGAACACGCGTCCCGGTTCGATCTCACCCGCGAGGACGGCGGCCATCAGTTCCGGCAGGTAGGCGCGCACCGGCGCGACCCCGCCGGCCAGCCCGACGTTCTTGCTGAACATCTTCCGGATCGGGACCTCCACGCCATGCGGTACGCCGACGAAACCGACCGTCGCGCCCGCTCGCGCGATGTCGAACGCGGTCTTGAACGACTGGTCCGTCCCGACACACTCCAGTACGGCGTCCGCGCCGACTCCGTCGGTCAGCTCCAGCACGGCGTTCTTCGCGTCGTCACCGCGCTCGGCGACGATGTGTGTGGCCCCGAAGGACGTGGCGAGTTTCTGCCGCGATTCATGCCGCGACAAGGCAACAACTTTCTCGGCACCCATCCGCACAGCAGCCAGTACGCCGCACAGCCCGACCGCGCCGTCGCCGACCACCACGACGGTGTCGCCGGCCTTCACCCGCGCCGACCGGGCCGCGTGCCAGCCGGTACCCATCACGTCGGACAGCGTCAGCAGCGACGGGATCAACGAGTCGTCCGGTACGCCGGGTGTCGCGACCAGCGTGCCGTCGGCGTGCGGGACCTTCGCGTACTCGCCCTGGCCGCCGTCGGCGCGGTCGCTGCCGATCCCGACGATGTTCTGGCACACGGACTGGTACCCGGCCAGGCAGTTGGGGCAGGTGCCGTCGCTGGCCACGAACGGGGTGACGACGAAGTCGCCCGGCTTCACGGTCCGGACGTCGGCGCCGACCTCCTGGACGATGCCGACGTACTCGTGCCCGATCCGGCTGCCCGGCTTGATCTTGTTCTCGCCCCGGTACGACCACAGGTCGGAGCCACAGATGCAGCCGGCGACGATCTTGACCACCGCGTCGGTCGGGTCGACGATCACCGGGTCCGGCACTTCGCTGAGCCGAACATCGAACGGGGCATGGATCGTGGTGGCTCGCATGCCCGCAGCATAAGCCTGATGGTTGAAACTTCAGATGACGGTGTAGCGGCCGCGCCGGTGGACCAGGGGCGGTACGTCGTCGGCGAGCAGCTCGACGTGCTCGATCGCGAGCTGGACCTGCAGCGACCAGCCGGCTTCCGGAGGGTCCTCGGTCACCAGCCGGCAGCCGGCCCAGGTGCTGACCCCGACCGGCGCCGGACCCCACGATGTCTCGATCCACTCGAGCATGCGGAACGGTCCGCCGGGCGCGGGAGCCACGTACCCGAAGGCGTCCGCGAGCTGCTGGTGCGGTCCGCCGAGCAGCCCGACCACCGCGGTCTTTGCCTGACGCAACGTTTCCCAGAGGTCGGAGTCGGGATCGATCAGCCCGACCACGACCCCGGGGTCGCCGTCGCCGACAACCATCGAGGAGACCGTCAGCCCGGCGCGCTTCCCCTCGTACTCGCTGGTCCACAGACCAACCGGCGAGGCCAGTCGCCCGCGAAAGCGCCGAACCGGGCTCCGGTCACTCTCCGCAGGCAGGAACGGATGGTCCCCGTGAATGGTCACGGGGCCTCCTCGAAAACTCGGAGTCCCCCCAGGTTTTGGGGCCTCCCGCTCTGGACTGAGGAGGGAGGGAGCGCAGCGACCGACCGACGAGGGAAGAGCGGGAGACAAAGCCCCAAAACCCGCGGCGACGAAGTCGACGCCAAAAATACAGTCACGGGGTCAGCGTACGGCGGTCACCCGATCAGGTAGCGAGTATTGCTCGATCGGGCGGCTGAGCTGACCGCTTGCCCCTCGCACCGATTCGATCCGGCCGGCGGCGAACTCGAAGCGCAGGTGCTCGCCGTAGCCGCCGTAGCCCGAGCCGCTGGTGACCCGCAGCGTGCTGTCGCCGGACGGCTCCAGCTGGGTCGGCTCCGCGGTCGGGTCCGCCGCGGTCGGGTCGATCAGGTAGAGCCGGCCGCCGAGCAGCGCGATGTCGTCCACGCCCCACAGGTTCGCGAAGCGCCCTGTGAAGCGGGCCAGATCGCCCTCGCCGCGGTCCTTCGACTCGGCCAGGTCGATCAGCTTCAGCACCCCTTCGGCCAGCTGGTTCGCCGGTCCGTCGATCGCGTTGGTCAGCACCGACACCGCGACCCGGCGGTCGGCGTCGACCAGCGAGCGGGTGATGTGCCCGGGGTAGCCGCCGCCGTGACCGAAGACGTCCCGCTTGGCCACCTTGTTGATCTGCAGCCCGAGCCCGTACTGCGGCCCGTCCTCCTCGGTGGTCTTCCACAGCCCGTGCTGCATCTGCCGCTTCGACGCGTCGGTCAGCAGCCGGTCGTCGCCGGTCAGGTGGGCGGACCAGTAGCTGACCAGGTCGTGCGCGGTGCTGTAGAAGCCGGTCGCGGAGGCGAGCGCCCCGGTGTCGATGTGCTCGATCGGCACCCGCTGGTCGGCGTACGCGTAGGCGCTGTAGCCCGCGGCGTACTGCGCGCTCCGGCCGGGATCGAGCTCCGGCCCGAGGTCACCGAGTCCGAGCTTGGCCACGATCGCGGTCCGCACGTGCTCGTTGTACGACGTCCCGGTGACCGCCTCGATCACCAGGCCGAGCAGGCCGTAGCCGATGTTGGAGTACTTGAACCGGTCGTTGTCCTCGAGCACCGCCGACGTGTCCGTCTTTCAGTACGCCGAGCAGGCCCGCACGGTCCGGGAACGGCCTCACGAGCTGCCAGAAGTCCGAGTCCAGGCTGTCCCGGGTGACGCCGCCGGCGTGGCTGAGCAGGTCCCGCAGGGTGCGCTCACCGAGCGGCGTCCCGACGATCTCGGTCACGTGCGCCGACGCCTTGTCGTCCAGCCGGACGCGGCCCTGCTCGACCAGCTGCAGCACGGCGGTCGCGGTGAACGTCTTCGAGTGCGACGCGATCCGGAACAGATGCTCCGAGGTCAGCGCGACCTGGCCCTCGACGTCGGCCAGCCCGTACGCCGTCGACAGCGCGACCCGGTCCCCGGCGTACACGGCGGCCTGGACCCCCGGGACCCGCTGGTAGCGCTGGTTGAAGGCCAGCCAGGTGTCGTAGTACGCGAGGACTTCGGTCAGGTTCCGGTCGTCCACAGGGTTAGGCATGACGCCTGGATTGAATGACGCGGAAGCGACTCGCAACGTAGGCGCCGTCGGTGTACGTCGCGTTGGCGGCCGGGTTCGCCCCGGTGCCGTGGAAGTCGCTGAACGCCGCCGACTGGTTCACGAAGACCTGGCCGGTCAGGTTCTCCGACAGTGCGACGCCGACATCCAGCGCGGTGTCGCGCGCCAGCTCCAGCACGCCCTCGTCGGTCGAGTAGATCCCGGCCGTCATCGCGCCGCCCTCGGCGACCGTCCGGCCGAACAGCTCGATCGACTCCTTGGTGTCCGCGGTCCGGACCAGGAAGGAGACCGGGCCGAAGCACTCACGCCCGTAGACGCCCTCGTCCTTGGCGTCGATCGCCACCAGCAGCGGCGTACGGACCACAGCGTCCTCGTACGACGGATGCTTGATCGCGCGCGACTGCAGCACGACGTCGCCGTACTCCTCGGCCAGCTCGAGCCGGCTGACCACTGCCTGGTTCACGATCCCGCCGAGGATCTCGACCGCGCGGGCGTCGTCGCCGAGCAGCTTGCCGATCGCGGTCCCGATGCCGGCGCCGACCTCGTCGAACGACTTGTGCCCCTCGTCGGTCTCGATGCCGCCGGCCGGGACGAACAGGTTCTGCGTGGTGGTGCACATCTGGCCGGAGTACAGCGAGAGCGTGAAGGCCAGGTTGTTGCACAGCGCCTTGAACGAGTCGGTCGAGTCGACGATGACCGCGTTGACGCCGGCCTTCTCGGTGAACACGGTCGCCTGGGTGGCGTTCTGCTCGAGCCACTCGCCGAACTCGCTGCCGCCGGTGAAGTCGATCAGCTTGACCTCGGGCCGCTGCGCGAGCGGCTTGGCCAGGCCGTCGTCCGGCCGCTCGGCGACCAGGGTGACCAGGTTCGGGTCGAGACCGGCCTCGGCGAGCACCTCGCGGCAGACGTCGACGGTGATCGCCAGCGGCAGGACGGCCAGCGGGTGCGGCTTGACCACGACGGCGTTGCCGGTGACGAGCGAGGCGAACAGGCCCGGCCACGAGTTCCAGGTCGGGAACGTGTTGCAGCCGATCACCAGCGCGACGCCGCGGCCGGTGACGGTGAAGTTCTTGGTCATCCGGATCGGGTCGCCCTTGGCCGGCTTCTCCCACAGCGCCTCGGCCGGGTAGCGGCTCATCTCCTCGTACGCGTAGGCGACCGCTTCGAGCGCGCGGTCCAGCGCGTGCGCGCCGCCGGCCTGGAACGCCATCACGAAGGCCTGGCCGCTGGTGTGCTGTACGGCGTTGGCGAGCTCGAAGACGCGCTTGTGCAGCCGGTCGAGGATCTCCAGCGTGACGCCGGTCCGGCCGTCGATCCCGGCCTTGCGCCAGTCGGTCAGCCCCGCCTGAGCGGCGGCGAGCAGCTCGTCCAGGCCGCTCTCGGTGGTGCGCGGGTACTCGACGTTCAGCTCGATGCCGAACGGCGACTGCTCGGTGACGACCGTCCCGTTGGCCCCCGGGGTCGGCAGCGCGTACTCCTTGCCGAGGTGCTGCTCGAAGGCGGCCTTGCCGTCGGCGGCCGCCGTCTCGCCGTACACCCGCGGGCTCGGCGACTCGGGGAAGGCGGAGAAGTAGCCACGGCTGCGGATCGCCGCCAGCGCCCCGTCAAGGCGGTCGCGGTGGGTGGCGAGCCAGTCGGTCGATGTCATGGGGTGCGCTCCAAGCTGAGATGGTCGACGAGGCTGATGTTACAGTCGGCAGACGAATCGGCGATAGGGTGTAACAGCATGGGCGAGAACCTGCCGTCCCGCGTGGCGGCCGCGATGTGGGCCGGGGACACCGCCAGTGCGATGCTCGGAATGCGCCTGATCGAGGTCGGAACCGGCACGGCGCGTCTGGAGATGACGGTGCGCGACGACATGGTGAACGGCCACGGTATCGCTCACGGCGGCTTCGTCTTCACGCTCGCGGATTCCGCGTTCGCGTTCGCCTGCAACTCGCGCAACCAGGTCACCGTCGCGCAGGCCTGCGACATCGTGTTCGTCGCGGCCGCCCAGCGTGGCGACGTGCTCGTCGCGGAGGCCGTCGAGCGAACGTCGTACGGGCGCAACGGGATCTACGACGTCACCGTGCGCCGCGGCGACGAGGTCGTCGCCGAGTTCCGCGGCCGCAGCCGCCAACTGTCCGGAACCGTCATCCAGGAGGACTCATGAGCTGTGCTGTTGGCCTCGCCTCCGGCTCGGCGGGTCATGGGGCTTGGTCTCCCGGTCTTCCCTCGTCGTTCGGTCGCTTCGCTCCCTCACTCCTCAGTCCAGACCGGGAGGCCCCATGACCTTGGCCTGCTCCTCGATTCAGAACGGAATGGCGCTATGACCCGCGTGGCCTATCTCGTCGACGGGATCCGGACCCCGATCGGCCGGTACGGCGGTGCGCTGGCCGCGGTGCGGCCCGACGATCTCGCGGCGCACGCGCTGCGTTCCCTGCTCGCCCGGCACCCCTCGCTGGACCCTTTGGGCATCGACGACGTCGTCCTGGGCTGCGCGAACCAGGCCGGCGAGGACAACCGGAACGTCGCCCGGATGGCCGTGCTGCTGGCCGGGCTGCCGGACAGCGTGCCCGGCTCGACGATCAACCGGCTCTGCGGCTCCGGCCTGGACGCGGTCGCCTCGGCCGCGCGGTCGATCGTTGCCGGTGACAACGAGATCGTGATCGCCGGTGGGGTCGAGTCGATGTCGCGGGCGCCCTTCGTGATGCCCAAGGCCACGAGTGCGTACGCGCGCTCGGCGGAGATCTTCGACACCACGATCGGCTGGCGGTTCGCCAACCCGGTCCTGAAGCAGCAGTACGGGATCGACTCGATGCCGGAGACCGCGGAGAACGTCGCGGCCGACTTCCGCGTCGGCCGCGAGGACCAGGACCTGTTCGCGCTACGCAGCCAGCAGCGCGCGGCCAAGGCGATCGCGAACGGCCGGCTGGCCGAGGAGATCGTTCCGGTCGAGGTGCCCGGCAAGCGCGGCGCCGTGACGGTGGTCGACACCGACGAGCACCCGCGCGAAACCTCGCTGGAAGCCCTTGCGGGGTTGAAGACTCCGTTCCGCGACCCGGGCACGGTGACGGCCGGCAACGCGTCCGGCGTGAACGACGGCGCGGCCGCGCTGCTGGTGATGAGCGGCGAAGCGGTCGAGCGGCTCGGCGTCACGCCGCTGGCCCGGATCGTCGGGACCGCGGCGGCCGGCGTACCGCCGCGGATCATGGGGATCGGGCCCGCGCCCGCGACCCGCAAGCTGCTCGACCGGACCGGTGTCGCGCTCGCCGACGTCGGCGTGATCGAGCTGAACGAGGCGTTCGCGGCGCAGTCGCTCGCCGTACTGCGTGAGCTCGGTCTGCCCGACGACGCCGACCACGTCAACCCGAACGGCGGCGCCATCGCCCTGGGTCACCCCCTGGGGATGTCCGGTGCCCGTCTCGCCCTGACCGCCGCCCTGGAGCTTCGCCACCGCGACGCCGGGTACGCGCTGACCACCATGTGCATCGGCGTCGGGCAAGGGATCGCGACCCTGCTGGCACGCATTTGATGGGTTAACCCCTCAAATGGACCGTTGGCCTACCGGATTATCGTGGGCCAACGGCGCATTTGCTGGGTGAACCCCTGAAATTTCGGAGGTCTCCGCCATGACCGAGCGCTTTCTCGGTGAAGCTTGCCCGCCCGAGCTGCAGGACGCCGGTGAGCGGCTGTCCGTCGACGAGCTCCGGGCGCGTCAGCTCGCCCAGCTGCAGACCACCGTGCGCGCGGCGTACGAGAATGTGCCGCACTACCGGGCGGCGCTCGACGGCGTGGGGTTCACGCCCGACGACCTGCGGGAGCTGTCGGATCTGAGTCGGCTGCCGTTCACGGCGAAGAAGGACCTGCGCGACAACTACCCGTTCGGGATGTTCGCCGTACCGCGTTCGGAGGTCGTGCGGGTGCACGCCTCGTCCGGTACGACGGGCCGGCCGACGGTCGTCGGCTACACGCGCGGCGACATCGATCGATGGGCGGACCTGATCGCCCGCTCGATCCGGGCCGCGGGCGGTCGGGCCGGGGACGTGTGTCACGTCGCCTACGGATACGGGCTGTTCACGGGTGGGCTCGGCGCGCACTACGGCGCCGAGCGGCTCGGGTGCACGGTCGTGCCGATCTCCGGCGGCATGACCGAGCGGCAGGTCGACCTGATCCGCGACTTCGGCGCCGAGATCATGATGGTCACGCCGTCGTACTTCCTGTCGATCCTGGACGAGATGGAGGCCCGCGGGCTGGATCCGCGCGACACCTCGCTACGGATCGGGATCTTCGGCGCGGAGCCGTGGACCGAGCAGATGCGCCTCGAGGTCGAGCAGCGGACCGGCATGCACGCGGTCGACATCTACGGACTGTCGGAGGTGATGGGCCCGGGCGTCGCGCAGGAGTGCGTCGAGACCAAGGACGGGCTGCACATCTGGGAGGACCACTTCTACCCGGAGGTCATCGACCCGGTCACCGGCGAGGTCCTCCCGGACGGCTCCGAGGGGGAGCTGGTGTTCACCACGCTGACCAAGGAGGCTTTCCCGGTCCTGCGTTATCGCACCCGGGACCTGACCCGCCTGCTCCCCGGCACCGCGCGGCCCGGGATGCGCCGGATGGAGAAGATCACCGGCCGTACCGACGACATGATGATCGTCCGCGGTGTCAACGTCTTCCCCACCCAGATCGAGGAGCAGATCCTGCTGGTCGAGGGCCTCACGCCGCACTACCTGTGCGTCCTCACCCGCCCGAACCGGCTCGACGAGCTGACTGTCCAGGTCGAGGCCGCCCCCGGCCTGACCGACCACTCCCCCGCGGTCCGCGAGCTCTCCCACCGCATCAAGACCCACGTCGGGATCACCGCGGCCATCGAGGTCCTGCCGCCGCACGCGCTGGAACGCTCGCTGGGCAAGGCGAAACGCATCAACGACCGACGGAAGCTCTAGGGCTCCAGCAGTTTCGGCAGGGTTTGGTGGGCCGCGGCGGCCAGGTCCTCGGTGGCGTTCGGTACGCCGGCGAGGTGGCGGAGCAGGGCCTGGGTGAACAGGCCGTCCAGCAGGCCGTACGCCGTACTGGGGGTGACCGTCAGCGGGCGGTCGGCGAGGTCGGCGTACGTCGTGACGACGCGCCAGATCATCAGCTCGAGGGTCTGGTCGATCTCCAGGACGTCCTTGCGGAAGGACTCCTCGAAGAGGGCCTGGTTGCGCAGGTCGTACCAGAGGCGGTGCATCGCGGCGTCCTCGCGGCACGTGGTCGCCAGGGCGTCGGCGAAGTCCTTGCGGATGCCCTCGGCGGTGGTCGCGGTGTCGACGAGCTCGTCGTACCGGGTCACGCACTCGGCCTTGTACTGCCGCACGCAGGCGGTAATCAGCTCGACCTTGTCGCGGAAGTAGTAGTGCAGCACTCCGTGCGAGAACTCGGAGTTCTGGGCGATCTCGCGCAGGCTGGTCCGGGCGTAACCGAGCTCGGACAGCGTGCGCAGCGCCGAGGTGGCCAGTTGCGCGCGGCGTTCCGCGAACTTGTCCACCTGCCGGCGCGAGATCCGGTCCGTCACCTCGGTCATCGGCGAGCCTCCTGACCACCAGCCTACCCGGAGCCGCGGGAATTCCTTGACAGTTGTCCAAGAAAGTCTTGACGACTGTCCAGGATTCGGTGACGCTGAGGGGCATCGCCCCGGTCATCGCCTCACCGGTGACCGTGGCGTCAAGCATCCGCACCGTCTGAGGGGAGATGCCATGTACGACCTGACCGGACGCAAGGCTCTGGTGACCGGGGGCGCCCGCGGGCTCGGCGCCGGGATGGCCGCGGCACTCGCCGCCGCCGGCGCCTCGGTGGTGATCGCCGACATCCAGGAGGACCTGGGCAGCGCGACCGCCGACGAACTGAAGCAGACCGGCGCGAACGCGGTGTTCGTCAAACTCGACGTGACCGATGACGCCAACTGGGAGACCGCGATCACCGCCGCCGTCGGTGAACTGGGTGGCCTGGACATCCTGGTGAACAACGCCGGCGTCGAGCTGTCCGGCCTGGTCGTCGACCTCGAGCCGGACGACGTACGCAAGATGCTGGAGATCAACGTGCTGGGCACCGCGCTCGGCGTGAAGCACGCGTTCCGGGCGATGCGCCCGGGCGGACCGGCGGGGTCTGGTGGCTCGGTGGTCAACATCTCCAGCGTCGCGGCAACGATCCCGTTCCCCGGCATCGCGGGCTACTCCGCGACCAAGTCGGCGGTCGACCGGCTGACCCGCGTGGCCGCGATGGAGTCCGGCAAGCTCGGGTACGGCGTACGGGTGAACTGCGTCTACCCGGGACTCGTCCCGACCGAGATGGGCATGAAGCTCGCGGCCGACATGGTCACGCTCGGCCTGTGGCCGTCGGCTGAGGCCGCGGTGGGCGACGTGATCGGACTGACGCCGCTGGGTCGGCTCGGCGAGGTCGGCGACATGGCGGACGCGGTGGTCTTCCTGGCCAGCGACGCGGCCAAGTTCATCACCGGTGCGGGCCTGCCGGTCGACGGCGGAATGGGGATGTGACATGACCAAACCTGTCGTCGTGTACGGCGCCTCCGGCTACACCGGCCGTCTGGTGTGTGAGTACCTGCGCGAATACCACGTCCCGTTCATCGCGGCCGGCCGCGACAAGGCCCGGATCCAGGCGGTGCTCGACAAGGTCCCGGGGATCGAGACCGTGGAGCACGAGGTGGTCGAGGTCGACCACGAGGTCGGCGCGCTGACCGAGCTGTTCAGCGGCGCGCAGGTGGTCAGCAACATGGTCGGCCCGTTCGTGAAGTACGGACCCGAGGTCGTCGAGGCGTCGCTGGCGGCCGGCTGCCACTACCTGGACACCACCGGCGAGCAGGACTGGATGCTGGCCGCGCAGGAGAACTGGGGCGACAAGTTCGCGTCCCAGGGCCTGCTGCTCGGCCCCGGCATCGCGCAGATGTACACCACCGGCGAGATCGCGGCGAACATCTGCCTGGAGACGCCCGGCCTGGACACGCTCGACATTCTCGTGCTGTGGAAGGGTTTCCCGACGTACGCGTCGACGCAGACGATCTTCACGATCCTCAAGGCGGACTGGCACTACCTGGAGCAGAACAAGCTGGTGAAGTGGGACCCGCTGACCACGTTCGAGGTGAACGTGCCGGGCCAGCACGAGTCCGCGCTCGCGCTGCCGTGGGGTGGCACCAGCCATCCGGTCTGGTTCCGCAACGACCCGCGGGTGGCGAACGTCAAGGTCGCCGGCGGCGTCTTCGACCGGGCCGTCATGCAGGGCGTGGTCGAGGCCGTGAAGATGGTCGAGACGCAGATCAAGACGCTGCCCGCCGACCAGCAGGAGTCGGCGCTCGCGGACGTCGCCGCGTCGGTCCAGGCCAGCATGCCGCCGCGGGAGAACCCGCGGATCAACACCTCGCTGGACTCGGTCTACGCGACCGGGCCGCTCGGCCGCGCGCACTGCGTGATCTACGGGAACAGCAACTACAAGCAGACCGGCGCGCTGCAGGCGTACGCGGCGTACTCGCTGCTGCAGCAACCGCCGCGGCGCGCCGGGCTGGCTTCGGCCTGCCAGGCCTTCGGGCACCGCGAACTCCTGGGCGTCCTGCGGAGCTTCGGGCTGGTGCTCGAACCCGTTGTGACCGTCCACCACTGAGCCAGGCGCGGGGGCGTCCTCTCTCACCCCCTTGGGTCTCCCCCGCGCCTGTTCCACCGAGGAGTTCGCGTGCGGTTGTACGACTATCTGGACAAAGGGGCGTCGCTCGGTCCGGCGGCGCCCTGCCTGACGATGGACAGGACCAGCCTGAGCTACGGCGCGGTGCAGGAGCTGTCGTACCAGGTCGCGCGGGCGCTGGCGAAGTCCGGGATCGCGCCGGGCGACAAGGTCGCGATCCTGTCGGCGAACAACCCGGTCGCGTTCGCGTGCGTGTTCGGCATCTCCCGGGCCGGCGCGGTCTGGTGCCCGGTGAACCCGCGCAACGAGGCCGCCGAGAACCGGGACCTGCTGGACGCGTTCGACTGCTCGGTGCTGATCTTCCAGCGCGCCTTCCTGCCGTTGGTGCAACGGATCCTGCCCGACCTGCCGAAGCTGCGCCTCGTCGTCTGCCTCGACGAGTCCTTGCCTGAGGCAAGCAGCTTGGCGGAGTGGCTGGATGGCGTACCGGCGGAGCCGTGGCAGGCCGAGCCGGTCGACGACGTCGCGCTGCTGGTCGGCACCGGTGGGACGACCGGGCGACCGAAGGGGGTGATGCTGACCGGGCGCAATCTCGAGACGATGTCGGCGATCACGTTGATGGCCTATCCCTTCGAGGGGCGGCCGGTCTATCTCGCGCTCGCGCCGCTGACGCACGCGGCCGGCGTACTGTGCTTTCCGGTGCTGACGCTCGGCGGCGAGATCGTCGTGATGCCGAAGCCCGACCTGCCGCAGTTCCTGGCGCTGGTCGAGCGGCACCGGGTCACGCACACGTTCCTGCCGCCGACGCTGATCTACATGCTGCTGGCCGAGGAAGCCTTGCCCAGCACGGATCTGAGCTCCCTGCAGTGCTTCTGGTACGGCGCCGCGCCGATGTCGGCCGCCCGCCTGGAGGAGGCGCTGGAGCGGATCGGGCCGGTGATGGCCCAGCTGTTCGGCCAGAGCGAGGCGCCGATGATGATCGCGACGATGGCGCCGGCCGACCACTTCCACCCCGACGGGTCGCCCGCGGTCGAGAGGTTCGCCTCCGCGGGACGGCCGAGTCCGCTGACCCAGGTCGCGATCATGGCGGACGACGGACGGCTCCTGAACCACGATCAGCGCGGGGAGATCGTGGTCCGGGGGTCGCTCGTGATGGCCGGGTACTACCAGGACCCCGAGGCGACCGCGGTTGCTTCGGCGTACGGCTGGCACCACACCGGGGACATCGGGTTCCTCGACGACGACAACTACCTCTACATCGTGGACAGGGCGAAGGACATGATCATCACCGGTGGGTTCAACGTGTACTCGGCCGAGGTCGAGCAGGCGCTGATGACGTACCCAGCGATCCAGGACTGCGCGGTCGTGGGGCTGCCCGACGAGAAGTGGGGCGAGCGGGTCACCGCCGTGCTGCAGCTGCACCCGGGGCTGACCGTCTCGGAGTCGGAGGTCCGCAACTACGTGAAGAGCCGGCTGGGCAGCGTGAAGACCCCCAAGCAGGTCGTGGTCTGGACCGATCTGCCGCGCTCCAAGGTCGGGAAGGTGCTGAAGGCCGAGGTGAAGGCAATCCTGTTGAGTTCCGGCCCCGCGGACCGCTAAGGTTCAGGCAACGACGAGAGGAGGTGAGCGCGATGTCTGGTAAGACCTATGTGCCACCGACTCGTCGTACCCGCGACTGAGCGGTGGCTCCAGTTCCACTCTTGGAGTCGAGAATGACCGAAGTCACCCGTCCGCCGCTCACCGCGGACGAACGCACCCAACTGATCGGCTGGCTGGACCTGCAGCGGTCTTTCGTGCGGATGAAGTGCAAGGACCTCAGCGCCGCTGACGAGCACCGCAAGGTGGTCCCGACGTCACCGCTGATGACGATGGCAGGCATCGTCGCCCACCTGCGCTGGAACGAGTACTCCTGGTTCCAGCTGAACGTCGCCGGCGTCCCCGACACCGGGCAGACCCCGTGGACCGACGACGGGCACGTCGACGCCGAGATGTTCGTCGACGACGTACCGCTGGCCCAGCTGCTCGACGAGTACGACGAGGAGTGCGCCCGGTCGAACGCGACCATCGCCGACCTCTCGCTCGACGCGCTCGAACAGGGCCCGTCGATGCGCGACGGCACCGGCGTCGCCTCGCTCCGGTTCGTGCTGTGCCACCTGATCGAGGAGACCGCCCGGCACCTCGGGCACCTCGACATCATCCGCGAGCTCCTCGACGGCCACACGAGCTACACGAAGTAGCTCGACTGATCTGCCCGGGGATTCCCCGGGCAGATCAGCAGTTCATCCACAAACGGCCACGGGACCTTCTCCACGAGGGATACCATCGAAATCCGAGCGATGGGAGGGATCGATGGCATACCGGCCACAGCTGGCTGCGGCGTTGTCGGGTGCGTCTGTCCGCCAGCTCGCGTACTGGAGGAAGGCCACCACGTCCGGCGGCCCACTGCTCGTCCCGGAGGTTTCGCAGCAGCCTCTGCTGTACTCCTTCCGTGACGTGATCGCGCTACGGACCACGGTCTATCTCCGCAAGCGCATTTCGCTGCAACGTGTTCGCCGAGCCATCCAGAACTTGTACGACCTCGGCGAGGGAGAGCACCTGTCGACGTACCGCCTCGTCGCCCAGGGCAACAGCGTCGTGCTCGTGGCCCCGGACGACTCGCCGGCCATCGACTTGGTCAACCGGCCGGGACAGCAGGTCACTGTCGTGATGTCGGATGTGCTGCAGGCATTCCTCACGGCTGACGAGGTGCTGGTACCTGATCTGATCCACCCGCGCAGAGCCCTTCACGTCGATCCCGAGGTCCGCGGTGGCCACCCCGTGATCCTGGGGACCCGGGTGCCTTTCGAGCCTGTCGCCGGTCTGCTCCGCGATGGTGTTGCCGCCGAGGAGATCTCCGACTACTACCCGTCCGTGGGCGCCGCGGCGGCTGCTGACGCCCTGGATTTCGCCGATTACGTCGACCGCTACGGCCGGACAACCGCGGCCTGATGCGCATCCTGCTCGATGAGGACGTAGCTGTTCAGGTCCTCGATCCGCTGAGGCATGTTCTGCGTGGACACCGCGTCGAACACGTACACAAGCTGGGATGGAGCGGCAAGAAGGACCTCTTCGTTCTGCGCGACGCCGCGGCCCAGCATTACGAGGTCCTGGTCACCAATGACGCCAGCCAGCTGGACGATCCGGTCGAAGCGGCAGCGATCAAGAAGAGTGGCCTTCATCACGTGCGCTACCGCCAGAAGTACGACCTCGGTGTCACCGGGCTTGCACTGGCCTTGGGTGCCGTCGTTTCCGCCATGCCGTACGTGGTTGCGGAGCTTGCGATGGCGGACGGTCAGCGGCTGGTGCGCATCCTCAGCATCGAACCCGGGGGACGGCACGTGACCGTGGACCCAGCAGCTGCCCCTCCTAAGTACTGGCCTCGCTGAGCGCCCGCCTACAGGTGCTGGCCGAAGGCCAGGGGTTCGCGGGTGCAGAGGTAGGTTGCCCAGTTCAACTTTGTCGGGGTGCCGTCGGCGTCGCGGGTGATGCGGAGGAGTTCGCCGATTTCCCGGCCGGAGACGGTGCGGTAGACGTCCGTGGAGACCTGCTCGAAGACCGCCGGGGCGATGTGGTCCGCGGCGGCCGGGGACCTGGCCTCGAGGTGTCCCTCGCGGACCGAGAAGACGAACGGCTGGCCCTCGGTGAACCAGGTGCCGAGGACGTCGGCCAGTTCGGCCGGGACAGTGGTGCCGGGGGTCCACGGCTTCGGGAGGACCGGGTCGTCGTCGAGGACCTTGAGGGCCAGCTCCGTGGCGATCGCGGCGGGGGACGGCGAAGCGGTGGTGTTCATCAGCGCGATGCCCGCCGTACCGGACGGGCGGTGCAGGAACGTGCCGGTGATGTGGCCGGGCATGCCGCCGGTGTGGCCGATGAAGACCCGCTCGCCGACCCGGAGCAGCATGAAGCCGAGACCGAAGGCGAGCTGCCAGCGGTCCAGGTCGGCCATGATCTGCGGCTGGCACATCTCGTCGATCGTGTCCTTGGACAGCACCTCGTCGGTCGGGTCGGCCAGGAACGAGGTCCACCTGGCCAGGTCCGCCGCGGTGCTGGCGAGTCCGCCGCAGGCGTCCATCGCGCCGAGCGAGAGCAGCGGCTCAGGCACCGGTACGTCGCTGAACGGCGGCACGTAGTACCCGGACGCGGCCGGTCCGCCGTCCATGCCGACCGTCGTGCGGCGCATCTCCAGCGGCTGCAGGATCCGGGCCTGGACCGACTCGTACCAGGTCCGCCCGTCGAGCCGCGCGACGATCTCGCCGAGCACCGAGTAGACCAGGTTGGAGTAGTGGAACCGGTGGTGCGGCCTGCCGATCCGCTCGGCCTCGTTCCAGCCGGCGATCAGCTCGGCGCGGTCCGGGAACGCCATCACGTCCCACACGTCGCCGACCGGTTCGCGCTGCATGCCGCTGGCGTGGCTGAGCATCTGCCGGACGGTGACGCCGGCGTGCTTGCTCTCCGGGACGAACTTCTCGACGGTGTCGTCCAGGCTGAGCTTGCCCTCGTCGCGCAGCGCCATGATCGCGACCGCGGTGAAGGTCTTGCTGTGCGAGGCGATCAGGTACTGCGTGTCGGCGGTCGGCGCGACCCCGGGCTTGTCCAGCGAGGCGGAGCCGACGCCGCCCGACCAGGCGAGCTTCCCGCCACGGGCGACGGCGCCGACCAGGCCCGGAACCCGGCCCTTGGTCTGACGCTCGGTGATGATCCGGGTAAGCGCTGTCTGCGTGTGCGCGGCGATATCGGTCACGAGAGCCGACCTTAGCCCGGAGAGGTGGTGAAGGGGGAAGGGGAGCCTAGCGCCCCGGACGCCTGCGCCGGCTTCGCCGACGCGGCGGAGAGTGGCCGGGGGCAGGGGGCCTGGCGCCCCGCGAGAATGTGGCCAGGAGCAGGGTGCCTGGCGCCCCCGCGAGAATGTGGCCAGGAGCAGGGTGCCTGGCGCCCCCGCGAGAATGTGGCCAGGAGCAGGGTGCCTGACGCCCCCGCGAGAATGTGGCCAGGGACAGGTTTTGGGGCCGCCCGTTCTGGACTGAGGAGGGAGGGAGCGCAGCGACCGACCGACGAGGGAAGAACGGGCGAAAAGCCCCAAAACCCGCGGAGACGAAGTCGACGCCAAAAGTAGAGCCGGGGCTGTGGGAGGCTGGTGGAGTGCGCATAGCGGTGCTCGGTCCACTCGCGATGTGGGCGGCCGACGGTTCACCGCTGGACGTCCGCGGTGTCCGGCTGCGCGGACTGCTGGCCAGGCTCGCGCTCGGAGCCGGCAAGCCTGTCGGAGTGGACACCCTGGTCGACGGTCTCTGGGGCAGCGAGGCACCGAGTGCGAACGCTCTGCAGTCGCTGGTCTCCCGGCTCCGGGCCGGTCTGCCCACGACCGAGTCGAGCATCTCGGTCCAGTCCGGCCCCGCCGGGTACACGCTGACCATCGGGCCCGATTGCGTCGACGCCGTCCAGTTCGAGGAGCTCGCCCGGCGCGGGCGGCAACTACTCACCAGCGACCCGGCCCAGGCGCGCACGCTGCTGTCCCAGGCCGACCGTCTCTGGCGCGGCGAGGCCCTGGCTGACCTGCGCGACCTGCCGTTCGCGCAGGTGGAGGCTGACCGGCTGACCGAGCTGCGCCTCGGCACGGCCGAGGATCTGGCCGAGGCCGGGATCGCCACGGGTCACGCCCGCGACGTCGTGGCCGACCTGGAGCGACTCACGCTCGCGCACCCGCTGCGGGAGCGCCCGCACGAGCTGCTGATCCGTGCGCTCGCTGCCGACGGCCGCCAGGCCGAGGCGCTCGCGGCGTACGAGCGAGTCCGTACGACGCTCGCCGACGAGTTGGGTGCCGACCCGGGCTCGCGGCTGCGCGACGTCCACGTGGCGGTGCTGCGCGGGGACGAGCTCGACCCACCGCCGGCCGCAGCCGGCACCGCCGTACGGGCTGCTGATCCGGCGCCCAAGCCCAAGAGCAACCTGCGGACCCCGCTGACCAGTTTCGTCGGGCGCGCCCAGGACGTGGCCGAGCTGACTCGGCAGCTGAGCGACGGGACCCGGCTGGTGACGATGGTCGGGCCAGGCGGCGCCGGCAAGACCCGGCTGGCGACGGAGACCGGCCGGACGCTGGTGAGCGAGACCGGCGACGGCATCTACTTCGTGGAGCTGGCGCCGCTGGCCGACTCGTCCGACGTGGCTCCGGCGCTACTGATGGCGCTCGGCGCGACCGAGTACGTCGACACCCTGCAGACCTCGCTGACGCCGAAGCTGCCGACCAGTCGCTCAGCGACGGACCGGCTGGTCGAGGTGATCGCGGACCGTCGCGTCCTGCTCGTGCTCGACAACTGCGAGCACCTGATCCAGGAGGTCGCCGGGCTGGTCGACTCGCTGCTCGCGCAGTGCCCGCGGCTGCGCGTGCTGACCACGAGTCGCGAGCCCCTCGGCATCTCCGGCGAACACCTGCACCAGGTCGGCCCGCTCGAGCTGCCGCCGGTCGACGCGACCGACGACGACTACCCGGCCGTCCGCCTGTTCGTCGACCGGGCCCGTGCGGTCCGGCCGGACTTCGCCGTCACGGACGCGAACCGCCACGCGATCGCGGAGATCTGCCGCCGGCTCGACGGGATGCCGCTCGCGATCGAGCTGGCCGCGGCCCGGTTGCGGGCCCTGACTCCTCTGCAGATCGTGGACCGGCTGAACGACCGCTTCCGCCTGCTGACCAGCGGCTCCCGTACGGCGTTGCCACGGCACCAGACACTGCGTGCGGTCGTCGAGTGGAGCTGGGAGTTGCTGGAGCCCGACGAGCAGGCGGTCGCTCGGCGCCTGTCCCGCTTCTCCGGCGGTGCGACGCTCGAGGCCGCCGAACAGGTCTGCAGCGGACCGGGTCTGCCACCGGAGGCCGTGCTCGACGTACTGGCTTCGCTGGTCGACAAGTCGCTGGTCGAGGCCGGTGCCGAAGAGCGATCGGTCCGGTACCGCATGCTCGAGACCGTCAAGGCGTACGGCGCCGAGCAACTCGCGGCCGCCGGTGAGGTCGACCAGGTCCGGCAGGCGCACGCGGCGTACTTCGGTGAGCTGCTGCGCAAGGCGGAACCGAAGCTCCGGACCGGCGACCAGCTGGTGTGGATGGCACGAATGGACGCCGACAGCGAGAACCTGCTGGACGCGCTGCGCACCGCGATCGACTCCGGCCAGGCCAACGAGTCGATCCAGCTCGTCGCGATCCTCGGCCAGTACTGGAACATGCGCGGCCGTCCGTCCGAGGCGGTGGCGTGGTTCGAGGCGGCGCTCGCCGTACCGGGACCGACCGAGCCGGTGTCCCGGGCGCTGACCGTGATGCTCTACTCGATCGGCACGCTGTCGAACGGCGCGGATCCCTCCGACTCGGTGACCAAGGCGATCCGGGGACTGGCCGAGGTCCGGATGCTCAGCCGCCGGTACGACGAGGTGCGGCAGTCCGCGGTCGGCTGGTTCACCAACGCGGTCTGGGCCGCCTTTCGGCGCGACAAGGCCACCGCCTTCCGGCAGCTCGAGGAGGCCCGGGAGAGCAGCGACGCCTGGACCCGGAACATGGCCGTGATGATGACGGCGATGTTCCGCGAGAACGAGGGCGAGGTCCAGCAGATGGCGGCCGACCTGCAGCTCGCCCACGACGGCTTCACCGCGATCGGCGACCGCTGGGGCAAGTCGCTGGCGCTGCGCGGACTGGCCTCGTACGCGGGGACCCACGGCGACCACCGGACCGCGCTGGACTCGCTGATCGAGGCGATCCGGCTGACCGAGGAGCTGGGCACCACCGAGGGCATGCCGCAACTGCTCGGGCAGGCAGCGCTCAGCCGCGCCGAGCTGGGCGATCTCGACGGCGCCTGGTCCGACGTCCGCGAGGCGCAGCGGCTGGCCGGTGAGACCGGCGGCCGCGGCGGTCAGGGCATCGCGCTGATCGGCATGGCCGCGCTGCACCGGATGTCCGGGCAGCTGGACGAGGCGCTCGAGCTGGCCGAGCAGGCGATCGCGACGCTCGACCCGGAGGCCGAGCGGATGGCACCGCACGGCGAAGCGATGGTGCTGACCGAGCTCGCCCGGGTGCTGGTGGCCAGAGGCGACCTCTCCGAGGCGCGCCGGAAGGTCGAGCCGGCCGTCGCGCTGGCGCTGACCACCGAGGACATGCCGATCGCGTCCGCCGTGGTCGAGGTCGCCGCGTCGGTCGACCTGATGGACGGTGACGCGGAGCTGGCGGCGCGGACGCTCGGACTGGCCGCGGCGATCCGCGGCGTACGGGCTGTTCCCGATCAGTGGGTCCGGCGCACCGTCGAGGGCGCTGTCGCGGCGCTCGGCGAGGCCGGCTACGAGACCGCGTTCCAGTCCGGGGCGGGACTGGGCCACGACGACGCGATGGACGAGCTCGGCAAACGGTTCACCCTGCCGGCGGGCCGGCGGCGCGGGGGTCTGCTGTCATCAGACTGACCGCGAGCTCGCGCAGGGCGACCTGGACCTGCTGCTCCGGTGGCCGCGGGTCGGCCAGCATCCAGTCGTAGACGACGGTGTTCACCGCGCCCATGAAGGACAGGCCGACGAACCGGAAGTCCTTGCGGGTGATCTCGCCGCGGGCCACCGCGGCCTCGCCGATCGAGGTCACGCTGGCGATCAGCAGCTCGCGGAACGCGATCCGCTGCTCCTCCACCGCCGGGCTCGCCCCGACCACCTCGACGAACGAGATCCGGGCCCGTCGCAGGTCGGTCATGATGGTCTGCAGGTAGCCGTCGACGGCTGCCGTGATCCGCTCCCGGACCGGTGCGTCCACCGTCGCGGCCAGCGCCTCCCCCGTGCTGCGGACCCCCAGCTCGATCACCTGGGCGTGCACCGCGAGCAGCACGGCTTCCTTGTTCTGGAACTCGTGGTAGAAGTGCCGGGTCGACACTTTCGCCTGTGCACACAGGCGTTCCACCGAGGTCGCGGGATACCCGTCGGTCCCGAACAGCTCCAGCGCGGCGTCCAGCAGGCGTTCCCGCCTGGCGGCCTTCCACTCGTCGACCGAGCGTCCGGAGTACCGGCGCACGGAGGGATCGCTCATAACACCTCTTGTCGCTACCCCGTGCGTGACCCGCTCATCTTAGTCACTCAGAGCAAGGTCTTGTCAGCTGGTTATCGGGTGTCTAAATTACTGGTGGGTTTAAGTGAAAACTGGGCTTTTCACTTACCGCTCGTGGAGGCGCTGATGCGGATCACGGAGAAGGTGCGCGCGGTCGGGGTGCTGCGCGCCGCCGGGATGGTCGAGCCGGCCCGGCCGGTGCTCGCGGTGCGGAAGGCACGGGCGATCCGGCGGCTCGGACCGATCGCGGGCGCGGCGCAGGCGGCGGCTTGGCGAATGCCCGATGCGGTGGCCGTGATCGACGAGAGCGGGCGGCTGACGTACGGCGAGCTGGATCGCCGGTCGGGCGCGCTGGCGCGTGGATGGTTGGCTGCTGGGTTGGCGCCCGGAGAAGCGGTGGGGGTGCTGGGTCGCGACCACCGCGGAGTGGTCGAGGCAATGGTTGCCGCAGGCAAGCTTGGCGCACGGCTGGTGCTGCTGAACACGGGATTCAGCGACGTGCAGCTGACGGACGTCGTACGGCGTGAAGGTGTCGGCGGGCTGGTGTGCGACGACGAGTTCGAGGGGATGGCGGCTGCTGTTCGGCGGCTTCCGCTCGAGGGTGCGGAGGGATCCTCGTTGCCTTGGCCCCGGACGCAAGGTGGCCTCGTGCTGCTGACGGGCGGGACCACCGGGACGCCGAAGGGAGCACCTCGGGTCGTGCGCTCACCTCTGGTGGCGGCGCAGTTCCTCGACCGGGTGCCGTTGCGGCGGACCGATGTCGTCCAGCTCGCGGCGCCGCTGTTCCACGGGACCGCGCTGACGCAGTTCATCATGGCGTTCGCGCTCGGGGCGACCGTCGTGCTGCGGCGGCGGTTCGACCCGGCGGCGACGCTGGCGACCGTCGAGCGGGAGCGGTCGACCGCGCTGATCGTCGTACCGACGATGCTGCAGCGGATGCTCGCGGTGGAACGGACCTTCGACACGTCGTCACTGCGGATCATCATGAGCGCGGGCGCGCTGCTGCCGACCGATCTCGGCAACCGGGTGATCGACCGGTTCGGACCGGTGCTGCACAACCTCTACGGCTCCACGGAGTGCGCGGTCGCCACCGTCGCGACTCCGAGCGACTGGCTCGCGGCCCCCGGGACCACCGGACGCCCACCCGTCGGCTGCAAGGTCCGCCTGTACGACGACGCCGGCCGCCCGGTCACCGCGCCCGGGACGACCGGCCGGATCTTCGCCGGCAACGGGCTCAGCTTCGGCGGCTACAGCGGCGGCGGCAGCAAGGAGATCGTCGGCGGGCTGCTCAGCACCGGCGACCTCGGGCACTTCGACGCGAACGGGCGGCTGTTCGTCGACGGCCGCAGCGACGACATGATCGTGTCCGGCGGCGAGAACGTCTTTCCCGGTGAGGTCGAGGACCTGGTCGAGGCGATGCCGGGCGTCGCCGAGGTCGCGTCGGTCGGCGTACCGGACCACGACTTCGGCCGGCGGCTGCGCCTGTACGTCGTACCGGCCGCGGGGGCGGAGCTGGACGCCGAAGAGATTCGGGTCCACGTGCGTAACCATCTGGCCCGGTTCAAGGTTCCTCGTGAGGTGGTCTTCCTCGACGAGCTGCCACGCACTGCCACCGGGAAAATCGATCGCCGCGCCCTTGTGAACGGAGCCGCCCCATGAAGAGAACCACGCTCGCCCTGCTCGCCGGATCACTGATCGCCGGCCTGCTGGTCGCCGCCCCACCGGCCGCCTCGGCGGCCCCGATCCCCGAACCGGACCAGGACGCCTTCTACCAACCTGCCCCCGGCTACGAGTCGAAGGCGCCCGGGAGCGTGCTGAAGCAGCGCCCGGTCACGGTGACCGGGCTCGGGATTCCGCTGCCGGTGAAGGCGTTCCAGGTGCAGTCACGCAGCACCGACGCGAAGGACCGGCCGGTGACCGTGGTGTCGACGGTGATCGTCCCGCTCACGGCGTACCCGGGTGGTGCGCGGCCGCTGCTGTCGTACCAGCCCGCGACCGACTCGCTCGGCGACCAGTGCAACCCGTCGTACACGCTGCGGACCGGGCTGGAGAAGGAGATCCCGCTGCTCGCGCTCGGCCTGGCCAAGGGCTGGGCGGTCGTGGTCACGGACTACCAGGGACCGCGCGACGCGTACGGCGCCGGGCGGATGGAAGGGCACGCCGTACTGGACGGCGTCCGGGCCACGCTCGCCTCACCTGAGGCCGGGCTGTCGGCGCGGACGAAGGTCGGTCTGTGGGGCTACTCCGGCGGCGGACTCGCGACGGGCTGGGCGGCGGAGCTGCAGCCGTCGTACGCGCCGGAGCTGAATGTCACGGGCGTCGCCTCCGGTGGTACGCCGGCCGATCTGACCGCGGCCGGCCGGCAGATGGACGGCGGCCCGTTCGCCGGGCTGTTCCTGGCGGCGGCGATCGGCGTCAGCCGGGAGTACCCGGAGCTGCTCGGCATCTTCAATGCCCGAGGCAACCAGTTGATCGCGGCGATGGACGACCTGTGCGTCACCGAGGAGGCGCTCTACGCCTTCCACAGCATCAAGCAGTACAGCGACTCCCCCGACCCGCTGACCGAGCCGGTAGCCCGCGAGGTGCTGGCCAAGAACAAGATGGGTACGAACGCCCCGACGGCGCCGGTCTACCTGTACCACTCGAAGTTCGACGAGCTGATCCCGTGGGCGGTCGGCAAGAACCTCGAGGACGCTTGGTGCGCCAAGGGCGCGAAGGTTGCCTTCTACACCGACTACCTGAGCGAGCACAACGTCCTCGCCGTCACCGGCGGCCCGGGCGCGGTCGCCTACCTGAGCGCCCGCTTCGCCGGGATCAAGGCGCCGTCCACCTGTTGACCTCAACTTCTCTTGAGGTACGACGCTCTACCCATGACACTGACAAGAGACACTGACGAGGACCAGGTCAGGGCGCTGATCGTCGCCGCGCACGAGGCGCAACTCTCGGCGGCCGGCCTGGTCCCGCTGCACCACCGGCAGGCTGTGCTGGTGAACGTGGCGGGCCGCCGGGTCCTCGGCCGGGACGCGATCCAGGAAGCGATGGTCGCCGCGCTGGCCTCGCCGTTGCAGGACGTGCTGACCACGGTCGACGTACTCGACGTACGGTTCCCGGTCGCGGACCTGGCCGTGGTCAGCTGCGTCAAGACCATCGACGACCGCCGCGCAGAGGCTGACCGGGGCGCGCTGCCGCTGACCGGGGCGCTCACCTACGTGTGCGCCCGGGTCGACGGTGAGTGGTCGATCCTGCTGGCGCAGACCACGCCGATCGCCGGCTGACACGGCAGCAGGGCCGGAGCCCCTCGCTCCGGCCCTGCTGCGGCTCTTCTTCTAGGTGCGCTTGCGGTAGGCGCGGATCGCCAGCGGGGCGAAGACCGCGACCAGGCCGACCATCCAGGCCAGCGTGATCAGCAGCGGCTTCTGCACGTCGCCGCCGAGCATCAGGCCGCGCATCGCGTCGGCCAGGTAGGTGATCGGGTTGATCTTGGTCCACGACTGCAGGAAGCCCGGCAGCGTGCTGGTCTGGACGAAGATGTTGCTGCCGAAGGTCAGCGGGAACATCACCAGGAACGCGATGCCCTGGACCCCCTGGGCCGTCCGCACCTTGAGGCCGAGCCAGACCCACACCCAGCACAGCGACAGCGCGAAGGCCAGCACCAGCAGCAGTGCGAGCAGGCCGTTGCCGACGCCGTTCTCGAACCGGAAGCCGAGCGCGAACCCGGTGACCATCAGGATCGCGATCGAGGTCAGGTACCGGACCGTGTCCCCCAGCACCGCGCCGACCAGTGGCGACACCCGGGCGATCGGCAGGCTGCGGAAGCGGTCGAAGACGCCCTTGGCGAAGTCCTCGTTCAGGGCGACCCCGGTGCCCAGCGTCGAGAACACCACCGACTGCACGAGCACGCCCGGCAGCAGGAACGGCAGGTAGTCGTGCCAGGTCCCGCCGGCCTGACCGCTGATCGCGCCGCCGAAGACGAACAGGAACAGCAGCAGGAAGATGATCGGCTGGAACGTGACGTCGGCCAGCGCCTCGGGGTTCTGCCGGATCCGGACGATGTTGCGCCAGGCCAGCGTCAGGCTCTGCGGGACCCAGGCGAGCGGGCCGTTCCGCCGTACGGCGTGCCGCGGGTCCGCGGTGGTAGGGGTGAGTGTGGCGGTGCTCATCGGCCCGCTCCTTCCAGGACTGCGGTGGACTCTTCCTCGGCGGCGTGACCGGTCAGGGCGAGGAAGACCTCGTCCAGGCTGGGCAGCCGCAGCGCCAGCTCGGTGACGGCGATCCCGGCCTCGTCGAGGCGCCGGACGACGACCGGCATCGACGACCCGTCGCTCACCGGCACGCTGACCCGGGCGTTGACGACGTCGACGGTGGGCCGGGTGCCGGTCGACTCGGCGACGATCGCGGCGACCCGCTCGAGGTGACCGGGCTCGGCCGGGCTGACGTCGAGCGACTGCTTGCCGGCCTGCGCCTTGAGCTCGGCCGGGCGTCCGGCGGCCACGACCCGGCCCTTGTCGAAGACCATGATCGAGTCGGCCAGCGCGTCGGCCTCCTCCAGGTACTGGGTGGTCAGCAGGACCGTCGTACCGTCGAGGACCAGGTTACGGACGGTCTCCCAGACGCCGTTGCGGGCGTGCGGGTCCAGCCCGGTGGTCGGCTCGTCCAGGTACAGGATGCTCGGGTTGCCGACCAGGCTCGCGGCGAGGTCGAGCCGGCGGCGCATGCCGCCGGAGTAGGTCTTGGCGATCCGGTCGCCGGCGTCGCTCAACTCGAAGCGCTCGAGCAGCTCGGCGGCGCGGCTCCTGGCCTCCGGGCGGGACATCCCGATCAGCCGGCCGATCATGACCAGGTTACGGCGGCCGGACATGTCCTCGTCGACCGAGGCGTACTGTCCGGTCAGGCCGATGATCTCCCGGACCCGGCCGGCCTCCTTGACCACGTCGAACCCGCCGACCGTCGCGTGCCCGGCGTCCGGCGTCAGCAGGGTGCCGAGGATCCGGACGGCGGTGGTCTTGCCCGCCCCGTTCGGTCCCAGCACGCCGAGCACGGTGCCGGTCGGCACGGTCAGGTCGACGCCGTCCAGCGCGACCGTGCTGCCATATTTCTTGACCAGGCCTTCCGCCACGATGGCGGGCTGGTTCGTTGTGGACATTCGGTGCCTCCAGATGACTTCGTGTCTCTGGGAACCACAGTCCACCCCCGCGCTGGCACCGCCCTGTCAGCGGGCTGAGAGCCCGTCTCAGCCCGCTGTCGCAGCCCTGGGATCAGCCCTTGAGCGGCATGATCCGGTTGGCCAGCAGCGCCTGGTAGGCCTCCGGGTTGTACCGGGCCAGGTGACCGCGGGCCTTGCGCCGGTACTTGAGGATCTGCCGGGTGCCGATCGCCCACAGCACGTACTGGAACGCCAGCGCGAACTTGAAGTCACCGATCTCCTGCGGAGCGCCACCGGACGACACGTCCAGCAGCACGCCGACCATGCCGATGCAGATCAGCGTCGCGATGAAGCCGCCGGTGTTCACCATCCCGTTCGCCGCCCCGAAACGCGTCGACGGATTGAACGTCCGGGCGTAGTCCAGCCCGAGCATCGACCCCGGCCCACCAGCAGCCTGTACGACGATCAGCAGCAACAGCACCGGCATCGGAGCCTGCCCCGGCCAGACCAGCACGACGGTCCACATCAGGACCGACCCGGTGATCACGGCCAGCACGATCCAGGACCGGTAGAACGGGAAGCGCGCGGCGTACCGGCCGACCAGCGGACCGTAGAACAGGCCGGCGAGCACCGGCAGGATCAGCAGCGACGCGGCCGTCGTCGGCGACAGTCCCTGCCCGCGGACGAGGAACGGGTAGCCCCAGAGCAGCCCGAAGGTGGAGCCGCTGAAGCTCGTGGTGAAGTGCGTCCACAGGCCGAGGCGAGTGCCCGGCTCGCGCCAGGCGCGGCGCAGGTTGTTGCGGACCTCGGTCAGCGACTGCTTGGCGCGGTGCAGCGGTTCGTCGTACGGGGTGTCCTTGATCAGGAACAGGACGGCGACGCCGGTGACCAGGCTGAGCACGCTGGCGCCGGCGAACGTGCCGGTCCAGCCGAAGGCGTGGAAGGCCGCGGCCATCGGGACCGTCGAGACGATCGCGCCGATGCCGCCGAGCATGCCGGTGGCCTGCGACATCACCGGCTGCCGCAGCGCGGGGAACCAGGACATGACGACCCGGAGCACGCTGATGAAGACCAGCGCGTCACCGACGCCGAGCACCGCCCGGGCCGCGAGCGCCGCCGGGTAGGACTCGACCAGGCTGAACGCCGACTGAGCCAGGAAGAGCAGGCCGGACGCGGTGATCAGCAGCCGCTTGGAGCCGTACCGGTCGAGCAGGATGCCGACCGGGACCTGCATCGCGGCGTACACAGTGAGCTGTACGACGGTGAAGCTGGCCAGCGCCGACGCGGAGATGTGGAAGCGCTCGGCCGCCTGCAGACCCGCGACGCTCATCGAGCCGCGGTGCAGCACGGTCACCAGGTAGGTGAAGACGGCAGCCGCCCACACCGCCCAGGCTCGCCGACCGCCCAGGGGGAAGAGGAGCTCGGTCACCGCACCCCTCGCAGATCCGCCGCGGCGACCTCGATGTGGGACACGACGAGCTCGCGGAACCGCTTCACGCTGTTGCCGCCGAGCGCCTCGATCATCTCCGCGTGGGCGACGATCGACTTGTCCATCCGGGCCGGTTGCACCTCGATCCCCGGCACGCCCATCCGGACCTGGCGGTCGCGGAGGCTGTTGTAGAGCTTGGCGAGGATCTCGTTCCCGGCCGCGCCGACGATCGCTTCGTGGAAGGCCCGGTCGGCCTCCAGAAAGCTCTTCGCGTCGCCCGCCTTGCGGTGCGCGCGCATCTCGTCGACCTTCGCGGTCAGCACCTCGATCAGCTGCTTGCGCCGCGGCCAGACCTTCGAGGCCGCGTGCGTCTCGAGCAGCTCGCGCGCCTCCAGCACGTCGTTGATCTCCTGCGGCAGCACCGGCAGGACCAGCGCGCCCTTCTTCGGGTACAGCTTGACCAGGCCGGACTCCTCCAGCCGCAGCAGCGCCTCGCGCACCGGCGTACGGGAGACTCCCACCGCCGTGGCCAGCTCACCTTCGGTGAGCAGCTCTCCGCCCGGGTACGACCGGTCGAGGATCGCCGCCTTCACGTACGCGTACACCCGCTCGGCGGCCGGGATCTTCTCCACCCCCGGCCCCGCCTCGGCCACCACCCTGGCGATCTCTGCTGTCTCGTCACCCAACACCGGCTGCTCGCCGGGCACCCCGCCTGCCACAACACTCCCTCAAACACGACAAGTATCTCTGTTGTATCTATCTTATCACTCGACTGTTTGATCCACATTCTGTGGATAAACCTGTGGATAAGCGTGCGGGGTTTCCCCTGTCCTGGCCGGGTTGGTGTGCGTGGCAGGCAATCCGATCTAGGCTCACCGCAGCGTTGCCGTCCCGTTTCGCTCTGTGTCTTGAGGAGAGAGTGTGTCCCGAAGCTCACGTACCCGCCGGCTGAGCGCCGGCCTGGCGGTGGCCGCCCTGGCCTTCACCACCGCCGGTGCCGCGACCGCCGCCCAGGCGGCCCCGTTCGCACCCTCGACCAGCACGACCGCCGCGGCCGAGCCCGGGGTCCTGATGAACTACGTGGTCAACACCAAGGCCACGAAGCCGCACGTCAAGAAGGTCGAGAAGGCGGTCAAGGCCGCCGGCGGCACCGTCGTGTCGTCGTACGACCAGCTCGGGGTGGTGATCGCGCAGTCGACCAACCCGGACTTCCGGACCGACGTCCGCAAGGGCCGTGACGGCCGCGAGGTGCAGTCGGTCGGCGCGACCCGGACCGCGGCCGTGTCCGAGGGCCCGGTCGGTACGGCGAAGAAGGCCGCCGCCAAGGGCCTGAACGCCGGCGAGGCGACCGTCGTCCCGGACCCTGACGAGACCAAGCAGTGGGACATGGTCCAGATCAAGGCGGACCAGGCGCACAAGATCACCGACGGCTCAAAGCGCGTCCTGGTCGGCGTCACCGACAGCGGTGTCGACGACACCCACCCGGACCTGAAGCCGAACTTCGACGCGAAGAACTCGGTCAACTGCACCGGCAACGGCGTCCCGGACCGGACGGTGGGCGGCTGGCGTCCGACCACCAGCTCGCACGGCACCCACGTGGCCGGCACGATCGCCGCCGCCCGCAACGGCGTCGGCATCGTCGGCGTCGCGCCGGGCGTGAAGATCGCCTCGGTGAAGGTGGTCAACGACGACGGCTTCATCTACCCCGAGTACGCGATCTGCGGCTTCGTCTGGGCCGCCGAGCACCACATGGACGTCACCAACCACAGCTACTACATCGACCCGTGGCAGTTCTGGTGCGACGACGACGGTGACCAGGGCGCGGTCCAGGAAGCCGTCCGGCGGGCGATGAACTACCAGACCAAGAAGGGCGTCCTGTCGGTCGCCGCGGCGGGCAACTCGAACTACGACCTGTCGAACAAGACCACCGACACCTCCAGCCCGAACGACAGCACGGCGGTCACCCGGGACATCGACAACAAGTGCCTGGACATCCCGACCGAGCTGCCCGGCGTGATCACCGTCGCCAGCACCACGCAGGCCGGGGTGAAGAGCAGCTTCTCGAACTTCGGGCTGCGCTCGATCGACGTCGCGGCCCCCGGCAGCAGCATCCTGTCGACGCTGCCCGGCGGCGGCTACGGCACGATGAGCGGTACGTCGATGGCGTCCCCGCACGTCGCCGGCGTCGCCGCGCTGATGAAGTCGGCGCACCCGTGGTGGGGCCCGCGCGACCTGGAGAAGGCCCTGCAGCGCCAGGCCGACGACACCGCCTGCCCGACCACGCCGGACGCCCGCTGCACCGGTACGACGGCCAAGAACGCCTTCTACGGCGAGGGCATCGCGGACGCCCTGGACGCGGTCAAGCGCTTCTGGTGAACCACCGCTGAAAGCTGAAAGAGGGGGTCTCCCGCCCGGGACCCCCTCTTTCCTTTTGCCCGAAGCAGCCCCTTTGCCCCGGGCGGCCCCATTGCCTCAGGCGGCCCTGGCCCCGGCGGCCCTGGACCCCGGCGGCCCTGGTCCCAGGCGGCCCTGGTTCCCGGCAGGTTCCTGCCGCGGCCCGGGCGTGGCACCGGTGCCGTTCTAACCTTGCCGCGGTGGGCGAGGAAGGGACTGACGCGTGATCCTCATGCGAGCGATCGGGGTGCTGACGATCGGCATCGGACTCCTGCTGATCCGGGTCCTGGACGGCGGGACGACGCACGCGATCGGGCTCGGGTTCTGGTGCTTCGGCGTACTGACGCTGCTCGACGCGCTGATGATGCGGGACGGGTTGCCGGCGCAGATCCTGTGGGGGCTCGGGGTCGGGTTCAGCGTCTGGATGATCGGCTACACCGACGTACCGGACCGGGCCGGGTCCGGAACGGTCGCGACGGTGATGTCGGCGATCACCGTGGCGCTGGCCGTCGCACTGTTCCTACGGAAGCCGCCGGGGATCTAGCCGAACGCGCAACGGCCCGGGTGCTCGACGCACCCGGGCCGTTCGTCGTACCTGTGGATCAGAACATCAGCGCGCGGGCCGGGTCCTCGAGGATGCTCGCGACGTCGGCGAGGAAGATCGAGCCCTTCTCGCCGTCGATCAGGCGGTGGTCGAACGACAGCGCCAGCGTGGTGATCCAGCGCGGAACGATCTCGTCGTCGACGACCCACGGCTGCTTGCGGACCGCGCCGAAGGCGAGGATCGCGGCCTCGCCCGGGTTGATGATCGGCGTACCCGCGTCGACGCCGAAGACGCCGACGTTGGTGATCGTGAACGACCCGCCGGCCTGGTCGGCCGGTGAGGTCTTGCCCTCGCGGGCGGTGGCGACCAGACCGTTCAGGGCGCCGCACAGCTCGGGCAGGGTGAGCGACTCCGCACCCTTGATGTTCGGCACGATCAGACCGCGCGGGGTGGCCGCGGCGATGCCGAGGTTGACCGAGCCCTTGAGCACGATCTCCTGGTTCGGCTCGTCCCAGGCCGCGTTGATGATCGGCGTCCGGCGGGCCGCCAGCGTGACCGCCTTCGCGACGATCAGCAACGGCGAGACCCGCAGGTCCTTGAACGCCTTGTCCTTCTTCAGCCGCTCGACCAGGTCCATGGTCGCGCTGACGTCGACGGTGATCCACTCGGTCACGTGCGGCGCGGTGAAAGCACTGGCCACCATCGCCTGGGCCATCACCTTCTGCACCCCCTTCACGGGGATCCGCACGTCACCAGCGCCAGGCTGTACGGCGTACTGCGGAACAGGTGGTGCAGCGACTGGTGTGGTGGTGTGGTTCTCCACATCAGTACGGGTGATGATGCCGCCCGGACCGGTCGCCGCCACCGTGCCCAGGTCGATGCCCAGGTCCTTGGCCAGCTTGCGGACCGGGGGTTTCGCCAGCACGTGAATGTTGCTTGCGGCAACTGCTGCGGCCTCGGGGGTCGGAGCGGGGGCCGGTACCGGAGCCGGAGCGGCGACGACCGGCGCCGGGGCGGGCACCGCCTGCGGCGCGACCGCGGCGGCCGGCGCAGGCGCGGCTGCCGGGGCGGACGCGGGAGCGGGTGCTCCGCCCTTGCGCGGGCGGCGCTTGGCTTCCGTCGTGCGGGGGCCGTAGCCGACCAGTACCGCCGTACGGCCGGTGCCACCGTTCTCGGTGTCCGGGACGAGGTCTTCCTTCGGCGTACCGGACGTGACCGGCGGCGCGAGCTCACCGGGGGTCGCCTCGGCGGTCTCGACGGCGATGATCGGCGTACCGACCGGGACCGTCTCGCCCTCGGGCACCAGGAGCTCGGCGACCGTGCCGGCGAACGGCACCGGCAGCTCGACCAGCGACTTCGCGGTCTCGATCTCGACGACGGTGTCGTTGAGCTTGACCACGTCGCCGGGCTTGACCTTCCAGCTGACGATCTCGGCCTCGACCAGACCCTCGCCGACGTCGGGGAGGCGGAACTGCTGGATGCCCATCAGTACCCCATCACCCGGTCGACACCGTCGAGCACCCGGTCCAGGTCGGGCAGGTACTCCTCCTCCATCCGCGACGGCGGGTAGGGAGTGTCGTACCCGGCGACGCGCAGCACCGGCGCCTCCAGGTGGTAGAAGCACTCCTCGCTGACCCGCGCCGCGACCTCGGCACCGGGGCCGAGCGAGAACGGCGCCTCGTGCACGACGACCGCGCGCCGCGTCTTCTTCACCGAGTCGAAGATCGTCCGCAGGTCCAGCGGCGAGATGGTCCGCAGGTCGACGACCTCCAGGTTGCGCCCGTCCTCGAGCGCCGCCTCGGCCGCCTGCAGACAGGTCTTCACCATCGGGCCGTAGCAGAACAGCGTCGCATCGGTGCCCTCACGGACCACCTTCGCCTTGTGCAGCGGGTACGCCGGCGGCACGCTCTCGTCGAGCTCGGCCTTCTCGTGGTAGCGCCGCTTGGGCTCCAGGAAGATCACCGGGTCGTCGGAGGTGATCGCCTGCTGGATCATCCAGTACGCGTCGACCGGGTCGCCGCACGCGACGACCTTGAGCCCGGCGATGTGCGCGAACAGCGTCTCCGGCGACTCCGAGTGGTGCTCGACCGCGCCGATGCCGCCGCCGAACGGGATCCGGATCACGATCGGCATCCGCAGCTTGCCCATCGACCGGTAGTGCATCTTGGCGACCTGGTTGATGATCTGGTCGTACGCCGGGAAGACGAACCCGTCGAACTGGATCTCGCAGACCGGCCGGTAGCCGCGCAGGGCCAGGCCCACCGCCGTACCGATGATGCCGGACTCCGCCAGCGGGGTGTCGATCACCCGGTCCTCGCCGAAGTCCTTCTGCAGCCCCTCGGTGACCCGGAAGACGCCGCCGAGCTTGCCGATGTCCTCACCCAGGATGATCACCTTGGGGTCGTTCTCCATCGATGCCCGCAGGCCGGCGTTGATGCCCTTGCCGAGACTGATCTTCGTCATGGCTCAGACCTCGCCGTCTGCGTGGAAGGAAGCGGCGTACGCGGCGTAGGAGTCACGCTGCTCGGCGAGCTCCTCGGGCATGTCGACGTACGCGTACTTGAAGAAGTCGGTCAGCTCCGGGTCGGGCATCGCCAGGCAGCCCTGACGCAGCTCGGCGGCGACCTGGTCGGCCTCGGCCTCGACGTCGTCGAAGAAGGCGTGCTCGACGCCGGCCTGGCGGGCCAGGTACGCCTTGACGCGCTCGATCGGGTCCTTGAGCTTCCAGTACTCCAGGTCCTCCGACAGCCGGTACTTGGTCGGGTCGTCGGACGTGGTGTGCGCGCCCATCCGGTACGTGTAGGCCTCGACGAGCGTCGGGCCGCTGCCCTCCCGGGCCCGCTTCAACGCCTGCTGGGTGACCGCGTACGTCGCCAGGACGTCGTTGCCGTCGACGCGGACGCCGGGGAAACCGAAGCCGGCCGCGCGCTGGTACAGCGGGATCCGGGTCTGCCGGTCGATCGGCTCCGAGATCGCCCACTGGTTGTTCTGGCAGAAGAAGACCACCGGCGCGTTGAACACCGAGGCGTAGATGAACGCCTCGTTGACGTCGCCCTGGCTGCTGGCGCCGTCGCCGAAGTACGCGATCGTCGCCTCGCCGGTCTCCGGGTCGCCGACCGCGTGGTCGCGCTGCTGACCCATCGCGTACCCGGTCGCGTGCAGCGTCTGGGCGCCGATCACGATCGTGTAGAGGTGGAAGTTGTTGTCCCGGGGGTCCCAGGCGCCCTGGTCGACACCGCGGAACAGGCCGAGCAGGTTCAGCGGGTTGACGCCCTGGCAGAACGCGACGCCGTGCTCGCGGTAGGTCGGGAAGACCATGTCCTTCGAGTTCAGCGCGCGGCCGGAGCCGATCTGGGCCGCCTCCTGGCCGAGCAGCGAGGCCCACAGGCCCAGCTCACCCTGCCGCTGCAGCGCGGTCGCCTCGGTGTCGATCCGGCGGACCAGGGTCATGTCCCGGTAGAAGCCCTTGATCGCCTCGTCGTCGAGGTCGAAGGAGTAGTCCGGGTGCTCGACGCGCTCACCTTCGGGCGTCAGCAGCTGGACGAACTCGACCTCCTCGGAGGCCTGTGGGGGACTGACCGGCGCCTCGACGGGCGCGAACACTTCCGGGGCAAGGCCCGGCACCGACTCACTCACATGCACTCCTCGGGTTCGAGCGCGGGATCGCCGCGACCGCAACTAGCACGCTGCCCGGCCTGACGCGGCCGGGTGAGGCTTCGCAGGCGGACCACGTGGATCCAGGGTTGATGCACCGCTCGGCAGTGAACCTCCTCACTGGTATCACTGCCCATCTTGCCGGACACCGTACCCAGCGGATCGTTGCGGCGCTAACTTCCTGGACGCCAACTCGTACGCCGGTACCGAAAGGCGTGCCGCCCTGAGACACCAGTCCATCAAGTGGTCATCTCCGGGGCCGTCGGCACGCTCGCAGCGAGCCGTGTGACGCCCGCTGCGCACTCCGAGTGTTTTGTGTCACACCTTCGTACCGATCAGGGCGCCGCTCGCGCGCGCGGGCGTTCGCGCGCGTCAGGAATAGAAAGACCCGGGCTCCCATGGGGTGCCCGGGTCTCCCACCGCTGCCGATGCGCGCGGCAGCGGGTCCAGAGTTGCCGGTCGCGCGCTGTGCCCCGAAAAAACACGGCGCGAACTCCGGCAATAGTGCGACGACATACCGATTCATCATGGTATTGCCGATTCGATGGCCACCGAGCCCGCCGAAAATCTTCCATGAATCACCGGGCGATCCGTCTCCCGCGATGACACAACGAGGAAATCCGGGATCGGTTACGCGTTCGGGCGGAACTCGCGGGAACAACTTTCCCGCCGCGGCAGGCAAAGCGCCTGCGCTCTCAGTTACCCGCAAGTTGCCTGGTCAGGGCCCGGTTGTTGCGGCGTCAGGGACCGAGTGGTCTGCCGCCTGAGAAGTTCCGGCTGTCATCCATCCGAAACAAAACTCGACGAAAAAGTCTGTAACCGGCGTACCCAGGCGTCGTTACCCACTAAGACGAATCCGTCAAACCCGAAAGGAAACCTCGCATAATGCAGGTAACACGCAAGATCGCCGCTGCTGCGGCCGTGGCGACCGTCGCCACGCTGGGCCTGGCCACCGTCGTCAGCGCGAACATGATCGACGACTCGAAGGCCAACAGCGGCCTTGCTGACACCGTTTCCGCGGCCTCCAAGGGCTACGGCGACAAGGGTGCCCACAAGTGGTACGGCGTTGACCGCGACGGCGGCCTGATCGCCGTTGACGACAACAAGGTCGGCCCGTTCCAGGCCTGTGACAACTTCATCCCGGTGAACGCCGTGGGTGTCCAGGTCCCGGTCAAGGACATCGTCGGCATCGTCGGTCTGGACCAGAACGGCAACTCCGCCACCGCGGTCAAGACCTGCGAGCAGGAGGTCGGCCAGAACGACAACCACGGCAAGTGGTACCGCGCCGGCGACGACGGCCTGATCTCGGTCTCGGACAACAAGGTCGGCCCGTTCCAGGCCTGCCACAACGACATCCCGATCAACGCCGTTGGCGTCCAGGTCCCGATCTCGGACCTGACGGCTCTGCTGGGTCTCGACCAGAACGCGAACGCGGTCGAGTCGATCAAGACCTGTGAGCAGGAAGTCGGCCAGAACAACTGACCCTCCCTGGTCAGTGATGCAGGACCCGACACTGTCGCCTCGGTGGGGCGACTGAATCGGTAGCACCATTCGAACGGCACCGGGAAGCAAGCCTCACTCCTTCCCGGTGCCGTTCTGCTGTTGTCTACAGGTCGAGCAGATCGCGCAGATCGACCACCGATCCGCTCGGCAACGACCGCTCCACGACCGACCAGATCCCCGCGGCCGCGGCCTCCGGCGTACTCAGCCCGCCGGTCCGGCGCAACTCCCGGAACCGCTCGACCGAGGGGAACGCCCGCTCGTCGACCTTCCGAATCTCCCCCTGCATCGCGGTGTCGACCACTCCGGGCGCGACCGCGACCACCCGGCACCCGTTCGCCTCCAGGCCCACGGTCCGCACCCAGTGGTCGACGGCCGCCTTGCCTGCGTTGTACGCCGACCACCCCGCGTACGGCTTCTTCGCGGCTCCCGACGTGAGCATCACCAGGTGCTTCTCGCACTCCAGCCCGGCCGTCGCTCGCAAGAACGCCCGCCCGAGCACCTGCGGCGCGGCCGAGTTCAGCAGCACCGCCCGCGTGTAGGCCGCCGGATCGACGTCCCCGGCCGGCCCGATCGGCGTCACGGTCCCCGCGTTGTGCACGAACACCAGCCGCTCACCGTCGAAGCCGTCCAGCTCCTCGGCGAAGTGCCGTTCAACGCGTTCCCACTCCGCGGGCTCGGCGAGGTCGGCCGCGAAGTGCTCGGCGGCCGCTCCCCCACCCCGGCGGGACAGATCGATCACCCGAGCGTCCGGCCACGGCACGTTCGCGGCCAGCGCGGCTCCGATGCCCGCCGAGGCTCCTGAGATCCAGATCAGTGCTTGTCCACTCACGCCGTCAACGTACCGACGGCCGCGAGCCTCACTTGCGCCAGGTGCGGGCTACCTGGAGGAAGAGGTCGTTGGCCTCAGGCTCGCCGATGGTGACCCGGGCGCCTTCGCCGGGGAACGGGCGGACGGAGACCCCTTCGGCCTGGACGGCCTCCGCGAAGGGGACGGTGTCCTCGCCGAGCGGCATCCAGACGAAGTTCGCGTGGGTCTCGGGGACGTCCCACCCAGCCGCCTGGAGCTCACCGACGACGCGGCGGCGTTCGTGGCAGAGGGACTCGACGCGGTCGAGCAGCTCCTGCTCGGCGTGGATCGACGCGATCGCGGCGGCCTGGGCGACCTGGCTGACGCCGAAAGGCAGGGCGCACTTGCGGATCGCGGCGACGACCGGCGGGTGGCCGATCGCGTAGCCGACGCGGAAGCCGGCCAGCCCGTACGCCTTGGAGAACGTGCGCAGCACGACCACGTTCGGCCGGTCGCGGTAGATCTCGGCGCCGTCGACGGTCTCCGGCTCGCGGACGAACTCGCGGTACGCCTCGTCGATCACCACCAACACGTTCGCCGGGACGACGTCCAGGAACGCGAGCAACTCGTCACGCCGTACGACGGGACCGGTCGGGTTGTTCGGCGTACAGACGAGCACGACCCGGGTCCGGTCGGTGATGGCGGCTTCCATCGCCTTGAAGTCGTGCCGCGCGTCCTCGGTCAGCGGCACCCGGACCGACGTCGCGCCGGTCAGCTGCACCGCGATCGGGTACGCCTCGAACGACCGCCACGCGTAGACGACCTCGTCGCCGGCCGAGCACGCCGCCTGCAGCAGGTGGTACAGCACCGCGACCGAGCCCGTCCCGACCGCGAGATCACTGACCGGTACGCCGAACCGCTCCGACAACGCCTCGAGGAGGTCGACCGCGCCCATGTCCGGGTACCGGTTCATGTCCCCGGCAGCGGCCGTCGCCGCGGCCAGCACACCCGGCAGCGGCGGGTACGGGTTCTCGTTGCTGGACAGCTTGTACGTCGGGCGGCCGTCGGTGCGCTCCGGCGGACGGCCCGGCTTGTACGCCGGGACGTCGTCCAGGCAGGGGCGGAAGCGGACCTCATCCTGTGCGGTCATGACCGCAGGCTAAGGTCTGGCAGCACCTGGGTAGAAGAGTTCGCCTCGTGACTGTACAAACTGTCCAGCAATCCTGGCTCAGCCCGGCAGGATGACCTCTCCACCGGGGACACTGATACCAGAAAGATCGAAATCGAGCGGATTCGTCATGCACCGCGCCGAGCCGCCGCCCTTGTGGAACTCGGACAGGTCGAGCACGACGACGCGCAGCCCGAGGCCGGTCAGGATCTCGCGCAGCCGCGGCGAGCAGTCCGGCATCAGGATCGTCTCGCCGACCACGACGGCGTTGCCGCTGAACGCGAACGCCTCCTCGTCGGTGAGCACGATCGGCTCCGGCACGATCTGCTCGAGCTGCGCCCGGCCGGCCGCGTCGAAAGCCGGCGGGTAGATCATCGCGTGGGTGCTGTCGACCGGGCAGAACGGCAGGTCCAGGTGGTACATGCCCTCGTGCGCGATCCGTAGGCCACGGACCCGGATGTTCCACTCGGTCGCCAGGTGCTTGAGCGCCAGCGCCTCGGAGCGGTGGCCGTAGCCGACGACCAGGGCGTCGCCGAAGACGAAGGCGTCACCGGACTCGAAGTGCGGGCCGACACCGTCGGTGCCGATCCGGCTGAGCGTGAAGCCGTTACCGGTGAACCACTCCGCCGCGGACAGCGACTCCTTGCGGCGCGGCTCGAACCGCATGTGCGACAGCATCGCCCGGCCGTCGGCGGTGGCCAGGCCGACGTTCATCGCGTACACCATGTCGGGCGAGTCCGGGCGCTGCTCGAGCACCTCGACGCTCCCGCCGGCGTCGACGATCGCCTGCCGCAGCGACTCCCACTGCTTGGTCGCCAGCTCCGGGTCGGGCTGGTCCTGGGTCGACATGTACGGATTGATCACGTAGTCGATCCGGTAGTGGTCCGGCCGGACCATCAGGTTGCGGCGACCCCACCCCAGCGACTGACCCATCGACGTACCTCTTCGCACTCTGATCCGTGATCGACGGATTCTCTGATTGTCCGACAATCAGTCAGTGTGCAGATCAACCAGGGGAACGTCAACCAGGGCCGGACCGAGTGCCTACGAAGTCGTCCAGACGATGTCGAGGGTGGCCGGGTCGTAGCCGTGGCCTTCGATCCACTCGAGGGCTTTCGTGCGGCCCTCCGGGGCGTAGGTGCGGATCTTGAGGGAGATCGCCTCGGGGTTGTTCGGGTCGGACCTGGACGAGCCGTACGTCGCCTTGAAGCCTGGGCCGACGTACGGGAGCTCGCGCATCACCGGGTACTTCGCGGCCAGGCGGCGCTGGATCTCGTCGTACTTGCGGCCGGCCTCGGCCTCGGCCTCGAGGGCCTGGTCGGGGTTGTTCTGCACCCAGCTGCGGCCGGCCGGGCCGTTGGCGTACAGGTACATCTTGACCGACAGCGGGTCGCCGCCCTTGGCCGTCACGGTCTGGGTGTAGGTCTCGAAACCGTCCCGCTCGCCCTTCAGCGTGTGCTGGCCGGCCTTGATCTTGACCTCGCCGTTGGCCGCGATCGGTTGGCCGTCGATGGTCAGGGTCAGGTCGTTCGGGATCGACTTGACGGTCAGCTTCGACTCCGCGCCACCGCGGAAGGCCAGGTAGCCGCCGATCAGCACCACCAGGATGACGACCACGACGCCGCTGAGCAGCCAGAGCCGCGGCCTCTCCTCGTCCATCTGTCTCTCCTCCGTCGTTCGGTGCCGGTCGGTGCGGTACGTCGGTGCCAATGATCGGTGCTGGTCAGTCCTTCGGGGTCGGCGCGTTCTTCAGCCGGGCGATCACGAACCCCAGCTGCGTTCCCACCTGGTAGGCGTTGCCGGCCTCCGGCACGTGGCCGTGCAGGGACGCGGCCGCCGAGTTGTACCCGTTGAACTCGCCGACGTACAGGTAGGTGTGGCCCGGCCCGATCAGGACGTCGCCGGGCTGCAGCTTGTCCTCACCCCAGCCGTAGTGCATGTCCCACTTGTCCGAGCTGTCCAGGTAGGTCTTCTGGACGTCGGTGCCGCGCACCGGGTAGTCCGGGTCGGCGCCACTCATCCGCATCACGGTCGCGACGAAGACTCCGCAGTCGGAGTACTCGTCGGTGCCGGTCGAGCCGTTGTACTCCGGCAGCGCCGCCTGGTACTCCGGCTTGGCGTCGCCCTTGTTCTTGCCGTGGCCGGGGGTGTCCCAGGCGAGGTTCTTCGCGGTCGCGACGATGTCACCGTTGCCCGCGCCGCACCCGCCACCACCGGGGGCCGCGCCATCACCGAAGGTCGCGAAGACCTCGGCGGCGGTCGCCTTGCGCTCGGTGTAGCGCGGGTTGCTCAGGTCCTCGGACCCGGCGAAGCGCTCGAAGTACTGGCCGAACGCGACCGCGGCCGCCGCGACCCCGTTCGCCGCGTGCAGCTTGTTGCCGGCGTTCTCCTCCGGCAGCGGTCCTTCGCCGTTCAGCTGCTTGAGCAGGAACTCCAGCTGCCACTCCAGCGACGCGACCTTGGCCTCGTCGTTGTTGGTGGCCTCCAGGGACGGTCTGATCATCTTGCCGGCCGGGGTCCACTGGACGATGCCCCAGCCGAGCGTGCTGCCGACGGCCTGGCCGGCCGGCGTCTCCACACCGGGCAGCGTGCCCTGCAGGCGAGCCGGCTCGACGCTCGACTCGTGGATCATGTTGCCGACGATGCCGGCGGCCTGCTCCTTGCTGAACCCGTTCGACGCGAAGAAGTTGAAGGCCTTCTCCTGGTTCGTCCCGCCGACCAGCGCGCCGCCGCCGCAGCACCCCGACGACTCCGAGCTGTCCGCGCCGAGCTCGTCGGTCGGGTCCTGCGGCTGCAGGTCGCCCTTGCCGTCCTCGCCGCCGCGGATCCGCAGCTCGAAGTGCAGGTGCTCGCCGGACTCACCTGGCTCGTCCTCGTCGCCCGAGCCGGACTTGCCGATCTCCTGACCGCGTTTGACCTTGTCGCCGACCCGGACGCTCTTGGACTCGAAGAACCGGTACCAGGTCTGGACCGCGTCGTCCTGGTGCTTGATCTTGATCCAGTCGCCGCCGGTGTCGATCACCTCGCCGTCCTCGGCGGCCATCACCTTGCTGCCCTTGTCGACGTCGAAGTCGAGACCGGTGTGCTTGGGGTCGCCGTCGTCCCAGTCCCCGGACGGCTCCTGCTCCTCGGTCGGCCAGCCGAACGCCTTGCCGGCGCTCGTGGACGCACCGCAGTCCGCCGCCTCGCCGATCGAGCCCATCGAGGTGACCAGCATCGCCACGACGATCAGCAACGGAAGGACGAGAGCGAGCCCGACGAAGCTCAGGGCGGGCAGTGCCTTCCCCTCCATCGCGTCCTCCTGGTCGATCAGCGGCTCTCCGGGCGGAGAGTGGGCGGCCGTCGCTCGCCAGCGCCCCAGGGCGCTAGGAACAGACTGCCCGAAAAGTGGCTCATCATGTCGGGAGTTGTCCACAGGTAGGGTCGGGGGACCGCGCCGCGCGCGACAACGGCCTCTGACTGGACGAGAATCCTCCCATGTACGAACGGCTGCGAGTAGATCGCTCGACCACGGTGGACCGGGTCGTGGACGCGCTCCGGGCCGCTCTCTTCGCCGGCGACCTCGAACCCGGTACGCCGCTGCGCGAGCAGCCGCTGGCCGAGGCGCTCGGGGTCGCCCGCAGCACCGTGCGCGAGGCGATGACGATGCTGGTCACCGAGGGGTTGGCGGTCCGCGAGCCGAACAAGGGCGTCAGCGTCGCGATCCTGCACCCAGGCGCGGTCGCCGACATCTGCCGCGCGCGGTTCGTGCTCGAGTCGGCCGGGATCAAGGCCTGGTACGACGCCGAGGAGTCCGCCCGGGAGCAAGTCCGGGTGGCGATGCGGGAGTTCGCCGCGACCGCCAAGGACGGCGCGGACCCGGAGGCGATGACCGAGACGCACCTGGCGATCCACCGCAGCCTGGTCGCGCTGACCGGGAGCGAGCGGCTGATCGCTACGGCCGACTCGATCACGGGCGAGGCCAGGCTGGCGCTCGCTCGGGTGGACGCGCTCCGGCAGGACGCGAAGCAGCAGGTTGCCTCGCACCGCAAGCTGATCCGGCTGCTGGAGAAGGGTGAGCTCGACGAGTGCGTCGAGGAGCTCCGGAGGCATCTGGCCGGAGCCGAGGAGTCCCTGCTGGAAGCCATCGCGATCCCGCACAGTTGATCACTGCACAGCAGCTACCCCGTTCGCGGTGACGTTGTAGCTGGTGCCGCCCACTCGCAGGCCCAGGAGGCGGGCCTCCGGGTCGAGCGTGCTCAGCTGCGGGGTCGCGGCGACGCTGCCGTCGAGGCCGATCTGCAGACCGAAGACTCCCTCGAGGATCAGGCTGACCCAGGAGCCGGACGACGAGCAGGACCAGTCGATCAGGTACGGGAACTGCGGCGGCGACTTTCGTGCTCCTCCGGCCATCGCCGGCACGGCCTCCTCGACGAAGTGCGCCTGACCGCACGGGCCCTGGTTCGCCGTCTTCGCCAGACCGGGCAGCCAGTCCAGCGCCACGTCGCCGCGGCCGAGAGCGAACAGCGCTCGCCCGGCGTCCGCGGGCCAGGCCGGATAGGCACCGTTCCACTGGTGGTCCGGCCGCAGGCTGAAGGCCGCGTCCGCGTCGTACGGCGAGAGCGCCCGCATCCAGGTCGGCGTCTGCAGCTCCCGCTGGAAGAACTCGACCATCTCGGTGCGCTGCGTCTCGGACAGGTCGTCGGCCATCGTCGTACCGACGATGTTGAAGTCGTAGCAGTGCCGGACGGGCCACAGCGTGCCGTCCGGCTGCCGGGCGTGCCAGAAGCCTGCTCCCTCGATGTACAGCTCGTTGACGTGCCCGGCCTGCTCGTCGGCCTCCTTGCGCAGCAGTTCGGCCCGGCCGACGTCACCGTCGCGCTCGACGACCTCGGCGGCCACTCGCAGGCACCAGACGTTCGCCGCGTTGAAGCTGGCCACCTCGTGGACGTAGCTGCTGACGCACTCCATCAGGTTGTCGATGCCGCCGTAGTCGGCGAGCGCGTGGTCCTTGCGCAGGCCGCGCCACGCCGTCGCCCAGTCGTGCAGGTGCTCCGCGACGGGTTTGCGGGCGGTCTCCCGGCCGACCGGTGCCGCGAGGAAGTCGCCGTCCCCGGTGAACCTGACGTAGTCCCGCACCAGCCGCGTCATCGCGAAGTCGTTGACCGAGTACCAGTAGCCGACCGGTCCGCCGGTGAGCCACTCGGTCCCGAAGTGCGCGTGGGTGTCGAGGTCGATCCAGTGCTCGATGTGGCGCCGCATCGGCTCGGGGTCGAGCAGCGCGTGGGTCAGCGAGGAGAGGCTGTAGTCCCAGATGAACGTCGTGGTCTGCCAGTACCGCGGCATCAACGTGTCGTACGTCCGGCCCAGCACGCTCGCCGGGTTGTCCCGGCGGAACCAGATCACCCCGAGCACACCCCACCAGTACAGCTTGCGCAGCGCCTCGTTGGACGTCTCCAGCACCGGCAGCGACCCGCTGAACCCGTCACCGGCCGGGTCGAACGCATCCGCCAGCGCCTTGTCCCACAGCTGCTCGGCCGCCTCCAGCACACCCGGTACGTCGGCCACGCAGGCGTCGTAGTGCTCCCCTGCCTCGGTGACTGTCCCGGTGAGCACGTGGACGTACCCGAGCCGTCCCCGCCCCGAAGCATCGAGCGTGAGCGTCGTCTCGACGAGGGACTGCCCACGGACCTCCCCCGGCCCGTCGAACCCCTGCAGGCTCACCGCCGAGCCCGACTCACCGGTCCCGACCAGGGCGACGCGCCCGTCGGCAGCGGCCAGTGTGTTCGGCTCCGACGGCGGCTCCGGGCGCAGCCAGCCGCTGGGCGAACGCGTCGCCGTACTGGCGAGTGCCAGTCCGATCCGCACCTCCCGCCCGGGCGTCCCCTCCACCTCCAGCTGTACGACGACCGCCGGGCGCCCCGGCGCACAGGCCGTCGTGGTGCGCAACGACAGCCCGTCGACCGTGGTCGAGCGGACCACGCAGTCCGGCCGCCAGACCACGTCCACCTCGCCGCCGTACGAGCGGGCCAGGCGGCCGTCGACGTACAGCTGACCGGTGATGCAGTCGCCGTGCGAGTACGGCGGGAAGTTCACGCTGCGCACGGCGAACACGTCCAGGTCGACCTGCGCGGTCCCGAGGAAGTTGGTCAGGCCGGGCGGGTTGAACATGTCGTCGTAGGTATGGGTGAGGACGTCGCTCGCGAGATCGGCAGCGGTGGGGATGGTCATGCGGAGGCCCAATCGGTGTTCGGCAGGAGGGGATACCAGTCCGGGCGCGCCGGGTCGCGGTCGTACGGGTACGGACCGAGCTCGCGGAACAGCTCGGCGTACTCGGCGAGCTTGTCCCGGTCGAGCTCGACGCCCAGCCCGGGCCCTTCCGGTACGGCGATCGCGCCGTCGACGTACGGGAGCTTGCCGCCGACGATGACGTCGTCGCGCAGGTGGTGGTAGTGCGCGTCGGCGGAGAACGCGAGGTTCGGTACGACGGCGCCGAGGTGCAGCATCGTGGACAGCTGGATGCCCAGCTCGCCCGAGGAGTGCACGGCCACGCCGAGCTGGAAGGTCTCGCAGACCCCGGCGGCCTTCACGCACGGACGGATGCCGCCCCAGAAGGTGGTGTCGAGCAGGATCACGTCGACCGCGGGGTCGCGGACGTTCGCGGCGAGCTGCTCGAAGTTCACCACCACGGTGTTGGTGGCCAGCGGGATCGGCGTCTTGTCGCGGACCCGACGCATGCCGTTCATGCCCCAGGTCGGGTCCTCCAGGTAGTCGTTGTCGAGGTCCTCGATCCCGCGGGCGAAGCGGATCGCCTCCTCGACGCTGAACGCGCCGTTCGGGTCGAACCGAACGCGGTGCCCGGGGAACGCCTCGGCCAGCGCCCGGAGGCAGTCGCGTTCGTAGTCCGGCGCGAACACGCCACCCTTGAGCTTGTGCACGCTGAAGCCGTGCTCGTCGACCAGCGTCCGGGCGTGCTCGACCAACTGATCGGGGGTGCTGATCTCGCCGGTGCCGTCGTCGGCCGGGTGCCGGAAGAACAGGTAGCTGGCGAACGGCACCCGGTCCCGGACCTTGCCGCCGAGCAGCTCGTGCACCGGTACGCCGAGCGCGCGGCCCTGCAGGTCGAGGCAGGCGAACTCGATGGCCGCGAGCAACTGGGTGCGATTGTTGTACAGGCTCGCGGTCGGGTTGGCCAGCATCCAGCGCAACGCCTCGGTACGCGCCGGGTCGTGCCCGACCAGGTACGGCTTCAGCCCCGCGATGGCGGCCTCGGCGCTCTGGCCACCGCCGCCCATCTCGCCGAGGCCGATCAGCCCGTTGTCGGCCTCGACCTCGACCACCGTGCGGACGAACCGTCCCCAGTGCGCACCGTTGCTGTGCCGCAGCGGTGCCTCCAGCGGCACCGTCACCGTCGTCGCCCGGACGTCGACGATCTTCAGTCCGCTCACTTGCCCTCCTCCGGCAGTACGACGGCCAGCCCGGCGGTCAGCCCACCGTCGACCTTCACGTCGGCCCCGGTGACGAAGGCCGCCGCCGGAGAGGTCAGGAAATGGATGACGTCGGCAACTTCCGCGGGCGTCGCCACCCGGCCGAGCGGGTGCGAGCGACCCCATTCGGCGACCACCTCGTCGGTCGACCGCCCGCCACCGAACTCCGCCGCCGAGGTCCGCAGCATCGGGGTGTCCACCGAGCCCGGGCAGACCGCGTTGACCCGGATGCCGTCGGCCGCGTGGTCCACGGCCATCGCCCGGACCAACGAGAGCAGCGCACCCTTGCCCATCGCGTACGCCGCGACGCCGTGCTGCGCGGCGTACGCCTGGACCGAGGAGACGACCACGACGCTGCCGCCGCGGGTCAGCAACGGGACGAACGACTGGCAGGCGAAGAAGACCCCACCGATGTTGATCGCCATCACGTCGTCGTACACCTGGTACGGCGTGTCCACGACGGTGCCGTAACGCTGTACGCCGGCCGCGCAGACGAGCGCGGACAGGCCCTCCTCGCCGACCGCGGCCGCGACCTGCCGCGCTGCGCCCGCGAGCGCGTCGCGGTCCCCCACGTCGACGACCAGTGGGACGACCTGGCCGCCGAGCTCGGTCGCCAGGGCCGCCAGGGCATCGGCGTCCCGGTCCAGGGCGAAGACCCGGGCCCCGGCCTGGACGAGGCGCTCGGCCGCGCCTCGGCCGATCCCGGCGGCGGCGCCGGTGATCACGGCGGTGCCGATCGCCCCGCCGGCCGGAGCGGTCTGCGGTGCGCGCGACGCCGCAGCGCTGTGCGGTTCCTGTGACATGGAGATCCTCCGAGAGATCAGAACTGCCCGAGGGCGAGGCCCCGGGAGAAGAAGCGTTGGGCGGCCAGGAACAGCACGACCGTCGGCAGTGACACCAGCAGGCCGCCGGCCAGCACGGTGGGCAGCGCGGCGCCGCCGTACGTGCTCTGCAGGCCGGTCAGGGCCGGCATGATCGGCCGGACCGAGTCGGACTGGCTCAGCGTCAGGCCGAGCAGCAGGTCGTTCCAGACGAACGTCGCCTGCAGGATGAAGATCGCGGCCAGCGCGCTGCCGGCCATCGGCAGGTAGATGCTGCGGAAGATCCGGAACAGGCCGCCGCCGTCGACGATCGCGGCCTCGAACACGCTGCGCGCGATGCCGGTGAAGAAGTTGCGCATCACGAAGGCCGAGAACGGCACGCTGATCGCGGTGTAGACGACGACCATGCCGAGCCTGGTGTCGTACAGGCCGGAGCTCGCGTAGCCGGAGAACAGCGGCATCAGCACCATCTGCAGCGGGAAGATCGTGCCGCCGAAGATGAACACGAACCACAGGAACCCGCGTTTGAGCCGCAGGACCACGATCGCGTACCCGGCCGCCGCGCCGATCAGCACGGCGAGCACCGGCGCCACGACGCTGTAGAGCGTGGTCGCCAGCACCGTGCCACCGAGCGCGGCCTTGTCCCAGGCGTCGGCGAAGTTGGCGAACAACGAGAACCCGTCCGGTTTCCAGACGGTGGCCGCGTTGAACCCGTCGACAGGCTTGGCCGCGTTCACGACCAGCAGGTACACCGGCAGCAGCCAGATCAGCCCGAGTACGGCGAGCAGCACCGTGCGGACCGGACCCGAGGAGGTGTTCTTCATCGTGAGTCCCCGTCCGCGAGCTGGTAGCGCAGGTAGAGCACCGACGCGGCGAACGTGACCAGGCTGAGGAACAGCGCGATCGCCGCGCCCTGGCCGTAGTCGTTGAGCACGAAGGTCTCCTTGTACATGGACAGCGCGAGCGTCTCCGACGACGTACCGGGGCCGCCTTGCGTCATCACCCAGACCACGTCGAAGGTCTTCAGGCTGCCGACGATCGACAGCCCGATCACGACGGTGGTGATCGGCCGCAGCTGCGGCCAGAGGTGGTGCGCGAACAACCGGAACCCCTCGGCACCGTCCAGCCGGGCGGCCTCCAGCGGCTCGGCCGGGATGGACTGCAGCCCGACCACGAACAGCAGCGCGTTCACGCCGGCCGCCTGCCAGGTGACCGCCACGATCATCATCAGCGTGTTACCCGGCCCGGCCTGCAGCCAGCCTGTGTGCGCGCCGGGCAGCCCGAAGAACCCGAGCGCCTGCCCGAGCGCGCCGTCCGGCTGCAGCACGAAGCCCCAGATGACGCCGACCGCTACCCCGGAGATCGCGTACGGCAGCAGGAACGGCAGGCGCAGCCAGGTCCCCCACCGGTGCCCGTAGGTCAGGACTGCGATCACCAGGCCGAGCGCGACCGGCAGCGTGACCATCCCGACCACCCACAGCAGCGTGTTGGTCAGCGCCCCGATCAGGTCCGGGTCGCTGAACATCGCCTTGTAGTTGGTCAGTCCGGACCACACCGGCGACTCGAGTCCGTCGTAGTCGGTGAAGCTGACGTACGTCGTCCACAGGAACGGCACGTACAGCAGCAGCGCGACGACACCGGCGGCCGGCAGTCCGAACAGGGGCGCCGCCCGGCCACCAGTACGGGCGTCGCGAACCTTCGAGCTCACTTCTGCTTGGCCCAGTACTCGTCCGCCTCGGCCTGGATCTTCTGCAGTCCGGGCATCGGGTCGCCCGGCTTGGTGACGAACGCGCCGAACACCTCCAGCGCCTTGGTCGCGACCGGGACCGGCGTCGCCTCGAACCAGCGGTTGATCAGCCGGTAGCCCTCACCGCCGACGTCCTTGTTCAGGGTGGCCAGGCCCGGGTCCTTGACCTCGGCCTTCGGGTTGAAGGACAGGTCGCCCCGGGCGTTCGCCCACGCCGTCTGCGCCTGCGGGCCGACCCACCAGTCGCTCCACTTGGTCACCGTCGAGGCGTGGTCGCTCTTGGCGGCCGAGCAGACCGGGCCGGTCTCGAAGATCATCGAGGTCTTCGGCAGGGACGCGTTCACGTTCGGGATCACGAAGAAGTCGTAGTCGGTGCCGGCCTTCATCTTCAGCGTGTTCAGCGAGCCGCTGAACCAGGTGCCGAAGTTGACCATCCCGACCTCGCCGTTCTTCAGCTGGCTCTGCGGCTCGGTCTTCGCGCCCGGGTCGCTGAAGTAGCCGGCCTCGATCATCTTCTTCCAGTCGTTCATCACCTCGACCACACCCGGGTCGGTGTACTTGGCCTTGCCGGTCGCGAGCGCGTCGTACAGGTCGGGGTCCTTGCCGGCCAGCAGCGTCTCGAACCAGACGAAGCTGAACAGGATGTTGGTCTGGTAGAACGGCTTCACCCCGGCGGCCTTGACCTTGTCGGCGACCGCGAGCAGCTCCGGCCAGGTCTTCGGGGTGGCGGTGATCCCGGCCTTCTTGAAGACGGCCTTGTTGTAGTACATCACCCAGTAGCCGGCGTTCAGCGGGATGCAGTACTGCTTGTCGTCGTAGGTGAAGTACGGCTTGAGCGCCGCCGGAATGTTGCCGTCAGCAACCGCCTTGGTCCACTGGTCGGTGGTCTCGGCGACCAGCTTCTGGTCGACCAGGTCCTCCAGCTCCTTGCCGGTGTGCCAGGTGAACAGGTCCGCCTTCTCCTTGGTCCGGAACGACGAGCGGATGAACGCGGTGTAGGCGTTGGAGTCGGAGTAGCCGACCGGCTCGATGCCGACCCCGGCATCCTTCTTGCTCGCGGCACCGACCTGGACGAACGCGTCCTTCCAGCCGCCCTTGTCGTTGTAGAACTTCAGCGAGTCGACGGGCTTGTCCTCGCCCTTCGCGGCCGGGGAGCCACCGCCGCCGCAGGCGGACAGGGCGAGCGCGCCGGCCACCGCGAGTGCGGTGAGCGCGGTGCTGCGGTTGGCGATGCGTGTCATGGGTCGACCTTTCGGCTCAGGGGTGGACGCGTTCGTTGATGACGGCGAGCACGCCGCCCAGGTGCTCACGGGTGAGCCGCTCGGCCAGCTCGGCCTCGCCGGCCCGGACGGCGGCGAGGATGGCCTGGTGCTCGACCAGGTCGGTCTGCCGGTCACCGTGGATGTGCAGGATCTCGAGCTGCTCACGGACGTTGACGACGGTGACGGACTCGACCACCTCGGCCAGCGTCGCGTTGCCCGACGCCTGCGCGAGGTTGCGGTGGAAGTCCATGTTGACCTCGGCCAGCCGGGCATGGTCGCCGACGGCGATCAGCTCCGCGGCCGCGGCCAGGTCGGTCGCCATCCGGTCGAGTGCCTCGGCGCTCCGGACCTGGGCCGCCAGCGCCGCCACCGGCGGCTCGATCAGGACCCTGGCCTGGAGCAGCTCGACCAGCCGGTCCGCCGTCGGGGTCGGCGCCAGCGGGTTGGCCAGGACGAGCCTGCCGATGTGCGGACCGACGTACACGCCGGAGCCGTGCCGGAGCTCGACCGCGCCGGTCGCCTCGAGCCGGCGCAGCGTCTCGCGCACGGTCGGTACGGCGACCTTGAACCGGTCCGCCAGGGACCGGACCGACTCGAACGGGTCGCCGGCGGCCAGCTTGCGCTCGGCGATCAGCGTCAGCATCGACGCGGCGAGATCGTCGAGCAGAGTCCGCCGTACGACGCCTGGCGTGCTCATCGGCCGCTGTCCCGGGTGAGGCTGACGCCGACGAACCGTGGCCGGTAGATGCTGACGTCGGCGTACAGGTCGTTGTTCGAGTCGAGGCTGTTGACGTTGTAGCTGACCAGCAGCGTGTTGCCGCGGCGCAGGTCGGGGTGCTCGTGGGAGTTGTAGGTGATGATGTCCGCGTCGCCGTAGCTGCCCGTCGCGCCGGTCTCGGGCGTCCGGTACAGCTCGACCTGGTTGACGAACGGGCCGGTCGGCGAGCAGGAGAAGTAGCCGACGACGCGATCGCTGAACAGCTCGGTGGTGTCGTGCGTGACCAGCAGGTACCCGTCGCCCCAGCGGGTGACGCTGTGCTCGTTGGCGACGCCCTCGAGCACGCGCGCCGACGCGCTCTCGTCCGCCGACCAGCCGCTGCCGGTCCAGTACTGCCAGGGCGCCGCGGCCAGGTCGTCGCCTCGGACCCGCGCGACGTGCTCGTACTTCGACGCGCCCAGGTCCTCGACGCCGTACACGTAGGTGTAGCCGCCTTCGCGCAGCAGCCAGCCGGACCACTGGATGTTGGCCGCCGACGGCAACGGGATCAGCTTCTGCAGCTTCAGCGTCTTGCTGTCGAACCGGGCGAGTGAGTTGCTCGCCCAGTGCCAGTCCCACTGACCCGGCCCGGTCCGCTCGAACCGCAGCGCGACGACGTCGAGGTTCCGGCCGGCCTTGCTCGTGCCCGCGGCGCCGAACCAGTACCAGCCGTTCGCGGGCGGCGGGACCAGTGCCGTCGGGTCGGCCGCCGTACCGCCGGTGACGGTCTTCAGGGTCTTGCCGCGCTGCACCATGAACGAGTTGTTGATGAACGGCGTCGTGGTGGGCCGGCTGCCGTCCGGGTTGACCGGGCCGAGGAAGGTGTCGGAGAAGATCCAGGCGGTCCGGCCTCCGGGCAGGCGGACGGAGTACGTGCTGTCCGCGCCCGTCCAGCCCTTGCCGGTGTCGCTGTAGGCGTTGAACAGGGCCTCGGGAGCGGCGTGCGGCCGCGCGGTCGCCTTCCACGTCGTCCGTACGGTCGCGCAGTTCTGGGTCCCGGTCTGCGCGGCGAACGCGTGCGGCGGTCCGGTGGTGGTCGTCGCCGGGGCGCGGAGGGCGCCGATGACAGGCGACGGGACGGGTTCGGCGGCGGCGGGCGACAGGCTCGTGGCGGCCGCGGCCACCGCGGTCACGGTGGTGACGGCGGCGATCCAGCGGCGGTGTGACTTGTTGTCCTTCACCATCATCCTCTTCGACAGAGACTTACCTCTTGAGAAAATGATCTGATCACTTGGTCATTAGCCTGTCAAGACTCGGGAAGGCTCAGGGTCACCGGTGAGCCGCGGCGGCACGCGCGGATGGGAGGATCGGGAGCATGAAGAACCTGATCATCAAGTTGCTGGCGAACGCCGTCGCGCTGGCGGTGGCGAGCTGGGTCGTCGGGGGGATCACGCTGGAGGGGGCGACCACCGGACGGCGGGTGCTCGCGCTGCTGATCGTCGCGGCCATCTTCGGCGTCGTGAACGCGGTCGTGAAGCCGATCGCCAAGCTGCTCTCGCTGCCGTTCATCATCCTGACGCTGGGCCTGCTGATCTTCGTGATCAACGCCCTGATGCTGCTGCTGACCTCCTGGATCACCGGCAAGCTCGACGTCCAGTTCCACGTCGACGGGTTCGTCGCGGCGCTGCTCGGCTCCCTGGTGATCACGCTGGTCGGCATGCTGCTGAACGTCGTCCTGCCGGACAAGGCGGAGATCCGCTGAGATGAGTCCCGCGGTGAGGCGCGTCGAGGTGGTCTGCACGGGCAACATCTGCCGCTCACCGGTCGGCGAGGTGGTGCTGCGCGCCAAGCTCGCCGAGGCCGGCCTGGACGACGTCGTGGTGACCAGCTCGGGCACGAGCGGCTGGCACATCGGCGACCCGATGGACGCCCGGGCCGCCGCGGCCCTGGCCAGACGCGGGTACGACGGCAGCGCGCACCGAGCGCAGGAGTTCCGCAGCTGCTGGTTCGCCGAGCGCGACCTGGTGCTGGCGATGGACTCGGGGCACCTGTCGGCGCTCAACCGCCGGCTCGGCGACGAGGCCGTGACGGTCGGGCTGTTCGCCGACATCGACGTACCGGACCCGTACTACGGCGAGGACGAAGGCTTCGACGACGTACTCGACCAGATCGAGAAAGCCGCGGACCTGTGGGTCGCGCGGCTTTCTCGCTGACTGCCTACGGCTGGCCGATCTCCGCCTTCAGGGCGGTGAACCACTCCACGTCCGCGTCGAACTCCTTGCCGCCGGCGATCCGCGGGAACTCGATCGCACGCAGCTCGTCGCCGCGCTCCTCGTCGTGGCCGACGACCCCGGACTCACCGCGCAGCGCCGCGTCCACGGCGTAGTCGGTGCACTCCTTGATCAGCGCCAGATCCTTGTCGTTGGCGGCGGCCGAGCGGCTGAAGTACCCGCTCTTCTGCACCATCGTCTTCTCGGCGCCGATCCGCTCGGCGAACTGCTTGGCGAACCAGGCACCCGGGTTGATCGTGTCCAGCTTGACGTGCCCGAACGGGTCCCGGCCGACCTCCTCGCCGCGGGCCTCCAGCTCGGCCACGATCGCCGGTACGCCGGCGCCCTCGGACAGGAAGATGTTCACGCAGTCGTTCTCGTCCATCACGGCCTTCAGGCGCTCGGCCTCGGCGTCCAGGTCGATCGTTGCCTCCGGCACGTACACGGCGTGCACGTCCCAGCCGCCCTGCGTCAGGCCGATGCCCGGGTTCCACTCCTGCGCCGTGACCCACTCACGGTACGACAGCGCGGTGGCGGCGGTGAGCCAGCCGCAGTTGCGGCCCATCACCTCGTGCACGACCAGCATCCGCGGGTTCGAGCTGTGCTCGGCGATCACGTTGCGGGCGAACAGCGCGCCCTGCTCGGCGGCGGTCCAGGCACCGAGGCTCTGCCGGATCGGCACCACGTCGTTGTCGATCGTCTTCGGCAGGCCGACAACGGTCAGGTCGTAGTCGTGCTCGTGCAGGTACGCCGCGAGGTCGGCCGCGGTCGTGTTGGTGTCGTCGCCGCCGATCGTGTGCAGGACGTCGACGCCGTCGGCGACCAGCCGCTCGGCCGCCACCTGCAGGGCGTTCTGCCCGTCGGCGATCAGGCCGCGCTTGACCAGGTCGGCCGTGTTGGTCAGCTTGACCCGGCTGTTGCCGATCGGGCTGCCGCCGAACTGGTGCAGCAGGCCGGCCTTGGCGCGCACCTCGGGCGTCACGTCGACGTACCGGCCGCTGAGCAGGCCGTGGTACCCGTTCAGGTATCCGATGATCTCCACGTCCGGCGCCACGGCGGTGTAGCGCTGGATCAGTCCGCCGACGGCGGACGACAGGCAGGGCGCGAGCCCACCCGCGGTGAGAAGGGCAACTCTGCGGACGGGCTTGTCGGCAGCCATGGGTCGGGTCCTTCCGAAGGTCGCTGAAGTCGCTCACAGCGTAGTGAGGCAGACCACTTCCGGCGCTGGTCGGGGCCCACCAGGCGGACAGGGGCGACCGAAGTACCCGGCGCGTCCGACTTTGGTCTTCGATGCCGCCACGGGTCTACCGCCCGGTCGGCAGTGCCCGGGAGACTGCGGAGATGGGTCTGCAGCTGCGTGGCATCTCGTACGTTCCCGCGACCGATCCGGACGTCGTCCGGGGTGATCTGCGGGCGATCGCCGAGGAGCTGCACTGCGACACGGTGATGCTGATCGAGTCCGATCCCGAGCGGCACCGGGTGGCCGCGTCGTACGCGCTGGAGCTCGGGCTCGACGTCTGGATCCGCCCGTACGTCGAGGACCGGCCGCACCGGGAGGTCCTCGCACACCTGGCCCGGACGGCGGTGATGGCCGAGGACCTGCGGACGCGCTACCCAGGTCGCGTCACGTTGCTGGTCGGCAGCGAGTTCTCGCTGAGCGCGCCGGGGATGATCCCGGGCCCGCGGATCTTCCTGCGGATCCAGGTGCTGATCCGGTGGCGGCGCTTCTTCGACCGCCGGATCACCCGCAAGCTGGGCGTCCTGCTGAAGGCCGCGCTGGCGACCGCGCGGGAGTCGTTCCACGGGCCGGTCAGCTACGCGGCCGGCTACTGGGAGCAGGTCGACTGGTCCGGCTTCGACGTGGTCGGGGTGAACCTGTACCGCTTGGGCACCGACTCCGCGGCGTACGAGCGACGGCTTGATGCATTGGTCGAGGAGTCGAGCAAGCCGGTGGTGATCACGGAGTTCGGCTGCGGCTCGTTCGTCGGGGCGGACCGGCGCGGGCCGGGGTCGTTCCTGATCGTCAACTGGTTCGCCACGCCGCCGCGGGTCAAGGAGGGGTACCAGCGCGACGAGGCGACCCAGGCGGCGTACCTGGGCGAACTGATCGACCTGTACGACGAACGCGGCGTGCACGGGTGCTTCGTCTTCACCTACGCGATGCAGGACTTCCCGCACTGGTCCGACCCGCTGTTCGACCTGGACATGGCCGGGTTCGGGGTGGTGAAGGTCCCGGTCCGCGACACCGACCGGCGCGAGCCGAAGGAGTCGTTCGCGACGGTGGCCGGTCGGTACGCCGGCTCAGCGCAGCGGGACGGCGCGGGGCGGGACCGGGGTTGAGACGACGAACGAGCTGTTGGTCGAGCCATGCACGTTGAGCTTGTCCAGCAGGCCTTCCAGGGCGTCGATCGCGGGGACCTGGACGCGGATCAGGAAGCAGTCCTCGCCGGAGATCCGGTGGCACTCGACGATCTCGGGAGTCGCCTGGGCGAGCTCGATGATCCGCGGAATCTGCCCGGGCCCCGGCTTGAGCCGCACCCAGGCGGCCACCGGCAGACCGAGCGCGGCGGGATCCAGGTCGAGCCGGTAGCCGCGGATCACCCCCGACTCCTCCAGCCGCGTGACCCGCTCGCGCACGGTCGGCGCGGAGACCCCGAGCCGGCGCGCGAGCTCGGTCGTCCGCAGCCGCGGATCGGCGGTCAGCTCGGTCAGCAGCTGGGTGTTCAACTCATCCATCATCTTTGAAGCCTATCCGCCTTCGTTTCCGCAAGTCATTACGCCCTTTCACCTGCAAAACAGCATGTTGGTGGATGCTAATACTTTCTACCGTAGTCCCCGTGAAGAACTTGCTCGCCCCTGCCGCCACTGCCGTGACCGTCGTCCTGTGGGCCTCCGCCTTCGTCGCCATCCGCCACGCCGGCACGGAGTTTTCCGCCGGTCCCCTCTCCCTGGCCCGCCTCCTGGTCGGCAGCGTCCTGCTCGGCGTCTTCCTGCTCGTCCGCAGCAGCCCGCGGCCCGCCGTGCGCCGCTGGCCGGCCAAGAACGACTGGCCGCTGCTGCTGGCCTGCGGGCTGCTCTGGTTCGGCGTCTACAACCTCACCCTGAACGAGGCCGAACGCCGCCTCGACGCCGGCACCGCGGCGATGCTCGTCCACGTCGCACCCCTGCTGATCGCCCTGCTCGCCGGGCTCACGCTCGGCGAAGGCTTCCCCCGGCCGCTGGTGATCGGCAGCCTGGTCGCGTTCGGCGGCGTGGTGGTGATCGGCACGTCGACGTCCACCGGCCGCACGGAGACCTGGGGCGTCGTCCTCTGCGTCACCGCCGCCATCTCGTACGCCGTCGGCGTGGTCACCCAGAAGCCGCTGCTCAGCCGCCTCCCCGCCGCCGAGGTCACCTGGCTCGCCTGCACGATCGGCGCGGTCGTCTGCCTGCCGTTCGCACCGACCCTGATCGACGAGCTCCGGACCGCGAGCGCCGCGACGATCTGGTGGGTCGTCTACCTCGGCGCCTTCCCGACCGCCCTCGGCTTCACCACCTGGGCCTTCGCGCTGCGCCGCTCCACCGCCGGCCGCATGGGCGTCACCGTGTACGCCGTACCGGTCGTTGCCATCGGCCTCGGCTGGCTCTTCCTCGGCGAAACCCCGGCCGGCCTGGCGCTGGCCGGTGGCGCGCTCTGCCTCGTCGGCGTCGCGATCTCGCGCCGCAAGGACACCACTTCCCGAGTCAAGGAGACAGCACGATGAAGTTCGGACTCTTCGTCCCGCAGGGCTGGCGGATGGACCTCGTCGAGCTGAGCGACCCGATCGACCAGTGGGAGGCGATGACCGCGGTCGCCCGCGCGGCCGACGCCGGCCCCTGGGACTCGATCTGGCTGTTCGACCACTTCCACACCGTGCCCGAACCGGTCCGCGAAACCGTCTTCGAAGCCTGGACGGCCACCGCCGCGCTGGCACGCGACACGCACCGGGTGAAGCTCGGCCAGATGGTCGGCTGCAACGGGTACCGCAACCCCGCCCTCTACGCGAAGATGGCCGCGACCGTCGACGTGGCCAGCCACGGTCGCCTGTACGCCGGCATCGGCGCCGGCTGGTCGGAGCACGAGTGGACGGCGTACGGGTATCCCTGGACCAGCCTCAAGGACCGGATGGGCTCGTTCGCCGAGTCCGTCGAGCTGATCCACCGGCTGTGGACCGAGGACGACGTCGTCTTCCAGGGCGAGTACCACTCGGTCGACAAGCCGTTCGTCGAACCGCGGCGCAAGCCACCGCTGTGGATCGGCGGCGGGGGCGAGAAGGTGACGCTCAAGCTGGTCGCGCAGTACGCCGACGCCTGCAACTTCGGCACCGGCGTCGTCGACACGATCAAGCACAAGCTCGCCGTCCTGCGCCGGCACTGCGACGCGGTCGGTCGGGACTACGACACGATCGTGAAGTCGACCAGCATCAACGTGTTCCCGGTCGAGGCCGGCGCCGACCCCGTCACCGCGACGGCGAAGGCTCGGGGGCGCTACACGCTGGAGGAGTTCGGCGCGATCGGCAACGGCGGTGGGCTCGAAGGGCTGCGGGCCGAACTGGTGACCGCCAAGGAGCTGCGGGTCCAGCTGGAGCAGCTGGCGGAGATCGGGATCGAGTACGTGATCGCGTACATCCCCGGCGTCGCGTACGACCGCGAACCGCTGCAGCGGTTCGCGGAGGACGTCGTACCGGCGTTCAGTTAGGGCTTGATGCCGCGGAGGTGGGCGTGGACGCCGCCGTACACCTCGGTCTTGGGCAGGAGGGCCTTCGGGACCTTGGTGACGACGCTGTAGTTGGCGTCGACGACGTTGGCCAGCGGGACCTCGCTGATCTGGCTCAGCAGCTGGTACGCGTCCAGCTTGTCCAGGCCGTACAGCTCGCCGAGCCAGCCGACCATGTCGACCTGGCCGGCGCGCCAGGCGTCCTCCAGCGGGCGGCTCGACCCGACGACGGCCAGGTGGTCGTCGGTCTCGAGCCGCGGCCAGGCCGGGCCGGGGGTCTTGATCAGGTCGACCAGCATGACCACGTTCATCGCGCCTTCGACCGCCGTACCGCAGGACTCGCCCTCGCCCTGGCGGTAGTGGCCGTCGCCGACCGAGAACAGGGCACCTTCGACGTTGACGCGCAGGTAGCACGTCGTACCGGCCTTCATCTCGGGCGTGTCCATGTTGCCGCCGAAGTAGTCCGGTACGAGGGAGGAGCGGACCTCGAAGGCCGCCGGGGCGACCCCGACCGTGCCCAGCATCGTGTTGACCGGGAGCGCGAGCTCGAAGTCGCTGCCCTGGGCCTGGAAACCGACGGTCTGGTTGGCGGCGTCGACCTCGTAGATCCAGGTCCGCTCCGGCAGCGGGTCCTGCAGCGTGGCCGTCTTGTCCGTGCTGGTCAGGCCGCCGAAGAACGGGATGGTCGCCGACGCGCCCCAGCTGCGCGCCGGGGTCAGCTCGACGAAGTGCAGCGCGAGGGTGTCACCGGGCTCGGCGCCCTCGACGTAGAACGGACCGGTCTGCGGGTTCACGAACGGCATGTTCAGGCTGGCACTGGCCAGGTCCTCGGTGCTGCGCAGGCGGCCCGAGAACGCGTCCTCGGTCCAGAGCCGTAACAGGGTGCCGGGGCTGACCCGGCGTACCGGGGCGGCACCGCCGAAGGTCCAGGTGAGCTGCTCGGCCTCGGGGGAGAACTCGACGATGTCCACGCGGAAAAGCTACGCCTGGTGATCGCTCCTTCGCGACTGATCAGCGGGTTCTCAGCCGTTTCTCAAACTGACGGCCTAGGCTCGTGCGACGGAGCAACTTGACGGATTCGAGCGGGGAGCGAGCGATGCGGGTACTGGTGGTGGACGACGACCGGGCGGTCCGGGACTCGCTGCGCCGTTCGCTGGAGTTCAACGACTTCGAGGTCGTGACGGCCTCCGACGGCGCCGAGGCGCTCGCCGTGATCGGCAACGTCGAGCCCGACGTGGTCGTGATGGACGTGATGATGCCGCGCCTCGACGGGCTCGAGACGACCAAGGCGTTGCGGGCCGCAGGCAACAACGTGCCGATCCTCGTGCTGACCGCGCGGGACGCGGTGGCCGACCGGGTCGACGGACTCGACGCCGGCGGCGACGACTACCTGACGAAGCCGTTCGCGCTGGAGGAGCTGCTCGCGCGCCTGCGCGCCCTGCTCCGGCGCAGCGCGACGCCCGGTGAAGGCGGACCGCGCGGCGAGGTGCTGCAGTACGCCGACCTCGTGGTCGACGTGGACGCGCACGAGGTCCACCGCGGCGACGTGGCGATCCAGCTGACCCGCACCGAGTTCTCGCTACTGGAGCTGCTGATCCGCAACCCGCGCAGGGTTCTCGAGCGCGCCGTCATCCTGGACGCGGTCTGGGGCTACGACTTCCCGACCACCGCCAACTCCCTCGAGGTCTACGTCGGCTACCTGCGCCGCAAGACCGAGGTCAACGGACTGCCCCGCCTGATCCACACCGTCCGCGGGATCGGCTACGTCCTGAGGGACACGCCACCGTGAGCTCGCAACCTCCTGACTTCCCGTCGTACGGCGGGAGTGGGCGCATTCCGCCGACGCCGAGTCCTCGGCCGTCCTCCGGGCAGGGCGGGCCGGGCGGGCCCGGCTCGGGTCAGCCCGGCTCGGGTCAGCCCAGCTCGGGTCAGCCCGGACCAGGTCAGCCCGGGTCGGGTGCGTCGGGCCAGGGTCAGCCCGGCTCCGCACAAGCTGGACCGGGTCAGCCCGGCCAGGGGCAACCCGGCTCGGGGCAACCCGGCTCGGGTGGGCCCGGCTCAGGTGCGCCCGGCGCCGGCAGCGCCGTACCGAACGCCCCGAAGGCCTGGCTCAACGGCAACGGGACGCGGATGGCGGCGACCGCTGCCCGGACGCAGAGCTGGTGGCAGGAGAAGCTGCACCGGCTGAGCCTGCACGCCCGCGTCACGCTGCTCGCCGCGGTGGCCGTCGGCTTCGCGGTCGCGCTGGTGAGCATCTCGGCGTACGTGACGGTGCGCCAGCAGATGTACCAGAACCTCGACAACAGCCTGGTCGACCGCGCCGGACAGGCGGCCAACCGTGGCATCCTCACCAACCTGGCGAACCTGCAGGAGGTCTCGCCGGAGGCCCTTGGACTGAGCGACATCAAGCTCGGCCTGCTGGGCGCGGACGGCCAGCAGTTCGGCTCCGACCCTCAGTACCTGCCGCCGATGGGACAGGCCGAGCACGACGTCGCGGTCGCACAGGACAACGAGGCCAGCATCCGTACCGTCGGTGTCCGCAACAGCGGACACGTCCGCGTCATCGCCGTACCGACGCAGTTCTGTCCGTACAAGGGCGTCAGGTGCAGCCCCGACGAGGTCGAACCAGGCGCGCTGGTGGTGGCCCAGTCGCTCGCCCCGATCGACCAGACCCTGCACAACCTCGGGATCGTGCTGTGGGCGTTCGGGCTGGTCGGCGTGATCGGCGCGGCGCTCGCGGGCAACGCGATCGCCCAGTCCGGACTCAGGCCTCTGGTGCGGTTGACAGGTGCGGCCGAGCACGTCGCCCGGACCGAGGAGCTGCGCCCGATCCCGGTGACCGGGTCGGACGAGATCTCCCGGCTCGCGCTCGCGTTCAACGCGATGCTGCAGGCCTTGGCGCGCTCCCAGGACCGGCAACGCCGGCTCGTCGGCGACGCCGGTCACGAGCTGCGGACACCGCTGACGAGCATCAGGACCAACCTCGACCTGCTCGCGCAGGCCGACAAGCGCGGCGGGCTGCGACCGGACGACCGGCAGCAGCTGCTGGACGACGTACGGGCGCAGATGGACGAGCTGACCACGCTGATCGGCGACCTGACCGAGCTGGCGCGCGACACCCCGCAGGTCCGCGACGCCGAGCTGATCGAGCTGTCGAACGTGGTCGAGGACGCCGTACTGAAGGTACGCCGGCGCGCGCCGGGCCTGGAGTGGGACGTGCAGCTGGCGCCGTTCCCGGTCTGGGGCGACGAGCGGCTGCTCGGTCGCGCCGTGACGAACCTGCTCGACAACGCCGCGAAGTACAGCACCCCCGACGCGTCTCCCGCCGACGACGAGCCACCGTCCCGCGTGATCGTGCGCCTGCGCGACGGCGTACTGACCGTGACCGACAGCGGCCCCGGCATCGCCGAGGCCGACCTGCCGCACGTCTTCGAGCGCTTCTACCGCTCCAGCGAAGCCCGCAGCCGCCCCGGCTCCGGCCTCGGCCTGGCCATCGTCAAGCACGCCGCCGAGCAGCACGGCGGCATGATCTACGCCCGCAACGCCCCCGGCGGCGGAGCCCAGTTCACCCTCTGGCTCCCCCACGCCGCCACCCAGTCCCGCTAAACACCCGCCCCCCAGGCGAGGGGACTCGCCCCAGGCGAGGGGACCCTCCAGGCGAGGGACCCGCCCCAGGAGAGCACCTCTCCCGGGGATGCTGCTCACAACACTCCTCTTTCCGGCCGGAGCGACCTCAGCCCGCGCGGACCTCTCCGGCCGCATCGCCGCCGACCTCAGCCGCGCGTCTCCTCACCCATCGAAAGAAGGAAAGGAGAGGACGGCGAGTGTTCCGCCCGAGCTCAGCACCCCGAACGAACCCTTCTTCACAGGTTCGTCACAGGTTCCTCAGCGGAAGCTCAAGGAGTTCTTTGGCTGCTCTGACGGGATCTTCAGGGCTCTCTCAGGTCCGGCGCCCATGGTTGACCCATGACCGAGAACCAGCCGCACCAGCCGCAGGACCAGCCCGGGAACGACACCCCGGCGCAGGGTTCGACGTACGGGAACCAGGCTCCGCAGGGGACGCCACCGTCGTACGGCGCGAGTCCGCAGGAGCGTACTCAGCAGCTGCCGACGACGGGCTACGGCCAGCACTCGCAGCAGCAGTACGCGCCGCAGGGCCAGGGGCGCTACCAGAGCGGTCAGTTCGGTACGTCCGGGGCGCATCAGGGGGCGTCGCCGGGTACCAACTGGCCGCCGCCGTTCGGCCCCCAGCAGCCGGCTGAGCCGGAGCCTCCGAAGCCCAAGCGGCGCGGACTGGCTGTGGTGGCGCTCACCGCGCTGCTGGTCGGGACCGCCGGCGGCGTGGGTGGTGCGGCTGTGTACTCGGCGACGAACGACTCCAGCACGACCTCGTCGGTGACCGCCCCGCTGAACGGCGGGCAGGCCGCCCCGGTGGCAGCGCCGAACGGCTCGGTGCAGCAGGCCGCGGGCAAGGTCCTGCCGAGCGTCGTGAAGATCGCCTTCACCACCTCGCAGGGCTCCGGTACCGGCTCGGGGATCGTGATCAGCAAGGACGGCCTGATCGCCACCAACAACCACGTGGTGGCCGGTGCCGGTCAGGGCGGCAAGCTGAGCGTCATCCTGAACGACGGCCGCGCGGTCTCCGCGACCGTGGTGGGCACCGACCCGCTGACCGACCTCGCGGTGATCCGCGCCGACGCCAAGGACCTGACGCCTGCCGCTCTCGGCAGCAGCGGCAACCTGGCGGTCGGGCAGGGTGTGGTCGCGATCGGTTCGCCGTTCGGCCTCGACGCCACCGTGACGAGTGGGATCGTCTCGGCGCTCAACCGCCCGGTCACCTCGGGCGGCGAAGAGCAGGACAGTACGACGGTCTTCCCAGCCATTCAGACGGACGCCGCGATCAATCCGGGTAACTCCGGCGGCGCTCTGATCGACCTCGCCGGCCAGGTGGTCGGAATCAACAGCGCGATCAAAACCGCCGGAGGATCGGGACAATCCGAAGGCGGAAACATCGGCCTGGGCTTCGCAATCCCGATCGACCAGGCCAAGCCGATCATCGACGAGCTGGTGGCCAAGGGCAAGGCCACACATGCGCGGCTCGGAGTGCAGGTCGGCGACGCGCAGTCCTCCGACGGGCTCACACAAGGAGCAACCCTCGGCGAGGTGACGTCCGGCGGTGCGGCGGACAAGGCCGGCCTGAAACGCGGTGACGTGGTCACCGCGATCGACGGCAAGGCGATTGCGTCAGGGGACGCGTTGGTCGCCGCGGTCCGTTCGCACCGCCCGGACGATGAAGTGACGATCACCTACAACCGCTCCGGCCAGAACGGCCAGACGGCCAAGGCGAAGCTCGGCTCCGACAACGGCAACCCCACGGGGTGAACTCCGGTGCCGGGGGCCCCTCCTCCCCCGGCACCCGATCCACGAACCGGGACTCCGGCCGCCCACCGAGCGGCCGGAGTCCCGTTCTGCTGTTCGAGGCGGGTTTCCGACATGTCGTGGCAGTCGGCGGGCGCAGCACCTACGGTGGAGAAACGAAAGGTCACTGCGTATTGGACTGAGGAGCGCCCATGAACCGACGGATCGGCACCGTGTTCGCGAGTGCGATGGCAGCCGGGGTGCTGCTCGCGTCGGCCGGGTTGGTGGCTCAGGCCGGCCAGTCCTCGGTCCAAGCAGCCTGTACGGCGGCCGCCTGGGCCGAGGGCATCAGCTACGCGGCCGGCGCCAAGGTGAGCTACCAGAACCGTTCGTACGCCGCGCGCTCCGCGCACACCGCCCCGCCCGGCTCCGGCTGGAACCCGCTCGCGGCCCCCTCTCTCTGGCTCGACCAAGGCGCCTGCGACAGCACCCCACCGACGACCCCGCCCACCACGCCACCCACGACCCCACCGACCACCCCGCCGGGCCAGGCCGCCTGCGCAGTGAAGTCCCGCCCAGCAGGCAAGGTCCTGCACGGCTACTGGGAGAACTGGGACGGCGCCTCCAACGGCGTCCACCCGCCGTTCGGCTGGACGCCGATCACCGACGCCCGGATCGGCCAGCACGGCTACAACGTGATCAACGCGGCATTCCCGGTGATCCTGTCCGACGGCACCGTGAAGTGGGAGGACGGGATGGACGCGACCGTGAAGGTCGCGACGCCTGAGGAGATGTGTCAGGCGAAGGCCGCCGGGCAGACCATCCTGCTGTCGATCGGCGGCGCGACCGCCGGGATCGACCTCAGCTCGTCCGCCGTCGCCGACCGGTTCGTGGCGACCGTCGTACCGATCCTCAAGCAGTACAACTTCGACGGGATCGACATCGACATCGAGACCGGCCTGTCCGGCAGCGGCAACATCAACCAGCTGTCGCCCTCGCAGGCCAACCTGATCCGGATCATCGACGGCGTGCTGGCCCAGATGCCGTCGAACTTCGGCCTGACGATGGCGCCGGAGACGGCGTACGTGACCGGCGGCAGCGTCACCTACGGCTCGATCTGGGGCTCGTACCTCCCGATCATCAAGAAGTACGCCGACAACGGCCGCCTGTGGTGGCTGAACATGCAGTACTACAACGGCAGCATGTACGGCTGCTCCGGCGACTCGTACTCCGCGGGCACCGTGCAGGGCTTCGTCGCCCAGACCACCTGCCTCAACAACGGCCTGGTCATCCAGGGCGTGACGATCCGCGTCCCGTACGACAAGCAGGTGCCCGGCCTCCCCGCGCAGAACGGCGCCGGCGGCGGCTACCTGGCGCCGTCCCTGGTCACCCAGTCCTGGAACAGCTTCAACGGCCAGCTCAAGGGCCTGATGACCTGGTCGATCAACTGGGACGGCTCGAAGAACTGGACCTTCGGCGACAACGTCAAGGCACTCCAGGGCCGCTGACGGCTAATTGTGTCGCGGGCGGACCGACGGACACGTACGGTCCGCCCATGACGTTTTCTCGCGAACGGCCGCCATTTGTCGCTGACGAACGGACCCAGTTGGTCGGCTGGCTGGATCAGCAGCGGGCACTGGTCCGGTTCAAGTGCGAAGGGCTGGCCGAGGCCGACGAGAAGCGGGTGGTGCTGCCGACGTCGCCGATGATGACGGCGGCCGGGCTGGTCTCGCACATGCGGTGGACCGAGCACTGCTGGTTCGAGGTGGTGTTCCTGAACGGCTCGGCGGCGGAGAACCCGCAGTTCGACGAGTCGTTGCCCGAGGACGCGGACATGATGCCGGAGGCGCCGCTGCGGCAGCTGCTGGACGAGTTCGAGGCGCAGTGCGAGCGGTCCAACGCGATCATCGCGGCGCACTCGCTGGACGAGACCGGCAAGCATCCCGGGTTCAAGGCCGGGCAGGCGACGCTGCGCTGGATGGTGCTGCACATGATCGAGGAGACCGCGCGCCACGTCGGCCACCTCGACACGATCCGCGAGCTGCTCGACGGTGAGAAGGGGTATTACTAGTCGAGTGACGATCGACGTACGGCGAAGTGGCGACCGGTTCCTGACCGAGGAGGACTGGCTGGAGTCGCGGCACTCGTTCTCATTCGGGCCGTACTACGACCCGCGCAACGTCGGGTTCGGCGCGCTGCTCGTGCACAACGACGAAGTAGTTGCCCCCGGCACCGGGTTCGACACGCACCCGCACCAGGACCTGGAGATCGTCACCTGGGTCCTGCGCGGCGCGCTCGTGCACCAGGACTCCGAGGGTCACAGCGGCATCGTCTACCCGGGGCTCGCGCAGCGGATGAGCGCGGGCAGCGGGATCCGGCACTCGGAGAAGAACGACGCGGGCGAGCCGGTCCGCTACATCCAGATGTGGGTCCGCCCGGACGAGCTCGACCTGACGCCGTCGTACCAGCAGGCGGAGGTCGAGCTCCGCACCGGCGAGCTGATCCCGATCGCGTCCGGCCTCCCGAAGCACGCGAGCACCACAGCAGTGAAGATCAACCAGCAGGCCGCCGGAATGTCGGTCGCCCGGCTCAACCCGTACGACGCCGTGCAGCTGCCCGTCGCGCCGTACGTGCACGTCTTCGTTGCCCTCGGCACCGTCACGCTCGAAGGTGCCGGTGAGCTCCACGAGGCCGATGCCGCCCGCATCGTCGCCGCCGACGGCCAAAAGCTCAGCGCCGGCGCCGAGCCGGCCGAGATCCTGGTCTGGGAGATGCGCTAAGCGGTCTGCTGCGACATCGTCCAGACATGCTGCAGCGGCCCGCCGTTCTCGGCGAAGCCCTCGACGAACTGGCTCATGTGCTGCTGCCAGCGCTGGTCGACCGGGTCGTTCGCGAGCTGGGCCACGGCGGCCTCGAAGTCGTCGCACTCGACCAGGTGGAACAGGTCGCGGCCGCTGCGCCAGATGCTCCAGTCGGTGATTCCGGCGTTGTTCATCACCACGATCAGCTCGGGCCAGACCCGGGCGTGCTCGATCGCGTAGGACTCTTCGGTACCGGCGATCAGCCGGCTGTGCAGGGCGAGGCGGGTCACAACCGGGGAGAATACGCCCCGCAGTGATCGAACCGTTACCCGGTTCGCCGGCGATCGCCTCGACGTGACCTGGCGGTACTGGCAGGTTGAGTGCCTTCCGGTCACCGATTCCCCGCAGGAGCCCGCATGGCCGATCGCACCGCCCCCTGGCCGGCCGGTACGCCGAACTGGGTGGACCTGGCCGCAACCGACGCCCGCGCCGCGACCGAGTTCTACGCCGGCCTGTTCGGTTGGCGGTGCGAGCACCAGGTCAGTCGCGACTACTGGATCTGCCGCGTCGACGGCGAGGACGTCGGCGGCATCGGCGGCAAGCACCCGGGCACCGAGGCCCTGCCGAGCCGCTGGACGACGTACCTGGCGACCGAGCACGTCGACCGGACCGCGGCCGCGATCACCGAGGCCGGCGGACGGCTGTTGCTCGACCCGACCGACGTCTCCCTGCACGGCCGGATGGCGATCGCGACCGACCCGAACGACGCGATCTTCGGCCTCTGGCAGGCCACCGACCACATCGGCACCGGCCGTGGTTCCGAGCCCGGCATGCTGGTGTGGAGCGAGGCCCTCAGTCACGGGTACGACGAAGCGAAGGCCTTCTACACCAAGGTCTTCGGCTACCGCCTGGAAGAGATCGGTACGACGAAGGACTTCGGCCCCGGCGACCAGTACGTCGACGCCCGCTACGCCGCCCTCTACGCCGCCGGTCGCCCGGTCGCCGGGACCGGCGAGTTCCACCCGGACACACCCGCCGAGACCCCGGCGCACTGGCTCCCGTACTTCGCGACCGCCGACCTCGACGACACCGTCGCCCGCGCCCGGCGCACCGGCGGCCGACTCGCCAACGCGCCGCTCGACACCGACTTCGGGCGGGTCGCCGTACTGACCGATCCGGAGTCCGCGGTGTTCGCGGTGATCCAACTGGCGGTCTGAACCAACCGGACGGCCCACCTGCGCGTCGTACTGCTGTGGCCCGTCTGAGTATTTCCCCCCTCGTGGCAGGCTGGGCACACGCCGAAGACTGTTCGGAGTGTCAAACCGTCGCCGTGCGAGAGTGGAGATCGTGAAGCGAACTGCCATCGTTTGTCTGAGTGCCCTGCTGGTCACTGCTGGTTGTTCCGACAGCAAGTCCGGCGACGGCGGGAAGGCCGACCCGAACGACGAGAAGCAGGCCTCCGCCGAGGTGGTCAAGGCGTTCGCGGCCGGCTGGGTGAAGGCCTGGGCGCCGGACGGCAAGCCGACCGAGGCCGCCGCGCTGACCGACAACCCGGCCACCTTCGGCCCCCGGCTCGACGACGTCGACACCGCGCTGGTCGCGCAGTCGGCGACCGTCACGCCGCAGGGTGAGCCGAACTGCGCCGACGACAGCAACTGCACCCAGGACCTGGCCGTCGAGGCGGTGCTGCGCGGCATCGGCACGATGAAGTGGACCAGTACGGCGGCCGTCGTGAAGACCGGCGACGCCTGGAAGGTCAAGGCCTCCGGCGACACGATCTACCCCGGTCTCGGCGAGGCCAACTACCTCAAGCGGGTCCGTAGTGTGCCGGCCCGGGCGTCGATCCTGGACCGGACCGGCAAGCCGCTGACCACGAACCGCCCGGTCGTCATCGTCGGGGTCGCCTCGGGCAACAAGGCGACCGCGGCGACGTACGCGGCCTTCACCAAGAACCTCGACGTCGACGGCACCAAGCTGTGGAACCGCGCGAAGGCTGCCCCGGCCGGTCAGTTCATCGACGCGATCACGATCCGCGCCGAGGAGTGGGACAAGCTCCGCCCGAAGATGGGCAACCTGCCCGGCGTGCTGACCATGGGCGGCACCCAGTCGCTGCCGGAGAGCTCGACCTTCGCCCGCTCGGTGATCGGCACGATGAAGACCGCGACGGCGGAGACCCTGAAGAACGCGGGCCCGGCCGCCTCCAGCCAGGACCAGGTCGGCACCACCGGCCTGCAGTACTCGATGCAGCAGCAGCTGGCCGGCACGCCCGGCGGCCAGGTGAACCTGCGCGACGGCAAGACCAAGATGGTGATCAAGGAGGTGTTCAAGCAGGAGGGCAAGGCCGGTACGTCGGTCCGCACCACGCTGGACACCAACCTGCAGCGCGCCGCCGAGGCCGCCCTGGCCACGAGCAAGCTGCCCGCGTCGCTGGTCGCCGTCCAGGCTTCGACCGGTCAGATCCTGGCCGCCGCGAACGGTCCGACCGCGACCAACTACAACCGCGCGTTCCAGGGCCACTACGCGCCCGGTTCGACGTTCAAGATCGTCACCTCGGCCGCGCTGATGGGCGCCGGGCTGACCCAGGCCTCGCCGCTGCCGTGCACGAACACGATCAACGTCTTCGGCAAGTCGTTCAAGAACTACGACGGCCTCGCGCCGTACGGCAACGGCACGATGGAGAAGGCGTTCAACCAGTCCTGCAACACCGCGTTCATCTCCCAGCACGGGCGGCTGGCCAAGGACGGCATGACCAAGGCGGCGGCGATGTTCGGTCTCGGTCAGGAGTCGAAGACCGCGATCCCGTCGTACGTCGGTGAGGTCCCGGCGCCCAAGGACGACGTCGCCGAGGCCGCGTCGATGATCGGCCAGGGCACCGTGACGGCCAGCCCGCTGGGCGTCGCGCTGATCGGCGCCACGGTCAAGCACGGTACGGCGATGAAGCCCGTCCTGGTGATGGGCAAGGACCCGGCGGGGCCGGCGGCGGCACCGTTGCCCCCGGCCACGGCCAACGCGCTGCGCGCGATGATGCGGAGCACCGTCACCAACGGCACCGCGTCCGCACTGGCCAGCACCGGTGTCGCCTCCGGCAAGACCGGAACGGCCGAGGTGGTGTCGAACGGCAAGGTGATCACCAACGGCTGGATGGTCGGCTTCCGCGGTGACGTGGCGTTCGCGGTGATCGTCGAGGGCGGCGTCTCCGGCGGCAAGGCCGCCGGCCCGGTCCTGAAGAACTTCCTCACCCGCTTCAAGTAATCCCCGGATTCGTAGGACGACGGCCGCCTGGGAAACCCGGCGGCCGTCGTACGTTTAGAAGCTGAGGATCTCTTGGATCGCGGACTTGAGGTCCGAGCCGTCGAGCGTGACCAGCTCGAGGTCGGTCGGGAAGCCCGGCGAGTGGAACAGCCGCAGGTCCCGGTGCTTGCCCGCGGTCTCCAGTACGGTCCGGATGAAGCGTGCGTTGCCGAGCTCGTCGATCCGGCCGTTGGCGCAGACCTGGTCCAGCGCGGCGGTCAGGCCGGCCGTGGCGTCCGGAGTCATGTGGTCGCCGCGGCTCTCGACCAGCCGTAGCGCGATCTCGCGGAGCTGGTCGGCGGTGTAGCGCGGGAAGTCGATCCGGGTCGAGAAGCGGCTGCGCAGACCCGGGTTCGCCTCGAGGAACTCGGCCATCGGCTCGGAGTACCCGGCGACGATGACGACCAGGCGGTCGCGGTCGTCCTCCATCCGCTTCAGCAGCGTGTCGATCGCCTCGGTGCCGAAGTCGTTGGTGCTGGTGCCCTTCTTCTTCAGCGCGTAGGCCTCGTCGATGAACAGCACGCCGTCGAGCGCGGAGTCGACCACCTCGTTGGTCTTCACCGCGGTCTGGCCGATCCACTCCGCGACCAGGCCGGACCGGTCGGTCTCGATCACGGTGTCCGCGGCGAGCAGCCCGAGCGCGCAGTACAGGCGGGCCACGACGCGAGCGACCGTGGTCTTACCCGTCCCAGGCGGTCCCGCGAAGATCAGGTGGCCGCCCAGCTTGGCCGTGGGCAGGCCGCGTTCGGCGCGCATCAGGCCGGCCCGGACCTGCGCGGCGACGGCGGAGACCTGCTGCTTGACGTCCTGCATGCCGACGTTGCGGTCGAGCTCGTTGAGGATGCCCTGGACGGCGCCCCAGTCCGGCTGGCGGTGCAGCGCGGGCGCGGACGGCGAGCCGCGGCGGATCACCGGCGCGACGGGCGACGTCGTACTGGTGCGGGTTTCGGTACGCCGGGTGCTGAGCCGGACGTTGGAGTCGGCCAGCGCCTCGGCGACCTGGCGGTGGGAGTTGTCGCGCTCGTAGACCCACTCGAACTGGCGGATCGCGTTCTGCTCGCGCTCGGTGCCGCGGTAGACGAAGCCGAGGTAGTACTCCGCGTCGACGGCGACGAACGAGTTGAGCTGCTGGCCGGCCGCTTGGCGCAGGATCGTCTCGGCCTCGCTCCACTGCTCGACGGTCGCCAGCAGCATCCCGAGCCGCAGCTGCGCCTCGACGCCGAGGTGCCCGTCGGTGGGGATCCGGCGCAGGATGCCGATCGCGCTCTCGAACTCCGAGCGGTTCATCGCGACCGCGGCCTCGAGGAAGTTGCGGCGCAGGTCCTCGATCACCTGACCGGTGGCCTCGGCCGCTCCCGCCGCGTTGCCCGCGCCGAGCCGCCGCAGCGCCTCCGCGTGCCAGACGTGGTCGGTCGTCTCGAGCGAGTGGGTGAACCACCAGCCGGCCCGGAACGACGAGCTGAGCCGCCGCTTGTCGGCGTCCCGCTCCTCACCGAACCGCTTGACGCCCGCGACCAGTTTGTCGAGCGCGGTGTCGGCGTCGCCGCCGGCCGCGTGGAAGCCGAGCCAGGCGTCCGTCATCCCCGGGTCCAGCTCGACGGCCTTGGTGAAGTTCTCCAGCGCCGCCGGCTTGTCCACCGTCGCGGCCTTCTCGTCGGCCTTGGCAAAGCCCAGCTGCCGCGCCCCACGCACCCACAGACCGCGAGCACGCCGCCGCGCCAGCAGCCCCGCGGACTGCTCCGCCATACCCACACTCCCTCGTCAGCCGACCGGTTTGCATCCTCTCACCACGGTGGTTCCTAAGAGTTTCCGGCGGTCACTGTGTGGGTTCCTGAGAGTTCGCTGAACTCGCCTCGTCACGGGCTTTTCGTCACTTAGGGTGGTGCGATGGAGAGCCTGAACTGCCCCAAGTGCCGGGGCGCTATGCGGACGTACGAGCGCAGCAACGTCACCGTCGACCAGTGCACCGAGTGCCGCGGCATCTTTCTCGACCGGGGCGAGCTGGAGAAGCTGCTGGATGCCGAGCTGGCCTACAACGCGCCGCAGCAGACCCGCGCCCCCGAGCCACGCTACGAAGAGAAGCGGTACGAGGAGAAGCGGTACGACGACCGCCGCCACGACAGCGACCGCCGCTACGACGACCGCAACAAGTACGGCCAGCAGCGGAAGAAGAAGTCCTTCCTCGACGACCTGTTCGGCTGACCGGCTAGCGGTGCCGGCCGTGGAGCGCGGGTTCGCGCTCCTCCTCGGTCGTGCCGCCCCAGACGCCGTACATCTCGCCGACCATCAGCGCGTGCTCGCGGCACTGCAGCCTGACCGGGCAGGTGCCGCAGAGCGACTTCGCGAGCAGCTCGCGGGCGTGCTTGCGCAGCCCACGTTCGGACTCGGCGGAGAAGAACAGCTCGGGGTTCACGTCCCGGCACGCGGCGTGGTCGTGCCACGCCCAGTTCTCGATCATCGCCGACGGCAGGCCGTCGGGCGCCTTGGTGACCGCCCCGGCGGGCGGTTTACGCCTCATGAGGGCGTCCTCAGCAGCAGACGGTAGACACTCACCTTCAATCGGTACCCGCCTGCAAACGCTCACCCAGCGTGTTCCCGGCGGCTACGGACCGACCACCAGCCGCACGTTGGTGCTGCGCTGGCTGATCACCTTGATCGTCACCCCGACGTGCGGCACCTTCACGCCGTACGACGGCACCTTCGACGACCAGAACTCGTCGCGGTCGTCGAACGTCGGTACGGCGTCCGCCCCGGCGAAGTGGTTCTTCTTGCCGCTCACGGTCAGGTCGAACGAGTCGGACTTCTGCAGCCCGAACGTCGAGTCGTAGCTCTGCAGCGTGCTCTTCCAGAACCCGCCGGCCGGGTTCGGCCGCAGCGTCGGGTTCGCGTCGATCGGCAGCCACTGACCCTGGCCCGGGTGCACCGCGGTCTCGTTGTCGGACTGCGAGGTGTCCCAGTACGAGACCAGCAGGCCGTCCTGGTACGGGAAGTGCTCGACCCAGTTCGGTCGCGGGTTGCCGACGAAGTTGTACGGGCCGGTCTGCAGGTAGCGGTTGAACGAGCTGTACGTGTAGTTCGACGCCAGGTAGTAGTGGTCGTGCTCGGTGGTGACGGTCTGGCCGGCCGCCTGGAAGCCCTTCGCCGTCCAGCCCGCGGCGCCGCTCTCGGCACCGTCGGTGACCAGCGCCTGCCCGTTGGCGGTCAGCTTGATCTCGTCGGCGAAGAAGCCGAGCTCGTGCGTCGCGGCGTCGGTCGCGTACCGGAACCGCAGGTCGACCGTCTTCCCGGCGTACGCCGAAAGGTCGAACGTCGCGGGCTTCCAGCCGCCGGAGTTGCCGTCGATCCCGTTCGCCTCGGCCGCCTTGGTGATGCTGCCCGGGATCGCCTTGAAGCCCGAGCCGTCGTTCACCTCGACGTACGCGTAGTCGCAGGCGTCGGCGCCGCAGTCCTCGATCCGCCAGTTCGCCTGGAACGCCAGCGACGCCTTGCCGGCCGGCAGCGTCACCTTGCGGGTCAGCGTGTTGTCGAGCTTGTCGCCGGTCCCGCTCCACCACGACTTCGCGCCGGCCGCCGGAGCAACCAGCTGCTTGGTCAGCTTCTTCTTCGGCAGTGAGACGACCAGCCCCTGCGGCCGGGTCGAGTTGTACTCGTGCGGGCCGAGCTCGACCGTCTTGGTCTGACCGGCCTTGACCGTCACGTGGTCGAGCCAGCCGAGCTGCAGCTTGTCCCAGGTGCCGAGGTCCTGCGGCTTGAGCCCGATCCCGACGTCACCCTTCGCACCGGACCGCGACTGCGACATCACGCTCCACCAGTTCACCGGGTTCTGGCTCGGCCGGCCCGACGTGTCGTAGTGGTCCGGCAGGCCGAGGTCGTGACCGTACTCGTGCGCGAAGACGCTCAGGCCGCCGTTCTCCGGCTGGATCGTGTAGTCGCCGACCCACAGACCGGTGGTGCCGACCTGTACGCCGCCCAGCTTGTTGGTGGTCGGGCCGCTGGAGGTGTTCTGGTCGGCGTACCAGCGGTGGGACCAGATCGCGTCCTCGCCCTGGTGCGGATCGCCGTCGGCCTGGTCACCGCCCGCGTGCACGATCTGGAAGTGGTCGAGGTAGCCGTCCGGCTCGTTGAAGTTGCCGTCGGCATCGAAGTCGTAGCGGTCCCACTGGTCGTAGGACTGCAACGTGCTGCGGATGTCAGCGGCGGACTTGCCGGCCTTCTGCTGCAGCGTCACCCACTGAGCGACCGCGTCGGTGATCAGCGCCCAGGTGTTGCTGCAGATCGTGTCGGCGCACGGCGTACCGTTCGACCGGCCGTACCGGGCCTCGTTGTAGGGCACTTTCACCCAGTCCGAGACCGTGCCGTCGACGCTGTACCGGCCCGACGACTGCTTCTCGTAGTACGTCTTGACCGACTCGCCCTTGCCGAAGTACAGGTCGCGGTAGTGCTGCGCGGAGTAGTCGGCCTGCCAGACCGTCGAGTTGTCGGTCTTGCGGTCCGGCGCCGGGATCGCGTTGTGCACCGGTCCGTCGTACGTCGTCGGCCCGGCGGTGTCCGGGTCGGTGTCGCGGTCGGGGAAGTCCGGGTGCCGCTGGGTGCCGAACTCGGCCAGGATGACGAAGATCTTGTCGGTCTTCTCGCGCGCCAGCTCGACGTACTGGGCCTTGCGCTGCTCGGCGAACTTGATCCGGCCGAGGCCGTCCCGGCCCGCCGGACCGGCGATCTCCTGGCCGACCTTGACCACCTTGCTCGGGCCGCGCTGCTCGGCCTTGGCCGAACCGTTGAGCACGCCGTTCAGCGCCGCCTCGCGCAGCTCGCGGCGCTTGTCCTCGAGCGGGTTGGCCAGCTCGTCGGTGTGCGCGCCACGGCTGCCTTGGGAGGCGACGGGCCCGGCGCCCGGCGCCGTACCGGCGGTGTCGGCCGCGGCCGATCTCGGCGGCAGTTGCCCGATGCCGATCGCGACGGCCGCCGCGAGAACACCGACCGCCGTGGTGCGTACGGGTGAGACGCGCACGATTGCTCCTCCTGGTGGCCAAAGGCAACTACCTCGGCAGACACCCTATGAGTACTGTGCGTGACGGAGCGGGCTGTGAACCAACAGAGCGCTGACCGCAACACGATCGCCATCTGGCCGCCCGAGGACTATCGTCGGCGAAATGAGCACCCCGCCCCCGGTCACGTTGCGCACGATGACCGACGCCGAGTACGCCGCCTGGCAGGACCGCAACGCGCAGTCCTTCGCCGCCGGCATCGGCCCGCTGCGCGGCCTGGACGACGACGCCGCGATCGCGTTCGCCCGGGCCGAGGTCGACAAGCTGCTCCCGAACGGCCTCGGCACCGACAAGCACCTGCTCTGGTCGGCGTTCGCCGAGGACGGCACGTTGGTCGGCAGCCTGTGGATCAGCGTGCTGACCCCGGTCCCGTACATCTACGGCGTCGAGGTGACCGAAGCCCAGCGCGGCAAGGGCTACGGCCGCTCGATCATGGTCGCCGCCGAAGAGGAGTGCCGGCTCCGGGGCCACAGCCAGCTGGACCTGAACGTCTTCGGCAACAACGCCACGGCGATCAACCTGTACGAGTCGCTGGGCTTCGAGACCGTCAGCCAGATGATGCGCAAGCAGCTCTGAAGCCCGCCTTCAAATCTTCCCCGGACCAAGGAGCTCACGCCCGACTCAGCGCCCGACGCCAAGGTCCTTGATCGCGTCCAGGTGCTGCGGAATCCACCCGAGCTCTCGCCGCGCCCGCTCACCGGTCATCCGCTGATCCAGCGCGAACGCTGCGCGCCGGCGCGGTCACCTCGTGGCCGTGCTTCACCAGGGTCTCGATGACCACCGCGCCGATGTAGCCGGAACCACCGGTCAGGAACACCTTCATGCTTTCTCCTTTGCTCACTGTCCACGCTGCTGTTGTTCGGTGCCGGATCTCCAAGACCTGTTCGGTCGCTTGTGATACCCCTGAGGTATGACCGCGGACTGGTGGTTGCTGCACGTCGACATGGACCAGTTCATCGCGGCGGTGGAGATTCGGCGGCGGCCTGAGCTGCGCGGGCTGCCGGTGGTGGTCGGCGGGTCCGGCGATCCGCAGCAGGCCCGGCAGGTGGTGGCGACCGCGTCGTACGAGGCGCGCGCGTACGGCGTCGGGTCGGGGATGCCGTTGAAGGCGGCGTACAAGAAGTGCCCGGACGCGGTGTTCCTCCCGTCGGACCCGACCGCGTACGACGCGGCCTCGACCGAGGTCATGGACGTGCTGAGGTCGTTCCCGGTGATCGTCGAGGTGTGGGGCTGGGACGAGTGCTTCGTCGGTGCGACGACCGCCGACCCGGAGGCGCTGGCTCTGGAGATGCAAGCCGCGGTGCTGGAGCGGACCGGGCTGACCTGCTCGATCGGGATCGGTGACAACAAGGTGCGCGCCAAGCTCGCGACCGGGTTCGCGAAACCCGGTCCCGACCAGCGCGCCGGCGACGGCGGGACCTTCCGCCTCACGCAGGAGAACTGGGCCGACGTGATGCACCACCGCCCGGTGCGCGACCTGTGGGGCATCGGCGCCCGGATGTCGCAGAACCTGAACGACCTCGGCCTGCAGACCGTCGCCGATCTGGCCGCCGCGGACCTCGACGGACTGCGGGAACGCTTCGGCCCCAAGATGGGCTCCTGGTACGGCGCCCTCGGCCGCGGCCTCGGCGACACCGAGGTCACCGACGTACCGCGCGAACCCGTCTCCCGCAGCCACGAGGTCACTTACCCGGAGGACCTGTCCGACCCGGTCGAGATCCAGGACAAGGTCCGCGAGCTCGCCGAAGAGCTCACCCGCTCGGTCGTCGCCGAGGGCCGCTGGATCCAGCGGGTCCACGTGAAGGTCCGCTTCATCACGTTCTTCACGCCGATCAAGTCACGCAAGCTCCCCGCCCTGACGCAGGACCCGGCGGTCGTGGCTGACGCGGCACTGACCGTCCTGGCCAAGTTCGAACTACGCCGGCCGGTCCGGCTGCTCGGCGTACGGGCTGAGTTCGCACCGCCACCGGACTAGCCTTCACCCGGTGAGTACCCAACTCGGCCTGCTGCTGTCCGTCGGCCCGCTGGCACTGATCGTCCTCTCCGCCCTCGCGTTCCGCCTGCTCGGCCCTGGCCGCTCGTCGAAGCAGCCGACCGCTGCGGCCGTGGCGGCCGTGGCGGCCGTGGCGACGATCGACCCGGTTCGTCTCGACCTCGCCCGCTCGATCGCCGGCACGATGCTGGCCCCGCACCTGGTCCCCGACGACAACACCCTCACCCAGGTCCTGCTGCTGCGCGACAGCCGCAAACCCACCCATGCGGCGAAGCTCCTCAGGTCCCGCACCGGCGCCCCGCTGAGCGACACCCGCCGTCTGCTCGAACGCCTCCCCTGAGTTCCCGCGACGGCCGCCGGCACGCTCGTCCCGCCGAGGTTCGGCTGTTCGCGGCGAGCGCTCCCCGTACGACGCCGGCCGGCCACAGCGCGTTGCCGATCAGGTTTGCCGCCGACCTCGTTGAGTTCTCCCCCGTCGCTGCCCCGTCAAAAGTCCCCGGCGTCATCGGGAAGTAATCGGGTGGTTCGGTTGCTGTGGTTACTTGATCGTTCATCCATTACCGGGAGACACCTGATGACCAGCAAGGCTGAGGACGCCATCGGCGCCCTGCGGACCGGTTACGACACCCTCGCCGAGTTCGTCGGTGGGCTCCGGCCGGACGACCTCGTGCGCCCCTCCGGCGCGAGCGAGTGGAAGGTCGCCGACGTGCTGAGCCACCTCGGCAGCGGCGCCGAGATCGGCCTCGCCACGCTCGAAGGCGCGCTCGACGGCACCGGCCCCCGGGCGGGTGACTTCAACACGTCCGTCTGGGACCGCTGGAACGCGATGAGCCCCGCCGACCAGGCGGCCAACTTCCTCACCGCGACCGAGAAGCAGATCCAGCGCTACGAAGGACTGGACGACGACCAGCTCGCCAACCTGCGGATCGACTTCGGCTTCCTGCCGGAACCGGTCGACGTGGCGACCGCGGTGGGGATGCGGCTGACCGAGTTCGCCCTGCACAGCTGGGACGTCCGGGTCGGCTTCGACGCCGACGCGGCGCTCGCTCCCGAGTCCACCGAGATCCTGCTCGACAGCGTGGGCCGCCTCCTCAGCTGGGCCGGCAAGGCCGACCAGTACGACGGCAGCCTCGTGCTGACGGTGAACACCACCGCCCCCGACCGCACCTTCGGCCTCAGCATCGCCGACACCGCGGAGCTCACCGACACCCCGGCCTCCGCCGACGGCGTCCTGAACGCCCCCGCCGAGTACATCGTCCGCCTGATCACCGGCCGGAACGCCCCGGAGCACACCCCGGCATCCGTCACGCTGACCAGCGAAAAGATCACCCTCGCCCAACTCCGCCCGGTCTTCCCCGGCTTCTGACCCACCGTCGCGCGGACTGCCCACCGACCAGCCCGCGCGACGCGGTCAGTCACCCCAAGCCGTACGCACGCCGACCAGCCAGCGCGACGCGGCCAGTCACCAAGCCGTACGTACGCCGACCCATCTCGCCGACGCCCCGCTCGCGCCCGCGGTGGCCGGCCCCGCCGTGAAGTTCCCCCGCTGACGACCTCGCCTCACGCCAGCCCGAGCTCCGAGCCGAATTCCAGCTCCGGCTCCGGGCTCCGGGTTCCCGGGCTCGGGCTCGGGCTCCAGCTCCGGCTCCAGCTCCGGCTCCAGCTCCGGCTCCAGCTCCGGCTCCAGCTCCAGCTCCGGCTCGGGCTCGGGGCTCCAGCTCCAGCTCCGGCTCGGGCTCGGGCTCGGGCTCCGGCTCCGGCTCCGGCTCGGGTTCCGGCTCGGGTTCCGGCTCCGGTCGACACCGTCGCCGGGTTCACCCTCCGAAGTGTGGGTTCTACGACCTCATGCAGCCGGAGAACCCACAACTTGATCGGTTATCCCGCAAAAGGGCGGTCGCTCAGAAGGCGACTTGGCACCGGGCAAGGGATAGGCCGGCGATGAGTGGCGGCCCATCGGCGACGGGCAGCGACTGGCTGCTTGCCCCGTTCCGGTCACCGGCTACCTGACAGCCGGCCACCGAGCGCGGAAGGCAGCCGCCGGGCACCGGCGACTGGCGGGCTACATGTTGGCTGCGCCTACAAGTGGTACGTCCGTCGCGCCGTCTCGCCGAACACCTGATCGCGCTCGGCGGTACTCAGCCCGGCGGTCAACTGCTCGGCCGCGTCGACCACCTGACCGTACGTTGCCGCCAGCAAGCACACCGGCCAGTCCGAACCGAACATCACCCGGTCCGGCCCGAACGCCTCCAGCACCACCTCGGCGTACGGCTTCAGGTCCGCGACCTTCCAGTCCGTCCACGATGCCTCGGTCACCATCCCCGAGAGCTTGCAGGTCACGTTCGGCTCGGCCGCGAGATCCCGCAGCCCAGTGGCCCACGGCTCGAGGTCCCCGCCGACGACCGGCTTCGAGATGTGGTCGACCACGAAGCTCAGCTCGGGCAACGCACGGACCGTCTCGACCGCGGCCGGCAGCTGCGGCGCCTTCGTGAGCAGGTCGTAGACGAGCCCAGCCTCCGCCACCGCCGCCAGTCCACGCCGTACGTCGGACCGGTTGAGCCACTCGACCTCGGGCTCGTCGTGCACCTGGTGCCGAATCCCCTTCAACCATTGGCCGTCCGGACGCCCAAGCAGCCCGGCCAGTGCTTCCTCGACGTCGTCGGCCGTCAGGTCGACCCACCCGACCACGCCCGCCACCAGTTCGTTGCTGGAAGCAACAGCCAGGAACTCCGGCGTCTCGGCAGCCAGCCCAACCGTCTGCACCAGCACGGTCTGCGTGACGTCGGCCGCCGCGGCGAGCGGCGCCAGGTCGTCCACGAGGAAGTCGCGCCGGATCGGATCCATCTCCGGTCCGACCATCCAGCTCTGCTCGCGGACGCTCAGGTCCCAGACGTGGTGATGGGCGTCGACCCTGCTCATGCGACCACCTTCTCGGCGTGGATCAGGCGGATGACCTGCTGGCTCATCCGGTCGTAGTCGTGATTGTTGGCGACCTCGCCCTGGACCCGGTGGTCCCCCATCACGACGACCCGGTCGGCCAGCGTGATCATCTCGGGCAGGTCGGACGTGATCAGCAGGATCGCCAGCCCGTTCGCGGCCAGGTCCCAGATCAGCGTGTGGAAGGCGTCCTTGGTCCGGACGTCGATGCCGACGGTCGGTTCGTCGATGATCAGGATCTCGGTCTGCGCGGCGAGCCACTTCGCCAGCGAGACCTTCTGCTGGTTCCCGCCCGACAGCGTGCCGGCGAGCTGGGCCGGTGACGCGATCCGGATGCCGAGCTGCTCGACGTACTGGGCGACCAGCTCCGACTCCGCCTTGGCCGGGACGTATCCCAGGAGCTTGCGCAGCCGGTCCCAGACCGTGACGGCGATGTTGCGGCTGACGGACTGCTCGAGGAAGACGCCTTCTTCCTTACGGTTCTCGGTGACGTACCCGATCTTGTGGTTGTGCAGCGCGTCCCGCACGTTCTTGATCCGCACCTCCTGGCCCCGGACCCGCACCACGCCCGCCGTGATCCGGTCCAGCCCCAGCAACGCCTTCGCCAGCTCACTCCGCCCGGCGCCGACGAGCCCGTACAGCCCGACGATCTCCCCCGGCCGCACGGTCAGATCGACATCGGCATGACCGGTCGCCGTCCCGACGCCGTCCAGTTCCAGCAGCGGATCGACCGAGCGATCAACGGTCCTCGGCGGCAGGCTGAGGGCCTCGTGGACCCGGCCCACCATCAGGTCGACCACCTGGTCACGCGTCAGGTCGGACAGCGCACCGGACTCCAGCACCGACGAGCCGTCGCGCAGCACGGTGACGGTGTCGCAGATCTGGAAGACCTCTTCGAGCTTGTGGCTGACGAACAGCACCGCCCGCCCGTCGTTCTTCAGCTTGTCGACCACCCGGAACAACCGCTCGGCCTCGTTCGGCGTGATCGACGCGGTCGGCTCGTCGAGCAGCAGCACGCGACTCTCCACCGACAGCGCCTTCGCGATCTCCACCAGCTGGGCCTGCGCGACCGACAGCTCGGTCACCGGCTGATCCGGATCGATGTCGAGCTCCAGCTCCGCCAGCCACCGCGAAGCCTCCGAGCGGATCGCCGCACGATCCACCAGCCCGCGCGACGTCGGCAACTTCTGGAGCAGGATGTTCTCCCCGACGGTGAAGCCCGGGATCAGGTTGCGCTCCTGGTGCACCACACCGATGCCCGCCGACGCCGACTCGTGCGGCGACCCGAAGGTCACCTCCGACCCGTCGAGCAGCAGCCGGCCGCCGTCCGGCCGGTACAGCCCGGTGATCACCTTGATCAGCGTCGACTTGCCCGCGCCGTTCTCCCCGAGCAGCGCATGCACGGAGCCCGCCTCCAGCGAGAGCGTCACCGCGTCGAGCGCCCGGACACCCGGGAACATCTTGTCCACCTTCTCCGCCACGAACAACGTCATGAGACACCTCCGGCCACGGCCGCGTCAGGCGCCTTCACGACCGTACGACGAAGCTGACGCCGCGTCCGCACCTGTCCGAGCACCACCGACCCGAGCACGACCGACCCGACGACGAAGTTCACCCAGCTCGGCTCGAGCGAGAACTCGGCCCGGGCCGTGTCGACGAAGCGCACGATGAACGCCGCCAGCACGGTCCCCAGCACGACAGCGGACCCACCCGTGAGCAACGCACCGCCGATGATCGGCGCCGCGAACGACGGCAGCAGCCAGTCGCCACCGATGCTCTTGTTCACGCCCGGCGAGGACGCGACGGTCAGGATCGCCGCGACCCCGAGGATCGCCCCGGACAGCGTGTGCGCGAGGATCACCGACCGGTCGTTCGAGATCCCGGACAGCCGTGCGGCGATCGGGTTCCCACCCGAGGCCAGCAACTGCCGCCCAGGCACCGTCCGCCGCAGCATGAGGGCCAGCAGCCCCGCAACCGCCAGCGCCACCAGGAAGATCAGCGGCAGTACGCCGAACAACGCGTGCGACCCGAAGCTCTTCAGCCCCGTCGGATAGGCGTCGACCGTCCGCGTCCCGACCAGCCGGTACTGCACGCCGAGCAGCACCGTCATCGTCGCCAGCGTGACGATGAACCCGTTGATCCGCGTCAGCACGACGAGCAGCCCGTTCGCCAGGCCGGCCGCCGTCGCGAGCAGGAAGCCGAACAGCAGCGCCAACGGCACCGGGACTCCGTGGTCGGCCATCATCACTCCCATCGCGGCTGCTGCGAATCCCCCGACGGCGCCGACCGCCAGGTTCAGTTGGCCCACTGCGAGGACCACCATTTGAGCTAACCCGATCAGCACGGGCACGGCCAGGAACTGAAGCAGCACTCTGAGGGAATTTGCTGAGAGCAGGTCACCGTGCGACGCGATCACCAGACCGACGAAGAACACCCCGCAGATCACCAGCAGGGTCATCTCGGTCGACTTCACGAAACGCCTCATCGTTTTCGCACCTCCTGCCGCTCCGACAGCACGGTCCTGACCCGGTCGGTGCTCAAGGCAACGAGCAGGATCAGCCCGAGGTAGATGTTCAGGCTCTCCAGCCCGACCCCGAGCAGGTCGAGCCCCTTACGGATCACCGAGGTCAGCGCGGTCCCGAGCAGCGTGCCCCAGACCGAGATGAACCCGCCGGCCAGCAGCGTCCCGCCCAGGATCGGCCCGAGGAACGACGGCAGCATGAACTCCTCGCCGATCGTCGCCTTGATCGACCCAGTGCTGACCGCGAGCATGAAGCCGGCCAGCGCCGCCAGGCAGCCCGACATCGCGTGGGCGGTGATGACGCGCCGCGCGGTCGGGATCCCGGACAGCTCGGCCGCCTTCACCGACGTACCGGTCATCAGCAGCTCGCGGCCGAGCTTGGTCCGGCTGTAGATCCAGCCGACCACACCCATCGCGATCACCGCGAACAACGCGAGCTGCGGGACGGCCGGCGAGCCGCAGACGTTGCCGATGCAGATGTCGGCGAGCGAGTAGTTGCGCATCTCCCGCATGCCGTCCGGCTTGGTCACGAAGGCCGCGTTGTCGGTCAGCCCGGTGTAGACCAGCGGAATCAGGCCGAGCAGCAGGAAGTCCAGCGCCAGGGTCACCACGAACGAGTTGACCCCGGTCTTCGCGATCACCCAGCCGGCCAGCGCGCCGATGGCCGCGCCGGCGATCAGGCCGACCAGCAGACCGGCGTACAGGCTGAAGTGCCACAGGTCGTACGAGATGCCGGTGATCATCATCGAGAACGCGGCCATCCGGCCGACGGCCAGGTTCATGTGCCCGATCGACAGCACGCACAGCTGCGCCAGCCCGACCACGGTGAACATGGCGATGTCCCGCAGCAGCGGGAAGATCACCAGCTGCTGGTTGAAGAACGCAGGACGCAGTACGCCGAACAGCACCGCCAGCAGCACCACCAGCACGAGCAGACCGACCCGCTGGTTGGCCCACCAGGGAGTCCGACCACCCCGGGGAGCTACCGGCGGCTGGTCCGGCTCCTGGAGCGCCGCGGTGGCGGTCTCCGAGACCGGTGCGCTCACGAGACCCGCCGGTCGTCGATGGCGTCCCGGTCCCAGTCGATGCCCAGGCCCGGGGAGTCCGGCGCGACAGCGTGCCCGTCGGAGATCTCCATCTCGGTCCGCGTGATCGCCCGCAGCTGCGGGATGTGCTCGACGTACCGCCCGTTCGGTACGGCGGCCGTGAGGCTGACGTGCAGCTCCATCAGGAAGTGCGGGCAGACCTCCAGGTTGAAGGCCTCGGCCAGGTGCGCCACCTTCAGCCACGGCGTGATGCCACCGACCCGCGCGACGTCGACCTGGACGATCCCGGCCGCGCCTGAGGAAACGTACTCCCGGAACTGCGCGACCGAGTACATGGATTCGCCCACCGCAACAGGGATCGAGGTCGATGCGGCCAGCCGCACGTGCCCGCTGAGGTCGTCAGCGGGCAGCGGCTCCTCGAACCAGCTCAGGTCCAGCGGCTCGAACGCGGCAGCACGCCGCTTGGCCTCCGGGTACGTCATCGACTGGTTGGCGTCGACCATGATGTCCAGCGCAGGACCCACAGCATCCCGTACGGCGTGCAGCCGCTCCACGTCCTCGTGCAGCCGGGACTTGCCCACCTTGAGCTTCACCCCGGGCCAGCCGGCCTTCTGGGAGGCCAGCGCACCCGCCACCAGCTCGTCGGTCGACAGGTGCAGCCAGCCGCCCTCGGTGTCGTACAGCGGGACGTTCCGTCGGAAGCCACCGGCCAGCCGCCAGAGCGGCTCACCGGCCCGGCGGCAGCGCAGGTCCCACAGGGCGGTGTCCACGGCGGCCAGTGCGAGCGACGTGATCGCACCGACAGTGGTCGCCCGGGTGGACGCGAACAGGTCGTACCAGAGCCCCTCGACGTTGCGGGCGTCCGCACCGACCAGCCGCGGCAGCAGGTGGTCGCGCAGCATCGCCAGCACCGCCGTACCGCCGGTACCGATCGTGTACGAGTACCCGAGGCCGGAGCCCCCGTCGGAGGTCTCCAGCTCGACGAAGATCGTCTCCTGCTTCAGGAACGACTGGACCGCGTCGGTCCGGACCGTCTCGACCTCGAGATCGACCAGGAGGGCCTCGGCGCGTGTGATGGTCACTGGCAGCTCAGCTGGCTCTGGAACTCGGTCTGGAGCTCCTTGGTCTTGGCCTTGCGCTCGTCGTCGTAGGTGTCCACGTTGTCCTTGGTCACCACGAACGAGCCGGAGTCGACGATCACGCCGGGCGTCTTCATCGTGCACTGCTTGGAGCCCAGCAGCGCGAGCAGCCAGCCACCGACGTACGCCTGACCGACCGGGTTCTGCGCGACGGTCGCCGAGACGCCGCCGGACTTGATGCCGGACAGGATCTTGGCGTCGTCGTCGATCGCGACCACCTTGATCGGCAGCTTGCTGCCGGCCACCCCGTCGGCCGCGGCCACCGCCGGGTTGTACGCCGTGGTGACGATGCCCTTGATGTCCTTGCCCTTGGCCGCGAGCAGGTCGGCGACCGAGCGCTGCGCGGTCTGCAGGTCCTTGTCGATGTCGGTGACCACCGGCAGCTCGGTCACCTTGCCACCGGTCTCGGCGACCGCCTTCTTCACGCCGGCGATCCGGCGCTGGGTGTTGGAGTCGACGTTGTTGCCGGTCAGGTGCACGATCGTGCCCTCGCCGCCGATCGCGTCGATGGTCGCCTTGGCCGCCTTGTACGCCGCCGCCTCGACGTCGGTGGACAGGCAGAAGTCGGCCGAGTTGGTGTCACCGGCCGGGCAGGAGGCCAGCGAGCCGACCGCGAAGCCCTTGGACTTCAGGTCCTCGAAGGTGGTGTTGATGTCGGTCGGCGACACGCCGAAGATACCGAAAGCGTTGAAGCCCCGCGCGGCCAGCGAGCTGACCACGTTGTTCTGCTTGCTCTGGTCCCACTCGCCGGTCTCGTCGAAGGTGACGTCGCCGAGCTTGAACTCGGTCTTGTCCAGCTCCGCGGTGGCCTTCCACGGCTGGAAGTAGGGGTGCGCGCCTCCCGGGATGAGCGCCAGCTTCACGCTGGAGGCGTCCTTGAGCGTGACCGGACCGCCGGTGGAGCCGGCCGACGCGTCGTCGCCCGCCGTACCGCTGCCGGTGTCGCTGGTGTTCTTGGTGCTGCAGCCGGTGGCTGCCAGGGCGACGACGGCCAGGCCGGCAACGGCGGTCTTCCACGACGCGGGCCTGGGCAGGTACGTGGGCATTGGGCGCTCCCTCAAAGATCCTATAGGATATTGCGTAGCTGATGCTGCCGCTTCACACTGAAGGCGTCAAGACTTCCGGCGGTAACGAAACGCGTCAGGCAGAATGGGCTCGGGAGGAACAGTGACGGATGCGCATGTGGGTCTGGCGGGGCAGCTCACGCGCCTGCCACAACGACAGGTACTGAGCGACGACGTCTACGAGACGGTCAAGGGCCTGATCATGGACAGCGTGGTCGCGCCGGGCACCCGGCTGAACATCGACGCGCTGACCCGGGAGCTGGGCATCTCCCAGACCCCGATCCGCGAGTCGCTGGCCCGGCTGGAGTCCGACGGCCTGGTGATCAAGGAACCCCTGCGTGGGTACCGGGTCTCCTCCACGCTGACCCGGGCCGAGTTCGAGGACCTCTTCGAGTACCGGCTGCACATCGAGCCGTGGGCCGCCGGCCGGGCCGCGGAGCGGACGTCGGCCGAGGACCTGGTCCGGCTCAAGGACGAGATGCTCAGCTACACCGAGGTCCCGGAGCGGCCGGACTACGACTCGTACAAGGCGATGGCCGGGCACGACCAGCGCTTCCACGACCTGGTGCTGGAGCTGTCCGGCAACGAGACGGCCCGGCAGTCCTTCGCCCGGACGCACTGCCACCTGCACCTGTTCCGCCTGTACTACGGCGGCGGCATCGCCACCCAGGCGCTGCGCGAGCACAAGACCGTCGTCACCGCGGTCCGCAAGGGCGACCCCGAGCAGGCCGCCGCGGCGATGCGCGCGCACATCGAAGCCTCACGGGCCCGCCTGCGGCCCGTGTTCGACCAAGAATGAATCCGCTCTAAGGAGATTTCGTGGAACTGCTGCGCCTCGGCGCGGTCGGTGAGGAGCGCCCGTACGCGCGCGCCACCGACGGCACCACCTACGACCTGAGCTCCGTCACCGCCGACATCGACGGCGCCTTCCTGGCCGCCGACGGCATCGCCCGGGCCCGCGCCGCGCTGGAGGCCGGTTCGCTGCCGGCCGCAGACGTCGAGGGCCTGCGGACCGGCGCCCCGATCGCCAAGCCGGCCGCGGTGGTCTGCATCGGCCAGAACTACGCCGCCCACGCGGCCGAGTCCGGGGCCGAGCCGCCGAAGGAGCCGATCGTCTTCTTCAAGCACCCGAACACCGTCGTCGGCCCGTACGACGACGTCCTGGTCCCGCGCGACAGCCGCAAGACCGACTGGGAGGTCGAGCTCGCGGTCGTGATCGGCAAGACCGCCCGGTACCTGACGTCCGACGCGGAGGCACTGGCCTGCATCGCCGGCTACACGGTCTCCAACGACGTCTCCGAGCGCGCCTTCCAGCTGGAGGTGTCCGGCGGCCAGTGGTCGAAGGGCAAGTGCTGCGAGACCTTCAACCCGCTCGGCCCGGTGCTGGTGCCGGCCGACGAGGTCGGCGACCCGCAGGCGCTGGACCTGAAGTCGTTCGTCAACGGCGAGCCGCGGCAGGCCTCCAACACCCGCGACATGATCTTCTCGGTCGCCGCGCTGATCCGCGACCTGTCGCAGTACATGACGCTCGACCCGGGCGACATCGTCAACACCGGTACGCCGGAAGGCGTCGCGCTGTCCGGCCGCTTCCCGTACCTGGCGCCCGGCGACGTCGTCGAGTGCGAGATCCAAGGCCTCGGCCGGCAGCGCCAGGAGCTTCGCCAGGCCTGACCTTTGTCCGCCCCGCCGCCGTATTGCGGTGGCGGGGTGGCCCACCGGTACGGCATGGTCTGGCCATGACTTCGATGGTGAGAACGGTGACGTTCGACGCGGCCGACCCCTGGGGGCTGGCCGGCTTCTGGTTGCAGGTGTTCGACGTGGAGCGGCCGGACGACGACCACCCCGACGACCCGTACGCCGCGGTGAACACCGAGACCGTCAAGCTGCTGTTCGAGCGCAACAACGACCCGAAGCGGGCCAAGAACCGGGTGCACCTCGACCTGGAGCCCGACATCCCGCGCGACCAGGAGGTCGAGCGGCTGGTCGCACTGGGCGCGACGGTCGAGCACGACCACCGCGAGCCGAACGGCCTGGGCTTCGTGGTGATGCTCGACCCCGCCGGCAACGAGTTCTGCGTGCTCCGCTCGGCTGCCGAGCGCGCGGCGACTAGCTAGTCGCCGGCTGGCTCGGCGGCCGGCTCTGACTAGCTGACGATCTCCGGAGTCTGGCCGGAGAGGGTGACGCGCCAATCGCCGTCCCAGCCGTGCACGACGATGCCGTAGCCGTCGCGGCTCGCCGAGGCCCGGTGGTGCCCGCTCTCGACCGGCTGGACCTCCGCCTGCCAGCCGCGCTCGGTCAGCGTCGCCACAGCCGCCTCCACCTGGCCCACTGGGTCGACCACGGCCGGGTCGCCGTTCTCCACGGTGATCAGGCAGACCGACTGCGGCCCGTCGCCGTCCTCCAGCACGTGAGGGTTCACCGGGCCCACGTCGTGCGTGACGACGCCCTGCTGTCCCGGTACGGCGGCCGCCGCCACTGCGAGCAGCTCCTCGCGCAGGAGATCACGGGCCTCGGTCAGCGTCATCGGGTAGGTCCTTCCGGTTGTCTGGTGACGCCCGGGCGCGGCGCACGCCGTACCCGGGCTCCGTCGTTCACTCGGCCCCGGGCAGCTCGTCGAAGCTCATCGTCTGGGCGTTGGGATGCTGTGGCGAACGACGAACCGCGTCGAACCGGTTTGTCAGTGCAAGTTGAGTGACCAGGACGTGGCGTGTGCGGAAAGACCCACGGTCGCCAGCGGGCGGACGTCGACGTGCCGGAGCGACTCGGCCGGGGCCTCCAGCGCGTAGAGCACAGCCGCGCGGACCACCGCCGGGTGAACCACAGCAACGACCGTACGCCGGTCCGCATGGCCCGGGTCCTCGGTCAGGTCGCCCAGCCAGTCCGCAACCCGGGCGATCAGGTCGTTGGCCGACTCCCCGCCCGGCGGAGCCGTGTGGGGACGCTCCAGCCACGCCGAGACCGCCGCGGTCTCCGTGGCCAGCAGCTCCTCCAGGTCACGCCCGGTCCAGTCGCCGTACTCGCGGTCGCGCAGTGCGCCGACCACCACCGGCTGCAGGCCGATCGCCTCAGCAGTCAGGATCGCCGCCGGCTCCGGGCCGCAGTACGTCGTACCGGCGTCGACCCGCAGGTCGCGGGCCGCCTCCAGGCTGGCCTGGTCCGGCGCGGGCTCTCCACCGAGTACGAGCCCGCGCAGACCAGGCGTCAGCGCGTGCGCGACGAGCGTCAGGGTTGTCGTCACGCGGCGACGGTCTCCTTGGTGACCTTGGAGTTACAATCCACCAACGCAGCGTAACCGAATCCCAGCACGGTCCACAGCACCGCCTGCGTGCCGAGCGAGGCGAACCGGAACTGCCACAGCAGCGTCGCCGGGAACGACCCGGGCACCTCGTTGATCGACGGCAGGATGAGGTACGCCGCGACGATGGTCACCCCGAAGGCACCGCCGCCGGCTGCGAGCCGGATCCAGGGCGCGTCGCCGAAGCGCTGCGCCCAGCGGGACGCCGCGACCCCGGCCCAGACCGCGAGCAGGCCGATCACGAGCGTCAGCAGGTAGGTCACGGTGCGCTTGGTGATCGTTTCCGGGTCCCCGACGGCCGGCGGGTTCGGTGGGTACTTGAGGAACGGCACCAGCACGATCCCGACGAAGCCCGCCGCGGCCAGGCCGAGGGAGGCGTAGGAGTCGCCGTCGGTGCGGAGCCGGCGGCGGAGCAGCGCGAAACCGACGGCGAAGATGCCACCGAGCGCTACGCCGTACAGGCTGGTGGCGAGGAAGAGCCCGAAGCGCTGGCCGTCGCGGCTGACCAGCGGCGCCTCCTCTTCGGCGGCGGGGGCTTCAGCGGCGGGTTCCTCGCCGTGGGTGTGCGCGGCGCCGCCGGCCTCCTCGATCGCGATCGCGGCGTCGATGTGCGGTTCGCCCATCACGTACGCGAAGGTTCCGGCCAGCAGGCCGGCGAAGAGGCCGACGATCAGCCCGCGCACCAGGAGATTTCCGAAAGTACGCATGACGGTCCTGTCAGTTGTTCAAGCCCGAGCGGGTCGGGAACGGGGAGCGGAGAAACCGCAGGACGTCAGTGGCAGGGCACGCCGAGCAGGTGCCGGCCGTCGTGCATCAACTCGTGCAGGTACATGCCGGACTGCGAGATCGCGCCCTGGTCGAAGGCGACCAGGTAGGCCAGCATCAGCAGCACGCCGATGGTGAGCAGGGCGACCGCGAGCAGACGCGGGGAAACAGCCGGTACGGCGACCGAGCGGGCAGGAGCAGGCATCTGAGACCTCCTGGGGAATTGCGCGTCCCCATTGGAAAGGCTGCTGGTGCCCGAGCGTCCTGACTCACGAGCAGCTGCTCGCTCACAGTGGCGCGGCCGTACCGGTCTCTCACCGGTTTCCCTCATGGCACCGCAGGTTGACCTTTGAACGGTAGCGGCAGGGTTCGTGACGGGTCAACGGACGGCGGCGCGGCGGGTGATCTTCCCCACCTGTCGCGCCCGGCTCCCGCCTGACACCTAGCCTGACTGCATGCCGTCCACTCATCATCTGGTGGCCTTCGCCGTCACCGCGCTGATCGTCATCGTCGTACCGGGTCCGAGCGTGCTGTTCATCGTCGGCCGCGCGCTGGCCGTCGGCCGCCGTGAAGCGATGCTGACGATGCTCGGCAACACCCTCGGCGCCGCGTTCCTGCTGGTCGCCGTCTCGCTCGGGCTCGGGACGCTGATCGCGGCGAGCGCGATCGCGCTGACCGCGGTGAAGCTGGCCGGAGCGGCGTACCTGATCTACCTCGGCATCCACGCCTTCCGCACCCGCAAGTCCTTGGCGTCGGCCCTGGGCGCCGAGGCGCGACCGGCGAACACCCGCCGCGTCCTCCGCCAGGGCTTCCTGGTCGGCGTGACCAACGCGAAGACGGCGGTCTTCTTCGCCGCCGTCCTCCCGCAGTTCGTCGACCCCGCGGCCGGCGCGGCCACGCTGCAGATCCTGCTGCTGGGCCTGGTCTTCATCGCGATCGCCCTGCTCTCGGACACGGTCTGGGCGGTGGCCGCCGGCTCGGCCCGGGACTGGTTCGCCCGATCGCCCCGCCGCCTGGAGTTGGTCGGCGGCGCCGGCGGCCTGATGATCGTCGGCCTCGGCGCGAGCATCGCGGTCAGCGGCTCGAAGGACTAGTACACCCTTGTACGGCGGGCGGCCAGGACGCCGAGCAGGGCCAGCGCGGCGGGCAGCCCGAAGGCGGTCAGGAAGGCCGTCGTCGGCGAGTGCGGCTCGATGGCCGCGAAGAGTGAGCCGCCGATCGCCAGGACCGTTGCTGTCAGCAACGAGTCGCTGAGCTGCAGGGCCGAGCTGTTCGCGCCTTGCTGCTCGAGCGTGGAGTACTCGAGGACCAGCACCGACACGGTCGGGAACACCGTTCCCATGCCCAGTCCGGCGAGCGCCCAGCCGAGGATGCCGACGACCACCGGTACCCGGTCGTCGAGCGTCGCGGCCGCGATCGCGATGCCGAGCAGCAACGAGACCATGCCCGCCTGCAGGAACACGTGGTGCTCGAACGGCTGGTTCGGCCGACCCCGGTACCACGACGCCGCGGTCCAGCTCAGCGCGCTGACGGTCAGCACCAGGCCGGCGAACGCCGGCGACAGCCCGCGCTCCCGAGTCAGCATCAGCGGCAGGAACACCTCAGCGCCGAAGCCGGCCGCCGCGACCAGCCCGCGCAGCGCGATCACCGACGGCAGCCCGGCGCGGATCGTGAACGTCCCCTTCGGCAGCAGTTTCGGCGCGAACACGACCACCGCGGCCAGACCGACCGCGATCAGGATCAGCTGGACGGCCCCGTGCTGCTGACCGCCGTAGTGCAGCAGTCCGACGCCGAGCGCGGCGCCAACGGCGTACCAGGCCCGCTGGCTCCAGAGCTTCCCTGAGCGCGTCACGTGCTCACCCTTGGAGAGCCCCGGCCGCATGATCAGCGCCGCCGGAACAGCCAGGACCGGTACGGCGAGGAAGACGATCCGCCAGTTGGCGTGCTCGACGATCAGCCCGGCGATCGCGGGGCCGACCAGCGACGGGACGACCCACCCGGTCGCGAACGCGGCGAAGATCCGCGGCCTGAGCTCGGCCGGGTAGAGGTGCCCGACGACGACGTACAGGGCGACCGTGAGCAGACCGGCGCCGAACCCCTGGATCACCCGCCCGACGACCAGGACCTCCATCGTCGGCGCGAGACCGGCGATCACCAGGCCGGCCAGGAACCAGCCGGTGCCGTGCCAGAGCGGGCGAGTCGGGCCCTTGAGGTCCGACCAGGTGCCGGAGACAACCATCGCGACGACGCCCGAGGCGAGCGGTCCGCCGAAAGCCAGCGCGTACAGCGACAGGCCGTCGAGGGCCTGCGCGACGGTCGGCATCGCGGTCGTCACGGCGAGGGACTCGAACGCGACGAGCGTGATCAGCGCGACCATCCCGACGGTCAGCGCACGGTACTGCGGGGCGAGAACTCCGGGCGGGCGAGGCGCCGCGATCGACGTGGTCATGCCGAGAACTCTCTGACTTCAAGCACACTTGAAGTCAACTGCTCGGCTACAGAACAGCGGCCAGCACCAGCGCGAGGATCGGCGGCACCGCCTGGATCGCGGCGGACTTGGCCATCCGGCGGTCCGAGCCGATCAGGACGAGCCCGGCGCCGAGCATGCACGCGCACGAGAACAGCGCGATCGCGTGCCCGCGGTCGCCGCCGGCGATCAGACCACCGATCGCACCGGCCGCCAGGAACAGGTTGTAGAACCCCTGGTTGAACGCCCACGGCCGCGCCGCCTCGGCCTCCGCCTCGGTCCTGACCAGGAAACGCTGCTGCACGCTCGGCTTGCGGAAGAGCACGCTCTCCAGGGCGAAGAAGAGTACGTGGAGGATGCCGGCCAGGGCCACGAAGATCTGCGCGACGGTGTTCACCTGCGAACGGTACCGCCCGGATGCCTCCGGCAACGCGACGTCACGGGTGACGAGTTCGTGCCGATGCCCCGTACGGCGCGTTCGGCGGCTCGGCGCGCTACTTCCAGTCGGTCGCGAAGGCGCGGGCCGGGTTGGTGACGAAAATCTGCTCGACCACGTCCTCGCCGAGCCGGCGGGTGAGCCTCGGGCGGAGATTCGTCAACAGGTAGGGCATTCCCGGGCCCTCACCGGTCGCGAGCCGGGCCCGCGCGGTCGTCGTGTCACCACCGAGCAGCAGTTGATCGGCGTACCCGGCCTCGACGAGCGCGGCCAGACAGTCGACCATCCGCCAGTCGGTGGCGTGATTGGTCCGCGACGGCCCGTCGAAGGCGAGGAATGCGCCGCGCGCCGCCAGCTCCTGGTGGACCTGGTGGTCGGGAAAGCGGTTCAGATGCCCGAGCACGATCCGATCCGGAGCGACGCCGTGCTCTTCCAGACGATCCAGTACGACGCCCGCTCCGGTACCCAGCTCGTGGTGGATGCCGATCGGCGCTCCCGTCGCCCTTTGAGCCTCGGCCGCCGCGTCCAGCACCCACGAGGTGTGCTTGTCGAGCCCGTGGAACCCGCTGGCGATCTTGATCATTCCGGCGCGCACCTGACTGTCGCCGATGCCCTCGGTGAGCTCCTGCACGAACAGCTCGGCCAGGTCCTGCTCGGGTAGTTCGGCGTAGTGCTCGGCCCGGTGCAGTCCGGTCGCGGCGATCACCTTGACGTCCGACTCCTGGGACAGCCGCGGCAACAGGCCGGCCCGACGGCCTAGTCCGTGCGGCGTCCACTGGACGATCGTCCGTCCACCGGCCTCGGCGTAGAGCCTGGCCTCCTGCACGGCGGCGTCGTAGTCGTCGAGCTCTTGGCCCGGCAGCATGACGCTGCGGAAGAACAGGTGGTCATGAGCGTTGCAGACGCCGAGCTCCTCGGCTTCAACGTCACCCAGCACGGTCCGTACGACGGCCATCGGTTCTCCCCTCAGAACAAGACAAGGCCCAGGTTGCCACGGGCATCCTGGGCCTTGTCCATCGAGTTTGCCTGAGGTCAGCGACCGCGTCGGCCGCTGCCCGCACGGGTGCCGGCCGAGAAGGCCGCCGCACCAGCCGGACGGGCACTGGCGCCCGGAGTCGTGGTGCTGTAGCTCTTCGGCGCGCTGCCGGAACCACTCCGGCCGGCTGCGCCGCCGCGGGCTCCACCGGTGCTGCGCTTTCCGCCGGAGGCGCCACCGCGGGCTCCACCGCCGGAGCCGCCACGGCCACCACCGTTGCCCGCGCCACGAGCCGCCGGAGCGGACTGGCCCGGACCGGAGGCCGAGCGTCGGCCACGGCCGCCGCGTCCCCGTCCGGCGGACTCGCCACCGGAACGGCGTACCTGGTCGTTGTCCGGCTTGACCGTCGGCTCGACGTAGGTGCGCTCACCCGGTGCGAGCTCGGCCAGCAGCGGGTCACCGACCCGCAGCTTGGTGACCTTCGGCGCGATCCCGGCCTTGCGGGTCAGGTCGCGGACGTCGCTGACCTGGTCGTCGGTCATCAGCGTGATGACCGTGCCCTCGGCCCCGGCGCGCGCCGTCCGGCCGGAGCGGTGCAGGTACGCCTTGTGCTCGATCGGCGGGTCGGCGTGGATGACCAGCGAGATGTCGTCGACGTGGATGCCGCGGGCCGCGATGTCGGTGGCGACCAGCGTCCGGGCGGAGCCGTCGGAGAAGGCCTCCAGGTTCCGGGTGCGGGCGCCCTGGGACAGGTTGCCGTGCAGCTCGACCGCGGGCACACCCTGGGCGATCAGCTTCTTGGTGAGCGACTTGGCGCCGTACTTGGTCCGGGTGAAGACCAGCGTGCGGCCAGGGGCCGCGGCCAGGTCCACCAGCACCGGGAGCCGGCTGTCGGCCTGCAGGTGCAGGACGTGGTGGGTCATCTTCGAGACCGGCGACTGCGCCGAGTCGACGCTGTGCGTGGTCGGGTTGCGCATGAACCGCTTGACCAGCACGTCGACACCGGCGTCCAGCGTGGCCGAGAACAGCAGCCGCTGGGTGTTGGCCGGAGTTGCCTCCAGCAGCCGCCGTACGGCGGGCAGGAAGCCGAGGTCGGCCATGTGGTCGGCCTCGTCGAGCACGGTGATCTCGACCTGGTCGAGCTTGGCCTGACCGGCCTTGACGTGGTCCTCGAGCCGGCCGGGGCAGGCGACGACGATGTCGACGCCCTTGCGCAGCGCGGTGATCTGCGGGCCGTGGCCGACGCCGCCGAAGATGGTCATCGTGCGCAGCCCGAACGCGTCGGTCAGCGGCGTGATCGAGGCCTGGATCTGGGTGGCCAGCTCCCGCGTCGGCGCCAGGATCAGCGCGCGCGGCTGGTTCGGCCGGCGGCGGGTGCCGCTGGACGCGAGCCGGGCGATCAGCGGCAGCACGAACGCGTAGGTCTTGCCGGAACCGGTCCGGCCGCGACCGAGCACGTCCTTGCCGGCCAGCGAGTCCGGCAGCGTGGCGGCCTGGATCGGGAACGGCTTGGTGACACCGGTCTTGGCCAGCGCGGCGACCAGCTCGGCCGGCAGGCCGAGGTCGGTGAAGGTCAGGTCGTCCGGGACCACGAGCGGCTCGATCTCGTCGTACTGCTCGTTGCTGGTCTGGACGTTCTGCACCGCGGGGGTCTTCTTGCCGCCGCGGCGGCGCTCACCTTGTGTGCGGTTCTCGTTGCTCTGTGCGGTGTTCTGACCGGTCCGGGCAGCGCCGGCGGCCGGTGCGGATTGGTTGCCGCTGGCACCTGAACGGCGGCGGCGTCGAGGGCGCGCCGGTCCGTCCGGGCGAGCGGACGTTGTTTCGGGCGTGGGCATGGGGCGGCTGACCGCCATCTGGTACTCCAAGAAAGTCGAAAAGGGTCGTCCTGCCCGGCGCGGCATCACAGGCCGCGGCGCGTGGGGGTCGACTGCCAAATGGTCCGAGGCAGAACTGGGCGGACCGTCAACTACCAGCATACGGCATCGTGGTTCGCCTCCCCAGGGACTTCGAGCGTTGTACGGTCCTGGCTGTGACGACCGACACCTCCGCGCAGTTTCGTGCCGACCCGCCGTCGACCGGTGACGAACGCGCCATGCTGCAGGGATTTCTCGACTTCCACCGGGGCACGCTGCTCTGGAAGGTGTCCGCGCTGAGCGGCGAGGAGCTGGCCCGGCCGTCGGTCGACCCGTCGGGAATGACACTGATCGGACTGGTCCGGCACCTGACCGAGGTCGAGCGGTACTGGTTCCACCTGTCGCTGGACGGCCGCGTGGACGCGCTGAAGTTCTGGACCGACGAGCACCCGGACGGCGACTTCGACCTGGTGTCCCCCGCCGAGGCCGAAGCGGACCTCGCGACGTTCCACCAGGTGGTCGCGGAGTCGGACGCGATCGCCCGTGGCTACGAGCTGGACCACGTGTTCACCCGGCCGCGTGGTGGCGAGGAGTTGTCGGTGCGCTGGCTCTACATCCACATGGTCGAGGAGTACTCGCGGCACAACGGCCACGCCGACCTGCTGCGCGAGCGGATCGACGGTCTCGTCGGCGAGTGAGCTCGGCGGCCTACCTGATGCGGTGGCCGTGGAGGATCACGGCGGCCGGCGTCGCGAGCGTCTCGGGGTGCTCGCGCGGGTCCTCGTCGTACGTGACGAGGTTGCCACCGTCGTCGAGCAGGCCAAGGTAGTCCCAGGCCTTCGTTGTGGCCGCCGCCATCGCCTGGGTGACGTCGAGACCGTGCTGGGTGAGCAGCTCGATCTCCCGCGCGACCGAGCCGACGACATCCGATCCAGTCAGCACCGTCACGCCGTACCGCTCGGCCAGTTCGAGCATGCCGGTCAGGTACTTCGCGGTCGTGAGGCGGCGCTCCCGGCGCTCCAGGGTCTCGTTGGGACGCGCGTCGATCGAGGCGGACAGGGTCGGCGTCCAGGCGCCGCCACGGGCGCCAAGAATCTCCAGGTCCTGCTCGGTGATGCTGGTGCCGTGCTCGATCGAGTCGACTCCGACCCGGATCAGGTCGCTCACGATCGCGCTGTTGGTGTGCGCCGCGACCCGCCCACCCTTGGCGTGCACAGCGCCGACCACCTGCTCGACCAACTTGATCTCGTACGTCGGCTCGATGGCGCTGCCGCGGATCGGACCCTCCGGACCGACGGCGGGGAAGTCGGCGACCAGCTTGACCCAGGTCGCGCCGTCGTCCAGCTCGGCCTCGACGGCGGAGAGCAGCTCGTCGGCCTCGACCGGGTCGTGCATGCGGGGGAAGTACCGGCCTTTCGGCGCCAGGAACCGGCCCGCGGCGAGCACGATCGGCCGGTCCTCCCGGGGTGAGCGCGCCAGCTCGAGCGTGATCTCGCGCTGCCCGCCGACGTCGCGCACCGCGCTGACCCCTGCCTGGGCGAGCTGATCGAGGCGGGCGACGGCCTCGGCCTCACCGCCCGCGAGCAGCGGCCCTTGCTCGTCGGCGGCGACGGTCAGGTGACAGTGCGCGTCGACCAGTCCCGGGAGCGCGAACCGGCCGGGCAGTTTCTCCTGGTCCCCGGTGCCGAACCTCAGGCGGACGGACTTGTCCACAGGCAGCGAAACTCCGTCGAAGGTCCAGGTCGTCATCCTCGTATCTTCTCTGGCAAGAGGGCCCGAAGAGCCTTCTGAGCGGCCGTTCGAGGAGGCAAGATGCAGTCATGCGGGAGAAGGACCTGGACAAATGGGTCGGGCGGTACCGGCGCGCCTGGGAGTCGAACGACCCCAAGGACATCGGCGCGCTGTGGACCGAGGACGCCGTCTTCTTCCGGCGCCCCGACGAGGAGCCGGTGCACGGCCGGGACGCGATCGTGCGCGCCTGGCTGGAGGTCGCCGACGCCGCGGGCGAGACCACCTTCGAGTACGAGGTGCTCGGGTTCGGCGACGGGGTCGGGTTCGTCCGCGGCTGGACGACGTACCTGACCAACCCGCCGACCTTGTTCAGCAACCTGTGGGTGATCCGCCTGGACCGGAGCGGACGCGCCCACGAGTTCACCGAGTGGTGGATGCAAGCGCCGTGATCCGGCGTACTGTGGAGAACCGGCACGCAGGGTGCCACCGGTCCGCGGGAAGGGCTCAGCCCACCTGAGCGGTCGAGGTCGTGCACCACCGGGGTGCCTGATCAGCTCATGTGTGCTGACGGGTCTCCCGAGCCCACCTCCTTTCTCGCCTGACGACGCGGACAGCAGGCACACAGAGAGGAGGTCGCCATGCCGACCCGCCGTCTTCCCGATGACCCCAACCTCGAGCACCTGCGCAACCAGGCCAAGACCCTGCTGAAACAGGTCCGCGCCGGTGATCCCGAGGCGCTCGCGCTGGCCACCGAGTTTCATCCGGCGACATCCGAGCGATCCGCGGCCGAGCCGGTTCGTGGTCTTGCCGACGCGCAACTGGTGATCGCCCGGAGCTACGGCTTCCCCAGCTGGCCGCAGCTCGGCCGGCACCTGGGGATCGTCGAGCGGTACACGCGGTCACCGCACCGGGAGCCCACCGGTGGTCCGATCGAGACCCTCGGCCAGCGCGGCGACGAATTCCTCCGCCTGGCGGCGCTGCACTACGGGCAGGACGACCCTCAACGTTCCGACACAGCAGGTGCTCTCCTGGCCCGCTTCCCTGAAGTTGCCGTCAGCAACATCTTTACGATGGTGGTCGCCGGTGACGTCGGCGCTGTCCGCGCGGAGCTCGCCGGACGGCCGGAGCTGGCTCGGCACCAGGGCGGACCGTTCAGCTGGGAGCCACTGCTCTACCTGACGTACTCACGCCTGGAGGTCGCTCCCGAGGCTCCGCTGGAGATCGCTCGTCTGCTGCTGGAGCACGGCGCAGATCCCAATGCGGGTTTCCTCTGGGCGGGTCTGCCGTCGCCCTTTACTGCGCTCACCGGTGCGTTCGGCCGGGGCGAAGGAAATCAGCCTCCACACCAGAGCCGGTTGAAGTTGGCACGGCTGCTGCTGGAGGCCGGCGCCGATCCGAACGACAGCCAGACGATGTACAACTGCGGGCCCGGCTGCCCACCGCCGTACGACGACGACCATCTGCGGATCCTGCTGGAGTTCGGGCTGGGTCGGGGCGACGGTGGCCCGTGGCATCAACGCCTGACCGTGGCGCATCCGACGCCGCGCCAGTTGCTGGAGGACGAGCTGGTGTTCGCCTCGTCGGCGGGGCTGGTGGATCGGGTGCGCCTGGTGCTGGCGGCGGGAGTGGATCCGGACGGCCGAGGGACGGAGCATCCGGTCTTCTTCGGGCACCGAGCGTTCGAGCTGGCCGCGGTGCACGGGCACACCGCGATCGTCGAGCTGCTCCGGCGGGCTGGAGCGGCGCCGCTGGACGACGTTCACGAGCTCTTCCAGGCGGTGATGAGCGGTTCGGTGGGTGAGGTCGAGCCGGCGCTCGCGGCGCGGGCGGTCCGGCGCAATCCGTACCTGCCGAACCGTGCGGCTGAGCTTGGCCGGACGGAAGCCCTGCAGCCGTTGAAGGATCTCGGGTGGGACCTGCATCCGCGGGGCATGGCGACTCCGTTGCACCAGGCGGCGTTCCACGGACACTTGGCGACGGTGCGGAAGCTGATCGAGCTCGGCGCCGATCCCGCTGCACTGGATCCCAGTTATCAGAGCACTCCGCTGGGCTGGGCCGCGCACAGTCACCAGCAAGAGGTGGTCGACTACTTGACCGCCTTGGGTTCGCCCGGTCTACGGGCTGACGGCAAGGAACAGGAAGGCGCTGAAGACCATTAGGTGAGTGACTCCCTGCAGCAGGGTGGCCCGGCCGGTCGCCAGGGTGAGCTGACTGATCACGACCGTCAAGGCGAACAGCACCATCTCGGTGCCGCTGAGCCCGAGCACGAGCGGACCGTCGAGCCAGATCGACGCGAGCGCGATCGCCGGGATGGTCAGCCCGATGCTGGCCAGCGCGGAGCCGAGCGCGAGGTTGAGGCTGGTCTGCAGCCGGTTCCGCAACGCGGCCCGGACGGCGGCGACCGTCTCCGGCAACAGGACAAGGAGAGCGATGATCACACCGACCACGGCCACCGGAGCCCCGGCCGACGCGACCGCGTCCTCCAGCTTCGGCGACACGGTCTTCGCCAGCCCGACCACGGCGATCAGGCACAGGAACAACATCCCGAGGCTGACCAGCGCCACCCGCCCGCTCGGCGCGGCAGCATGCGTCTCCTCGTCGTCGTCCTCTCCCTCGACGATCTCGGCCACCACGTCGGCGCCGACCTCTGCATCAGCTTCTGGTACTTCACGCCTTGCCTGGGTGCGCGGTGCTGCCACGACGGCTTCGTTCTCGACCGGAAGGAAGTAGTCACGATGACGAATCGTCTGGACGAACACGAACACGCCGTACATCACCAGCGAGACGACTCCGGCGAACGCGAGCTGCGCGCTGCTGAAGGTCGCACCGGGCGTGCTGGTCGTGAACGTCGGCAGCACCAGGCTGAGCGTGACCAGCGCGGTGATCACCGCCAGGGCACTTCCCGACGCGTGCACCCGGAACTGCTGGGTCCGGTGCCGCAACGACCCGACGACGAGCGAGAGCCCGAGGATGCCGTTGCAGGTGATCATCACCGCGGCGAACACGGTGTCCCGCGCCAGCGACGCGGCCTTGTCACCACCCGACGCCATCAGCGTGACGATCAGCGCGACCTCGATCACCGTCACGGCGAGCGCGAGGATCAGCGTGCCGAACGGTTCGCCCACCTTGTGCGCGACCACCTCGGCGTGGTGCACCGCCGCGATCACCGCGGCCCCGAGCCCGGCGCACACGAGCACCAGCAGGACCGTCCCGAGATCCCGTCCCCAGGACAGCACCAGCACCACGAGCGCGAGTGGGGGCACGGCCAGACTCCAGCGCGGCAACCCATGGACCACGGAGTTCGTCATCCCCCGAGATTCTATTCGCTGAACAACAAACCAGTTGGCATCTACCGCCTCCGCCGTGATCCTTTTCGCATCGATCCGGTCGCCGAGGACACTCCGGGAGGTAACGACGTGCGGTCCCACTGGAAGGTTAAGACGGAGTTGGCGTCGTCGGCGTCCCAACGAACGGGACCGCCGGTGGTCCCGGCCGACAGGTAGGAGGAGCACAGTGACGGTAGAGATCAGGGACGCCCGTGCGGAGGACTGGCCGGCCGTCCTGCCGTTCTTCCGGGAGATCGTCGACGCCGGGGAGACCTACGCCTACGACCCGGCGCTGACCGACGCCCAGGCCCGCGACCTGTGGATGTCGCCGTCCAGTGCGCCCAAGAGCCGCACCACGGTCGCGGTCGATGCCGACGGCACCGTTCTCGGCAGTGCCAACATGTACCCGAACCGTCCTGGCGCCGGCGCCCACGTCTCCAGCGCCAGCTTCATGGTCGCCGGCGCAGCCCGAGGCAAAGGCGTCGGCAGAGCCCTCTGCCAGGACATGATCGCGTGGTCCACCACAGAAGGCTTCCGAGCCGTCCAGTTCAACGCCGTGGTCGAAACCAACACCTCAGCAGTCCGCCTCTGGCAGTCCCTCGGCTTCACCATCATCGGCACAGTCCCCGAAGCCTTCGACCACCCCACCCACGGCTACGTAGGCCTCCACGTCATGCACCGCCCGCTCGACTGGACCACCGCCGCCAAGCGTCTGTCCACCCAGCGGCAGCAGGATGACGCCGGCCGCGACGACCGGACCGGCCAGTTGACTCACCCAGCGAGCCCCGGCCGACCTGACGGAGACGCTGCGGCAGGTGTTCGGGGGTAGTCACACGCCCTAACCGGCGGACCACCTGCTGCACGGATCGTGCCGGTGGTCGGTGCCGTTCGACGAGCAGGGGCGCCTGGCTGGCTCGGTTGGTCAGAAGGAAGTCAGCTCCTCGGCGGTGAAGGCTCGGGGGACGCAGAACTCGTCGCCTCCGGGCAAGGCGCCACTCCGCACCTTGGGCAGTCAGGGGGTTCGCAGTGCCAGGGCGGTGCGGGATGCCTGGGCTGCAACGCCCGCGATGCTCGAGGTGATGAAGGAACCGCCGCCGGCCAGGTCGCCGACCACGTGGACGCGTGGGTCGGCCGGGACCACCCCGCCGGTCGGGTGGAGGGCGGCCAGACCGGCGTCCGCCAACGACCGGACCAGCTGCTGGGCCGTGCCGGAAAGCGCCTGCGCGGGCGAGTTCACGGCGTTGACGACGACGTGCGCGGTGCGTTGGCCTCCGGCGTCCCGCACCCGGAACCGGCCGTTCACGGGTTCGATCGCCTCGACGCCGGAAGAGACGGTGAGCTGACCGGAGTCCAGCAGCCGCATCAGGACGATCGCGTTCGCCGGGACCATGGGCGAGGCCACGCTCGTCGCCGTACGAAGATGACGCCGCAGCCAAGCGCGGTCAGGCTCGCGCAACAGACGCCAGGCGTACGGGCCGACGGTGTGTGCCGTTTCCTGCAGCACGCGGCGTCCGATCCGGGGGTCGTCGACCGCGGCGAGCTGCTGCCGGAGACGGTGGACCGGATCGTCCGTCCGAGTACTGCGAAGTTGGGCCACGAGGTCGCCGAAGTCCTCTCTCGCGTCGGCGAGTTCCGCGCGCAGCAAGCCGACAAGGTCGTCGAGCGCGAGATGCCCCCTGCTGCCGTGCAGGCCGGCCACCCGCTCGATGGTCACCTGGGTCGGGCGCCGGCCGTCCGGGCGCTGCCAGACGTACGGGAGCACTCCGCCGCGCGACAGGAGTGTGATCTCTCCCGGATACCGGTGTGCCGCGAGCGCGACGACGACGTCGACGGCGGTCAGTCCGCTGCCGACGACCGCAACGTTGTTGCCGGCGGCAATCTTGTCGAGCGTCTCGGCGAGTGGATAGGGATCAGCCGTGAAGCCCGCTCGACCGGTCAGCCCGTACGGGTCCGGGGGTGTTCCCCCGCCTGTGCACAGCGCCACCTGACCGGCCTCGTACTCCTGCCCGTCGTCCGTACGGAGGACCAGGCGGGTGCCGGAGCGGACGGCGACGTCCGTCACCCGCGCGGCGACGACGCGCACGGACCAACCCTGTTCACCCAGAGCCGCCACGGCCTTCTCCGCCGAGTGGACCAGGTACTCACCGTAGAGCGCGCGCGGGACCAGCGGCTGACCGAGGAGCGGGTCGAGGTGGTCGGCGCCGCGTTTCCCCAGCCAGGCCGCGAAGTGCCCGAAATCCCTGGCCCGGACCGACATGAGCGCCGGTGGCGTGTTCACGAGCACAGCATCCAGGTCCGGACCGTACGGCCGTCCACGCCACAGGTACGGCGACGGCTCGAAGACCGTGATGGTGCCGCCTACCGTGCCAGTGCCTTCGGTGACAGCGAGCGCATCCAGCAGGCTGACGGCCGCCGCGCCTCCCCCGACGATCGCGATGTCCATGATCTCCCTCTCAGTTGGTCGTGTGCCACCGAGCCTGTCTGTCCTTGCCGGGGCGTCCTATCCCCCGCTGACGGGCAATCCGCACGGAACAGCCCCCTCGAACGAGGGGTTCCACGCGGTGTGGACGACAGGGCAGACTGGATCCGAAGGCGCGAAGGACCGGCAGGCTGATCAGTCGAGGGGACGTGCATGACCGAACGACACCGACCGGTGCTCGCGGCCGCCGAACGCGCCACCGACGCACTGGACCTGTTCAGCCGCGTCTCGGCCGGGCTGCGGCGGCTGGTGCCCTTCCACTCGGCCGTCTGGACCGCCGCCGACCCGGAAACCGGCCTGATCACCGCACCGATGCTGGTGGAGAACCTGGGCACCGGCGAAGGCTGCGCCGCCTACTGGCACAGCGAGCTGCTGGACGAGAACGTCCTGCCGTTCCGCGACCTGGCCCGCGCCGCCGTACCAGCTGCGGGGTTGCGCGCGGCTACCGGCGATCTGCCCGCTCGCAGCGCCCGGTTCCGGCGTCTGCTGCAGGGCCAGGGTGTGTACGACGAACTGCGCGCCGTCCTGCGGATCGGCGACCGGCCGTGGGGCCTGGTGAGCCTGTTCCGCACCACCGACGCTTTCCATCCGCAGGAGACCGCGCTGCTCGCCGACCTGTCCCGCCCGCTGGCCGAGCGGCTGCGGACTCTCACCCGGCCGCCCGCGGCCGCGCGCAGGACGGACTCCCCGGCGCCCGGCCTGATCCTCTTCGACGAATCCGGCGAAGCCGTCTCGGCCAACGACGAGGCCCGGCACCACCTCGCACGGCTGCCGAAGGGGCCCTCGTTCCCCACTCAGCTCGGGCTGAAGCTCCCGATCTGGGTACTCGGTACGGCGCTCCAAGCCCGCGCCATCGCCGACGGCCGGGACCACGGCAGCGCCCGCGTGCGCATCCAGACCACGGACGGCCGCTGGCTGACCTGCCACGCCTCATGCCTCACCGGGCCCGGCGGCCGGCCCGGCCCGGCGGCCCTCGTCCTCGAGCCCGCGACCCCCGCCGACCTGGCGGTGCTGGTCGCCGAGGCGTACGGCCTGACCCCGCGAGAGCTCCAGATCACTCAGCTCACCGCTCGCGGGATGACCACCACCGAGATCGCCACCACGCTGTTCATCTCGCCGCACACGGTCCGCGACCACTTCAAGACGATCTTCACCAAAGCCGGCGTCTCAAGCCGGGGCGCGCTGGTCGCCCGCCTGTTCACCGACCACTACTGGCCCGCGCTGCCGGAACCGACACAGCTCGGGCGCCCCGGGCAACCACCTGCCCAGGCCCGGATCGGCTAGTGGAGCGGCTGCTCGATGGCAGCCGGACGGCGGAGCGGTGGGTCAGCTCGGCCGGCGGGCAGCAGCTCGCCTGGCCCGCTCACCCGGTCATCCGACTCAGTCGGGGACGCTCGGTCAGAAGGAGGCGAGTTCCTCCGCGGTGAAGGCTCTCAGGACACAGAACTCGTTGCCTTCAGGGTCGGACATGACGATCCAGGAGGCTTTGTCGTCCTGGCCGATGTCGACCTTCTTGCCGCCGAGGGACTCGATGCGGGCTACTTCGGCGGCCTGGTCCTCAGGGCGGAGGTCCATGTGGAGGCGGTTCTTGAGGGTCTTGGTCTCGTCGGCGGGGACCCGGAGGAACAGGATGTCGGGGACGATGCCGTCCTCGGCGCTGCCCGCCGGAGGCTCCAGGACCCACTCCTTCTCGTGCTCGGAGGTGATGCGCCAGCCCAGCACCTCGGCCCAGAAACGCGCCTGGGCGGCGGGGTCGATCGCGTCGTAGTTCACACACTGCACCCGGATTCCCATGGCGGAACCTTCTCATCCGGCAGGTCCGGCTCTCCTGAGGGGAGAGCGAGCCGGCCCAGCGCGCGTGTCCTCAGGCGAGGAAGAAGCGGTACGTGATGGGTAGCTCACAGAGGGGTGTGGAGAGAGGGGTGGCGTGTTTGGATCGGGGGATGGAGACGCGGGCGCGGCGGTTGTGGCGGGTGTTGGAGCCGGTTCATGCGGTGACGTACTTTGCGCCGGAGACTCGGCGGGCGACGGACGCGCTGGGGTTGCGGGGTGGGTGGATGAGTTACTTCGCCTGCCGGGCGGCGCCGTTGGGAGCGGTGGGGCCGGCGGTGGTGGCGGCTGCGTTCTACAACTTTCATCCGGAGATGGTGGCGCGGGCGATTCCGGACGCTTGGGGGTATGCGTCGCCGGAGCAGTTGGTCGACGTGCGGCTGGAGGCTGTGGACAAGGCAGTACGGCGGTTGCTGCCTGACGTGCTGACCAGTACGACGGTGCGGCGGGCGGCTGAGTTGGCGCGCGAGGCGGCCGAGGTGGCGCCGACGGCCGGACGGCCGCTGGCGGCGGCGAACGCCGTACTGGAGTGGGCTGATGAGCCGCACCTGGTGCTTTGGCAGGCGACGACGATCCTGCGGGAGTCGCGGGGTGACGGACATGTGGCGGCGTTGATCGCGGCCGGGCTCGGTCCGTGTCAGGCGAATCTGACGCTGACGGCGTCGGGTGGGCCGTCGAAGGACGTGTACCAGCAGAGTCGGCGGTGGAGTGATGCCGAGTGGGCCGCGGCCGAGGAGGACCTTCGGGAGCGCGGGCTGCTGAGTGACGACGGCGTACTGACGGAGCGCGGGCATGCCGTACGGCGTGAGGTGGAGGACACCACCGATCGGCTGGCCGAGCAGGGGTGGCGGGCGCTGGGTGACGAGAAGGCCGATGAGCTCGAGCGGGTGGTTCGGCCGATGAGCACATTGGTGATGTCGTCCGGGCTGATCCCGCCGGACAACCCGATGGCGCTCCGGTGGCCGGAGTCCGAGCTCGCCTGACCGCAGGGCTCAGCGCTTCGGCTGGCCTCGCCAGGTGACGTACAGGAGTGAGACGCCGAGGGCGGCGACGATGGGGCCGGCGACGGCCCAGAAGCTGCTGCCGGTCATCGAGCTGCCTTTGAGGTAGCCGAGGCCCTGGAGTGTCCAGACCGCACCGGCGACGGTCAGCAGCACACCGAAGGCGCTCGCGACGATCTTCTTCACAGCAGGACGACCTTTCGACCAGAGGAGGCGGCCGGGGATGCAGAACTCGCCGGACGAAGGGAGCCTAGCGGGCGAGCTTCGCGGCCATCAGTTGGATGGACGCCGACAGGTCCTCGCCGCTCGGCGCACGCTCGGGGTCGAACATCGTCAGAGCGACCACCCCGAGCAGCAGCGCCTGCAGGAACGAGCCGGTCTGCTGCGCGGTCGCCTCGTCTGCGCCCGACTTCGAGGCGGAGGCAGCGTCGCCGGTCGGTTCGGCGTCGAAGGCGCCGAAGAGTGTGGCCAGCCCCTCGCGCGCCTCGACCTGCATCGCCGAGACCGCCTGCAGCAGGTCGGGCAGCTGTGATCCCTGACTGAGGATCTCGAACTGCGTTGTCCACAGGGCCCGGCTCGCGGGGTTGGACAAGCTGTCACCGACCAGCGCCCAGATAGCGACAAACCGCTCCTCAGCCGCACCAGCCCGCTGCGATCCGCCACGCTCTTCACCGTCCTCGGGCGCGCCGTCCCCGGGCACGCCGGCCCGTCGTTCGCGGTCGTCGGCTGGATCCGCGCTCATCGTGCGGGCGAGTTCGTCGCCCCATTCACCGAGGGCCTGGCGCATTGCCTCGTTGAGGAGGGCGTCCTTGGAGCCGAAGTGGTAGCCGATCGCGGCCAGGCTGACGCCGGCGGCGGTGGCGATGTCCCGTGCGGTGGTCCGGGTGTAGCCCTTCTCCCGCAGGCAGGTCTTGGCGCCCTCGATCAAAGCCTCGCGATTGCCCATGCGGCGATCCTAGCGAGAAAGCTCGCACAGACGTCTTGCACAGTTGTCTAAGACTTTCGTACAGTCGAGGCATGACGACAATCCTGATCTCCGGCGCCAGCGTCGCCGGCCCGGCCCTGGCGTACTGGTTGCAGCGGTTCGGCCACAGCGTGACCGTGATCGAGAAGGCGCCCGCGCCCCGTCCCGGCGGGTACGCCGTGGACTTTCGCGGCGCGTCCCTCGAGGTGCTCGACCGGATGGGCCTGCTGGCCGCGGTCGAGGCGCGAGCCACCCGGATGGGCGGCATGGACTACGTGAACGAGTCCGGCAGGACCGTCGCCCGGACCTCGCCGACCGCGTTCAGCGGCGAGCTCGAGATCCTCCGCGGCGACCTGGTCGAGATCCTGTACGACGCCACGCGCGACGGCGTCGAGTACGTGTTCGGCGACTCGATCACCCGCCTGACCGAGGACGCGGACGGCGTCCTGGCCGAGTTCGAGCACGGCGCGCCGCGCCGGTTCGACCTGGTCGTCGGTGCCGACGGCCTGCACTCCACCGTCCGGCGGCTCGCGTTCGGGCCGGAGCAGAGCTTCCGCCACGATCTCGGGTACGCCGTCTCGGTCGTGACCGTGCCGAACCACCTCGATCTCGACCACACCGGCCGCCTGCTCAGCCTGCCCGGCAAGACCGTCGGCGCCTACTCCGCGCACGAGAACACCGAGGCGAAGGCGCTCTTCTACTTCGCCACCGAAGCGACCGAAGGCCCGGCCGTCGACCGCCGGGACACGGCAGCCCAGCGGCAGCTCGTCGAGGACACGTTCGCGGGCATCGGCTGGGAGGTCCCGCGCCTGCTCAGCGAACTGCGCACCGCCGACGACTTCTACTTCGACTCGATCAGCCAGATCAAGCTGGACAGCTACTCGCGCGGCCGGGTCGCGCTCGTCGGCGACGCCGGCTACTGCGCCTCACCGCTGTCCGGGATGGGCACCAGCCTCGGCATCGTCGGCGCGTACGTGCCGGCCGGCGAACTGCACACCGCGAAAGGTGACTACACGAGGGCGTTGGCGGCGTACGACGAACTGATGCGCCCGTTCGTCGCGGCGTGCCAGAAGCAGGCGGTCGACGGCGCCCGCTGGTTCATCCCCGGCAGCCGGGCGTTCCTTGCCCTGCGCAACCTCACGTTCCGGCTGATGCCGTACCTGCCGTGGCGCAGGCTGATCGACGAGCTGCCGTTGAAGGTCGGCAACGCCGTCGAGCTCAAGCGGTACGAAGCCCGTCTTCCGCTGCCTGCCGCACAGCGTCGGTGAGCGCGTCCAGGACCGGTGAGTCGAGCTTCCAGTACTGCCAGTACAGCGGTACGTCGACGTACTTGCCCTGGGCAACCTCCACCAGCGACCCGGCCGCCAGCTCGGCCTCGACCGCCTCTTCCTCGATCATCCCCCAGCCCAGCCCGAGCCGGATCGCCCGGACGAACGGGCCGGGCGCGGGGATCGAGTGCAGCGGCGGGTCGAGCCGGCGGCGGGTCACCTTGCGCATCAACCGGTGCTGCAGCATGTCCTTGGTGTTGAACACCAGCAGCGGCGCCTCCCCGAGCGCCTCGGCCAGTGGCCGACCCGTCAGCCAGCGTTCGGCGTACGACGGTGTGGCGATCGACAGGTACCGCATCCGCCCGAGCGGCATGACCCGGCACCCCTGCACCGGCCGCGGTTCTGCAGTGACGGCGGCGAGCACCGAGCCGGCGCGAAGCAGCTCGGCCGAGTGGTCCTGGTCCTCCTGACGCAGGTCGAACGCCGTCACCAGCTCCCGCGGTACGGCGAGCAGCGCCGGCAGGAACCAGCCGTTCAGCGAGTCCGCGTTGACCGCGATCGGCAGGCGCAGCCCCTCGACCGTGCCCTTCACCGCGGCGATCGCCTCGACCTCGAGCAGCGAGACCTGCCGGGCCAGCCGCAGCAGCGCGTCGCCCGCGGCCGTGGTCCGGGCGGGTTTCCCGCGCTGGATCAGGACCTGACCGACTCTGCTCTCCAGCGCCTTGATCCGCTGGCTGACCGCCGACGGCGTGATCCGCAGCCGCCGGGCCGCCAGGTCGAAGCTGCCCTCGTCGATCACGGCCGCGAAGGTGTCGAGCTGGGACGAGTCGATCTGCATGTGAAGTGATGCTAATGGCAGTGAAGAACCTTTAGCTGGTTTACCGGCACCGATCTTCCTACGGTCGAGAGGTGAACCTCCTGGCCGGCTTCGCCACGACCCTGTCCATGATCGTCGCCATCGGCGCGCAGAACGCCTTCGTCCTGCGCCAGGGGCTGCGCCGGGAGTTCGTCCTGCCGGTCGTCCTGATCTGCGCCCTGTCCGACGCACTGCTGATCACCAGCGGCATCGCCGGCCTCGGCGCGCTGCTCACCGGCAACCCCACCGCACTGACCATCACCAAGTACGCCGGTGCGCTCTTCCTCTTCGGGTACGCCGGAGTTGCGGCCCGTCGGGCGTTCCGGCCGAGCACGCTGACCGCCGCCGACCACGCCCCGGTGGCGCTCCGCAGCGTGCTGCTGACCTGCCTCGGGTTCACCTACCTCAACCCGCACGTCTACCTCGACACCGTCGTACTGCTCGGCTCCCTGGCCAACCAGCGCGGCACCGACGGACGCTGGCTCTACGGCATCGGCGCCGTCACCGGCAGCTTCTTCTGGTTCTTCTCGCTCGGCTACTTCGCTCGCAAGCTCGGCCCGGTGTTCGCCCGCGCCCGCGCCTGGCAGTTCCTCGACGGCGGCATCGCGCTCGTGATGACGGCCCTCGGCATCTGGATGGTGCTCCCCTGAGCTCCAACAATGGGTGGATGGACGTGACTGTGCTGTGCGACGCCGTGGCGGTTGCTGGAGTCCGCCGGCGTCGGGGCTGACGAGATCGACACGGTGATCCTTACGCATGTCCATACCGACCATGCGGGTTGTGGACGGCGGGTGTCGGTGGCCGGGCCTGACGCTGCTGCCGACACCAGGGCACACGCCTGGACATCAGTCGGTGCTCACCGACCGGGCACTGATCGCTGGGGACGTGCTGGGCGTGCCTGTCTCGGCCGCACACTTCAGCTGCGATCAGCGGTAGCCAGTGGTGTCGGCGGGCTTGCCGGGGTCCTGGACCTCGACGATGTACCGCCAGGCGTCCGGCTGGCTGCCGTCGACGTCCGTGAAGCCGTAGACCTTGGCGAGCTGACCGCTCGACAGGGACTGCTGGTTCCATCGCGCGACGTCCGGGTCGGCCGCGAGCGCGGCGACCGCTCGGCCGACGAACAGGGGACTCTCGGAGATCGCGAAGTGCGGCACCTTCTCGGTCGCGTCCCGCCAGCTCTCCTCGGTGACCTCGAAGCCTTCGAGCATCGCCTCCGACCGGAGCCAGCCCGGCGTGAGCGACAGCGCGGTGCCCCCGTGCGGCGCGAGCTCGTGCGCGAGAGCGAAGGCCATCCGGTTCACCGCCGCCTTGGCCAGGTCGTAGAAGAACGAGACCCGGTAGTTGGTCGCGTTGTACTCGTCGGTGCCGTCGGTCATCTCGATCACCAGACCGCCCGGTTGCTTGATCAGCAGCGGCATCGCGAAGTGACTGGTGATCGCATGCGTCTCGACCGCGAGCCGGAAGGTCCGCAGCCCGACGTCGAGCGACGACTCCCAGACGGACTTGTCCCACTCCATCGTGGTCAGGCCGAAGATGTCGTTGACCAGGACGTGCAGCGCGCCCTGCTCCCGCTCGATCCGGGCGATCAGGTCGCGGACCTGGTCCTGCTCGAGGTGGTCCACCTGGACCGGGATGCCGTGGCCGCCCGCCCGGTCGACCTGCTCGGCGGTCTCCTCGATGGTCTCCGGCCGCTGCATCTCGGACTGCTGGGCGCGCGTGGTCCGGCCGGTGACGTAGACGGTCGCGCCGGCTTCGCCCAGGGCGACCGCGGTCCCGCGCCCGGCGGCGCGGGTGCCTCCCGCGACGAGTGCGACCTTGCCTTCCAGCGGCTTGCTCATTCCCACCATCCTTTAACCATACGTTGTACGATTCCGCTACCATACGGCGTATGAATACTGCTGGCAAGCCGGGTCGGCCGCGGGCCGGGGCGGAGCGGCTGAGCCGGGACGCGATCCTGACGGCCGCGCTGCGGATCGTCGACGACGAGGGCGTCGAGGCGATGACGATGCGCCGGCTGGCCGGGACGCTCGGGGTGAACCCGATGTCGATCTACCACCACCTGCCGAACAAGGCGGCCGTGTTCGCCGGGCTTGCGGAGCTGGTGTTCGCCGGGCTCGACGCCGTGCAGCCGCGGCCCGGGGTGTCGTGGCAGGAGGAACTGAGGGACGCGGCGCGGGCTTACCGGGCCGCGCTGCAGGCGCACCCGAACCTGGCGCTCCAGGTGCTGTCGGATCCGTCAGCGGTGTCGGACGTCGTGGTGGTGACGGTCGAGCCGTTCTACCGGGCGCTCGACCGGGGCGGACTCGCGCCGCGGGCGATCTTCGAGACGGTGAACACGCTCATCGACTTCGTGCACGGGTTTCTGCTCGGCGAGCTGACGGTCCGGGCCGCGACCTTCGACCTGGCGCCCGATCTGGTCGACCGGGTGGAGAAACTGCCCGAGGACAAGGCGCCGACGTTGAGCCGGGTCGTGCTCGCCCTCGGGCGGGACGGACTGCACTACGACTTCGACAGCGGGTTCGAGTCGGCGTTGACGGTCTGGGTGAGCGGTGTCGAGTCGACCTTGCGCTGACCCACCTTCAGGCGGGAGATCGCGACGCCGAGCAGGCAGAGCGCGCCACCGGCGTACGCGAGCGCCGCGGGTGACTCGCCGAGCAGGAGCCAGCCGAGGAAGATCGTGAGCGGCGGCACCAGGTACGTCGTCGCGCCCATCCGGCCGGCGCTCGTCCGCGCCAGGGCGTAGGCCCAGGTGGTGAAGGCGAGCGCGGTCGGGAACGCGCCGAGGAACACGACCCACCAGATCGTCGACGGGCGCGCGTCGGCGGTCTCGCGGACCAGTGCCGGGGCGAACGGCAGGCAGCTGATCGCGCCGATCGTGCAAGCGAACCAGGTGACCTCGAGCGCGGGAAGCCTTGCGAGCAAGGGTTTCTGTGCCACGACGCCGATCGCGTACGCGATGGCGGCCGCGATGCAGAGGACGATTCCCCAGGTCTCGGCCTGACCGCTGGACGACGACGTGCCGATCAGCAGGACGCCGGCGAACGCGACCGCGCTGCCGATCACCAGACGCCGCGGGAAGCCTTCGCTCAGCAGCAGGCCGGCCAGTACGGCGATGAGCAACGGGCCGATGTTGACCAGCATCGCCGCCGTACCGGCGTCGAGACGTTGCTCGGCTTCGTTGAGCGCGACGTTGTAGACGCCGAACCAGAGCAGGCCGCAGACCAGCAGCAGCTTCCAGTCCCGCTTGGCCGGCCAGTGGCGGGGGCGGGTGAAGACGAGCGCGCCGAGCAGGACGCTGCCGACCAGGAGGCGCCCGAGGGACAGCGCGCCGGCGGAGAACTCGTGGCCGACGTGGCGGATCGCGACGAAGGCCGAGGCCCAGAGGACGACGGTGATCGCCGCTGCGCCTGCGGCCAGAGCGCCTTGCCGGCGGTCCGTCACTGCCGGCTCCAAGCTGTCGTGGTCATGGGCCGACCGTAAGTGCTCGATTGTTCGGCGGACACCGAATTCCCCTTCCGCTGGGTTCTTCTGGTGGAACGGGTCAGGGGGTCGTCGTGTGAGTTGACTCCTTCTCCGGTGGTGGGGGCAGGGCTTTCGGGGTGATGAGGGCGGTGAGCAGGACGGGGACGGTCAGGCCGGCGACCAGGACCGGCAGGCTGACCCAGACCGCGCCGAGCGCGAATCCGGCGTACACGGAGACCGCGAACACCTCGGCGAAGAAGCCGGACACCGAGGTGACGGTCGCCCGCGCGGGACCCTCGATGGCGTCCTGCAGACGAGCGTCCGCGACGACGATGACGAGCTGCATCACGCCGTACCCGAGCGCGATCGGAACGAACCCCGCCGCCGTCCCGCTCAACGATCCCCAGGAGATCAGGCCCGCCGTTGCTCCCAGCCCCACCGCGAACACCGCCGCCGGCAGCCGGTACGCCGGTCCGGCCAGCGCGCCACCGATCGCCTGTGCTGCGACGGTTCCCGCAATCAGCAGTGGAACCAGGGTGGTAGGCGCTCCTACTCCCCTGGCCAGCAAGGGGAAGTACTCGTCGAACGCCAGGAAGCCACCCAACAGAGCAACCAGTCCCACCGCCCGCCGAACCACCCGGCTGGTGGCAGCTTCCCCCAGCCCGGCACGCAACATCGCGAGATACCTCTGGAGCGCACCCCGCCAACCACCGTCCGCCTCTTCCGGATCGGTTTCGTCGGCTGAGACTGCTCGGACGGCTTCGGGGAGGGAGGCGGCTACTAGTAGTTGCGCTAGGCAACTGAGGACGCTGAGGAAGCCGACCAGGAGGTAACCACCCAAGGCGAACAAAGGGATCGCCAGCAGGGTGGCGGTCAGGTTGGCGACCAGGGCTGCCGATCTGGCCTTGCCGAGGAGGCTTGCGTACTTGCCGCTCGTGCCGCGCGCGGCCAGTTCGTCGTACACGAAGGCTTCGTAGGTGCCGGAGATCAGGGCGGAGCCTGCTCCCCAGAGGATGAAGCCGAGCGCGAAGGCGGCGTACGACGGCACGGTGATCCACGCCGCGTACCCCAGGCCGGTCAGGGCAGGGCCGAGCATCAGGAGTTTGCGGCGGGAGAAGACGTCGGCCAACGCACCGGACGGGATCTCCAGCAGGAACGCCGTCGCCGACCAGATGATGAACAGGGTCGAGATCTCGGTGGGCGTCAGCCCGTGATCCTCGAACAGCAACTGGTACAGCGGATACAGCGGGATCAGGTCCTGCAACGCCTCGTAGGCGACGATGCGGGCTGCAAGCCGATCTCGGAGGCGGTCAGGGCGTCAAAGGAAAGGGTTCGGATATCTCATGCTTAGAAAATACCCGCGTCCTCACTCGGCGAGAAGCTCTTTTGTTCCGGGTGTGGACAAGTGCAGAACCTGGTAGCGGGTCCCCGGCACGATCCCTGGTTCGCCGCTCCACAGCGTGAAGTGCACGAGCTCCCAGCGCGACGGATCCACGGCGATCGCGGAGCTGTGCACCCCGGGCAGCTCAGCGGTCGACCGCAGTGATTCGAGGGCCTCCGCCACCGGCCCGGCCGGATCCACGTCCGGCGGCAGGCCCCACGTGTTCCTCGTCGCGGCCACGGCGGGCTGGTCGGCGTCCGGCCCGGGCAGCGAGTCCACGCCCGTCCAGTGCCGCACACTCGGCCGCCCGAACGACTGGCAGATCCCGGTGAAGAACCCGCCGCCCCACAGGAACCGCGCCATCCCGGCCGAGTCGTTCCACAGGTAGAACGGCGCGTACTGGTTCACCGCCGCGCCGTTCGCCTGGTCCTGGATCAGGTACGCCTTCAGCCCGAGCCCGTCGAAGTCGTCGGTCGCCGCACCCCGCTCCACCACCCGGCGCCGGATGATCCCCATGTCGTAGTCCGCCGGCAAGGTCACCTCGTACTGCATCGCGTCCACGGCCCGCTCCCTCTCGGTCGACATCCCGAACATACTAGTAGGTACAGAGCTAATTGCCGCGCGCCCGTCCACACTTTCGGCCAGGCTTGCGCCATGACGAGTGATCGGATCTGGTCGAAGCTCCCCGCCGGGACCCGGGAGGCGCTGGTGGACGGCCTGAGCCCGTCCGACCTGCAGAGCGCGTTCCTCGACGTGAGCCGTGAGCGGGCCGCGAAGCTGACTCCGGCCCGGGTCCTCGACCGTTGGCGCAACGACCGCTTCGTTCAGCCGTCGCAGACCGATCCGCGGGCACTGGCCCGGACTCAGGCCCGGCTGTGGGACCTGCTGCCGGACCGGTTCGCCGGCGTCGAGCTGTCACCGGTCACACCGCTCGGCACGTGCTCGGTCGTGTCCAACATCCACCAGAACATGGTCCTGAGCACCATGCGGAACACCGAGGTCGCCAGTGACCCGACCAACGAGCTCGCGCTCGAGGCCGCCGTACGACGACGTGCTGGCGCTGAGCGCGTCGACCTGGCGACCTGCCAGCGGGTGGTGCGGGCTCAGGTGAACAACGCGCCGGGGATGTCCGCGCACTTCGAGCTGTTCGCGCTGGTCTCGTCGGCGCGGGACACCGGCTCGGGCCGCACGGAGGCGGAGCTGCTGCTGGATCACCTGCGCTACTGGTACGCCGTACTGGGTGAGAAGGCGGACCTCACGTTCACCATGTTCACGCCGAGCGCGGTCCGGGAGCGGATCGACGACACCGTACGGCCCGGGCTGCCGGTGGAGTTCGTGGAGGACACCGAGCGCACCAAGGGCGCCGGCTACTACGCCGGTACGGCGATCGGAGTGGGGGTCGGCGGCAACGAGCTGGGCGACGGTGGCTTCACCCGCTGGACCGCTGACCTGCTGGGCGACGCCAAGGAGCGCTGCCTGATCTCCTGTGTCTCCACCGAGGGCCTGACAGCGCTCAGCGCAGCTTGAGCAGCCCGGCGTCGGTCGGCGTGAAGCCGCACGCGTCCAGGTAGAAGCTCTTGAGGTGCGGCTCGAAGTCGACGTGCAGCCACTCGCACCCGGCAGCCCGCGCCTCGTCGGCCGCACGGGCGACCAGCTGCGAGCCGAGGCCCTTGCGGCCGTGGTCCGGGTGCACGGCGGTGTCCAGGACGAAGGCGTGGACACCGCCGTCCCAGCAGACCTGCACGAAGCCGATCAGCTCGTCGTTGTCGAAGGCACCTACCCAGGTAAGCGCGTGCCGCTCCAACCGGGCGGCCCAGGGATCAGCGGTGCCGGGCGGAGACCCGAAGGCCAGCGCATGGAGCGTCGACAGCGCCTGATCGTCGACAGGGAATCGCACGACTAGTTCCACTAACGCCCCTCGGTGCTGATCAGTACGACGGTGCTCTCGGCGGACAGGTCCAGCGAGTCGCGTGCGGCCCGCAGGCCGGCCAGCGTGGCAGCGCCGCTGGGTCCGGACGAGATGCCCAACGCTACAAGATCTTCCGAAGCCCGTAGGGCGTCGGCGTCTTCCACTGTGACCGCCGCGTGGAGTCCGTCGCGCAGGACCGGCCAGGCCAGGCTGGACGGCGTACCGCAGTTCAGGCCGGCCATGACCGTGCTGCTGGTTTCTACTGTCACCGGGTGACCGGCGAGCAGGCTGCTGGTGATGCAGGCGGCGCTGCTGGGCTCTACGCCGAGGACAGTGCCGCAGTGCGTGACTGCTGCCTGGGCTACTGAGCCGACCCCCATCGGTACGACGACCAGGTCGGCGGGCACGTCGATCTCGTGGAACAGGGTCGAGTAGCCGTCGACGATGTACTGCGGGACCACCTCGTAGCCGGGCCAGGCGGAGTCCTGGATCAGGAGGCGACCTGGAGTGATGGAGTCAGCCGCGGCGAGCACGGCGTCGTCGTACGAGGTGGGGAGGACGGTGACCTCGGCGCCCTCGAAGCGGATGGCGTCGGCGGCGGCTGCGCTGACCACGTCGGGGACGAAGACGTGGGAGCGCAGGCCGAGCATGCGGGCGCGGCGGGCGACCGCGCGGCCGTGGTTGCCGTCGGTGGCCGTGACCAGGACCTCGGTGTCGGGCTGGAGCGCGCGGTGGATCGCCCACCAGGCGCCGAGCGCCTTGAACGCGGGCAGGCCGAGTCGCTGCGACTCGTCCTTGACCAGCACGCGGCCGAGACCGAGCTCAGCAGCCAGGGCCGGTACGTCGTGCAGCGGTGTGGGCGCGTAGTCGGCCAGGCTCTGGTGGAACGCCAGGACGTCAGCAGGTGCGGGCGTCGTACGGCGTGAGCTCGACCGGTCGGACCGGTAGAGCACCGGCTAGGCGACCAGGGCGAACGTCTGCGCGGTGGTCGAGTACGACGACTGGGGGCCGGAGGTCCCGATCCGCTGCGGGGCGGACTCCTGAACCCGGATCGCCGCCGTCTGCAGACGGACCGGCAGCGTGGAGCGGACCGCGGTCGCCAGGTCGAACTGCACCTCGGCCAGCAGGTCGGACAGCTCCAGGTCGAGCGCCCGGCAGATCGCGGCCAGGATCTCCGACGAGGGCTCCTTGCGGCCGCGCTCGATCTCGGACAGGTACGGCACCGACACCTGGGCCACCTCGGCGAGTTCGCGCAGGGTGATGCCCCGCTCGCGCCGCAGCCGGCGGAAGACGTTCCCGATCACCTGGCGTAGCAGCACGTCTGGATCCTCCTCGGCTTCGTGGTCCTTGTACCGAGTGTGCCATCCCCGGCGGGTCTGCGGTGGGCAGATCTGCCACGGGCAGATTCCGGCGACGGGTGGCCCGGCCGGGGCCACGCTGGAGAGCATGAGCGAGAACCAGCGAACCACCGACCTCGACCAGCACATCTACCAGCGGCTGCTCTGGCAGCGCATCGTCGTCCTGCGCGACGAGATCAAGGACGAGAACGCCAACGCGCTGTGCGCCCAGCTCGTGCTGCTGAACGCCGAGGACCCGAAGGCGGAGATCTCCCTCTACATCAACTCCCCCGGCGGCTCGGTGTCGGCCGGGCTGGCGATCCTCGACACGATGAACTTCATCGGCAACGAGGTCTCGACGTACGCGATGGGGCTGGTCGCGTCGATGGGACAGGTACTGCTGGCCTGCGGTGCGCCGGGCAAGCGGTTCAGCCTGCCGCACGCGCGGATCATGATGCACCAGCCGTCCGGCGGGATGGGCGGCACGGCCAGCGACATCAAGACCCAGGCGGAGCAGTCGCTGCTGGCCAAGCAGCAGCTGGCCCAGCTGCTGAGCGAACGGACCGGGCAGTCGGTGGACCGGATCACCGAGGACTTCGACCGGGACCGGTGGTTCACGCCGGAGCAGGCGCTCGACTACGGCATCGTCGACCGGGTGCTGACTCAGGCGGTCAGTGTCTGATCGGCCGGCCGGTGGCTGATCCGGCCGGCCGTCGTACTGGCCGGAGCCCGCTCCCCCGAACTGCGGGCCCCGGCGGCTGCTAGGCCAAGGCCTGGTCGAGGTCCTTGACCAGGTCCTCGGGGTCTTCGAGGCCGATGCTGAGGCGGAGTAGGTCCTGGTCGGGCTTGGCGTCCTCAGCGACCAGGCGGTGGGTCAGAGCGGCCGGGTGCTGGATCAGCGTGTCCACACCGCCCAGAGACACCGCATGGGTGATCAGCTCGAGCCCGGCCAGTAGCTGGTCGGCCCGGCTCGTCCGGAAGGCCAGTACGGCGCCCGGCCCGCTCTGCTGACGCCCGACCAGCCCGTGCGGGTCGCACTCGGGCAGACCGGGGTAGTAGACCTTGTCCACAGCCGGGTGGGTGCTCAGCCAGTCAGCCACCTTCGCCGCACCGGCCTGCTGAGCGCGGACGCGGACCGGCAGCGTCTGCAGTCCCCGGTGCAGCTCGTACGCCGCCAGCGGGTAGAGCAGAGCTCCGGTCACCGCACGCATCTGGCGGATCCTGGCGACCCACTCCGCCGGCCCGGCGACCAGGCCGCCCATCAGGTCGCCGTGGCCGCCCAGGTACTTCGTCGCGGAGTGCAGCACGAGCGTGGCGCCGTGCTGCGCGGGCTGCTGGAGCACTGGGGTCGCGAAGGTGTTGTCCACAGCCACCGGTACGCCGGACGCCTGGCGGACCACGCCGGCGATGTCGACGAGCTCCACGGTCGGGTTGGCCGGGGTCTCGATCAGGACGAGCCCGGTGTCGGGGCGGAGCGCGTCGGCGATGGTCTCGGTGGTGGCCCAGCTGACCGTCGTACCGAGGAGGCCTGTGGACAACAGGTGGTCCGAGCCGCCGTACAGGGGACGGACGGCGACGACGTGCGGCTTGCCAGCGGCGACCGTGGCGAGCAGGACGGCGGCGAGGGCTGCCATGCCCGTGCTGAAAGCGACTGCGCCGTCGCAGGTCTCCAGCTCGGCCAGGGCGGTTTCGAGGCGCGCGACGTTCGGGTTCCAGAGGCGCTGGTAGACGAGGCTGCCCGCGCCGGGGTCGCCGCCGGCGGCCATCCGGTCGTACGCGGCGCCACCGGACTGCAGGTCGGTGAGCGGGTACGTCGTACTGAGGTCGATCGGGGGGACGTGCACCCCGAGGGCGGTCAGGTCGTCACGGCCGGCGTGCACGGCGCGGGTGTCCATCGTGGCCTCCTTCGGTCCGACTGCGGTGCGGCCAGGGTGGAATCTTCTGCGAGTTTGGGGCAAGAGTTCCGAAGAAAATTCGTCCACAGGCTTGTCCACACGCTGTGGATTCTGTGGATGGCCTTTACAGTGAGGTCATGCCGAAGGATCGCCGGACCCCCGGACCGGCCCCCCGGCCGATCCCCGCGGGGCTCGACGAGGTCGACCTGGAGCTCGTCCGGCTGCTCACCGCGGACGGCCGGATGCCGAACAACGCGCTCGCCGAGGCCACCGGGATCGCGCCGTCGACCTGCCTGGCGCGCGTGCGCGCGCTGCGCGACCGCGGGGTGATCCGCGGGTTCCACGCCGACGTCGACCTGGCCGCGCTCGGGCGGCCGCTGCAGGCGATGGTGGCGATCCGGATCGGCGCCCACTCCCGCGACGAGATCGACCGCTTCCGCGCGATGGTCCCGCGGCTCCCCGGCGTCCTGTCGCTCTTCCACGTCAGCGGCGCGAACGACTACCTGCTGCACGTGGCGGCCGAGTCGCCCGACGCGCTGCGCGACTTCGTGCTCGATCATCTGACGGCGGATCCCGCGGTGGTTCACGCGGAGACCAGCTTGATCTTCGAGCACGTCCGTCCGTGAACAGGCCTGTGGATAACTTGCCCTGTGGATAACTTCCGTCAGGTGAGGTCGGGGTCGATAGGTTCTTGGTCGACCTGGTCCCGTGCTGGGGGTCGGCGAGTCCCGAGGCGGTTCAGCGGGTGCCGCTTCACCCGTCGCGGCGGAACGGTCTGGTAGTCGCCCTGCGGCGAGGTCGGACGGGAGGTTGCTCGTCCATCGACGGCTGGGTTCCTCGACGACTGGTCCCTTGTGTGGCGACTGGTGTGTTGTACGGCGTCAGTGGCCCAACAAGAGAGCAGTCGCCGAGCAGGCGGGGATTGGTCGGCACTCCTGGTTCGCGCAGCTTCTGCTGGGCTACCCGGTTTGGGTGGACCCATTTGGTCGCCGTTGCTGTGGAGCAGGTGGTGGCCCCCGGGAGGGAGGGCTATGTGCAGCTGCCCCCGAAAGGACATGCGTGAGAGCCGGGTGCCGGGCTCAGGGGGCCGAGGGGCTGGGGGCCGAGGGGTTGAGGGCGAGGGGTTGGGGGCCGAGGGGCTCGTGGGTGGGGGGCTCGGGGTTAGGGGCCGAGGGATGGAGGCCCACGGGTCGAGCCAGCGGGCGTCCCCGCCATCGGAGGAAGGAGCCGACGGCGCCGCGGAGCCGAGGCGATGCGAGCAGGCGGCGGCCACGGGATCGGAGCCCCACGGGCCGGAACCAGCGGGTGTCCAGCCGCGGGAAGGGACCCGACGGCACCAGGGAGCCGAGGCGATGCGAGCAGGCGGGGACCACGGGATCGGAGCCCCACGAGCCGGAACCAGCCGGTGTCCAGCCGCGGGAAGGGACCCGACGGCACCAGGGAGCCGAGGCGATGCGAGCAGGCGGCGGCCACGGGATCGGAGCCCCACGGGCCGGAGCCAGCGGGGGTCCGACCATGGGATGTGAGCCCACGGCGCTGGGGCCGACCGCAGGTGGGGGGCGAGGGTGAGGGCAGCCGTGGTGTGACGGCTGCCTGGGAGTCGCCGGTACCGGGCTAGCGGGGTTTCAGGCCCCAGGCTTCGGCGAGGAGGGTGTGGGAGTGGCGGCGTTCGGCTGGGTCGTGGATCGAGGTGGTGATGATCAGTTCGTCGGCGCCGGCGGCGTTGGCTCGGCGGCCCAGATCTGCGGCTACCTGGTCGGGGGTGCCTACGGCGACGCCGTCGGTCCATTGGGAGACGGCGGCCTTCTCGTCCTCGGACCACGGGTAGGCGGCGGCCTCCTCGGGGGACGGGAGGGGGCCGGGGCGGCCGGAGCGGAGGTTGAGCATGGAGAGGGCGTTGGCCTGGGCGAGCTGCTGGGCGCGTTCCTCGGTGTCGGCGACGATGGCGGCGAGGGCGAGGATCGCGTGGGGCTCGGACTGGTGGGCCGACGGTTGGAAGATCTCCTTGTACTTGCCGATCACGCCGGCGGGGTCGAGCGTGCCGAAGTGGCCGGCGTAGGCGAAGCCGGTGCCGAGGATCGCGGCGGCCTGGCCGCCGTACGTGCTGGAGCCGAGGATCCACACCGGCGGGAGCGGCACGTCGGACGGCTGCGCACTGATCGGGGCGAAGGGGTGGTCGGCGGGGAAGCCCTCGGCGTACGCGCGCAGCTCGGCGTACTGGTCGGGGAAGTCGTCGGCGGCCAGTGCCTCGCGACTGCGGCGGAGTGCCAGGGCGGTGCGCTGGTCGGTGCCGGGTGCGCGGCCGATGCCCAGGTCGATCCGGCCGGGGTGCAGGCCGGCCAGGACGCGGAAGGTCTCGGCGACCTTCAGCGGGGAGTGGTTCGGCAGCATGATACCGCCGGAGCCGACGCGGATCGTCGAGGTGACGGCGGCGACGGCCGCGATCATCACCTCGGGCGTCGAGCTCGCGACGCTCGGGATGTTGTGGTGTTCGGCCAGCCAGAAGCGGCTGTAGCCGGCCGCCTCAGCGGTCTTCGCCAGTTCGAGCGTCTCGTGCAACGCCTCCGACGGCTTGGTCCCGGTCGGCACGGGAGACAGGTCGAGCACGGACAGCGGCATCACTTCACTCGTCACGTACAACCCCAACCGGCCGGCCCGCCGACCTATTCCACCGGCTCGCCGTCCACCGTCACATCCGTACAACCGTTGAACGTGTACGACGCCTCGCCGCCCGTGATCCGGTTGCCGGTGAAAACCAGCCCGCCGACGCTCTTCGCGCGCAGCACTTCGCCGTCGCCGGTCAGCTCGAACTCGTTGTCCTCGATCCGTACGCCGCGGTGCACCGGCTCGCCCTCGACCTGGTTGGTCGGGTCGAACCAGATCACCGGCGTCGCCGGCCGCAGGAACCGGTTGCCGCGTACGACGAGATCGCGGACCGGCCCCGACTCGTACCACTGGTGCGCGTCGGCCGCCACGTAGACGCTCGCCATGCTCATCCCGTCGAACACGTTGTCCTCGATCACGCTGCTCCCCCGCGTGGTCAGCAGCACGCCGCGGGTCGGGATGTTGCGGAACGTGTTGCCGGCGATCCGCACCGACGGCGTGTAGGTGACGTTCTCGACGACGTGGGCGCCGGGCGCGACACCAGCCGGTACGGCGCGGTCGAGCGTGATCGTCATCGTGGTCAGCGGTTTGCTGCTGTCGACGCCGGTCGGGCCGTCGACCGCGGTGACCGTCGCCTGACCGACGCCGGCCATCGTCAGCTTGTCGACCAGCTCGACGACGTCGCCGGGGTGGAACTGTGGAAAACCTGCCGTCTCGTTGTGCAGGTAGCGCAGGTCGAGCCGGTCGCCGGCGACGGCCGCGACCTCGACGTACGTGCCGTGCACGTTGATCGGGTCGTCGTGCGCGCCGTCGAACAGGTTGCCGGTGATCGTCACTGTGCCGCGCACGCCCGACATCTGCAGGATGTCCGCGAACGCCGCCGTGCTGCGGCCGATCGAGCGGTCGGCCCGGAACTCGTTGTCGGTCACGCTGATGTCGGTGCTGAGCTGGCCGACGATGCCGAAGCCGTGCAGGTAGCCGGCCTTCAGGTTTGTCACCGTGACCTGCGACGACTCCCAGATGAAGCCGGCCGCGGTGTCGCGGGTGGGTTCGCGCAGCTGGTAGACGAGGCCCTCGTCCTCAGGAACGACCGCGGAGTTGTAGTCGACGCGCACGCGGTGATCGCCGAGATCGGTCATCCCGGCGACATCTTCGAAGAGCGGGTTGGGCCCGCGCCAGGTGCGCTGGGCGACCGGGTCGTGGAGCTGGGAGTACCACATCTCGTCGGTGGTGTGGCGCCAGTACGGCGTACCGGTGGCTGGGCTGGTCTCGCCCACGAAGGTCAGTACGTCGCCGACCACGTAGGGGTTGCCCGGCGGGATGCTGAGCATCCGGTACCCCGGCCCCGCCTCCGAGACAGTGACGTCGACGACCTTCGGCGCCGAGTGGTCGAAGGCGAAGTTGCTGATCGTGACGCGCTCGGATCGAACCACGGCGAACAGCCCCAGCAGCCCGTGCAGCTGGAAGCTCGACCCGTCGCCGTCGATCGTGAGGTCCGCGAAATCCTCCACCAGGAAGGCGAAGCGCTTGAGGCGGTGGGCCTGATCGGCGCCGACGGTGTTGGAGATGTAGAACTCCCGCTCGACCGCGGCCTCCGGATAGAGCTGGTAGGTGCCCCGCGGGAACACCAGCCGGACCGGACCGTCCAAGGTCCTCGCATGGGCCAGCGCGGCAACGACCGCGGGAGTGCTGTCCTTCACGCCACCGCTGTCCGCACCGAAGGCGGTGATGTCGACCAGAGTCACAAGGGTCTAGCTAATCAGGCCGGGTACGGCGTCGCCGCGCGGGCGTCGCGGAGGGCGCGGGCCCACCAGGCGAGCTGGTCGAGCAGAGAACGAGCTGCCGCGGCGGTCGCGAGGTCGTCGAGCTCCTCGGGCTCGTTCGATCCCGGGAACTGCTGGAAGCTGAGGGTCTCGCGGACGGTGACGGCGTGCAGCTCACCGAAGACGAGCCGGAGCTGCTCGGCGGCGCGCAGCCCGCGCGAGCGGCCGCCGTACACGACGAAGCCGATCGGTTTGCCGTACCAGGGCTCGCGGACGGTGTCGATCGCGGTCTTCAGGTCGCCGGGGTAGGCGTGGTTGTACTCGGGCGCGAGGATGACGACCGCGTCGGCCTGCGCGATCCGCGGCCGCAGGTCGTCGGTGACCGAGAGGTCGACCAGGTCGAGCTTGAAGTCGTCCCTGCTCTCCACCTGACGGCTGAACCACGTCATCAGCGCCCGGCAGAACGGACTGGCCTCGGCGCTGCGGACGAGGAGGGCCAGACGGAGCGGGTGAACGGTCACGTCGTACGACGGTAGTACTTCAACAACGCTTGAGGTCAAGCCGCTCGATGGGACTGCCTCGTGTTCACGGCGGCGAAATGCCGTAAAATCGTCGATTTGTGGCGTCCAAGAGAAATGCTTCCGGAAGCCAACGCGGTGCATTTTATCACGAGGGGTTGGAATTGCAGAATCCGGTGCAGTCGGAACAGGTTCACCTGGCCACGTTCTACGCGGCGCTGGACCGTGAGCGCGCCCAGGCCGAAGCTCGCCGCGAGGGCGAGCAGGTGGCCGGGACGCGGAACGCGCAGGCCCTGCACCAGCGTGACGGCCGGGTCCGCGACCTCAACGCGCGGCTCGCTCGGCTGAACGCGGCCGAGGAAGGCCTGTACTTCGGCCGCCTCGACGACAGCGACGGCGAGGTCCTGCACCTGGGCCGGATCGGCCTGCACGACGAGGACTACGAACCGCTGCTGGTCGACTGGCGAGCGCCCGCCGCCCGCCCGTTCTACGTGGCGACCGCGGTGCACAACCAGGGCGTCGTACGGCGGCGGCACATCCAGAGCCGGCTGCGCAAGGTGGTCGACGTCCAGGACGAGCAGCTCGATCTCGGCCGGACCGCGGAGGGCGAGTCGCGGCTCGGCACCGGGGTGATGGGCGAGGCGGTGCTGCTGAAGGCGCTCGAGGCTCGTCGGACCGGGACGATGGAGTCGATCGTGCAGACGATCCAGGCCGACCAGGACCGGATCATCCGGTCCGAGCTGCCGGGCGTGCTGGTCGTCCAGGGTGGTCCGGGGACGGGAAAGACCGCCATCGCGTTGCACCGGGCCGCTTACCTTCTGTACACCCATCGCGACCAGCTGGAAAAGCGCGGAATTCTGGTCGTCGGTCCCAATCCGACATTCCTGAAGTTCATCGGGCAGGTGCTGCCGTCGCTCGGTGAGGACGGTGTTCGACTCGTCACACTGGCCGAGCTCTACCCCGGCCTGACCGCGACCCGGCCGGAGTCCGCGGAAGCGGGCGAGGTGAAGGGCCGGGCGGTGATGGCCGAGGTGATCGAGCAGGCGGTCGCGAACCGGCAGTGGGTGCCGAGCAAGCCGCTGGAGGTGACGGTCGACCGGACCGTGCTGCGGCTCGACCCGGCGACCGCCGAGGACGCGCGGACCAGGGCACGCGAGCGGCGGCTGACGCACAACCAGGCCCGGCCGTTCTTCCTGACCGAGATCGTGGACGCGCTCGTCGACCAGTACGCCGAGATCATCGGCGCCGACCCGCTCGGCGGCGAGAACCTGCTCGACGAGTACGACCTGGCCGAGCTGCGCAAAGAGGTCATCGCCGAACCGGCCGTCCAGGAGCTGCTGCACCGCCTCTGGCCGAATCTGAGTCCCCGCGAGCTGCTCGTCGACCTGTACGGCGACGAGCGGCGCCTGGCCGAGGCCGCTCCGCAGCTGAGCGAGCTGGACCGCGAGCACCTGCTCCGGTACGGCGACGACTGGAGCCCGGCCGACGTACCGCTGCTCGACGAGGCGGCCGAGCTGCTCGGCGACGACGGGCAGGAGGTGGCCCGGCTGAAGGCGGAGCGGGCGCGCGCCATCGCTTACGCGCAAGGCTCTCTCGACGTACTGAGTGGATCGGGTTCGACGGACTTCGACGAGGACGACGAGTCGGAGGTGCTGACCGCGCGGGACATCCTGGACGCCGAGACCCTGGCCGAGCGGTTCGAGGCGGACGACGACCGGACGCTGGCCGAGCGGGCCGCGGCCGATCGGCGGTGGACGTACGGGCACGTGATCGTCGACGAGGCGCAGGAGCTGTCCCCGATGGCGTGGCGCGCGATCGCGCGGCGGTGCCCGCTGCGGTCGATGACGCTGGTCGGCGATGTCGCGCAGACGAGTGCGGCCGGCGGCGGCACGAGCTGGCGGCAGGCACTCGCGTCGACCTTCGGCGACCGCTGGCGGCTGGCCGAGCTGACGATGAACTACCGGACGCCGGCCGAGGTGATGGAGCTCGCCGGGCACGTGCTGCAACTGGTGGACCCGACGGCGAAGGCGCCGGAGTCGGTGCGGTCGACCGGGGTGAAGCCGTGGCACGTCGACGTCGTACCGGCTGATCAGGCGGCGTACGTCAGCAAGGTCGCCGGCGAGGAGGTCCAGCACGGGCAGGTCGGCGTGATCACGTCGCGGCTCCGGCTGGAGCTCGTCCAGGAGGCGGTCGGCGATCTGGCCGACGTCACGGTCCTGACGGTCGCCGGCGCGAAGGGCCTCGAGTTCGACTCCGTCCTCGTGGTCGACCCCGAAGGCATCATGCTCGAGTCACCCCGCGGCCTGCGCGACCTGTACGTCGCGCTGACGCGGTGCACCCAACGCCTCGGCGTGATCGGCGAACTGCCCGAGGTACTGGCCGAGTCAGCTGCGTGGGACGTCAGGAGTTAGTGGTCGGCGCAGCACTTCTGCTGGTGCTCGGCCTCGAAGGGGATGAGGACGCCGCCGGCAGCCGGTTGGACCTGGAGGATGACCTGCCCTTCGCGGCGGAGGGGGCGGACGAAGTCGCGGGTGTCGATGATCGATTCGTCGGTGATGGTGAGGCCGCCTAGGGCCTCGACGTAGTCGATGCCGGCCTTGGCGCGGAGGTCCGCGGCGGTCTGTACGCCGTGCGCGTGCTCGCGGCCGGGCCACCGGACCAGGCGGCCGGTGCCCAGGGCGGTCTCGACCGCGGCGACGTACGCGCCGCGGACGAGGGTGCTCGGGCCGGCCAGGTCGGGGGCGGTCGCGCCGGGGTGGGTAAAGGCCGAGCCCGCGCCGTGGTCGGTGCACCAAGCGCGGACATGGTCCTCGAGCTCGTCCGTCGGCGCGGTGATCGAGACGGCGAGGTGCGGCGTCTCGCCCCCGGTGATCAGGTGCGTGCACGCGATCACCAGCATTTCGGGGGTCAACCCGCGAGATGCGCCCTTGGCCCCCCGAATTTCGGTGGGCCAAGGGTCCATTTCATGGGTTAACCCACGAAATGGCACCGGGGACGGCGCCGGGCCGAGCAGTTCGTGCAGAACGTGCTCGGCCGCGGCGGTGTCGCGGCTGCCCGCGTCGACGGCGATGATCACCTTTTGGGAAGGACCCAGATCGGGTTCGTGTAGAACCACAGGTCCGCCCACGGGTCGGCGTCGCCGACCACGTCGAGCTGCGGGCCCGCCGGGTCGATCCCCGCACCGAGGTAGCCCGGCTGGCTGCGGTTGCCGTCGGTGCCACGAATCCGCACGTAGAACGGCTCCTCGGCCCGGCCCAGCGGCAGGACCAGCTCGAAGGTGCCGCGCTTGCCCGAGGTGTCCCACTGCCGGACGACCTTCGTGTCCGGGGCGGTGAACGTGTCGCGGTTGCTGACCGTGCCCTTGACCGCACCGCGGATCGCGTCGACCCGGTTCAGCTTCGGGACGAAGTTCGACCAGTTCGGCATCGTCTGGGTGCTGATCCGGACGACCAGCTCGACCGCGCGGCCGCGCCGTACGGTCAGCGCACCGCCGAGCGGCTCGCCGTACCGCTGGCCGGCCTCGCGGACCTCGACCTCGACGCCCTTGGCGAGCATGCCGTGGTCGACCCACATCCGGCCGGCCCGCAGGCCTTCCATCACCGACAGGTAGTCGCGGCGGTCGGCGCCGACGTGGGTGCGGCTGTAGTAACCGGGGAAGAAGTCGGCGGCGGTCCGGTTGACCGTGCCGCTGTAGACCGGGTCCATGTAGCGCCCGTCGCGGTCGAACTGCGCCTGGTCCGAACCGTCGGGACGGCGGGAGGTCTCGTTCCAGTTCACGTGGCTGTCGGAGTTCGCGCTGACCCACCACGGCTTGCCCTCGGCGAGCAGGCTGTCCCACAGGCCGCCGACGGTCGCGGTCATCCAGTCGAAGCCGCCCCAGGTTCGGTACGACTCGGCCGGGTAGCCGGCGAACGAGTTCGCGCTCGGGGCGTTGCCGTAGAGGCCGCGGGCCCCGCCGGCGCCGATCGAGGCCGGCAGGCCACCGGCCTGGTGGCCCGGCGCGCCCTCGAAGCCGATCGCGATCCGCGGGTCGGCGTCGCGCCAGTTGCGGATCTCGTGCGGGCTGTCGATGCCGTTGCGGGCCGGGTGGTTGGCCAGGAACAGCGCGTCCTGCACCCGGCGGCGGTCGACCTGCTGGCCGAGCCACTGGATGCCGGAGACCGCGAGCTGCTCGTTGGCCGGGGTGTTGCCGCTCGCGTTCTTCACGCTGCCGTCGTAGCTGTTCTCGAACTGCTTGAGCACCTCGACCTCGCGGCTGCCCGGCGCGACGAACACGGTGCCGTGCTCGGCGGCCGGGATGTTCCACTCCAGGCCCTGGAAGATCAGCGTGTTCTTCAGCTCGGTCCGGGCCGCCTTGATCTGCGGGTTGACCAGGTCGACACCGATCCGGGCGTGGGTAGCGCCGCCGTGGTCGGTGATGACCAGCCAGTCCAGCCCGTACGCCGTGGCGTGGCGGGCCTGGTCGATGACGCGGTACATGCCGTCCGAGCTCAGCTGGGTGTGGATGTGGTGGTCGCCGGCCAGCCAGACGTTCGGGCGCTTGTGCTGCTGGAAGATCCAGCCCGGCACGTTCTTCGGCGCCGCGGCGGCGGCCGCCTGCGCGCCGGTGACGGCCAGCGCCGCCGTACCGCCGAGGATGCCTGCCGAGCGCAGCAGCGAGCGGCGGCTCACCTCCGACGGCGAGAGGTCGGTGTCCGGGATCGACTCGTCCAGCGCGGCCAGCGTCGCGGCGTCCAGCTCGGTGTTCGGGTGGTGGTGGTCGTGACCGTGCCCCTGGCCGTGACCGTGGCCGTGCCCCTGGCCGTGATCGTCGTGATCGTGGTCGTGGGTGTGTCCCATCGTGCGTCCTCTCGGATGGCGGAATCCGGCGTGATCATCGCCTGTGTTCATGACGTGTGGGTGTTCTCCCGATGAACCGTCGGCGCCGGTGGTTGCCCTGTCCCCCTTGTTTTGCGACCATGTCGCGTTTGCCGCTAATCCATGGACAGAACCCCACCTGACGGCTTCACTGGTGGTCGGGGGGAATCATGGGGAACTCGGCCGCACGTTTCACGGCAGGGAGCGCGTTCCTGGCCGCCGTCGCGGGGATGACGGCCGGCCTCGTCGCCGTACTGGTCACCGGGCTCGTCGTCCTGGCGATGCACGAGCCCGAGGCCGACGCCTCGCGGGTCCAGGCCGTCGCGCCCGCCCGGGTCGTCCAGCCGACCCCGATCGCGACCGTCCCGGTGACGCCCCGGCCCACCTCGACCGCCGCGTCGGTCAAGGCGTTCGGGGACGTCCGGGAGCTGCCGGACGGCCTGCTCTGCCGGGACCTGAAGCAGCGCGGCTACGGCTACGGCGCCACCGTCGAGTACTGGAAGACCCAGCAGCAGCCCCCCCGAATGGATGCCAACCGCAACGGAATCCCCTGCGAGCAGCTGTACGCCGGGACGGAGGTCGACGCGTTCTGGCGGCAGTGAGCCCCGCCGAGCCCTGGACAAACACGGAAAGTGATGGCTGCATGGTCCGCAGGGGGGAAGGTCATGCAGAGAACACAACAGAAAGTGATCAAACGCTTCACCGAGCAGGGCAGCGCGACCTTGGTCGCGCTCGGCGGGGTGGCCGTCGGCGTCATCGCGGTCCTGCTCGTCTGGCTGGTGGTGCTGACGATGAACAAGAACGAGCCCGCGCCGGACAGCAGCGCGCCGGCTCGCGACGCGGCCGCGCCTGCTCCGGCGTCGGCGCCGTCGGTCGCGGCACCTTCGGTCGCGGCACCGACGGCGACCGTGACGATGGTGCCACGGCCGAGTGCGTCAGCGGCGCGGCCTGGGGACGTGCGGGGGCTGGCGGGTGGGTTGTTCTGCCGTGATCTGAAGGCGCGGGGGTACAGCTACGTCGCGGCGATCGACTACTGGCGGGTGCAGGGGCAGCCGAACCAGATGGACGCCGACCGGAACGGGATTCCCTGCGAAACGGTGTACTCGCGGGCGGACGTCGGGCAGTACTGGCGGGGTCGGGAGGTGCGGACGGTGGCGTCGGTGCCGGTCGGGCTGCTGTGCCGCGACCTGGTGTCGATGGGGGCGTCGTACGGGGACTCCGTCACCTACTGGTGGTACTCGGGCATGCCGAGCAGGATGGATGCCGACGGCAACGGGATTCCCTGTGAGACGGTGTATCCCGCCGTGGTGGTCAACGCGTTCTGGCGGCAGTGAGGGTGCGGCTCGCGGTGGTCTTCGGTACGGCGGCCGCCGGGGTGACGGCGGCCGGGCTGCTGGCGTTGTCGGGGCTGGGATTGCTGGATCGGGCGGCGGTGGAAGCGCCTGCGAAGACGGCGGCGCCACAGGTGAGTGCCAGTACTGCGCCTGGACCGAGTGTCGCGGCGACGCCGGACGCGGAGGTCGGGGCGACGCCGAGTCCGAGCACGGTTGCGACGAGCCCGCACAAGAAGGTGACACCGAGCCCTGTGCGGCTCCCGCCGATCAGGTACGTGTTCCCGGTGCAGGGGTGCGTGGCGTCGGCGTCCCAGGCTCACCACGACTACCCGGCGGCGGACATCTTCGCCAAGGCCGGTTGCCGGTTCGTCGCGCCGGTGGACGGGCGGGTGGACGAGGTGACGCGGGTGGACCGGTGGGATCCGAAGACCAACGTCGGTGCGGACCGGGGTGGGCTCGCCGTGTCGGTCGTCGGGCGGGACGGGGTCCGGTACTACGGCTCGCACCTGTCGTCGATCGCTGCGGGGATCCGTCCAGGGGTCGAGGTCCGGGCGGGTCAGGTACTCGGCCTGACCGGCCGGACCGGCAGTGCGCGCTCGACGCCGGCGCATCTGCACTTCGGGATCAGCTGGCCGACCGCGGCCGGGCGGTGGTGGATCCGGCGCGGGGCGGTGCCGCCGCAGGGGTTCCTGAGCAGCTTGGACAGAGGGAAGCCGGCGACGCCTGCGGGAGTGGTCGGGAGAGCCAAGGCGGCGTACGGCGTGGATCGCGGGTGCCGCGAGTACTGCTAGCGAAGCGGCCGGCAGAAGGTACGGAGGTCGTCGAGGTCGCTCTGCGGCACGGCGATCCGGAACGCGTCGATCATGGCCGGACGGTGCCGACGGCGCCGGCGAGCAAATCGATGCCTTCAGCAACTGCTTGCTCGGTCAGGCTGCCGTAGCCGAAGACCAGGCCGGGTGGGCCCGGCGGGGTGAACCAGTACGGCGTGAGCGGGTACACGCCGACGTCCCGGGCGCGCGCCGCGTCGACGACGGCCTCGGCGGGCAGGTCGGGCGGGAGCCAGGTGAGCAGGTGGAGCCCGGCGGAGACGCCGACCGGTTCGAAGTCGGGGAGCCGGTCGGCCAGTTGCGTGACCAGGAGGTCGCGGAGGTTCCGGTACCGCGGGCGCATCCGGCGCAGGTGGCGGTCGAACTCGCCGCGGGCGACGAAGTCGGCGAAGGTCAGCTGGTCGAGGACCGACGAGCCGCGGTCGTCGGTCAGCTTCGCGGCGGCAAGCGGCTCGACCAAGGCGTCGGGGAGAACCAGCCAGCCGAGGCGGAGGCCGGGCGCGAGCGTCTTGCTCGCCGTACCGGCGTAGACGACGCGGTCGGGGGCGAGGCCCTGGATGGCACCGATCGGTTCGCGGTCGTAGCGGTACTCGGCGTCGTAGTCGTCCTCGAGGATCAGGGCGTTGCGGCGTACGGCCCACTCGACCAGCGCGGCGCGGGTCTCGGGCGACGCGACCGCGCCGATCGGCATCTGGTGCGCCGCGGTGACCAGCACGAGGTCCGCGCCGGATCGGTCAAGGGCCGCCACGTCCACGCCGGAGTCGAGGACCGGTACGCCGACCACCACCAGCCCGGCGGTGACGGCGACGTCGCGCAGGTCGTAGTCGGACGGGTCCTCGAGCGCGATCTTCCGGTAGCCGGCCGCGGCGAGGACCTGGAAGAGCAGCCGGGAGCCCTGGGCGAAACCGTGGCAGATCAGCATGTTCTCCGGCCGGGCCGACGTACCGCGGACGCGGTTGAGGTAGTCGGCCAGCGCCTCACGGAGGTCGGGCGCGCCCTGGCCGCTCAGGTAGGAGAAGGTGCGGTGCGGGGTCTCGTTCAGGACCCGGCGGACGGATCGCAGCCAGGCCGCGCGGGGGAACTGCGTGACGTCGGGACGGCTGTACTTGAAGTCGATCCTGGGCGGGCCGGCAGGCTTGTGGTTGGCGCGAGTCGACGGTTGCGCACGCGCTGTCTGCGCGACCTGGGTGTAGCCGCCGGTCCGGCTGACCAGGTAGCCCTCGGCGACGAGCTGCTGGTACGCCTCGACGACGACGCCGCGGGACAGGCCTAGGTCGTTCGCGAGCGCTCGCGACGACGGCAGTACGGCGTCCGCGCGCAGCAGGCCTTCGCGGATCCGCTCGCGGATCCCGGTCTCCAGCTGCTGGTGCAGCGGCACGGCGCTGCCGCGCTGGATCTCGACCAGCAGCTCACCGGTACCGGAACCGGTCCTCGAACGGCTCATGGAATTGGACCTTATCCGCGCTGCGGGGCGCTGTCAGGGTGATTGCACCAGCACTTGTGGACAAGGAGCCCTGCCATGATCACGACCGAGATCCAGCTGCCGGTGATGTTGCAGGCCGGCGATCCGGGATACGACGAAGCACGCACGGTGTGGAACGCGATGATCGAGCGGCGACCCGCGGTGATCGCCCGGTGCGCCTCGACCGCGGAGGTCGCGGCGGCGGTGCGGTACGGGCGGAGCCGGTCGCTGGAGATCGGGGTGCGCTGCGGCGGGCACAACATCGCCGGGCTGGCGGTTCCGGACGGCGGGCTGATGATCGACCTGACGCCGATGGGCGCCGTACGGGTTGATCCCGTACGGCGGTTGGCGTGGGTGCAGGGCGGGGCGTTGCTGGGTGAACTGGATCGGGCCGCGCAGGAGCACGGGCTGGCGACCACGGCCGGGAACGTCTCGCACACCGGGGTCGGCGGGCTGACGCTGGGCGGCGGGATGGGCTGGCTGGCTCGCCGGTACGGGTTGGCCTGCGACAACGTCGTCTCGTACGAGGTCGTCACCGCTGACGGGGAGGTCGTGCGGGCGGCGGCGGACGAGAACCCGGAGCTGTTCTGGGGGCTGCGTGGCGGCGGTGGGAACTTCGGGATCGTGACGTCGTTCGAGTTCCGGCTGCACGCGGTCGGGACGTCCACCGTGGTCGCCGACTTCGCGTTCTCGGCGGACGAGGGGTTCGCGGTGCTCGCGGGGTGGCGGGAGCTGAGCGCCACGGCGCCGCGAGAGGCGACGTTCACGGCGTACGTGGCCGGGGACGTGGTACGGGTCGGCTTCGTGTGGGTCGGGGATCCAGTCGCGGGTGCGTCGTTGCTGCCGGCCTTGCGTGGGTTGGGGTCCGTTGTCGAGGAGGACGTGCGGGAGATGTCGTACTTGACGCTCCAGACTCGGGACGACAACGTGCAGGGGCACCGGTACCGGCGGTACTGGAAGGGGCACTACTTCACGTCGCTGCCGGACGAGGCGCTGCGGGCGTTGCTGCGGAACCCGGGGATCGGCGCGAGCCTGCAGTCGTACGGCGGTGCGATCGCCGACGTACCGGACGCCGATGCGGCATTCGGTCACCGCGACACGGCGTTCGAGTTCGTCACCGCGACGCGGTGGGAGGATCCGGCCGATGACGCGGAGCGGATCGCGACGGTGCGCGCGTACGCCGCCGGGCTCGAGCCGTACGCGAGCGGTGCGTACGTGAACACGCTCAACGGAGAGCCCGTACGGCGTGCCTTCCCGGCGGCGAAGCTCGCGCGGCTGCGGGCGCTGAAGACGGTCTGGGACCCGGCGAACGTGTTCCACCTGAACCAGAACATCTCGCCCAGCTGAGCGCTACTTGTTCGCGTAGTACTCGGGCTTCATCTGGATCAGCTGGACGTAGTTGCCGTCGGGATCGGTGAGGGTCGCGAACTTGCCGATGCCGCGGTCCTCCGGCTCGACCAGCCACTCGACGTCCAGGGTGCGCAGGTGGTCGGCGCCGGCCTCGATGTCGTCGACGGCGAAGTTCACGATGAACCGGCCGGGCTCGGGCGCCGTCGCGGCGACGTCGTCGCGGTGCTCGATCACCAGGCCGAAGCCGCCGAGATCGAGGTTGCCGTAGCCGTCGACGCCGGCGTGGAAGGCGTCGCGGTACCAGGTCTTCAGCCGCTCGGGGTCGGAGCTGCCGAGCAGCATGCTGTTCAGAACGGGCCGGGCCATCGTGGTCTCCTCGGGTCGTGGGTCGGTCACACCGGGAACGTCGGAGACCAGGGCCGTGCTTCGACGGCGGTGCACGAAAGAACCGCCCACACCCGGCTTTGTGGGCCGTGGTGCGGGCGGTTCGTCGTACTCGTGGTTCGCACTGGGTCGATCAGGTCGTGCTGCGTCAACAGGGAGTGCGCAGTACGTCGGTTCGGTCTTCAGCGCGGGGCTACGTCCCACATGCGCTCGCCGGGCAGGGGGTCGGGGAGCCGGTCCACGGCGGGCATCGGGTCGTTGGTGACCCGCAGTCCGGCGAAGCGACGGCTCATGGCGTGGGCGTACCGCTCGGCCAACGCCGGTTCGGCGTTGTAGTCGGCGATCACGTGCTCACCGAACCAGACTCGGACGCGTCGGCGCTCGGACGTCTGGGTGGCGGTGGCGGTTGTCACTGGTCCTCCTGGCAGATCTGAGGGGTTGTCGGCCTTCGACGCGGAGCGAGCGCGATGACGGTTAGCCGTGTGTTCACCGTCACGTCAGGTGCAACGCACGACCTGGAGCCGAGGTCACGCTTCGGTCCCGATTTCTCAGAAAGAAAAGTGGATTTTCTGATCAGTTCGCTCGAACGAATGTTCCTTTGTCCGGAATTCACAGCTCAATTCGCTGAACCGCAATCGGAACAGGTGTTCGATTGTTGGGTGGGTCGGAATTCACAGCGATTCCTCAGGAACGACACGCCGAACTGTCAGCGGGGGTCCGTAGGCTGGAACGGTGACCATCGAAGAGACGGGGACCAGGGCGCTGGCCGTGCCCGAGCGGGACGTGCCGTTGAGCGGGATCGCGACGGTGCAGACCGAGCAGCTGATCGGCGACGTGGGGGACGCGCTGCGTCTGCTGGACGCCGTGGAGCGGGTTCGGGGACACGCGCACCCCTTGATCCTGGGGCTGCAGGACGCGGTCGGGATGAAGATGCCGGCGGCGCTCGTGCTCAGCGCGATCTCCAACGGGCGGGACTCGGCGGCGGCTGTCGCCGAGCAGGTCGGGACGACGACCGGCGAGGCCGAGCTGGCGATCGCCGAGCTGGCCGGGCTGGGGCTGGTGAAGACCGAGCCGGTGCTGATGGTGACGGGGATGGGCCAGGCGCGGTTGTCGCAGCTCGACGCGTTGACCGTGCGGGTGCTGGACGTGATCACCGGGATTCTCGGGCCGGCGGATGCCGCACAGTTGGTGCGGCTGCTGCACACGGTGGCCGACGGGCTGGAGACGGCCACGGTGACCGCGGCGGTCGGTCAGGTGGTTCCGCAGGCCCTGCACAACTGAGATGTCGAGAAGGCGAACGTGCTGCCGACGTACCAGGAAAACCAACTGGTAGGAGGCGGACATGTTCGGAAAGACGCAGGCGTTCAGCGGGTTCTCGGTGGACGACGTCCCGGCGGCCAAGGAGTTCTACACCGGGACGCTCGGGCTCGACGTCGACGAGGAGCACGGGATGCTGCAGCTCAAGATCGCGGGCGGGCATCCGGTGCTGGTCTACCCCAAGGACGATCACACGCCGGCCGCGTACACGACGCTCAACTTCCCGGTCGCGGACATCGCCGCGGCCGCGCGGGAGCTGGCCGCGCGCGGCGTGACGTTCGAGCGGTACGACGACGGCCAGGACGAGCTCGGCGTGCTGCGGACCGAAGGCCCGCCGATCGCCTGGTTCAAGGACCCGGCGGGCAACGTGCTCTCGATCATCGAGGAGTGATCAGGTCCCCGGGATCGGGTCGTCGTACTTGCCGAGACGCCCTTCGTAGCGGCGTCCGTCCTGGTACGGCCAGGCGTACGGGGTGCAGCCGTGCAGGCCGAGGGTCTGCTGCTGCATCACCGGCGCCGGCCGACCAGCGGCCGGGCAGAGCTCGTGGGCCTCGCCGAGGCGATGGCCGGTCTCGTGGTTCAGCATGTACTTGCGGTACTCGGTGAGCGAGGCGCCGTAGTTCGGGACGCCGTTCACCCAGCGCGCGATGTTCAGTACGACGCGCTGCCCGATCCGGCAACTCGTGTAGTGGTCGTAGCCGCCACCGCAGAGCACGTCCCTGGTCGCGGGCGTCACGAACATCAGCTTGAAGCCGGGATCCTGACCAGGCCCGACCTGCCGGAAACGCCACTTCCCGCCGGCCGTCCAGCCCTGCGGAGCGCCGTACGTCGTACGAACGAAACGGCCCAGCTCGGTCTTGTCGATGCCCTTGATGCCGTTCTCGAGGTCGATCTCGAAGGTGAGCAGGCGCCCCTCGGTGCCGATCGTCTCCGGAGAACCGGGAAGGACCGCGTACGACGCCCCGCCCCGCTCCGGGTAGGTGATCGTCGGAGCCGGCAGCGGGTCGGCGGGCTTGGCCGGAGTCTGTGGGCTGCCCTCGGCAGGCGTGCTGCCGGCCTCGCTCGACTGCGACACCGCGACCGGCGCGCGATCGGGCAGGTCGCGCCGCGCGAACGGGCTGGCCGGTAGTTCGAACAGGCCGACCACCACGAGTGCCGCGACGACACCCAGGCCGACGATCCTCACCGTGCGCATCTGCTGGGACTCCTCACCGCGCCCCAGGGGTGAGCGCGTCCTCACCTGTACTTGTCTGTTCGGGCAAAAACCCTTCTCCACCGGCGGGTGGACCACGGAAATCCCCCTGCTGGATTTGGTACAGCCGTGTTAGTTTGAGCGAGAAACAGCACGGGTGTGTCAAATACTTGGGAGTCAGTGATGAGACGTTGGGTGACAGGTCTGGCGACGGCCGCGGTGGTGGCCGCGTCCACACCGGCGACGGTCGCGTGGGGTGCCGGTACGACGAACGCCGAACTGCGCGCGGACGTGAACCGCGACGGGCTGGTGACGCGGGCGGACGAGGCCGGTGAGGGGTCGTGGTCCGGTCAGCGCGGGGCGATCTTCCTCGCGAACGTGGACGACGACGAGCGGCGCTGCTCCGTCGACCCGGCCACGCTCGAGGACCCCGGCCCGGCCGTCGACACGAAGCTTGCCGCGTGCAACGACTCGGCGGACGAGCGGATCAACGGGCCGCGGGACCTGAAGGACCTGGCCCCGCTGGACGTCCCCGCCGCGCGCGGACTGAGCCGGTCCGCGACCGGCCGGCTGGACGTCGTACCGGCGGACAAGGCGCGGATCTTCGCGGACGGTCAAGTAGCCGAGGAGTTGAGCGCCGACCAGCTGCGCCGTGGGGTGCGGCTCGGGCTGGAGGGGCGAGACGTCCTGCGCGACCGCGCGAAGTGGGACGGGACGATCACGGTCACGCTGACCGTCACCGATCACGGCCGGACCGCGACCGATGTCGTGAAGCTGCGGGTCGCGCCGCTGATGCTGCAGAACGATCTGCAACGGGCTGAGACCATCCTGGCGGGCAAGCCCAACCAGGGCGGCGGGGGCGAGTTCCCGTACCCGCCGGGTGTGCCGGGCGAGTGGGACGCGTTCGCGAAGACGCTCGGCAAGGCGACGCGGTCGAGCGGCGCGAAGCTCCAGTACGTGCAGGGCACGCCCAACGGCTGGAAGGACATGTGGTTGCAGGACACGTTCGAGCCGGCCACCGCGAGCATGCCGGCGGCCGGCGGTGCGCACACGATGCGCGTGCTGATCCGGTCGGGCAACGTGTGGGACTTCGGCACGCCGGAGGAGCCGCTGCCGACGCCGCGACCGGCTGGACGGCTGCTGTTCCGCGATCTGCGCGGGCCGGACGTCGGCGTCGTGCAGGAGCTGAGTCCGACCGCTTCGCCGGATGCCGACGACCTGCTCAACATGGGGGGCAACATCGAGACACTGCCGCCGTACGCCGGGTACCCGAACGGGCGGGTCCTGTACGGCGCGGGCGAGCGGAAGCCTGATCCTGGGTTCCTGGAGCTGGTGACCGGGCAGGGGTTCCAGGATCCGGTGCGGGTGGACACGTCCTGGCTCGCGATCGGGCACGCGGACGAGACGACGCACGTCGTACGGGCCGACAACGCGCGGGGATGGACGCTGGCGGTCGCGGATCCTCGGCTGGCCGAGAAGCTTCTCCGGGAGGCCCAGCGCGCGGGCGCCGGGAACGAGAAGCTGTTCGCCGACACCAACTCGCCGCGCAAGCCGACGGTCGACGAGATCCTTGCTGATGGCAAGCACTTGGCGAACAACCGCGCTGCCGCCGAGCACATCGACGAGCAGCTGGCGATTCTCGTGAAGGCGACCGGGTTGCGCTCCGACGAGCTCGTGCGGCTGCCGGTGTTCTTCGAGGCGCACCCGGAGCTGCCGGGGCTGCGGGCGATGACGCCGGGGCTGATGAACGGACTTTCGCTGACCGACCGGCAGTTCGCGGCGCCGGATCCGCACGGGCCGAAGGTGGGCGGGGTGGACGTCTTCAAGGCGACCGCGGAGCGCGCGCTCCGGCGTACCGGCGTACGGGTGCACTGGGTCGAGAACTTCTTCTGGTCGCACCTCGGCGGCGGTGAGGTGCACTGCGCGACCAACGCGCTGCGCGACACCCGCGGGAGCGACCGGTGGTGGTTGGATCAGGTGTGACTCTTTCGATCAGCACGCCGGACGGACGCATCGTCGGCTACAGCCTGTACGGCGATCCGGACGGCGTGCCGGTCGTCTTCCACGTCGGCACCCCGAGCACGCGGCAGAGGCGGCCGGACGTCGTACGGGCGACTGCGGACAGTGGGATCCGGCTGCTGACGTTCGACCGGCCCGGGTACGCCGAGTCGACGCGGCAGGTCGGGCGGAGGGTGGCCGACGTGGCCGCTGACGTGCGGTTGCTCGCCGATGCGCAGGGGTGGGAGCGGTTCGCGGTGGCCGGTGGGTCTGGTGGCGGGCCGCATGCGTTGGCTTGTGCGGCGTTGATGCCGGAGCGGGTGGTGCGGTGTGCGGTGGTGGGCGGGATCGCTCCCGCGCCGGCCGACGGGCCGGAGCCGACCGAGGAGGCGCTCAGGCCGGGGACGGAGCAGACCGCGCGGGAGATCATGGCGCTGATCGAGGCGGGTGGACCGGAGATCCCGCCGGGGCCGAACGAGCCCGCGGGTCCGCCGGCGTTGGAGGATCCCGCGGCGATGGCTCGGGTGCGGGCGACGTTCGTGGACAGTCACGACGGGTGGATCGACGACAACCTGGCGTTCGCCCGGGACTGGGGGTTCGCGCTGGGCGCGATCGCGGTGCCGGTGAGTCTGTGGTTCGGGTCGGCGGGTGAGCGGGACCGGCAGCAGGCTGCTCAGCTGGCGGCGGCGATTCCGTCGGCGGAGACCTTCGAGTACGTCGGCGGCCACATCCAGAACGACACGGAGTACCGGCGGATGCTGGCCTGGCTCAGCGCGTGATGCGGAGGCGTTGGGCCGGGTAGCGGCTCTCGACGAAGCCCAGGGAGCGGTAGAGCTGGTCGCCGTACTGGGTGGCGTGAAGCTCGATCTGGCCGGCCGGGGTCTCGTCGCGGAACCAGTCGAGCAGGGCGATCACGCAGGCGCGCGCCAGACCGCGGCGGCGGAACTCGGGGTCGGTGCTGACGTTGTAGAGGGTGCCTCGGGCGACGGAGAGGTCGTTGGGCCCTGGCGCGTGGGAGTTGAGGTGGCCGGTGGCACCGGCCACCACGCCGGCCGCCGGGTCGTCGACGACGAAGGTCGCGAAGCGCTCGGTCGCCGGGAGTTGCTCGGTGAAGTAGCGCAGGGCCACAGCTCGCCACGGTGCGTTCTCGTCGCCGACGTCCGTGCCCATCGCGTCGAGCATCAGCCCGCGCAGGCGGACGAGTGCTTCGGCGTCGTCGGGTGTGGCTCGGCGTACCTCGATGTCGGCCACGGGGACGATTCTGCCGAACTTTCCGGTCCCGGCCGGAATCGAACCAATGGGCGCTGATCAGGGGCGGCGCCCACCGCCCTGCCGCCGAGCACCGAGTGGAGCCATGTCCCCGACCGCAGCCAGAGCACGCCGAGCCAAGCCCCGCACCAGCCGCTCGCACCGCGCGTCGGGCGCGCTGGCGATCGCCGTCCTCGGAGTACTGATCCCCGGTACGGCGTACCTGGCGGCCGGTCGTAAACGGCTCGGCGCGGTGATCACCACGCTGAGCGTCCTGCTGTACGGCGCCGCGGCGTACGTCGTGCTGCTCCGGCGCGACGACGTGATCCAGTGGGCGCTCGACCCGAGCGTGCTGACCGGGATGATCGCCGGACTGGTTGTGGTCGGGCTGTTCCTGGTCGTCGTGCTCGTCACGTCGTACAAGATGCTGCGGCCGCTGCAGGCCGGCGTACTGGCTCGGTTGGGCGGTGCGCTCGTGGTCGGCCTGGTCTGTTTCTCGATCGCGTCCGGCTCGGCGCTCGGCGCGCAGAACCTGGTCGCGCAGCGCAGCCTGGTGACCAAGGTGTTCGCGGGCGAGAAGTCCAAGAGCGGAACCGCGCCGAAGATCGACCAGAAGGACCCGTGGGCGACGTTGCCCCGGATCAACCTGCTGCTGCTCGGCGCGGACGACGGCGAGGGCCGCAAGGGCGCGCGGGCCGACACGGTGATGGTGGCCAGTATCGACACCCACACCGGCGAGACCTCGCTGATCTCGATGACCCGGAACTTCATGCGGATGCCGTTCCCGAAGGACCACCCGCTGCACAAGGTGTTCCCGACCGGCTACTGGGACCCGTCGGACCCGCACGAGGAGCAGCCGGAGTACTACCTGGACGCGATGTACCGCAACGTCCCACCCAAGTACGGCGACCTGCTGGGCGAGAGCGACAACAAGGGCGCCGACGTGCTGAAGCTGTCGGTCGGTGAGGCGCTCGGGCTGAAGCTGCACTACTACGTGCAGATCAACCTGGCCGGGTTCGAGCAGATGGTGGGCGCGCTCGGCGGGATCACGGTGAACATCAACTACCCGGTCCCGGTCGGTGGCGACGACGACAAGCACATCCCGCCGGGCCGCTACCTGCAGCCGGGGCCGGACCGGAAGCTGAACGGGTTCGACGCGCTGTGGTTCGCGCGCGGCCGGTACCAGGTGCCCGGCGCCGACCTGGCCCGGCAGGCGCGGCAGCGCTGCACGATCAAGGCGATCGTCGAGCGCGCGACCCCGCAGAACGTGCTGACCCACTACCAGGAGATCGCGGCGGCCGGCGAGCAGCTGATCCGGACCGACATCCCGCAGACCCTGCTCGGCGATCTCGCCGGTCTCGGCGCGAAGGTGAAGACGGCGAAGATCCGCAACATCGACCTGGACAAGAAGAAGAACTTCCCCAGCGGCCAGAACCCCAACTACGCGGGCCTGCGCGCCATCGTCGAGAAGGCGCTGTCCGGTACGCCGGCAACGCCTCGGCCGACGACCCCGCCGGCGACGAAGCCGACCGGCAAGCCGTCTCCTTCGGGCGACCTGTCGGACTCCTGCGCGTACAACCCGACGAACTAGCTGGACAACGCCTCGCCCGGAGGACTCCCTCCGGGAGGAGAATGGGAAGGTGGTGAAGATGGTGGACGTCGCGCGGCGGGCCCGGGTGTCGGTGACGACGGTTTCGCACGTGCTGAACGACACCCGGTTCGTGGCGCCGGAGACGCGCGAGGCGGTGCTGGCGGCGGTCCGGGAGACCGGCTACGTGCCGAACACGGTGGCCCGGTCGCTGGTGATGTCTAAGACCGACACGATCGGGCTGGCGCTGTCCTCGATCTCGAACCCGTACTTCGGGGAGCTTGCGCACCACCTGCAGGCCGAGGCGGAACGGCGCGGCTACTCGATCCTGATCGCGGACACCCACGACGACCCGGACCGCGAGCAGCTGGTCGTGCGCGACCTGCACGAGCGCCGGGCCGACGGGATCATCATCGCCGTCTCGGCGCGGCCGGACGCGACGCTCGACTACCTGCGGCAGCGCAACGTTCCCGTCGTCCTGGTGGACCGGATGATCGGTTCGGAGCTGGACGAGGTCGGGACCGAGAACGTCGAGGCGACCGCGCGGCTGGTCGAGCACCTGACCGGGCTCGGGCACACCCGGATCGGCATCGTGGCCGGGCTGCCCGGCGTCGCGACGTCCGAGGAACGCATCGTCGGGTACCGGCTCGGCCTGGAGCGGGCCGGTCTCGCGTACGCCGCGGAGCTGCGCACCGACGGGGCCTCGGACGCCGTACCGGCGCAAGGCGCGACCGCGCGGCTGCTCGCGCTGGACGATCCGCCGACCGCGCTGATCGTCGCGAACAACCAGATGACGATCGGCGCGATGCGGGCGCTGCGGCAGGCCGGGGTGTCGGTGCCGGGCGACCTGGCGCTGGTCGCGTTCGACGACTTCGAGTGGGCCGACCTGTTCGAGCCGCGGCTGACGACGATTGCGCAGCCGCACGCCGAGCTCGCGACGCGCGCGCTGGAGCTGATCACGTCGCGGATCGCCGAGCCGGAGCTGCCGGCCCGCTCGATCCGGGTCGAGCCGAGGCTGGTCCACCGCAACTCGTGCGGCTGTCAGACCACCTGAACCTGGTACTTCGGCAGCTCGGGGTGCAGGAAACCCAACAGCTGCAGGGCTTCGGCCTCGGCGGCCAAGCGATCGTCAGCAACCAGTACGACGTCACCGCCGCCGTTGTCGTCGAGCAGCTCGATCACCAGCGTCGCGGTGTCGTCGGTGACCTCGACCTTCCACATCCCGCGGACGAACCCGTCGACGAGCAGCGTGGACGCGATGTAGTCGCCGTCGCACACGCGCACCCGCTGCTCGTTCGTCATCATCCGGGTCCGGTCGTGAAACCCCACGATCAGGTTGTCGAACTCCGGCAGGAACCGGACCGGCGCGGGCGTCTCCGGATCCGGCCGCGGTGCGGCGGGCAGGTCGAACAGCTCGCCCCCACGCTCGGTGCGGAAGGTCGCCAGCTGGGGCCGGAGCGAGTCCACGACCTCGCCCAGCCGGCTCAGTCCCGACCAGGCATGGATGTCGCGCAGCGTCGCCGGGCCGAAGGCGGCCAGGAAGACCAGGATCAGCGCTCCCGGATCCCGCTCCCCCGGCGGTACGCCGAGCCAGTCCTCGGCGAGGGCGAACGGGGTCTGACCGCGCTTACGTCCCCACAAACCGTCCGGCGGCGGGTGAACGACCGGCGCCAGGTACTGGAACGACCAGCCGAGGTCCGACGCCTGGTGGTTCGGCCAGCGCTCCTGCAGCCTTTTGCCGAGCTGCGACCGGGTCAACGTGGCACCGCGCAACGCCGACGATCCCAGCGCGGCCAGCTCGTCCGGGTCCACGCCCTCCGTGCGACGCCCCCAGATGGTGCGCTGGACGCGGGCGAGAACGGGATCGAGCACCGGGCGAAAGATCTGGAAGTCGGCGGCCGTGACCAGGTGCTGGGTGCAGCGCATCAGGCAGGACCGGACCACCTGCTTGCTGTGAAGGAGATCGGCCAGGTCGTCGGTTGTGAAGTCGGTGAGGCGGGCCCAGAGGCCGATGTACGGGTCTTTGGAGGTTTGGGCGTTGAGGCCTGCCAGGGCGTGGACTGCGTCGAGGGCCGGGACTTGGTGGCGGGCGAGCAGGAGTTGGCGGGCGAGGGTGGCTCGGTTGAGTGCTCGGCGGTCCAAGACGTCCATGGGGTCAGGCGTAGCGGACGCCGAGGCCGCCATCGACGGTCCAGTTGGCGCCGGTGACGAACGCTGCCGCGCCCGAGGCGAGGAAGCAGACGACTTCGGCGACGTTCTCCGGCGTACCGATGCGGCCGAGCGGGTGCACCGACAGAGCGGTGTCGCGGGCGCCGGGGATGGTGTCGAAGAACTCCTCGAGCAGGTCCGTGGCGATGAAGCCGGGGCTGACCGCGTTCACCCGGACCTCGTGCGGGGCGACGTCGAGGGCGAGGCTGCGGGTCATCCCGACCAGGCCGGACTTCGCCGCGGCGTACGGGAACATGCCGGCGGTGGTCAGGTTCGAGTGGATCGAGGCGATGTTGACGATCGCGCCGTGCCGGTGCGCGATCATCGCCGGCAGCACCTGGCGGGCCATCAGCCAGGCGCCCTTGAGGTCGACGTCGAAGACGCTGTCCCACTCGTCGACGGTCATCGCGGTCGCGTCGGCGTACGCGTTCTTGCCGGCGTTGTTGACCAGCACGGTGATCGCGCCGAGCGTGCCGGTCAGGTCGTCGACCGACGTACGGACCGAGCTCTCGTTGGTGATGTCGCCGACCACGGCGGCGACCTTCGCGCCGGTGGCGGCGATCTCCTCGGCGGTCGCGGCGAGCTCGTCGGGGAGGATGTCGAGCAACCCGACCGCGGCGTCCTCCTCGGCGGCCTTCAGGGCGATCGCCCGGCCGATCCCGCGGGCCGCTCCGGTCACCAGTACGACCTCGCCGGTCAGACGTCCAGCCACTCCAGCCTCCTCCATCGGTGTAGACGCAGCCTATGTGGAGGGGCTCAGGCTCGGTAGGTGCCTGCCTCGGCGGCTGCTGCCGCGTCGGTGGCCCAGCGGTCTGCCTCTTGCTCGGTCATCGGCTGTCTGCGGAGCGCCAGCTGGTGGAAGAGCGGGGAGGTCGCGGCCATCAGCACGCGGTCGGGATCGGTGGTGGCGGGGAGCTCGCCGCGGGCGATCGCGCGGGTGATGACGACGGCGCTGCGGCGGTAGCGGTCGTCCCAGAAGCGGGTCAGAGCTGCTGCGGCGGCTGGTGCGCGGAAGGCGGCGGCGATGACGGCGCTGGTGGGCGCCGTACCGGCCAGTGATGTGTGGAGCTCACGGTTCAAGGCGATCAGGTCCGTGGTGAGGGCTCCGGTGTCGGCGGGGGTCCAGGTGTCGTCGCGGCCGGACTCGAGGAGGTCGACGAGCAGACCGTCGACGGTCTTCCAGCGGCGGTAGATGGACGTACGGTGGACGCCGGAGCGGGCCGCGACGCCGTCGACGGTCAAGCCGTCGTAGCCGTGCTCGGTCAACTCCTGCTCGACCGCGGCCAGCACTTCCGCGCGCACCCGGGCACTGCGGCCGCCGGGGCGCCGGCCCTCGGGGAAGGGGGTTGCGTCCACCACCGCGTTCATGGTTTCATCTTAACGCAACATTCGTCGCCTTTAGGAGTAGCCCGTGATCCTCTGACCCGCCGATGTTCCGGTGGCCGCACCCGGCCGACCGTTTGAACCGCGCGTCAGGAGGACCCGTATGTCTACCCAGCTGTCCGTGCACGACCTCACCAAGTCCTACGACCACCGGGTCGTGCTCGACCAGATCGACTGCGCGTTCCCGCCCGGGCGGATCAGCGGACTGATCGGCGAGAACGGCTCCGGCAAGTCCACGCTGCTCCGGCTGCTCGCCGGCGTCGAGCCGCCCGACGACGGGTCGGTCACGCTCGTCGCCGACGGCGGGTTCGGCTTCCTCGCCCAGGAGAACCCGCTGCCGCTGCACCTCGACGTCGCCGCGGTCGCGGACCACGCGCTGGCCGACCTCCGCGCACTCGAGGCCCGGCTGCGCGAGCTCGAGGCATTGCTTGCTGAGGGCAACGATTCCTCGTTGACCGAGTACGGCGAGGCGCAGCAGGCGTTCGAGGCGCGCGAGGGGTACGACGCCGACGCGCGGCTGGCCAAGGCGATGCACGGCCTCGGGCTGTCCGACCTGCCCGGCGACCGCCGGCTGGCCGAGCTGTCCGGAGGCGAGCTCGCGCGGTTGCACCTGGCCGCCGTACTGGCTGCTTCGCCGGAGGTGCTGCTGCTGGACGAACCGACCAACCATCTGGATCTGTCAGGGACCGTCTGGCTGGAGGAGCACCTGCGGTCGAGGCCCGGTACGACGGTTGTCGTCTCACACGACCGGGCGTTCCTGGAGCGGGTCGCGTCGACGCTGTTCGAGGTGGACGGAGACACGCACCGGATCACCCGGTACGGCAACGGCTACGGCGGCTACCTCGCGGAGAAGGCGGCCGAACGGGCCCGGGCCGAGCAGACGCGGCAGCTGTGGGAGGACGAGGTCACGACGATGCGGGCGACCGTGGGGACGACCGCGGACCGAGTGGCGTACGGGCGACCGATGAAGGACAACAACAAGGTCGCCTACGACCGCGCGACCGGCCGGGTGAACGAGGCGGAGCGGAGCAAGATCCGCAACGCGAAGGAGCGGTTGCGGCGATTGGAGGCCGATCCGCCGCCGGTTCCGGCCAAGCCGTTGCGGTTCGCGGTATCGCTGCGGACGGCAGGTGGGGTCGAGGGCGAGCAGGCGGGTCCGGTCGGCGGGAACGCTGCGCAAGCGACGAGCGGCCCGCTGCTGGCGGCCGAGGGCGTCGCTGTCGAAGGGCGGCTGCGGCCTGTGTCGGTCGAGGTTCCGGTCGGTGGCCGGTTGCTGATCACCGGCGCGAACGGCGCGGGCAAGTCGACGCTGCTCGACGTGCTGGCGGGGCAACTGACGCCGGATCGCGGAACGATCGAGCGGCGCGGCCGGCTCGGCTACCTGGCGCAGGAAGTCGTCGAGGCTCGGCCGGACGAGTCACTGCGCAAGGCGCTCGCGCGGCATCGCGGTGCGGGGTCGTTGGGCTTGTTCCGGCGGGACCAGCTGCAGACCCGGGTCGGTGCGTTGTCGACCGGCCAACGGCGCCGGCTCGCGCTCGCGCGGCTGCTGACCTCCCAGTACGACGGGATGCTGCTCGACGAGCCGACCAACCACCTGTCGCTGGTCCTCGTGGAGGAGCTCGAGGCCGCGCTCGACAGCTATCCCGGTGCACTCGTCGTGGTCACCACGACCGTCGTTTCATCTCACGGTGGCGCGGCGACATCCACACGATCGAGGAGGATTCCCTTGTCAGTCAGTGAGTTCACGCAGGGCGTACCCGGTGCCGGCCCGTACGGCGTGGCGCTGCGCGGCGCGGAGGTGTGGACGACGCTCGTCCACGCCGGCGCGCTCGCGCGGCTCACCGACGGCGAGGTGCGCGAGATCGACCTCGGCGCGCCGGACAGCCGGCCGAGCGTGATCACCGCGACGCCCGACGGCCGGCTGTGGTTCACGCGCTCCGGCGACAACAGCCTGGGCTGGTACGACGGCGACGCCGGCGCGACGGTGAAGGTACCGAGCGGTTCGCCGTACGGGCTTTGTGTCGGGCCGGACGATGCCGTCTGGTTCACGGTGATGGACGCCGACGTGATCGGGCGGGTCGGCGCGGACGGTGCGGTGACCGAGTTCCCGATCGGGACCACGGGCGCGTTCCCGGCGCTGATCACGAGCTTCGGCGGGGACCTCTGGTTCACGCTCAACGCCGGCAACGCGATCGGGCGGATGACCGTGGACGGCGTGGTGACGACCTATCCCCTGCCGACGGACGCGGCCGGGGCGGTCGGGATCAGCGGCGGGCCGGACGGCGTGTGGTTCGTGGAGATCCTGGCCGGGCAGGTCGGGCGGATCGACGCCGACGGGGTGATCACCGAGGTGCCGTTGCCGGATCGCGAGGCCAAGCCGCACGCGGTCGTGGCGACGGCCGACGGCGGGTGCTGGGTGACGTTGTGGGGTTCGGGTTCGGTGGTGCGGCTCGATGCGGGCGGCGGCGTCCGGGAGACCGTTGCCCTCGGCGACGAAGCCGAGCCGCACGGGCTCGCGGTGGCTCCGGACGGGTCGGTGTGGGTGGCGCTGGAGCGGGGTTCCGTTGCTCACGTTCAGCCTCAGGAGTGAGGTGATTCACCCGTTGGAGGGAGGTGCTCCGCAGCGCCGAAGAGGAGTGTGGAGACATGACCACACTGGTGGCGGTGCGGACCCATCCCCGACTGCGGGATGTGCTTCTGGTCGGGCGGCCGGCGTTCTGGATCGTGTCGGTCGTGCCGTACTACGTAGGGATCCTGCTGGCCACGCACCGACTGGTTCCGCCGGTCGACGCCTGGCCGCGGCTCCTGCTCGGCGCGGTGGTGATGGGCCCGCTGCTCTGGCTGGCGGTGCTCGCGATCAACGACGCGTACGACCTGCCGGGTGACCTGCTCAACCCGCGCAAGTCCAAGTCCCCGCTGCTCGACGGGCGGGTGACGGTCGACGAGGCGAAGAGGCTCGCGGTGCTGGCCGGGCTTGCTTCGTTGGCGGTCGGCGCCTTCGTCGGGTGGGTGTTCACGGCCGGTGTGCTGTTCGCGCTGCTGCTCGGCTGGGCGTACAGCGTTCCACCGCTGCGGCTGAAGACCCGCGCCGGCTTCGACGTCGGCTCGAACTCGCTGGCCCTGGGCGCGTTCGGCCCACTCGCGGGCTGGGCCGCGGTCACTCCCGACCTCGGCGGCTTCCCCTGGGTGATGGCGCTGCAAGGGACCCTCGCCGCGATCGGGCTCTACCTGCCGACCACACTGGCCGACCTGCCCGCCGACCGCGCCGCGGGGTACCGGACGATCGCCGTCCGGCTCGGCGCGCGGACGACGTACCGGATCGGCTACGCGGCCTGGATCGCTGCGGCGACGCTGTCCGTCGTACTGGCGGCGCTCGATCACGTGATCCCGCGCGGCATGCTGGCCCTCGAGGTGGTGATGGTGCCGGTCCTGGTCGTCGCCTACCGCCGCCTGATCGGCCCGCACCAGACCTTCCGGCAGGTCATCGTGCTCGCGAGCCTGTTCCTGTTCCCCTGCGGGACGTTCGCGCTCACCTACACGGGCGTCCTCACATTCTGAGCGGCCGGCCCGTTCCATCGGTATGGACTGGACCCAGGACCTCAACGATGTCGGTTGCGCGCTGACCCCGCCGCTGCTGATGCCCGAGCAGTGCCGTGAGATCAGCGGCTGGTACGACGAGGTCGAGCGCTTCCGGACGACGATCGACATGGCCCGCTACCGCTTCGGCTCAGGCCAGTACCGGTACTTCGCCCATCCCCTGCCCGAGCTGGTGACCACCCTGCGGGCCTCGTTCTACGAGCAACTGCTGCCGGTCGCCCGCGACTGGGCGGACAAGCTCGGACAGCCGGCACCCTGGCCCGACTCGTTCGAGCAATGGCTCGACGACTGCCACCGCGCGGGGCAGGAACGGCCGACGCCGATCCTGCTCAAGTACCGCGCCGGTGACTGGAACGCGCTGCACCGAGACCTGTACGGCGACCTGGTGTTCCCGCTGCAGGTGGTGATCGGGCTGGACCGCGCCGGCGTCGACTACGAGGGCGGCGAGTTCCTGCTGGTCGAGCAGCGGCCGCGGGCTCAGTCGCGCGGGACGGTGACGACGTTGCCGCAGGGTCAGGGATTGATCTTCACGACCCGCGATCGGCCGGTCCGGTCGACGCGCGGCTGGTCGGCGGCGCCGGTGCGGCACGGAGTAAGCACCGTACGGTCAGGGCTTCGGCACACCCTGGGGCTGGTCTTGCACGAGGCTGCCTGACGCTGTCGGCCCGGAGAAGTGGTGGGAGATCCGCGCATGCATCGGCTTGCGGGTCAGGGCCGCCTGGAGCTCGGCGAGGTAGGACTCGAGGGGAACGGGGAGCTCGTCGTCGAGGGCGGCCATCGCCGTCGTTGTTGCCTTCCACTCGGCTTCGATGAGCGGGAGCAGCGCCTCGGTGCGCGGCGTGAGGTGGACGACGCGCTGCCGCGCGTCGGTCGGGCTGGGGCGCTGCGTGGCGAAGCCGGACTTGGTGAGCTGCGCGACGGTCTGGCTGGCGGCCGAGTGCGTCACGCCGACGGCGTCGGCCAGGGCCCGCACCGAAAGGGGGCCTTGGGCAACCAAGGTGCGGACGATCGGCGAGAAGCGCGGGCGGTAGTCGGCCAGGTCGAGCTCGCGGTAGAGCTGCGCGACGTCGCCGTCGAGCTGCTCCAGCAGGTGCCGCAGTTGGGTGCCGATCGCTCCGTCCATGCTGGGAGTCTAACAGCGCTGTTATAGTTGCTGCATGATCGCTCACGGGATGCTGGAGGTCGGCGACGGGCACCAGGTGTACTGGGAGGTCCGCGGCAATCCCGACGGGAAGCCGGCGGTCGTCGTGCACGGCGGGCCGGGGTCGGGCGCGGGCGCCTTCTGGCTCGACTACTTCGATCTGACCGAGTACAAGGTCGTGCTGCTCGACCAGCGAAACTGCGGCCGCAGTACGCCGGACGCGGGCGACGACGAGGTCGACCTCAGCACCAACACGACCTGGCACCTGATCGCGGACCTGGAGCAGCTGCGGCAAGAGCTCGGCATCGCCCAGTGGCTGGTGCTCGGGGCGTCGTGGGGCGCGACGCTTGGCCTCGCGTACGCCGAGCAGCACCCGTCGTCGGTCTCGGAGATCGTGCTGTTCAGCGTCACCAACACGACCCGGCGCGAGGTCGACTGGCTGACGCGCGAGATGGGCCGGGTGTTTCCCGAGGAGTGGCGGCGCTTCCGGGACGGCGTACCGGAGGGTGAGCGGGACGGGAATCTCGCGCTGGCGTACAGCCGGCTGCTGCACGACCCGGACCCGGCGGTGCGGGAGCGCGCGGCGCGGGACTGGTGCACCTGGGAGGACACGCACATGTCGACACGCGGGCAGGGGATCCAGCCTGACCTGCAGAACCGGGATCCCCGGTTCCGGTTGCGGTTCGCGCGGCTGGTGACGCACTACTGGGGGCACGCCGCGTGGCTGGACGAAGGCGTGCTCGCGCGGGAGGCGGGCAAGCTGGCCGGGATCCCCGGCGTACTGATCGTCGGACGGCTCGACTTCAGCAGCCCGGTCGAGGCCGCGTGGAACATGACGCAGGGCTGGCCGGACGCCGAGCTGACGATCGTCGAGGACGCCGGCCACGGCGCCGGCGCGACCGTCGGGGACCTGGTGAAACAGTCGGTGGCCCGCTTCGCCCAGCGCAGCTAGTCCAGCCGGCGTTTCTGCGGGTACGGCGTTTCGCCGCGGGTCAGTTCGTCGACGTACCGGGTGATCCACTTCGTCCGGGTCTCCGGCCGCTTGGACGTCTGGAGCCGGTAGAGGATGGCGAACCTGTTCTGCTGGGTGAGGATCGCGAACATCGCCTCGGCGGGCGGTGACGCGGCCAGCGCCTCGGCCAGGTCCGCGGGGACCTCGCGGGTCGTCGCTTCGCCGTACGCCGCGTCCCAGCGACCGTCGGACTTCGCGCGGTCGACCTCGGCGACGCCGGCCGGTCGCATCCGGCCCTCGTCGTGCAGCCGCTGGATGATGCCGACGTTGCGCTTCGACCAGTTGCTGCGCGGGCGCCGCGGCGTGTAGCGCTGCTTGAAGGTGCGCTCGTCCCGGCTGACGCGCTGGCCGTCGATCCAGCCGTGGCCCAGCGCCTCGTCCAGCGCCTGGTCGTAGGTCAGGCTCGTCGGGTCGGTGATCCCCTTCTTCGCCAGGACGAGCCAGATGCCGTCCGAGGTCCGGTGCTCGGCGGTGAGCCAGTCGTGCCAGGCGGCCGCGTCGGCGAAGGCGTGCTCTTCCATCGGTGTGCTCCTCATGAAGCTGCGGCGGTGTAGCGGGCGGCGAGAGCGGCGGCGGCAGCCTTCAGGTCGGGCGGGCCGACGAACTCGAGGTCGCAGTCGAACATGCCGAAGGTGGCGGCCAGGCCGGTCCAGGACCAGCCGGGCAGGATGAGTCGGCAGGTCGTCGGGGTGATCTCCTCGACCACGGCGTCGCGACCGGCCCAGCGGGCGATGTCGGAGGCCTTCGCCTGGAGGATCGCCTCGCCCTTGCACGGCCACTCCCCCCGTCCGGTGAAGCGGGACGAGATGTACGTCGCGACATCGGGCTCGGGCAGCTCACGCGGGGTGAAGCGCGGACCGGTCGGCGTCTTCGGCTGCATCCGGTCGACCCGGAACGTCCGCCAGTCCTTCCGGTCCAGGTCCCAGCCGACCAGGTACCAGCGCCCGCCCCAGGTGACCAGGTGGTGCGGCTCGACCTTGCGCGGTGGCACCCACTCCCCCTCCGCAGCGCCCGGCGACGCGTAGTCGAAGCGCAGCACCTCGCGCGCCCGGACCGCCGTACCGATGGCGATCAAGTGCTCCGAGTCCACCTTGGTCCGCTTCGAGTCGGCCCACCGATCGACGGTCGTGACCTGCAGCGCGTCGACGCGCTGCCGCAGCCGGGCCGGCATCACCTGGCGGACCGTGGCCAGCGCGCGCAACGCACCCTCCTCGATCCCGGTCACCGTCGTCGTCGCCGTCTGCAGCGCGACCGCGACGGCGATCGCCTGGTCGTCGTCGAACAGCAGCGGCGGCAGGTCGGCCCCGGCGTCGAGCCGGTAGCCGCCGTCCGGTCCCTTGCTCGCGCGGACCGGGTAGCCCAGGTCGCGCAACCGGTCGACGTCGCGGCGGACCGTGCGGGGACTCACCTCCAGCCGCTCGGCGAGCAGCGCACCCGGCCAGTCGCGGCGGGCCTGCAGCAGGGACAGCAGCGCGAGGAGTCGTGCGGAGGTCTCGGACATGACTTCAGATTGCCAGAAGTACCGGCCAGAACCTGTCCTCTTCTGCTGGAAATGTCCTCCCCAGCAGCCCCCGACGAAGGAGACCGACCGTGATCAGCACCGCTCAGCTCACCAAGGATTTCGTGGTGAGCCGTACCGAGACCGTGCACGCGGTCCGCGGCATCACCCTGGACGTCCAACCCGGCGAGCTCGTCGCCGTGCTCGGCCCGAACGGCGCCGGCAAGACCACCACCCTGCGGATGCTCACCACCCTGATCGCCCCGACCTCCGGCACCGCGACCGTCGCCGGGTACGACGTGACGTCCCACCCGTCGCAGGTCCGCCGGCAGATCGGGTACGTCGGCCAGGGCAACGGCGCCGGTCACCAGCACCGCGTCGGCGACGAGCTCTACGGCCAGGGCATCATCTACGGCCTCGACCGCCGGGCCGCGAAGCAGCGGGCCGCGGAACTGCTCGACGGTCTGGAGCTGAAGGACCTCGCCCAGCGCAAGGTGTCCGAGCTGTCCGGTGGTCAGCGCCGCCGGCTCGACGTCGCGATGGGCCTGGTGCACGCGCCCGGTCTGCTGTTCCTGGACGAGCCGTCCACCGGTCTCGACCCGCAGAACCGGGCCAACCTGTGGGACCACATCCTGCGGATGCGCGAGCAGTACGCGATGACGATCGTGCTCACCACGCACTACCTGGACGAGGCGGACTCGATGGCCGAACGCGTGGTCGTGGTCGACCACGGCGAGGTGATCGCCGACGACACGGCCGAGGCGCTCAAGACCCGGCTGGCGGGCGACCGGCTCGCGCTGACCGTTGCTCCCAGCAACCAAGCTGAGCTGCGGCGGCTGGCGGACAAGCTGCCCGGCGCGCGCGAGTTCGAGGTGTCCGACGACCAGGTCAGCCTGCGGGTGACCGACGGACCCGCCGCGCTGCCGATCCTGCTCGGCGCGGCGCAGCAGTACGGCGTACCGGTGGCTGCTGCTCAGGTCCACCGCCCGACGCTCGACGACGTGTTCCTCAACCTCACCGGTCGCAGCCTGCGCGACGCCAACGGAAAGGCCGCCTGATGACCACCTTGACTGTTCCTACCGTGACCGCACCCGCCGCCCGGGTGACCGATCGCAACCTGTTCCGCGACATCCGGATCGTGATGGTCCGCGAGCTCAAGCCGGTGCTGCGGGACCCGTTCTCGTTGCTGTTCGGGATGATCCAGCCGCTGATCTTCCTGGCATTGTTCGGACCGCTGCTGGCCGGGTCGATGGGCGGCACGCTGGACGGCGGCGTCTGGCAGTGGTTCGTGCCGGCGATCCTGGTGATGACCACACTGTTCGGCACGTCGGCAACCGGGTCGAACCTGCTCTTCGAGTTCCAGACCGGCGCGCACGAACGAATGCTGGTCACACCGCTGAGCCGCTCGTCACTGCTGATCGGCCGGGCCCTGAAGGAGATGGTGCCGCTGTTCGGCCAGGCCGTGATCGTGATCGCGGTGATGGTCCCCTTCGGCTTCGACCTCCACCTCGACGGCGCGATCGTCGGCCTGATCCTGCTCGCGGCCTTCGGCATCGGCCTCGGCTCGTTCAGCTACGCCCTGGCCATCGCCGTCCGCAAGCAGGACTGGATGTTCTGGGTCGTGCAGCAGACGTTCCTGTTCCCCCTGATGATCCTCTCCGGCATGCTGCTCCCCCTGGAAACCGGCCCGGAGTGGATGCGAGTGGCCTCGAAGTTCAACCCACTGTCGTACTTGGTCGAAGCCGAGCGGACGCTGTTCGCTGGGGATGTCTGGTCGTCGGCGGTGCTGTGGGGCTTCGTGGCAGCGATCGTCACCGGGGCGCTTGGGTTGACGGTGGGAATCCGCACGATGCTGAAGTCGGCCGACTGACGTCAGCGAAGCGCGGTCAGTTCGTCGAGGGCGCGATGGCCGCGCTGGACCACCCCTGGAACGACATCGTGGTACCCGTGACGGATGGGCCATTCGAGCTGGACGAGGATCTGGGTTGCTGCGAGGACCGCTGCCCCGTCCCAGCCGACCAGGTCGAGAATTCTCGTCCGCAGCCGTCTTCGGACACCGTCCAGCTGAGGATCCTCGAAGGTGTGCCACTGGAGGGTGTTGAGATCAGTCGCCCGCGTGCCGCTACCGGCGTTCCCGATGTCCACGACCGCCACCACCACTCCGTCACGGACCAGGACGTTGTCGGGCTTGAAGTCGGCATGGACCATGTCGGGTGCCTCTCGTGGTGGTGGAACGTCACCACACAGACGCCGCACGCGCTCGACCAGGACCGACACCACGGAGGAGTAGTTCGAGAGTTCGGCGACAGCCCTCGACAGACTCGGAGCCAGATCTCGACCGAACTCCTGACCGGCAGCGAGCCGCCAAGCGTACGACCAGTGGTCGTAGGGCTCGGAGGCTTGGCCGGCCTGGAGTTCGTTGATCTCCATCAACTGCTCGACGACGGACGGGGTCAGCTCTGGCGCGGGGGCCGCGTCGACGAACTCCATCAGATGCCAGACATGAGTGGCCGTGGCCCCCACCCCGAGGCACGCCGGGGTGGGGTAGCCGCGGGTCCGCATGTGCTCGATGATTCTTTGGGCTCGTAACACCTCGTCCAGCTGGTCGGGGTGTGCCCGGGGCCATGCTTTGAGCACTGCGTCCGGCCTTCCGGCCAACTGGATGCGCAAGGCCCCCACATCGAAGCCTCCGGGCAGACGACTGAGAGGTGTGGCCTCTGTCCCGACCACCCTGGCGATGTCGTCCAGTACCTCAGCCGGCAACTCCACGTTCGCCACCTAACCAGATCCTGCTGTTTTTCTCTGTTCTTTTCTTCAGCGCAGGTGGGCGGCTGTCACCTTGTTGAGGTGGATCAGGACGTCGTACGACGCGGCGAGGGCTACCGGGGAGTCGGGCCAGGGGTAGGCCGTGCCGATGTCTCGGGTGGGGCGCTCCTGCTGGAGCCAAGCCTTGGTGGTGCGCGGGAGGGTGCGTAGGTCGACGTAGTAGTCGCGGTAGGCGACCTTGTCGAGGGTGTGCTCGTTGTTGCCTGCCGCGGCGGGGGCGATCGTGAACTTGCGGATCGCGCCGTTCACGTCGTTGACGTCGCGGGCGTTGAACGAGCCGTGGTCGAAGCTCAGGCCGATCGGCACGTACCGCTTGCCGAGTTGCTCGCGGAGGAACTGGCCCTGGATCTTCGGGTACTCGGCCGGCATCGACGAGGTCAGGGCGACGTGCCCGTTGTGGGCGCCGAGCAGGACCTTGGCGCCGGTGTGGCGGGTCCACCAGACCGTGTTCGCGGCCATCGTCTCGTCGCGGAACAGCATCGCCGACGGCAGCACCTTCGGGTCCTCGATGTCGTACGAGACGAGCTTCGCGACCTGCCAGGCGGCGCGGGCATGCTGCGCGGCCCAGGTCTGTGCCTCGGTCTTCGGCAGCGACTCGACCGCGGCGAGCGCCTGGCGGGTCGCCGCCTCGGTCTTCTGCCGTTCCGCGAGCGGCTTCGCGACCAGCTCGGTGAGGAAGTCCGCGGCGTTCGCGTCGGACCGGATGCCGGCGTACGCGCTGGTGAGCTGCGGGACGAGCGACGGGCGGACCTTGCCGGCGTACGCCGTGACGAGGTCGAGCGTGGCGGGCGAGATGTAGCCGAGGTCGTCCCCGACGAAGTGCAGCTTGCGGGCGTGGGTCTGGTTGTAGGACCGCATCCACTCGATCAGGTCGAGGTACTCCTCGGCGTTCCAGAACTCGTACGACCCCTGGAACTCGTGCTGCATGATCGCCCGCGGGTCGCCGACGCCGTGCACGACGTACTGGTCGAGCGCGACGCCGGTGCTCCAGCTCGCCTCCAGCGCGAACGTGGTGAACCCGCGCTGCTCGACCAGCGCCCGGAAGACGCGGTGCTTGAGGGTGAAGAACTCGCTGGAGTTGTGCGTCGCCTCGCCGATGCCGACGACCTGCGCATCACCGACCATCCGGACCAGCGGCCGCAGGTCGTTCAGCTGACCGCTGGCCTTGGTGGAGAGCAACGGGTAGGCGGCACGGTTGAGCGCCGGGACCGGGTTCTGGGTGACTGCGTCGACCGCGCTGTGCGGCGGCGCGACCACGGCGGTTGCCGCGGGCAACGCGGCGGCGCTGAGCAGGGCGGCAGCCGTCAAGGCGGCGGCAACACGGCTGTTTCGCTTCATCGGAGGTCCTTCGGGAGAGTCGGAATCTGGTGGTTCCAACCCTTCCGTCCGCGGCCCTCCCACCCCATCCCGTCCGCGCCCGGATCGGTGGTGGAGCAGGCTCTACCCCTGGAGCTTGTTCAGGGTGTCGCGGAGGCCAGCTTCGGCCTCGTCGCCGAGCTTGGTGAAGGGGGCCTTGAGGAACGGCTCGGCCAGGCGGGCTAGGCCCTTGAAGGTGAAGTCGGCGCGGTAGGTGACGGTCGTGCGGTCGCCGTCGGCCTGGAAGGTCATCGTGTCCAGGGCGGTGATGGTCTTGTTCTGGCCGCGGATCTGGAACAGGCGGTTCGGGTCGAGCTGCCGCACGACGTACTCGAGCTCGGTCTGCTTGCCGTTGAACGTCGAGACGTTCTGGTACGTCGTACCGGGGCCGCCGTCGCCGGAGACGCGGGTGGTGCGGACCGTGCCGGGGTCCCACTCGGTGGTGTTCTCGAAGTCGGACAGGTAGCCGAAGACGGCCTCGACCGGCCGGTCCACGGTGACGGAACGCTCGACGGTGATCACCTTGCCCACGCTACCGGGCGCACAAGTTTTGCAGAATCTTCAGGCGATCGGACGGTCGGTCAGCCGGTCGTGATCGCGAGGATCGCGGGGACGGCGGCGTCCCAGGTCGGGGCGGGCAATTCGTGGCCGGCGCCGGGGAGGAGGACGAGGCGGGCGTCGGCGATCTCGCGGGCCAGCGCCTCGCCGTGGGCGGGTGGGAAGAGCGGGTCCTCGGTGCCGTGCAGCACGAGGACCGGGACCTTGATCTCGCCGAGCCGCGGGCGCATCGGCGGGGTGTCGTCGTCGGGCAGGCTCCAGTGGTTGGTGACCTGCGACTCGAGGTTGGCGGTGCGGGCGATCATCGCGCGGAGCAGCTTGCGGCGGGCGGGTTCGTCGTACGGGAGGGTGCCGCCGTACAGCTTCTCGTCGGTGACCAGCTGGTCGAGTGCGGCCTCGGGGTCGGACCAGTCGGTCGGCGGAGCCTGGGTGCTGAAGCTCTCGCGGATCCGGTCGGCCGGGGGCGGCAGGTCGTCGCCGAGCGGGCTGGTCGAGGCGAGCGTCAGGGTGCGGACGCGGTCGGGGAAGTCGAGGCCGAGCTGCAGGGTGATCCCGCCGCCCATCGAGAGGCCGACGAGGTGCGCCCGGTCGATGCCGAGCGCGTCCAGGATGCCGATCGGATCACGGACCAGGTCGGTTCCGTCGCACGCCGGCTTGCCGGGCGGGGAGGTCGCCGAGCGGCCGGTGTCGCGGTGGTCGTAACGGATCACGTACCGCGGCCCGGCTGCCAGCAGCTCGCAGAACGGGGTCTCCCAGTAGTCCATCGAGGCGGCTGCGCCGTGGATCAGCAGCACCGGCGGGTCGGCCGGGTCTCCGAAGGTCTCGACGCAGAGGTCGACACCGTTCACGGGCAGCAGCTGCTCGGTCATCCCAACTCACCCCACCACTCGTCGATCGATGGGGCTCAGTAGAGCACCTCCGTGGGTCGCTCACCGCCCGGCCGGCATCTGCCAGCCGGGGTTCGGCGCCCCACCCTGGTAGGCCTGGCCGCGGGCCGCCTCACCCTTCGTCACCACACCGGTGGCCAGCCCCAAGCCGAAGGCGATCACGCTCAGCGTGCAGGCGACGGCGCGCAGGTTGTTCGCCGGGTTCCACTTGGCCAGGTAGCTCGTCCACTCGGCGGCACCGGCGGCCGACAGCGGGTCGACCGCGGCGAGCTGGTCGTTCAGCGGGATGTTGATCGCAAAGCTGACCACCATCCCGACCAGGTAGAGGGCGCTGCCGGCCACGACCCACCACTTACCGGGGGTGTCCCGGACCAGGGTCAGCACCGGGAGGGCCAGGCAGAGCAGGGCGGTGCCGCAGAAGATCAGCAGGAACAGCGGGTTCTGGATGCGGACGTTCATCAGGTTCATCGCGGCGGCACCCTGGCCGGCCGGGAGTCGTTGCAGGGAGCTCATCACCGCCGTACCGAAGGCGAAGAACACGCCGGCCATCAGGGCGCTGCCGACCAGGCCCGTGAGCGTGAGGATCTTGGTCATGCCGACCACAGTCCCGTCCGCGCGACCTCGGCGGCCCAGTCGGAGAAGTCCCGCGGCGCCCGGCCGAGGATCTCCCGTACGGCGTCGTCGGAGACGTACTCCGACCGGTGGTGCCGGATCACCGCGAACAGGTCGCGCACCGACTCGGCGTCCTCGCGCGGCAGGCCGATCTTCATCAGCTCCCCGACGTGCTGCTCCGGGTCCAGGTCGACGTACCGGATGTCCCGGCCGGTCGCGGTGGACAGCACGGCCGCTACCTCGGCCATCGTCAGCGTGCGCGGGCCGGACAGCGTGTAGTGCTTGCCGGAGTGCGACTCGTCCAGCAGGACGGTAGCGATCACGTCGCCGAGGTCGTTGGTGTCGACCCATGCCTCGGCGCCGGTGCCGGCCGAGACCCGCAGCTCGCCGGCCAGCACGTGCTCGAGCAGGAAGTCCTCACTGAACCCCTGCATGAACCACGCGGGCCGGATGATCGTCCAGTCCGCGCCGCTGTCCCGTACGGCGTTCTCCAGCTCGACGCTGCTCTCGTAGACGGCGAAGTCGCGCCCCGGACTGCCGACGCCGCGACCGGACAGCAGCACCACCCGGCGAAGCCCTTCGGCGGCCGCCTGCTTGACGAAGCGCCCGGCCTGCTCGAGCCCGGTCGGCCCGACCGGCGGTGCCAGGTACGCCGTCCCGACGCCGGCCGCGGCGCCGGACCACGTGCTCTCGTCGTACCAGTCGAAGCGCGGCTCGCTGGACCGCGAGGCCAGCCGGACCGGGACGTCGCGCTGGTGGAGCCGATCCACCACGCGCCGGCCGGTCTTGCCCATACCACTCAGGATCAGAATCGGTGTCGTTGTCATGGCTTAAGTTCACCGGCTAGCACTGAGACAAACCATGGTTGTCGGGCGCATTCCGATGTCTGAGAGTCTCAGCTAGGGTGGCGGCATGGATGTTCTCGACGACCTGCTGGCCGGCACCCGGGCGCGCGGCGGGGTGTTCAACCTGACCGTGCTCGACCCGCCGTGGGGAGTGCACATCGTCGACGAGGCGCCGCTCGCGCTCGCCACGCTGATCCGCGGCGCGGCCTGGATCCTGCGCGACGGTCTGGACCCGGTGCGGATGAACCAGGGGGCCGTCGCCGTGCTGTGCGGGCCTGAGCCGTACGTCGTGGCGGACGCCCCGGAGACCGCGGCGCAGTTGCGGATCCATCCCGGCGGGATCTGCGAACCGTTGCCTGGGGCACCTATTGACTACAGCGCGCGACTCGGTGTCCGGACCCACGGTGGCCGGCCGGAGGGTGAGGCGATGGTTGTCAGTGGCACCTATCAGCTCGAGGGCGACGTGAGCCGGCGGTTGCTGACCGCGCTGCCGCCGGTGCTCGTCGTACCGGCCGAGGACGTCACCGGGCCGGTGATGGAGATGGTGCTCGGCGAGATCCAGCGCGACGAGCCGGGACAGCAGAGTGTGCTCGACCGGTGGCTCGACCTGGCGCTGATCACGACGCTGCGGGCGTGGTTCGCGCGGCCCGAGTCGCATGCGCCGGGGTGGTACCAGGCGCAGGCTGATCCTGTTGTGGGGCTGGCGTTGCGGTTGCTGCACGAGGATCCGGCGCACCCTTGGTCGGTGGTCGAGCTGGCCGACCGGACTGGGGTTTCGCGTGCCAGCTTGGCGCGACGTTTCACCGCTTTGGTGGGCGAAGCGCCGATGGCCTACCTGACTGGGTGGCGGATCACGCTTGCGGCTGATCTGCTGCGGGAGACGAACCAGACGGTGGAGTCGATCGCTCGCCGGGTGGGCTACGCGAACGCGTTCGCGCTGTCCGTTGCGTTCAAGCGGTTGCGCGGAACGAACCCGACGGCGCACCGCCGCGCTGCGCCCGCCGCCTGAGGGCCACTTTGTGCACCGGTCAGCCGAGAAATCGCGCTCCGGGCGGCTGAATGGTGCACAAGGTGGAATCTCGGCGGGGTGGGGCGGGGCGTGGGCGGGGTGGGCGGGGGGCGTGGGCGGGGCGGGGTTGGGGTGGGCGGGGTGGTTAGGCCGTGGTGGTGTCGATGAAGGCGAGGGCCTGGGGCCAGGCGAGGTGGAAGGCCTCGGCGTTGACCGGCTTGTCGTGGCGGTCGCGGTTGGTGAAACCGTGGTCGGCGCCGGGGTGGAAGAGCGCGACGGTGGCACCGGTCGGGCGGGTCTGGAGCGAGGTCTGCAGGGTCTCGAAGTCCGCGACCGGTACGGCGGCGTCGGCGCCGGGGTAGCTGACCAGGACCGGGGCGGTGATCGCGGCGGCGTCGGCGATCGCGTCGTACGTCTGGTTGGGGCGGAGCTGCGACGGGACGGTGGGGTGGAACGCCGTGACGTTGGCCAGGCGGTGGTCGCGGGCGCCGAGCAGGATCGCGAACCGGCCGCCGAGGCACCAGCCGCTGACGCCGGCCTTCGAGGCGCCGAGATCGCCTAGCAGGTGGTCCAGGAGCTGGGTCTGCTCGGCGAGTGCCGCGTCGTCGTCCATCCGCAGGAGCAGCTCGTGCAGTTCGTCGACGGTGGAGTCGTCGGTACTGCGGCCGTGGAACGGGTCCCAGGTCAGCGCGGTGATCCCGCGACCGGCGAGCTCGTCGGCCCAGTCGCGGATCTGCTCGCCGATCCCGGTGATCATCGGGAGCAGCAGCATGCCGGGGCCGTGCGCGCGGCCGGTGGAGAGGTAGGCGGTCAGACTTCCGACGGAAACGTAGTCACCCATGCGCGCAAACTACCGCGCGGGCGGCGCGCGGCGGCGCGGGCGGCGCGGGCGGCGCGGGCGGCGCGGGCGGAAGAGCGAGCGCAGAGCGGGAACGCAAGCGGGGTTGGGGTGAGCGGGGTGCGCGCGATGGGTCGGCCGCGGTGGGCCGGGTGCGCGCGATGGCGGGCGCGACGGGTCAGCCGCGATGGGCCGGGTGCGCGCGCTGGCGGGCGCGACGGGTCAGCCGCGGCGGGCGGCGAGCATGCGGAGTCCGGCGGCGTTGACCATGGCGAGGATGATCGCGGCGAAGACGACCAGGGCTACTTCTGCGGGGAGGAGGGCGATGCCGAGGCCGATCGCCAGGACGGGGAGGGCGAGGCCGGCGTACGCGATCAGGAAGAGGGCTGCGAGGACCTCGCCGCGGGACGTTGCGTCGGCGAGGCCGGCGGCGGTGGCGACCGCGGCGCGGAAGACCAGGCCTACGCCGGCGCCGGCGACGATGCCGCCGATCACGAACAGGGCGAGGCTGGGGATCACACCGCCGGCGGCGATGCCGACCAGGCCGACCGACATGGAGGCCAGGCCCAGTTGCAGCTGACGCGTCCGGGTGAGCCGGACGAAGACGACCTGGCTGGCCGCGCCGGCGATGAAGACCGCGAAGGTCACCACTCCGGCCAGCAGTCGCGACGTGTGGTGCAGTGTGCCCGCGAGGAACGTCGGGGCGAGCGACGTGAACAGCCCGAAGATCGCGAACGCCGCGAAGGCGCCTGCCGCGGTCGCGAAGAACAGCGGCTTCGCGGCCGCGGGCAGCGCGACCCGCTGCGGCCGGTACGCCGGACGCGTCTCGCGCCGCTCGACGGTCTCGGGCACGAGCGCGATCCCGACCGCGCTGATCACGAGCAGCACCAGGAACACCTCGTACGGGCGCTGCAGCGGGCTGCCGACGTACTGGGCGAGCAGTCCGCCGACCAGCGGACCGAAGGCGAGGCCGCCCAGGTTCACCATGCTGGAGATCAGCGCGGACCGGCTCGGGTCCTCCTCGGGCCGGGCGATCTTGCGCAGCTCGGACAGGTGCGCCGTCGCGGTCGCGGTCAGGATGCCGACGCCGATGCCGGACACGAACCGCGCGATCAGCAGCCCGGGGACCTCCGGCCAGAACAGGAAGATCAGCGCGGCGACCACCTCGGCCAGTACGGCGAGCAGCGCGACCCGGCGCCGCCCGAGCCAGTCGCTGACGTGGCCGGCGAGGTAGAGGCTGGCCATCACGCCGACCGCGTAGGCGGCGAAGATGACCGTGATCAGGAACGTCGGGAAGCCGTCGCGCTGCTGGTAGAGCGCGTACAGCGGCGTCGGCACGGTGGAGAACGCCATCGTGGTGAGGAAGGCGGCGGCGATCGTCCAGAACCCCGGGCCGTGGGTGAAACGGACCTTGGTGCCGACGGCGTCGACCGCCCGCGGCTCGGTGAGAGTTGTCATGTCTTCAGGTTGCCCCTGGAGATCTATCGAGGCAAACGAAGATTCTTGCGCACTCTTATCGTTAGTAGCGATAATCAGGGAATGGACTCGAGACAGCTGGAGTACTTCGTCGCGGTCGCCGAGGAGCTGAGCTTCACCCGCGCGGCGCAGCGGCTGTTCACCGTCCAGTCGACCGTGTCGGCGGCGGTCCGCGGGCTGGAGAACGACCTGAAGACGACGCTGTTCGACCGCTCGACGCGGCGGGTGAACCTGTCGCCGGCCGGCCAGGCCCTGCTCCCGGAGGCGAAGGCCGCGCTGGAGGCCCTCGACCGGGCGCGGGCCGTCGTCGAGGAAGCGTCGACCGGACTGCGCGGCAGCGTGCGGATCGGCACGATGACCCGGCTCGGACTGGTCGATCTGGCCGATCTGCTCGGCGCGTTCTACCAGCGCTATCCCCTGGTCGACGTCCAGGTGACGACCTCCCCGACCGGATCGACCGGCCTGGCGGACGACGTACGGCACGGACGGCTGGACGTCGCGCTGGTCGGGGCGAACCGGTCCGACCTGGTCGGGCTCGAGCCGCGTGAGCTGGCGACCGTCGGGTTCGTCGTGATGGTGCCGACGGCGCACCGGCTCGCGGGGCGGACCGGCGTACGGCTGGAGGAGCTGAAGGGTGAGCGGTTCGTCGACCTGCTGCCCGGGTTCGGGAACCGGACCAACGTCGACCGGGCCTTCGACGCGGCCGGGATGCCGCGGCGGGTGCAGGTCGAGGTGCCCGACCTGACGACCGTGCCGGAGTACGTCCGGGCGGGGTTGGGAGTGGCCGTCGTACCGGATCTCGGGCCGGACCACCCCGGCGTCACCCGGCTGCCGTTGACCGGGATCGAGCTGACCTGGACCCTGTCGGCGATCACGCTGAGTGGCCGGCCGCCGAGTCGCGCGGTGGCCGCGCTGCTCGACCTGATGGCGGACGGTGTTCGTCCGGGCGAGGGACGCTACTAGCGGAATGCCGGCAGACCTGTAGGCGTTCTGGTCTACAGCTTTTGGTGATGTATCACCGACAAGACACCCAGGACCTGGGCGCCTTTGCCAAGGATCGTCCGGCACGTTCCTGCCGGCGGAGGAAGGAAGTGCGTGATGGCAACTGTCTCGTTCAAGGGCGCGACCCGGGTCTACCCCGGGAACGACACCCCGTCGGTGAACCAGCTGGACCTCGACATCTCCGACGGCGAGTTCATGGTGCTGGTCGGCCCGTCCGGCTCGGGCAAGTCGACCGCGCTGCGCATGCTGGCCGGTCTGGAAGAGGTGAACGAGGGCGCGATCTCCATCGGCGACCGCGACGTCACGAACAGCCCGCCGAAGGAACGCGACATCGCGATGGTCTTCCAGAACTACGCGCTCTACCCGCACATGTCGGTCGCCGAGAACATGGGCTTCGCGCTGAAGATGCAGGGCATCCACAAGGACGACCGGGCCAAGCGCGTCGCCGAGGCGGCCAAGCTGCTCGGCCTCGAGGAGTACCTCGACCGCAAGCCGAAGGCGCTCTCGGGTGGTCAGCGTCAGCGCGTGGCGATGGGCCGCGCGATCGTACGGAACCCGCAGGTCTTCCTGATGGACGAGCCGCTGTCGAACCTCGACGCCAAGCTGCGCGTCCAGACCCGCACCCAGATCGCCGAGCTGCAGCACCGCCTCGGCGTCACCACCGTCTACGTGACCCACGACCAGATCGAGGCCATGACGATGGGCGACCGCGTCGCCGTGCTCAAGGACGGTCTCCTGCAGCAGGTCGACACGCCGCTGAACCTGTACGACGCGCCGAAGAACCTGTTCGTCGCGGGCTTCATGGGCTCGCCGGCGATGAACCTGATCGAGTCCGAGATCGTCGACGGCGGCGCGAAGATCGGCGACTTCGTCGTACCGGTGGAGCGTGCGCTGCTGACCAAGGCCGGTGCCGACAAGACCGTGTGGCTGGGCATCCGCCCGGAGTCGTTCCACATCGCCGACGAGGGCCTGCCGGTCCGCGTCTCGGTGATCGAGGAGCTCGGCTCGGACGCGTACATGTACGGCAACGCGGAGCACACCAGCACCCAGCAGCACATCATCGCGCGGGTCGGTACGCGGACGCTCGCGGAGACCGGTTCGCTGGTGCACCTCGCGCCGGAGCCCGGCAAGCTGCACCTGTTCTCCACGACCACCGAGGAACGCCTGAGCGCCTGACCTCGTTAACAGCTCGTAGTACGGCCTAACGGCTCGACACGTACTACGCCACTCGGCCCCGGAGCGGTTCGCCGCCCGGGGCCGTGGTGGTTCCAGGGCGCACGCGGAGGGACTCGCCCCGCTCGTAATTCTGTTGACCGCGCCTGAGCGGTGACCTTGGCTTGGGCTCGTGACGATCGAGCGCACCAATCCCCCGACCCTGCACCCGACCCCCGGCTACCACCACGTGACGACCGTCGAGGCGTCCCGCCTGGTCTTCCTCGCCGGCCAGTGCCCGCTGGACTCCACCGGCGAGCTCGCCGCCGAGGACCTGGAAGGTCAGACCGCCCAGGTCATCAGCAACATCCTCACCGCGCTCGAGACCGCCGGCGCTCGCCCCGAGGACGTCGTCCGGACGGTGATCTACGTCGCCAGCCAGGACCGCGACGACCTCGGCGCTGTCTGGGCCTGGCTCAACGACTCCCCCTTGGCGCCCGCCTTCACCACCGCCAGCACCCTGCTCGGCGTCGCCCAGCTCGGTTTCACCGGCCAGCTCGTCGAGATCGACGTGACCGCCGCCTTGTAGCCGGGGATGGGGTACCGAGCGACAGGACATCTTCAGCTCGCCGGCCCACCGCCCAACGGACTTACGCCTGATTCTGTCCGTCCCAGCGGCCCCGGGCGGGAGACGTCCTGTCGGTCGGTACCCGACCCACGTCCGGACACCCGCAGCAGGCCAGGCAGCGCCGCCGGCCATCCTCAAGTCCCACTTTGGGCACCGGTCAGCCATCGGGGAACCCTGGAAATGGCTGGGCTGTGCCCAAAGTCGCGCCTTGGGGCACCGGCTATCACGCTGTGGTGTCCCGATGTACTGGCCGAGTGCGGCTAGCCGGGGACCTGGGCGGTGAAGCGGGGGAAGGACCAGTAGTCGAGCTTCGGGTTGGTGAAGCCGGCTTGTTCGAGGCGGGCCGCGAAGGTGAGCGGGTCGATCGGGACGGCGCGGTCGTGGTCGTTCATGCTGCGGAAGTGGTTGCCGTCGAGGGCGTTCAGGCCGGCGAAGGTCGCGCCGGGGCGGAGGACTCGGTGGAGCTCGCGGAGGGCGGCGTCCTGGGTGCGGGGTGAGCGGAGATGCATCAGGGACAGGAAGACGGTGGCAGCCGTGAAGCGGTTGTCGTCGAAGGGGAGGTGCAGGGGGTCCACGTCGACGATCTCGGTGTGGGGAAGCTCGGCTGTGCGGGCGCGCAGGTCCGGGGTGAAGGCGGGGTCGAGCTGCGCGACCGTGAGGCGGGGAGCTGCGGCGCGGAGGGGCTCGGCGGCGTCGGCGGGGCCGGCGTCGAGGTGCAGCGGGTCGTTGCCCAGGGCAGCGACTTCGAGCAGCTGCGGGACCCAGTCGGCGACGATGCCGTGGCGGAAGTCGTCGCTGGTGTAGGTCTTGAGGAACGGCTCCCGGACCTGGACGCGCGCGCCGTTGGCCTCCGGGGTCGAGCAGGTCCAGCGCACCCCTTCGCCGCGGACCTCCAGGTCGACGTCGACGAAACCGGCCGCCTCCAGCCGGTCGGCCAGCGTGATCGGATCGACCGGCACGCAGATGTCGCCCTCGTGCAGCCGGAAGAACCCGGGCCCGGCCAGGCTGTCCGTCCCGAAGAACACGCCGCCCGGCCGAAGCACCCGGGCGATCTCGGCGAACACCTGGTCTTGCTGCTCGCGCGACGGGATGTGGTGCAGCATCGTGAAGCACGCCGCCGCGTCGTACCGGTCGTCCGGCTCGTCCAGCTGCGTCGCGTCGCCCTGCTTCGCGTGCACGCGCGGGTCGTCCTGGAACTGGTCGATCAGCGCGGCGGCCAGCTCCACGTCGTACTCGACGGCGGTGACCTCGAAGCTCTCCCGCAGCACCCGCGTCGCGGCGCCCGGGCCGGACCCGATCTCGAGCAGCCGTCCGCCGAGCGCGATCCGCTCCAGCGCCCACGGCACGACCGTGTTCCCGAGGTGGGTCATCCAGTAGTCCGACGAGCAGAGTTCGAGGTGCGCCTTGTTCATGGCTTCACCCTGCTCCGGCCGGGCGGACGCGACCAGCGGGTGAGCCTCAGATCACATGGTTCGGCTGGAGCAGGCCGGTCGGGTCGAGCTTCCGCCTGAGCGTCTTGAGGCGTTCGAGGTCGGCGGGCTCGTAGGCCTCGGCGATCTGGTCGGCGTCGAGCGGGCCCAAGCTGAAGTTGAGCTGCCGGCCGATCGACGTCCACGGCTCCAGGATGCCGCGGTGCAGCTTGGTGAAGTCCTGCTCGCCGGGTGAGAGCACGGTCAGCGCGTACTGCGCCTCGCGGCGACCGACCGCGTTCGGGATCGCGGGCGGACGGGACAGCGCACCGCCGAGGTGACGGATGCCGACGACGCACATCGCGCCCGCCTCCGGGCCGGCCAGCTTGGGGATCGTCGACAGCGCGACCGGGTCGAGGTCGGCGAGCAGGATGTTCTGGGCGCGGTAGCCGTGCGGCTGCTCGGGCTCGGCGAAGATGCGGCCGGACTCGGCGTACGGGATCTCGCCGAAGGTGTCCATCACCGGCTCCCCCAGCGCGCGCAGCGGCGCGATCAGCTGCTCGGCCTGGTCCAGGTCGCTGAGGATGCAGAGCTGGAGCTGCGCGATGTGCTTGCCGCGCAACGGCGCCGGGACCATCGGGATGTCCGGCAGGACCAGGACGCCGACCGCCGAGGTGACCTCCTCAGGTACGGTCGCGGTCCACTCACTCCAGGTCTGCAGTACGTCGGGAGTGGCCGCGAGGTCGTAGTACAGGCTGCCGCCCGCGACCGTCGCGACGTCGAACAGGTCGATCTCCAGCTCGGTCACGATGCCGAAGTTGCCGCCGCCACCGCGCAGCGCCCAGAACAGTTCCGCGTCCTCCGGCGTCACGGACCGCAGCTCACCGTCGGGCGTGACCAGGTCGATCCGACGTACGTGGTCGGCGGCGAAGCCGTACTTGCGCGCCATCAGCCCGAGCCCGCCGCCGAGCGTGTACGAGATCGCGCCGACGCCGGGGAAGCTGCCGGACAGCGGCGCCAGCCCGTACGGCGCGGTCGCGGCGGTCACCTGCTGCCAGGTCGCGCCCGCCTGGATCGTCGCGGTCTTCTGCTCCGGGTCGACAGTCACACCGGCGAAGGCGGTGGTGGCAACGAGCACGCCGTCGGTCGGCGTCGTGTGGCCGTGCCCGCTTGCCCGGACCGCGAGCCGCAGCTCGTGGTCGCGGGCGTAGCGCACCGCTTCCTGGATGTCGGCGGCGCTGGTCACGGCGAAGATCCGCGTCGGCCGGTGCGGATCGCGGCGCTGGAAGCCGCTGCGCTGGTTGTCGTAGCCGTCGGTTTCAGGGGTCCAAGTCTTCATGCCGCCGACCGTAGACGGCGTTCCGGACAGAAGTTGTCCTCAAGCTGTGGATATCTTTGTGGATATGAACGACCTGCCGGGACGACTGCTGCGGCTGCTGTCGCTGCTGCAGTCGCGCCGGGAGTGGTCGGGCGCCGAGCTCGCAGAGCGGCTGGGCGTCACGGACCGGACGATCCGCCGGGACGTCGACCGGCTGCGCTCGCTCGACTACCCGGTCGTCGGGACGACGGGGACGGCCGGTGGGTACCGCCTGGTGTCCGGGCGCGCGATGCCGCCGCTGGTGCTCTCGGACGACGAGGCGGTGGCCGTTGCGGTCGGTCTGGCCGGCGCGGGCAGCGGTGGGGTGACGGGGATGTACGACAGCTCGATGAGCGCGCTGGCGAAGCTGTCGCAGGTGCTGCCGCCGAGGCTTCGTCCACAGGTCGCGGCGGTCGGGGCGGCGTCGGTGGTCGCCCGCGCGGATCTGCCCCGGGTCGATCCCGGCCGGCTCGCGGTGCTCGCGGCCTGCTGCCGGGACCTGGAGATCGTTGCCTTCGGCTACGAATCACGGCACGGCGAAGCGACCAGCCGGCGGGTCGAGCCGCACCAGCTGGTCGCGCTGGTGGGGACCTGGTACCTGCTCGCCTTCGACCCGGACCGCGACGACTGGCGCAGCTTCCGGGTCGACCGGATCAGCGACGTCCGGCCGAGCCGGCATCGGTTCGTCCGACGGGAGATCCCGGCCGCCGACGCCGCGACGTACCTGGCCGAGTCGTTCGCGGCGGCGACGTACAAGCACTCGGCGGTGCTGCACGTCGAGCTGTCGGAGGTGGCGGTCCGGGAAGGCTTCTACGGCTGGTGGCTGCCGGGCACCGTCGTACCGACCGGGCCGGAGTCGTGCGTGCTCACGCTGAGCGCCGACTCGGCCCAGCTGCTGATCCAGTACGTCGCCGGAGTGGTTGCCCTAGGCGCCGACTTCACGCTGGAGGCGCCGCCGGAGACGGCCGCTCTCATCCGCTCCGTCGGCGCCCGCCTCGCGCCCTAGGCGGTGATCAGGCCGATGCCGAGCGTCAGGGCGCCGACGGCGAGCGCGGTGGCGCCGAGCCAGAGGACGGCGATGAACTTGTTCGGCTGGGTGACGTTCTTGCCGGCGGACGAGGCGAAGAAGCCGCCGGACATCAGGATCGCGGCGACCGGCAGCGCGAGCCGGCCGACCCACAGCCAGAAACCGCTGAGGCTGGTCAGGTCGACGTACAGCAGGCCGACCAGGCTGAGGATGACCAGCACCCCGGCGTGCGCGTGGCCGGCCCGGGCGAAGGCCTTCTGAAAGTCGGTCATCGGCACCTGGCCGCGGGCGATCTTGGTCAGGAACCAGCCGCCGAACTCGATCGTGACGATCGTCAGCAGGATGACCCCGGCGATCGTGCGGGACGGGTCGGACATGTTTTGGGCTCCTTCAGTGGGTTTCGACGAGCTCGCGCTGCGGCGCGGCGGACGGCGTACGGGCTGATCGGGCGGCCCAGACGGCGACCGCGATGTAGACGACCTGCTCGGGGATGCGTTGCCACAGCGGCGTCGCCTCCCCGTTGGCGAACGAGATCTGCTCGACGGCCTCGTAGATGTTGGCCGGGAGCAACGTCACGAACAGCGCGGCGAGCGACCAGCCGGCCGCCCAGCGGGTGGCGGTCAGGACCAGCCCGAGCGCACCCAGCAGCTCCAGTACGCCGGTCAGGTAGACCATCGCGTCGGCGTACGGGACGAACGGCGGGACGATCCGGACCATGTCCGCGTGGTTGGGCATCACGGTCACGCCGGCCGGGACGAAGTGGGCGCTCGCGGTCAGCACCAGCATCACCGCCAGCCCGTGGGCCGCGGCGACCGGCCAGCGGGTGAACCGGCGGACGCCGAGCGCGCCGAGCCCGCGGAAGACCAGCGTCGCGACGACGAGCACGACATCGATCAGCATCTTTGACTCTCCCCTCAGATGGATAGTCGGACTATCCGTTAATGGATACTGCTACTATCCATCACAGGTCGAGGGAAGGCAAGGCGGATATGCGGATCGCGGAGTTGAGCCGGCAGTCGGGTGTCCCGGTGCCGACGATCAAGTACTACCTGCGGGAGGCGTTGCTGCCGCCCGGTGAGCTGACGAGCCCGAACCAGGCGTCCTACGGCGAAGCGCACCTCCGCCGGCTGCGGCTGATCCGGGCGCTGATCGACCTCGGCCAGGTGCCGGTCGCGCGGGTGAAGGAAATCCTTGAGGGGCTGGACTCCGACTCGATGCCACTGCACGACCAGATCGGGCGCGCGCACCGCGCGATCACCCCGACCCGGACGCCGACCGCCGCCACCGAGGACCGTACGGCGGCCGCCGTACAGGTCGGCGAGCTGATCGCCAGGCGCGGCTGGAAGGTCGAGTCCGACGCCCCCGCGCTCACCACGCTGATCGAGACCGTCGCCGCCCTGCGCACCCTCGACCAGGACCACCTGGTCGACTTCCTCGACTCCTACGCCGACGCGGTCGAGAAGTTCACCGCCCTCGAGGTCGCCTCGGTCACCGCCCGCACCGACCCCGACCAGATCGCCGAGAGCGTCGTCATCGGCACCATCCTCGGCGAAACCCTGATCGCGTCGCTGCGCCTGCTGGCCCAGGAATCCATCTCCGCCGACCGCTGGCGCGACGCGACGGAATCGCTGTCTGACTGAACAGGGGACTCGAACGGTCTTCACCCGCATTCGAGGGTGCGCGGGTCCGCGATATGTTCAGCCGCGGCCGTTTGCCGCTCTGGTGGTCGAGGCGAACGTGGACCGACAGTGGCGCGATCGAGTCGAAGGGGCACTGACGGCCGGCCATTGCGCGGATCCAGACGGGCCGAGGTAGGAATATGGCGGAGCGATGATGCACCAGTCGACGGACCTCCACTGGCGACGCTGGCCGATTCCACGCCGCCGGAGTTCTGGCGAACTCTTCGTGCAGGAAGCCTCCGCGGTGCACTGGCATCAACGGGTGCGTTTGTGCGAACCCCCGAGTGCCCGACTGGCCCGAAGGGTCAACCTTCGTAGCAACCCAGGAGCCCTGACGCGACTCGTGCTTAAGCCACGTCGACCACACACGAGGAAGCGCCCCAAGGTGGACATCGTTGCGTTGGAACACTCGCCTGTATTCGCCCAGCACGGTCCGCGAGCGTCGAGACATCGACAGTCTCGTCTCCCAGCGCCCTTGGCTGGTTCGCTCCTACCTTGTGGCGGAACGATGAGACTCCTACCGTGCCCGCAGATCGGCGCCCACGAGCCCCTAGACTGTGAATTCTAGAGTCGGGTGCGGGGGTGACATTGGTGATTGCGGGCGACCTCGATCTGGGCCTCGAGCTGCGGACCGTTCTGGCATGGCTAAAGTCCGTGGAATGTCCCGACCTTGTCGACGAGGACGACGTCCCCGGCACTAGCGAGAACGAACGTCAGCGCCTGGCCGCGCTCGGCGGTCTGGCGAAGGCAATGTTGGACGAGCCGTCGCTGAGCGACGGTCTCGATGCGCTCTCGAGTATCCCGGAGCTCAAGGGGTGGATCTCACGGGGCCCCACACCGCCACCCGAGGTCATTGAGGCCGGTTTGCGGTTGTCGGGGAGTAGTGAGCATGTCGCGGCGCTTTACTCCTCGACAGTTGCCTCCGGCCACCGGCGGCGGCTGGGGACCTTCTTCACGCCTCCGGACGAAGTCACCCGCATGCTTGCCGCATGTGCTGAGGAGGGAATCACTCCGGCCACTGTGGTCGACGTCGGCGCTGGTGTTGGTATCTTCTCGGTCGCCGCTGCCAAGCAGTGGCCAGGCGCAACAATCGATGCCGTCGACGTCAACCCGGTCACGCTAGGGCTGTTAGGTGTTCGCGCGGCGGCTGAGTCTCTGCTCGCGACGTCTCCAGAGACGCCCGGGGTGCGCCTGCGTTTGGCTGACTTCGTCCGGTACGTAGGCACCGAGTATCCGACGTTACCCGGGCCGCGGCTTGTACTGGGAAACCCGCCCTACACCCGGCTGCAATTGCTGCCCCGTGATGATCGAGAGCGGCTCTTAGACGCAGCAAGTGGACTATGCGGGTCGCGTGCCTCCTTATCGGCCTTGATGACCGCGGCGGCGATCAACCAGCTTGCCCCCAAGGACGCCGTGTGTCTCCTGCTCCCGGCGCAATGGCTCGAGGCCGACTACGCCGATGGACTGCGCCGATGGATCTGGACGCAGACCAACCGGTCAGTGCGTCTGACGCTGTTCGCCACCAGGCTGTTCAAGGAAGCGCAGGTCGACGCCGTCTCGCTGCTGATCAGCCCCGAGAGGGACAGCGACCAGCCGATGATCACATCTCTGCCCGACGGCGGCCGGCATCAGGTGGATCGATCGATCCCGTGTCCCGCCCAGTGGCGTTCGCTCTTTCCAGACGAGAGCTCAACAGGCCCGGTCATGCAGCCCGCGAAAACTGTCCCACTCTCGACAGTGGCCCGGATCGTGCGCGGCACGGCCACCGGCGCCAACGCATTCTTCTTGTTGACCAACGAGCAGCTCACCGAGCGTCCGTTGCCGGCGAAGGTGCAGGTGCCACTGGTCCGACGCCTACGCGATCATCCTGGCGACAGCGTGGATGAGGCCGGATTGGCAGCCCTTCCCGAACGCGACCGCCGGTGGCTGTTCCTTGCCCAACGCTCCGATCTGAAGGATGCGGACGTCAAGGCGTACGTCGACTACGGCACGGACGAGGGGTACCCGAGCAGGTATCTGTGCGCCTACCGTCGCGAATGGTTCGACCTGTCGACCGAAGTGGTCGTCCCCGACGTAATCGTGGGTCCTTCATCGAAGACCAGCTTCCGGTTTGTGGTCAACGATGCGTCCGCTCACATCACTAACAATCTCTATGGCTTGTCCTGGAAGCCCGAGGTCCTATCGGGTACAAGAACCGCGGTACTGGCCTGGTTGCGCGGGCCTCAGGGTCAGGCGGCGATCCAGGCACGGGCCCGCAGCCACGGTGACCAGTTGAGCAAGATCGAACCACGTGCGCTCAACGCTCTGCCGATTCCCCACGATCTCGTGCGCGAACTACCGATCAACACCCCGTCCCCGCAGCCCACGCTGTGGACCTGATCGGGGTTATGGCTGCTGAGCTTGATCGCTGACCGGTAATCGAGCGGATCTACTCTACGCCGTGCCGAAGGTGTCGAAGTCCGGCAGCAGCACAAGGGCGGTGCGGGCGGCCTGGGTGACCGCTCGGTTGCGCTGCTCAACCGACATCGGCTCGGGTAGGTCGGTACCCTCCGTGCTGTCGCGACGTGCCTTCTCGAAATCGGCCTCCTGTCCCCAGATATCGGCCACCGCCGAGCCGACCGCGACTGCATACCGTTCCTTGCGCACCTCGGCGGTGTCGTCGCTCTTAGCCTTCACCACACGCGTGCGGTAGCCCGCCCAGTCCTTGAAGTCCTGGTTGAGAACCACGGTCGGCACTGTTTGGATGGACTTGTAGGCCGCATAAGCGGGGTCGTGCTGCGCCAACGCACTTCCAGGCATGTGCTCAAGCTTGCCGGCAACCTTGTCGCTGCCATCAAAGTTGTTTCGTCCACCCCAGATGAACGCCACTGACCCATCGGGCTCCAACTTCGGGGCACTCGTCCCGCGACGCTTCTCGGGAATCTCTGTCACGACCTCGACCTTGGTGGTCCAGTTCAGCACTTTGCTCGTGCCATCGTCACTGAACCAGGCCAGATCGAAGTCGATGCTGTAGGTGCCCGGGGTCGTGTCGGGTGCGACCAGCAACCCGACCCGCATGCGGCCTCGTCTCAGGTCGCCGAGAGTATATGTGCATTGGTCGAACGGGCCTGACGCGCGCGGCGTGATCTGGCCCCGGGTCGGAACGAAAGCGTCATGGGCGTTAGCCCGCAGGAACACTGATGCCCGGCCGCCGGGGATGACTGTGACCTCTTCGGGGCCCTCGAAGTAGGTCGGTTCATTGTAGAGATTCTCTAAAGGTGCAGGCGGAGTCGTCGGCTCCTCCTGAGGCCCACGGCCGGTTTCTCGGATGCCAGCAGCCTTGATCGAAATGGCCTTGTTGAGCTTCTTAAGGAAGGCGCTGCTGACACCCTTGCCTGCTGACTTCAGGGCTTGAGAGACCAGCTTCTCCTCCATCTCCTGCAGGTCAGGGTCGTTGTGGAGTTCGTCGGCCACGGCCCGCTCTAGCTCGCGGGCCTCGGTGCTGTGGCGAGTCTGGGTGCGAAAGGTGTCGAAAATCCGGGCGCGCGTTTTGAGGTCGAGTTCGTCGCAATCGATCTGGACCAGGATGCTCTTGGCCACCCGCTGCTTGTCGGGAACGAGCTGGATGAGCTTGGCCTGATCCCAGTTGTGATGGACCTGACCGTTGGTGGTGAACAAGACGACGTAACCCTTCGCGGCCCGGCGGCGACGGGCGTCGATGCCGTCGAAGAGCCACCAGCGCAGACGAACGCTGCCGACGCCTGGGACCTGGATGGTGGTCCAATCGGTCACGGCCAGGGTCTTGTCGTCAGACTTCCGGCCCGCCGCGCGTGCCAGGCGGCGTCCGAGTCCAGCAACGGTCGAGGGACCGCGACGGTTCACGGGCCGTACGTTGGCGTCGCCAGTACGGGCGTCCTGGAGTGCGTAAGGAAGCGTCGGAGCGAAGAGAATAGTCTCCCCGTAGGCGTAGATGGACTCCTCGTACTCCCAGTTCTGGGTGCCGATTCGGTCACCTTGGAAGTTAACGTGGGCAACGTAGGTGCCAGGCTCGAAGCCGGGGTAGTCAATCGCGAGAGCTGTATAGACGCGGCTATATTCATCGACGAGGTAGCGGAAGTACTCCAGCCGACGTGTCGGGGTGTCGACGAGCCGCACTACGGCGACCGAAATCTTGTCCTGCTCGTGCTCGCCGAGCATGCTGGGCTGTTTACGGCTGACCACGATGGTGGCGTCGCTGTACTGGGAGGTCGAGGATCCGCCCTTGCCAAAAACCCCGTGCAGCCAGGGAGTATCTAGTTTATTAGAGCCGTGGAGGGACAAGATCGTGCTAGGCATCTCCTCGCCGGTCAGCCCAATGCCTCGGTCACGGAAGGCGATGGTAGGCCGTCTGGCGGGGTCGTCGGAGTTCAGCAGACTGACCCGCAGGTTGTCTGCGACTACGGTCCGCTGTTCATCGGTCAGGGCGTCAACACCGTCGGGGGCATCGATTAGGACCTTAGCCGCCTCTCCCGGGCTACCCCATGAGCGGTCGGCACGGCCGTGAGCCGCCCGCAGGAGGTAGGCGTCGAACATGTTGGTAATACGCTCCATGAGGAGGGCGGCCGGCTCACCAGCCGAGGACACCGAGGACCAATTAACCGGGTTGTCGCCCAGATCTCGCTCCTTAACGCCTGGCAGTGCTGCACGCAAGGCGCCCTCAAGCCGGTCGACATCGGCGCCCGTGCGCGCTGCCAGCGCGAGGTCGACAATCTGGTCACCCATCAGTCTTCACTCCTTCCATGACCACCTGGTGGCCGAGGTCAGTCAGTTCGTAGCGTCCATCGACGAGTTCGGGACGCACCAGACCCCACTCGCGACCACGTGAGATGTAGCCCATACAGTTCGTGTCGGCCTGAGTTCCTGGCCATTGGGGAAACAGATCAGTCAGGTCGGCGCGGGTCGGCCGTCCTTCCAATGCACGCAGCACCTGGAGCCACGTGGCATGTTCCTGTGATGCCACAGCCTGTAGGTGGCGTAGCCATCGGCGCGCGGCCTCGGCTGACTGTGGTACCTGATGAGTTAGGCCGGTCGCTGCGAGCTCACGCAGCAGCTCCACCGCCTCGGGGGTGGGGCGAACCTCTGCCGGCTCGCCTGCGACTCCGATAAGGCCCATCAGGAAGGCCGGCCCCTGCCCAGAGCGTGGCGCGCCAACGGCCGTACTCAGGAACCGGTCCTCGGACGCTTTTGCCTTGGCGCCATCACGCGGGAACCCGACCGCCGCCTTCACTGCGGCGTGACTGTCGGCGTCCTGCTTGCGCAACCAACGGCCAGCCTTTTGGGCCCGCTCGCGCAACTGCTCGAAGTACTTCGTCCACTCCAACCCATCGGCGGCGTTGACCATCAAGTCAGCCAGAACCCATAGAGTCGGCAGGTCCCTGTTATGGAGGCCGAAGTTGTGCCCTTCTTGGACCAACCGCGGCGCAGTCGGCGGTGTTGCCTCCAGAGCGGCCTCCACCTGCCACTCGCTTCCGTCAGGCTCAGTTGCCATCCGCACCCGGGCCTGAATCGAGAGACCTTCCTCGGCAAGGCGGTCCCACACAGCCTCGGTGACGAACTCGTTGCGGTCGAAGTACGCCCCACGGCTAGCCAGAATCGCCTCGTCCATGTCGCGGACCAGCTGGGCGGGCAGCCGCAGCTTCAATAGCCGCGCGCCTTCACCCGTCCGATCGGCTTGACTGTCGCTCATATACGGGACTATACGCATCAGTGGTTCCATATACAAGCCATTGCCTCAATATACCGCCATATATGGCAATCTAAGGTTGTCTGAATTGCTAGCACTGCTCTTACGAGGGCCGAGCATCACAGTCTTGGTTAACGCGACCCACCACCTCCGGCGCGGAGGCCGAGGCGCCGGCAAGAAGAGAAGCTGCGCTTCGGCCAGGCTCTGGCGCCGGCAGTGATTTCGACGTGCTGCTCAATCAACTCGGTGCGTCTAGACAGATGTACTCAGCCGTCGTGGGCCATGTCGACGAAGCGGGAGTAGTGGCCCTGGAAGGCGACGACGACCTCGGCGGTGGGGCCGTTGCGGTGCTTGGCGACGATGAAGTCGGCCTCGCCGGGGCGGGTGGACTCGCGTTCGTAGGCGTCCTCGCGGTGCAGCAGGATGACCATGTCGGCGTCCTGCTCCAGCGAGCCTGACTCACGCAGGTCGGACGTCATCGGGCGTTTGTCGGATCGTTGCTCGGAGCCACGGTTGAGCTGGCAGATGGCGACGACGGGGAGCTCGAGCTCCTTGGCGAGCAGCTTGATCGAGCGGGAGAACTCCGAGACCTCGAGCTGGCGGGACTCGACCTTCTTGCCCGACGACATCAGCTGCAGGTAGTCGATCACGATCAGGCGCAGGTCGTGGCGCTGCTTGAGGCGGCGGGCCTTCGCGCGGATTTCCATCATCGTGAGGTTCGGGGAGTCGTCGATGAACAGCGGGGCCTCGGAGACCTCGCCCATCTTGCGGGCCAGGCGGGCCCAGTCCTCGTCGGTCATCTTGCCGTTGCGCATGTGGTGCAGCGGGACCTTCGCCTCGGCCGAGAGCAGCCGCATGGTGATCTCGTTGCGGCTCATCTCCAGCGAGAAGATGCACGAGGTCAGGCCGTGCTTGATCGACGCGGAGCGGGCGAAGTCCAGGCCCAGCGTCGAGTTGTGGGTCGGCACCATCGTCTTGCCGGCCAGGTACAGGTGGTCGGGGTTGTCGACCTCGACACAACGGACCGGGACGGAGGCGACGGGCTCGACGCGCTCGACCCGGCGGTCGGGCTCACCGAGCACGCCGGTGGTGACTCCGTGACCGGCGATCTCCCGCGGCGCTGACCGCGGCACCGCCGGGGTCAGACCCGCGTACGCCGACATGGCGCTGTGCAGGTCGAGTGTCGTGCAGACGACGGGCTGGCCGCCGTCCTCGACGACCCACTGGTGCTCGGCGTCGGCGACGATCGTCGTACCGTCGGAGAAGGTCAGCTGGTAGCAGGGCCGGTCGTCCATCACGTCGGTCGCGGCGACCACGCGGGTCGGACGGCCGTCGGCGTCGAGCAGCACGTCACCGGTGGCGACCTCGCCCATCGTCGTCCAGCCGGACGGCGTCGGCAGCGGGGTGTCCAGCGCGAGTGCCTTGCCCATCGCGGGACGCGCGGCGACGATGATCATCTGGCCCGGGTGCAGCCCGTTGGTCAGCTCGTCGAGGTCGGTGAAGCCGGTCGGGACGCCGATCATCGCGTCACCACGGGAGTCGATCGCCTCGATCTCGTCGAGGGCGCCTTCCATGATGTCCTTCAGCGGCGCGTAGTCCTCGGTGGTCCGCTTCTCGGTGACCTGGTAGATCTCGGCCTGGGCCTCGTCGACGACGTCGTCGACCTCGCCCTCCCCGGCGTACGCGAGCTGGACGATCTTGGTGCCGGCCTCGACCAGGCGGCGCAGGATCGCCTTCTCCCGGACGATGTGCGCGTAGTAGCTGGCGTTGGCGGCCAGCGGCACCGAGGCGACCAGGGTGTGCACGTACGGCGCACCGCCGATCCGGGCGATGTCGCCGCGCTTGGCCAGCTCGGCGGCGACCGTGATCGCGTCGGCCGGCTCGCCCCGGGCGTACAGGTCGGTGATCGCGTCGTAGACCGACTCGTGCGCCGGCCGGTAGAAGTCGGTGCCACGGACGGTCTCGATGCTGTCGGCGATCGCGTCCTTGCTCAGCATCATCGCGCCGAGCACGCACTGCTCGGCGCCCAGGTCCTGCGGCGGGGTGCGGTCGAAGCCCATCGCCGGGTTGCGTTCCTCGTTCCCGCTGTCCGGTCCTGCGCGGAACTCCGCAACGCTCACTGCCCCGACCTCCTCGTCCGCCCACCGACCCGCCCAACGGGTCGAACACGTGATCGAACCGTATCCGGCGTCGCCGACAGTTTTCACCGAACCACCCAAGCCCCCGAGTCGGGCGGACGGCGTCGGTCACGCGACGGTACGCCCGAACCGCCGTGAGCAGGTAGCCGAGTGTCCACAGGGGGTGTGGACCACCTGTGGGAAACCCCGGGAAGTCCTGTGCACAGGTTGGGAACAACCCTGTGGATATCTGTGGGGAAAGCTCTCGAACATCCCTCTGACCTGCGGTTTCGTGAACTCACAGGTGTGGAGAAGAAAAAGATTCGAGACAGTTCGGTCCGGTGCGTTGTGCACAGCCCTCGCCAGGCACAATGAGGCCTATGCGCCTTACCAGCAGCCAGGACCGGGAGATCCTCCGGCTGGCGGTGCCGGCCTTCTTCGCCCTGGTCTCCGAACCGCTGATGCTGCTGGCCGACTCGGCCATCGTCGGCCACCTCGGGACACCGCAGCTCGCCGCCCTGGGGATCGCGGGCACGATCCTGCAGACCCTGGTCGGCATCTGCGTGTTCCTCGCGTACGGGACGACGTCGGCCGTCGCGCGGCGGATCGGCGCCGGCGACCACAAGGGCGCGCTGGCCCAGGGCATCGACGGTCTCTGGCTCGCGCTGCTGCTGGGCGTCGTACTGGCTGTGGTCGGGATCCTGCTCGCCCCGGCCGCGATCGGCGCGTTCAACCCGTCGCCGGACGTCGCGGACCACGCGGTGGTCTACCTGCGGATCAGCTGCTTCGGCATCCCGTCGATGCTCCTGCTGCTCGCGGCGACCGGCGTACTGCGTGGTCTGCAGGACACCAAGACGCCGATGATCGTCGCGATCACGGCCAACCTGCTGAACATCGTGCTCAACCTGATCCTGGTCTACGGCCTCGACCTGGACATCGCCGGATCAGCACTCGGTACGGCGCTCGCCCAGACCGCCGCCGGCGTCGCGCTCGTCGTGGTCGTGGTCCGCGGGGCCCGGCGCGACGGCGCCAAGCTGCGGCCGGACTTCCCCGGCATCCGCGCCTCGGCCCACTCCGGCGTACCGCTGGTGGTCCGCACGCTCACGCTGCGCGTCGCGATCATCCTCGCCACCTTCGTCGCCACCTCACTCGGTACGACGTCCGTCGCGGCCCACCAGGTCGCGTTCACGCTCTGGTCGTTCCTGGCCCTCGCGCTGGACGCGATCGCGATCGCCGCGCAGGCGCTGACCGGCCGGTCGCTCGGCGCGGGCGACGTCGAGGGGACGCGCGCGATCACCCGCCGGATGATGTGGTGGGGACTCTGGTCGGGCGTGGTCGGCGGTCTCGCCCTGTGGGGCCTGCACACGATCTACGTGCCCTGGTTCACCGAGGACCCGGCCGTGCGGGACTCGCTGTCCGCGGTGCTGCTGGTCGCCGCGCTCTGGCAGCCGGTGAACGGCGTGGTGTTCGTGCTCGACGGCGTACTGATCGGCGCCGGCGACGGCCCGTACCTGGCAGTCGCCGGCGTGATCGCGCTCGTGCTCTACGTCCCGCTGGCGCTGAGCGTCATCTGGTTCGACGGCGGGGTCGTGGCGCTGTGGTGGGCCTTCGGCGGGTTCATGCTGCTCCGCCTGCTGACCCTGCTCACCCGCGAACGCCGGGACGCGTGGCTGGTCACCGGCGCGGTCCGCTGACCGCCCTCGGCTAGGAGATGCCGACCGCGTCGCGGACGCGGTCCAGCACGACCTTGGCGCGTGCCCGCGCCCGGACGGCGCCGGCCTCGAGCAGGTCGTCCAGGTCGCTGCCCGGTGCCATCAGTTCGTCGTACCGGGCACGGAGCGGGCCGATCTGGGTGTTGATCACCTCGAACAGCTCGTTCTTCAGGTCGCCCCAGCCCATCCCGCCGGCCTCGAGCCGCTTCCGGGTGTCGGCCAGCTGCTCCGGCGACGCGAACTGCTCGAAGATCAGGAACGCCGACGAGCTGTCCGGGTCCTTCGGCTCCTCGACCGGCGTGCTGTCGGTGGCGATCTTGCGGACCAGCTTCTTCAGCTGGTTCTCCGGCGCGAACAGCGGGAGCGTGTTGCCGTAGCTCTTGCTCATCTTGCGGCCGTCGATGCCCGGCAGCGTCTTGGCCGCGTCGTCCTCGGGCAGCACCAGCCGCGGCACCTTCAGGTTGTTCTCGCCGAAGAGGTGGTTGAACGTCCCGGCGATGTCCGCGGCGTACTCGACGTGCTGCGACTGGTCCTTGCCGACCGGTACGACGTCGGAGTCCATCAGCAGGATGTCGGCCGCCATCAGCACCGGGTAGTTGTACAGACCCATGTTGACGCCCGCGTCCAGGTCGGGCTTGCCGGCCTCCGCGTTCTTGTCCCGGGCCGCCTTGTACGCGTGCGCCCGGTTCATCAGGCCCTTCGCGGCCACCGTCGACAGCACCCAGTGCAGCTCGAACGTCTCCGGTACGTCGGACTGCCGGTACATCGTGATCCGGTCGGTGTCGAGACCGGCCGCGATCCACGTTGCCGCCACCGAGCGGGTGTAGTGCCGCAGCTGCTCGGCGTCCCGCAGCACGGTCAGCGCGTGGTAGTCGGCGATGAAGTACATCGCGTCGTAGGAGTCGGCCAGCTGCAGCGCCGGCCGGATCGCGCCGATCAGGTTGCCGAGGTGCGGGTCGCCGGTCGGCTTGATCCCGGTCAGCGACACCGGACGTGCGGATTCCATAGCCATATCTCTATTCTCCCAGAGCCTGTCGGCTGCTGGATCAGACGCTGCGCAGGTTCGGCTCGCGTTGGTCGTAGAAGAGCCCCTCCGGCGGCGGCACCGTCACGAGCGGGCGGGCGGTGTACTCGCTGTGCGCTCCACGGCAGCCCGCGAACGGGCCGTCCGGGTTGAGCAGCACGTGCATGTGCGGGTCCGCGTGGTCACGCCACCAGACCGACATCCCGGTCGCCGGGTCCAGCCGCAGGTGCTCCCAGGCGCGCCAGATCGAGTCCAGCCGGCTCAGCGCCTCAGCGTGCCGGAACCATTCGGGGCACCAGACGAAGGTCTGCCCGAGCCGCCGGGCGTACAGATAGACCAGCCGGTCCTCCACGAAGGCCGCGACGTGCGGGTAGTACAGCTCCATCACGTCGTCGTCGTCCATGGCTCCACTCCTTCGGGCTACCTGTCAGGCGAACGGTGCGACCACCTCGGTCGCACCGCTGGATTGCACACCCTATTCTCACCCGCGCCGGTCGTTGGGGTTGGGCGGGCTCCACTGCGCCTGACCCCACTGCTGCTGGGACGGCTCCGGGGCCTGCGGCTGGTTGGCGGGCGTTGCCGGCCAGGTCGCCTGGGCCGGGCCGAGCGGGTTGTGCTTGGCCTTCTGGCCGGCCGCGATCCACGGGTTCGACGCGCTGCCGGCCGGGCCCGCGGTCGACGCCGACCCCGGGTCGAACTGCGCCAGCGAAGCGCGCACCGACGCTGCGTCGGGCCGCGCCATCCACGGGACCGTCTTGACCATCGTGGCCGGCGTACCGGAGGCGAAGACCACCGCACGGCCGGGCGGCATCGAGGTCAGGTCGGAGACCTCCATGATCGCGTGCCGCTGGACCTGGCTGCTGTGCGAGCGCTTGCCGCCCTCGTACGAGACCGTGTTCGAGCTGATGTCGTACTCGCCGATCAGCTTGCTCAGCCGCTCCAGGAACGACGAGTCGGACACACCGCCGCCGTACACCCGGATGTTGGCCGAGGACCACAGCTTCTCGATCCCGTGCTCGCCCCAGCACTCCACGCCCTGCGCCCAGGACTGCAGGATCGTCATCAGCACGATGCCGCGGGAGCCGAAGTGGCTGTAGAGGTCGGGCAGGTTCTTCCAGCGGCAGACGTTCGCGGCCTCGTCGAGCACGCCGACCAGCGGAGTGGGCAGCCGGCCCATCGGGCAGGTCTTGGCGTACTCCTCGGCCGCCTCGACGATCGCGACGGTGAGGCCGGCGACCAGCGGGCCCGCCGTACCGGTGCCTTCCTTGGACAGGCTGTACAGGGTGCCACCGCCGCGGACGAACTCGTGCGGGTCGAACTGCGGCCGGTTGTCGGCCGGGCCGTTCGGATTCACCCAGCCGGCGACCTTGCGGTTCAGCAGGAACTGCACGTTCGGCTGGGCGGTGCCGAAGACACCGGCCCGCTGCTTGTCCGGCAGGCTGTAGAGGCTGGCCATCTGCTGCGCGGCCAGCTCGTAACCCGGCTCGTGGTCGAGGATCCGGGCCGGCTCGTCGTTCAGCTGGTCGCTGAGCCACAGGTAGACCTGGTTGATCGGCCGCTTGGCCAGCGCGGCCGCGAGCAGCAGGCCGGCCAGCAGGTCGGCCGCCACGGTGTCGAAGTAGGCGTCGGAGCGGGCGCCCTCCTGGCGCTGGCTGCTGACGATGTGGTCGGCGAACTGCCGGGCCTTCACCTCGTCGGTGACGTAGCTCAGCGGGTTCCACCACCAGGTCGGCTCCTCGTCGGCGACACCCTGGGGGTCGAACACCCAGACCTGCCCCTTCGCGCTGCGCGGGCCGCGGCTGGCGTCGACGATGTCGCGCTTGTTCGACGTGGCGATCACGGCACCCGGCGCGTCCAGGATGGCCGGTACGGCGCGGGTCGTGGTCTTACCGGTCCGGGGTCCCCAGATGTCGATGTGCATGTCCTCCCACGAGCCGAACAGCTCGAGGTCGTCCCGTACGGTCCGGCCGATGAAGATGCCCGGTCCCGCGTGTCCGGCGCCGAGCCGGTTCGCGGTCTCCTGGGCACCTTCGCGCAGCACCTTGCGCAGGTCCTTGCGGTTCGACATCAGGAACGCGTGCCGGTCGACCCGGGACTTGCTGCCACCACGCCGGCGCAGCAGCATGAACCCACCGACGCCGACCGCTGCGACGACCAGGATCTCCACGATCAGTACGGCGGTCGCGGCCCCCGGCCACTCGTAGTCGCCGGTGAACAGGTCGATCGGGACCGAGAACGGGTTGCCGCCCGGCTTCTTGTCACCGCTGATCGCGGCCCCGAGCGAGGCCGCGACCCAGGACCCGACCGAGATCAGCGCGACCAGGCCGATCAGGACGAACAGCGAGATCGCCTCGGGCGAGATCGAGCTGCCGCCGGTGCTCTTGCGTCCCTGTGCCATCAGTCGTCAACTCCGCTCCGGGCGACCACCCGGGTGGTGGGGTCGGGCGGAGGCAGCTGCGCCGGGTCGTCGAAGGTGTACTCGGCGACCACCTCCTCGGTCCCGTCGTCGGCGACCTCCACCTTGAGCGGGCGGCCGTCGGCGCCGGTCTTCCAGAGCTTGTTGGTGTCGTTGATCTCGCGCTCGACCGAGGTCAGCCCGACGTGCACCGGGATGCCCGGCCGGCCACCGACCTTGACCAGGAAGTTGCCTCGGCCGGGCGGTGCGGCCTCCTCGCCGGTGGCGGGGTCCCACGCGGGCGGGTCCTGCCAGCCGATGAGCATGTTCTGCTCCTCCTGCGACATCGGCACGACCTCGGTCAGGTTCTCCATCTCGGCCCGCGGCAGCCCGCCGCAGATGACCATCCCGGACCGCTCGACGAAGCCCTTGGCCTTCATCCGGTCCTCGGGGTGCTCCAGCGCCAGCAGGTCGGACATGGTGTGCGAGATCATCGCCATCCCGACACCACGCTGCCGGTTCAGCCGGGTCAGCGCGTCGACCCGGTCGACCAGACCGCGCCCGGCCCGCAGTACCCGCCAGAGCTCGTCGAGGATGACGAAGTAGTGCCGCCGGGGCTCGAGGCCCGCATCGGCCAGGGCCTGCGAGACCGCTACCGCACCGAACCCGTACGACCAGCAGGCCAGCAGTACGGCGGCCTGCAGGTTGGTCTCGGAGTCGTCGATGTTGGACACGTCGAAGACGACCGGGCGGTCCATCTGCATCGGGTTGTCGGTCTGCTCGGAGAAGATCTCGCCGAGCCGGCCGCCGCCGACCAGACCGATCAGCGAGGCCTCCAGGCCTTCGGTGATCTGCCGGTACCGGTCCAGGCTGCCGCGGTCCAGGGTGACGTTGCGGACCCGGTCCGGTGCGTCCTGGACGACCTTCAGCAGGTCGCGCAGCACCGGCGTTCCCTCGTGACGCTCGTCGAGCACCTTGAGGGCCTCGTCGATGATGGTCTCCTCGCGGTCCGTCGGCGGGGCCGAGCGCATGATCGAGATCAGCGCCGAGACCATCGTCTGCCGGCGGCCGTGCGCGTCGGCCTGGATCGCCTGCCGGGCCGAGCCGGTCAGCCGCAGCGCGGCCTTGCGGGACTCCCCCGGGTCGAGCACGTTCAGGTGGCCACGGCCGCGGCCGAGCTCGATCACCTGGCCGCCGAGCGCCTCGATCAGGTCCTTGTAGTCGGGCTTCAGGTCGCCGAGGACGAGCGGCATGACGCCGTACCCGGCCAGGCCGAGCGCCATCCGCCGGGTGATCGTCGACTTGCCCAGACCCGGCTTGCCGAGCACGAACATCGACGGGTTCGAGATCAGCTTGGCCCGCATGAACCAGCTGATCGGGTCGCAGCACATGGTCGCGCCGGACAGGATGTTGCGGCCGATCGGCACCCCGACCATCGGGCTGCCGGTGCCGGACGCGAACGGCCACATGCCGCACACCTGCACCGTCGTACCGCGCCACTCGGCCGGTGCCTGCAGGTACGTCGAGTAACCGCCGCCCATCCCCGGCCAGCCGCGCGGCATCGGGCGGCGGCCGCCGCGGCTCGGGTCGACCGGCTTCTTCTTCTTGCTCACGAGCTCTCCCGTCGACTCACAGCGCTTCCCGAAGACCGGCCGGGACCGACAGGTGGCTCTGCATCACGACACCGAGCGGCAGCCCGGCGACGAAGGCGGAGTCCTGCGACCCGTACGCCGGCCGCAGCAGCACGCGGGCGGTGGCACCGAGGTTGTCGATCGCGGCGACCATGTCCGGCAGTTGCTCGGCGGTCATCACCGTGCCGGTGACGACCATGCCGAAGTTGACCAGGCCGGCGCCGCGGGCCTCTTCCTGCGCGGTCCGGTCGGCGGCCCGCGCCTCGGCCATCGAGCGGGCCGACGGGCGGGTCGACGCGGTCGCGCGGAACGACGCGTTGCGCTTGTCGGCCTCGACCATCCGGGCCGCGGTGGCGGCGTCGAGCGGCCGGTACAGCAGGGTGACGCGCTTGCGGTCGATGTCCGGGTGCGGCCCGACCAGCTGCGACAGCACCGAGGAGAACACCTCGCCGCGCGGCGCCTGGGTCATCTGCCACGTCATCGACCAGGCGCTGTCGTGCCGGTACTTCTCCCAGAACGCCTGCGCGCCGGCCGGACCGACGTCGGTCCACTGCAGCTCGGGCGCGATGCCCTGACCACGCGCCTCGTCGATCAGCACCGCGGCGGCCGGGTCGTAGGCGATCCGGATGGTCTCGCACAGCTCCTGGGCGGCCACCGGGCGGGCGGCCCCCGCGCCGGTCGAGTTCAGGCTCTGGGTCAGCGCGGGCAACCGGGACGCGAGCTCGCGGCCCATGTCCTCCTCCTTGCGGCGCTTCCCGTTGCGGTCGGTGCCCTTGAAGGTCAGCGCCACCCGGGCCGACACCAGCGCCGAGCCCTCCGGGTAGGTCTGGATCACCTCGGCGAGCATCGCGCGGGCGATCGCCGGCGTACCGTCCTGCATGTTCTGCGAGACCTCACGGCGCAGCCGGATCCCGGTGTCCGGCGCGGTCTCCACGGTGACCGAGGCGGCGACGATGCCCGGCTCGTGGCCCAGCGACGCCAGCCACTGGCCCCAGTGCGCCACCCAGACGTCGATCTGATCCTCGTCGACCAGAGACGCGCCGTCCGGCTCGGCGTTGATCACCACGGTGAAGTGTCGGGTGCTCGGGTAGAACAGCAGCGCGAACGGCCGGCCGTAGGAGTCCTGGTACTCGCTGAGCTGGGAGGCCGCGGCGAGGCCTGGGAGCTGGAACTTGCCCCACGCCGTACGGCCGAGTGGTCCGGATCGGTAGACGTTGTGCCTGGCCATCTTCGCTCGCTGCCATCCAATTCGGGTCGAGAGCCTCTGCAGGGCGGAGTGCCCGTGCTTGTCCTTGGTCATCAGCAGCAGCAGCGCGGCACCGACGATCGTCAGCGAGACCAGCGCACCACCGATCCCGCTGGTCAGCGTGGCGATCATCGTGACCACGAGGCCCATCATCATGATCGCGGTGCCGAGCGTGCCCAGCCCGGCGATGCCCGCCGAGGCGGGCGCACGCCAGTTGCCGTACGTCCTCGGCGCCGTTCGTACGTTGTCAGCCGCTGCCACTTGGTCCCTCTTCGTCCGCTCCGCTGGTTGCTTCATTGATCACGGCGTCGTTGGTTTCCTTGACCTTCGCGGCGACCGCGGCGGCGGCCACCACCGCGAGGCCTACCGGACCGGCCGCGGCACCGGCCGCCGCGCCACCACCGGCGGCCGCGCCACCCGCTGCGCCACCCGCTGCGGCGCCACCACCCGCGGCCGCGCCACCACCGGCCGCTGCGCTACCACCAGCACCAGCACCGGCACCGGCACCTCCGCCGGCTCCAGCTCCGGCCCCAGCACCGCCTCCGGCACCGCCGCCCGCACCACCACCGGCACCGCCGCCTCCGCCGCCGCCTCCACCCCCGCCGCCGCCGCTACCGCTTGCCTGCCCGGAGTTCTGGGCCCCACGGGGCCCCGAGCTAGGCGCGGACGAGTTGCTGCTGCTGGAGCGGCCGACGTTGCGCGCACCGCTCGGGCCGTCGCTCTCGCTGGAGGCGCTCTTGGACGCCTGGTCGGTGAGCTTGTCCGCGCCGACCATCTTGGCCGCGATCCCACCGGCCCCGGCCGCACCCGCGGTCGCCGACACCATCGGCGCGATGAACCGCATCAGCGCGGGCATCGCGAACAGTGCGAGCACCAGCATCGTGACGCCGGTGACCATGTTCATGATCGCGGTCCCGGGATCCTGCTCGACGAAGGCGAGCGGACCGTTGCGCTCGCCCTCCTCGAAGGCAGCCCCGGTCAGCTTGATCGCGGTGGCGTAGATCAGCGCCGCCACCGGTTTGTACAGGATGAAGGCGACCAGCCAGCCCAGGATCCGTTTGAACCAGGCCTTGCCCATCTCGGTGTTGGTGGCCGCCGCCGCGAGCGGCAGCACCCCCAGCAGCAGGATCAGCATCGCGTAGCGGATCACCATCAGCACCACCTGGATCACCGACGCGAGCAACGTCAGGATCGCGATCGCGATCATCAGCCCGGGTCCGAGCAGGCCGCCCTGGGCGACCGACAGCCCCATCAGCACGATCATCGCGTCACCGAAGGCCTGCGGGTTCGCGGCATCGATCGAACAGGTCCAGCCGGTGGTCGCGTCGACGTCCAGCGCGGTCCCGACGATGCACTTGGAGAAGGTGTCGCCGATGCTGATCAGCAGCTGGGCGACGGCGATCGCCAGCGTGGACGCCACCACCAGCGTGATCAGGGACCTGAGCAGGTCCTTGGCCGAGTCGCCGCGCTGCGACCAGGCCAGCTGGGCACCGCCCACGATCAGGCCGACGATGGCGGCGAAGACCGCGAGCCAGCTGGTGCGCTCCCAGATCCAGCCGACCGTCGCACTGGCCGGCGCGCCCTGGGCGTCGCCGACGGCGGGGGTGTCGATGAAGACCCAGAAGGTGCCGATCGTCGCCATCACCTTGCCGACGGCCTCGGCCAGGGCACTGAGAATCGGATCGAAGATCAACTTAATCATCGCCTCGACTGCGGGGGTGAGGGCCTTCAGGAGGAAGTCCCGGATGCAGGCTTCCCACCCGTCGTCGCACAGGAGTGCCAGCATCTCAGCTCCCGGTCTTCGGTGAGACGAAGCGCAGGATGGCCGGCAGCGCGACGACGGCCAGCATCATCATCGCGACCCCCGTGATGACGGCCAGCGTCTTGTCCGGCGCGCCCGCCGGGGTACCGATCAGGAGGATGGCGGCCGCGTAGATGATCGCCGCGATCGGTTTGTAGAGGATGAACCCGGCCAGCCAGGCGACCGCCCGCTTGAACCACATCATCCCGGCCTCGGTGTTGGTGGCCGCCGCGGTCAGCGGCAGCACGCCGACGAGCAGGATCAGCATCCCGTACCGGATCACCATCAGCGCCAGCTGGATGATCGACGTGATCACCATCAGGATGCCCATCGTGATCACCAGCATCAGCTCGAGGTCCTGCTTGAGCGGATTGACCATGATCGTGCCGATCCGCGTGGAGAAGTCCGAACCGCCGACCGCCTCGTCGACGATCCACTCCGAGAACGCGTCGGCGATCTCGATCAACGCCGCCGCGAACGCGACCGCGCCGGTGGACACCACCACCATCGTGATCAGGCTCTTGACGATGTCGCGGACGGCCTCGCCGCGCTGCGCGAGCGCCATCCGGATCCCACCGATGATCACCGAGAGGGTGGCGACGAAGATCAGGATGAACAGCGTGCTGTCCTGGACGAACGAGACCGCGCTGTTGTTGCCGAACTGCGGGGTGTCGATGTCGATCCAGAGCGTGCCGACCGCCTTCATCACGCTCTCGACGGCCTTGATCACCACGGCCTTCAGCGCCTCGAAGAGGAAGTCGAACAGGCTGCCGATCACCCCGTCGAGCTGGGACCTCAGGTACGTCGCGATGCAGTCGCCCCAGTCCCAGGGCGCCCAGGAACAACCCAGCACGATCATCAGGCGCCTCCGAACCGGACGTAACCCTCGAGCGACTGCAGCACGTCCGGCGCGACCTCGCCGTTGAAGCTGCCGTCGGGCTGCAGCATCAGCTTCCAGTCGTTGTTCTGCCACAGCAGCGTCACCGGCAGGCCGGCCACCTTCTGGCTGTCCAGGCGGACCGCGACCGAGACGATCGCCCGGTTCGGCAGGTAGTCGACCACCTTGAAGCCGGCGAACTGCGAGGTCTGGGCGGTGTTGCGCGGCGTCGGTGAGGTGCGAGCCGCCTTCAGCGCCAGGTTGCGACCGTCGCCCGGAGCGATCCGGTTGCGCAGCACGGCTTCGGTGAGCTGGGGGTTGCGGATCTGGCCCAGTGTCACCATCGCGGCCAGTACGGCGCCGGTCGGCGAGTGGGCGAAGCAGGAGCGCAGCCCCTTGGCGTCCTCGAGCGCCGGTCCGCCCTGTGGCTGCAGGGGGATCAGCATGTTGGTCTCGAACTGCCAGCTGACCGCTTCCGGCGCCTCGCGCGGAATCCGCTGCGGCGGGTTCTTGGCCCGGCAGCCGCCGGTGCCGTTGGGCGTCGCCGGGACGGACGGCGTCCGCGTGGCCGTCGGCGGGTCAGGGGTCGCGGGCGGTTCGGTGGGCTGGTCCGTCGGGCCGTCGGTCGGCCCTTGCGTGGGCGTGACCGAAGGACTCTGCTGACCGGACGGCGCACCGTTGCCGTTACCGACCACCAGCCAGACCACGAGGCACACGACGACCGCCCCGATGACGATCCCCGAGGCGACGAACCCGCGGCTCTCCCAGATCGGGGCGTCGTCGCCGTCGTCCCCCGACCCGGAAGAGTCGCGTCCACTGAACCAGGCCATGGCGGATCAGCCCTTGGACGAACCGTGCAGAGCGGTGCGCGGTGTGGTCGTCATCAGACGATGGTGTTGACCAGCGCCGACGCCGTACCGATCACGATGCAGCCCGCGAGGACCCAGCCGAGGCGGGCCGCGTGCTCGCCGCCCTCACCGCGGCGCTGGCCGATCGCCATCATGGCGCCCGAGATGATGACACCGAGGATGCAGACCGCGATCGCGACCCCGGTCACCCAGTCGGTCACCGTCGAGACCTTCTTCTGGACGTCGCCCGGCAGTGCTTCACGGAGCGGGAGCAGCATCATGACCTTGGTAGCCAACAACAACATGAACAGAGCCTCTCAGTACGGGGCGGGGTAGTCCGCTGGATGTGACGCGCGAAGAGCGTAGATGGATTCGAGAACTTCGAAAACCTCGTCGGGGGTGTTGTCAGGCGTGGGATCTTCCCCCCTTCGCCACTCCTCGATCCAGGGAATGTCCCACACTCTGGGAACACCGCCGCCGACGATGTCGGCGAAGTCGTCCAGCACCCGTGGCAGCCGGCCGGGGGCGTCCGCGATCAGCACCAGGCCCAGGACGGCGATGCCCTGGACCACGCCGGAGGCCCACTCGATCGCCGCGCGCTGCGCCGCGCGCAGCCCCGACCCGTGCGTCCGAGCGACCAGCACGACCGGGGTCGGCACCGGCGGCGGCGGGACCGGCCAGCGGTGACCCGCCGCGCGCGTGCCCGGCAGCAGCTGCGACATGGTCGACTCGCCCGCGCCGCCGTGCACACCGACCCACCACAGGGTGTCCGCGGCGGGGATGGCGAACTTGGGCAGCCGCTGGTCCTCGGCGGGCGCGGGCACACCATGCTGAGGTGCCGACGGTCCCCGCGGACCCACCTCGGGGACAGGGCCAGGCGCGGACGGCTGCGGCCCGGCCGGCAGCGGTTGCTGCGTCGTCCACGGGTTGTGCTGCGGTTGCGTCATGACCCCTCCTCTCGCGGCGTGTCACAGGCTGTCGCCCACAGTATTGTCTCGCTAACGGGGTACACCGGTGTGACCCATCCACAGGCGAGGATGTTTCTACCCCCTTGTCGGGGTCAGTCGAGCCTGACCGGCTCGGGGCTTGGCATGCCTGGGCGGCTGCATGTGTAGCGGGGCGGTGGCCATGCTAGAACGAGACCCCGTGAAGCCGACGATCGAGGGAGTTCCGTGGCCTGGATGAGTGGTGACCGTGGCTGACAAGGGCATCCCTTCCTGGCCGAAGGTCACGATCCGGCTGTACGACGACCACAACGCCGAGGTGAAGATCGCCGGGCGCAGCCACCCGGTGAACCACCACGACCCGCGGCAGGCCGCGATCGCGCTGATCGCCGAGCGGGCCAGTCAGCTCGGCCGGCCCGTGAAGGCGACCGCGGTCGACTCCGACGGCTCGTCGTGGCCGCTGGTGGTCCACCCCGACGGCACGGTCGACGCGATCGAAGTGGCCCCGAAGGCCAAGCCGATCTGGCCGATCGTCGCGGCCGCCGCACTGGCCGTCGTCCTGATCGGCGGTACCGCGTTGTACCTGCTGGTCCTGCGGGAACCGGCCGCGCCGAAGCCGCCCGCGGCCAACCTGCTGCCGGAGCTGCCGGCACCGAAGATCGTGCCGGACCAGTTCATCGCCCGGCCGGCCCCGCCCGGCTGGACCACCAGCGCGAGCTGGACGATCGACATCGCCGAAGGCTCCGCACCGGCCGTGTCGCCCGACGGCAGCGAGGTCGCCGTCCTGACCGAGGACCAGAAGCTCGTCGTCCTGGACAGCAACGGCAAGGTGCTGTGGCAGGACGAGGTGCCGAGGGACGCGACCAATCCGGTCTATACCACCATCGACTCCAAGCCGGTGCTCGCCGTCTCGACGCCGAAGGTCCTGCGCTACTACCCCGGCGACGGACTCGAGCCGACCGAGATCGACCTGCCGGACAGCGCCGAGGTGCAGTTCTTCGGCAGCTCCCCGCTGATCACCTTCGGCGAGGGGGACGCGAGCGTGATCAGCAACGGCACCCTGCACACGGTGGAGGGCCGGCCGCGCTTCTCGACCGTACTGCTCGCCGAGGGCGACAAGGCGCTGATCGCCCGCTACGGCGGCCCGCTGTACTGGAGCCAGGCCGGCAAGGATCTGCAGCAACTGACCCTGAAGCCGCCGCCCGGTGGGACCGGGATCAACCACATCGCGATGGCCAGCGCCGGGCGCGCACTGGTCGTCTGGAACACCAAGAAGGCCGACGTGGTGATCCCGACGGTCAGCTCGACGGCCGACGGGTCGGTCGCCGCGGCCTGCCCGCAGGTGGACCAGAACCGGGTCGAGAACTGGCAGTGGGTACCGGACCAGACCGGCAAGGTCGCGGCGTACGGCGAGTGCGTGATCGACTTCACCGGCCGGAAGACCAGTCTTCTCGACGATTTCGAACCGCTGTCGATCACCGGTACGACGATCTACGCGAATGCCGACAACACGCTCTCGTCGATCGTTCCCGGTGGTGGCAAGCTGACCCCGCTGCCGAAGAACGCCGCACGGCCGTGGGGGGTCGCCGGAAACCGGGCGATCGTTGTGCACGGCACCGTTCTCTACGCGCTGGACAAGAAATGAACGCGCCGAGGCATGCCAGGCGGTGGGTGGCCGCCGGCGCGGTCGCGCTGATGGTTGCGGTGGTGCCGGTGTCCGCGGGGGCGGCGGGACTGGCCGACGAGCCGAGCCCGCCCAGTTGGCCGACGGTCGCTCCGCCCACCGATTCGTCCGGCCGGTCGGACCCGCAACCGGTCACCCGACCGACCGTCGAGATCGCCGAGACCGCCCAGGGCAGCGACCCCCGCCCGACTACCTGGCCGACCCCGGAACAGCAGTAGGGCCCGGGACACAGCAACGGCCCGGAACTCCGTGGAGTCCGGGCCGTGCTGGTGTTTCAGGTGTTGCGGGTGCGTCAGACCGCGACGACGTCGAGGCGGACCGTGGCGGCCACCTCGGGGTGCAGCTGGATCGAGACCTGGTGCTTGCCCGTGGTCTTGATCGGCGAGCCGATCGAGATCGCGCGCTTCTCGACCAGCGGGCCGCCGGCGGACTTGATCGCGCCGGCGACATCCGCCGGGGTGACCGATCCGAACAGGCGGCCGGTGTCGCCGGCCTTCACGTCCAGCGTGACGCCGAGCTGCTCGAGCTGGTTCTTGACCTCGCTCGCGTGCTCCTTGCCCTGGATCGCCCGGGCGTCACGCGCCCGCTTGATCGACGTGATCTGCTTCTCGGCCCCACGGGTCCAGCCAATGGCCAGGCCGCGCGGAACCAGGTAGTTGCGGCCGTAGCCGTCCTTCACCTCGACGATGTCGCCGGGGTTACCGAGGCCTTCGACCTCCTGCGCAAGGATGAGCTTCATGTCTCAGACCTCCCTCAGCGAGCCGTGCTCGTGTACGGCAGCAGGGCCACCTCACGAGCGTTCTTGATAGCGATGGCCACGTCGCGCTGGTGCTGCACGCAGTTCCCGGTCACCCGGCGGGCGCGGATCTTGCCGCGGTCCGAGATGAACTTGCGCAGCAGCGCGGTGTCCTTGTAGTCGACGTACGTCGTCTTGTCCTTGCAGAAGCCGCAGACCTTCTTCTTGGGCTTCCGGATAATTTTGGCCATTGTGGTGCTCTCCTCCTAGCAGAGCCCGGCACGGGTGCCGGAATGGTCGCAGTGTCAGTGCTGGATCCTGTGACGGATCAGAACGGAGGCTCCTCCATGGAACCGCCGCCCTGGCTCGCCCAGGGGTCGTTCTGCGGAGCGGCGGCCGACTGTCCGCCGCCACCGCCTCCACCCTGCGGGGACGCCCAGGGGTCGTTCTGCGGGGCCTGGTTTCCACCACTGTTGCCGCCACCGCCGAACCCACCACCGGAGTTACCGCCACCGCCACCACCGAAGTTGCCGCCGCCACCTTCGCCGCCACCCGAGCGCGAGGCCCGGGTCACCTTGGCGGTGGCGCTGCGCAGACTCGGACCGACCTCGTCGACGTCGATCTCGAAAACCGTGCGCTTCTGGCCCTCACGGTCGTCGTACGAGCGCGACTTGAGCCGGCCCTGGATGATGACGCGCATTCCCTTCTGGAGCGACTCGGCCACGTTCTCCGCGGCCTGCCGCCAGACGGAGCAGCTCAGGAACAGCGACTCGCCGTCCTTCCACTCACCGGACTGCCGGTCGTACGTCCGCGGTGTCGACGCGACGCGAAAGTTCGCGACGGCGGCACCGGACGGGGTGAACCGCAGTTCAGGGTCGTCGACAAGGTTGCCGACCAGTGTGACGACGGTTTCGCCTGCCATTACCGTTCCTCCTGCATTCGGGTGTGACTGTGTCTACAGCTATCAATAGCGGCCGAGGCCGACAGTACCGATGCTGCTGACGACCCCAGGGTCAGCGCTGGTCCGGTCGGAGGACCTTGGTGCGCAGGATCGACTCGTTCAGCGTGAGCTGACGGTCGAGCTCCTTCACCACAGCCGGCTCGGCGGTCAGGTCGATGATGGCGTAGATGCCTTCGGCCTTCTTCTTGACGTCGTAAGCAAGCTTGCGACGGCCCCAGATGTCGACCTTCTCGACCGTTCCACCTTCCTTGCGGACGATGTTCAGGTACGTGTCGAGCGAGGGCTCGACCGTGCGCTCTTCGAGCTCAGGGTCGAGAATCACCAAAACTTCGTAATGACGCATGCGCGAACTCCACCTCCTTCGGACTTGGCGGCCACGGTCTCTCCGTGGCAGGAGGGCGATGCGAACACCTGGGCCCGGCAATTGCCGCCGAACCCAAGCAAGCAGCCCGGTCGATGGACCGGGCCACACCAGAAGAATACCAGCGCGCGGACCGCCTCTTGACCATATCCACAGGCCTCAGCCGCGGGCGCGCTCCGGATCCGGAGCCGTGGTTCTCACCGTACGTCGTCGCGCGACCACGACGAGCAGGGGCAGCGCGATCACGACCGAGCCTGTGGACAACAGGCGGAACCCGCCCTCGGCGAACACCCCGGTGGACGCGGCGGTGGCCAGGGCGGCGACCGCCCAGACCCAGGCCTCGGCCCGGCTCTCCAGCCTGGTTGCCGCGGCCGGTGAACCGGCCGACCGGCGCAGCGATGCGCTCCCGCCCAAGTAGCAGAGGTTCCAGCCGTAGCCGAGCAGGAACAGCACCACGGTGAACGTCGGGCCGTGCAGAGTCATGGCCGTCGCCGACACCATGACGGTCACCAGTCCGGTCAGCATCACCGGCCGAGGACCGGCGCGGTCGATCCACCAGCCGGTGACCGGTGACAGCGCGAACATGCCGAGCGTGTGGAACGACAGCATCAGGCCGAGTGCGCCGAGACTCTGCCCCTGGTGGTGGGCGTGCACCGGTACGGACGTCGTCATCGCCACCATGACCAGGTGACCGACGAGCATCACGCCGACCGGGACCAGCGGCGTACGAGGCGCCGGTAGGTCGGGGGCCGCGTCGACCGCTGCCGCCGCCGGCTGCGGGCGGATGCGGCTGGCGGCGAGCAGCGCCGAGAACGCTGCCGCCACGGCCAGCAGGAACGGACCGGACAGCGCCGGGAGACCTGCTGAGGTCGCGGCGGCCTGAGCTGGTTCGAGCAGGAACGGGCCGCCGACTGCGCCCGCCGTACTGGCCCAGACGACGGTGCCCATGGCAGCTGCTCGCCGTGCTGGTGCGGCCGCGTCGGCTGCGGCGTACCGGGACAGCAGGCTGGCTGCGTTGCCGGCACCGAGCAGGAACATGCCGGCGAAGAGCAGGAGCACCGGCGCACCGACAGCGGCCAGTACGGTCAGGGCCGCGCCCGCTACCGAGATGCCGTAGCCGGTGCGCAGCGCCTGCGCCCGTCCGTGCCGGGCACTCCATCGCCCGACCGCCACCGCGCCGGCCGCCGTACCGAGAACTCCCGCGGTGTTCGGGAGACCGGCCAGTCCGGCCGACAGGTCGTCGGCGACCAGGATCGTGCTCACCGCGCTCGCGGCAACCATGGCGGCGTTCATCAGGGCGGCGGCGACCACGAGCGGAATCAGCATGCCGTCAACGCTAGAAAGGCCTGCACCACGGAAGAATGGCCGATGCAAGGCGTTGGGCCTTGTCCACCGGCGATGTCGAAGGTGTTGTGGACGGATGACCTTTCAGCAGCGAAATCTGGACGCGACCGACTGGCAGATCCTGGGTGAGCTGCAGGCCGACGGGCGGCTGTCGTACAACCAGCTCGGCAAGCGGGTGAATCTGTCGCCGCCCGCCGTGGCCGACCGGGTACGGCGGCTGGAGGAGGCCGGAGTGATCTCCGGTTACCGGGCGGAGGTCGACGCGGCGCGGGCCGGGCAGCCGCTTTCGGCGTTCGTCCAGATGCGGTGCAGCACCGGGCGGTGCCTGCTGAAGACGACCCGCTCGGAGGACTTCCCCGAGGTGCTGGAGATCCACAAGCTGAGCGGCAGCTCCTGCACGATGCTGCGGGTCCGGGTGACGTCGATGCAGCACCTGGAAGGACTGTTCGAGCGGCTCGGGGAGCACGGTGAGCTCAACACGCACGTGGTGCTGTCGACCGAGTTCGAGGGGCGCCCGGTCCAGCCGCCGGCCACCGAGACCCGGCCGGTCACGCGGTCGGCGGGCTGGTCGTGACGGAGTTGTCGGTGGGCGGTTCTAGGGTGGTGCCATGAGTTTTCAGCTTGGGGCGCACGTCGATCAGGAAGACCCGCTGGCCGAGGCGGCCGACCGGGGCGCGGACCTGGTGCAGTTCTTCCTGGGCGACCCGCAGGACTACAAGGCACCGAAGCTCGCGTACGCCGACGGCGAGGACGCGCTGCGCGAGCGGGCCGAGGCCGCCGGGGTCGCGCTGTACGTGCACGCGCCGTACCGGCTGAACGTGGCGAACACGAACAACCGGATCCGGATCCCGAGCCGCAAGCTGCTGCAGCAGACGCTCGACAAGTCCGCCGAGATCGGCGTCAAGGGCGTCATCGTGCACGGCGGGCACGTCGGTGACGAGGACGACCCGGAGGCCGGTTTCGACAACTGGCGCAAGTGCATCGAGCGGGCCGAGCTGCCGGTGCCGCTGCTGATCGAGAACACCGCCGGCGGCGAGAACGCGATGGCCCGGCAGCTGGAGCGGATCGAGCGGCTGTGGGAGGCGGTGCAGGCGTCGGGCAACGACCGGCTGGAGAACGTCGGCTTCTGCCTCGACACCTGCCACTTCCACGCGGCCGGCGAGGAGCTGCCGACGATCGTCGAGAAGGTGCTCGCGATCACCGGCCGGATCGACCTGGTGCACGCCAACGGCTCCCGCGACGAGTTCGGCTCGGGCGCGGACCGGCACAGCAACTTCGAGCAGGGGCACATCGACCCGGCCGACATCGTCGCGGTGGTGAAGGCCGCCGGCGCCCCGGTCGTGGTCGAGACGCCGAACGCGGACAACGGCCAGAAGACCGATCTCGACTACCTGCGCTCCCACCTGAACTGACCCTTCCCGGTACGCCGTGCCGCGGCGTACCGGGAACGGTGTGATCAGCCGGCGGTGGTGTAAACCGAGAACCCCGGCGGGGTCTCGCCCGCACCCTTGCCCAGCGGATCGGCGATCTTGCCCGGGAACTGGTGCAGCAGGCGACCGGTCTGGTCGTAGGCGAAGACGGCGAAACCGAAGCGGGCCGGGTTCGTCGGGCCTTCCGGCTCCCCGGCGTAGGGCACGCCCTTCAGTTGGGCGGCGGCCTTGGTCCAGCCGTCGCGGTGCTCGACGTCGGCGTACCAGGCCTTCGTGCCGCTGGTGAAGATCACCGTGTGCACCTTGGCCGTCGGGAAGGCGGCACTCAGCTTCGGCCCGCCGGCGGCCCGCGCCACCCCCAGCGAGGAGTGCAGCGCGTCCCACCCGCCCTGGGCTTTGACATCCGTACGACCGGGCACCGCGGCCGGACGCTCGTTCTGGAACACGAACTTCGACTTCGCGGCGACCGCCTCCGGCCCGGCCGCTGCTCGCGAGACCGTGCCCTGCGCGGCCTTGGCCGTCTCCTGCGGTGCCGCCGCCTGCTCGGTCCTGGCCGCGGCCACCCCGGCGAACCCGGCGGCGCCGGCTCCGGCGATCACCAGCCCTGCCATCGCGATCCGCGCGGTCCGGAACTTCTTCGATCGCATCTGTGCGTCTCCTGCTCGTCGAGTGCGTTGGACGGGCTCAAAACGCGATCGGCGCCGAAAAGGTTCTCCTGGTTCAGCACCCTCTGGTCTGCAGCGGGCAACCCTTCGGGTTGACTTTGTAGCTCCGCACCAGCTTGCCCCGGGCATCGAGCAGGTCGACCACGACGGGAAAATCGGCCGGTGGTTGCAGTCGCAGGAGACGCTGCATGATCCAGTACCTGCCGGTGAGCTTCGCTTCGGCCTGGGAACCGTAGTGGAAGCGGTAGCGGATCCGTGCGACTCCGTCGGGCAGGACGCCGGCCGACCAGTAGTAGCGCATCGGCCTCCCGTTCACCTTGACGACGTTCATCGCCGTCTCGAAGTCCGAGCCCGACGTGCTCGCCGGCGGCCGGGCCTTGGTGACAACGGCGCTGCCGCTGTCGGCGACGGTGTCGCAGCCGATCAAGACCTCCGAGTCCTTCAGCACGAGCACCTCCCCCGGTACGCCGGGCAGCGCGCTGCGAGCGACTACCTCCAGGTCCGGGGCCAGACCGTCGCGGGCGCGGGCGGACCGGTCAGCAGCCGCCGTGATCTCCGTACGGCAGGCACGCTCGACCGCGTCCATCGGCTTGGCCGACGGTGTACTTGCCGGTGGCAACGGGTCCGAGCCAGATCCGTTCACCTTCGTGAGCACCCCCGCGGCCACCAGGACCGAAGCCGCCACCACGACGACCGTCACGCGGCGCCGCCGCCGCTGCCTCCGGCGATGGCCGGCGATCAACTTGGCCGGGTCGAGCGGCTCGAACGCGTTCGGTTCGGCGTGCAACGCCCGGGTCAGGTCCTCGGCTCTCATCTCTGCTCTCCGATCAGGCTCGGGTCGAGCGACGTCGTACGAAGTTTCCGGAGCGCCCGGTAGGTCACGCTCTTCACCGTCCCCACCGCGAGCCCGAGCACGGCGGCGGTCTCCTTCTCACTCAGATCCTCGAGGTACCGCAGTACGACGACCGCTCGCTCGCGAGGGGTGAGGACGGCCAACGCACTGGTGATCGCCAGACTCTCCACCATCGCGCCGGCACCGTCCGGCGCCCCGACCCGCGTGGACTGGTCGAGCTCGGTCGAGCCGCCGACCGGCTGCTCCCGCCACATCCGGCGCCGGAGCCAGGACACGTGGTGGTTGGCCACCGCCCGGCGGACGTACGCGTACGGGTCCCCCGCACGCGCCCGGTCCCAGTGCGGGTAGGCCTTCTCCAGCGCGGTCTGCACCAGGTCTTCGGCCTGCCCCTTGTCGCCGCACAGCATCCAGGCGAAGTGCAGCAGCCGGGCCGACCGCGCGTGCACGAAGGCGGTGAAGTCCTCGTCCCGATCCATGCCCGTCCTGTTCGCCGACGTACCTGTCCGGGCTCTGAACGCGATCGGGGGGTGAAAGGTTCTGGTGCCGACCAGATTCTTCAGGCCTGGTCTTCGGCCGGCTTCAGGTTGTAGAGCCAGTACGTGATGCCCCACGGCAGCAGCAGCGCCAGGGAGCCGGTGTCGCGGGCCGGGATGAGCACGTCGGCGCCGACCGCGGCCACCACGGCGATGGTGGAGACGTGGAAGAGCGTCAGGCTGCCGACCGCGACTCGGCGCAGCGCCAGGCGGCCGGTCGCGCACGCGACGTACAGGGCGGTCAGTGCCAGGACCAGTACGGCGGCCAGGGTGACGCCGATCCACGCGGCGGCGCCGTACTGGCTGTTGGACTTGCTGATGTCGGCGGCGAGGAACAGGGCGACCACCAGGCACAGCGCCGCGCACACCCAGTAGAACGTGCTGGTGCGGTCGGTCGTCGCTTCGGCATCCGCCATGCGCCGGACCGTACCGCAACGCTCAGGCCGTCTCCGGCACTGGCTCGGCCCGGGCGGCACTTCGCCACGGCAGGACGGCGGCGCTGACCAGGCAGCAGATGCCCGCGACGAGGAAGGTCGGCCGCAGCCCGATCAGCCCGGCCAGCACCCCACCGACCGCCATGAACGCCGGCTGCACCGCCCGCGAGGTGACCGACCAGGCGGTGAACACCCGGGACATGTGGCTGTCCTCGGTCGCGTCCATCCGGTACGTCGCGAACGACGGGTTGAACGCGCCGGCCGCGAAGAGCAGGCCGGTCTCCGCCACGAACAGGATGATCAGGCCGTCCACCCCCGGCGTCGCCAGCGGGAACAGCAGCAGCCAGGGCGCTCGCAGTACGCCGAACACCAGCAGCATCCGGTGCAGCCCGAGCCGCCGCGTCAGACGCGGCGCGAGCCAGGCCCCGAGCACGCCACCGGCGCAGGGCACGCCGAGGACCACGCCGTACTGCCAGGCGGGCATGTCCAGGTCGCGCAGCATGAACACCGCGAGCAGCGGCGACGTCATCATCACCGGCCCGCCGAAGATCTGCGAGTTGAGGAACAGCACCCGGAGACCGCGCCGGCGCCAGATGTAGCGCCAGCCCGTCGTGAGGTCGCGCTTGCCGTGCCGCTCGGCCGGCACCGGCTCCGGCGTACGGATCCGGCTGATGCCGAACGCCGACAGCAGGAACGAGATCGCGTCGAGCGCCAGCGTGAACGTCGCGCCGATCAGCCCGATCAGCACACCACCGACCGGCGGGCCGACGCTGAGCGTGATCCAGGTGGTCTGCTCGAACCGGCCGTTCGCCTCGGTCCGCTGCTCGGCCGGGACGAGCGCCTTCAGGTGGGCACCACTCGCCGCGGTGAAGGCGATCAGCGCGGCGGCGTGCAGGATGCCGACGGCGCAGAGCTGCGCGTAGGTCAGGACGTCGAGCGCGGCGCCGACCGGGATGCTGATCAGTACGGCGAAGCGCACGAGGTCCGCGACGATCATCACCGGCCGCTTGTGCCGCTGCTCGATGAAGTCGCCCATCGGCAACGCGAGCGCCGCCCCGGCCACCGCCGACAACGCCGCCAGCAACGCGACCTGGAACGTGCTGACGTCGAGCACGAGCACCGCGATCAACGGCAGCGCCCCGAACCCGACGGCGCTCCCCGCGGCACTCAGCGTGTAGGCGACCCAGAGACGACGGAAGTCCACACCCAGTGACGGCATCCGGAGAGCGTAGAAGCCGCCACCGACAGAAAGTCAGCGAAGGTTGAGACCACCGTCGAGCAGGATCACCTCGCCGGTCAGGTACCTGTTCGCGACGACGGCGGCGATCAGGTCGGCGACGTCCTCGGGCTGCGCGGCACGACCCATCGGGCTCCGGGATCTCCACAGCTCCTGCGCCTCGGTCCAGGTCGCCGTCAAGGGCGTGTCGACGAGCCCGGGCGCCACCGCGTTCACCCGGACCTCGGGACCGAGCGCAGCCGCCAGCAGCTTGGTCACGTGGTTGAGCGCGGCCTTGCTGGCGGCGTACGCGATCGAACTGCCCTTCGGCCGTACGCCGGCATGGCTCGTCACGTTGACCACACATCCCTCGGCCGCCCGCAGCGCCGGCAGCGCCGCCGTGCACAGCAACCACGGCGCGATCAGGTTCACGTCGAGCACCTTGCGCCAGTCCGCCGCGCTCAGCCCCTCGAGCTCGGCGTGCGGCACCGGCCAACTGATCCCCGCGTTGTTCACCAGTACGTCGAGCCGCCCGTGCTCGGCCAGCACCGCCGGCACCAGTCCCGCAGCCTGCTCGTCGTCGGCCAGATCCGCCTGCAGGTAACTCCCCCCAAGCTCCGCCGCCAACGCCTCCCCCGCCTCCCGACTGCTCCGTGAGTGCACCACCACAGTCATCCCGTCCGCCGCGAACCGCCGTACGGTCGCCGCCCCGATCCCCGACGCCGACCCCGTCACCAAAGCAACTCGCATGCCACTCACCCTAGGGAAACCGACTGGCCGGTATTTATTGCCAGAGTTAAGTAATGACAATAGGTTCGGGGTATGACCCTCCGAAAAGTTGTCAGTTTCGCAGCAATCGCCCCGCTGCTGGCCTTCGCCGTGGCGGCGCCGGCTGAGGCGAAGGCACCGCATCCGCAGCCGTTCATGGGATGGAGCAGCTGGAGCATCGGTTCGACCAAGGCGCCGGGGTACGGCGGTGACTGGATGGACGAGGCCCGGATCAAGAAGACCGCGGACACGATGGCGGCCAAGCTCAAGCCGGCCGGCTACCGGTACATCAACCTCGACGCCGAGTGGAGCAAGACCCGCGGCGACTGGCAGGCCAACAGTGACGCCAACGGCATCCCGAGCGCCGACCCGGTCCGCTTCCCGAACGGCATCAAGCCGGTTGCCGACTACGTGCACAGCAAGGGCCTGAAGCTCGGCATCTACGGCGCGATCGGCCTGGAGAAGAAGATCTACGACAACAACGTGCCGATCGCGGGCACGAACTGCACGGTCCAGCAGATCACCGTCCTGCCGCTGACCACGGCGAACAAGTGGGACGACAACTGGATGATCGACTACAGCAAGCCGTGCGCGCAGGCCTACATCGACTCGGTGATCCGGAAGTTCGCCTCCTGGGGCATCGACTTCCTCAAGATCGACGGGATCCTGCCGTCCAGCGTGGCCGAGATGGCGGCCTACTCGAAGGCGATCGACAAGGTCGGCCGGAAGATCTGGCTGAGTGGCAGCGCCTGGCCGGTCGACATCGCGGCCGCCGAGGGCCTGCGCCCGTCGGTGAACGGCGTCCGGATCGACACCGACGTCGAGTGCTACTGCGACACCACGGCGACCTGGGAGAGCTCGGTCGACGACCGCTGGACGGATCTGCCGAACTGGCTGCGGCACCTGCGGCCGAACTACCTCGGCGACCTCGACTCGATGCCGATCGTCAACAACACCGGCACCGGGCTGCAGGACGGCATCAACGACACCGAGCGGCAGTCCGTGATGACGTTCTGGTCGATGGCCTCCTCTCCCCTGTACGTCGGCGGCGACCTCCAGAACATCGACGACCAGGCCGTCAGCATCCTGACCAACCCCGAGGTGATCGCGCTCGACCAGTCCGCCGTACTGCCGACGCGCGTCACCGCGGGCGACCTGCAGGTCTGGAAGAAGGTCGTGCACGGCCGCACGTACGCCGCCGTCTACAACCTCGGCTCGACGCCGGCCGACATCAAGGTCGACTTCAAGGCGCTCGGCGCCGGTCACCTGCGTACCGTCCGCGACCTGGTGGCGCGGAAGAACCTGGGCCTGGCCTGGAACAGCTGGACCGCCGAGGACGTGCCCGCGCACGGCTCCCGGCTGATCCGGATCGGCTGACGCCGTACCGGGTGGGAGCGTGATCACCGTGCGGATGTGTCCGCTCGGCTACGGTCTAGCGCTCCCGCCCGGTAACCTGACCGACCGTGAGTGACTTGAGCATCCGGACCATCTCGGCCGACGAGCACGCCGCCTACCTGGCCGCCCAGCCGTCGGCGAGCTTCCTGCAGACCCCGGGCTGGGCGGCGGTGAAGAGCGAGTGGAAGGCCGAGTCGCTCGGCTGGTACGAACCGTCGAACCCGGGCGAGCTGGTCGGCGTCGCGCTGGTGCTGTACCGGCAGATGCCGAAGGTGAAGCGCTACCTGGCCTACCTGCCCGAGGGCCCGGTGATCGACTGGGACGCGATCGACCTCGGCCGCTTCCTGCGCCCGCTCGCGGCGCACACGGCGGAGCAGGGCGCGTTCGGCCTGCGGATGGGCCCGCCGGTCGCGACCCGGCGGTGGACCGCGAAGACGATCAAGGACGCGATCGCCGGCGGCCAGCAGCCGAAGCTCGGCGACGTCCGCGCGGACGTGATCGAGCCGTCCGGCGCGACCGTCGCGGCGCAGCTGCGCGCGCTCGGCTGGAAGGCGCCGAAGGTCGGCGAGGGCTTCGCAGCCGGCCAGCCGCAGTACGTGTTCCAGGTCCCGTTGGCCGGTCGTAGCCAGGACGACCTGCTCAAGGGCATGAACCAGCTCTGGCGCCGCAACATCAAGAAGGCCGACAAGCTCGGCGTCGAGGTCACCCTCGGGACGCCGGAGGACCTGAAGGCCTTCCACCAGCTGTACGTCGAGACGGCCGAGCGGGACCACTTCACGCCGCGGCCGCTGCCGTACTTCGTCAAGATGCAGGCGGCGATGGCCAACCAGCCGGCCGACGTCTGCGACTTCCGGCTCTACAACGCCTACCACGAGGGGGACCTGGTCGCCTCGACGATCTGGGTCCGGGTCGGCGGTCATTCCTGGTACTCCTACGGGGCCAGCTCGACCGCCAAGCGGGACGTCCGTGGATCGAACGCGATCCAGTGGCGGATGATGTCGGACGCGCTCTCCGCGGGCGCGACCGTGTACGACCTACGGGGCATCACCGACACCTTGGACCCGAACGACTCGCACGTCGGGTTGATCCAGTTCAAGGTCGGCACCGGCGGCGAGGCCGTCGAGTACGTCGGTGAGTGGGACCTGCCGTTGAACAAGGCGCTCTACACCGCATTCGACCTCTACATGAGACGGCGTTGACACCATGCCCCTGACCCTGCACATCGACTCCGATCGGTGGCGCGACCATCTCCGTTCCACGTGGAACGCCGACATCATCCCGGTGGCCAAGGGCAACGGGTACGGCGTGGGCAACCCGCGGCTGCTGGCCGAGTCGCGGGCCCTCGGCGCGAAGACGGTCGCGGTCGGCACGTACAACGAGGTCCCGCCGGACTTCAAGGACGACGTCGTGGTGCTCTCGCCGTGGCGCTCGTTCCTGGAGGTCCCGCAGGGCAAGAACGTGATCCACACGGTCAGCCGGCTGGCCGACCTGGTCTCGATCCCGGCCGGCAGCCGGGTACTGATCGAGGTGCAGACCTCGATGCGCCGGCACGGGATCGGCGCCCGCGAGCTGCGCCACACGATGCTGCTGAACGCGCTCGACCGGATCAAGTTCGAGGGCTGGTCGCTGCACTTCCCGATGGGCGCCGGCGGTACGTCGGCCAACATCCGTGAGGCCGCGGAGCTCGGTAAGCAGGCGCGCGCCGTACGGCAGGGGCCGTTGTGGGTGTCGCACGTGCCGGCGCAGAAGCTGGCCGACATCGGCGAGAACGTGAAGCTCCGGATGGGCACCGGCCTGTGGCTCGGTGACCGTGGCGCGTTCACCGTGCGCGCGACCGTGCTCGACGTCCACTCCGTACGACGCGGCGAGCGCGTCGGCTACCGCCAGCGCCGGGTGACCGGCGACGGCCACATCCTGGTCGTCTCCGGCGGTACGGCGCACGGCGTCGGCCTGGAGGCGCCGACCGCGGCCGCCAGCGTCCGGCAGCGCGCGATCGCGGTCGCCAAGGGCAGCCTGGACGCGGCCGGGATGGCGCTGTCGCCGTTCACGATCGAGGGCAAGCAGCGCTGGTTCGCCGAGCCGCCGCACATGCAGGCGAGCATGCTGTTCCTGCCGTCCTCGGTGGCCCCGCCGGCCGTCGGCGACGAGGTCGGCGTCGACGTCCGCTACACCACCACGATCTTCGACAAGGTCTCGATGGACTGAGTCCTCTTGACTTCAGGTGCACCTGAAGTTGCAGCGTGGTCGTATGGGCGAAACGACATTCCTGGACCGGATCGAGCAGACACCCGGTGCGGCCGAGCTGCGGGCCGCGTCGTACCGGATGCTGGCGCTCGCGCCGGGCGAGACGTGTGTGGACGTGGCTTGCGGCTGCGGTCATGCGGCGGCCGAGCTTGTCGAGGCCGGCGGCAAGGCGATCGGCGTCGACAGTGAGGCCGCCGCGATCGCGGTCGCCGCGGCGCGGATCCCGAGCGCGATGTTTCACGTGGCACATTCCGACGAGTTGCCACTGGCGGACGGGTCCGTCGACGCGTACCGCGCGGCCCGGCTGTTCCACCTGCTCGAGGACCCGCTGCCGACTCTGGCCGAGGCGTACCGGGTCCTGCGGCCTGGCGGGCGCGCGGTCCTCGTCGGTCAGGACTACGGGTTCCTGCTGATCGACAGCAGCGACCAGGACCTGACCGACGTGATCCTGCTCGGTCTGGAGTCCCGCTCGGTCGCACCGCGGGCCGCCCGGAGCTTCCGCGACTGGCTGCTCGACACCGGGTTCCACGACCCGGAGGTGGTGGTCCACAACCAGGTCGTGACCGGTCACGACGTGATGGCCAAGCAGCTGGAGATGGCCGCCGACGCGGCGGTCGACCGGGCGCTGATCACGCGGGACGACGCCGACGGCTGGCTCGCCGAGCAGAACGACCGGGCTCGGCGCGACCGGTTCCTCGCCGTACTGCCGACGCTGCTGGTCGCCGCTACGCGCTGACCGACCAGCGGGGCGTCGTACGGCGAGAGGCCGCCGGCAAGCGGTAACTTGCTGAACAGAGTGCGACGAAGTCTTGACCCGGGGTGATGTCGGTAGGGAGGATCACTGCGGACGCGGGCTGACAACCTTGTCATCGGGGCCGCGTGACCACCAGGGTGCTCGCGTTCGGCGGGTGCTTTTCTGCCTGCGAGGAGCGAGATGAAACTCCGCCGCCCACTGGGGCTCGTCACGTCTCTGGGGCTTGTTGTGACAATGTCTGCCATGACGTCAGCGAGCGCCTTCCTGCCCACCTCCTCCCAGGCGCACCAGCAGCCTGTGGTGAGTGGGGCTTCCTACTTCACCTCCTTCGAGCCGGGGCAGCCGCAGCCTGGCTACACCGACACGGTCGAGACCGGGCCGGACGGGAAACCCCGCACCGGTGGGGTCGAGGGCCCGACGCCGACCGGGATCGGCGGCAGCGAGATGGACAAGGTCACCAAGGTCGCGGCCAGCGACGAGAACGCCGAGGGCGGTGAGATCGCCAGCAACGTCGCCGACGGGGACAAGTTCACCAAGTGGCTGGTGTTCGCGCCGACCGGCTGGCTGACCTACCAGACGTCGACGCCGATCACCTTGCGCAAGTACGCGTTGACGTCGGCCAACGACGCCGAGGACCGGGACCCGAAGAACTGGACCGTCTCCGGCTCGACCGACGGCACCACCTGGAAGGTGCTGGACACCCGGACCGACGAGTCGTTCGAGAGCCGGTACCAGACCAAGGAGTACGCGCTCACCAACGAGACGCCGTACAGCTTCTACAAGCTCGGCATCACCGCGAACCACGGCGAGGACATCATCCAGCTCGCCGACTGGTACCTGTCCAACGGCGCCCCGCTGCCGCCTCCTGGTGAGGTGGCCGAGTCGCGCCTGGACTCCGGCCCGACCAGCGCCTACAACGCCCGGGCCCGGGTCGGCTTCACCGGCGTCAAGTCCTTCCGGTACGCCGGGCACCAGACCGCCGAGGGTCGCGGCTACACCTGGAACAAGGTCGCCGACGTCGATCTCAAGGTCGGCAAGGACACCCGGCTGTCGTACAAGATCTTCCCCGAGCACGTCGAGGGCGACCTCAGCTACCCGAGCACGTACGCCGCGGTCGACCTGGCCTTCTCGGACGGGACCTACCTGAGCGACCTGAAGGCCAAGGACCACCGCGGTTTCGGGCTCAGCCCGCGCGGCCAGGGCGACGGCAAGGGCCTGTCCACCAACCAGTGGAACAACATCGAGGCCGACCTCGGCAAGTACGCCGCCGGCAAGACGGTCAAGCGGATCCTCGTCGGCTACGACAAGCCCGCGGGCCCGGCCGACTTCCGCGGCTGGATCGACGACGTCCGGATCGCCAAGGCGGAGAACCCGGACGACGCGGCCCGCAAGACCGCCGCGAAGCACCCGTCGGAGCTGGCGATCACCACGCGTGGCACGAACGCGACCGGCGGGTTCTCGCGCGGCAACAACATCCCGGCGACCGCCGTACCGCACGGTTTCAACTTCTGGACCCCGGTGACGAACGCCGGCTCGACGTCCTGGCTGTACGACTACGCCAAGGGCAACAACGAGCAGAACAAGCCGGAGATCCAGGCGCTGTCGATCAGCCACGAGCCGAGCCCGTGGATGGGTGACCGGCAGACCTTCCAGGTGATGCCGTCGACCGCGGCGAAGCCGACCGCGGACCGCGAGGCCCGCGGGTGGGCGTTCAGCCACGACAACGAGATCGCGCGGCCGTACTACTACGGCGTCACCTTCGACAACGGGAACGCGCTCGAGGTCGCTCCGACCGACCACGCGGCGATGCTGCGGTTCAGCTTCCCGAAGGGCCAAGCGTCGCTGGTCTTCGACAACGCCAACAACAACGGCGGCCTGACGCTCGACCCGGCGACCGGCGTCGTGACCGGCTTCAGCGACGTGAAGAGCGGGCTGTCGACCGGCGCCGGCCGGCTGTTCGTGTACGGCGTGGTCGACCAGAAGGTCGTTGCCTCTGGCAAGCTCGCGGACGGTGGCGGCGCGAACGTCGGCGGGTACTTCGGCTTCGACAAGAAGGTCCAGCAGGTCCAGCTCCGGATCGCCACGTCGCTGATCGGGACCGCGCAGGCGAAGAAGAACCTGGAGCTCGAGCTCGGCGCCGACAGCAAGTTCGACAAGGTGAAGGCGGCGGCGCAGAAGCTCTGGGACGCCAAGCTGCACACGATCGAGGTCGAGGGTGCCACCGCGGACCAGCTGCACTCGCTCTACTCGAACCTGTACCGCCTGTTCCTCTACCCGAACAACGGCTCGGAGAACACCGGTACGGCGAAGAAGCCGGTGATCACCTACGCGTCGCCGGTCTCGCCGAAGGTCGGCACCGACACCCCGACCGCGACCGGCTCCAAGCTGGTGGCCGGGCAGACCTACGTGAACAACGGGTTCTGGGACACCTACCGCACCGTCTGGCCGGCGTACAGCCTGTTCGCGCAGGACACCGCCGACGACCTGGTGAACGGCTTCGTCCAGCAGTACAAGGACGGCGGCTGGATCTCGCGCTGGTCCTCGCCGGGCTACGCGAACCTGATGGTCGGCACCAGCTCGGACGTCGCGTTCGCCGACGCCTACCTCAAGGGCATCAAGGGCATCGACGTCCAGGCGGCGTACGACGCGGCGCTGAAGAACGCGGCGGTCCGCCCGCCGACGGAGAACGTCGGCCGCAAGAGCCTGGACCTGTCGGCCTTCAACGGCTACACGGCCAACACCACGGCCGAGGGCTTCAGCTGGTCGATGGACGGCTACATCAACGACTACGGCATCGCGAACATGTCCAAGGCCCTGTACGACGCGGCGAAGAAGAGCGACCCGCGCAAGCAGGAGTACCTGGACAACTACGACTACTACCTGAACCGGGCGCGCAACTACGTGACCCTGTTCGACCCGGCGCTGGGCTTCTTCCAGGGCAAGGACGCCGTCGGCGTCTGGGGCAACTCGCCGACCACCTTCGACCCGCGCGACTGGGGTCACGACTACACCGAGACCAACGCCTGGAACATGGCGTTCTCGACCCCGCAGGACGGCGCCGGCCTGGCCGCCCTGTACGGCGGCCGCGACGGGCTGGGCAAGAAGCTCGACGAGTTCTTCTCCACGCCCGAGGACGCCACCCACGTCGGCGGGTACGGCGGCACGATCCACGAGATGCTCGAGGCGCGGGACGTCCGGATGGGCCAGTACGGCCACAGCAACCAGCCGTCGCACCACATCGCCTACATGTACAACTTCGCCGGGCAGCCGGCGAAGACGCAGGAGAAGGTGCGCGAGGTGCTCGACCGGCTGTACCTCGGGTCGGAGATCGGCCAGGGCTACCCGGGCGACGAGGACAACGGCGAGATGTCGGCCTGGTACCTGTTCAGCATGCTCGGGTTCTACCCGCTGCAGGTGGGCTCGCCGTCGTACGCGATCGGTTCGCCGCTGTTCACCAAGGCGACCGTGAACCTGCCGGGCGGCAAGAAGCTGGTGGTCAGCGCGCCGAAGAACAGCGCGAAGAACCTCTACGTCAAGGGCGTGAAGGTGAACGGCAAGAAGTGGTCCTCGACCGCGCTGCCGCACGACCTGATCGCGCACGGCGGCAAGATCGAGTTCGAGATGACCGACAAGCCGTCGAGCTGGGGCACCGGCCGCAACGACGCGCCGCCGTCGATCACCAAGCCCGGTGAGGACCCGAAGACCTGGCGCGACTCGACCGAGGACGAGGGTGCGGTCACCGCGGCCGGTGGCGTGGACGTGTCCGCGCTGACCGACAACGACTCCAAGCAGCAGGTCACGCTGACCGGCGCCACGCCGACCGTGACCGTCACGCTGCAGCAGGGCCGTCCGGTGACGATGTACACGCTGACCAGCGGGACCACTGGCGCCGCGCCTTCGGGCTGGACGCTGGAGGGCTCGAACGACGGGACCAAGTGGACGACCGTGGACAAGCGGTCGGGCCAGACGTGGGCCTTCCCGTCGTACACGCGGTCGTTCAGCGTGGCCCAGCCGAAGACGTACACGCAGTACCGGTTGGTGCTGACGCCCGCGGCCGGAGCGACCGGGGTGACGCTGTCCGAGCTCGAGCTGCTCGGCACGCTGAAGGGCATCGAGGCGGGCACGCACCCGAGCGACCAGCGGGTCGCGGAGACCAAGCCGAGCCCGACGCCGTCGCAGTCGATCGAGCGCAACTTCGGCTGAGATGCGACGGAGGGGCGGGCCACTGGGTGGCCCGCCCCTCCGGTACGAACTCTCCGGCGGAACCTGCCCCTGAGAGGTTCCGCCGGACGTGGTGCGAAGAGAAGGGAGGGGTGGCGACCCCGCCCGGCCTGCCACCCCTTCCACTCGTACTGACGATCGGGCTGCCGGATAGGTTGCCCGGGAGTTCAAGAGTCCATATCGCGAGATGGAGGCGGGATGAGGGAGTCGGCGGACGAGTCTCGGGCCGGGGCCGGGCTGCCGGCGCGGAACCTCGCCGGGCTGCCGCCGCAGGAGCTCGCCGGCGTGCCGACGCGGGAGCTTGCCCGGCTGCGGCTCCGGGCGGAGCAGCGGCTGCGCGACGGGCGCCACCAGGACCTGCTCGGGCTGGTGCCCGAGCTGCGCGGCGACACCGAGTGGTGGGCTCACCTCTGGGCTCCTGGCGCGGCGCTGGCTGCGGCCCGCCTCGGCTCACCGGATGCCTTGGCGCTGCTCGAGGAGGCGATTGCGGGCGGGTTCGGCCAGCCGGAGCTGTTCGACGGTGAGCTGGAGAAGGCATTCGGTACTGCGACCGAGTGGCCGGCGTTGGAGCGGCGGATGCTCGACAACCTGCCCCTGCCTTCGCTGGAGCTGACCGACTGGCCTGATGCGGCGCCGATGCTGCCGCTGGAGCTCTACACGATCGCACCGGAGCGGCTGGCGGGTTTGCTGGAGCGGCTGCCTTCGCCTGGGGAGTCGGCCTGGGCTACCGCCCGTCGGCTACTCGACTGGGTGCACAGGAGCTGGCAGCACGCGAACGACCACGTGGACGACCCGGACGCGCTGACCGTGCTGGAGCGGGTGGACGCCGGCGAGCGGTTCGCCTGCGTCGAGTACTCGATCGTGCTCAGCCAGGCGCTCAACGCCGTACAGATCCCGTCGCGCCGGGTCGACCTGCGCCAGCACGCGCACCACACCGGAGTCGGACGCGGGCACGTCGTCAGCGAGGCGTGGATCGACGACCTGGACCGGTGGGTCGTGCTGGACGGCCAGAACGGCTCGTACTGGGCCGACGACGCCGGTACGCCGCTGGGCGTGCGGGAACTGCTGGCGCTGGACACCCCGCCACGCTTCGTTGGTCCGGTCGGTGCGGCGAAGGCTGCGGCCTGGTTCACGTACTTCGGCTCGGCGACCACGACCGGCGCCACCTGGACGGCGCCGCCCTTCGCGCCGGTCTTCCAGGGCTCACGGGTGATCGAGACGCCGCGGCTCGTCCGGGACGGCGGACCGGCGTACCCGCAGCTCTCGGCGCTCGCGACCGGGCTCGGTGGGACGGTGGAGCGGCCGGTGGTCCGGTTCCAGCACTTCCACCCGTACGGCGTAGGCATCCGGCTGCACCTGCCCGGCGGCGATCTGGTCGACGCGGACGAGTGGGCGCTGGACCTGACGCCAGGGGCTCACGAGCTCGCCGTTGCCGTCGTCACGCCGTACGGGGAGACGGCTCGGCAGCGCTTCACCTACGTGGTGAGGTAGTCCTCAGCCGGACCAGCGGCCGGTGAAGAAGGCCGCGGCCCAGATGGCTCCCAGTGGTATCGCCAGGCCGAGGTAGAACTTGCCCAGCCAGGGTCTGCGGTGCAGCAGCACCGCCAGCCCGATCCACAGCGGCCACCACAGCAACGTGGCCCGGGTCAGCGAGTACACCCAGTACGACGTGACGAACGCCGCCACCGTCGCCCCGACCCAGGCGGCCTCGCCCCAGGAGCGGCGCCAGAGCAGCCAGGCGAGCAGGATCAGTCCGACCAGCAGCGCGACCAGCTCGGCCCGGAACATCCAGGTCCAGTCGGTCCGGTCCGCCGGGAAGTGGCCCTTGGTGGCGGCCTCGAAGGTGTGGGCGATCGAGGTCCACGGCCAGGTGAACTCGCGGGCCCAGCCCTTCTCCTGCGCGTCCTGCCAGGCGAACCAGGAGCCGTGGATCTGCTTCAGGTACGCCATGAAGCCGAGCACCGGCACGGCCGGCAGCGCCAGCCAGGGCAGCGACCGCCAGTCCCGCTTCTTCGACGTGACGAACTCGACGCACAGCGCGAAGATCAGGAACAGGCCGGACACCCGGACCGTCGAGGCCAACGCGACCAGGATCGCCGCCCGGGCCCACCGCCCCTGCCGAGCCGCCAGCCAGGCCGGGAACGCGAACGCGCAGAACAGGGCCTCCGTGTACGGCGCGGCGAGGAAGACGCCGACCGGCGCGGTGAACCAGACCAGCGCCGCGGTCGGCCCGAAGTCGCGCAGCTCGGGGAACTCGTACCGGGCGAGCTTGGCCAGCCAGACCCCGGCGACAGCGCTCGCGATCGCCGAGACGAGGATGCCGCCCCCGACGTACCCGATGCCGAGCCAGCTGGCGGTGCGCATCAGGACGGGCAGGCCGGGGAAGAACGCCGCGAGCGGTGCACCCGACGGTTCGCCGTTCGCGTAGCCGAACTCAGCGATCGCCTTGAAGTGCCAGACGTCCCACTGCCACCACGCGTGCCAGACGTTCGGGTAGCTGTCACCGCGGTTGAACAGCAACGGCGCGGACAACGCCAGCAGGAAGATCCCGGCCCGGGTGATCAACCACCAGGCGAGCGCCTCCCGGCTCAGCTGCTCGGGCCACCACTGCCGGATCCCGGCGACACCCGTCTCGCGAGCCCGCCGAGCCCGCTTCGGCTCCCCGGCCGTTCGCTCGAACACACCCCCATCGTGCCCCATCGGCACCGAACCGGCTCGGTTCAGGTCCACCGGCACGGCCGGGACGGCAACTGGACCGCACCCCTGAGGGCGCGGTCCAGCTGGTTCGTCCGAGCTACTGGTTGTTGCCGTTGTTGCCGTTGCCTCCGCCGCCACCGCCGCCTTCGCCGCCGCCCGGTGGATCGTTCGGTCCGGTCGGGAAGCCGATCGTCGGCCGGGTGGGCCGGGTCGGCTTGGTCGTCGGCGGGTCGTCCGGCGAGCTCGGCGGCGAACTCGGTGGAGTGCTCGGCGGGGTCGACGGCGGCGGCTCCGACGGAGAGCTCGGCGGCGTGCTCGGTGGCGTGCTCGGCGGGGTGTTGCTCGGCGACGTCGGGGTGTACGTCGGCGTCGGGCTGTCCATCGAGTCGGGGTTCGGCTCCTCGAACTTCACCTCGTCCGAGCTGCCCAGGGCCGGCTCCATGTAGGCCAGCCAGGTCTTCAGCGGCCAGTTGCCACCGAAGAAGGCCTTGTCGTCGCTGAACGGGTCGAGGTCGCCTTCACCGGTCTTGCCGGCCCGGTAGAGCACGGAGGTCGACAGGTTCGGCGTGTAGCCGGTCCACCAGGAGGTCAGCGTGTCGTCGCCGTCCTTACAGCCGTCGCACTTGGCGTTAGCGGCCCGGTGCTCGACGGCCACACCACCCGCCGTACCGGTCTTGCCGGCCACCTCGCGGTCGAGCTTCTGCGCGCCCTCGCCGCTGCCGCCGTCCTCGGTCACGCTCATCAGCGCGAAGTTGACCTTGGCGGCGAGCTCCGCGTCGAACTTCCGTTCCGGCTTGTACTTGTCCTTCTGGTTGAAGTTCTTCGCGTTGCCCGGCGTGGTGACGGACTTGATCGTGTGCACCGGCGTGTACATCCCACCGGCCGCGAACGTCGCGTAGGCGTTGGCCATCTCGACGGGCGAGGCGTACGGGTCCGGACCGAGCACGGTGGACGACTGGTTCCGGCCGCGCTCGAGCGCCGCCGTCTTCGGGATGCCGGCGGCTTCGGCCGCGTCGACCACCTTCGACGGTCCGTCTTCCATCTGCTTGTCGACCAGGTCGTAGAACGCGGTGTTGATCGACAGCTTGGTGGCCTTGAGCAGCGTCACATCGGCGCCGTAGCTGCGGTCGAACTCGTTGTTCTTCTCTTCGCCGTTGATCTCGATCGGGCTGGTGCCCTGGAACGTGTCGTAGAGGCTACGGTCGTCCTTCAGCGCGGCCGCGACGGCGAACGGCTTGAACGACGAGCCCGGACGCGCGCGCAGCCTGGCCCAGTTCAGCTCGCTCTTGAGGAAGTCGTTACCGCCGTACATGGCCACCAGCTCGCCGGTGCCGGGCCGGACGGACGCGAGACCGACGTGCAGGCCGGCGTTCTTCTCCGGCAGTTCCTTGGTGCCCGCCCGGACCGCCTCGTTCTGCTTCCCGTACTCAAAGGTCGTGACCACGCGAAGGCCGCCACCACTGATCTCCTCAGGCGTGTAGCCGAGGGTCTCCAGCTCTTCCTTGGCCATCGCGAGCAGGTAGCCCTTGGTGCCGGCGAAGCGACCGGGCTTCTTGGGCTTGTCCAGCTTCGGCACCGCCTTGCTGTACTTCACGTAGTCCGCCTCGGTGATGGTTCCACCGATCCGCATCCCGTCCAGCACGTACCGGTAGCGCTCGAGGATCCGCTTCTGCGCCACGGCCTTGTCCGGGTCGAAGTAGCTCGGGTTGTTCAGCACGGTCGCCAGAAGCGCCGTCTGCGGAATGGTGAGCTTCTTCGGGTCCGACTGGCTGAAGTACGCCTCACCGGCGGCACTGATGCCGTAGGCACCCTCACCGAAGTAGATGGTGTTCAGGTACCCCTCGAGGATGTCCTTCTTGTCCGTCTGGCGACTCAGCTTGGTCGCGATGAACAGCTCGGAGAACTTCCGCGCGAAGGTCCGCTCCTGGGTCAGGTACATGATCTTCACGTACTGCTGGGTGATCGTCGAACCACCCTGGAGTTGCTGGCCCCGCGCGATGTTGAACGCGGCCCGGGCCATCCCCGACGGCGAGACGCCCGGGTTCGTCCAGAAGGTCCGGTCCTCGGCCGCGATGATCGAGTCCTGGACCGTCTTCGGGATCTGTTCCAGCGGGACGGACTTGCGGTTCTGGTCGAAGAACGAACCCAACTCGTGCTCGTTGTCCGAGTAGTACACCGTGGTGGTGTTCATCTGGAACTTCTTGTTCGGGTCCGGGATGTCCGTGGTCTGGTACCCGATGAAGAAGGTGGCCGCCGCCCCGATCACACCGAGGAAGAACAGAGCCATCAACCACCCGGCCACCCGCAGCGCCCAGTGTTTCTTCCGGCGCGCACGGGACGGGGCGGCCTTGCGACGAGCTTCACTCACTGTCCAGTCCTCGACGATCTCGCGGAAGTCATTGGCCCCCAGACTAGAGGGGATGTGGTAACGCGCCCTAAACGATCACAGAGAGTACCTAGCCGGTGACGTGCGGCGCCAGCAGCGTGACGGCGAGCAACGCTGCCGGGAAGCAGGCCAGGAAGAGGGTGAAGGTGTAGCCCATGATGTCGCGGGCCTTGAGGCCGAGGATCGCGAGCGTGGGGAGCATCCAGAACGGCTGCAGCAGGTTCGCGCTGGCCTCGCCGAGGTCGTAGACGACGACCATCCAGCCGGCGTCCACCTTGAGCTGGTTCGCCGCGGCCAGCACGTACGGCGCCTCGATCACCCACTTGCTGCCACCGCTGGGGACGAAGACGCCGAGGATGCAGGAGTAGATCGCGACCAGCGGCGGGAAGAAGAACTGCGTGCTCGCCTGCACCAGCCAGCCGGCGAGGCGTGCCGAGATGCCGGTGTAGGCGATCATGCCGAAGATCCCGCCGTACAGGGGAAACTGCAGCAGGACGCCGGCCGCCGCCGGTGCGCCGTCGCGGACCGCGCGCGCCATCCGCCACGGCCGCCAGTGCAGCAGCATCGCGAGCAGGAAGAGGATCAGGTTGACCGTGTTCAGGTCGAGCGCGTTGAAGAAGTCCTTGCCGTCGAAGTACCGGACCAGGTAGACCGCGCCGAGCAGCACCACCAGCAGACTGAACAGCGGCGAGTGCTCCAGCCAGTCGCCCGGCCTCCTCGCCTCGCCGTCTCCCCGCTGCCCGTTGTACGCGGAGCCTCGGCCGATCAGCGGCTTGAGCTCGATCCCGAGGTGCTCGGCGGTCTTGGAGTTGTCCCCGCCGGGTGCGACGAACCACGCCATCGTCACGCCCACGGCGTACACGAAGATCGTTGCCACGATCGCCTGCCAGGTGAAGATCGTGTCGCTGAGCGGGATCACTCCGCTCGCGTGGCCGGCCGCCTTGATCACCTCCTGGACCGGCGCCGGGCTGCTGCTCGGGCTGGCGACCTGCAGCGCGGCCGAGCCGGACAGTCCCTGCGCCCAGACCGTGCCGAGCCCGAGGAACGCCATCGCGCCGAGCGCCCGGTAGTCCGCCTTCGGCACGTTGCGCGCCACCTCGCGGGCCAGGATCGCGGCGAAGATCAGGCTGAAGGCCCAGTTCAGGTACGACGCGAGCATGGCGACCGCCGCGACGAAGGCGACCGCGCCGCGCGGTGACTTCGGGATCCGGGCCAGCCGCGTGATCAGGCGCGCCACCGGACCGCTGGTCGCCACGGCGTACCCGCCGATGATGATCATCGCCATCTGCAGCGTGAAAGTGATCAGGCTCCAGAAGCCCAGGCCCCAGGCGTCGACCAGGCCGAAGCCGTGCGTCGCGGCGGGATCGTCCGGGCGTTTCAGCAGCGGCTCACCGGTGACCAGCCCGAACAGCAGCACCACGAACGTGCCGACCAGGACGAACCCGAACGCGTCGGGCAGCCACTTCTCGGTGAACGCGGTGAACCGCAACGCGACCCGGGCCAGCGGGCCCTCGCCCACGACCTCGTGCTTCGCGTGCTTCCCGTGACTGTCGGCCATGACGCTCCGCTCCTGACTCACGACGCTGTGTGTCAGGTGAATTAACGCAGATCAGCGCCTGACGTGACAGGAACTCGGGCGCGCGTCGTACCGGCATAGCACGAACGAGGTGACAAAGGTCGACTTTGTCATGAGTTGTCGTCGCGACAACCAGCTGCTTACAGTGGCGGGGCGATGTATCGAGTCGATACATCAGGTCATGACAAACTGGACCGAGGGAGGTGGGTCATGGGAAACCGCAGTGGGGTCCTGGAGCTCGCCGTACTCGGTCTGCTGCACGAAGCGCCGATGCACGGTTACGAGCTCCGCAAGCGCGTCAACGCCCAGTTCGGGTGGGGACGGGTGCTGTCGTTCGGGTCGCTCTACCCGTGCCTGAAGGCGATGCTCCGTAGCGGCCTGATCGCGACCGAAGCCGGTACGCCGGACGGCCGCCGGCCCAAGATCGTCTACTCGATCACCGCCGACGGGAAGGACCACTTCGCGCACGCCATGCACGACGCCGGTCCGTCGGCCTGGGACGACGACACGTTCGGGGTTCGGTTCTCGTTCTTCGGCCGGACCGACCCGGCCACCCGGTTGCGCATCCTCGAGGGCCGCCGGGCCCGGATGGAGGAGCGGCTGGCCAACTTCCGCGCGGCGATGAGCCGGACCGCGGAACGGGTCGACACGTACACCCTCGAGCTGCAACGGCACGGCCTGGAGTCGGCCGAGCGCGAGGTCCGCTGGCTGAACGAACTGATCGACGGCGAACGCCGGCAGCAACAGCCCCCAGACCAGAAACCGCCTGCAACACCCCCCAATTGAAGGAGTTCCAGATGACTTCGATCCGCGTAGCGATCGTCGGTGTCGGCAACTGCGCCAGCTCGCTCGTCCAGGGCGTGCACTACTACCGTGACGCCAAGCCCGACGAGCGCGTCCCCGGTCTGATGCACGTCCAGTTCGGCGACTACCACGTCCGCGACGTCGAGTTCGTCGCCGCGTTCGACGTGGACGGCAAAAAGGTCGGCCTCGACCTCGCCGACGCGATCGGCGCCAGCGAGAACAACACGATCAAGATCTGCGACGTCCCGCCGAGCGGGATCACCGTGCAGCGCGGTCACACCCTCGACGGCCTCGGCAAGTACTACCGCGAGACGATCACCGAGTCCGACGCGGCGCCGGTCGACGTCGTGGCGGCGCTGCGTGAGGCGCAGGTCGACGTCCTGGTCTGCTACCTGCCGGTCGGGTCGGAGCAGGCGGCGAAGTTCTACGCGCAGTGCGCGATCGACGCGAACGTGGCGTTCGTGAACGCGCTGCCGGTGTTCATCGCCGGGACGAAGGAGTGGGCGGACAAGTTCACCGCGGCCGGCGTACCGATCGTCGGCGACGACATCAAGTCGCAGATCGGCGCCACCATCACCCACCGGGTGCTGGCCAAGCTGTTCGAGGACCGCGGCGTCACCGTCGACCGGACCTACCAGCTGAACGTCGGCGGCAACATGGACTTCAAGAACATGCTGGAGCGCGACCGGCTGGAGTCCAAGAAGATCAGCAAGACCCAGTCCGTCACCTCGCAGCTGGTCGACGACATCGACCCGCGCAACGTGCACATCGGCCCGTCCGACTACGTCGCCTGGCTCGACGACCGCAAGTGGGCCTTCATCCGGCTCGAGGGCCGCAACTTCGGCGACGTCCCGCTGTCGCTGGAGTACAAGCTCGAGGTCTGGGACTCGCCGAACTCGGCCGGCATCATCATCGACGCGATCCGCGCGGTGAAGATCGCCAAGGACCGCGGCATCGGCGGCCCGATCCTGTCCGCGTCGTCGTACTTCATGAAGTCGCCGCCGGAGCAGTACGCCGACGACGTCTGCCGCGACCTGGTCGAGAAGTTCATCAAGGGCGAGGTCGAGCGCTGATCTGCCGCCGGCCGGTGTCACTCTGACGCCGGCCGGCACTATCTTTTCCTCGTGCGACTTCATGTCGGCTGCGCGCAGTGGACGCACGCGGCCTGGGACCTCGGCTCCAAGGAACGCCTGCGCTCGTACGCCTCACACTGCACCGCCGTCGAGGGCAACACGACCTTCTACGCGACGCCCTCCCGCAGCAGCGTCGAGAGCTGGGCGGCGCAGACTTCGCTCGACTTCCGCTTCGTGGTGAAGCTGCCGAAGACCATCACCCACGAACGCCGCCTCCGCAGCGCCGACGCCGAGGTCAACGCCTTCCTCGCCGCGATGGAACCGCTCGGCCCCCGCGCGCACGCGTTCTGGATCCAGCTCCCGGCATCGTTCGGCCCGAGCGACCTCGGCGCGCTGGCGACCTTCATGCACAAACTCCCCCGGGCGTTCCGGTACGCCGTGGAGGTGCGGCACCGCGACTTCTTCACCGACGACCGCGCCACGGCCTCCCTGGAGCAGGTCCTGGGCCGGACCGGCGCCGAGTGGGTGCCTTTCGACACGATGACGCTGTTCGGCCGCCCGGCAACGAGCCTGGTCGAGCGGGAGGCCTGGATGAACAAGCCGCGCGTCCCCCGGCGTACCCGAACTCTGACCGACCAGCCGATCGTCCGGTACATCGGACGCGACTCGGCCGAGGAGACGGCGGCCGGCTGGCAGGGCTGGGCCGACCTGTGCGCCGAGTGGCTGCGGGAGGGACGGTCGCCGACGGTCTTCGTCCACACCCCTGACAACGCGCTCGCGCTCGGGCTGGCGCGGCGGTTCCACGACGACGTACGGGCCCGCGTGCCGGAGCTGGAATCGCTGCCAGAACCCGTGCAGACCGCGCCTCCGACGCTGTTCTGATCCGCTTTCTTCGCCAGAGGTTCAACCAGCGCGACATTCGTGTCTCGCCGCGGGAGCCCGTTGTGCCCTAGGTTTGTTCACTGTGAGGTACGACGAGTTCCGCTCTGCGTATGACGCCGTCCAGCAGGCGTGTGTCGACGCACGGCTGGACGTGGATGGCTTGGCCGCCGAAGTAGGCCGTCTGGCGGTGCTGGCCGACCAGGTGGAGCTCCGCTCCGAGCGGGAGGAGGCGGCGTCCGACCTGGCGTCGCTGACCGATCTGCTCGAGATGGTCCGGCGGAACACGCCGCCGCCCGCCTCCCCGGCGTACGAGAAGGCCTTCCAGGAGGCGTCCGCGCTGACCGCCGAGGCGAACGCCGCCGACGGCCCGGTCACCGAGCGGATCAAACTGGCCCAGCGGGCGATCAAGAAGATCCGCACGCTGGCGGACCGGGTCGAGGATCCGGGTGAGCGATTCACGCTGCTGAAGATGACCGAGCCGCTGGTCGTGCTGGCCGACGGGCTCGAGCACTCGCGCTGACGTCGTTATCCACAGCCTGGTAACTCGTCGCTGAATCGCGGCGCTTTCTCCGTACCTTCCCTGGCGAGACCTCACCTCGCCTGGAAGGACCCCCATGGAAACCAACGAGCCGTACGGCGACCGCCTGGCCCGCACCGAGTGGCTGATCGCCGAGCTCCGCCACCGCGCCGAGACCTGCGAAGACCCGAACGAGCGCACCAACCTGAGGCGTTCGGCCGATGCCCTGGTCCGCCTCGCGACGTCCCTGCGCCCATGACCGCGATCCAGCGGGTCAGCAACGACCCGGGCTCCGACCAGATTCAGTCCGCCCTGCGGCAGCACAACTCCGGCCGCGTCGTCCCCTTCGCCGCTCCTCACACCCTCGCCGAGCTGCTCACTCAGCACGTCCAGACCGCGCTGTCCCTGTCCGGCGCCGACCGCTCCGCCTGGAACGGTCAGATCGTCGAGGCCGGCGAAGGCATTCTCGGCCTGGCCCATTGGGACGGCACGCTCCACCTCGACCGCGAGTTCATCCTCGCCCCGCTGCACGACCTGTACGCCCGCGCCGGCGAGGCACGCCCCACCACCACCCTCGCCCGCTACCGCGACGCCTTGCTGACGCTCCTTCACGAGCAGTCCCACTTCCTGGGTCCCCACGGCTCCACCCAGGAAGCCGCCCGCGCCGCCTTCCGCACTCCCGGCGCCAAGGCCCTGGAGGAAGGCGTCGCCGAAGCCTGGTCCCACACCCACCTGGACGCCTACCTGCGCCTCCTGTCCGTCCCCCACCACGCGCCCGGCATCGAGCGCGTCGCCACGCAACCGTCGTACCAGGCCTACGTCCCCGCGACCCTCGCCCTGACCAACTACCTGGACCACCGCCGGCACCATCCGCCCGGCTCCACCCTGACCCTCCTCAACCGCCAAACCACCGAAGGCCAGTGGCCGCTGGTCACCGACCTCCTCTACCGCTCCACCACACTCCCCCGCCTGGTCCCCCACACCGAGGAGCCCGAGATCCGCCACACCCTGGAGACCCACCTCCGCGACGCCTTCCAGTCCCTGGAAATCCTCCAGCTCACACCCCAGGCCATCGCCGCCCACCGTTCCCACAGCACCCTCCAGACCGCCCTGAGCACCCTCGACCAGAAGCTGGAGCGCCTGGCCACAGCCTTCACCCGCACTCAGCAATCCCCCGCCAACACCGTCGAGCGGTCGCGGACACCCCAGTCACCCGACGACAGTTTCGAAATGACCCGCTGATGCCTGCCATCCCACCGGGCGCGGACTCAGTGAGGCCGGGAGCTGTCTGGGGTGTTGCCGGTGGCGCGATCGAGCGCGGTCAATCAGGCGTCAGCAAGCTGCTCGGGCGAGTCCTCCGGCGTGGCTCGACCGGGCAGGCCTGATCCAGTCTGACCAACAGAGCCCAGCAAGCGCCGCTCCTGCACACGGGGCGCGTGCGCTCGGTGTCACCCGCCGCGGTAGGTCGTACCCGCCGGTGGATGTTGGTCTGAGGTTGATGCACCAGCGAGTGGCCCTCGAATCAGCCCTCATCGCCAGAGCACGGGCTGGCAGAACGGCAGGCGGAGTCGGCGGTCAGCTCATCGGTCTGTTGATGGCACGGGAGGCGGGCACGACCGGCGGAGTCGGCAGGCAGCTCATCGGTCTGTTGATGGCACGGGAGGCGGGCACGACCGGCGGAGTCGGCGGGCTGGCGGTCTGTTGGTGGTGGCTGATTGGTGGGGCGCCTCGCCCCGAGCACGGGCTCGGGGCGAGGCGGTCTGCGGGTGATCGGCCGAGACCTGCGAGGCGAACTGCTACATCGACTCCCCCGGGTGACACATTCGACGGCACGGTCGGCGCAGGGGGCGATCTGGAGGTGGTCAGGCCGCGGGGGCGGGGCGTGGCTCAGGTGGGGTTGATGGCGAGGGTGTAGGCGCCTCGGCTGCCGTAGGTGGAGTAGCCGGTGGTGGCGGGGTCGGCGTTGGCTGTGTTGTCGAGGCGGAGGTAGTAGGTGCCGGGCTGGAGTTCGGTGGTGATGGTGGCGTCCAGGCCGGTGGGGGTGCCGGCGTCGGACTGGCCGGAGGCGGGGTTTGCTGAGGCCATGGGGGTGCCTGCGGAGTTCAGGAGGTCCAGCTGGGCGTCCAGGTTGGCGCCGGTGGGGGCCGGGGTGACGGTGGCGGTGTAGGTGCCGGCGGTTGCGACGTCGACGCGGAAGACGTCGGTGTCGGTTTCGGTGGTGATCACGCCGAGGGCCGGGGTGCCGATCGTCAAGGCAGTGGCGGTTTCGGGGGTGTCCGCGTGGTCGTCGGGGCGAAGGGGGAGGCCGTGGGAGCTGATGACGGTGTAGTCGTCCTCGGTGTTGTTCGCGCCGGCGTACTCGCCCTTGCTCCACTGGCTGATGGCTCGGTAGTAGCCGACGCCCATGATCGGCGCCCAGGCGCCGTGGCCCTCGTAGTAGCCGACCGTCGCGGTGCCGTCGTGGCCGAGGCCGACATTGTGGCCGGCTTCGTGGGAGGCGGCTTCGGCGAGGTTCTTGGCGCCGGTGCCGACGCCCTTGGTGAAGACCAGAGCGGGTTGGTAGTAGTCGTGCTGGCTCGCGGCGTCGTACACGCCGATGTAGGCGACACCACCGCACCCGCAGCCTGACTGGTACCAGGTGTCCGGATCGATCAGCACCCGCGTGCCGTACTGCTCGTCCGCGGCGTCCGAGCGGTTGATCGCGTCCTGCGGCGGTTCCTGCGTGGTCACGTCGACGTCGAACGGCGCGTAGTCCTCGGCGACCCGTGCCCAGACCTCGTGCACGACGTCCTGCTCGGCGGTGCTGAAGACGGCGGGATCACCATCGGTGTCGTACGGCGAAACGTTGACCGGGTCGATGCCCTTGTCCGCGTTCCACGCCGTACCGGTGATGCTGTGGCCGTCGAAGTCGAGGTAGATCACCCGGTTCGCGCCGGCCTTGCTGTGCAGCTCGAACGCCGGTCCTTCAGCGGCACGCGCCGAAGCCGAGGCCCAGCGGGGCGAGGCTTCCTCCGTCTGCTGCGCGGACGTCAGCGCGGGTTCCTGGAAGAAGAGGTGACCGGTCCGGTCGAGCCTGCTGGTCGTGTCGGCCAGCGTGTCGCGCACCTTCTGCACCGACAGACCGTTGCCTTGGGCAATCTCATCGAGTGGGTCGACCGCCGCACCGGCGGGGTTTCCACCCACCAGGGCCAGCGTGCTGAGAGCGACCGCGCCACCAGCGGTCAGTGCGAGCGTACGACGGTACTTGTTCCGCATCCGGAATCCTCCTCAAGGATTCCCCCCAGTTCCCCCGTGGCCCGGGGCGCCCCTTCACCAGAAGAAGGGCGCCCCGGGAGTTCAGCGAGATCAGCCGGCAGTGACGCGCACCGAGTACGCGCCGCGGCTGCCGTACGTCGAGTAGCCGGTGTTCAGCGGGCTGGCGTACCCGACGTTGTCGACCCGCAGGTAGTACGTACCGGCTGCGACCTGCTGCGTCAGGGAAGCGCTCAGACCGGTCGGCGTACCGGCGTTGGTCTGACCCGAGGCCGGGTCGGCCGTGGCGACGACCGTGCCGGCCGAGTTCAGCAACTGGAGCTTGATGTCCAGGTCGGCGCCGCTGGCGGCGGCGTTCGCGGCGAACGTGTACCGCCCGGCGGCGAGGTTGGCGACCCGGAAGACGTCGACGTCGCTGTCGTTGGCGTAGACACCGGCAACGGTGGAACCGACGGCGAGCGTGGTCGCGTTCGCGGTGTCGTTGCCGTGGTCGTCGGCGCGCAGCGCGAGCCCGTTCTGGCCGGCGACGGCGAAGTCGTCCTCCTTGTTGTTCGCGCCGGTGTACTCGCCCTTGCTCCACTGGCTGATCGCCTTGGAGTAGCCGACGCCCATGATCGGGGCCCAGGCGCCGTGGCCCTGGTAGTACCCGACCGACGCGGTCCCGTCGTGGCTCAGCCCGATGTTGTGGCCGGCCTCGTGCGACGCCGCCTCGGCGATGTTCTTCGCGCCGGTGCCGACGCCCTTGGTGAAGACCAGGGCCGGCTGGTAGTACGCGTGCCGGCTCGCCTCGTCGTACACGCCGACGTACGCGACACCGCCGCAACCGCAGCCCGACTGGTACCAGGTGCCCGGGTCGATCAGGACCCGCGTGCCGTACTGCTGGTCGGACGAGTTGGACCGAGTGATCGCGGCGTCGGCCGGCGCCTGCGTGGTCACGTCGACGTCGAACGGCGCGTAGTCCTCGGCGATCCGGGCCCACACGTCCCGTACGACGTCCTGCTCGGCGGTGCTCCAGTTGCTCGCGCTGCCGTCGGTGTCGTACGCGCCGACGTTGACCGTGGTCGGCTTGCCGCCGGTGTTCCAGGCGGTACCGGTGATCGTGTGGCCGTCGAAGTCCAGGTAGACCACCCGGTTCGCGCCGGCCTTGCTGTGCAGTTCGAACGCCGGACCGGCCGCCGCGGCGGACCGCACCGGCGTCTTGGCCCAGCGCGGCGAGGCGGTCGACTTGGCCAGCTCGGCCTTGGTCGCCGCGGGCTCGCGGTAGAAGAGCTTGCCGGTCTTGTCCAGCCAGCTGGTCTTGTCGGTGGCCAGGATCTGCTGGAGCTTCTGCTCGGCGATCCCGTTGCGCTCGGCCAGCTCGGCCAGGCGCGGCTGGAGCTTGCCCAGCGCGGCCTTGCCCTGGAGCTGCTCACCGATCACCTGGTCGAGCGGGGCGGGGCCGGGCTGCTGCGCGTCGGCCTGGTTGCCGGCCACCACGGCCAGTGCTCCGAAGACGACGGCGCCGGCTCCGACGAGAGCGCCGGTACGGCGGATCCTGCTCTGCATGGGGGTCCTCCTCAGGGACTCCTCGGGCGCCGTTCGTGTCGCGGGCGGCGTCACGAACGGTCCCTGCCTCACGTGCGGTGGGCGTCTCCGCACGGTGCGTAGCCTGCCTGAAGGGTTGCCGCGCTGTATACGGTTCTGACGCGGAATTAACCTTTCTCGGCAGTTGACGGTCAGAGCACGAGGACCTGGCGGATCGACGTCCCCGCGGCGAGCTGGTCGAAGGCCTCGTTCAGGTCACCCAGAGCGACCGTCGAGGTGAGCAGCTTGTCGACCGGCAGCCGGCCCGCCTGGTACAGCGCGATGTAGCGCGGGATGTCCCGGCTGGGCACGGCCGAGCCCAGGTACGAGCCCTTGAGCGTGCGTTCCTCGGCGACCAGCGAGACCGCCGGGATGCTCAGCAGCTGGGACGGGTGCGGCAGGCCGACCGTCACCGTGGTGCCGCCGCGCCTGGTCGCTTCGTACGCCTGGGTGAGGACGGCGGCGCTGCCGACGGTCTCGAAGGCGTAGTGCGCGCCGCCGGCCGTGGTCTCCTTGACCTGCTCCACCACATCGTTGCCTCGGGCATCGATCGCGGTGGTGGCACCGAGCTCGAGCGCGAGGGCGAGCTTCGCCGGTACGACGTCCACGGCGACGATCGGGTGCGCTCCGGCCAGTACGGCGCCCAGCAACGCCGACAGCCCGACTCCACCGAGGCCGAACACGACCGCGCTCTGCCCCGGCTGGACGCGCGCGGTGTTCACGACCGCGCCGACGCCGGTCATCACCGCGCAACCGAACAGCGCGGCGATCTCCGGCGGCAGGGACGGGTCGATCTTGACCGCCGAGCGGGCCGAGACCACCGCGTGGTCGGCGAATCCGGAGACGCCGAGATGATGGTGCACGCCGTCCAGCCGCTGCGGGCCGCCGAGCAGGGTGCCGGCGGTGTTGGCCGCGGCGCCTGGTTCGCACAGCGCCGCGCGGCCTTCCGCACAAGGCCCGCAGATCCCGCAGGCCGGGACGAAGGCGAACCCGACGGTGTCCCCCGGCGCGAATTCCGCGGACTCCGACCGGACGACCTCGCCGGTCGCCTCGTGCCCGAGCAGCATCGGCATCACCCGCGGGCGGGAGCCGTCGATCACCGACAGGTCGGAGTGGCACAACCCGGCGGCGTGCACGCGGACGAGCAATTCGCCGGGACCAGGATCGGCCAACGAGACCGATTCGATCCGCAGCGGCCGGGACTCGGCGTACGGCTTGGGCAGGCCCATCTCCCGCAGTACGGCGCCCTGCACGATCATCAGGCGATTCCCTCCAGCGCGGTGCGCAGCTCGTCGGGCAACGGAACCGGCCGCCGGTCGGCGCGACCGACGAACACGTGCACGAACCGTCCGATCGCCGCCGGTTCGGCAGCACCCGAGCGGAACAGCCCGATCTCGTACGTCACGCTCGAGTTCCCCAGCTTCGCGACCCGCAACCCCGCGTCAACGGTGTCCGGGAAGGCCAGCGACGCCTTGAACGTGCACTGCGACTCCACGCACAACCCGATCACCGGACCCCCGTGGATGTCGAGCCCACCGGCCCGGATCAGGAACTCGTTGATCACGGTGTCGAAGAAGCTGTAGTACTCGACGTTGTTGACGTGCCCGTACACGTCGTTGTCCTTCCACCGCGTGGTGATCGCGAGGAAGTGCGGGAACGCGCTCCGATCCACCCGGCCACCATAAGGTGCTGCGATGACCTACGTGCTGATCCCGGGTGGCGGCTGTACCTCGTACCACTGGCACCCGTTGACCGACGAGCTGCGCCGGCGTGGGCACCGCGTGATCCCCGTCGACCTGCCCTGTGACGATCCGTCGGCCGGTCTCGGTGAGTACGCCGACGCGGTTGCCACGGCGATCCGGGCCGCCGGGAACGGGCAGCCCGTGACACTGGTCGCGCACTCGCTCGGCGGGCTGACCGCACCGCTGGTCTGCGCGCGGGTCGACGTCGAGCTGCTGGTGTTCGTCGCGGGGATGGTGCCGCTTCCTGGCGAGTCGGGCGTGGACTGGTGGGTCAACACCAACTGCCCGATGAGTGAGGACGAGAGTGTCGACACCTTCTTCGACGACCTGCCGGCCGAGCTCGCCGAAGCGGCGCGGCGCGAGTTCCGGGAGCAGTCGGGGGCACGACTGGGTGAGCCGAGTCCGTTGCGCGCCTGGCCCGACGTGCCCGTGCGGGCGGTGATCGCCCGGGGCGATCTGCTGTTCCCGCCGGAGTTCCTGCGGCGGGTGACCGAGGAGCGGCTCGGGATCAGTCCTGACGAGGTGTCCGGTGGGCATTTCCCGATGCTCGGGCACCCTGGCGAGCTGGCCGACCTGCTGGAGTCCTACCGCAACCAACCTACGGTGGCGTAACTTACGGTGCCGTAGGGTGGGGGGAATCCGCCGACGAAGGGAAGCCTCGGTGTCCGACAAGCTGGTGACGAACCTGCTGCACGAGCTGGAACCTGTCGTCGAGGAGAACCTCGAGCGACACCTGGCGATCACCAAGAACTGGAACCCGCACGACTACGTGCCGTGGAGCGAGGGGCGCGACTTCGCGTTCCTCGGGGGTGAGGACTGGGAACCGGAGCAGTCGCGGCTCGACCCGGTGGCCAAGGTCGCGATGATCACCAACCTGCTGACCGAGGACAACCTGCCGTCGTACCACCGCGAGATCGCCACGCAGTTCGGGCTGGACGGCGCGTGGGGGACGTGGGTCGGTCGGTGGACCGCCGAAGAGGGCCGGCACGGGATCGCGCTGCGGGACTACCTGGTGGTGACTCGCGGGGTGGACCCGGTCGAGCTCGAGGTGGCCCGGATGGCGCACATGACCGTCGGGCACGAGGTCGACAAGAACATGCTGGAGGCGATCGCGTACGTCAGCTTCCAGGAGCTGGCCACCCGTGTCTCGCACCGCAACACCGGCAAGGCGACCGGCGACCCGATCGCGGACCAGCTGCTGGCCCGGATCGCGACCGACGAGAACCTGCACATGATCTTCTACCGCAACCTGGTCGCCGCCGCGTTCGAGCTGGCGCCGAACGAGACGATGCGGGCCGTCACCAACGAGGTCGCCGAGTTCTCGATGCCGGGGGCCACGATGGAAGGCTTCGCGCGCAACTCGGTGACGATCGCGAAGGCCGGCATCTACGACCTGCGCCTGCACCACGACGAGGTGGTCGCGCCGATCCTGCGCAACTGGAAGGTCTTCGACCGCGACGACCTGAGCGGCGACGGCGCCAAGGCGCGCGACGAGCTGGCCGAGTTCATGGCCGCGCTGGACGCGCAGGCCACCAAGTTCGTCGAGCAGCGCGACCGGCTGCTGGCCCGCCAGGCAGCCCGCGCCGCCGGCTGAGCGAGCACGCCCGTACGACGTACTAGCGCCCCTGCGTCGGAACTCGCCCAAGGCAACTTCCGATGCGGGGTACTAGGGTCGCCGCATGACTGATCGGCTGCCGAACGCTGTGATCCTCGAGAAGCTCGCCGTGAAGCTGGCGGCGGCCTCGCGGCGGGAGTGGCACGTCGACGGCGAGCTCGTCCGCGGGCCGGGCACGGTCGGCGTGACGCTCGGCGAGGACCACACCGACGACCCCGGTCACCTCGACCTGAACTTCGTCCTCAACCTGGACCGGCCGGACACGACGACGCTGGCCGACTGTGTCGCCGGGTACGGCGACTCGGTCGAGGACTCCGTCGACCGGGCGATCGACCTCTGGCTCGGTACGACGGGCAGCGCGGTCTTCGAGCTGCTCGTCCAGGACGGCTCGTACGCCGGGCACTTCGCCGCCGACGACCCGCGTGGTTTTCCCGGCTGGCACCTGATCCACGGCGGCATCGTCGGCTGGGGCAGCGGCGACGAGCACCAGGCGGTCCAGCTCTGGGCCGCCGACCACCTGCTCGCCCCGGCTCTCGCGCCGGTGCTCACCAAGGACCTCGAGCTCACCGGCGGTCAGCTGATCGGCATCAAGGTGTTCTTCGGCGGCCGCGAAGGCTCGGAGACCGCCGAGGTCAGGGTCAACGGCGAGGTCCACGACACGGCGAGCGCCGCACTCACCGAGCTGGACTGGCCGCGGCCGGCCGAGGACCTGAGCTACGCGCGGACGTTCCTCCTGCTGGTGCAGACCGCCTGAGGCTCAGACTGATTGCTGGAGGGCAGCTGCCAGGCGGGGAACCTGAGCGGCGGCGTCGGCCGGCTTCCCACTGATCCGGACCATCGGCAGCACGTGCTGCGAGAGTCCGGCGACCGGGTGCCCGAGATCCACCAGCGCCGACTCCAGCGCACCCACCAGGCGATCGGGTTGCCGCCAGGTGCCGAACCACCAGACGACGTTGTCACGGTGCGGGGGCTGGGGGCTGAACATCCCGGCCTCGTCGACGCGTTTGCGCCGGGCGATCGGACCGAGCACCGCGACGAAGGCCACCGCGTTGAAGGCCCAGACCGCGGTCCGTCCGGTGGCGAGCGAGGTCGACGGGCGCAGCATGCTGGACAGCTTCCACCCCGGCCGGACCGCCGTGATCGAACCGACGGCGAACCGGTCGAACGGCACCACCGTGGGGCGCAGGAACGGCGCGAACGACCCGATCAGCAGGCCGCGCTCGAGGACCACGACTTTCTCGCCGCCCAGGAAGCAGAGGATCAGCAGCATCATCGCCAGCCAGAGGGGGACCGTCGCGAGTGCCTCGACGACCGTGGCCGTACCGATGATGGCGCCCACCGTGGCGAAAGCGATGAAACCGACGGTGATCGCCCACGCGTTCGGTGACGGCGGGTTGGCCTCGACGTGCCGGATCCGGCCGAGCTCCGGGAACTCCGCGGCGATCCGGCGCACCTTCCGCGACTCCCGATCCCCGGTCACCGCTGAAACGCTCATCCCACGAACAGCCTTCCTCTGGAGTCGTCGGCCTCAGTCTCCCAAGGTGCGGGGGCCAGCTACGGGTGCACGCTCCCGAAACGCCGGGCGGAAGCGCTCTGCTGGGCCAGTCGCCGTAGCGCGAGGAGCACCGGACCGCCGAGGGCGGTGAGCAGGACGGTTGCCTCGACCGTCCCCTGCCGGTCGTCCGGCGAGAGGTGACTGATCTCGGCATCGGCGATCACAGCCGCGGCGTTGGCGTAGGTCTCCAGGAGGTCGTCCTCGAGGTGGTAGCCGACTCGTTCCAGCGCGTCGAGCGCGCCGGCGAGCAGCACGCGGTCCGGCGATTCCGAGTAGACCTGCCAGTCGTACGCCGCGACGAGCTCGTCGACCCGGAGCCGGGACTCGACGGTCGCGGTCAGGTCGTCCGGGATCAGCGCGCCGTGCGCGGCACCGAGTACGTCGTGCAGCTCGCGAGACTCCTCGTCCACCTCGGCGAGCACGCTTCGGACGCGGGCCAGCGACAGGCCGCCCGACTCGACCAGCGCGCGGATCAGCCGCAGCCGGCGGACGTGCTTCTCGTCGTACCGGCTTCTGGTCGCGCCGACCGCTGCACCCGGCGGGAGCAGGCCCTCGCGCAGGTAGTACTTGATCGTCGCCACCGGTACGTCGCTCTGCCGCGACAGCTCCGCGATCCACATCTGACCCCCTCTTGACTTTTGGAGAGTATCACTCTCCAATATTAGGGAGTTGAACTATCCAAAAAAGGGGATCACGATGATCGAGGGACGACAGACCGCGGCGTACGACGGGGACCTGGTGGTCTTCCTGCTCGGGATGCGGGTGAACAAGCTGCGCGCACTGCGGCAGTGGCTGCCGGTGGCGAAGTCGATGGGCCCGATGCTGCACGACCTGACGACGGACCCGGACAGCGGGCTGCTCGGCTTCCGCTCGTTCCCGAGCCTGCGCAGCATCACGATGGTCCAGTACTGGGAGTCGACCGAGAAGCTGCAGGCGTTCGCCAACGATGCGCAGCGCAGTCACCGTCCGGCCTGGACCGAGTTCTACAAGCACGCGTACAAGGGCAACAACGTCGGCGTCTGGCACGAGACCTACAAGGTCCCGGCGGGGCAGTTCGAGACGATCTACGCCAACATGCCGCTGCTCGGCCTCGGCAGGATCTCCGGCGTCGTCCCGGTCAGCCGCCGGGGGAACACTGCGGCGGACAGGCTCGCGCACCGGTAGAACTACAGTGCAGGCGTGCAGTTCATCCGGGATCTGGGCAGGCTGCTGCGGCGGGGTGACTTCCGGCGGCTGTTCGCCGTCCGGCTCAGCTCGCAGTTCGGCGACGGCGTCTTCCAGGTCGCGCTTGCGTCGTACGTGCTGTTCTCGCCCGAACGGGCGCCCGACGCGGCAGCGATCGCGGGACTGTTCGCAGTCGCGCTGCTGCCGTACTCGGTGCTCGGGCCGTTCACCGGCGTCCTGCTGGATCGCTGGTCGCGGCGGCAGATCCTGTTCGGCGCGAACGTCACGCGTGCCGCTCTTGTCCTCGTCGTCGGTGCGATCGTTGCGGTCGGCAATGCGGGCGTGCCGTTCTACCTGGCCGTTCTGCTGACGCTGGGAGTCAACCGGTTCCTGCTGTCCGGGCTCTCGGCCGGGCTGCCGCACGTGGTCGACTCCGACGAACTGGTGATGGCCAACGCGGTCACGCCGACCTCGGGCACGGCGTCCTTCCTGATCGGTGGTGGCGCCGGCGCCGGAGTGAAGCTGCTCTTCGACTCCGACCTCGCAGTACTCGGTACGACGTCCGCCGTCTACCTCGTCGCGGCCCTGCTCGCGTTGCGGCTCGGCCGCAACCAGCTCGGCCCCGAGCTCAGCGGTGACGAACCCGGCCTGGGCGAGGCGGTCCGCAGCATCGCCAAGGGTCTCGTCGACGGTGGCCGGCACCTGCGCGAACGCCGCCAGGCCGCGCTCGGCCTGGCCGCGATCGGATCGCTGCGGTTCTTCTTCGGGCTCGTCACGGTCGCGATGATCCTGCTGTACCGCAACGAGTTCTACGGTCCCGACCAGCTCGACCAGGCGTTCGGCGCGCTCGCGCTGGCGACCGGGTCGGTCGGCGCCGGGCTGTTCCTGGCCGCGCTGGTGACGCCGTGGGCGACGCGGGTGATGACGCTGCGGCGCTGGATCACCGTGCTGTTCGTGGCCGCCGCTGTGGTCACGGCGTTTCCCGGCGGGCTCTACACGCAGCCGGCGGTCGTCGTCGCCGGGTTCCTCACCGGCTTCTGCGCGCAGGGCGTGAAGATCAGCGTCGACACGCTCGTGCAGACGCAGGTCGACGACGTGTACCGCGGCCGGGTGTTCTCGCTGTACGACATGATCTTCAACGTCGGGCAGGTGTCAGCGGCCGCGCTCGGCGCGCTGATCCTGCCCGACGACGGGAAGTCGTACCCGGTGCTCGGTTTCATCGTGCTCGGATTCCTGCTCAGTGCCTTCGTCTACGCCCGGCTAAGCGCCCCGGAGCGCGGTGATCGGCTCGATGGCGGAGGCCTTCCAGGCCGGGTAGGTGCCGGCGAGCAGCCCGATCAGGGCGCCCAGTAGCGGCGAACCGAGCGCCAGCGACGTACTGAGGATCGGTGTCCAGTCGCGGAACCACGAGACGCCGATCGTGAGCAGCACGCCGACCGCCGTACCGAGCAGGCCGCCGAGGAAGCCGACGATCACGCTCTCGACGAGGAACTGACCGGCGACGTGTCGTCGGGCGGCGCCGAGTGCGCGGCGCAGGCCGATCTCGGAGACGCGTTCGAGCACCGAGAGCAGCGTGACGTTCGCGATGCCGAGGCCGCCGACGAGCAGCGCCACCGCGCCGAGCAGGAGGAACAGGGCGTTCAGATCTGACTCGACGCCTTGGCGGACGCCGCCCTGGACCGGCGGAGCGTCGACCTTGAGCGCGCTCGGGGTGTTCGGGGCGATGGCCACCGGTGCTTGACCGGCGATCAGTTGGGCCGCGCCGACCTGGGTCTTGATCTCCAGTGCGTCCGGCGACTCCAGCGCGTACGCCGTCTTCGCGGCGCCGTTCGGCATGATGACGCCGTCGAGCAGCTCGGCCCGGCCGGAGACGCCGTCGAGGATGCCGATCACGGTGTAGGCCTGGTCGCCGATGAACACCGCGGGCTGGGAGTCGACGCGGTTGATGCCGAGCTTCTCGGCGGCATGCTTGCCGAGGACAACGACTTTGTCGGCACGGTCGTCGTGGCCGGTGTCGAAGAAGCGTCCGGTCCGCAGCTGCGCTCGGACAGCGTCGAAGAGGCCGGCGGATCCGGCCATCACCTGCAGGGAGTAGCCGTCCTTGCCGATCCCCGCGACGCTGCGGACCAGGTCGTCGCCGACGTCGAGCATGCTGAACAGGCCTGCTGCTTCCACGCCGTTCAGCCGCTTGATCCGCTCGGGAGCGTCCCACGGCAGCTGGGTCGCGGCCTCACCTTCGGCTTTGTCGTCAGGCTGTACGACGACCCGCGTGGCCGCGGCGAGATCGAAGCGCTGAGTGATCTGGCCGGCCGCGGTTTGCCCGAGTCCTACAGTCCCAACCAGGGCAGCAATCCCGAGCACAGTGCCGAGAGTGGTGAGGACCAGGCGGGTTGGACGAGCCGAAACTCCTGCCAGCGCTTCATCCAAGAGATCTCTGAGTGCAGGACCTCCGGTCAGGCGCTTCTTTCTCTTTCCGGGGGTCACCACTGGAGGGTCCCGTCGACGATGCGGACCTGGCGCTGGGCGCGTCGGCTGACGTGGTCGTCGTGGGTGATCACCGCGAGCGTCATGCCCTCGGCGTGCAGTTCGTCGAAGACCTCGAGGATCGCTTCCGCGTTGGCGGTGTCGAGGTTTCCGGTCGGCTCGTCGGCGAGCAGGAGACTCGGCTCGGCGACCAGCGCGCGGGCGATCGCGACGCGTTGGCGCTCACCACCCGACAGCGTGCGCGGGCCGAACTCCATCCGGTGCGCGAGCCCGACGCGTTCGAGCGCGACGCGGGCGCGGGCCATGCGTTCACGGCGCGGGACGCCGACGTAGACCATCGAGAGGGCGACGTTCTCCAGCACCGTCCGGTGGTCGAGCAGGTGGAACGACTGGAAGACGAAGCCGATCCGCTCTCCCCGCAGTACGGCGCGCCGCCGCTCGCGCAGACTGGACGTGTCCACCCCGTCGAGCCGGTAGACCCCGTCGCTCGGGTTGTCGAGCAACCCCAGCAGATGAAGGAGTGTCGACTTGCCGGACCCGGAGGGGCCGACGATCGACAGGTACTCCCCCGCACGAATCGTCAGGTCGATGCCCTTGATCGCCCGCACTTCCGGAGGCCCTGGAAAGAAGCGGCGGACCCCGATCATCTCCACCACAGGAGCAGGCAGTGCGACAGCCGTCGCCACACCGCCGCCGATGCGACCTACATCCGCCGTCATGTGCCCACCACCACTTGGTCGCCCTCGCCCAGCTTGGCGTCGCCGGTCGCGGCGACCTCGGCGAACCCGTCTGCGGACAACCCCACCTTGACCGGGACCAGCTCGACCTTCCCGTCGCGCAGCACCTCGACGCGTGACGAGCCGTCCGACCCGGCCGACAGCGCGGCGACCGGTACGGCGAGCACCTTGCCGTTCGTGCTCTTCACCGGGATCGTGACCCGGACGTTCGCCTCGCGCAGCCGTTCCAGCTGGGCGGCGGTCAGCGACTTCGGTGCCACCACCACGTCGTACTGGTCGGCGTTGCGGCTGATCCGCCGGACGGTCGCCGGGATCACCGTGCCGTCGCCGAGGTCGAAGCTCGCGGCCATGCCGGTCTTCAGCTGCTCCTTGGTCTGCGCGTCCACCTTGACCGTGACCACGAGTGAGGCGCCGCTGACCGACATCACCACGCCGTTGACCACACCACCGCGCTCGACCTTCACGTCGTCGACCCGGCGCGGCAGCGACTTCACGAACACCACCTCGGAGACCGGCAACGGCGTACCGGACTTGAACTCGGCCTCCTCGAGCTCGTCCTGCGCGTCGTCGAGGTTCTCCGCCGCGTCGTCGACCTGTCCCTGCTCGACGGTGAAGTCCTTCTTGCCAGGTGTCGCCTTGGCCTGCTTCAACGTGGCCTTGGCCTGCCGGAGCGCGTTCTTGGCCTGGTCGACCGCCTTGTCGGCGCCGTCGACCGCCTGGGTCAGCTGCTCCTCGGCCTCCGGCGCCTCGTACCCGGCCGCCTCGTAGAGCTGCTCGACCGCGTTCGCCGTACCGCTGTCGTACTTGGAGTCGACCGTGCCCGGGTCGAAGCCCAGCCGGTCCAGCGTCTGCTCCAGCTGGAGCACGTCCGGCCCCCGGCTGCCCGGACTCAGCGTCCGGTACATCGGCAGTACGCCGGCCAGCCCGATCACCGGCCGCCCGGCGATCTCCAGCAGCACCTTGCCCTCCTTGATCGTCGAGCCGACGGCCGGCACCTTGCCGGTCACCACCGCGGGCGTCTTCAGCCCGCTGGTCTCGACCCGGACGTTCACCGCTCCGTCGAACGACGTGTCACCGCGGCCCACCACCTTGCTCGCCAGCGCCTTCTTCTCCACCGGCACGGTGATCTGGGACGCCTTCGGCGGCGCGGTCTTCGCGGCCGCGTCCTCCGGCGACTGGATCCGGCTGCCGGCGGCGACGCCGACCCCGAGCGACATCGCCGCCACCGTGGACACCCCGACCAGGACCCGCCGTCGCGACTTGGGTGACGCGCTCACCGCTCGGCCATCGCGTCGCGGTACTGCTCGAGCTCGGCCTTGTGCTGCCCGACGAACTCCTTCTCGTGCTCGGTGCCGGCCGCCTTGTACGGCGCGTCGTACGTCTTGGCCTTGCAGCCCTGGTCGACCTTGGCGAGCTCGATCTCGAACTTGCGCAGCTCGGCGAGCTTGGCCGCGTCGACCTTGTCCAGCGACGGGGCGCCGACGACGACGGAGGGCCCGCCCTTGGTCGGCTGGTCCTTCGCACCGGTCAGCTCGTTGAGCTTGGTCGAGACCTGGTTGCGGGCGTCGTCGACCTTCTTGAACCCGGCGTGCCCGGCGTCGGCCATGCAGTCGGTCCAGGCGCTGGTCGCGTCGACGACGCGCTGGTCGCTGTCGACCCGCTTGCGCAGCGCCTCCAGGTCCTTGAACAGCGACTCGAACTTGCTGAAGTCGGCCATCTTGTCGTCGCCGCTGCCGTAGACCTCCTCGCCGGCCTTGCCGCGGCAGCCCAGGTCCTGGGCGGAGGGACGCTCACCGGGCTTGACGGCCTTGACCATGCCTCCGCTCGTCGCCAGCTCGCCGTTCAGCGCCTTGTCGTAGGCCTTCTGCGCGTTCGGCGACAGCGCCTTGCGGATCTTGGCGTTCGGGTCGGTCTCCGCGCCGTCGCCGGCCGGCTTGCCCCAGTCGATGGTGCTGATCCCGTAGCCGTACTGCTCGGCGAACTTGTCCGGCGGCAGGTTGAACGCGTCGTTGAACTTGGACTTCTCGTTCGACTCCGGCGCTACGGCGACGTACTCGAAACCGGCCGTCTTCATGCAGGCCGCGGTCGCGTCCTCCATCTTGCGCTGCTGGGCCAGCTGCTCCTCGGTCGACCCGCCACCACCGGCCCGGGTCACCCGCACCATGCCGCCGTTGCCGCCGCTGCTGAAGCCTTCGCCCATGTACTCCGCGAGCGGGCTCTTGTCGTCGTTGCCCACCGGTTCCTTGTCGGCCTCCGGGGAGTTGACCGCCCCGCAGCCGGCCAGGGCCAGGACCGCTACCAGCGAGAGTGCTTTGCGTGAGTTCTTCATGGCGGTGAGCCTGACGGCGCGGCGATGAAGAACCTGTGAAGGAGCGATCAGCACCCGATGCTCTCAGCCGATCTTCATCGGATTCTCATGAACGTCAGTCATCGTCGTGGACATGCCAGCCCGGATTCTTGTTGCCGAGGACGACCGGAAGCAGGCGGAGCTGATCCGGCGCTACCTCGAGCGCGAGGGTCACCTGACGGTCGTGGTGCACGACGGGCGGGCGGCCATCGACGAGGCGCGCCGGCGCAGTCCCGACCTGCTCGTGCTCGACGTGATGATGCCGAAGGTCGACGGCCTGGACGTCTGCCGGGTGCTGCGCGCCGACACCGGCAACGGGGCCGACGTCCCGATCATCATGCTCACCGCACGCTCGACCGAGGACGACCTGCTGCTCGGCCTCGACCTCGGCGCCGACGACTACCTGACCAAGCCGTACAACCCGCGCGAGCTGGTCGCCCGGGTGCGGACCGTGCTGCGACGGACCCGGGTCCGGTCCGAGGGCGAGGTGTACCGGGTCGGCGACCTCGAGATCGACCCGGTCCGGCACGAGATCCGCCTGGCCGGTGAGCTGATCGAGGCGACGCCGGCGGAGTTCAAGATCCTGGCCTGCCTGGCGGCGTCGCCGGGCCGGGCGTTCTCCCGGCAGCAGCTGCTGGAGCACGCGTTCGGCTTCGACCACTACGTGTTCGACCGGACCATCGACGTGCACGTGATGAACCTGCGCAAGAAGATCGAGGCCGCACCGGGCAACCCGAAGTACCTGCGCACGGTGTACGGCGTGGGCTACAAGCTGGCCGACAAGGTGGTGTCCTCCGATGCGTCGTAGCGTCCTGGTCCGGTTCCTCGGGCTCTCCCTGGCGGTCGCGCTCGGCGCGGTGATCGCGACCGCGGTGATCGCCACCTACAGCACGTCCGAGCAGCTGCAGGGCGAGATCGACACGAACATCTCCCAGCTGGAGGTGGACACCCGGATCTACGCCGACCTCAGCGACTACGCCTCCGACCACGCGTCCTGGGACGGCGTGGACAAGCTGGTCCACCAGCTCGCCGACGAGACCGGGCGCCGGGTCGCGCTGACCGACGCGGACGGCTCGGCGATCGCCGACTCGGCCAGGATGCTCGGCGCCTCACCGGATCTCCCGTCGGTGCCGGCGGCAACGATCGACGCCCGGAACCAGGGCGGTGGCGCGCTGCTCCGGGCCCAGGCGGTGGCCGGGGTCTCGGTCCGGTCGATGGCCCCGGTCACGAAACCGGCCATGACGGCCGCGTTCCCGGCCGGCTTCGGCCCGTACAAGTCCTGGGGCCTGACCGAGCAGGAGCTTCGCGACCGCGAGCAGCTCGCCCAGCAGGCGGCCGCGTGCTTTCGCGCGCGGGGCGTCACCGCGACCGTGACCAGTGGTGGCGACCTGGCCCCGCAGCTGATGGTCGAGAACGGCAAGACCCCGGACGGCGTCGCGGTGATGTCGTTCACCGCGGCCGACTCCGTCCAGCCCGACGAGTGCGTTCCGCCCGGCCTGGACGCACCGAGCGCGAAGGCGATCCAGGTCAACGCCGATGAGGTCCGGCGGACCGAGACCTGCCTGAAGGCGGCCGGCGAGCCGTACCAGCTGACCCGGCAGGACGGGCTCGGCGCTGTCATGCCGCCCGACCGCGAGAAGCAGGTGTCGTCGGAGTTCGTCGACTGTACGACGACCGCCCGCTCCGAGGCGCTGGCGCCGTACGTCGCTCCGGCGGCGAAGCTCTACCTCGGGTCGAAGAGCACCTTCAACGTGTTCTCCACCGAGGGCCTCCTGCGGACGGCGGCGACCGCGCTCGGCGTGCTGCTGATCGCGGCGGTGGTGATGATCTTCACCGGCCGGCGCCTGGTCCGGCCGATCCTCGCACTGACCGGCGCCGCGCAGCGGATGACGAACGGCGACCACGCGGCCCGCGTCCCGGTTGCCGGCAAGGACGAGGTGGCGCGGCTCGGGCACGCGTTCAACGCGATGGCCGAGTCGATCCAGCAGCACGACCACCAGCGCAAGGCGATGGTCAGCGACGTGGCGCACGAGCTACGCACGCCGCTGGCCAACATCAAGGGCTACCTGGTCGCCTCCGAGGACGGCGTCGTACCGCTCGACCGTGAGCTGGTCAGCTCGCTGCTGGAGGAGACCGGGCTGCTCGAGCACCTGGTCGCCGATCTGCAGGACCTCGCCCTGGCCGACGCGGGCATGCTCCGGATGCATCCGGCGACGCGTGACCTGGCCGAGGTGGCCGATCAGGTCGTCGCCGCGCACCGCCCCGCCGCCGAGGCCGCGGGCATCACGTTGACCGCGGCAACCACCGGCGTGGCCCCGGCGGTCGTCGACAGCGCCCGCATCCGGCAGGCGCTCGGCAACCTGGTCTCCAACGCGATCCGCTACACGCCCGACGGCGGCCGCGTCGTCGTCGGCGTCCGCCGCTCCGGCGACGACTACTTGCTCACCGTCACCGACAGCGGCACCGGCATCGCTCCCGAGCACCTCCCCCACCTCTTCGACCGCTTCTACCGCGTCGAGCACTCCCGCTCCCGCGCCACCGGCGGCAGCGGCCTCGGCCTGGCCATCACCAAGCACCTGGTCGAAGCCCACCAGGGCACGATCTCCGCGACCAGCCGGCCCGACCACGGTTCCACCTTCACGATTCACCTCCCGGCCCGTCAGGGATCTTCCGCCGGCGGTGACCCGCTGCGACACTGAGCCGTGAGTTATCCGCCGCCACCGCCACCGCTGAACTACGCGCCGTACGGCGGGCCGCCGAAGAAGAACCGGGCCGGACTGGTCATCGTCCTGCTGATCGCTGTGGTCGTCGCCTGCGTGGGCGCGGCCGGGTACATCGCGTACGACCTGGCCAGCGGTCGCGACAAGGAGCCGAAAGCAACCGAGCAGGCGGACAGCACCCCCGTCGCGCCGCCGTCGGCGAAGCCGACGCCGGTCAAGCCCTCGGTGACCAAGCCGGTGGTGAAGCCCACCGCCAAGCCGACGGTGAGGCCGACGGCGCCCAGGCCGACGAACACGGTCGCGAGGCCTCTGCAGGCGCAGGCGGTGGCCCTCACGTTCGTCGCGAACCTGAACGCCGGCCGACCCGCTGTGGCGGTCGGGCTGGCCTGCGTCGACACCAGGGACTTCGTGCGGACACTGGTCGACAGGATGATCGCGTCGCCGACGAATCTGGTGATCGGCGCGCAGAGCGGGTCCGAGCCGACGCTGGTGTTTCAGCTCAGCGGCACGACCAAGGGCAAGCGGGCCTTGGGTGTCGTCCTGGTCAACACCAGCGCGGCCCCCTGCGTCCAGGTGATCAACGTGGGGACGTTCTAGCCAGCGCTCGGGCGGTGTCCAGCAGGTTGTCGCCGGTGGGCAGCGTGGCGATGATCGGAGTGTCGAGGCCGTTGTCGACGTACGCCTGGATCTTGGCCTTGCAGTCGTCGGCCGAGCCGTGCACCACCAGGTCGTCGATCACCTCGACCGGTACGGCGGCCATCGCCGCGTTCCGGTCGCCTGCGGCGATCGCCGCGCGCATCGGGCCGAGTGCCTCACCGCGACCGAGCCAGTCGTGGAAGGCCGAGTAGCCGGGCACGGTCAGGTACGTCGCGATCAGGAAGCGCCCGATGTTGCGCGCCATCTCAGCGTCCTCGGTGACGCAGACGAAGATCCGTGCCGCCAGCTCCTTGCCGTCGCCGAGCTCGGCCCGCACCTGCTTCACGTCGCCGGCCGACAGCCAGTTGGTGATCGCGCCGTCGGCCTCCCGCCGAGCCAGCTTCAGCATCTGCGGCCGAAGCGCCGCCAGCATGATCGCGGGCGGTACGTCGGGCGCCTTCTCCAGCCGGAACCGCTGGATCGTGAAGCTCTCGAACGCGCCGTCCACCTTCTCCCCGGCGAACGCCTGCCGCAGGAACCGCAGCACGTCCCGGGTCCGCGCCAGCGGCGGGTCGTACGCGATCCCGTTCCACCCGGTCACGATGGTCTCCGACGACGCCCCGATCCCGAGCACGAACCGCCCCGGCGCGAGATCGGCCAGCGCGGCCGCGCTCATCGCCAGCGCGGCGGGCCCGCGCGTGTGCACCGGCACGACGGCCGTCCCCAGCCGCAGCTTGTCGTCCCACTCCGAGGCGAGCACCAGCGGCGTGAACGCGTCGCTGCCCGCGACCTCCGCCGACCACAGGTCCGTGTACCCCAGCGAGGCCAGCTCGCCGATCAGCGCCTTGTGCTCACGCAGCGGCACCCCGGTCAGCGGAACAGTCAGTCCCAGACGCATCAGATCAGTCTCCTCAGCACCGGCAGCGGTGCGACCTTCATGAACCTCGCCAACGGCTCCCACGGCCAGGCCGGCACGTAGGCGCGTCCCTTCTCCGCCTCGATCGCGGCCACCATCGCGCGAACGCCGACCTCGGTCTCGACCATGAACGGGGTCTGCTGCACGTGGTCGTTCAGCTCGGACTTCACGTAGCCCGGGCAGATCGCGCTGACCTTGATCGGCTTGCCGAGCAGCTCCATCCGCAGGCCCTCGGCCAGCGAGCTGACCGCCGCCTTGCTCGCGCCGTACGCCGTCAGCGAGCGTGGCAGGCCGCGCACTCCGGCGACCGAGGTGATGAAGACCAGGTGGCCGGTGTTCCGCTCCCGGAACAGCTCCATCGCCGCCTCGGCCTGGGCCAGCGCGGCGACGTAGTTGGTCATCGTGGTCTCGAGGTTCGCGTCGAACCGGCCGGTGCCGACCGGCGTGCCCTTGCCGATCCCGGCGTTCACGATGATCCGGTCGAGGCCGCCGAGCTCGGCGTCGAGCGCGCGGAACACCGCGAACACCTGGTCGTGATCGGTGACGTCGAGCTTGCGGACGACGACGGTCCGGTCCGGGTGGGCCTTCGCCAGCTCGTCGCGCAGGTCGGTCAGCCGGTCCTCGCGGCGGGCGGTCAGCGCGAGGTCGTGGCCCTTGGCGGCGAACTGCCGAGCCATCTCGGCGCCGAGCCCGGAGCTCGCGCCGGTGATCAGGATCGTGCGTCGTCGCATCGCGGCCCTATCTGTAGGTCAGTTCGTCGGTGCCGTCGAGATGTCCGTGCTCGTTGTAGCTGACCACGGTCAGCCCGCTGCGCCCGGACACCACCTTGGTGATCGCGGTGTTGATCGTCACCGGGTTCAGCCGCAGCCAGAGGGCGTCGCCACCGGACCACAGCCGGCCCACCACGGCCGCGATCGGCCCGCCCGAGGTGAACACCAGCACGGTCTCACCTTTGCCGGTCCGCGCGGCGACCCGTCGTACGGCTGCTTCCGAACGGTCGCAGAAGTCGGTGAAGCTCTCGGTGTACCCGTCGCCGCCCTGCGTCCAGCGCTCGGTCGCCGCGCTGAACATCTCCTGGAACGCCCGCGTCGGGTGCCCGGTCCGGGCCAGGTCCGCGAGCAGCACCGCACGACGCTTGTACGCCGGTTTGTGCGCGACGATCACCTGGTCGTGGTCGAACTCGTTGAACCCCTCGTCGACCTCGACGTCGGTCGCCAGTCCGGCAGCGGTCAGCGCGAGCGACGCCGTCCGGGCGTGCCGCTGCATCGCACCCGTGACGACGAGGTCGGGCTTCACCCCGCGCGCGGCCAGGGTCTCGCCGAGCCGGACGGCCTGCCGCTCACCGAGCGGGGAGAGCCGGTCGTAGTCGCTCTTGCCGAACGACGCCTGCGCGTGCCGGATCAGGTAGACGGTGCCCATTCAGCCCTTCCGGATGATCTGGCGGCAGCGGCGTTCGAGCAGGTTGACCGGGAGCCAGAGGTTCTTGAAGCGTGGGTTCCGGGTCTGTTTGTGGTGGTAGCGGTAGTAGATCTGCTGCGCGATCACGGCCAGCCGGAACAGGCCGAACACCTCGTAGAAGGCCCAGTTGCCGCGATCCAGCCCGGTCTGCGCACAGTAGTGGTCGACGATCTCGTCCCGGCTGATCATGCCCGGCGCGTCCGACGGTTGCAGGCGGAACCGCCGGAAGGCCCAGTCGTCGCCGGCCTGCACCCAGTACGCCAGGCCGCTGCCGAGGTCCATCAGCGGGTCGCCGATCGTGGCCAGCTCCCAGTCCAGTACGCCGATCACCTTCAGCGGATCCTCGGGATCCAGTACGACGTTGTCGAGCCGGAAGTCGTTGTGGATCACGCGGGAGCCGACGTCGGCCGGCCGGTTCGCCTCGAGCCAGGTCATCACCTTCTCGGCGCCGGGCACGTTCCAGGTCTTCGCCTTGCGGTAGCGCTCGGACCAGCCGTGTACCTGGCGCTCGACGTACCCGTCGCCGCGGCTGAGATCGGCGAGACCTGCCTGTGCCGGATCGACCTGGTGCAGGGCGACCAGCGTGTCGATCAGCGTGAAGCCGAGCTGCCGGGTCTGCTCCGGCGTCAGGTCGACGCCGAGCGACGACCGCCGCGGGATCGTGCCGGCGATCCGCTCCATCACGTAGAACTCGGAGTCGAGCACCGTGGTGCCGGTGCTGTGAGCAACCATCTTCGGGACGTACGGGAAGACCGGCGCGAGACCGGCCTGGATCCGGTACTCGCGGCCCATGTCGTGCGCGCTCTTCGCCTTGGTCCCGGCCGGCGGGCGGCGCAGGATCAGGTCGCGGCCGGCGTACCGGAGCAGGTACGTCAGGTTCGACGCGCCACCGGAGAACTGGCGGACCTCGGGGAGCCCGTCGGGCAGGTCGGTGTGCGTGCGCAACCAGCGGTCGACCACGGGGACGTCGAAGGAGTCCTCGTCACGAACGGCGCGAGCTCCCTCGACAGCGTCCGTCGCCACTACCGCTCTCCGGCCGACGGCACCTGATCTCCGGTCTTCGCCTCCGCGCGCTGCCGGGCGCGCGCGGCGATCTTGCGCATCTGGCGGTCGTACAGCGGGCGGGCGAACCGCTTGGTCCGCCAGGCCAGCAGCGCCGGCCGGTCCGGGATGATCAGGAACTGCTTCTTCTTCACCCCGGCGATCACCACCGCCGCGATGTCGTCCGCGGTCCGCGGCGACCTCTCGATCAGCCGGCGCGCGGAGTCACTCATCGCGGTGTCCGCGCCCTGCAGCGAGTCGGCCAGGTTGGTCTTGAAGAACGACGGGCAGACCACGGACACGCTCACGTCGTACGGGTGCAGCTCGTGCGAGAGCGTCTCGGACAGCGCGACCACGGCGGCCTTGACCGTGTTGTACGAGCTCATCATCGGCGGGTGCACGAGCCCGGCGGCGGAGGCGGTGTTCACGATGTGGCCGGACCGCTGCCGCTTGAACACCGGCGTGAACGCGCGGCAGCCGCGGACCACGCCCATCAGGTTGATGTCGACGACCCGGTCCCACTCGGCCAGCGTCTCGACGTCGATCCGGCCGCCGGTGGCGATCCCGGCGTTGTTCACCAGGATGTCCAGCCCACCCCAGGTCTGCTCGACCCACTCGGCCGCGGCGTCCCAGTCCTCCGCGCTGCGCACGTCGAGCTGCCGGTACGACGCGCCGGCCGGCGGCGTCAGGCCGTCCGCCACGTCGGTGCTCAGGACCTGGTGGCCCTCAGCAACAAAGCGCTCGACCAGGGCGAGGCCCAGCCCGCTCGCTCCACCGGTGACCAGCACCCTGCTCATTCGGACTCCTTGTACTTCGCCAGCTCGATCCGCGCCACCACTCCACGGTGCACCTCGTCGGGCCCGTCCGCCAGTCGCAACGCACGGGCGCTCGTCCAGGCCGCGGCCAGCGGGAAGTCGTCGGACAGCCCGCCGCCGCCGTGCAGCTGGATCGCCAGGTCGATCACGTCCTGCGCCATCCGCGGGACGGCGACCTTGATCTGGCTGACCTCGCTGAGTGCGCCGGCCAGGCCTTCGGTGTCGAGCAGGTGCGCGGTCTGCAGGACGAGCAGACGGGCCTGGTTGATCGCGATCCGCGCGTCGGCGATCCGCTCACGGTTCCCACCGAGGTTGACCAGCGGCTTGCCGAACGCCGTCCGGCTCAGCCCACGCCGTACGGCGAGCTCGAGCGAGTGCTCGGCGAGACCGACCAGGCGCATGCAGTGGTGCACGCGGCCCGGACCGAGCCGGCCCTGGGCGATCTCGAAGGCGCGGCCGGTGCCGACCAGGACGTTCGCGGCGGGGACCCGGACGTTCGTGAACGAGACCTCGCCGTGGCCGTGCGGTTCGTCGTACCGGTGCATGGCGGGGAGCAGGCGCTCGACCTTCACGCCGGGGGTGTCACGCGGGACCAGGACCATCGTGTGCCGCGCGTAGCGGTGCGCGTCGGGATCGGTCAGGCCCATGAAGATCAGCAGCTCGCAGTCCGGGTGGCCGACGCCGGTGCTCCACCACTTGCGGCCGTTGATCACGACCTCGTCGCCGTCCAGGACCGCGGTCGCCGCCATGTTGGTCGCGTCCGACGACGCGACGTCCGGCTCGGTCATGCAGAACGCGGACCGGATCGTGCCGTCGAGCAGCGGCTCGAGCCAGCGCTTCTTCTGCTCGGCCGTGCCGTAGCGCAGCAGGACCTCCATGTTGCCGGTGTCCGGGGCGTTGCAGTTGAACACGTACGGCGCGAGGAACGACCGGCCGGTCAGCTCGGCGATCGGGGCGTAGTCGAGGTTGCTCAGCCCTTCGCCGTACTGCTCGTTGCCGGGCTCGGCGGGCGGGAGGAAGAGGTTCCACAGACCCTGCTCGCGGGCCTTGGCCTGCAGCTCCTTGAACGCCGGCTGCGGCTGCCACGGGTCGGCGGCCGCTTGCGTGGCGGCGTGCAGCTCGGCCTCGACCGGCTCGATCTCGGTCCGCAGGAAGTGCTCGACCTGCTGGATCAGCTCTTGCGCCCTTGCGGACGGTTCGAACCCCATCATCACTCCTCGCGCTGGACGGACCGACGGTCTTGACCGTAGCGCACGTTCTAAGCAATGCTCAATAGCGTGAGTCAGGGCGGTGGAACCGAGTCGACGCCGGACGCGCCGACGCAGAAGGCCGGCGTCCCGGCGACGCCTGCGCGGCGGCGGCTGAGCGCGGACGACCGCCGCAAGCAGCTGGTCGGCATCGGCCTGATGATGCTGCGCGCGCAGCCGATCCACGAGCTGTCGATCGACGCCGTGGCCGCCGAGGCGGGCATCTCCCGCGGCCTGCTGTTCCACTACTTCCCCACCAAACGCGACTTCTACATCGCGGTCATGCGCGCCGCCGGCCGCCGCCTGCTGCGGGTCACCAAGCCCGACGCGTCGCTCCCGCCGGCCGACCAGCTGCGCCAGATGCTGCTCGCGTTCGTCGCCTTCGTGAGCCGCCGGCGCGACTCCTACATCTCCTTCGTCCGCGGCGCGGCCGGCGGCGACGTGTTCGTCGTCGAGGTGTACGCCGAGACGCGCGCGGCGCTGACCGCCCGCGTGCTCACGCTGCTCGACCAGGACGCCGAGGACCAGCCGTCGTCACCGGTCAGGCTGACCGTCCACGCCTGGCTCGCGTACGTGGAGGACCTCGCCATCGAGTGGTCGGGCCTCCCGGAGGCCGAGCGCCCGTACTCGGCCGAGCAACTCGTCGACCGCATGTTGAGCGCTCTGAAAGCCCTCAGCTAGCGGGGCCCGTGGAGTCGCGGACGACCAGTTCGGTGGCCAGCTCTATGTGGAGGGCTTCGACCTCGTGGCGGTCGAGGAGGCGGATCAGGAGGCTGACGGCCATGCGGCCCATCTCCTGGAGCGGCTGCCGGACGGTGGTGAGCATCGGTGAGGTCGCGCGGCTGACGTCGATGTCGTCGAAGCCTGCGATCGAGAGGTCGTGCGGGACGCGCAGTCCGCGCTGGGCCGCGGCTTGGAGCGCACCGACCGCGGCCTTGTCGTTGAAGGCGACCAAGGCCGTTGGCCGGCTGGGGAGGTCGAGCAGCTCGCCGGCTGCGCGGTAGCCCTCTTCGGTGGTCGGTTCGACGTACCGGACGAGGGACGGATCGGGGAGAGAGCCGGCGTCGGCCAGTGCTGCCGCGTGACCGCTGAGGCGGGCTTCGCTGGCGAGCCACTCGCGAGGGCCCGCGACGACGCCGATGCGGCGGTGGTCGAGGCCGGTGAGGTGGGCGGTGACCTGGCGGGCGCCGGAGAAGTGAGCGGCGGAGACCGAGGCGATGTCGCGCGGGAGTGGCGTGCGGGGGTCGACGACCACGAAAGGAAGCCGGCGCGCCCGCAACCGCAGGAGCTCGTCCGCCGACTCGGGCGGAAGGATGAGGATCGCGCCGCCGAGGCCGGGCTCGCCGGCCGGACCAGCGGTGCCGGGCGCCGGAGGCCGCCGGCCGCTCGCGAGGCGGGACAGGACCGGCTCCCCCGCCACGCCCTGCCCGGCATGGAGGACCAACTGACGGCCGTGGCGGTCGAGGGACTCGGCGATCGAGGTGACGATCAGGCCGAAGTAGTCGGTCAGCAGGTAAGGGCAGCGCACGTAGACCGCGCCGGCGGCCGGCTTCGGCGTACCGCCGCGCGGGCTGGGAGCCCGCAGCCCCAACTCCTCGACCGCGCGCTCGACCAGGGCCCGGGTCTGCGGGGCGACGCTGCCCTGCTGGTTGAGCACCCGGGAGACGGTCGCGATCGACACGCCCGTGGCCGCCGCCACGTCGCGGACCGTCGCGCGACCGCTAGGCATTTGTTACATCGTGTTGTTTCACGCTCGGCACCTTAGCCTGCCGCCTCAGGATCTTGACAGAGGTCGGCACTGCGGAGTTTCCTGAGGCAGTTTGTTGCAGCCGTGTTTCATCGGGGGACGACCTGAGGAGTGCGATGAGAACACCGGCAATCGCCGCCGCCCTGGCGCTCGCCACCGCGTCACTGACCGGCCCCGCCGCCGCGGCGCACCGGCCGCCGACCGAGCAGGCCCGCGTCTGGGTGACCACGCCCGACCGCGCCGAACTGCTGCACGAGCGGGCGCCGGTCGCGTTCGCCAAGGGGGACAGCAAGCAGACGACGATCACGGTCGACCCCGGTACGACGTACCAGACCGTCGACGGCTTCGGGGCCTCGATCACCGACTCCTCGGCCGCCGTGCTCTACCAGCTGTCGGCTGCGGACCGCGAGAAGACGATGCGCTCGCTGTTCGACCCGCAGCAGGGCATCGGCGTCAGCTTCCTGCGCCAGGTGGTCGGCTCGTCCGACTTCACCGCGCAGCCCGAGCACTACACGTACGACGACGTCCCGGCCGGCCAGACCGACTTCCCGCTGCGCCACTTCAGCATCGCCCACGAGCAGCGGCAGATCCTGCCGTTGCTGCGCCGGGCCAAGCAGCTCAACCCCGCCCTGAAGGTGATGGCCACGCCGTGGAGCCCGCCGGCCTGGATGAAGACCGGCGACTCGCTGGTCGGCGGCCGGCTGAAGGACGACCCGAAGGTCTACAACGCCTACGCGCGCTACCTGGTGAAGTTCGTCAAGGCGTACGCCGCGGCCGGCGTACCGGTCGACTTCCTGTCGATCCAGAACGAGCCGCAGAACCGCAAGCCGACCGCCTACCCGGGCACCGACATGCCGGTCCGCCAGGCGGCCGCGGTGATCGAGCAGCTCGGCCCGATGCTGCGCGCGGCCAGCCCGCGGACCAAGATCCTCGGCTACGACCACAACTGGACCACGCACCCGGGCGACGTCGAGAACACCCCGCCCGGCGAGGATCCCGAGACCGACTACCCGTACCAGCTGCTCAGCTCGCCGGCCGCGCGCTGGATCGCCGGTACGGCGTACCACTGCTACTCCGGCAGCCCGGCGGCGCAGACCGCGCTGCAGCAGGCGTTCCCGGAGAAGGGGATCTGGTTCACCGAGTGCTCCGGCTCGCACGGGCCGGACGACACTCCGCCGCAGATCTTCCGCGGCACGCTCACCTGGCACGCCCGCACGCTGATGCTCGGCACCACCCGCAACTGGGCGAAGTCGGTGGTCAACTGGAACATCGCGCTGAACGCCGACGGCGGTCCGCACAACGGTGGCTGCGACACCTGCACCGGTCTGGTCACGCGGCAGGCGGACGGGTCGGTGACCACCGACGCGGAGTACTACACGATCGGCCACCTGTCGAAGTTCGTGAAGCCCGGCGCGCGGCGGATCGGCTCCACGTCGTACGGGACGACCGGGTGGAACGGGCAGCTGATGTCGGCCGCGTTCCGCAACCCCGACGGGTCGACGGCGCTGGTCGTGCACAACGAGAACGACGAGCCGCGCGCCTTCGCGGTCGCGGTCGGCGACAAGTCCTTCGAGTACACGCTGCCGGGCGGCTCGATCGGGACCTTCGTCTGGGAGCGCGACCTGCGCTCGGAGTACAAGGCGGTTCCGCTCGCTTCGGCGACGGCGTCGGTCGGCGCGGACCTCGCCGCTCTTGCCGTCGACGCCGACGGCTCGACGCTGTGGCAGAGCAAGGAGGCGATCGCGTCCGGTCAGTCCGTGCAGGTCGATCTCGGCACGGCCCGGACGGTACGACGGGTCGCGCTCGACAGCGGTGGCACCATCGGCGACTACCCGGGGACGTGGCAGTTGTCGTACAGCAACGACGGTACGACGTGGCGCCCACTGAAGACCGGCACCTCGAACGGTCAGCTCACGAACGTGGACGTCTCGCCGACGCGGGCCCGCTACCTGCGGATCACGTCGACCGGCGCGGCCGACCACTGGTGGACCTTGGCGGACGTGCGCGTCTACAGCTGAGCCGACCGGCCCCCACCGCCCGGGGGGCCGGTCTCACACCTCCGCGGCCGCCAGCCGGCCGGCGATCCAGCCGGCCGTGGCGGCCGCAGTTTCGTTGTCCCGGGCAACTACCTGCAGCCCGACCGGCAGGCCGCGGACCGGCAGCGGCACGCTGATCGCGGGGAAGCCGGTGAGGTTACCCAGGCGTGTGTTGCGCATCAGCTGGACGCGGACGGCGGTCGAGTCCTGCAGGTCCGCGACCGCCGAGATCAGCGGCGCGACCAGCGGCACGGTCGGCAGCACGACGGCGTCGTACCGGTCGAGCAGGGTCTTCACCTGAGCGCGGATCGTCTCGGCGTCGCGGCGTGCCTGGACGTAGCGCCAGGCGGGAATCTCCGCGGCCTCCTTCAGCCGGAGCCGCACGTCGGGCTGGTACGCGTCCGTGTCGCGTCCGGCGTGGTTGGCGACGGCTTCCGGACCCTGCAGGTCGATCGCCGTCCGGGTGATGCCGTCGGGAAGATCCACCGGCTCGGTCATGGCTCCTGCCGTTTGCAGGCGCGCGAGCCCGGCGGCCCAGGCCTCGGCGACCTCGGCGTCGTACTCGCGGTTGGTGACCACGCCGAGCCGCGGCGGGGTCACAGAAGGGGCTGTAGGCAACGAATTCGTCAGCGCGGCGAGTGCGTAGGCGGCGTCGGCGACGGTCGCGGTGAGCACCCCGAGGTGATCGAGGCTCTGCGCGAGCGGGAAGACCCCGTCGGCCGGCAGCGTCCCGTACGCCGGCTTGAAGCCGACCACTCCGCACAACGCGGCCGGGATCCGCACCGACCCGGCCGTGTCGGTCCCGATCGCCAGCGGAACGATGCCCGCGGCCACCGCAGCTCCGGCGCCCGAGCTCGAGCCTCCGGTCATCCGCTCCGGGTCGTGCGGGTTGCGGCACGGACCGGCGCGGTTCGACGTACCGGTGCAGCCGTAGGCGAACTCGTGCGAGTGGCTGAGCCCGATCACGATCGCCCCGGCGGCGCGCACCCGTCGTACGATCTCGGCGTCGTGGCGGCCGACCTCGTCCATCGCCGCCGATCCACAGCGGAAGGGCAGGCCTTCGACCTCGACGATCTCCTTCACCAGCACGGGTACGCCGGCCAGTGGGCCCTGGCGATCGTGCCAGGCAGCAGCCGCCTTCGCACCCTCCTCGTCCAGATGCACGACGGCGTTCAGAGCGGCCGTCTCGCGCGCCCGGGCGACGGCCTGCTCGACCAGCTGGGCCGGGTCGAGCTGACCGGAACGAACCTGGGCGGCGATCTCCTCGAGCGAAAGCACCCGGCCAATCAGAGCACGTCAGGCGCCGATCTGCCACGGCTGGTGACCCTGAGGTAGTAACCGTCGGCATCGAACAGGCGGAAATCGCGCAGACCCCATTGCTGCACCCGCGGCTCGCCCTCGACCGGCCAACCACTGGCCACAACCCGCGCGTACTCCGCGTCCAGATCGTCGACCTCGAGCACGAGCTCGGTCCCGGACGGCATCCGCCGGTGCGCGGGGTCGACCACCTCCGACCGCTCTCCGATCCCGATCCGCGCCGTCCCGCGCCCCATCCAGAGGTAGTCCGGCTGACGGTTCAGCTCCTCGAAGCCGAGCACCCGCCGGTAGAACTCACCGGCCGCCTCCAGGTCCCGCGCGAACACCTCGACCCGCAACGTCATCACCATGCCGAGGATCCTGGTCGCTCAAGCTCGCTTGAGGTCAAGCCACCTCGATCGTTGAGCTGCCCTGGCCGTCCGCAGCTGGTAGCTGGTGCTGACTCCGGCATCGGCGTGCAGCTTGAAAGGTAATGATGAATGGGGGAAGACCTCAGCGCGACTGTTCGGTGACGCAGCGTCGGCCTCAGCTCAGGTCGAGGACCAGGTCCGCGCCGTCGCGGTGGAAGCCGAGCTTGTTCAGGTAGGAGGCGGACTCGCGCATCCGGCGCGGCGCGACGACCTGACGGAATCCGTGGTCGGTGAACACGTCGCTGCGCCGGTAGACGAACTCCCCCGGGGTGAAGTCGCGGTACTCGGGCAGCACGTAGTCGAGGTCGATCTGGGCGCGCCCCTCGCCGGCGTCGTGGGCGAGGACCACTCCGACGGTGCGCTCACCGCGCTGGACCAGGAACGCGTACGGCGCGGCGGAGACGGTGAAGTCGGGGTTGAAGCGGCTGATGTCCTTGGAGTGCGCGTCGAGCACGTGCTTCAGGTAGGTGTCACCGGCACCGACCTGCAGTACGGCGTACTCGGAGGTGTCGTGCCGGTGCCGGAGCAGGCGGTAGAGCTGGAAGACGTTGATCACCGCGAGCACCGCGTTCATCCCGACCATCGGCCAGACGCCGATCACCAGGTTGAAGGCGACCAGGACGATGCAGCCGACCAGGTTCAGCAGGCGCAGCCGCAGGATCCGGGTCTGCAGCAACGACACGACCACCAGGGCCGAGCCGCCCCACCCGATGATGCTCCACAAGTCCATGGCCGGAGAGTAGACCAGCCTGGCCCGTGGACTACTTTTCGTTCCACGTGGAACGGCCGGTCAGGCGTCGGTGTTCTTGTCGAAGCCGGTCAGCGGGACGTAGCTGGTCCACGGCCCGAGCGCGAAGTAGCCCTGCCCGTACGGCGTGACAGCGGCGCCGGCCTGCCAGTACGGGACTCGCCGCAGCCCGTACCGCACGTACCGGACCTCCGGGTCCTCACCGGCGCGCACCCGGGCGGCGTCCTGGGCGCAGGCCGGAACGGTCCGGGTGCCGTACTTCGGCTGCGTCCACACGATGTCGGTCGTCGACGGGCCGTGCTGGGGATTGAAGAAGCACGGCACCCGGCGTCCGGGGACAGGCTCGCCCGCGGCGCGCGCCCGGACGCAGACGATCGCGTACCGCCCGGTCGCCAGCGCGTCGGTCACCGCGCTGATCCCCTCGGCGGACCGGATCCCCTGGGCCGCGCGCTGCGCCGCCTCGTACGCGTCGAGCGCCACCTGGAAGTCAAGGCGGCCGTCCGCGTCGAGCTCGTGCCCGGTCACGCGGGCGTCGAGGCGTGCGAGCTCCTCACCGAGCAGCGTGATGTCCTCGTCGACGAGCCGCCGGATCTCGGCCAGCTCCTCGGCGTCGCCGTGCCGGGCGCTGCGCCGGTCCCAGACGTACCGGGCCAGCAGCACCACCCCACCGCCTCCCAGGGCGGCCAGCAACCACTCCATCCACAGAAGTTGCCGCCCTGTGGACAGACCTGTGTACAACTCGGAGGCCACGATCAGATCACCCCTGATCAGGTCAGTCGCGCGCGGCCCACCAGGCGAGCAGCGCCTCGCGGGCGGCGTCGGCGCCGATCTCGCCCTCGTCCATCCGCAGCTCCATCAGGAACTTGTACGCCTCGCCGACCTCGCGACCGGGCCCGATCCCGAGGATCTCCATGATCTGGTTGCCGTCCAGGTCGGGCCGGATCGAGTCCAGCTCCTCCTGCTCGCGCAGCCGGTCGATCCGCACCTCGAGATCGTCGTACGCCGAGCGCAGCGCGTCGGCCTTGCGCTTGTTCCGGGTCGTCGAGTCGGCGCGGGTCAGCACGTGCAGCCGGCTGAGCAGCTTGCCCGCGTCGCGGACGTACCGGCGGACGGCGGAGTCGGTCCACTCGCCGGTCCCGTACCCGTGGAAGCGCAGGTGCAGCTCGACCAGCTTGCCGACCTCGTCGATCTGGTCGTTGCTGAACCGCAGCGCCCGCATCCGCTTCTTGGCCAGCTTCGCGCCGACCACGTCGTGATGGTGGAAGGTGACCTTGCCGTCGCCCTCGAACTTGCGGGTCTTCGGCTTGCCGATGTCGTGGATCAGCGCGGCGAACCGGACGACGAAGTCCGGCGCCTCGATGCCGTCCTTCTTCAGCCGCGGTTCCAGGTCGATCGCCTGGTCGAGCACGGTCAGCGAGTGCTGGTAGACGTCCTTGTGCCGGTGGTGCTCGTCCAGCTCGAGCCGCAGTGCCGGCAGCTCGGGCAGCACGTGGTCGGCCAGCCCGGTCGACACCAGCAGGTCCAGACCGACCCTCGGGTACGGCGCGCAGACCAGCTTCTCCAGCTCGTCGCGGACGCGCTCGGCCGACACGATCGTGATCCGCTCGGCCATCGCGGTCATCGCCTCGACCACCGCCGGGTCGGGCGTGAAGGCCAGCTGGGCGGCGAACCGGGCCGCCCGCATCATCCGCAGCGGGTCGTCGGAGAACGAGTCCTCCGGGGAGCCCGGCGTCCGGATCACCTTGTTCGCGACGTCCTCGAGACCGCCGTACGGGTCGACGAAGCGGTGCGACGGGAGCAGCACCGCCATCGCGTTCATCGCGAAGTCGCGACGGGCCAGATCCTCTTCGAGGGTGTCGCCGTAGGCCACCTCGGGCTTGCGCGAGGTGGGATCGTAGGACTCCGAGCGATAGGTGGTGATCTCCAGGACCCAGTCGTCCTTGCGGCAGCCGATGGTGCCGAAGGCCTTGCCGATGTCCCAGACGTGATCGGCCCAGCCGGTCAGCAGCCGCTGGACGACGTCGGGCCGGGCCGAGGTGGCGAAGTCGAGATCCTTGCTCCCACGATCGAGGAGAATGTCGCGGACAGGACCTCCGACCAGCGCGATCTCGTGGCCGGCCGCGTCGAAGCGGGCACCCAGCTCGTCGACCACCGGGGCGATCTTCAGCAACGCCTGGACGCCTTGCCGCTGGATGGCGGACAGCGATCCGGAGGAGCGTGACTGGTCGGGAGTAGGAGACACGGGGAACTAGGTTACGGTGACGGCGTGTTCAGACGGCGACTGAGGCTCTGCGCGAGCGTGGGCGCGAGCCTGGTGATCGCTGCGTCGGTGGCGGCCCAGCCGGCCCCGGACGCGGTCGCGAGCCCCGCGGCGGACGACCCGGTGGTCGACGTCTCCGTCGACTCGTTCACCCCGGCCACGCCGAGACCGGGCGACCAGGTGACGATCACCGGCCGGGTGACGAACACCAGCTCGGCCACCCTGGGCAACCCGCAGGCCGCGGTCTGCGTCGTCGACAAACGGCTGGACTCGCGCGCCCAGCTGGCCGCGATCCCGACCGAGGCCGACAAGCCGGTCAACGAACGCGACGACTGCGTCGGCCTGAACAACTCCGACTCCACCACCTTCCAGGAGTACGGCGCCCCGCTGGCGCCGAAGGCGACGGTCGCGTTCCGGCTCGTGGTGCGCTGGTCGGACTGGGACCTGAGGTCCGACGAGCCCGGTGTCTACACGGTCGGTGTCCGCTTCCGCGGCGACTACACCAACGACGACACCCGCGAGACCGGACGCGTCTCGGTCGGCCTGGCCCGGACCCTGATGCCGGTGATCCCGAAGACGCCGCTGCCGCGCAAGGTGAGCACCGCCCTGGTGATCCCGCTGCGGCACCGCCCGACGCTCCTGTCCGGTGACCGCTTCGCGAACGAGTCCCTGGCCGAAGCGCTGGCACCGGACGGTGAGCTCGGCCGGCTGCTCGCGATCGGCAGGGCCCAGAAGGTCACCTGGCTGGTCGACCCGGCGATGATCGACGAGGTCAAGCGGATGGCCGCCGGCTACAAGGTCACCATCGACGGCCAGACCCAGCCCGGCAAGGGCCAGAAGGTGGCCGCCGCCTGGTTCAGCGCCTTCAACGCCGGCCGCACCCGCAACCCCGTGGTGATGCTCCCGTACGGCGACCCGGACGTCGGCAGCCTGATCGACGGCGGCGCCCCGCTGCGCGACCTGGTCGGCCAGGCCCGGACCGCGACCGAGCGGTTCAACCTCGGCGGCCCGCAGTACTTCCAGTCCGGCCTTTGGCTGGAGAACGGCTCGGCCAGCAGCCGCAACCTGGCGGCCGGCTCGACCGGGTACGCCGGGACGAAGCCCGACGACGTCAACCTGGTCCCCAGCTCCGCGTGGACTCCCGACGCCCGCCCGTCGCTGGCCCCGAGCCCGATGTACGACGTGTCGACCCCCGAGGGCCCGGTGAAGAGCGTCCGCACGGTGATCGCCGACTCGGCGCTGACCGCCGGCGGCCCGGACCCGTCGAACGCGGCCGACCCGGTCCAGGTGCGGCAGCGGTTCGCCGCCGAGACCGCGCTGCTGGCGTCGACCGGCAAGGGCCAGGTCACCGTCGTCGCCCTGCCGCCGCGCGGCTGGGACGAGACCGGTCAGGCGACGGCCGCGCTGGCGAGCGCGTTGACCCTGCCGTGGACCACTCCGGTCGGGCTGGACGTCTTCTACCGCAACGATCCGCGCCACCCGCAGGCCAAGCCCGTCATGAGCAAGGGCCCGAACGCGCCGCGGACGACGCCCGGCCTGACCGCGAACCAGCTGCAGCAGGTCAAGTCGCTGACGACCGCGACCTCGACGTACGTCTCGCTCCTGACCGACCGCGAAGGCGCCGACGAGAGTCTGCGCCGCGCGCTGCTGCGCAGCACGTCGACCAGCTGGCGCGGCTTCCCCGACGAGTCGCAGCGGTTCGCGACGTCGGAGCTGAGCACGGTGAACTACCTGCTCGGCAAGGTCCACCTGGTCACGAACGCCGGGGCCAACGGCCGCGAGCTCAAGGTGAACCTGTCCGGCAGCAAGGGCACGTTCCCGCTGACGATCGCGAACGAGCTGACCGTCTCGGTCCGGGTCCGGGTGGTGGTCCGCTCGGTGAACCGGACCGACCTGCGGATCGACCCGGTGCAGATCAAGACCCTGCCGCCGGGCCAGAAGGCGACGTACCAGATCGACGCGAGCGCCGAGCAGAACGGCCTGATCCGCGCCGAGGCCCAGGTGGTGTCGGTCGATGAGCTGCCGGTCGGCAGCTCCCGCGAGCTGGTCATCCAGGCCGCGCAGTACGGCAGCGTCGGCTGGATCCTGGTCGGCTCCGCGGTCGCCCTGCTGTTCGGTACGTCGGCCGTCCGGATCTACCGCCGCGTGCGCTCCGAGCGCCGCAACCCGACACCGGAGCCCGGTGACGACCCGTTGCACCCGGCCCCGATCGACCCGGCCGCGCTGGCGCTCGACGAGCCGCGCAACGGCCTCGACGCCGACGACCCGCACCCGGACGAGCCGAACCCGCCGGCCCCGGTCGAGCCGCTGCGGGTCACCCCCGAGAGTCTGAAAGAAGGAGTCGGGTCGAAGGATGGCTGACCGCACCCTGCGTTCCGCGGCGGTGATGGCAGCCGGGACGGTGCTGTCCCGCCTGCTCGGATTCGTCCGGATCGCCCTGCTCGCGGCCGCGATCGGCTCCGCGCTGCGCAGCGACATCTTCACCGCCGCGAACACCATCCCGAACAGCCTCTACATCCTGCTGGCCGGCGGTGTGTTCAACACCGTGCTGGTCCCGCAGCTGGTCCGCGCGATCAAGAACCACGACGACGGCGGCCAGGACTTCACCAACCGGCTGCTCACCTTCGGCTTCGTCGTCCTGGCGGTCGTCACCGTCGGCTGCGTACTGCTCGCGCCGGTGATCGCCGAGCTGTACCTGCCGGACGAGCTGCACGACCCGTCCCGGGCGGCCGAGAAGGCGAACATGATCATGTTCGTCCGGCTCTGCCTGCCGCAGATCTTTTTCTACGGCGCGTTCGTGCTGGTCGGCCAGGTGCTGAACGCGCGGCGCCGGTTCGGCCCGATGATGTGGGCGCCGATCGCGAACAACATCGTCGCCTGCGGCTCGATCGTCGCGTTCCTGCTGATCTACCGAACCGGCGACACCCCGCCGACGTACAGCACCAACGAGGAACTGCTGCTCGGTCTGGGCCACACCGTCGGCATCGCCGTCCAGCTGCTCGTCCTGCTGCCGTACCTGCGGGCCAGCGGTCACCACTACCGGCCGAAGTTCGGGCTGCGTGGCACCGGCCTCGGCCACACCGCGAAGCTCGGCCTGTGGACGGTCCTGTTCGTCGCGGTGAACCAGGTGACGCTGGTCGTCGTCACCAAGCTCGCGATCGCCGGTAGCGCGACCGAGACCCCGGGCGCGAAGGCGGGTCTGTTCGCGTACAGCACGGCGATGCTGATCATCCTGGTCCCGCACGGCATCGTCACGGTGTCGCTGGCGACCGCCGCGATGCCGCAGATGTCCTCCCTGGCCGCCGACGGCGACGTCACCGAGGTGGCCCGGCTGTCGGCCCGGTCGATCCGGCAGACGCTGGCGATCGTCGTTCCCGCGGCGGCCGCGATGGTGGCCTTCGCGCACCCGATCGTCTCGGTGATCGCCGGGTACGGGTCGGGCAAGAACAACCTGCCGTTGATGGCGTACACACTGATGACGCTCGCGCTCGGCCTGGTGCCGTACACGGTGCAGTACTTCCAGCTGCGCACCTTCTACGCGTTCGAGGACACCCGGACGCCGTTCTTCCTGCAGGTCGCGATCGCCACCACCAACATCACCGCCGCGCTGGTCGGCGTCCGCGTGCTGCTGGACCAGGAGAACCTGCGCTACAGCGGTGTGATGCTCGGCGCGGCGTACGCGCTGTCGTACCTGGTCGCGGTGGTGATCTCGCGGCGGGTGCTGTCCCGCAAGGTGCCGCGGGTGCACGGCGCCGGGATCGGGCTGCCGATGCTCGCGATGGTGATCGCCGCGGTGATCGGGGCCGGGATCGGCCGGGCCGTGCTGTCGCTCGTGAACGCGCAGGTCGAGTGGAGCGGGCCGGTCGCCTCGGTGCTCCAGCTCGGCATCGGCGCCGTCGTGATGCTGCCCGTGTACGTCGGGGTGGCCCGGGTCCTGCGGATCCACGAGGTCACCGACGTGGTGTCCATGGTCACATCGAAGCTGCCCGGAAGGCCCCGCCGCTCCTGATCCCACGCTGCTTGTGCACTCGTGCCCGGCACATCGGTGGGGCAGGGCACTAGCATGGGCCCTGCGATCGGACCGCCATCCGCTCGCGGCCGGGTCCGCGCGACCGGATCCGGAGCGGAGACGCAGGCCGACCAGTGCATCGAGGAGGGCGAGAGACGCCGTGTCGAACCAGACCGTCAGTCCTGGTGCCCTGCTCGCCGGCCGCTACCGGATCGCCGAGCTGCTCGCGGAGATCGACGGTGCGCGGGTGTGGCGGGCAGTGGACGAGGTGCTCAGCCGAGCGGTCGTCGTAGACGTCCTCCCGGCGGGCGACCCCCGGACCAACGTCCTCTTCGACGCGGCCCGGCGGGCCGCGGCCGCGAACGACCCCCGTTTCTTGCGCGTGCTCGACTGCGACGTCTTCGAGGGCGTCACCTACTGCGTGCGCGAGTGGGCCGGCGGGCGGCCGCTGGAGCGGATGCTCGGCACCGGACCGTTGACCGGCCAGCAGGCCGGTTGGCTGGCCCGTGAGGTCTCCGAAGCGCTCGAGAACCTGCACCGCACCGGCCACTCGCACGGCTCGATCAGCCCGGCCACCGTCGTGGTCACGGACGCCGGCGCGATCAAGGTGGTCGGCCTGGCCACCGAGGCCGCGCTGCGCTCCACCGGTCCCGGTACGCCGGAGCAGGACGTCCGCGCGCTCGGCGAGCTGCTCTACTCGTCGCTGACCGGCCGCTGGCCCGGCCCGGCTCCGGCCTGGGGGCTGCAGCCCGCACCGGTCGAGCACGGCCGCCTGCTCAGCCCGCGCCAGGTCCGCGCCGGAGTGCCTCGCTCCCTCGACGACATCGCCGACCGGCTGCTCGGTGACCCGCCCCGGCACCACGCCGCGGCGATCACCAGCGCGGCCGGACTGTCGGCCGCCCTGTCCGGCGTCGTCGGCAGCTCGCACGAGCCGCCGAGCCAGATGGACGAGACGGTCGCGGTCGCCCGGCAGAACGGCAGCATCGACGACGCCACCCAGGTCGTCCCGGCCTCGCCGCCGCCCGCGCTCGACCCGACCCCGCCGCGTGCCCACAGCAACGGCCAGGCCCAGCCGGCGTACGCGTCGACCCAGGAGACCCGGCCGGTACGACGCCAGCAGCCCTCGCAGAACGGCGGCGGCCGACGGCGGCCACCGGCCGACGAGCCGCGCCGGCGCGGCAGCTGGGGCGGGCGGATCCTGATCCTGCTCGCGGTCCTGGCGCTGCTGTCCGTCGTACTGATGGCGCAGTTCCTGGTCAAGGGCGCCATCAACAAGGAGCAGAGCGGCAGCGAGACGACCCCGGACGCGCCGCAGAGCTCGGGTCCGCCGCCGTCGACCGGTGCGGCCGCCACGATCGTGGCCGCCAAGGACTTCGACCCGGAGCCGAAGGGCAACGGCGAGGAGCACCCCGAGGACGTGCCGAACACGTACGACAAGAAGGCCGGCACGACCTGGACGACGATGTCGTACAAGAACCGGCCCGACCTCGGCGGGACCAAGCCCGGCGTCGGCATCGTCTACGACCTCGGTGAGGTGACCGCTGTGTCGTCGGTGACGGTCGGGCTGGTCGGCGAGGGCACCGACCTGGAGCTGATGGTGCCGGAGGAGGACCCGAGCACGTCACCGGCCGCCGTCAGCGGCTGGAAGTCGGTGGCCAAGGCCGCGGACGCGGGCGAGTCGGCGGAGCTGAAGCCGGCCCAACCGGTCGAGTCGCGGTACGTTCTGGTCTGGCTGACGAAGCTGCCCAAGGAAGGCGGCGGGTACCGCGGCGAGATCTCGGAGGTCAAGATCCAGAAATGACCTCCGACACGACCCGGATCGGTCCGCCCCTCAGCCCGGGCGCGGGCCCTGTGCCGCCGCAGGGCTACGAGGCGATGGACGACCACGAGCTGCTCCGGCTGCACGTGGCCGGCAACCCCGACGCGTTCGGGTACCTGGTCAAGCGGCACCGGGACCGGATGTGGGCGGTCGCGATCCGGACCCTGGGCGAGCCCGAGGAGGCCGCCGACGCGCTGCAGGAGGCGTTCATCTCGGCGTTCCGCCGGGCCGACTCGTTCCGCGGCGACGCCAAGGTGACCACCTGGCTGCACCGGATCGTCGTGAACGCCTGCCTGGACCGGATCCGTCGCCGGCAGGTCAGGGCCGCCGACCCGCTGCCGGAGGACGAGGACCGCGCCGCCGAGCTGGCCGGCCCGGTCGAGGACGACCCGGCCGAGGTGGGCGAGCGCCGGCTGGACGTCCTGAACGCGCTGAAGCAGATCAACGAGGACCAGCGCAGCGCGCTGGTCCTGGTCGACATGGAGGGGTACTCGATCGAGGAGGCGGCCGCCATCCTCGGCTGCGCGCCGGGCACGGTGAAGAGCCGTTGCGCGCGCGGGCGGGCCAAGCTGCTGCCGCTGCTGCGGCACTGGCAGACCACACGGGGTGGCAGCGGGGACGACGTACCGGCGGTCAAGAAGACCGCCGCAACGAGTTCCGGAACGGTGGGAACCGAATGATCGGGTCACCCGTCGAAGCAGAGTCGCCTACCCGCGACCTGTCCGCGCACCCCGACCGGAGCACTCCACCGATGATCACACCGTGCACGTACTACGGCACGTCCCGCAAGGGGGCGGATCCGAGATGACCGACGCCGGTCTGCCGACCAGTGAGCACCTCGAGCACCTCGACACCGACACCATCGCCGACCTGATCGAGAACCTGCTGCCCGCTCCGGAGGCGCACAGCGCCCGGGAGCACGTGAAGGCCTGCCCGGACTGCCAGCAGACGTACGACGCGCTGCTGCAACTGACCGAGGACCTGGCCGACGAGGGCCGGATGGACATCCCGATGCCGGCCGACGTGGCCGAGCACCTGAACGCCGTGATCGCCTCGGAGTCCGTGCTGCGCGCGTCGACGGTCGGCGTGCACTCGCTGGTCCAGCTCCGCGAGGAGCCCCGGCGGCACCTGCCGAAGCTGCTGCTCGCGGCGGCCGCTGTGGTCGTGATCGCGGGTGCGGGCGTCGTCGGCGTCGTACTGGCCACCGCGGACCACTCGACGGAGGGGGCTGCCGGGATCGGCAATCCGACCTCTGTGCCGAGCATGACCACCGACCAGGTCGGCCCCGACGCCCAGCGCTGGCTGGACGGGTCCAACGGGCCGGTCCTGCACGGTGAGGCCGAGGAGCTGGCCTGTGCGCGGCAGTTCGCCTCCACCCAGCCGAACTCCGAGCTCCGCTTGGTGCAGCCCGTGACGGTCGACGGCAAGCGGTCGACGGTGATCGGGCTGCCGGGTGAGTCCGCGGGTGAGGTGCGGGTGTTCCTGGTGACCGGATGTAGCGGTTCCGGCGGGATCGCGACGCCCTTCTACGACACGACTGTCACACTGCGCAATCGCTGATTCCGTACGGTGAGCCCCTGGCTTGTCGTCCGGCCGCGGTGGGTACCGTGGGAATGGTCGGCCTCTAGGATCCGTTGAGTACGACGTCCAGTCTCTTCGGAAGCTAGGAAGGCCATTCGTGAGCGACACAGCCGTTCGCAACGTGATCATCATCGGCTCGGGCCCCGCGGGTTACACCGCTGCGGTGTATGCCGCGCGGGCGCAGCTGGAGCCGCTGGTCTTCGAGGGCTCCGTGACCGCCGGTGGTGCGTTGATGACGACGACCGAGGTGGAGAACTACCCGGGCTTCGCCCAGGGCATCATGGGCCCGAACCTGATGTCGGAGATGCGTGACCAGGCCGAGCGTTTCGGTGCCGAGCTGGTCCCCGACGACGTCGTGAGCGTGGACCTGACCGGTGACATCAAGTCCGTCACCGACTCGGCCGGCACCGTACACCGCGCCAAGACCGTGGTTCTGGCGATGGGCTCGGGCTACCGCAAGCTCGGCCTGCCGAACGAGGAGGCCCTGTCCGGTCGTGGCGTGTCCTGGTGCGCGACCTGTGACGGCTTCTTCTTCAAGGCGCACGAGATCGCCGTCGTCGGTGGTGGCGACACCGCCATCGAGGAGGCGACCTTCCTGACCCGGTTCGCCGACAAGGTGACGATCGTGCACCGTCGCGACGAGCTGCGCGCCTCCAAGATCATGGCCGAGCGCGCGTTCGCCAACGACAAGATCGAGTTCGCCTGGAACTCCGCGGTCTCGGAGGTCCAGGGCGACGGCAAGCTGACCGGCGTGCAGCTGACCGACACCGTCACCGGTGAGAAGCGCGACCTGCCCGTCACCGGCCTGTTCATCGCGATCGGTCACGACCCGCGCTCGGAGCTGGTCAAGGGCCAGGTGCACCTGGACGAGGACGGCTACGTGCTGGTCCAGCCGGGCAGCACCGAGACCAACCTGCCGGGCGTGTTCGCCGCCGGCGACCTGGTCGACCACACCTACCGCCAGGCCATCACCGCGGCCGGCACCGGCTGTTCCGCGGCCCTGGACGCCGAGCGCTTCCTGGCCACGCTGGAGTACGCCGACAGCCAGTCGGCAGCGGCCGCCGCGGCCACCGAGCCTGTCTCGGTCTGACACACACCACCTCGAGTACCAACCCTTAAGGAGTTCGCCGTGGGCGAGAAGATGAACGCCGTCACCGATGCCGAGTTCGACCAGACCGTGCTGAAGAGCGACAAGCCGGTGCTGGTGGACTTCTGGGCCGAGTGGTGCGGCCCGTGCCGTCAGGTCTCCCCGATCCTGGAGGAGCTGGCGCAGGACCACAGCGACAAGCTGACCTTCCTGAAGATGAACGTGGACGAGAACCCGGTCACCCCGAGCAACTACCGTGTCACCGGTATCCCTACCATCAACGTCTACGTGAACGGTGAGCTCGCCAAGTCCATCGTCGGCGCGAAGCCGAAGGCTGCGCTGCTGAAGGAGCTCTCTGACTTCACGAGCTGATCTGCCTGATCTGCCTTCCTCGGAGGGCACTTTCCGCCGCACGGCAAGGAGTCTTGATGGAAGCCAGCAACGGCGCCCGGATCTACCGGATCGGTGACAGCGGCGAGGCGGTGGCCGAGATCATCGGCAAGCTGCAGCGTCTCGGCCTGCTGGCACCGGGCGACCACTTCGTCTACGACGAGGCGACCGCTCGCGCCGTACGGGGTTTCCAGCAGCAACGCGGGCTGATGATCGACGGAGTCGTCGGCCCGCAGACGTACCGGGCGATCGACGACGCGCGCTGGCGGCTGGGCGACCGGCTGCTGACGTACGTCGTGTCGCACCCGTTGACCGGGGACGACGTGCTCGCGCTGCAGGCCAAGCTGCAGGAGCTCGGGTTCGCCGTGGCGCGGGTGGACGGCATCTTCGGTGCCGACACCCAGCGCGCGGTGACCGAGTTCCAGCGCAACATGGGCCTGCCGGGCGACGGCACCTGCGGCCCGTCCACCTTCAAGGCGCTGCAGCGGATCCGCCCGATGGCCACCGGCGGTCGCCCGGACGCGCTGCGCTCGGCGGAGGCCGTGCGTGCCGCCGGACCGCGGCTGTCGGGCAAGACCGTCGTGATCGACCCGGGCCACGGCGGCTTCGACTACGGCTGGGAAGGCTTCGGGCTGCGGGAGTCCGACGTGGCCTACGACCTGGCCGCCCGGATCGAAGGGCGGCTGGGCGCGACCGGCGTACGGGCTTATCTGTCGCGTGGTCGCGACCAGGGGCCGGACGAGTTGGCCCGGGCCGCCTTCGCGAACGAGACCGACGCGAACCTGTGCGTCTCGCTGCACACCGACGGCTCGGCCAACCCCGAGGCGCAGGGTGTCGCGACGTACTACTACGGCGCCGACCTGCACGGGACGTCGTCCAGCATCGGTGAGCAGTTCGCCGGCCTGGTCCAGCGCGAGATCGTCGCCCGCACCGACTTGCTGAACTGCCGCACCCACCAGAAGACCTGGGACCTGCTGCGGCGCACCCGGATGCCCGCCGTCCGGCTCGAGATCGGCTACGTGACCAATCCGCACGACGCGTCCCGGCTGGCCGACGCCGACTTCCGCGACGTGGTCGCCGAGGCGATCGTGGTCGCGATCCAGCGGGTCTACCTGCCGCCGGAGCAGGACGCCGCGACCGGCATGCTGCGCTTCGGTCAGTTGACTGTCTGAGCTGTGCGAGAGCCGCCCCACCTGCTGGTGGGCGGCTCTTTTTCTGCTCCGACGATCAGTTTTCTGATCGCTCCAGGGCGATCGTCGGCAGGATCCGGTCGAGGCGCCGCGGGAGCCACCACGCGTGCCGGCCGAGCAGACGCAGGACCGCCGGTACGACGACGCAGCGGATCAGCAGCGCATCCACCAGTACGGCGGTCGCCAGGCCCAACCCGAACTGCTGCAGCATCCGGTCCGGGCTGAGCAGGAACGCCCCGAAGACGACGATCATGATCGCGGCCGCCGCGGTGATCACGCTGCCGGTGTTGGCCAGGCCCTCGCGAACCGCCTGGAGCGGATCGCCGGTCCGGCGCCACTCCTCGTGGATCCGGGAGATCAGGAAGACCTCGTAGTCCATCGAGAGCCCGAACACGATCGCGAAGATCATCACCGGCACGAACGCCTCGATCGGCCCGGGCTGCGCGCCGAACCAGCCGTGCTGGAAGACCAGGGTGATGACGCCGAGCGCGGCGCCGATGCTGAGCAGGTTGAGCAGGGCCGCCTTGAGCGGGATCAGCACCGAGCGGAACACCGCCAGCAGGAGCAGCGCGGACAGCCCGACCACGACCAGGACGAAGATCGGGAGCCGGCTGCTCACCGCGTCGGCGAAGTCGACCGCGGCCGCCGTGGAACCGCCGACCAGGTACGTCGCCTTCGTCTCCGCGGCGACCGACGGCAGGGTGCTCTCCCGCAGCGTACCGACCAACCGGTTGGTTGCTTCGTCCTGCGGAGCCGAGGTCGGGAAGACGAGCATGGTGGAGACCACGCCGTCAGGACTCGGCAGCGGCGGAGTCACCGCGGCGATCCCGTCGTGCGTGGCCAGCTTGCGGTTCAGGGCGTCGGCTGCGGCGCGGTCGCCTTCGGTGACGACGATCAGCGGACCGTTGACGCCCGGCCCGAATCCCTGCGCCAGCAGGTCGTACGCCTTCCGGCTGGTCTTCGCCGGGTCGTCGGTGCCCGCGTCCGCGAAACCGAGCCGGAGATCGAGCGCGGGCAGGCAGAGGACGACGAGGGCGGTGACGCCGAGCAGCAGCGGTGTCCAGGGGCGGCGCTGGACGAGTCCGGCGAGCTTGCGCCAGCCCTCGCCCGGCGTACGGCGTGCTTTGGCGGCGTGCCTCAGGACGCTGCGCTCGATACGCCTGCCGAACAACGTGAGCAGGGCGGGAAGGAGCGTCACCGCGGCGAGCATCGTCATCAGGACGGTGAGCGTGACGCCGAGTGCCATGCCCTGCAGGGATCCGAGGCCGAGCGCCAGCAGACCGAGCAGGGCGATGACGACTGTGCAGCCGGCGAAGAGGACCGAGCGGCCCGCGGTGTCCAGGGCGATCTCGGCCGCGCGCCCGCGTTCCACGCCGTGCCGGAGCTCGCTGCGGTAGCGGGAGAAGATCAGCAGCGCGTAGTCGATGCCGACGCCGAGACCGACCAGCATCATTACCGGCGCGGTGTAGTCCGGCACGGTGAACAGGTGCGACGCGAGCACCAGCAGGCCGAGCGTGCTGCCGACGGCGAAGACCGCGGTCAGCAGTGGAAGAGTTGCCGCTAGCAACGATCCGAAGAGGAACACGAGGATCACCAGCGCGGCCAGGATGCCCGCGCCTTCGGCGGCTCCCCCGGCGCTCTCCGCCGCCGCCCGCACGACGTCGCCGCCGAGCTCGACCTGAAGCCCTTGCTGCGCGGCGTTCTGGGCCTCGGCGATGATCGCGCGGACCGCCTCCGGGTCGGTGCCGGTCCCGTCGAGCGTCACCGTCGAGTACGCCGTACGGCCGTCCTCCGCGAGCGCGCCCTGCCCGGCGTACGGGTCGGCGACGTCGGCGACGTGGTCCAGGCCGCGGACCTTGCCGAGCATCGCGTCGACCCGGGCCTTGGTGGCCGGCTCGTCGAGGTCCCCGGCCAGCACGATCTGGAGCTCGTCGGCAGTGCCGCGCGGCTGGTGCTGGTCGAGCACCTCGAGCACGCGCTGGGACTCGGTCCCGGGCAGCGAGTTGTCGTTCTCGTACGCGCTCCCGACCAGCATCGAGGCGGCCGTGACCGCGACCAGCGCGAGCACCCACAGCCCGACGGCCGGGCCGGCGTGACGTTGAGCCCAGCCGGCGATGCGGTGGAGCAGCCCGGGCCTGCCCGCGGTCGGGGGCCGGACGGGAGTCTGGACGGTCATCGTGTCTGCCTCGCTTTGCTACATGTAGCCATTCTACGTATGTGATGACGACGGTAGCAGCCGTATGGGTAGACTGGCTACATGAAGGCGGATGCGCTGCGTGGACACCTCGACCCGATGATCCTGGCGGTTGTCGAGCACGAGCCCCTGCACGGCTACGCGATCATGGAGGCGCTCCAGGAGCGCAGCGGCGGAGCCGTGGACCTACCGACCGGCACGCTCTACCCGGCGCTGCGCCGGCTCGAGCGCGCGGGCTACCTGGCCAGCGAGTGGAGCACAGTGAGCGGGCGGAAGCGCCGGACGTACCAGCTCACGTCAGCGGGGCAGAAGATGCTCGTGAACGGGCGGGGTGAGTGGGAGACGTTCCGGACGGTCATCGAGGGCGTGCTGCGGCCCAGGACTTCCTAGGGCGTGTCTGGCAATTCCCACCCTAGGCCAGTCGCAGGCAGCGCTGGGCGGAGTACGAGACCAGCAGCAGCGGCAGCAGGACGAACCCGGCGACGACGCCGAGGCCGGCCAGGTTCGAGCCGCCCAGCTCCGTGCTGAACCAGCCCATCAGGACGGCGATCGTGCCGACGGCCGCGGCGCTGACCAGGGCGAACACCGCTGTCGCGCGTGCCACCCGGTCCCGCAGCCACGGGTAGCGCAGGCCGAGACCCGTACCGACGACGGCCAGGGCCCCGCCCGCGATCGACAGCATGCCGGTCGCCATCACCGACCGGTTGAGCAGGTCGAGCCACGGCGTGGTGCCCTCCGGCTGCTGCGTCCACGCCCAGGCGCCCTCCCGCCACACGATCGGCTGGACGATCATCACCAGGAACAACATGAATGCCGTACGACGGCTCTGAGCGATCCCGAGCTCGGCGCGGTACCCCGGAACCACGTCAGCCAGGTCACCGAAGTCGTCGACCGCGCTGCGTTCCGCCTCGAGGCGCTGCAGCCCGCCCGCCTCGTACGCCTCGGTGGCGTCCTCCAGGCTGTCCCGCGCCTCGGCCATCAGGTCGGCGCGGCACCGGCGGGGACCACCGAGCGCGCGACTGAGATCGGCCATGTAGACGTCGACAGGACTGGACACGGTTACCAGTATGGGGAAACGGCGCCCGGATCACGTCCGGGTGACCACTGATCCTTCCCTGGTTGCGCGGCGCTTACGGCGACTACGGAGCACGAAGTAGCCGACGTACGAGATGACCAGCAGCGCGAACCCGACCTTCTCCGCGATCGGGGTCGCGCCCTCCGGCCAGAGCCGGCCGTCCAGGTAGTGCGCGATGTAGCCGCCCTCGTACGGCACCTCGCCGCCCTCGCGGCGGAAGTGCTTCTCCACGCCGGTCAGCGGGCAGGCGAAGTCGAGCGTGACGTTGACGATGTTGTAGACACCGACCGCCAGGTGCGCCCAGATCACCCTGCGCCAGCGCCAAGCGATGAAGCCGCCGATCACGAAGAACAGCAGGAAGGCGCCGTGCAGCACCATCATCAGGTCGGCGAGCAGCCGGTCGATCATGCCCGGGCCTTTCTGTGCTGGTGGGCGAGTGTCTCGCACCCGGCGCCGGTTGTGAACCTCAGCCCGGTGCGTGCTCGAGGCGCTGGGGCTCCTTGACCTCGCGCACCGTGACCGGCCGCGGAGCCGGAGCCTCCGGCCTGATCACGCCCCAGACCCGCTCGACGGCCGCCTCCATCTCGCTGCGCCACGTCACGGTCGACCGCAGGTCCATTCGCAACCGCGGGTTGCGCGGGTGCTCCCGTACGACGCCGAAGCCGACCGCGTGCAGGAAGTCCGTCGGCCAGACACACCCCGGCCCGTCCCAGCGCGAGTCGCCGAACGCCTCGACAGCGCGGAAACCGCGCTTGAGCACGTCCTTCGCGACCGCCTGGACGAGCAGCTTGCCGAACCCCATCCCGAGGTAGCGCGGCAGGATCCGCCCGGTCGCCAGGACGACGGCGTCCGGGCTGACCGGCGCCGTCGGGAACGCCTGGATCCGCGGCAGGTTGGCGGCCGGGCCGTAGATCACGTAGCCGGCCGGCTGCTCGTCGACGTACAGGAGGAAGCCGGCCGAGCCCCAGTCGAGCAGCAGCTGGGACAGCCAGGCTTCCTTCTCCAGCTCGGAGTCACCCGTGCGGTTCGCCGTCCGGGCGGCCACCGGGTCGAGCTCCCAGAACACGCAGGCCCGGCACGGTGCCGGGAGCTCGCCGAGGTTGGCGAGCGTCAACGGTTCCAGCCGGCGAGCCATCAGATCGCCTGAGGACTCGTCGCCGTGATCATCGGGCCGCCGGTGCCGGAGTCCGCGCGCCGGGAGTCTGTGCCGCTTCCGGAGCGACGTACCGCTGCTGCACCTTGCCGGCCGGCTGCCGTCTGAACAGCTCGCCCGCGAACCCGGCGAGCAGGCCCAGAACCAGCCCACCGAGTGCCAAACCGAACGCCTTGCCCACGCTCATTCCGATCCTGCCTTCCGCGGTGCTGCCAGGTCGCGCCACGTGAGGTGTGACCGGCCGCCGTCTCAGCTGCCAGTCCGCGGCATGGTCGAACCTGCCCCTATAAGGCATGGTAGTGAGAGGAAGCGCCGATCGGTATCCACGCGCCCGGATACCACGGCGTAGCCTTGAGACTTCCCCCTCGAGTCCCTGGAGCCGCTCCGTGAGTGCAGACCTGCCCGACGTCCGGCAGACCCGTCTCGACAACTACGTCGACCGGTACGCAGCACGGACCAAGGGCATGACCGCATCGGAGATCCGGGCCCTGTTCTCGGTCGCCAGCCGGCCCGAGGTGGTCTCGCTGGCCGGTGGCATGCCGAACATCGCCGGCCTGCCGCTCGACGTGGTGGGCTCCGCGGTGCGCGACCTGGTCGTCGACCACGGCGCCACCGCGATGCAGTACGGCTCCGGCCAGGGTGACCCGACGCTACGCGACCAGATCTGCGACGTGATGCGGCTCGAAGGCATCGACGCGCACCCGGACGACGTGGTGGTCACCGTCGGCAGCCAGCAGGCGGTCGACCTGGTGACGCGGGTGTTCTGCGACCCGGGCGACGTGGTGATCTGCGAGGCACCGTCGTACGTCGGTGCGTTGGGCGTTTTCCGCGCGTACCAGTGTGAGGTCGTGCACGTCGCGATGGACGACGACGGCGTCGTACCGGAGGCGCTCGAGCAGGCGATCGCCGCCGTGCGCGCGGCCGGCAAGCGGATCAAGTTCTTCTACACGATCCCGAACTTCCACAATCCGGCCGGTGTGTCGCTGTCCTCGGAACGGCGTGGGCGGGTGCTGGAGATCTGCCAGCGCTACGACCTGCTGGTGCTGGAGGACAACCCGTACGGCCTGCTCGGCTTCGACGGTGAGCCGCGGCGCGCGCTGCGCGCGGACGACCGGGAGGGCGTGATCTACCTCGGGTCGTTCTCGAAGACGTTCGCGCCGGGCTTCCGCGTGGGCTGGGCGGTCGCTCCGCACGCCGTACGGGAGAAGCTTGTGCTCGCGCAGGAGTCGGCGACGCTGTGCCCGCCGGTGTTCAGCCAGCTGGCGATCTCGTCGTACCTGACCCGGCACGACTGGATGGGGCAGGTGAAGCAGTTCCGTGAGATGTACCGCGAACGACGGGACGCGATGCTCGCGGCGCTGACCGAGAAGATGCCCGCGGCAACGACCTGGACGAAGCCGGACGGTGGGTTCTACGTCTGGCTGACGCTGCCCGAAGGCCTGGACGCGAAGGCGATGCTGCCGCGGGCGGTCACCGCACGGGTCGCGTACGTGCCCGGAACAGCCTTCTTCACCGACGGTTTCGGCTCGCAGTGCATGCGGCTGTCGTACTGTCACCCGACGCCCGAGCGGATCACCGAAGGCGTCGCCCGGCTGGCCGCGGTGATCAACGAGGAGCTCGAGCTGCGGCAGACCTTCGGGCCGCTGACGCCTGGCGCAGGCCACGACTACGACGCTCCGGGTCCGGAGCTGAGCTGATGCGTCGCGCGCTAAATCCGTGCAGGGATCTTCGGGCGGCCCGTGGGTCCGCCCAGCGGTAGCGGTACCGTTCCCATGGGCCTCGGGACCGGCGCCGAGCCGGAATCGCCCACGAGTGATCGGGAAAGTTCTATGAGTGATCTGGGTCGAGTGCTGGTACTTGCCGGCGGTCTGTCGCACGAACGGGACGTGTCGCTGCGCTCCGGCCGCCGCGTCGCGGACGCCCTGCGCAGCGTCGGTGTCGAGGTCGAGCAGCGCGACGTCGACGCGAACCTGGTCGAGCGCCTGCGCAACGACCCGCCCGACGCGGTCTTCCCGGTCCTGCACGGCGTCACCGGCGAGGACGGCGCCCTGCGCCAGGTCCTCGACCTGTACGGCGTCCCGTACGTCGGCGCCGACGCGGCCGCCTGCCGGACGGCGTTCGACAAGCCCGTCGCGAGCACGATGGTCCGCTCCGCCGGGCTGCGGTCGCCGGAGTCGGTGGTGCTCGGCCACGACACGTTCCGCGAGCTCGGCGCCGCGGCGTTGATGGAGGCAGTTGTCGGCCAGATCGGGTTGCCGCTGGTCGTGAAGCCGGCGCGTGGTGGCTCGGCGCTGGGCGCGTCGATCGTGCGGACGCTGGATGAGCTGCCGTCGGCGATGGTCAACTGCTACGCGTACGGGCCGGTCGCGCTGATCGAGCGGTACGTCGACGGGACCGAGGTCGCCGTCACGGTGGTCGACACCGGCGACGGGCCGCGGGCGCTGCCGGCGGTGGAGATCCAGCCGGACTCGGGGTTCTACGACTACGAGGCGCGGTACACGGCGGGGGCTACGCAGTTCGTCGTACCGGCTCGGCTCGATGCTGCCGTCGCGGCTGCTTGTGCTGACGCGGCGGTGACGGCGCACAAGGCACTCGGGTTGCGTGATCTGTCGCGGTCCGACCTGGTCGTCGACGCCGAAGGCGTGCCGTGGTTCCTCGAGGTCAACGTGGCGCCGGGCATGACGGAGACGTCGCTCGTCCCGCTCGCTGCCGAGGCCGCCGGGATCGAGCTCGGTGTCCTGTGCCGCGATCTGCTGGCCGCGGCCGCTGCTCGTTGAGCTTCTGATGACCGTTGCGCCGCCGACCGATCCCGCTCCCGTGAGTACTGACTCCAACCGTCCTGTGTGGCGGACGGCACTGACCCCTCATTGGTCTGCCCTGCTACTGCTGGCGCTGGCGATCGCTGCTGTGATGTCAGTGCTGGGGGTTTGGCAGCTCGACGTCTACCGCTCGAAGACCGCCACGGCCACCGCTGGTCGTGCTGCGATCCCTGCTGTGCCGCTGCATTCGCTCTTCTCCATCGACGCCGGCCTGCCGGCTTCCGCGGTCGCGCGTCGGGTCACGGTCACCGGTACGTGGGCCTCGCCCGCCGATCAGATCTACGTCTCCGACCGCTTGCACGAGGATCGAGACGGCTTCTGGGTCGTCACTCCCCTGCTGCTGAACGACACCGGCTCTTCTGCCACGGGCGCCGTGATGGTCGTTCGGGGCTGGGTTGCTTCGGTCGACGACCCCGCCGCCAAGGCGCCCACGGGCCCGGCGACTTTGACCGGCGGCATCGCCTCTTCCGAAGCTCAGGACTCCTCCGGCGACGTCAACAAGACCCGCGTCCTGCAGTCGCTGCGGATCCCGACGATCGTCCACATGGTCGACTACCGCGTGTACGACGCCTTCGTCGTCCAGACCGCCAGTGATCCCAGCACCCCCACCGCCGGCACCTCTTCCGCCGGCCTGACTACGGTCGAGCCGCCGTCGCCGCCGACGGACCACGCCGGACTGCGCAACGTCGCGTACGCCTTCCAGTGGTGGATCTTCGCCGCCTTCACCCTGTGGATGTGGGGCCGCATGGTCCTCGACGCCCACCGCTCAGGTGATCCCGACCACCAGCCCCCGAACCCTGAGGACGCAAGCGGTACCGTTTCTGCGTGACCTCCCCCGCAGATCCCGCCACCAAGCCGTCCCTCCCGGCCGCGACCCAGGGCGCCCTGACCCGCTACCGAGCCATCGCTTACGTCGTAGGCGTCATGCTCCTGGTCCTGGTCTTCGTCGCCATGCCGCTCAAGTACTTCGGCGACAACCCAGCGGTGATGAACGTAGTCGGCCCGCTGCACGGCTTCCTCTACGTTGTGTACCTGCTCTTCTCGTTCGACCTGGCTCGCCGGGTCCGCTGGCCTCTGACCCGGCTGGTCCTGGTCGCGCTCGCCGGCACGATCCCGTTCCTGTCGTTCTATGCCGAGCGCAAGGTTCACCACGACCTCACTCGCTGACACCTGTTTCACGTGAAACGGGACACCGTAAAGCGCTAAATCAATTTATCGACATAGCGCGATGAGCTCGGCGGATTGTGCTGCCGAGCTGGATCGGCTCTGAGAACGACACTGTGAGCCCCGCTGAGGTGCTCAAAAAGTTCTGTGAGCGGCATCCTAAGCCGTCTCGCCCCTGGCCGCCGGCGACGTCGATCGCCCCAGATCGCTCTCGATGCGACCTCCGACGCCGGAAAACCAGTGTTCTGGCGGCAGCTACTCGGCCTGCTTGTTGGGATCCATCAAGGTGACGATCCGCTCGAGGTCGTCGATGGACGCGAACTCGACGGTGATCTTGCCCTTGGTCTTCCCGAGGTCGACCTTCACCCGGGTCTCGAAACGGTCGGACAGGCGATCCGCCAGGTCCACCAGTCGCGGAGCCACCGGCTTGTTCCGCCGGCGCGCAGGAGTCGGGTCGTCGGCCGACATGTCGCCGATCGCGACGATCTCTTCGACCGTACGGACGGAGAGCCCTTCAGCCACGATCCGCTGAGCGAGCCGCTCGATCGCGTCCCCGCTCGGCAGCCCCAGCAGGGCCCGCGCGTGACCAGCCGACAGGACCCCGGCGGCCACCCGCCGCTGAACCGAAGCGGGCAACTTCAGCAGTCGCAGCGTGTTGGAGATCTGCGGCCGGGACCGCCCGATCCGGTTCGCCAGGTCCTCCTGCGTACATCCGAAGTCGTCCAGCATCTGCTGGTACGCCGCCGCCTCTTCGAGCGGGTTCAGCTGGCTCCGGTGCAGGTTCTCCAGGAGCGCGTCCCGCAGCATCACGTCATCCGAGGTGTCCCGCACGATCGCCGGAATGGTCTCCAGCCCGGCTTCCTGCGTCGCCCGCCAGCGACGCTCCCCCATCACCAGCTCGTACTTGTCGTCCCCGAGCCGCCGCACCACGATCGGCTGCAGCAGCCCGATCTCCTTCACCGAGTGCACGAGCTCCGCCATCGCGTCCTCGTCGAACACACTCCGCGGCTGCTTCGAGTTCGGCGAGATCTTCCCGACCTCGATCTCCGCGAACTCAGCCCCCGGCACCGCCGCCAACTCAGCCCCACCCGCCGAACCAGAGATCTCCGGCGTGACCGGCGGAGCCCCCGGGATCGAGTTCGACTTGCTCCCCAACGTCGCGCTCCCAGGAGCCGGGTTACTCGGAATCAACGCCCCAAGTCCACGCCCAAGCCTCGTGTTCATACCGCTCCTCGCGTCAGCTACCACCGAATCCACCGAGCACTACAGAAGGAGCAACCCACCCACCCCAACCACCGCAACGGTAACCGGTGACACCGCAACCAACGCCCACACCCCCACCCTCCCGTGTCGCCGTTTCTCCCGGCTTCTCCGTTCCACGTGAAACCCCACGCCCACTCCCCACCCCAAACACCCTCCGGGGTCAACCCTCACCCGCGTTTCACGTGGAACGCCCAATAGCCAAACGACACACCCCAAGCCCGACTGGTCCGCACTCCAGCTCCATCTCCCACCGCAACGGCTCCGACGTCGCCCCTACTCCACACCGGACCCACGCCCTCGTTTCACGTGAAACACCTCAACCGACCCCGACTCCCACCTAGCCCCTGCGCAGTCCGGCCCTGCATCGCCCGGCCCTTGCCGGCCATTGCCAATCCAGCCCGGCCCGGCCTACGCCCAGCGCGGCACGACGCGACGCGACGCGACACGACGCGACGCAGTCTCCACCGCAGTTCCGGCAGCGTTCCACCTTCGTCCCGACCCCCGTCCCTCCGTACCCTGCCGCCTTCCCCTCGCTCCTCCCGGTCCTCTCCCCCACACGCCCTCGGCACCCGCCGGCCCGCACACCACCCGATCCACGTTCCACGTGAAACGGCCCCACCCGACAACCGAGTACGAAATCCGCATCGTCTCCCACGCACGCCAGCAACCAGCGCGAGCCTCCTCCACAACCGCACCGACGACAGCAGTAGCCGTCGTCCACCAAGCCAGGGCGAGCCCACCCCAGTCCTCATCAACGCCCCGCTCTCCCGCCCACCGCCCCGTCCCCGTCCCCGTGCCCGTTCCTCATGCCCGTTCCTCGTGCGGGTCCTCGCGCCCGTTCCTCGTGCGCGTCCTCGCGCCCCTTCCTCGTGCGCGTCCTCGCGCCCCTTCCTCGTGCGCGTCCTCGCGCCCCTTCCTCGCGCCCGTTCCCCGTGCCCGTTCCCCGTGCCCGTTCCCCGCGCCTCATCCCCATCCCGGTCCCGGTCTCCCATCCCCATCCCCATCCCGGTCTCCCGTCCCCGCCCCGGTCCTGTCCCCGGTCCCGTCCTCGCCTCCCGCCACCGCCCCGTCCCCCTGCCGGTCTCGTGCCACACCCCCCCGTCCTCGTCCCCCGTCCTCGTCTCCAGACCGCATTGCGCGTGGCCGCTGCGGCAGCAACACCACGCCTCGTACCCGGCCGCATGACCGCCGGGCTGTAGTTCGGCCCCGGATAGCGGGCGAGGCGCAACCGCCTACCAGCGGGAGTGGTCCAACAGCTCAAAGCCCAACCCCGCGCACCTCCCTGGACACGGTCCCATGCCCCCAGCCCGGCCAACTCGTCCCGCCCCGGCTCATCTCGGCCCCGACTCAACCGCGCGCCGACTCGCCCCGGCCCGAGCTACCCCCTCTCGAGCTGCCCCGGCCCCTGACCAGGCCAAGCCCGCCCGACCTTAGCGTCGCCCGCCTCAGCCCAGCCCCAGAAGCCAACCCACTTGAGATCACCCCCGAACCCATCGCACCCGCACCCGCACCCGACAGCACGTCACGACCCCGCCTACTCGGCACCTAGGACTCGCTCAAGTTCGCATAGTCGACATATCGCCTCAACCCACACGCCCCCATCGACCACCGACCGTTCGCCGCGGCACGCCACGACGCCTGGGCCAGGCACCTGAGCTCGGCCACGCCCGCGTCGGAGCCGACGCCGAGGTGAAGGCGAGTGCCGAGGCCAAGAGCGGATGCCAACGGGCGCCCGCGTGAACGAGGGCGCCCGCGTGAACGAGGGCGAGCACGTGAACAAGGGCGAGCACGTGAACAAGGGCGAGCACGTGAACAAGGGCGAGCACGTGAACAAGGGCGAGCACGTGAACAAGGGCG
>NZ_JBNCLH010000001.1:490791-595912 GCF_049844575.1 Kribbella sp. DT2 | reverse complement strand
GCGAGCACGTGAACGAGGGCGAGTGCCGAAGGAGAGCGCGACGACTACAGCCACGACGCGGACCGGCGCGCCAGGTCCTGCCCCGCCACCACCCGCCACCACCCACCGCCACGCGCGCTCCACCACCGGTCGACGCGTCCAGAGCTACACAGCTCCGACTACCAGAGACATCCTCGCCCTCGTCGTCCCTTCGGCGGGGATGAAGGGACGGCGCTCCGCGACGAACAGCCGCCTGACGTGGGTCTGCGTCCGGCTAGCAGGACCACCGGCCAGCATCCGCACCGCGGGCCCCGCCAGCACGGTGAGCCGGCCCGGGCGAGAGGCCACGCCTCATCCCACCGGCATACCGTCCGACCCCGCGCGCTATGCCGCTGCCGGTAGTCCTGCCGCACGCCTCACGACTGCGAAGCTCCTTCGGCGGCCCGCCTGTCGCCTTTCGTGCGACAGCCTGTGGCACACCTCCGCACCGCAGTTGCGGGGCCGCGGGACTGCGGGACTGCGGGACTGCGGGACTGCGGGACAGCGGGACAGCGGGACAGCGGGACAGCGGGACAGCGGGACAGCGGGACAGCGGGACAGCAACCGTACGCGCTCGATGCGGGCCACTCACATCCACCTTCTGGCGCACCCCACCCTGCACGGTCGACCTGTGTCCAACAGCGCAGCCTCGCCCCGGTCGCACACCAACTGTTCCGACCACCACCCCAGGAGCGACGTCGGAAGTCGACGCCCGGCTGGCGATCCCGACATCCCTGGACGGGCCTGGCCAAGGACACGCGCACAGGCCTAGTACGTGGTCCTTGCACCCGAGGCCTGTGGCGACGCCGTACCGCGGCAACCACCTTCACCGGCCCCACATAAAGAGCTCTCTGTGCGCGCCCTCCTCCTATGTGACACCAGGAGTTGTGCGCCCGACAGCGACTTCCGATCAGATGGGCCCAGCCTCGTAGGTCTTGAGATGAAACATCCGAAGTGAGTCGCCGCCCGATCGGAAGTGAACCTGCGACATTGACCATGGCGTCGAAAGGCACCTACCCCTTGGGTGGGGACGGCTGGTCGACCGGGACGACGATCGGCATGCTGCCGGAGATCAGGCTCACGCCCAGCCGCCTGAGGTGTCCCCCCTCCCCCCGGATAGGCACCCTAGGGTGGAAGTCGCTGATCGACCGCTGCCCCCGGCCGTTTGGCGGTCTCGGAGCGGCGGTCGAAGCACCCGCGAACAGATGCCCCGGCAACGGGCCGCGCCGGGCGTCCCGGGCGACGCCTGAATACTCACGGCCTCGGGGCCGGCTGCTCTGATGTCCAAAGGTCGGGGCTCGGGGAAGGCGCTCCAGCATCCGTACCTATGGCTCGGTTGTCGGCGCGGTCGTCACGAGCTCCACATCGCCGGGCAGGCTGGCCAGCACTGAAGCCGCACGGTTGGCGGCTCCCGCTCCAGAACCACGCCGGCAACAGCAGGGCGCTGCCGCCTGGGAGCTTCGCTCCGGCGCCACGCTACGAGTTGCGACTCCGCACGCACTCGAACTGCGACCAGCGGCGGGAGTTCCGGGTGCCCGGACTGGCCGGACTGGCCGGACTGGCCGGACTGGCCGACGACAGCAGATGCCTCCGGTTGGAGACTCTCGTCCGGACCCACGCCGGCGGAGGCGCGGTGCCCGCTAAGCGCTTCGGTCTGGTGCCCGGCCGGAGCTTCGGTACCGTACCGGCTCGGAGCTTTCGGTCCTGTGCCGGCTCGGGGCTCCGAAACGGCTCCAGCTCGGCGGCCCGATACGGCTCCGGCTCGGCGTCCCGGAACAGTTCCGGCTCCGGGCCCGAAACCGCTTCACCTTGGGGCTTCGGACCGGTGTACGGCCAGGTCTGGACCGGTGCCGAGTCGGACTGGGTACCCGCGCCGACTCAGCGGGTCGTGCTTCGGTTCGGCGCTCTAAACGAGAGTCCGGTTGGCGCTAGGTCGGTCTGCAGTTCGGGCGATGCACGCACGGGCCCCAGCTTCCCGGCGGACCTGGTTCGCAGGCTGGCCCATGGCCGAGCTCGGCCGGACGTGGGACCTAGCGAGACGGTACGAGGCGCGGTTGCTTGATCGACGAAGCCCGCCTTGCAGGGCTGACGTCAGGGCGCGATGACCGAGCGCCCGAAGGCCGCAGCGATGGACGCGGTGCTGCATGGCGACCCCCCGGGAAGTCGCGCTGGCAGGTCGGTGAGTGGGCTCTCGACAGGCAAGCCGCCATGTTGGCTTCTAAGGGAGGCGGCTGTCTGACGCCGGGTGGATTTGTCGACTCTCGGTGATTCGAAGTCGGGAGCGTTCATTGGAAGTCGGACAGGATCAGCGGCCAGCAGGGCTGGTGAACTGATCGGAATCGGACACCGCTCGGACCCTCGGCAAGTTCTCGGTCAGCCGATTCATGCCGCACCTCGGGCCAGCGGACTGGCCGCCCGTTCCACCATTGGACCGGAGTGGGCAGGGTCCGGTCGATCGGTCGAGTTCCTGGGTGACCACCAGCGTGTCCGGCTCGACACCGGCCGCCCTGGATCCCGGTGGGTCCTCCGGCATCGACGGCAGGATGGTCGCGTCACTGGCCGCAGGCCGCCGATGGGCGCTGGGGTCTACTCGTTGGCTCCGGTTCTTGGGGCTCTTGTTTCACGTGGAACGCCGGCTGCTAGAGGCGCCCTGTGTTTCACGTGAAACGGACGGACCTGCAGACCGGGCTACGCATGCGAGATGTGTAGAAGGTGCAGCGGGGACTGGAAGTCACCGAGAACGGGCCGGCCGGCCCGGCTGCTCCGAGGGACCGGCCGACTGTGTGCCGGTTCAGGCGTTGTTGTGCATCGCGACTTCTCGAGGAGGCTTCTAGGCATGAGGGGTCCGAGAAGGTTGGGTTGGCCCCGTCGTTGGGGGCGCAGGATTCCCAAGTTGGCGCTGGAGTTCTGGTCGTTGGCTCCGGCTCATAAGGGCAGGCTTCACGTGGAACGCCAGCGCCTAGGGCGGACTGTGTTTCACGTGAAACGCGGGGTGGGTGCAATGGGCTCTGGAATGCCCGAGGAAGGGGCCGACAGGGTCGCGCCCTATCCGCACCACCGGTCCGGCGAGGGCGCGAGGTCGTGCGGGACATCTGCGTGTCCAGGCTGCCCTGGATTGTGGGCGAGCAGACTGCTGCGGAGTACTAGCGCGGCCCTCGTCGGCGGTGGGGCCGGCCTGGCCGCCGGGCCGAGCGTCTGGCCGGTGGACCGGCAGCCGGGAAGACGCTCGTCGGAGTTCAGCGGGGCCGGCGCTGAGGCGGCGAGGGCTTCACGTGGAACGGGCTCCGCGTGGGATGGGTTTCACGTGGGTTGGGCGCGCGTGGAATCGGCTCGCGTGGAATCGGCTCGCGTGGAATGGGAGAAGGCCCGGTCCCATAGGGGGCCGGGCCTTCTGGGGTGTGGGGGTCAGGCGTTGTTGCGCATGGCGATTTCTCGGGAGGCTTCCAGGTACGAGAGGGCTCCGGCGGAGGCTGGGTCGTAGGCCAGGACTGTTTGGCCGTGGCTGGGGGCCTCGGAGATTCGGACTGAGCGGGGGACCGCTGTGCGGAGGACGGCGTCCTGGAAGTGGCCTCGGACTTCGGCTGCTACCTCGCCGGCGAGCTTGGTGCGGGCGTCGTACATGGTGAGCAGGATCGTCGACACGTCGAGGGTCGGGTTCAGGTGGGACTTGACCATCTCGATGTGGCGGAGGAGCTGGGAGAGGCCTTCCAGGGCGTAGTACTCGCTCTGGATGGGGACGAGGACCTCGCGGGCCGCGGTGAGGGCGTTCACTGTGAGGAGACCCAAGGACGGCGGGCAGTCGATGAAGACGTAGTCGTACTTCTCGCCAGCGGCCTCGGTCTCGGCCAGGTGGGCGTCGAGGGCCTTCTTCAGGCGGCTTTCACGGGCGACGATGCTGACCAGTTCGATCTCGGCGCCGGCCAGGTCGATGGTTGCCGGGATGACGACGATGCCGGGGTGCTCCTCGCACGGCTGCAGGAGCTTGTTCAGCGGCTCGTTCTCGATGATCGCCTCGTAGACACCGGGAGTGCCCTCCGAGTGCTCGATCCCCAGGGCGGTCGACGCGTTGCCCTGCGGGTCGAGGTCGATCACCAGGATCCGCGCGCCGTACAGGGCCAGGCCGGCCGCGACGTTGACGGTGGTGGTGGTCTTGCCGACGCCGCCCTTCTGGTTGGCGACGACGAATACCCGGGTCTCGGCGGGCAGCGGGAACTCGCGGCCCATCGTGCGTCCTTCGTTCACGAGCAGGGTCCGTTCGGTGGCGGCGGCGATCGGAGTTTCGAGGAGTCGTCGCTGAAGCTCGTCCGAGGTGGCCCGCGCGGCGATCTGTGCGGCAGTCATGGCGCCCATTCCAAGAGGTACGGGACGTGGCCCGAAGAGGATGTCGGTCGGGGTCGGAGCAGATCTCTCCCCAGCTTTGTCCACAGGGGCCTGTGGACGAATTCCCGCTTGGGGAGGTGGCTCCAGGGGGTAGTCATCCACAGGTCGTGGAGACTCGGGGAACTCTTCGTCAGGTGTCGGCGCCGGCCCGGTTTCACGTGAAACGGGCTCGGTTGCCGGGGTCGTGGAGGTGGCACCCAGGCCGAGCGAAGCAGCTGCCTGCAGCATCGAGGGGCGCTCCCCCGCGTCGACGACCAAAGTCGGAGCGGGGTCGGTCGGGAGGTCCGCCGGTGAAGGACGAGAGCCATTCACAGATGGGGCGGGGGTGAGCTCGACCGCAGGCGCGACCGGGGCCGGAGCATCAAGTGCCGAGACAGAAGCAGACGCAGCAGACGTCTCGGTAACAGCGGACGCTTCAGTGGAGGGTGCAGGTGCCGCGGGCACTGCGGGTGCAGCCTTGGCCGGAGGTGCGGTGGTGATGCGAACGACGGGCGTGTCGGGGTCTGTCGGCCAGCCGATCCCCTGGGTCGTACGGGATTCCCCCGTGCTCCTGTCCGGCCACCCGACGGCGCGACTCACCAACCCGTTCACCTCCCGCGTCTTCTGTGCTGGGATCCCCGCGCAGCACGTCCGGCCACAATACTCACGACAGTCGTCGGCTGGGCCAGTTCCTCCACGCCGAGTTGATGAACGTGCCAAACTTCCGCGCCCAGGGCCTCCAACTCCCCCTCGGCACCGGCCAGTTCGTCCTCCGCGGAGGCGCCCTTCATGGCAAGCATCAGGCCGCCTTCGTCGAGCAGCGGCAGGCACCACCCGGCGAGTTTGCCCAGCGGGGCGACCGCGCGCGAGGCGACCACGTCGTACGTCGTACCGCGCAGGTCCTCAGCGCGAGCGCGGACCACAGAGGCGTTCTCGAGGCCCAGTTGCTCCACCGCCTCCTCCAGGAAGGTGGTACGCCGGAGCAGCGGCTCGACGAGCGCCACCTCGAGGTCGGGGCGCACCAGCGCGAGCACGATCCCCGGCAGGCCGGCCCCGGTGCCGATGTCGGCGACCGTGGACTCCTCCGGGATCAGGCGCTCGAGCACGGCGCAGTTGAGGAGGTGCCGGTCCCACAGGCGCGGCACCTCCCGCGGGCCGATCAGGCCACGCAGGGTTCCTTCGGTCGCCAGCAGCTCGGCGTACGCCGCAAGCCGGCCCGCCGCCCGGGGGAAGAGCTCCTCCACGAGCGGCGGGGTTTCACGTGAAACGTCACCTGTCACGAGCGGTGCACGACGATCAGGCCGGCTGGACGACGACCCGGCGACGCGGCTCCTCGCCTTCGGACTCGCTGGTCAGGCCCGCCGCGGCGACGACGTCGTGCACGACCTTGCGCTCGAACGGCGTCATTGGGTCCAGCCGGACCGGATTACCGGTCGCCTGCACGTCCTCGACCGCCTTCTTGCCGACCTTCTCCAGCTCGGCCTTGCGGTTCGCGCGGTAGTTCGACACGTCGAGCATCAGCCGCGACCGCTCACCGGTCTCCCGGTAGACCGCCAGCCGGGTGAGCTCCTGCAGCGCCTCGAGCACCTTGCCGTTCTCACCGACCAGGTTGCTCAGGTCGGCACCGACGATCGACACCGCGGCACGGTCGCCGTCGATGTCCATGTCGATGTCGCCGTCCAGGTCGGCGATGTCGAGCAGCTCCTCCAGGTAGTCGGCCGCGATGTCGCTCTCGGCCTCCAGTGCCTTCAGACGCTCGTCCGCACCACTCGCGGTGGACTTCTCCGCCGACTCGTTCTGCATGCCGTCGCTCACGGCCACTCCTTCACGGTTCGAGATCCGCCCCACGGGGACCCGGTTCGTACAAAAGCAGGGATGTACAGCGGCCTGTGGCTCAGCTGTCGGTCTTGCGGGGCGTACCGCCGCCGGACTTCTTCTGGCCCGCCTTCTGCTGGGCCGTCCGCTGCGCACGGGACTTGGCGGCCGGCTGCCGCTTGCCGCCGGCCGGAGCCTTCTTGGCGGCCGGCGCCTTCTTGACCGGAGCAGGGGTCGAGGGCGAGGCCTGCTGGCCGTTGCTCGACGCCGTCGGCTCGTCCTGTACGCCGCCGGTACCGGCCGTCGGGCCGGTCTTCCGGTTGCTGCGGGACTGCCGCTTCGGCTGCTGCCGCTGGGCCGGACGACGGTCCGCCCCGCTCTCGCCGTCGGTCTCCGCGGTGGCCAGGCCGGTGTCCTCCGGCTTGCCCGCGCGCCGGTTGTGCTCGCGCTTGCGGGCTTCCATCGCGTCGAACGCCGGGGTGCCGGGGGCCGGGTTGCGGCGGATCACGTAGAACTGCTGGCCCATCGTCCACACGTTCGAGACGAACCAGTAGATGAGCACACCGATCGGGAAGTTGAAGCCACCGATCAGGAAGAAGATCGGGAAGACGTAAAGCATGATCTTCTGCATCTGCGCCGCCTGGCCCTCGAGGGCCTCCTTCGGCATGTTCTTCCGCATCAGCTGCAGCTGGGTGATGAACATCGTGCTGGTCATCAGGATGATCAGCACGATCGCGACGGCCTTGACGTTGGTCGCGCCGTCGCCGTTGGCCTTCAGGAAGGTCTGGGAGATCTCGGCGCCGAAGATCTTCGCGTGCTGCAGGGACGCGACGTACGGATCCATGATGCTGGCGTGCGTCCGCCCCTTCGACGCGTAGTCGAGGACGCGGAACAGCGCCAGGAAGATCGGCGACTGGAGCAGCAGCGGAAGGCACGAGGAGAACGGGTTGGTGCCCGTGTCCTTGTACAGCTTCATCATTTCCTGACCGAGCTTCTCCCGGTCGTGGCCGTACTTCTTCTGCAGTTCCTTCATCTTGGGCTGCAGCAGCTGCATGTTCCGGCTGGAGCGGATCTGGCGCACGAACAGCGGGATCAGCAGGGTCCGGATGACGATCGTGAGGCCGGCGATGGACAACGCCCAGGCCCAGCCGCCGTTCGGGTCCAGCACCTGCGAGAGCAGCCAGTGCCACCCCACCAGCAGTGCCGAGACGGCCCAGTAGAGCGGGGTCATGACCGTGTTGAACAGTTCGACGATCCCGTCCCACAAGGCGAGCTCGGGGATGGCCAGGGGAATGATCACTCAGGCACCTCGCTGCACAGGCCCGGCGTCGGTCGACGATCCGGGCTGGTTGGCGGAGAGGGACTCTCCGCGCTGGTCGACATCTGTGGGTGGAACGGGGTCGTAGCCGCCGGGGTTCCACGGGTGGCAGCGGGCGAGTCTCCTCGCTGCCAGCCAGCTACCGCGCACCGCGCCGTGCCGCTCGACCGCCTCCAGGGCGTACGCCGAACAACTGGGGTAGAACCGGCAGACCTGCCCGTACATCGGGCTGACGACCTTCCGGTAGAGCTTGAGGAACCCGATCAGCCCGTACTTCACGGGCGAGAACGTCATCGGGAGTCCACCAGGACACGCCTGAGCGCACCGTCCACGTCCGCGACCAGCTCGGCGTACGACGCCGCGGCCGACGCGGGCAGAGCCCGTACGACGGTCAGGCTGCCGGCCGGCAGGTCGGGAAGCCGCGTCGCGAGGACAGCACGCAGCCGGCGGTGGACACGGTTACGCACAACCGCGTTGCCCACCGCCTTGCTCACCACGAATCCGACACGTGCGGCGTCGTTCGCGGTCCCGGCGGCCAGACCGGATCCGGGCAGGCCGTCCCCGACCAGGCTGTGTCCGACCAAGAAGTGAACCACCACCGCACGCCGACCAGCCCGCCGTCCCGATCGGACGGCGCGGCGGAAGTCGTCGGACCGGCGGAGCCGGTGCGACGGGGGCAGCACGAGGTGGTCACCGCGTCGGTCGGCGGACCTCAGGCCGCGAGGCGCTGACGGCCCTTGCCACGACGGGAGGCGAGGATCGCGCGGCCCGCGCGGGTACGCATCCGAAGACGGAAGCCGTGCTTCTTGTGCCGACGACGGTTGTTCGGCTGGAAGGTCCGCTTGCTCACTGGAATGACTCCGGTTACTCGATCACGATTGTCGACAAATCCACTGGTAGATCTGCCCCATGGTGCAGGTCCTGCACACCGACCCAGAACCCAGTCAACATGACGCCGACAAACAGACGGTCCTTCTGGAGCGCAGCACGAAACGGCCGGCTCAACGCCGACCGATCCACGGTACGTGGCGGCCTGTGGACAGGTCAAACCAGCCGTCCCCATAGTTTTCCACAGGCTTGTGGACGAAACGCACCGTCAGGCACCGGTGACTGCCTGATCGGGACGGCTACCGACCGCGACGGGCCCACCACGCCGACGCCTCCACGTCTACCCGACACGCCGGGAGTTGCCCCCATTTTGGCGTGCATAGCCTGTGGATGACGGCTTGAAGCAGTGGGACGGGACTTGTTAGCGTCAACCCTTCACACCAGAGGTCCGACTTTCCCCCATCGGTAACCAACCTGGTCCGCGCTTCGTTCACAACTGTGGACAACCGTGTGGACAATGAGGAAAACCCGGTTGAGGAGACCAGCGACTGCGACGTACGGCCACCGGCCGCACCAGCAGCCGCCGGTGATCGGGACGAGGTCGCACCGGCCCGGGCAGCAACGCCCGGACGGGCCGGCCACCGCAGCGATGGATTCGGGGAGCAACGCGTGGTCGAGGACCAGTCCGCCAGTGCGGACGGCAGGGCAGAAGTGAAGGACCTGGACGAGGCCTGGACCCGGGTGCTCGCCGGACTGCCCCCGAACCAACGGGCCTGGCTGACCAACAGCCGCCCGGTCACCCTGCACGAGAGCACCGCGATCGTCGCCGTACCGGACGACTTCACCCGCGGCCAGCTGGAGACCCGGCTGCGCCCGGACCTGGAGCGGATCCTCAGCGAGAGCTTCGGCCGGGACATCCGGATCGCGGTGACCGTCGACCCGTCGCTGGACCCGGAGCTGCGCGAGCCCACCCCGCAGCCGGAGGCGCCACGCCAGCAGAACCCGTTCCAACAGCCGGCACCGCAGTACCAGCCGCCCAACCATCAGCAGCCCAGCCACCAACAGGCAAATCACCAGCAGGCCGGCCACCTGCAGCCGAACCAGCCGCAGAATCAGCAGCTCGGCCAGCACCTGCAGCAGCCGCCGGCGCACTTCCAGCCGAGTCCGCTCGGGCAGAACCGGTACGAGGAGAGCCAGCTCCAGCAGAACGAGTCGTACTCGCAGCAGCAGGCCCAGCAGCAACAGCCTCAGCACGACCAGTCCCAGCAGGGTCACTCTCAGCAGAGCCACCCGCAGCAGGGCCACTCCCAGCAACCGCAGTCCCAGCAGCAGCCGCCGCAGCACGGCCAGCCGGTGCAGAGCGACAGCTCCTACCAGCCGACGATCCAGTCCGAGCTGAGCGCACCGGACACGATCAACCAGCAGCAGCCCCAGCACAGCCAGCCTCACGAGCAGCAGCCGGCCAACCACCAGCAGCAGCAACACGGGCAGCAGCACAGCCAGCAGCAGTACGCCCAGGGCACCGGCTACGGCATCGGTCACCAGCAGCGGCCGCCCAGCTCGGTCGCCCCGCCGCCGAACGGGTCCGCACTGATCGGCACGCCGACCAACGACGCCCAGGGCGAGGCGCGGCTGAACCCGAAGTACACCTTCGAGACCTTCGTCATCGGCAGCTCGAACCGCTTCGCCCACGCGGCCGCGGTCGCGGTCGCCGAGGCGCCGGGCAAGGCGTACAACCCGCAGCTGATCTACGGCGACTCCGGGCTGGGCAAGACCCACCTGCTGCACGCCATCGGCCACTACGTGCGCAGTCTCTACACCGGTGCCCGCGTCCGGTACGTGTCGAGCGAAGAGTTCACCAACGACTTCATCAACGCGATCCGCGACGACAAGGCGTCCCAGTTCCAGCGCCGGTACCGCGACGTCGACGTGCTGCTGATCGACGACATCCAGTTCCTCGAGGGCAAGATCCAGACCCAGGAGGAGTTCTTCCACACCTTCAACACCCTGCACAACGCGAACAAGCAGATCGTGATCAGCTCCGACCGGGCGCCGAAGCGTCTGGAGGCGCTGGAGGACCGGCTGCGGAACCGGTTCGAGTGGGGTCTGATCACCGACATCCAGCCGCCGGACCTCGAGACCCGGATCGCGATCCTGCGTAAGAAGGCGGCCACCGAGCGGCTGACCGCGCCGCCGGAGGTGCTGGAGTTCATCGCGTCGAAGGTGCAGACGAACATCCGTGAGCTCGAGGGCGCGCTGATCCGGGTGACGGCGTTCGCGAGCCTGAACCGGCAGCCGGTCGACCTGAGCCTGGCCGAGATCGTGCTGAAGGACCTGATCCCCGAGGGCAGCAAGCCCGAGGTGACGGCCAGCATGATCATGGGCCAGACCGCGTCGTACTTCGGGCTGTCGATCGACGACCTGTGCGGTTCGAGCCGGAGCCGCGTGCTGGTGACGGCCCGCCAGATCGCGATGTACCTGTGCCGTGAGCTGACCGACCTGTCGCTGCCGAAGATCGGCCAGCAGTTCGGCGGCCGGGACCACACCACCGTGATGCACGCCGAGCGGAAGATCCGCCAGCTGATGTCGGAGCGGCGCAGCGTCTTCAACCAGGTCACCGAGCTGACCAACCGGATCAAGCACCAGGCCAAGCAGCAATGACCTCGCCGGCCGGGTCGAAAAGCGCGCCGAGTACGCCGTACGCCGAGCGCCACGACCCGGTCACGAATACCACACAGCCTGGGGACACAGCTGTGGATAACTGTGGGTATCTCGGTGGACGAAGGGCACTTCGCTGTGGATTCGCTGTGGGGACAGATCTCGTCGTACCCAGGCGTCCCCAGGCAAGCCCGATTTCGTCCACACCTCACGCACAGGGTGATTTGCCCTCTGACCTGCGGTTTCGCGGCTTTTCCACACTATCCACCGGTGCGAAGAACCTTATGGAATCTATAGAGGTTCCAAAGTCCACAAATGGTTCGAGCGGCCCAACCTGGGGAAAACTCCGTTTTTCGGCCCTTCACCGACCCCTCGCCTCCCGGTGCTGGGCAGTGTCGGTGGAACCTGTCAGGCTGTCGGTGCGAGATGTGGCGAACCGCCGCGTCAAGCCCGGTGGACACACATCCCATCCGTCCGTGGCAGGATCTGCCTGGCACACAGCCGAATCAGGAGGCACCCAGCGGTGAAGTTTCGCGTCGAGCGCGACGTACTGGCCGAGTCGGTGGCCTGGGCCGCGCGCAGCTTGCCCAGTCGCCCCAGCGTCCCGATCCTCGCCGGACTTCTCGTCGAGGCCGAGGAAGGGCAGATCACGCTGTCCGGCTTCGACTACGAGACCTCCGTGCGCGTCACCGTGCCGGCCCAGGTGGCCGACACCGGCAAGTGCCTGATCTCCGGCCGGCTGGTCGCGGACATCTCCAAGAGTCTGCCGAACCAGCCCGTCGACATCGCCGTGGACGGCGCGAAGGCCCAGGTCACCTGTGGCAGCTCGCGGTTCACGCTCCAAACGCTTCCCACAGAGGAATATCCGGCGCTGCCCGACCTGCCGGCCGCCAGCGGCACCGTCCGGAGCGACGTGTTCGCCCAGGCGGTCGCCCAGGTGGTCACCGCGGCCGGGCGTGAGGACACGCTTCCGGTGCTGACCGGTGTCCGGGTCGAGATCGAGGGATCCACGATCTCCCTGCTGGCCACCGACCGCTACCGGCTGGCGATCCGCGAGCTCGAGTGGAACCCGCAGTCCCCCGACGCCTCGGCCGCCGCGCTGATCCCGGCCCGGGTGCTGTCGGAGACCGCGAAGGCGATGACCGGTACCGACATCATCGTGTCGCTGGCGGCTCCCGGTAGCGGCGACGGCATCGTCGGCTTCGAGGGCGAAGTGTCCGGCGGCAACCGGCGGGCCACCACCCGCCTGCTCGACGGCGAGTTCCCGAAGGTCCGCGGCATCATCCCGACCGACTCCGCGATCGCCACCCGGGTCCGGCTCGACACCGCGACCCTGGTCGAGGCGGTCAAGCGCGTCGCCCTGGTCGCCGAGCGCAACGCTCCGGTCCGGCTGACGTTCTCCGAGGACTCGGTCACGCTCGACGCCGGCAGCGGTGACGAGGCCCAGGCCTCGGAGTCGATCGAGGCGCGCGTGGTCGGCGAACCGGTCACCGTCGGCTTCAACCCGACGTACCTGCTGGACGGTCTGAACGCGATCGGAACACCGGTCGCCCATCTGGCGTTCACCCAAGCGACGAAGCCGGCCGAGCTGACCGGGGTCAGGGACTTCGACGGTGACCCGATCAGCGAGTTCCGGTATGTGCTGATGCCGGTCCGCCTGAACAGCTGACCAGCAGCAGGCAGGTGGGATAAGCCAACAGAACAAGGGGATTTCACGATGGAGCTCGGGCTTGTCGGTCTCGGCAAGATGGGCGGCAACATGCGCCAGCGGATCCGCAACGCGGGTCACACGGTGATCGGCCTGGACCACAACCAGGAGATTTCCGACGCCAAGGACACCGCCGACCTGATCGGCAGGCTGACCGCTGACGGTCAGCCGAAGGTCATCTGGGTGATGGTGCCGGTGCAGGCCATCGACCCGGTGATCACCGAGCTCGCCGAGCTCCTCTCTCCGGGGGACATCGTGATCGACGGCGGCAACAGCCGCTGGACCGACGACACCCGCCGGTCCGACCAGCTGGCCGAGAAGGGCATCAAGTTCGTCGATGTCGGGGTCTCGGGCGGCGTCTGGGGCCTGGAGAACGGCTACGCCCTGATGGTCGGCGGAGAGTCCGAGACGATCGCCACGTTGATGCCGATCTTCGAGGCGCTCAAGCCCGAGGGTGACTTCGGGTTCGTGCACGCCGGCAAGGTCGGCGCCGGGCACTTCACCAAGATGGTCCACAACGGCATCGAGTACGCGATCATGCAGGCGTACGCCGAGGGCTTCGAGCTGCTCGAGGCGGCCGACATCGTCGAGAGTGTGCCGGAGGCGTTCGACTCCTGGCGCGAGGGCACCGTGATCCGGTCCTGGCTGCTCGACCTGATGGTCAACGCGCTCAAGGAAGACACCCACCTGGACAAGATCCGCGGCTACGCCGACGACTCCGGCGAGGGCCGGTGGACCGTCGAGGCCGCGATCGACCACGCCGTCCCGGTGCCGGCCATCGCCGCGTCGCTGTTCGCGCGGTTCGCGTCCCGGCAGGACGACTCCCCGGCGATGAAGGCGATCGCCGCGATGCGCAACCAGTTCGGCGGGCACGCGGTGAAGGGTGCCGAGGACCCGTCGTACGCGACGCCTCCGATCAAGCACTGAGGTGTACGTCACCGCCCTGGGACTCGTCGACTTCCGGTCGTACCAGCAGGCGGAGGTCGAGCTCTCCCCGGGCGTGACGGCCTTCGTCGGTCCGAACGGTCACGGCAAGACCAACCTGGTCGAAGCGATCCACTACACCGCGACGCTCGGTTCGCACCGGGTCGCGACGGACGCGCCGCTGGTGCGCGCCGGCGCGGCCCGCGCGATCGTGCGGACCGAGGTCACCGGTGACTACGACCGGGACGTCGTGGTCGAGCTGGAAATCAATCCTGGGAAGGCAAACCGGGCCCGGATCAACCGGTCGCCGGTCCCCCGGCCCCGGGAAGTGCTCGGGCTGCTCCGGACGGTGCTGTTCGCGCCGGAGGACCTCGCGCTGGTGAAGGGCGACCCGTCCGAGCGGCGCCGGTTCCTGGACGAGCTGCTCACCCTGCGGACACCGCGGATGGCCGGCGTCCGCCAGGACTACGACCGGGTGCTCAAGCAACGGAACTCGTTGCTCCGCAGCGCCCAGATGGCCCGCCGGCAGAACCGTTCGTCCGCGGCCGAGGGGCAGCTGCGCACGCTCGAGGTGTGGGACTCCAACCTCGCGCGGACCGGCTCGGAGCTGCTCGCGACCCGGCTGGAGCTGCTGGAATCCCTGCGTCCGTTGGTCTCCGGCGGGTACGACGCTGTTGCCCGCGGCAAGGGTGATGCCCGGCTGGAGTACAAGTCCTCGATCCCGCTCGAGCCCGGGATGCGGTCCCGCGAGGAGCTGGCCGAGGCGCTGCTGGCCGCCGTACGGGAAAAGCGGCAGGACGAGCTCGACCGTGGGGTCTCGCTGGTCGGGCCGCACCGCGACGACGTCGTGCTCGGGCTCGGGGACTTGCCGGCGAAGGGGTACGCGAGTCACGGTGAGTCCTGGTCGTTCGCGCTCGCGCTGCGGCTGGCGTCGTACGAGCTGCTGCGGGCGGACGGAGGTGAGCCGGTGCTGATCCTGGACGACGTGTTCGCCGAGCTCGACTCCCAGCGCCGGGACCGGCTGGCCGAGCTGGTCGCGCCGGCCCGGCAGGTCCTGGTGACCGCGGCGGTCGGTGCCGACGTACCGGGTGAGCTGTCCGGCGTACGGTTCGCGGTCGGGGACGGGTCGGTCACTCGTGCCTGAACCCCGGAATTCCTCTGACAGCGGCGACGAGAGCGACGACGCCTCCACGCGGCCGGCGGAGGAACCGGAGCACGACAAGCACGGGCTCGACCTGGCGAAGTCGCTGGCCGGCCGGCTCAAGCGCGCGGCCGCGGTGAACGGCCCGATCCGGCCGGTACGGCGCAAGCGCCGGCGGGCCAACGACGGCTTCCAGGTCAGCGGTGCCCGACCGGACGACCGGGATCCACAGAAGCTCACCTCGACGCTCGGCCGCCTGATGCGCGACCAGGGCTGGGAAGTCGACGTCGCCGTGCACGGCGTGATGGCCCGCTGGCCGTCGATCGTCGGCCCGGAGATGGCCGAGCACTGCACGCCGGAGACCTACGAGGACACCCAGCTCACCGTCCGCACCAGCTCGACCGCCTGGGCGACCCAGCTGAAGATGCTCGCCCCCGACCTGATCCGCCGCCTGAACGCCGAGCTCGGTGACGGCACCGTCACGCACGTGAACGTCCAGGGCCCGCACCAGCCCAGCTGGCGCAAGGGCCCCCGCACGGTCCGCGGCGGCCGCGGGCCCCGCGACACCTACGGCTGAGCCGCTCACAACGCGGCTCCCAGAGGAATATCGGGGTTCCCGAGCCTCAGCGGCCGGGAGGGGTGTGAAAGACCGACCCGGGACTGTCCTAGGATCGGCGCGATGCGCACGATCGTCGACGGTTTCCGCGAGATGGTCCACCTGATCGGAGACACCTTCCGGTTGTGGTGGCGCAACCTGTTGCCCCTGGTGACCTGGTTCCTGGCCGGGTACGTCGGCTTCCGCGCGTCGATCAACGGCGCGATCTGGCTGGGGCAGCACCAGCACAAGAGCATCGCCATCGGGCTGTTCTCGTTCGGCGTACTGATCCAGATCGCGGCCTCGGTCGGCATGATCCGTACCTGCGCCACCTCGCTCCACCGGTGGCGCGACGCGGCGGCGAACAAGTCCGAGGAGACCTCGGACCCGACCCAGCAGGGCCTGATGGAGCTGCTGTCGGTCACGCTGCTGCCGCTGGTCGCTGTCTGGTCGGCCTGGGGATTTCTGGACGAGCAGCTCGCCGAACTCGGGGTCAGCAACACCGTCGCGCTGGGCGTGGGAACCCCGTTCTTCACCCTGTACAACGGTGAGTGGAAGAACTACCTGCCGGCGATCGTCATCCTGCTGGTCGTCCGCCGGGTGGTCGAGGCGATCGACGACCGCTGGCCGAGCCGGCCGGCGAAGTTCCTCCAGGTCTGGGCCGAGGCGTTCTTCGTCCTGCTCACGGTGCTGGTGACTCCGCGCGCGATCGACGACTTCAAGGACTGGCTGTCGCTGCGCCGGTTCTGGTTCTTCACGCTGGACTGGTGGGACGGCGTCAAGGAGTTCTTCGACAAGATCAACATCCCGTTGCCCGGTGGTCTGGAGTGGCTCTGGGGCTTCGTCTGGGACACGCTCTGGCCGCTGTTCAAGGACGGCGTCGGCGAGCCGCTGACCTGGCTGGCGATCACCACCGTGGTCTTCGGGCACCGGGTGCTGTCCGGTAGCGGCGTCTTCCGTGGCACGCGGGTAGAGAGCCGGTTCGGCGACGCGGCGGTCGACGCCCCGGAGCCCGGCCGGCTGGTGAAGCTCACCAACCAGGCGCCCAACCTGGTGCTCGGCGGGATCCGGGAGAAGTTCTACCCGACGCTGAACGCGTTCCGATTACTGGTCCGGGTCGGTCCGGTCTTCCTCGGCGTGGTCTGCACGGTCTACACCCTGTGGGTGCTGGGCTCGGACTGGACATTCATCGGGATCCAGCGGACGCTCGGGATCCACGGTGACAAGTGGGACCTGATGAACCAGGAGATCGCGGGCGCCCTGAGGGACGTCGTCTTCGAGACGCTGCGGATCGCCCTGCTGGCCGCGGCCTTCGACCTGTGCATCTCGGTCGGCGCCGAACGGCGCGCCGAGGCAGCTGAGGCAGCTGAGGCCCAGAAGCAGGAGCAGACCACCGGGGCCTGAGCCTCAGAAGGTGATCAGCACCCGGCGGAACTCGTTCGTCGACCCGACCTGGATCCCAACCAGGTGCGGTACGGCCGACGCCGGTACGACGTACAGCTTGACCAGCTTGTTCGGCTGGTTCAGCTTCATCGGGTGCTCGTCGTCGGAGCAGGACGTCGGGCCGAGCTCGGTGGCGACGTCCTGGTTCTTCCAGATGTTGCCGCGGTCGTCCCTCAGCTGGGTCTCGCAGACGAAACCGCCGCTGCTCAGCTGGTCGACCCCCGGCAGCGGGGTGACCGCGAGGTGGACCGCGACGACGACCGAGCCCGGCACGTTGTTCTCCAGGCTGACCTTCTCCTGGTCCTCGTCGACCAGTTGCGTGTAGACCTGCATCGTCCCGAGCTGCCAGCGCGCCTGGTCCAGGGTCACCGGTCCCTTCGAGACCGTCTCGGTGACGGTGCCTTCCTTGTAGACGGCCTCGGGGTCGCCCAGATAGGTCCGGACCAGCAGGAACGCGCTGAGCGAGGCCAGCGCGACCAGCAGCGAGATCTTCGCGACCAGTTGCAGGGAGCGGTCGGAGACACGCATCAGGCCACCCGGATGACGGAGTCGGGAATCACGTACTGGTCCTGGGCCTGCTCGATCGAGCGCTGGGCGACCTCGTCGTCCGGGACACCGAGATCGATGGCCAGGTCCTGGTTGAGAGAGTTGAACAGCAGCGTGCCGGACGTGCGCAGCTTCAGCGTCAGCCCGACCACGTCACTCGGGTTCACCTCGAACACCAGGGCGCCGCTGCGGGCGAAGCCGGGCTCGGCGAAGTCGATGCCGTTGGCGATGATCTCGGTCACCGGCGCGTAGACCGAGCCGCCGTCGGCGGCCAGCGTGATGCTGTTGATCCCGGCGTCCTCGGTGCCGCGGACGGCGTCGTACTCGACCGCGACGAAGACTCCCTCGGTGTCGACCTGGGCGCTGTCGTCCTCGTCCTCGGCGAACGACTTCGCGAACTGCAGCCGGGTGATCGTCACGGTCGAGTCGTAGTACTTCACGTCCTCGCCGATCGCGCCGTGGGTGATGATCCGCGTCCGGTCCTCGAAGACCTCCGACGGGTCCAGCAGCCGGGTCAGGCCCCCGAGCAGCACGAACAGCACGCCGACGGCGACGGTCGCTGGGCGGTACAGCTTCATTCGTCCTTCTCCGTCTCGATGGTGGTCTTGATCCGGACCACGCTGTGCGCGACGCCGGGCGAGTGCCAGTACGGCTCCTCGCTGGCGCCGGTGACGCCGTCGTCGGCCTTGAACTCCTCGGCCATCACGCCGATCTCGACGACGTCCTCGGCGAAGTCCGCCGGGATGTCGAACTTCGCGTAGCAGGGCTGCGATGCGAGCCCGTAGACCTGTACGACGTTCAGCTCGTCGTGGCAGGTGGCGCCGTTGGACTCGATGAGGTCCGCGCCGCCGCCGGGCACCAGGTTCAGCTGCCGGCCGGACATCGTCAGGCTCGTCTTCGTCTCTTTGTCGATGTTCTTCAGGTCGAAGTAGACCTGCAGCCGGGCCTTGGCCTCGCTGTAGTCGGTCTTCGGGGTCCGGATGATCTTCGCCTCGGTGAAGCCGTACTCGAACCGGCCGGCCTGGACGCTGGTCGGCGCCTCCACGGTCGGGATCGAGCGGCCCTTGTGCTCCTTGAAGCCGCCGGTCAGGAACAGCACCACCAGCAGGACGACGACGAGCGCCAGGGCAATCAGCCACTTGCGCCGGTGCCGGTGAATCACCCGGTCGGCGATCATGGCGTCGATGACGTCGTCGAGACTTTCCACGGCAGCGATCTTAGGGGGCGCCGGGTGCGCCCGCTCCGGGCGTCGCTCGTCTCGGAAACCAGACGGTCAGTGGTGACCCGGCCAAAAGGCACTGAGCGGCCGTGAGCGCTTTCCAGGCCCCCACCCGCGAGAGGGGGCATGGCGACGAGGGAGAAAAGACGCCCTGACCCGAGTTTCGGGCGCCGCATGGCAGGTTCTGCTTCGCTCGACGGGTAGACTGGCGGGGTTGAGAGCGCCGCACCTGCCAGACCTGCTCATGATCTCACCGAGCGGGGCCGGACAGGGCGGCGTCCACTGTGCATCGATGCCCCGCTGACCCGGGGTCCGAGGAGGACAACAGCCGGTGACCGACGAGCCGACCGAGACCGACGCCATCCCGTCCGCCGACAGCACCGGCACCGAAGAGGCACCGCTGACCGAGATCGTGTCCAGCGTCGTGGAGCGGGAGTACGACGCCAGCGCGATCCAGGTCCTCGAGGGCCTCGACGCCGTCCGGAAACGGCCGGGCATGTACATCGGGTCCACCGGTGAACGCGGTCTGCACCACCTGGTCTACGAGGTGGTCGACAACGCGGTGGACGAGGCCCTCGCCGGGTACTGCGACAAGATCGTCATCACGCTGCTGCCCGACGGCGGCGTCCGCGTCGTCGACAACGGCCGCGGCATCCCGGTCGGCATCGTCGAGTCCGAGGGTAAGCCGGCCGTCACCGTCGTACTGACCGTGCTGCACGCCGGCGGCAAGTTCGGCGGCGGCGGGTACAAGGTGTCCGGTGGTCTGCACGGCGTGGGTGTCTCCGTCGTGAACGCGCTGTCCAGCCGGCTGCAGGTCGACGTCAACACCGGCGGCAAGGCCTACACCCAGTCCTTCACCATCGGCGTCCCGGACAAGGACCTCGCCGAGATCGGTACGGCGGACTCCACCGGCACCACGATCACCTTCTGGCCCAGCCCGGACGTGTTCGAGACGACGGTCTACTCGTACGAGACGCTGTCCACCCGCTTCCGCGAGTACGCCTTCCTGAACAAGGGCCTCGAGCTCGTCATCCGGGACGAGCGGCCGGACCACACCGAGAACGGCGAGCCGGCCGAGATGTCGTTCAAGTACGACGACGGCCTGGTCGACTACGTCAAGTACCTGACCGGCATCCGCGAGACCGTGCACAACAACGTGATCGCGTTCGAGGCCGCGCAGGGCGACGACAGCCTGAGCCTTGAGGTCGCGATGCAGTGGAGCGGCTCGTTCCAGGAGTCCGTGCACACCTTCGCGAACGCGATCAACACCCACGAGGGCGGTACCCACGAAGAGGGCTTCCGGGCCGCGCTCACCTCGCTGGTCAACTCGTTCGGCGAGGACCAGGGGATGATCAAGAGGAAAGACGACAGGCTCACCGGTGACGACATCCGTGAGGGCCTGACCGCGATCATCTCGGTCAAGCTGGGCAACCCGCAGTTCGAGGGCCAGACCAAGACCAAGCTCGGCAACACCGAGGTCAAGGGCTTCGTCCAGCGGGTGGTGAACGACCGGCTCGGCGCCTGGTTCGAGCAGAACCCGCAGGAGGGTCGCGAGATCATCCGCAAGGCCACTGCGGCCGCGAGTGCCCGGTTGGCCGCCCGCAAGGCGCGCGACCTGGCCCGTAACCGCAAGGGCCTGCTGGGTGGCGGCGGCCTGCCGGGCAAGCTGTCCGACTGCCAGTCGACCAACCCGGAAGAGTGCGAGGTCTACATCGTCGAGGGTGACTCGGCCGGTGGCTCCGCCAAGGGTGGCCGCGACCCGAAGTACCAGGCGATCCTTCCGATCCGGGGCAAGATCCTGAATGTCGAGAAGGCGCGGATCGACCGGGTCCTGCAGAACAACGAGGTCCTGGCGATCATCTCCGCCCTCGGAACCGGCATCCACGAGGACTTCGACGAGGAGAAGCTGCGGTATCACAAGATCGTGATCATGGCCGACGCCGACGTCGACGGCCAGCACATCCGGACCCTGCTGCTGACCTTGCTGTTCCGTTTCATGCGGCCGCTGATCGAGCGCGGTCACGTGTACGCCGCCCAGCCGCCGCTGTACAAGCTGCGCTGGAGCAACTCCCCGCACGAGCTGGCCTACACCGAGCGGGAGAAGGACGGCCTGATCGCGGCCGGCGTCGAAGCAGGCAAGAAGTTCCCCAAGGAGAACGCCACCCAGCGGTACAAGGGTCTGGGTGAGATGAACCCGCAGGAGCTGTGGGAGACCACGATGGACCCGGCGAACCGGGTGCTGCTGCAGATCACCCTGGACGACGCGGCCCGGGCGGACGAGACGTTCGCGACGCTGATGGGCGACGACATCGAGGCGCGCCGGAACTTCATCCAGCGCAACGCCAAGGACGTCCGCTTCCTCGACATCTGAGCGCCCGGCCGGCCCCGGTACGTCGTACCGGAGCCGGTTCCCCGCGCCGAACTCACCGACGTACGACGTCTGAACCGAACGGGACGAGCTTCACATGACCGAGACCCCCATTTCCCCGGGACACGACCGGATCGAGCCCCTCGATCTGCAGACGGAGATGCAGCAGTCGTACCTCGACTACGCGATGGCCGTGATCGTCGGCCGCGCGCTGCCCGAGGTGCGCGACGGGCTGAAGCCGGTGCACCGGCGGATCCTCTACGCGATGTACGACGGCGGCTACCGCCCGGACCGCGGTTTCTCCAAGTGCTCCCGCATCGTCGGTGACGTGATGGGTCAGTACCACCCGCACGGCGACTCGGCGATCTACGACACCCTGGTCCGGCTCGCGCAGCCGTGGGTGATGCGCGCGCCGATGATCCAGAGCCAGGGCAACTTCGGTTCCCCGGGCAACGACCCGGCCGCCGCCATGCGGTACACGGAGTGCCGGCTCGCCCCGCTGGCGATGGAGATGGTGCGCGACATCGACCAGGAGACGGTCGACTTCCGCCCCAACTACGACGGCCGCTCGCAGGAGCCGGTGATCCTGCCGGCCCGCTTCCCGAACCTGCTGGTCAACGGCTCGGCAGGCATCGCGGTCGGCATGGCGACCCAGATCCCGCCGCACAACCTGCGCGAGGTCGCCGCGGCCGCGAACTGGTGCCTCGAGCACCCGGACGCGACCCAGGAAGAAGTCCTGGCCGCGTGCATGGAGAACATCAAGGGCCCGGACTTCCCGAACGGCGCCCTGATCGTCGGCTACAAGGGCATCGACGACGCCTACCGCACCGGTCGTGGCTCGGTCACGATGCGCGCGGTGGTCGACATCGAGGAGGACGCCAAGGGCCGGACTAGCCTGGTCGTCAGCCAGCTGCCGTACATGGTCAACCCGGACAACCTGGCGCAGAAGATCGCCGAGCTGGTGAACACCGGCAAGATGACCGGCATCGCCGACATCCGCGACGACACCTCGTCGCGGACCGGTCAGCGCCTGGTGATCGTGCTGAAGCGTGACGCGCAGCCGCGCGTCGTACTGAACAACCTGTACAAGCACACGCAACTGCAGGACACCTTCGGCTGCAACATGCTCGCGCTCGTCGACGGCGTGCCGCGCACGCTCAGCGTCGACCTGTTCATCACGCACTGGATCGACCACCAGATCGAGGTCATCCAGCGGCGGACCCGGTACCGCCTGCGCGAGGCCGAGAAGAACGCGCACATCTTCCGCGGGTACGTGAAGGCGCTGGACGCCCTCGACGAGGTGATCGCGCTGATCCGGCGCAGCCCCGACGTCGAAGAGGCCCGCCAGGGCCTGATCAGCCTGCTGGACATCGACGAGACGCAGGCCCAGGCGATCCTGGACATGCAGCTGCGCCGGCTGGCCGCCCTGGAGCGGCAGAAGATCATCGACCGGCTGAACGAGCTGGAAGCGATCATCGCCGACCTCGAGGACATCCTGGCCGACCCGGTCCGGCAGCGGCACATCGTCCGCGACGAGCTGGCCGAGATCGTCGAGAAGTTCGGCGACGAACGGCGTACGCAGATCATCGCCGCCGACGGCGACCTGTCCGTGCAGGACCTGGTGCCGGACGAGGACGTGGTCGTCACGATCACCCGCGGCGGCTACGCCAAGCGCACCAAGACCGACCTGTACCGGACGCAGAACCGCGGCGGCAAGGGTGTCCGCGGCGCGACGATGCGGGCCGAGGACGAGATCGGTCACTTCTTCGCCACCACGAACCACCACTGGATGCTGTTCTTCACCACCAAGGGCCGGGTCTACCGGGCCAAAGTGTGGCAGCTGCCCGAGTCCGCGCGCGACGCCAAGGGCTCGCACGTGGCCGGTCTGCTCTCGTTCCAGCCGGACGAGGAGATCGCGCAGGTGCTGACCCTGCGCGACTACGAGCAGAGCGACTACCTGGTCCTCGCGACCCGGCGCGGCCTGGTCAAGAAGACGGCGCTGACCGACTACGACTCGGCCCGGCAGAGCGGCATCATCGCGGTGAACTTCCGCGAGGACGACGACGAGCTGATCGGCGCCGACCTGGCCACCGCCGAGGACGACCTGCTGCTGGTCTCCCGCAAGGGCCAGTCGATCCGCTTCACCGCGAACGACGAGCAGCTGCGGCCGATGGGCCGGGCCACCTCCGGCGTCACCGGGATGAAGTTCCGCGACGGCGACGAACTGCTGTCGATGTCGGTGATCCGGGCCGGCTCGGAGGAGGACACGCAGTACGTCTTCACCGTGACCGACGCCGGGTACGCCAAGCGCAGCCGCATCTCGGAGTACCGGCAGCAGGGTCGTGGCGGTCTGGGCATCAAGGCGGTCAAGCTGAACGACGAGCGCGGTTCGCTGGTCGGTGCCCTGATCGTCGTCGACGCTGACCAGGTGCTCGCCATCAAGGGCAGCGGCCAGGTCGTCCGCAGCCGGGTCGACAGCGTGCCGGTCAAGGGCCGCGACACGATGGGTGTCCGGTTCGCCGGTGTGGGGGAGTCCGACGCGGTGGTCGCGATCGCGCGCAACACCGACCTCACCATCAGTGACGAGGAGCTCGACGAAGCAGGCGAGCCGGTCACCGAAGGTGCCCAGGATGTGGACGCATCGACAACCGAAACCGCCCCTGAGAGCGTCAATACTGATGACCAGCATTCGACTGACGTCGAGGGCACGGCTACCGTCGAAGACGACGACGCCGGCCAGGAGGGCATCTGATGACCAACCGCTCGAGGCCGAACTGGCCTGATGGGGCGGACAGCGCCAAATCCCGACCGCCGCAAGGTGGTAACGGGAAGGCCGCGTCCACCCCACCGGCCACACCGGCCTCCAACGGTCGTAGCAACGGCTCCCAGCCGCGACCGGCGACCTCGAACGGCCCGGCCGACCCCCGTTCGGGAGATCCGCGGACCGCGGGTCGCCCGGCCGCCCAGCCCGGTACGCCGTCCCGGCCGCCGCAGCAGCCGCCGGTCCGTCCGGTGAGCAAGCAGGCCCCGGCTCCGTCACAGGCGGGTCGCCCGGCCGCTGCTCCGAGCACTCCTGGGCGTCCGGAGCAGCGACTGCCGAGTGGCGGCGCTGCTTCTGGTGTCACCCCGGCTCGTGCGACCGGTACGCCGGCCACCGGTGCGGGTGCCGCCGCCAAGGCGGGCTCGGCGCCCGCCACACCGTCGTACGGGCAGACCGGCAAGGTGAGCTCGCCGGGCAAGGGTGACAGCTTCGGGGACCGGGTCAGCGCAGCGAAGGCGGCAGTGCTGGAGAAGGCCTCCGCGGTCAAGGACGCGGCGGCGGACAGGACCCGCCCGGCCGACACCGACGAGCCGGTCGCCCGGTCGCGCGGTCAGGTCCGCAAGGCTCGGCTGCGTTTGTCCCGGGTCGATCCCTGGTCGGTGATGAAGACGTCGTTCCTGCTGTCGATCGCGTTCGGCATCGTGACCTGGGTCGCGGTGTTCATCGTCTGGTCGGCGATCGGCGCGGCGGGTGTGTTCGACAACATCAACAACACCGTCACCGAGGTTCTCGGGACGCCGGCCGCCGAGCCGTTCGACATCGAGAACTACGTCAACACCGGCAAGGTGATGGGATTCACCACCCTGCTGGCCTGCGCGGACGTGCTGATCATCACCGCCCTGGCGACGCTCGGTTCGTTCCTCTACAACATCGCCGCCACGCTCCTCGGCGGCCTCGAAGTCACGCTCGCCTCCGAGGACTGAGCCGCTGTCGCTGCCGCTTCCGATCGGGCCCGTGGAGGGCCCGATCGGATTTGGGAGTCGAGGCCTCGGTGCGGTAATCTCTCTCCGGTTCGACCCCGCAAGTGCGGGCCTATAGCTCAGTTGGTTAGAGCGCTGCCCTGATAAGGCAGAGGTCACTGGTTCAAATCCAGTTAGGCCCACAAAACCCTGATCGACGCCGATCCAAGGAGTCCCGGTGCTGAAGAAGATTCTGCTGGTACTGCTGGCGAGCGTCGGTGGATACTTCGTCTACAAGAAGACCCAGCAGGCCCGCGCCGAGCAGGACCTCTGGGCCGAGGCCGTCGACCCGGTCACCCCGGGCCGCTGATCACCCCCACGGGGGCGTAGCTCAACTGGCAGAGCACTGCCTTTGCAAGGCAGGGGTTAGGGGTTCGAGTCCCCTCGTCTCCACTTTCTTTCCCACGCGCGCTCCGGCCCACCCGGGGTTTGCGCGCTGCCGCGCTTCATCCTCGGGCTGCCGCCCGATTCTGCGCTGGCGCGCTCTGCGGGCTGCCGCCCGCGAGTGACCACATCCGTCCCAGGGCTGATCCCGTGCCGATCAGGTCCCCTGGGCCGCGTATCCGCCACGCCTGCGTGCGGCTACCTCCGTCTCCACGCTCTCGGAGGCTCGCTACTTCTACTCTCAAGCAGTCTGAGCGGCACCCGTGAGGGTGCTCAGACCATTCAGCCGAGTGTCATGTCGCGACGCCAGACGCCAGCTCGCCATCGTCAGCGACGGCAACGGCACATCCGTTCGGACCAGGTGGGGTCTGCAGGCGTCCGGTACATCGAGACCCGTGACCCGGCCGGCTCTGCCGAACTTGGCTCTCGTAGATCAAGGGCGCGCCTTCGGCGCGCGGCCCCGGACTCCGGGCGGCGTCAGGGCGCCGTCCTCGCCGGAGCCCAGCAGCAGGACGTTCCACGTCCACGCGATCCCACCTGCCACGAGCCGAGTCCTAGCGACTGACCACCGATTAGCCCCGTCCCCTCTGGCCGCTCGATCGTACGGCCACCACGACCCGCATCAAGAGCGCTTCGCGTCCTACGGATCGGCAAGCCGACTCTTGACACGCGTCGCGCTGACCTTGGCTGGCAGCTATCAGGGGGGACGCGGCAGGTGTGGGGATCGAACTGACCGGACACCCGGCGATCTGGCTATCCTCTCCGGGGTGACGCCCATCGAGTGGCCAGTAAGCACCAAACGCCTATCGCTACGTGCCTACACGCCAGACGATCTAGATGCCTTGTGGGCCTACGAACAGCTCCCCCAGGTCCAGCACTGGCTCGGCTGGGCACCGCACACGCGCGACGAACTCCGCGACGCGATGGAGGAGAAGTCGAGCAACACCACGCACGTCATGGTTCTTCTTGCCTCCACGGTCATCGGTCACATGATGATCATGCCGCGCGACAGTTGGGCGCAGATGGACATCGCGATCCACGCCAAGGGCTTGGAGGCCGAACTTGGATGGATGTTCGACCCGGCATACGGAGGACACGGCTACGCCACCGAAGCCGTCAGAGCCACCATCGAACTGTGCTTCGACGGGCTCAAGCTGCGGCGGATTCACGCCGGATGTTTCGCCGACAACATCGCGTCCTGGCGTCTCATGGAACGCCTAGGTTTGCGCCGCGAAGAACACAGCCGTTCCACTGCACTGCACCGCGACGGCACTTGGCACGACGGCTTCACCTACGCATTGCTCCGCGAAGAATGGCCCACGAGCCCCTGAGCCGGTCAGGGACATCGCGTGCCCTCCGCGTGCCCTAACGAGAACGTGCCAGCGGGCTCAACCGGTCACTCACGGGCGCAACCGGTCGAGCCCAGGCTTGACGGCCACCGCGCAGGTCAGCGAGAGCGCTACAACCGCCTTTGCAAGACAGGGGTTAGGGGATTCAAGGGCGCTCGTCTCCGCCGAGTACCTTCTTTCCGCGCGCTCCCACCCACCCGAGGTCTTCGCGCTGGCGCGCGCTTGCCGTTGCCGCTGACCCGCGAACGGGTCAGCTGGACAGGGCAGGTGGTGTCAGACCTTCACGAGGTCGGACAGCAGCGTTGCCTTGGCGTCTTCGTAGTCGGTGTCGGAGATCACGTCTTCGTTGAAGAGGGTGGAGAGGCTTCGGAGGCGGTCCTCCGTGGCCGGCAGGTCTCGCTGGGTTGCGGGAGTGGTTGCCGACTCGAAGGATTCGCGGAGGCGGTCGATCGCCTGGCGGAGTTGCTTCAGTTCCTGTACCAGTTCCGGGTCCAACAGAACGCTCCTAGGTCTCGAACGACGCGGCGCAGAGTTTGCCGCAGGTCTTCCAGCGTCGGTCTGGGCATGGTCGAGCGTCAATCAGGGAAGGCCCCCACCACGCCCCGTCAGTACCCGGGGCCCGGTGGGGTGCCGAGAACGTTGTGCGGGGGTGTCAAATGCGGTGGGGTTTGTTCGACGCAGGGGTGAGTAGCAGTCAATCGGCAGACTTCTGAGGGGTTCACCATGGTGCAGGACGAGCGCGGTCACGGGCAGCGCAAGGTTGTTGGGGCTTACTTCGTGACGCTTGACGGGGTGGCTGAGGCTGCGGATCGGTTCATCACAGCCTGGGACGACGAGGTGGATGCCCGGGGCACCGAACTGATCGCGACGCAGGACACGGTGATTCTTGGGCGGCGTACGTACGACGAGTGGGTGGGGTACTGGCCGACCAGCGATGTCGAGCCGTTCGCGTCGTTCGTCAACGCTGCGCCGAAGTTCGTGGCTACGTCGACGCCGCTCGCGGGTGAGTGGGCCAACACGAGTGTGATCGACGGGGACCTGGTCGAGTTCGTGAAGGCGCTGAAGAGTAAGCCGGGTGGTGACATCGGCGTGCATGGGAGCATCTCGATCACCCAGGCCCTGCTGGCGGCTGGGCTCGTTGACGACCTTCAGCTGGTGATCGCTCCGACGGTTGCTCCGACGTCCGGCGACCGGAGGCTGCTCGACAACCTGCCGGCGATCCAGCTTGAAACGGTGAACAGCAGCATGTCGCCCAGCGGATACCTGCTGGTGACCTACCGCGTACTTCACTGACCCGAGCGCATAGGCTCTTGGGCGTGGAGAAGACGCGGCTCGAGCTGGATCGGATTCAAGCCGCGCGGCGGGTGATTGATCCGGTGTTTCTTGGGTCGCCGTTCTACGGCTGTGAGCCGTTGGGGGCTCGGCTCGGGTGTGCGGTGAGTATCAAGCTGGAGACGGCCAACCCCGTACGGAGTTTCAAGGGGCGGGGGACCGAACTGGTTGCCGACGGCCTCGTTCGGGACGGGCAGCGGGCTGTGGTGTGTGCGAGTGCGGGGAATCTGGGGCAGGCGCTGGCCTGGTCCGCGCGGGGGCGAGGGCTGGACGTGACCGTTGTGGCGTCGCGGTTCGCGCCGGAGGTGAAGCTCGAGCGGATTCGTGCGCTGGGTGCGAGGTTGGAGCTGGTGGACGGCGATCACGAGCTGGCTCGGGAGCGGGCTGTTGCCATCGCGGCCGAGGAGGGGATTCGGCTGCTCGAGGACAGTTTGGATCTCGAGACTTGTGAGGGCGCGGCGACGATCGGGCTCGAGTTGGTGGAGAGCGCGGTGCCGTACGACGTCGTACTGGTTGCCCTTGGCGGTGGTGCGATGGCGACCGGCATCGGCCAGGTCATGAAGGAGCTGGCGCCCGAGGTCGAGGTGGTCTGCGTGCAGCCGGCCGGGGCGCCCGCGATGACGAAGTCCTGGGAGGAACGGCGAGTGGTGACGACCGACTCGGCGGTCACGATCGCTGACGGGGTCGCCGGGCGGTTCCCGATCGCGGAGGTGCTGGACGACCTGCTGGTGGTTGCCGATGACGCCGTACTGGTTCAAGAGGAGTCGATCGTCAAAGGTCTGCGGATGCTGCTGCACGACGCGGGGCTGGTCGTCGAACCCTCGGCGGCGTTGGGGATCGCGGCGATCCTCGAAGACCCCGAGCGGTTCGCGGGGCGGCACGTGGTCACCGTCGTGTGCGGCGGCAATGTCGACATGGACACCTACTACCGCTGGATCGCCTGAGGCATCGGTACGCGCTCCTCGCGGGCGCCCGCGGCGCCGTAGCGTTTGACGACGTAGCTGCCGGGTGGGTTCTCGAGGGTGCGGAGCGTGGGCTCGATCGTTGACCAGAGCAGGTCGGCGTTCGGGCCGTAGAGGTGGATGACGGCGTCGTCGGGGCCGATCGCGTTGCCGTCGAGGCTGCCGGCCTCGGAGCCGTCCAGAGTCTTCTCCAGGGCGTCCTCGATCAGGAAGATGGTCTCCAGGTCCTTCGGGTTGGGGAGATGGAGAGAGACGGCCTGGTCGTGGTTCGGCTCAGGCACGGCCTGCTGTCCACGGCACGCCCCGAGCGCGACAGCCAGTACGACGCTCGCAAGCGCGACGGCAACGATCCGGATCCACCCCACCTGAGGATGGTCTCAGGTGGGGGTTCGCTGGATCACGAGCCGACGTAGTCCGCGAGGTGCTTGGCCGTGAGGGTCTTGCGGGACTTGACCAGCTCGGAGGGGGTGCCCTCGAAGACGATGTGGCCGCCGTCGTGGCCGGGGCCGGGGCCGAGGTCGATGATCCAGTCGGCGTGGGCCATCACTGCCTGGTGGTGCTCGATGACGATGACGGACTTGCCGGAGTCGACGAGGTTGTCGAGCAGGGCCAGGAGTTGCTCGACGTCGGCCAGGTGCAGACCGGTCGTCGGCTCGTCGAGGACGTAGATGCCGCCCTTCTCGGACATGTGGGTGGCGAGCTTCAGGCGTTGACGTTCGCCGCCGGACAGGGTGGTGAGGGGCTGGCCGAGGCTGATGTAGCCGAGGCCGACGTCGGCCAGGTTCTGCAGGATCTTGTGCGCGGCGGGGGTTTTCGCGTCGCCGTCGGCGAAGAACTCGAGCGCCTCGGAGACCGGCAGGGCGAGGACCTCGCTGATGTCCTTGCCGCCGAAGGTGTACTCCAGGACGTCGGCCGAGAAGCGCTTGCCCTCGCAGACCTCGCAGGTGGTGGTGATGCTGGCCATGATGCCGAGGTCGGTGTAGATGACGCCGGCGCCGTTGCAGTTCGGGCAGGCGCCCTCGGAGTTCGCGCTGAACAGGGCCGGCTTCACGCCGTTGGCCTTCGCGAAGGCCTTGCGGATCGGCTCCAGCAGACCCGTGTACGTCGCTGGGTTGCTTCGCCGCGACCCCTTGATCGCGCCTTGGTCGACCGAGATCACGCCCTCCCGCTTGGCCACGGAGCCGTGGATCAGCGAGCTCTTGCCCGAGCCGGCCACGCCGGTGACGACGACGAGCGCGCCGAGCGGGATGTCGACGTCGACGTTCTGCAGGTTGTTCGTGCTCGCGCCGCGGATCTCCAGCTGGCCGGACGGCGTACGCACCTCCGGCTTCAACAGCGCGCGGTCGTCCAGGTGCCGGCCGGTCAACGTGTCGGCGGAACGCAGTCCCTCGACCGTGCCTTCGAAGACGACCTGGCCGCCCGCCGTACCGGCGCCCGGCCCGAGGTCGACGACGTGGTCGCCGATCGCGATCGTCTCCGGCTTGTGCTCGACGACCAGGACCGTGTTGCCCTTGTCGCGCAGCTGCAGCAGGAGCTCGTTCATCCGCTGGATGTCGTGCGGGTGCAGCCCGATCGTCGGCTCGTCGAAGACGTAGGTGACGTCGGTCAGCGGCGACCCGAGGTGCCGGATCATCTTCGTGCGTTGGGCTTCGCCGCCGGACAGCGTGCCGGCCGGGCGCTCCAGGCTCAGGTAACCCAGGCCGATGTCGACGAACGAGTCGAGCGTCTCGCCGAGCGCGGACAGCAGCGGCGCGACCGACGGCTCGTCGAGCTTGCGGACCCACTCGGCCAGGTCGCTGATCTGCATCGCGCACGCGTCGGCGATGCTGATCCCCTTGATCTTCGAGGCGCGCGCCTCCGGGGTGAGCCGCGTCCCCTCGCACTCGGGGCAGGTGGTGAAGGTGACCGCCCGCTCGACGAACGCGCGGATGTGCGGCTGCATCGACTCGACGTCCTTGGACAGGAAGGACTTCTGGATCTTCGGGATCAGGCCCTCGTAGGTGAGGTTGACGCCGTCGACCTTGACCTTCACCGCGTCCTTGTAGAGGAAGTCCTGCAACTCCTTCTTGGTGTACTTCTTGATCGGCTTGTCCGGGTCGACGAAGCCCGACTCGGCGTACACCCGGACCGTCCAGAAGCTGTCCGACTTCCAGCCGGGGATCGTGAACGCGCCCTCGGACAGCGACTTGTTCTCGTCGTACAGCTGGGTCAGGTCGATGTCGGAGACCGAACCGCGGCCCTCGCAGCGCGGGCACATACCGCCGGTGATCGAGAAGCTGCGCCGCTCCTTCACGGTCTGCCCGTGCTTCTCGATCTTGACCGCGCCGGCGCCGCTGATCGAGGCGACGTTGAACGAGAACGCCTGCGGGGAGCCGACGTACGGCGTGCCGAGGCGGCTGTACAGGATCCGCAGCATGGCGTTCGCGTCGGTCGCGGTGCCGACGGTGGAGCGCGGGTTCGACCCCATCCGCTCCTGGCCGACGATGATCGCGGTGGTCAGCCCCTCGAGCACGTCGACCTCGGGCCGCGCCTGCGACGGCATGAAGCCCTGCACGAAGGTGCTGTAGGTCTCGTTGATCAGCCGCTGCGACTCGGCGGCGATCGTGCCGAACACGAGCGAGCTCTTGCCCGACCCCGACACCCCGGTGAACACCGTCAGCCGGCGCTTCGGCAGCTCGATGCTGACGTCCTTGAGATTGTTCTCGCGGGCGCCGTGCACGCGGATCAGGTCGTGGCTGTCGGCGTCGTACGCCGGCCTGGCCGGGGCCGTCTTCGCGGCTGCCTTGGTCGCTCTGGGGGTCATCGGTGCTCCGTCGGTCAGGTGGTCGGCGGCGGGGGTCGGAACCGGTTCAGGTCAGCTGGTTGATGCGGACGTGGTTGCCCGCCGGGTCGCGGAACGCGCAGTCGCGGATGCCGTACGGCTGGTCGGTCGGCTCCTGGATCACCTCGGCGCCGGTGGCCTGGACCCGGTCGAACAGGCCGTCCAGGTCCTTGGTGGCCAGCACGATCGTGGCGTAGGTGCCCTTGGCCATCATCTCGGTGATCGTCCGGCGCTCGTCGTCGGTCAGTCCGGGGTCGACGAGCGGCGGGGTGAGCACGATCTGGGTGTCCGGCTGGCCCGCCGGGCCGACCGTGATCCAGCGCATCGTGCCCTGGCCGACGTCGTTGCGGACCTCGAAGCCGAGCGTGTCGCGGTAGAACGCGATCGCGGCGTCGGGGTCGTCCTGGGGCAGGAAGCTGGCGTGAATCTTGAGGTCCGCGTTGGTTGTCATGGCAGTCACGCTACTGGCGGCCAAGCACGCGGTGCTTCTTGATTCCTGATCGGTCTGGCGACGTGCTTGGTGATGCAGGACGGCGGCTCGACCGGGGGCCGGACCTGCTGACGGTAGGTGCTCGGCGGCATCCCGACCAGCTCGGTGAACCGGGTGCTGAAGGTCCCGAGCGAGGAGAACCCGACCTGGAAGCAGACGTCGGTCACGCTGACGTCGCCGCGACGCAGGAGCGCCATCGCGCGCTCGATCCGGCGCGTCATCAGGTACCCGTACGGCGCTTCGCCGTACGCGAGCTTGAACTGCCGGCTCAGGTGCCCGGCCGACATGTTCACCCCACGGGCCAGCGCCTCGACGTCGAGCGGCTGCGCGTACTCCCGGTCGATCCGGTCCCGGACCCGACGCAGCAGCTTGAGGTCCCGCAGCCGCTGGGACTCCTCCGAGGTGCTCACCCTCGGAATGGTGCCATCGCGCGGGCGTGCGGTCGAGCGCCGGAGCCGGGCCGCGCGGTCCGGCAGTGGGGATGGATGTTGCCTTGGGCCCCGATAGCCGGTGTCAGTTCGACCACGGATTGTCACGAGGCGACCACCGTTTGTTTGCGGGTGCGTGCAGATGTCCCGAAGGGTCTGGCGAGCGGACGAGTAATCGATGGAACGTCTGACGAGGAAACTTTTCGGGACGAGAACCACTGACGTTGTGTTGCGCGCGGGGTCCGGTCGGGCCTGCGTGGGCCGGTTGACGACGGAGGATCCGGATACGTGCTCGAGACCTATCGCGGTATCCCGCACCTGCTGGACACGTGGCTCGTTCTCACCGGGATGGCGATCCCGATCGCCGTCTCGGCGGTACGGCGGCGCGGTGACCGGCTCGTCCCCCGGTTGGCGGCGCTGTTCCTGCCGGCCTCGTTCGCGCTCGTGCTGGCGGCGACGCTCAGCCCGACGGCACATCACGGAGGGCTCGGGATCTGCGGCACGCAGCTGACCACGACCGGCGGACTCACCTCGCTCCAGGGGCTGCTCAACGTGCTGCTCTTCGTCCCGGCCGCGGGCATGCTGACGCTGGCCAGCGGGCGTCCGGCCGACGGGATCGCGGCGGGGATCGGCCTGTCCGCCTCCGTCGAGGCCGTCCAGGCGCTGGTCCCCCAGCTCGGCCGGTCCTGCCAGGTGCACGACCTGATCGCGAACACGCTCGGCGCGTTCGCCGGCGTCGGGCTCGCGGCCGGCGTACAGGCCCTGAATCGGACCCGGCCGCTGACCAGTCCCGAGTACGTCGTGGAGCACGCCGCGCTGCTGACGGTGCGCGGGCGGCCGCCGGCCCGGCATCGGCGGAGCGACATTCCGGCCCGGCCTGTGATGATTCAGCGGACGCGGCGGCTCCGGCCGGTCGCTCGACTGCGCTGAGTTACCGATTTCGCCGTACGACGGGGTGAGAATCACGGAGAGTGGGAAGTTATCCACAGGTTGTGGACGAACCGGGGGATAACTTTCCAGCTGTCCACAACTTCACCCACAGCTACGGCCTGACGTCGAGTCCGAGCGACTGCGCGATCGCCATCGCCTGCGGCAGATCGATGATCGCATCCCGCAGCTGGACGGTCAGCGGGTCGAGCGACGTGAGGTCCGATCCGCGCAGGTCGGCGCCGGTGAAGTCGGCGCGCTGGAGCATTGCGCCGGACAGGTCGATGTTGCGCAGCGTGGCCTTCGCGGCCCGTACGCCGGTGAGGTCCGACTCCCGCAGCTTCACCCCGGACAGCTCGGCCCCGCGCAGGTCCTCGCCCGGCAGGCTGGTGAACGACCAGTCGCCGCCGTCGGCCTTGAGCAGGTTGTACGTGCAGTCGTCGAAGGAGCTGCCCATCAGCTTGCAGCGGGTGAACGTGGTGTCGAAGAACGAGCAGCGTACGAACGTGCAGTTCACGAACGCCGCGTCGGTGTGCGTCGAGGCGTTGAACCGGACGCCACGGAACACGCACTCCTCGAACACGCCTCCGGTGTTGGCGACCTCGGTCAGGTCGGCGTCCAGGAACAGCACCTTGGTGTAGGTCTGCCCGGACGGATCGGCGTCGTCCCAGTCGCGGACGGTGGACTCGGTCGCGGGCGGCCGGCGGTTTGCCACGAGGTCTCCTCTCGGTCCCGCGGCGCGGGGCCTGTGATCTGCATTGTGACGACCTCGACGGACAAAGTTTCTCCGATCGACAACCCGGCGGGGCAAGATGGATCGGGTGACCGGATCGGAGCGGGTGATGGTGTTCGGCGCCGGCGGCTTCCTCGGAGCCCGGATCTGCGCGCTGCTGAGCGAGCGCGGGATCGAGCACCGCGGCATGACCCGGAGCACGGGTGATCCACACCGGCGGTTCGACCTGGCCACAGGGCACTGCTATGCCCTCGACGCGCTGGTGGCGATGTACAAGCCGACGGTGATTGTGAACGCGGCGGCCGCGACGCACGGCGACACCGTCGCGCTGACCCGCGGGAACGTGGTCGCGGTCGAGGCCCTGCTGTCGGCGATGCAGCGGACGGCGAACAACGCGCGTCTGGTGCAGCTGGGGTCGGCCGCCGAGTACGGCGGTGCGCCGCAGGGGACGAGTCAGGACGAGCAGGCGGAGCCGCGGCCGGGAGCGGCGTACGGGTTCACGAAGTTGGCCGGGTCGGAGCTCGTGCTGCGGGCCCGGCGGAACGGCGCGGATGCGGTCGTGGTCCGGTCGTTCAACATCAGCGGTCCGGGGTCGCCGGCGAGCACGCTGCTCGGGCGGGTCGTGCGGCAGGTCCAGGAGACCGACACGTTGCAGATGGGCTCGCTGGAGGCGTGGCGGGACTACGTCGACGTACGGGATGTCGCGGAGGCGGTGCTCGCGGTCGCGCTGACCGACGAGAAGCCGCCGCCGGTGCTGAACGTCGGGTCGGGCCAGGCCGCGCTGGCGCGCGACGTGGTGCGACGGTTGATCGAGCTCAGCGGGACTGGCGCGAAGGTTGTCGAGGGCACGGTTCACGCGGGGCATGCGGGGTCGCCGGCGGACTCGGTGCCTTGGCAGCAGGCGGACACGCGGCTGATCGAGAAGATGGTCGGGTGGGCGCCGCGGATTTCGCTCGACGAGTCGCTGACGGCGACCTGGGAAGAGCGCGAGGTCGCGGTGCCGCAGGAGGCGCACGCGTAGCAATCGGTGCCACAGGCAACGGCTTGGGAGAGCTGCGGGGCGGGGGTGGTGGCGGACGCGGGAAGCCCTCGGCGACCACCGGGTGGGGCGGCGGGTTGAATGGGGCTGTGGAGATCTGGTCGGTGTGTGAGGGTGCTCCTGATCGGCTGGTCGGAGTGAACGAGGACCTGGTGGTGAGTGGGCCGGACTTCGTGGTGGTGCGTGGGAGGACCTGGTCGCGCTGCTGGAGTCCCGCGGGCCGCGCGAACTGATCGATCGGGTGCGGGCGTACGACGTCGCCGCGGTCGACGGCAGCTTCAGGGGAAAGCGGCACGACGACGCGAGCGCCGTGCTCTGTCGGCTGAGTTGAACGTCAGCGGGCGCCGGCCGGGCGGCACCAATTCACCGTGAGCTCGCCCGCCGGCACTGGCTCACCGTGAGCCGGCTGGGTACTCCGGTGGGCCGCCTTCGCGGGTTGGCCAAGGGGATCTCGGCGGGTCCGCTCGTGGGGGCGGCGGGCTCGCGTCCTGCGGGTGCGTCGGGCCCGGACCGTTCGGGCTGGAGCCGGTGGTGCCGCCGTAGCCGCCGGGGCCGTACGGGCCACCCGGACGAGGAGCCTGAGCGGGCGGAGCCTGATATCCCCCGTGGCCTGACCCGGGGCCAGGCCCCGGTCCGTACGGATTCGCCTGCGGCGGGCGGGGCGCGTACTGCGGCGTGCGGTCGACCGGCGGCAGGTACGACGGCGAGTTGTACGGCAGCGTCGGCCCGAGCGGTACGCCGGACTGCGGCGCGCGCCCGTCGTGCCAGCCGCTGAGCTGGAGCAGCAGCAGGGAGAACGTCGCCCCCGCCACGATCAGCAGCACCGTGCCGACCGTGAACGCGATGTTGAGCCCGAGCGCCAGGTGCACCAGGTAGTCCTGGAGGTCGTAGATGTCGACGTAGTCGCCGGTTGCGCTGGCCTCGTCGGCGCGGTCGACCAGGCGGATGAACCAGGTGATGAAGCTGATCCCCGCGAACAGCCCGCCGCCGACGGCCACGACGCAGAAGGCGACCCAAGCCGCCCACCAGCCGTACAGCAGGCCGCGGATCCGGCTGGAGCGTGCGATGCCCGGCTGGTTCGGCGGCTCGCTCGCGCGGACAACGTCCCCGACGACCTGCAACGGGTACCAGAACTGGACCACCGGGCACAGCCAGGCGCCGACCGTCCAGCCGGTCGAGTGCCGGTGCGCGCCGTTGCCGCTGCCGTAGCCGCCCTGGTACGTCGTCGCGAACGGCGGCTGGAGGATCTCCGTGTTCTCCCGGGCCTGCCAGAGCCAGATGACCACGACGATGCCGGCCGCGGCGAACAGGTAGCCGAGCCCGTCGAGCAACGGTCCCGCCCCGACGACCGCCTCGGCGCCGCGGTCGATCTCGTCCTCGGACAGCAACCCGTAGACGAGCCGCTTCACGTCGTCGTACGACGTCCACAGCAGGATCGTCTGGATGATGCTGACCAGCACGGTCCCGGCCATCAGCGCGATGGCGACCCGTGCGAGCCGCCCGAGCGTGCGGTACTTCGGCGGCGCGGCCGACGGAGGTCCGCTGTGGAACTGGCCCACGTTCTGCGGGTGACCGCCGCCGGGGTACGGACCCTGGCCTGGATACGGCTGACTCACGATCCCCACCTCCCCAGGTCGCCGATGACTACAAGTTATCTCAGTCCCGGGAGCGTCCCAGCGTTATCCACAGGCCAATCGCCACAACCGGTGCTCAGACCGCAGCGAAAGCCGCGCGGACCGCGGGGAGGGCGAGCTCCCGATCCGTCGCCGACAGACCGAGGCGCGTACGGCGGTCGAGGACGTCGTCCTCGTCCAGCGCCCCTTCGTGCCGTACGGCGAACCGCAGCTCCGCGTGCGTCGTCCTCAGCCCCGGCGTCACCGGCTCGAGCAGGGCCCGATCACCCGCGATCACGTCCGGCGCCTCCACGCCGTACCGCTGGACGAAGCGCGCCGGCGCCCGGACCGTCGCGAGCCGCGACCGATCGGCAGCGCCGACCAGCGGGATCCGATGCGTCAGGCACGGCCGCCGGACTTCCAGAGAGGACTGCTTCAACGCAGCGTCGAGCGCGTCCTGCGCCATCCGCCGGTACGTCGTGAGCTTGCCGCCAACGATCGTCACCAGTCCGTCCGGCCCGGTGATCACCGCGTGCCGCCGGGAGATGTCGGCGGTCTTGTCCTCACCCCGGTGATGGCCGGTGTCGAGCAGCGGGCGCAGTCCGGCGTACGTGCCGAGCAGGTCGGAGCGGGTGATCGGTTCGCGCACCGCCGCGCTGATCGTGCCGAGCAGGAAGTCGATCTCGGCCTCGCTGGCCTGCGGCACGTCGCTGACCGGGCCCGGCGCGTCCTCGTCGGTCAGCCCGACGTAGACCCGGCCGTCGGGCGCCGGGATCGCCATCACCACGCGGCGCGGCTCGCCCGGTACCGGCACGGTCAGTACGGCGGACAGTTCGCCGAACACCGACTGCGGCAGCACCAGGTGCGTCCCGCGGCTCGGGCGCAGCTTGATCCCGGTGGCGACCTGGTCGGCCCAGATGCCGCCGGCGTTGACCACCATCCGCGCCGCCACATCGATCCGGCGTCCGCTCAGCTGGTCGACGACGACCGCGCCCTGGCCGGTGACCTGCTCGGCCGAGCATCGGGTCAGCACGCGGGCGCCGTACAGGGCGGCGGTCCGGGCGATCGCGACGACGAGGCGGGCATCGTCGTAGAGCTGTCCGTCCCAGGTCAGGAAACCGCCGCGCAGACCGTGCGGGCGGACGGTGGGCGCGTAGCGCAGGACCTCGGCCGAGCTGATCCGGCGGGAGTGCGGCAGGAAGTCGTCGCTGGTGTGGGCGAAGGTACGCAGCACGTCGCCGCCGAGGAACGCCGAGCGGAGCAGCGCCGCCTGCATGAACCTTGCCTCAGGCAACCAAGGCGCGACCTGCGGCACCGGGTGGACCAGGTGCGGTGCGGTCGTCTTCATCAGGATGCCGCGCTCGACGGCGCTCTCGTAGGCGATGGCGACGTGGCCGGACGCCAGGTACCGCAGGCCGCCGTGCACCAGCTTCGAGCTCCAGCGGCTGGTCCCGAACGCGAGGTCGTGCTTCTCCACCAGCGCGACGGTCAGGCCGCGGGCGGCCGCGTCGAGTGCGACGCCCGCACCGGTCACCCCGCCGCCGACGACCAGGACGTCGACCTGCTGCCGGGTGTCCAGCCAGTCGAGCTCCTTGGTCCGCCGGGCGGCGTTCAGGCTGGAGTTGCCGACCGAGATCATCTAGGGCTCCAGGTACCTGGTCAGCATCGCGCGGAGCTCCTCGTCGAGGTGCGGGTACTCCTCGTGGGTCGCCAGCACCGGGCCGGAGACCGCCGAGGCGAGCGAGACCAGGATGATCTGCCGGGACAGCCAGTCGGGGTCGCCGGCGCGGATCGAACCGTCGGCCTGACCGGACTTGATGCCCTCGGCGACCAGCGCGAGGTGCGCGACGGTGCTGCTGCCGCGACGCTCCAGCAGGTACGGCGTGAGGAACTCGGGGTCGAGCTCGACGATCTTGCGCATCAGCGGGTGGGTGCGGGTCTTGCCGACCACCTCGACGACGCCTTCCACCAGCCGGGTGCGGCCGTCGACGGCGTCGGGCTGGAAGGCGGACATCAGCGCGGTCGTCCACTCGCGGGTCATCAGCGCGGCGACGACGGCCTGGACGTTGGGCCAGCGGCGGTAGAGCGTCGCGCGGGAAACCTCGGCGTGCCGGGCGATGTCGGCCATCGTCATCCGGCGCATGCCGATCGCGAGCAGCAGCTCGTACGCCGCGTCGAGGATGCGCTCCTCGCCGATCGCGTTCGCGGGGGCCGGACGGGCGGAAGGAGTCGACTCGAGGTCGCTGCTACGCTGAGACATCACGCGTCAGAGTGTATCAGCGAGTCGAAGGTGCCGGAACAGTCGGACGGTACCTCCCGAACCCACCGATGGGGAGTGCCGAATGACCGAGTCCGACCTACCGGTGGTGCAACTCACGCCCGGCCGCTGGGGTGACCCGGCGGCGACGACCGAGATCCCCGAAGCAGCCCTCGCCGCACTGAAGCACTTGGGGGTACGACGTACTGCTGCCTCTGTGCCGGAGGAACCAGCAGTTGAAGGCTCTGCCCCGGACGTCCTGGTCGAGCTGCTAGGTGCCGACTACGTCAAGGTCGACGGTGAGACTCGGTGGGCTCACACTCGCGGCTACTCCACTCCCGATCTCCTGCGGAGCCGGGCCGGGGATCGGGCGGACATGCCGGACGCCGTCGTGTTTCCGGGGTCGCACGAGGACGTGCTGGCGGTGCTCCGGGCGTGTTCCGAGTTGAGGGTCGCGGTCGTGCCGTACGCGGGCGGGACGTCCGTGGTCGGTGGGCTGGCGCCGGACAGATCCTTCGTCGCGGTGGATCTGCGGCGACTGGAGCAGGTCGGGGAGATCGACGCGGTCTCGCGGACCGTGCGGCTGGAGGCCGGCGTCCGGGGGACGGCGGCGGAGGCGGCGCTCAAGGAGCACGGCTACACGCTCGGGCACTTCCCGCAGTCCTACGAGGGCGCCTCGATCGGTGGCTATGCGGCGACGCGGTCGAGCGGGCAGTCGTCGGCGGGGTACGGGCGGTTCGACCAGATGGTGGTGGGCGTGACCGTGGCGACACCCCGCGGAACGATCGAGCTGGGACGCGCGCCGATGTCCGCGGCAGGGCCCGATCTGCGGCAGCTGTGGCTCGGGTCGGAGGGAGCGCTCGGGATCATCACCTCGGTAGTCGTGCGGATCCGTCCGCGCCCGGTCGAGCGGTTCTTCGAGGGCTGGCGGTTCGCCGACTTCCGGCAGGGGCTCGACGCGATCCGCCGGCTCGCGCAGGACGGGCCGTTGCCGACCGTGCTGCGGCTGTCCGACGAGGCCGAGACCGCGGTGAACCTGGCCGATCCCGAGGTGCTCGGTGGAGCGAGCGGCGTCCAGGTGATCGTCGGTTTCGAGGGCACGGCGACCGCCGTACGGCGTGCTGCCGTCGCCGAGGTGCTCGCCGACGAAGGCGGTGAGCCGCTCGGTGAGGAGCCGGGCGAGACCTGGCGCAAGGGCCGCTACCGCGCGCCGTACCTGCGTGATCCGCTGCTCGACGAGGGCGCGCTGGTGGAGACCTTGGAGACGGCAGGCTTCTGGTCGAAGCTCCCCGACCTCAAGGCCGCCGTGACGGATGCGCTGGTGGAGTCGCTCAGCGGGACACCGCCGCTGGTGCTCTGCCACGTGTCCCACGTGTACGAGACCGGCGCCTCGCTCTACTTCACGGTCGTCTGTGCACAGGCCGACGACCCGGTCGCTCAGTGGCGGCAGGCCAAAACAGCAGCCAGTACGGCGATCGCAGCGGCCGGCGGGACGATCACCCACCACCACGGCGTCGGGACCGACCACCGTGACGCGTACGCCGCCGAGATCGGTGCGCTCGCGATCGAGAGCCTGCAAGCGGTCAAGCGGGTGGTCGACCCGAACAACGTCCTCAGCCCCGGGATCCTCCTCCCCGAAAGTGCTACCGCAGAGCGATGATCGTGTCCCGCCCCGAGACCAGGACCTGGTTGCCGACCGTCTGGAGGCCGCGGCCGCAGACGACCTCCTCCGGGAGCGTCACCTGCCGCTGCCCGGACTCACCGATCACGGTCAGCACACAGTTGCTCTTGACGTCGTCGAGCGACACCACCCGGCCGTCGGTGGTGACCTTCGAGTGCATGCCGAGCTGGGCCGGGACCGTGCGCTGCCAGGCCGTCCGACCGGTCTCGCCATCGAGCACCGTCGCCACGACCGCGGTCCGCTCGGCCGCCTTGGAAGGGCAGTTCAGCAGCATGACCTGGCGGCCGGCTTTCTCCAGCCTGGTGCCGCAGGCCCAGGCCTCGGGCACGTCCCAGCGCCACTTGACCTCACCGGTCCGCGCCTCGACGCCGATCACCGTGGCCTGCGTCTTAGACGTCGACTCCACCACGACGATCAGACCGCCGATCGTCAGCTGGTCGTCGCTCCTCCAGTTGTTCGAGCGTTTCCACAGCTCCTTGCCGCTCTTCAGGTCCAGCCCGACGCTCTCGTCGGGCTCCTTTCCGCAACTGCGGTTGAGGAACGCCACCGCGGTGTCCGCCGTCGCCGTGGCGCCGATGCTGGTGCACCGGCCCGGCTCGAAGGTCCAGCGCGTCCCGCCCTTCTCGTCCACGCCGCGCAGCTTGTCCGAGCCCTTGGAGACCTGCTCCCCGGTCAGCAGCGGGTCGGCGTTCTCGAGGGTGTTGTCCTCGTCGCGCGGCCAGTGCCCAGTCGCGCGGTGGCCCGTCGACGCGTCGAGCAGCAGGTAGCCGAGCCGGTCGAAGTTCACGAGCAGGAGCCGGCCGTCTCCGGTGGCGGCCAGCTTGGGACGCACGTCCACGTCCGACCGGGTGTGCTTCCAGCGGACGTCGCCGGTCGCGGGGTCGAGCATCTCGATCGTGCCGGTCTGCCGCGAGATCGCGATGCCGTACCGGGTCGTCACCGCCGCGCTGACCGCCTCCGCCCGCAGCGACGTGCTCGGGCTGACCCAGGCGATCCGGCCGTCCAGCTCGGACCGGGGTGTCGCGGCGTCGCTGCCGCCCGATCCGGTCACCCGCTCGTTCGCCTGCAGCAGGTAGCTCTGCCCGACCGGAGCGGCGACGAAGACGGTCAGGACGACGATCACCACCGCGGCAGCGACGCCGGCGAGCACCTGACCCCGGCCGGCGGCCGGGACCGGCCCGCCCAGCGACGCCGACACGAACGCGGCGATCCCGCTCAGCAGGAGCAGGGTCAGCGCGACGATCACCAGCGGAACCCGGCCGCCAGGTCCGTTGGACGACGTCGTGGCCGGGATGCGCAGCACCGCGATCACCAGCGCCACGACCGCGGTCGCGACCACCGCGCCGGTGACCACCTTGGCGGGTCGGCCGTTCCTCCGCGCGAAGCGGTAGAGCAGCGGGACGGTGCCGAGCGCGACCACACAGAGCACCACGGACAGCCAGGGCGAAGCGGAGTCCGAGCGCGCGGACGCCTCCCACGGAGTGTCGGAGGCGCCGAAGCTCGCGAGAGCGGCGAGCAACGGACCGATCAGGACGACACCGATCAGCGCTGCCCGCTGCCAGCCACGCCAAGGAGCCGGGATCTCCCCGTCCAGTACGGCGAACTCCCGCGTCAGGTTCACCCGCGCCGGGGCGTCGAAGTGGTCCCGGCCGAGCTGCGTCCGGTAGATCGGCCGCTCGAGCAGTGCGCCGACCAGCGCGTGCCGCTGCTTGACCGTCGTCGCGCGGTCGTCGCTGTCGCGGCGGAGCTCGGACGCGTGAACGGCGTAGTCGGCGGTGGCCGGCGTCGCGTTGACGGCGTCGAGCAGAACGTCGGCGTTCGGGTCGGCGGGGCTTTCCGCGTCGATCGGGGGCTGCGCGGCGGTGAGCCGGACCAGACGTGCGACCTCAGCGGTCCGCGCCGCGGTCACGCCGTACGTCGGGAGCTTCTGCGCGGCGAGCTCGGCGGAGGCCTCCGCATCCGCGACGGCGTGATCCCCAGGGGTGTGGACCGCCTTGTGGAACCAGGCGGCGAGGTACACGGCCGTCGGATCGGTGCTGAGCTGGTCGAGCGTGCCGAGGGCGTCGAGGACCCGCTGCAAGTACTGGTCGCGGTAGGCCCGGCGGTCGCCCGCGCGGTAGCGCTCGGCCAGGTCGTCGGCCAGTTCGGCCGCGCCTGGGATGAGGTCGTTCCACCGTTCGCGTAGCCCCGTCACCCGCGACATAGTGACAGGTCATGGTGTCTGTAGGTATTTTGCGTAAAAGCGTCAAATATTTGAATAAAAATCCTCATCCTTACCGCCCCAAGGAAGGTGCTCATGTCCGCCCCCAGACATCTCGCCGCGCTGGCTGTCGCCACGACCGCTCTCGCCGGCGTCAGCCTGTCCCCCGCAGCAGCAGCAGCCCCCACCGCACGAGCCGTCGTCCAGGCCGTCGGCGCGACCCTCCCCTTCACCATCGTCGAGGCCGAGAGCTCGGCCACCAACGGCAGCAAGATCGGCCCGAGCTACGCCCAGGGCACGCTCGCCGCCGAGGCCTCGAACCGCCAGGCCGTCACGCTCAACGGCGGCCAGTACGTCGAGTTCACCGCGCCGGCCACCACCAACGCGATCACGGTCGCGTACTCCGTTCCGGACGGCCGGACCGGCACGCTGTCGGTGTACGTCGACGGGCAGAAGCTGTCGCAGCAGCTCGCCGTGACCTCGAAGTACAGCTACGTCGACACCGGCTGGATCGCCGGGTCCCGCACCCACAAGCTCTACGACCACGCCCGGCTCCAGCTCGGCCGGACCGTGAACGCCGGCGCGAAGATCAAGCTGCAGGTCGACGGCGAGAACACCGCCGGCCCGTACACGATCGACGACGTCGAGTTCGAGAACGTGGCCGGCCCGGCCGGTCAGCCCGGTGGCTCGATCTCGATCACCGACCGCGGCGCCGACCCGAACGGCACCAACGACTCCACCGGCGCGATCCAGAGCGCCATCGACGCCGCCCGCGGTGCTGGTGGAACCGTGTGGATCCCGGCCGGCCGGTTCAAGGTCGGCGGCACGATCAACCCCGACGGCGTGACGATCCGCGGCGCCGGCCGCTGGCACTCGGTGCTGCTCAGTCACCACCTGATCGACCGCCCGAACGGCGGCGGCAACGTGAAGCTGCACGACTTCGCGGTGATCGGCGAGGTGACCGAGCGCAACGACAACTCGCCGGACAACTTCGTCAACGGCAGCCTCGGCCCGAACTCGGTGGTCTCCGGCCTGTGGCTGCAGCATCTCAAGGTCGGGCTCTGGCTGACCGGCAACAACGACAACCTGGTGGTCGAGAACAACCGCTTCTACGACATGACCGCCGACGGGCTGAACCTGAACGGTACGGCGTACAACGCGCAGATCCGGAACAACTACCTGCGCAACCAGGGTGACGACGCGCTCGCCGCCTGGTCGCTGAACGCGGCCAACCGCGGCTCGACCTTCGCCAGCAACACGATCGTGCAGCCGAACCTGGCGAACGGCATCGCGATCTACGGCGGCACCGACATGACGGTCAGGGACAACCTGATCGCCGACACCAACGCGCTCGGCGGTGGCATCGCGATCTCGAACCAGTCGTTCGGTTCGCCGTTCTTCCCGCTGGCCGGGACGATCACGGTCTCCGGCAACACCCTGCTCCGGACCGGGTCGATGAACCCGAACTGGGGCCAGAACCACCCGCACGGCGCGATCCGCGTCGACGCGTACGACAGCCAGATCAACGCGCAGGTGCGGCTGACGAACAACCGGCTGGTTGCCAGCCCGTGGTCGGCGTACCAGTTCGTGGACGGTGGGGGCGCCGGGCGTCCGGTGCAGAACGTCACGGTCGACGGCGGTTCGATCGAGGGCGCCGGGACGTTCGCGTTCCAGGCCGAGACGACCGGGTCCGCGGCGGTCAGCAACGTCCGGGCCAGCGGGGTCGGCCGGGCCGGCGTCTACAACTGCGCCTACCCCGGCGGCACCTTCGCGCTGAACCGCGGTTCCGGCAACAGCGGCTGGGACTCGACGTGGAGCGGCTGCAACTGGGTCGCGCCGGGCACGGGCGGCGGTACCGATCCCGGTACGCCGACCGGAAACCTTGCCGCAGGCAAGCAGATCACGGCGACCAGCCAGGTGCAGAACTACACGGCGGGCAACACGGTCGACGGAAACGCCAACAGCTACTGGGAAAGCGCGAACAACGCGTGGCCGCAGGCGCTCACCGTCGACCTCAGCAGCAGCCAGACCGTCAAGCGGCTGGTGCTGAAGCTCCCGCCGAGCTCGGCCTGGGGCACCCGAAGCCAGACCGTCGCGGTGCTCGGCAGCACCAACAACTCGTCGTACACGCAGCTGGCCGGTGCGGCCGGTCGCACCTTCGACCCCGGCTCGGGCAACACCGCGACGATCACCTTGCCGAGTGCCGTCTCCACCCGCTATGTCCGGCTCACCTTCACCGGGAACACCGGGTGGCCGGCCGGGCAGCTGTCGGAGTACGAGGTGTACAGCTCTTGACCTAAAGTCGACTTGAGGTAACACAGTGATCGGCATGACTCCTTCGCAGAATCGTCCTGTTGCTGTTGTCACCGGAGCGTCGGCCGGCCTCGGGCTGGCGCTCGCGCAGGGGCTCGCCGAGCGTGGATGGTCGCTGATCATCGACGCTCGGGGAGCCGACGCGCTGAAGGACGCGGCCGACCAGTTGGCCGCCACGACCGACGTCGTCCCGCTGGCCGGCGACGTCACCGACGCCGAGCACCGCGCCGACCTGGTCGACGCCGTCGGCGAGCTCGGCCGGCTCGATCTGCTGGTCAACAACGCGAGCTACCTCGGACCGAGTCCGTTGCAGCGGTTGGCCGGCGCCGATCTCGACGAGCTGCGCCGGGTGTACGAGGTCGACGTGATCGCGCCGATCGCGCTGGCCCAGGCGCTGATTCCCGAACTGGGCAAGGCGAACGGGATCGTGCTGAACGTCAGCTCCGACGCGGCCGTCGAGGCCTACGAAGGCTGGGGCGGCTACGGCTCGGCGAAGGCCGCGCTGGATCATGCGAGCGCCGTCCTGGCGGCGGAGCATCCCGAGCTCGCCGTCTACGCCGTCGACCCGGGTGACCTGCGGACCGCGATGCACCAGGCGGCCTTCCCGGGCGAGGACATCTCGGACCGGCCGGAGCCGGCGGCCGTCGTACCGGCTCTGCTGGCGCTGCTGGACGGACGGCCGGCGAGTGGTCGCTACCGCGCTTCGGAGTTCGCACCGGTGGTGGCCTCGTGAAGGTCCATCCACAGACGCGGTTCACGCTGCCCGACGAGCTGAACGCGATCGAGCCGCCGGAGGCGCGCGGGCTGGCCCGGGACCAGGTGAAGCTGCTGGTAGCGGAGGGGTCGACCGTACGGCACACCCGGTTCGACCGGATCGGCGAGCACCTGCGGCCGGGGGATCTCCTGCTGGTGAACACTTCCGGCACCCTGGCCGCGGCCGTCGACGGTTGCTGGATCACCGGCTCGGGAGTGGCACCTGTCGTGGTGCACTTCTCGACAGCGCTCGACGACGGCACCTGGGTGGTCGAGCTGCGCAGTGGTGGCTCACCGATGCTCGGTGGCGCGACCGGTGACCAGGTGGAGCTGCCGGACGGCGTACTGACTCTGCTGGCGCCGTACCAGGAAGGCTCGACGCGACTGTGGCGAGCACAGCCGCCGGTGGCCGACGTGGTCGAGTACCTGCGCAGGCACGGGCGGCCGATCACCTACAAGTACGTCGACCGGCAGTGGCCGCTCGCGCTCTACCAGACCGTGTTCGCCAGTCAGCCGGGCTCGGCGGAGATGCCCAGTGCGGGCAGGCCGTTCAGCTTCGAGCTGGTCAGTCAGCTGGCGGCGGCCGGCGTACTGATCGCGCCGATCCTGTTGCACTGCGGGGTTTCGTCGCTGGAGAGCCACGAACCGCCGCTCCCTGAGCGGTACGCCGTACCGGAGCACACCGCGCGGCTCGTCAACTGGGTCAAGGCGAACGGCGGCCGGGTGATCGGTGTCGGGACCACCGCGGTCCGTGCGATCGAGTCGGCCGCACTCCCGAGCGGAGCGGTGCTCGCGTCGAGTGGCTGGACCGATCTGGTCCTCGGACCCGACCGGCCCGCGTCGGTCGTCGACGGACTGATCACCGGCATGCACGCACCCGAGGCGTCCCACCTGCTCCTGCTGGAGTCCGTCGCCGGAGGCGCCGTCGTGCAGCAGGCGTACGACGCGGCGCTGGAGCAGCACTACCTGTGGCACGAGTTCGGTGACGTGTGCCTGATGCTGCGCTGACCGGCGCGCTCAGCCCTTGTCGGCCTCGACCGCCGGCTCGGTCTCCCCCGGCTGCCCGACCTCGGTCAGGTCGGCCGGGGGTTCCGTCGCGGGCGGTCCGCCCTCGTTGCCCGGCCGGGCCCGCTTGTCCACGGCCCGCGGGCTCATCCGACCCACCACCGCACGCTGGCAGTACTCATCGCGAATGTCCTTACCTGCAAGGTCCCCCGTCGGGACTTCACTCCATTGACGAGTGAGAAGTGCCCATCGTCATGCGCGATGACAGACTGAATCAGAATTGTGGCCTAGGCCCGTTCGGTTTCGATTTCAACGGCCTTCGACCCGATCCGGCCCGAGCATGTCCGGAACGAGGAAGTCGCCGGGGAACCCGAGCCTGAATCCGGTCGCTGCCTCCAGCCGCGCGACCGCCTCGCCAGGGAGCTGAAGCTCGAGCCCGGCCAGCAGGTCCGACAGCTGCCGCGCAGAGCTCGCCCCGGCCAGCGGATGGATCGCCCGCGAGTGGGCCCGCGTCCACGCCAGTGCGACCTGCGCCGGTGTCGCGTCCAGCTCCGCGGCGACGTCCTTCAGCGTGCTCAGTACGGCGCGCTCGCGGTCGTTCTCGCCGACGGCGTCGGCACGGGCGAGCTTGCCCTGGCCGAGCGGAGCCCAGGCGGCGACCGTCATGCCGAACGCCTCGGCCATCGGCAGCAGCTCCCGCTCGATGTCGCGCTGCAGCAGGTTGTACGGGACCTGCAGCCCGGCGAACGGCGTCCAGTCGCGCCACTCCGCCAGGGTGTTCGCCCGCGACACGACCCAGGCCGGCGCGTCCGAGATCCCGGCGTACAGGAGCTTGCCGGCGCGGACGGCGTCGTCGAGCGCGCGTTGGGTCTCCTCGATCGGGGTGTGCCGGTCCCAGAAGTGCACCCAGTAGATGTCCAGGTAGTCGGTCCGCAGCCGGCGCAGGCTCGACTCCAGCGCGAGCGTGAGGTTCTTGCGGTGGTTGCCGGTCGCGTTGACGTCGGACTCGTCGCGGGACAGTGAGTACTTCGACGCCAGCACGAAGCGGTCCCGGCGACCGGCCAGCACCTTGCCGACGACGTCCTCGCTGGTGCCGTAGGCGTCGGCGGTGTCGATCACGTTGCCGCCGGCCTCGGCGTACTGGTTGATGATCTGGGTGGCCTGGTCGACGTCGCCGAAGCGCATCGCGCCCAGGAACAGCTCGGACACCCGGAGCCCGGTCCGGCCGAAGAGTCGGTAGCGCATCAGCGGCCGTACCCGTGCAAGAAGGCGTGGACTCCACTGGTGACGGTCTCGGACAACTCTTCCTCCGGGGTGCGGGAACGGTACGACGGATCGGTGCCGCTGATCAGGGCGGAGAAGTGCAGGGCGGCGCGGAGTGGATCGTCGAGGGTGAGCAGGCCGTCGGCGGCGAAGGCCTCGAAGCGGTCGGCGAGCGCACGGCGTACGGCGAGCGGGCCGGTCTGTTGCCAGGTCTCGATCACCTCCGCTGGGATGTGTCCGGTCTCGGCGTTGATCTGCCGGACCAGGGCCGAGTGCTCCACGTGGTCCGGGATCGGCGTCCGCCAGGCGATCCCGAAGGCGACCAGGTCCTTCTCGAGGTCGTCGACCGTGCCCAGGTGCCGGTCGATCAGCGCGAGCTGCGCGGCGGCGACGCCGGCCGCGCTGGTCTCGATCACGGAGGCGAACAGTCCGGCCTTGTCCCGGAAGTGGTTGTAGATCGTCCGGGTCGAGACCTGCGCCTCGGCGGCGATCACGTCGATGCTCGCCCGGGTGTAGCCGTCGCGGGCGAAGACCGTCCGGGCTCCGGTCAGTACGGCGGTGCGCTTGTCCACAGTCACCTCCAGCAGTGTCGGCGTCAGGAATGCAACGCCCGTTGTACTTGTTACAACGATCGTTGTACCTTATCCCTACACCACCTCTGAGGAGAACCCCCGATGTCCTTCACCGCGGAAGAGCTCGCCTACCTGAAGTCCCAGCCGCTGGCCCGGCTCGCCACCGTCGACGCCGACGGTCAGCCCGACGTCGTCCCGGTCGGACTGGAGTACGACGGCACGTACTTCTACATCGGCGGGCACGACCCCGCCCGCACCCGCAAGGTGCTGAACGTCCAGAACGGCCACGACCGGATCGCCTTCGTCGTCGACGACCTGGTGTCGCGCGACCCCTGGTCGCCGCGCTTCGTCCGGGTCTACGGCACCGCCGAGGTGATCGAGCGCGAAGGGCAGTTCGGCGCCGGCATCTACCTGCGGATCACACCGACCGTCAGCTGGAGCTGGCACCTCGACGGCCGCGCGGTCGAAGAGGCACCGCACGCCCCGCTCCGCACCGACCACCGTAAGGACGCCTGAGATGACCCGGATCGCGATCGTCGTCGGAAGTACCCGCCCGAGCCGCCGCGGCGCCGCCGTCGCGCAGTGGGTGCTGGAGAACGCTCGGCACGACGGCGTCACCTTCGAGCTGGTCGACCTGGCCGAGCTCGCGCTGCCGCTGCTCGACGAGGCCGTGCCGGCGAAGTTCGGCGAGTACCAGAACGCGCACACCAAGGAGTGGGCCGGGACGGTCGCGGCGTACGACGGGTTCGTGTTCGTCACCCCGGAGTACAACCACTCCGCGCCGGCGGCGCTGAAGAACGCCATCGACTACCTGTACGCCGAGTGGGTGGACAAGGCGGCCGGCTTCGTCGGCTACGGCACGCACGGCGCGCAGCGGGCGGTCGAGCACCTCCGGCTGACGCTCGGCGAGGTGAACGTCGCGGTGGTCGCGAGCCAGGTCGCGCTGTCGGTCTACACCGACTGGCAGATCGAGGACCCGCGCGAGCCGGGCGACTTCGTACCGGCCGCGCACCACCTCGAGCAGTTGCACGAGACCGTCGGCGAGGTCGTCCGCTGGGCCCGTGCCCTGCAGCCCCTCCGCCTTGCCGCCTAGCCGGCGATCCAGGCCTGCGTCGCGGGCAGGGCCTCGGACAGGGGTGGGAGCTCGGGGTGCCACTTGAGCTCCCACTCCAGCGAGAGCGGGTAGTCCGTGCCGTCCAGGGCTCGGAGCAGTTCACCGATCGGGTAGTCGCCGGCGCCCATCGCGACCGGCTTGTAGTCCCGCTGTGAGTCGTGGTCCTTGACCTGGACGAACTCGAGCCACGGCCGCAGCAGCTCGAGCGACTCGGCCGGCGTCTCGCCCTTGCGCCGGGTGTGCGCGGCGTCCCAGATCACCTTCGCGTTGTGGTCGGGGACCTCCCGGTCGAGCAGCGCGCAGAAGGCGGCGATGCTGCGGCCGGACGAGTGCGTGTCGTGGGTCTCCAGCAGCACGCTGACCTCGGTGGACGACTGCGCGACCCGGTCCATCGCCCGCAGCTCGCCCGGGGTCGGTTCACCCGTGGCCTCCGGGTCGTCGCGCATGAACACCCGGACGCCGCGGGCGCCGAGATCGTGCGCGAGCTCCAGGTGCTCGGCCAGCGGCTGCTCCTCGACGCCGCACAGGTGCACGTAGCTGTCGACCGCGAGGATCTCCAGCCCGGCGTCCTCGATCCGGGAGCGCAGCGTCCGGCGCTCGGCGGAGGTCAGCCCGATGTGGGTGAACTCTTCGTCGGCGGCCCGCAGCTCCAGGCCGGTGAACTGGTAGGTCCGGGCGAGTTCGAGGACGGTGTCGAGTGGTTCGCCGGCGCAGCCGAGCGTGGAGAAGGCCAGAGTCATACCCACCAACCTAGCGTGCAAGCGCTTTCCGCGCAGTACGTGAAAGAGGCCTGATCCCGGGGGGTCGGGATCAGGCCTCTTCGGGAGGGCCGGGGTCGGGTCGTCAGACCCAGCGGCGGCGGGGGTGGGTTCTCGGGGCGCTGTGCTCGCCGGTGTCCTCGCCGTCGGCCGGAGCAGGCGCCGGGTCGGCGGCCGGCGGCTCGGCGGGCTCGTACGAGTACGGCGCCTGGTAGTCCGGTTCGGCCGGCTGGGTGTAGTCGGTCGAGCTGTAGTCCGTCGGCGCGTAGCTGCTGCCGTCGTAGGACTCGGGTGCGTAGTTCGGGCTGTAGTCGTAGCTGGTGTCGGAGTAGCTCTGCGACGAGCTCGGCGAGCTGTAGGAGTCGTAGGTCGAGCTGTACGACTCGTACGTCGGCTCGGCCGGCTGCTGCGGGGCGTAGGACGAGTTGTAGTCCGAGTAGGTCGACTCCGTGTACGACGAGCTGTAGTCCGGGGTGTACGCCGTCTCGTAGCTCGACGGGACCGCCGGGGCGTCGTACGCCGCGTAGGTCGGCTCCGGCGCGTAGCTCGGCTCGGGGGTGTACGTGGGCTCCGGCGTGTAGGCGGCGGGCTCCGGGGTGTACGTCGGCTCCGGCCCGTACGACGGCACCGAAGGCAGCGGCTTCGACGGCGTGAGGTAGTCGTCGGTGTCCGCCTGGTAGCTCGGCTGCTGCGGTGCCGGCTCCTGGTAGACCGGCTCCGTGGGCTGAACCGTCGACGGGCTGTCCACCGCGACCCGAGCGGCCCGGCGACCGGCGCGCGCAACGGGTGCCGGCTCGGGCTCGGGCTCGGGTGCGGGGATCGGCGCCGACGACGTCAGGTAGTCGGACGAGGTCTCGTAGGAGTAGCCCTGCGCGTACGTCGACGACCAGGACGGCTCCGGGTCGGCGACCGGGGTCGGCTCGGGCTGGTACGCGTACGGGTCGGGCTGCGCGGCGGCCAGCGACTGCGGGGCGACCGTCTCGGCCTGCCAGCTCGGAAGCGGCGCCGACAGCAGGTCGTCGTTCGAGGTGGAGCCGTAGCTGCCGGTGTTGGCCCAGCTCGGCGACTCCAGACCCGCAGCGGTCTGCTGGTACGACGGGGTGGCCTCCTCGACCGGGCCCGGCTCGTCCCGCCAGGTCTCGACCGGGCTGAACTGCTCGGTGGCCGGGCCGGCGTCCTGCCAGCTCTCCGTGCCCGGCGCGAACGGGCTCCAGGCCGGTGCCTCGTCCTGGGCCGGAGCACTCGCCGCCGGCGCGAACGGCGAGCCGGTGGCTCCGCCGCTCACAGCCTCGGCAGCCAGGCCACCGGCCGCGGCCGCACCGAAGGGGCTCGCGCCGGATCCACCGCCGAAGGTGGTCTCGTTCGCCGCCGGGGCGTTGAACGGGTTGGCGCCCGCGGCGCCGCCGCCGAACGTCGTCTCGTTGGCGTACTGGTTCGGGGGCTGCTGGGTGTAGCCGGTCCGGCGTTCCGGGGAGCGTTCGAGGCGCAGGTTCGGGGCGGTCGCGATCGGCTCGGCGATCGGCTGCTGCTCGGAGGTGTCGTCCTCGGCGTACGTCGGGACGGCGGTCAGCTTCGGCTCGCGCTGGTCCCACCACGGGACCCACTCGCGGCCGGCCTGCATCGCGTTGATCTTGCGGATCACCATCATCGCGCCGACGGCGGCGACGCCGGTCAGCAGCAGCGACGCGGTGCCGGCCAGCGCGATCCCGCGCAGCGTGCCGACGGACGGGGCCATCCACATCAGGAACCGGCGCACCACGATGTCGAACGCGAGCGCGCCGACCCAGGTGATCCACCAGACCTGGGTGAGCAGCGGCGCCCGGAACCGGCGCAGGTCGTCGGCGTACACGGGGGTCTTCGGGTCGCTGGCGAGCCAGACGTCGTCGACGATCTGCTTGGGGTACCAGAGGTTGGGGCCGGGGCAGAACCAGCTGGCCAGGACCCAGCCGTGGCTGCGCCGGTGGTCGGCCTGGCAGAAGACCTCGGAGTTGACCCGCGCGCGCCACAGCCAGATCACGAAGACCACGGCGGCCGCGACGGAGACGATCACGTTCGGGATGGAGGTGAGCCGGGCGATCGTGTCGGCCCGGTTCAGGATCGCCATGTCGACGTCCGCGCCGTCGCCGAGGAACTGGCTGACCGCGTTGTAGGTGTTCCAGTCCGACCACGTGACCACGAGATGGGTCAGCGTGGACGCGAGCAGCAGACCGGTCGCGATCTTGCCGACGGTGCCGACCTGCTGGAACTCCTCAGCAGCATGTGGCTGCCACTCGTCGTGGTCTTCGACAGCGGAATAGACCGCCGTTTGCGGGTGGCTCACGTCGTGCGTCCCTCGCGTTGCTGGAACTCCGTCTGTTCGGCGTCTCGGTCGAATCCTGCCCCCGCGTGACCGAGCCCCATTGATACCACGAAGTAAGTACCCGTGTGGAGCCGAGCCCAGCACGGAGGGTATCGACTTAACGAGTTCTTTTCCTACGCCCATCACCTCTTGTAACGACGAAGTCGACGGTCCGTGACGGGTTTCTTTACGGGGCAGGATTTTCGCGGGCCCACCACGGGGTCCACGGCCGCTGGGTCTGCAGGTCGTTGATCCGGCGGATCAGGATCATCGCGAGGACCGCGGCGGCCGTCATGCTGACCGCTGAGATCGTCGACAGCCACGCGTTCTCCCGCAGTTCGCCGAGCTGCGGCGCGCCGTCGAGCACGCTGCGCTGGCCGACGTTGTCGAGCACCAGGCCGACCACCCAGGTCAGCCACCAGGCCCAGACCAGGCGGGTGCCGGGGATGCCGCGCAGGGTCGGCAGGTGCGGCGGGGTCCGCGGGTCGCTGGCCGCGACGATGTCGTCGACGACCTGCTTGGGGTACCAGAGGTTGACCACTGGGACGATCCAGCCGCCGAGCACCCAGCCGCGGGTGTAGCGGTGCTCGCCGCGGCAGAACATCTCCGCGTTCCAGCGGACCCGCCACAGCCAGGCGATGAACACCGCGGCCGCGGTGAACAGGGCGAGCGCGGCGATGATGCCGAACAGCCCGGAGATCAGGTCGGCGTCGTCCATCCGGTCCGGGTCGCCGGCGTACAGGCGCAGGGTCCGGTAGGAGTTCCAGTCCGACCAGGCGGTGGCCCAGCTCATCACCGTGACCACGCCGATCAGCACCGAGGCTGTCAGGCCCATCGCGTACTCGGCCGTGAACCACCGGTCGAGCGGCGGCGACGGCGGCCGCTTCGGCAGCAGGTGCGCGCCACCGGTCTCCGGTACGCCGTACTGCGGGTACGTCGGCGGGGTGCTGGAGCGGTACGTGCCCGGAAGGTAGCGCGGGAGGTCGGAGTCAGGGGTCTGGTCGGTCACGGACAACCCCTCACTGCCGGTCGGGAAGAGGGCGACTCAGAAATAGCACACACAGTGTGACGAATCCAGAACCTTGTGTGTCCGTCGTCACTCGCCGCGTCCATTGTGCCGCCTGAACCGTGGGAAGTGTCGGTGCCGGAGTGGAGGATGGATCCATGCGCTGGACCGTGATCGATTCGCCCATCGGTGACCTGTCCCTGGCCGTCGACGACACCGGGTTGTGCAGGGTGACGTTCGGCGTCGTGGACGGCATCGAGCCCGTCACCGTGCCCGACCCGCTCCTGGTCGAGACCCAGGAGCAGGTCAAGGCGTACTTCGCCGGCGAGCGGACCGATTTCGACCTGCCGCTGTCGGTGCGCGGCGGTTCGACCTTCGAGCGCGCGGTCTGGCAGCAGCTGTCCCGGATCCCGTACGGCGAGATGCAGACCTACGGCGACGTCGCCAAGGTGGTCGGCGACGCGGGCGCGGCCCGGGCCGTCGGCGTCGCCTGCAACCGCAACCCGCTGCCGCTCGTCGTGCCCTGTCACCGGGTGGTCGGCGCGGGCGGCAAGATGGTCGGTTTCGGCGGTGGCATCCCCCGCAAACGGCACCTGCTGGAGCTCGAGGCCAGGGTCGCGTTCGAGAACCTCTGGAGCTGACCGCCGGCCGTCGGCAGAGCCGCCGGGAGAACTGACGAAACCCTTACTCGGGAGTACCGCCGGGCGGTGCCAGGAGTAGGCCTGGCAGCGGCTAGTGTCGCTGCGAGCGATCAGACTGACACGCTTCAGACAGCCGTTCCAGCCTGGTCCGGTCGTGCCCCGCCCCGACCTCAGCCCGGAGACGATAGATGACCCAGTCCCCTGCCGATCCGCCGGTCACCGCCGGCGACTCACTCCCCCCGGACCTGCACGCGTTGATGGACAAGAGTGCCGAGGAGTGGTCGGCGCCGGAGATCCAGAACGCGGCCCGGGAGGCGCTCCAACTGCATGCCCCGGACCGGGAGCCGCTGACCAGGACGAAACGCTTCGGGGTCCTGCCCTGGATCCACCGCAACGACGCGGTCTGCGTGCACTGCGGTGCCACCTACCCGTGCATCACCCACCGGTACGCGACGCAACTGCTGTCGGCCGGCCGGATCTCGACCACGTCGGGTCGTGACGAGCACGACGGCGAGGACGAGACCAAGAACGACTGACGACGCCTGGACAGCCGAAGGGCCACGGACCGTGAGGTCCGTGGCCCTTCGTTCGGTGCTGCCGCGTCAGGAGTCGGTCGGCTTGGTGTCCGGCTTACGCGCTGACGTCGTGGTCTTCTTCGTGGTCCCGTTCGACGACGCCTTCGGCGCCTCGTCGGCCTTGGTGTCGCTCTTGGCGTCCGTGGACTCGTCCTCGGTCTTGCCGTTCGAGGCCGTGGTCTCCGCCTTCGGGGCGGCCGGCTTCTCGGCGGCAGCCGGGGACGGGCGCGACGTCGTACCGGCCGGGGCCGAGCTGTAGTCGCGGCCGCTGGTCGGAGTCGACTGCCAGGCCGGCTCCGGCGGGGTCAGCAGCTTGCGGACGGCGGCCGCCGCCAGCGCGCCGAAGCCGAGCAGCAGCGCGAAGTTGCGCAGCTTGTGGCTCTTCTTCGGGACCTCGAGCTCGCCCCGCAGCGCGGCCTTGGTGGCCTTGCCCCGGCGCGACGTCTCCTCGACCACCGGCTCGGCGGCCGCGGCCAGGGCCGCCAGCGCGGCGGTCACCTTCGGCATCAGGTCGTCGTTGAACCGCTCCCGCGCCTTCTCGGCCGCGTGCTCGGTGGCCGGTCCGACCTTGCTCAGCGCGTCGTCGATCACCGGCTGGGCCTTCTCCACCGCGGTGTGCGCGATCGAGGCGCCGCGCTCGACGGCCTTCTCCGCGTACGGCGACACCTTCTCCCGTGCGGTGCCCACGGCCGGTCCGAGGTGGTCGCGGACCTGGCCCGCTCCCGTGCCGACCTTGTGCGATGCCGTCTCGGCGAGCGGCCGGACCCGGTCCTTCGCGGTCTCGACCCGGCCCTTGGACTTCAACAAACCCACGGTTCCTCCTCGGTGGTCGCCCGTGTCACGGGCTCGGTACGGCCCAGCGACGGAGTGGGACGACCTGTACGGCTTCTGGACAAATCCGGCTGCATCTGCATCGTACGACGTACCCAGCCGATAAACCGGCCGCCCCGGCGACCCGGCCGGAGCGGATCGCGGGAGGCCGGAGCGGCAAGCGTTGTCCACAGCCTGTGGACCGGACCCGCGCCGGTTTCCCGGCCGGTCGGTGCCCGCCGACTTGAACCCCCGTGACAGGATCGAGGGCGTCCGTTGTTATTCGATGAGGAGTATTCCGTGGCCGAAGAACTGTTCGCGACCCTGCAGACGACGAAGGGCGACGTCGTCATCAGGCTGTTCCCCAACGAGGCGCCGAAGACGGTGAAGAACTTCGTCGGCCTCGCGGACGGTACCCAGGAGTGGACCGACCCGGAGACCGGTGAGAAGAAGAACGAGCGCTTCTACGACGGCCTCGGCTTCCACCGCGTCATCGACGGCTTCATGATCCAGGGCGGCTGCCCGCTCGGCACCGGCACCGGCTCGCCGGGCTACGCGTTCGACGACGAGATCCACCCGGACCTGCAGTTCGACCGCCCGTACCTGCTGGCGATGGCGAACGCCGGCATCCAGTTCGGCCGCGGCACCAACGGTTCGCAGTTCTTCGTCACCGTCGTCCCGACGGCGCACCTGAACCGCAAGCACACGATCTTCGGCGAGGTCGCCGACGACGCGTCGAAGAAGGTCGTCGACGCGATCGCCACCGTGAAGACCAAGGGCGCCGACCAGCCGGTCGAGCCGGTTGTGATCAACAGCGTGAAGATCGAGACCCGCACCAGCTGAACCACCGCACCACCCGCAGGACCTGTACCGAACGGCCGATCTCACCGGATCGGCCGTTCGTGACTCCAGAGACCTCGAGTGCCGCATCCCAGCTCCGCCGAGAGGACCAGCCCGTGACCGAGACCGTCTGCTACCGGCACCCGGATCGGCCGACCGGGGTGCGCTGCCAGCGCTGCGAGAAGCCGATCTGCCCGTCCTGCATGAACACGGCGTCGGTCGGCTTCCAGTGCCCCGACTGCTTCAACCAGGGCGTGAAGTCGATCCCGAAGACCCGGACCTCGCTCGGCGGGGTCGCCCGCGGCAACCCCCAGGTCGTCACGCTGACCCTGCTGGCGATCAACGTGCTGGTCTTCATCGCGATCCGGACCAGCAGCAGCCGGCTGGTGAACGACCTGGTCCTGGTCCCGGCGCTGGTCGACACCGAGCCGTGGCGGCTGCTCACGTCGGCGTTCGCGCACGTGCAGATCTTCCACATCTTCTCGAACCTGTTCATGCTCTACCAGGTCGGTCCCCCGCTGGAGCAGATGCTCGGCCGGGCGCGGTTCACCCTGCTGTACTTCCTGTCCGCACTCGGTGGCGGCGTCGCCGTCTGGGTCCTGGGCAACCCGCTCGGCGCCACCCTCGGCGCGTCCGGCGCGGTGCTCGGCCTGGTCGGCGCGCTGCTGGTGATCAGCCGCGCCCGCGGCATGGACGTCACCTGGATCCTCGCCTACGTGGCGATCACCGCGGTCATCTCCTTCACCTTCCCCAACATCAGCTGGGAAGGCCACCTCGGCGGCTTCGTCGTCGGTGCCGCCCTCGCCTGGCTCTTCCTCCAGGAGACCAAGCGCCGCCGCAGCTCGCGGACCTGAGACTCCTACCAGCGATTGATGGTAGATCTCCCACTCCGAGCTGACGTTTCACGGGATTTGCACCGATAGCTTCGGGGAACCCGATCACCGACCGGTGATCGGCCCGCCCGAAGTTCGGAGTTTCGATGAAGTACCGCAGAACCCTGGGGATCGCTGTCGCCACCATCGCCCTGGGCATGGTCAGCGTGCCGCAGGCCTTCGCCGCCGATCACTCGATGGAGACCGCGGACACGATGTTCCCCGGGGAAGATGCCGCCGGGAAGGTGGAGTTCACCGAGCACGGCGACATCGTCAAGGTGTGCGACACCGACGCCGACGGGGACGCGGCGTACGTGACCGTGTTCGACAAGAGCAGGGACGGCGCGAAGCTCTACTCGATCCGGGCCGGTGGCGAGGGCAACTGCACGACGGTGCGCGCCAGCATGGGCGGGAAGTACGACCTGCCCGAGCACAACGTCCACTTCCTGATCTGCCGGGGGGACGACGTCCTGAACGCCGGCTACTGCAACGGCGCCACCTGGCACAACGACAACTAGTCGCCGGGGGCGGCGGCTGTCAGGTAGTGCTGGATCGTAGGTCCCATCCACCCGACCACCGCCGCCCGAGGCAGCTCGGCCATCGGCCCCAGTTTCAGTACGTACCTGCACAGACCGAGGCCCAGCGTCTGGGAGGCGACCAGGCCGGCGCGGAGTTCGGGTTCGTCGGTGAGGCCGGCGGCGGCGATGGCCAGTTGGCTGGTGAAGATCTCCCGCATCCGGTCGGCGGCGGCCTCGTTCGTCACGCCCGCGCGGAGCAGCGCCTGCAGGGTGTCGTCCTCCTCCCAGCGGCGGAGGAAATGGTCGACCAGGGCGGCACCGAGAGTCTCACGCGGGAGCGTCGAGAGGTCGGGCAGGCGGAGGTCGAAGTCGGCGGCCGCGGCGAAGAGCTTCTCCTTGCTGCCGAAGTGGCGCATCACCAGCGCGGGGTCGGTCGACGCGTCGGCGGCGATCGCGCGGATGGTGGCACGCTCGTAGCCGTCGGCCGCGAAGCGCTCGCGGGCGGCGGTCAGGATCGCAGCCTTGGTCTGGTCGCCGGAACGTCGCATGCCCGCAGCCTAGGTCAACAGGTGTTGACTTGGCCATCGGGCCGCCGTACCGTCTAAGTCAACAGGTGTTGACAAGGAGGCGGAGATGACGGATGTCGTGGTGGTCGGAGCCGGGCCGGTCGGGCTGACGGTGGGTGTCGCGCTCGCCGCAGCGGGGCACGAGGTCGTCGTGATCGACAAGCTCGCCGAGGGAGCGAACACCTCGCGCGCGGCGGTGGTGCACGCCCGGACGCTGGAGGTGCTGGACCGGATCGGCGTCAGCGACCGCCTGGTGGAGCTCGGCGTCCCGGCCGCGCGGTTCAGCATCCGTGACGGTCAGCACGAGCTGATCGGCGTCCCCTTCGGCGGCCTGCCGACCAAGTACCCGTACACCTTGATGATCCCGCAGGACCTCACCGAGCGGGTGCTGCTCGAGCGGTTCGAGGAGCTCGGCGGCAAGGTCCGCCGCCCGTGCGAGGCAACCGGCATCACCCAGTACGACGACCACGCGGTCGTCACCCTCGACACCGGCGAGACGATCACCGCCCGGTACGTTGTCGCGGCCGACGGCATGCACAGCCGGATCCGCGACCTGGCCGGCCTCGGCGACGACACCGGCGACACGCTCGCGCTGAACTTCAGCCTCGCCGACGTGCGGGTGAACGGCGGGCTGACCAGTGAGGAGGTTCGGCTCTACCTGGCGACCCGGGGAGTGCTGGTTGTGGCTCCCCTGCCGAACGGTTCGTTCCGTCTGGTCGCCGAAGTGGAGGAGGCGCCCGAGAACGTCGACGTCACCTACGCCCAGCGGCTCCTCGATCTCAGAGGGCCGAGGGGCGTGAGCGTGACCGAGGTGATCTGGGGTTCCCGGTTCCGGATCCACGAGCGCGTCGCGGCGTCGTACCGGAAGGGTCGTGTGGTCCTGGCCGGCGACTCCGCGCACACCCACAGCCCGGCGGGCGGCCAGGGCATGAATCTCGGCCTGCGTGACGCGATCACCCTCGGCGAAGCGTTGTCCACAGCGCTCGCAACAGCAGACGAGCAACCCCTCGACCAGTACGCCGTCCAAGCACGGGCCGAGGCGCTCGACGTCGTCTCGCTCGCCCACCGCCTGACCCGGATCGCCACCCTGCCCACCACGCTCCGCCCGGCCCGCAACCTGCTGCTCCGCCTCCTCGGACGGATCCCGGCCGTCCGGCGCGGACTTGCCGTGCGGTTGTCAGCCGTGCGAACCGGCTGACGGACGGTTACCCTCCAGTTACCCAAAGTCGTTACCTCACTACTGGAGGTCACCGTGTCCCATCCCGCCCGATGGAAACGACTGATCCCCCTGGCACTCGCGGCAGCGCTCGCCGCCGGTGCCGGTGGACAGGTGCAAGCCGCCGCTCCGCCTGACCCCAAAGCCGAGGCGTACCAGCAGAACGAGCTGGTCCAGCTGCTCAGGATCAGCACCCCGACCGCCGCCGACAAGCAGCGGCTGACCACCCTGGACCTCGACCTGGCCGAGTCCGCCGGACAGAGCTTTGTCGATGTAGTTGCTTACGGCAACCACGATCGCCGGCTGCTCGAGCTGGCCGGCTTCACCTGGACGACGCTCGAGGACGACCTCGTCGGCGCCGACCGCGAGCGCGAGGCCGCGGACGCGGCGTACGCCGAAGCCGTGCGGAGCAAGACGATCGCGGCGACCTTGCCGAGCGGCCGGACGGCGTACCGGCAGCTCGCCGACTACACCAACGAGATGGCCGCGCTCGCCGGCCAATACCCGACGAAGGTCAAGCAGTTCACGCTGAAGAACCCCTCGCTGGAGAACCGCGCGGTCCGCGGCATCGAGATCACCCGGGACGTCAACGCGAACAACGGCAAGCCGGTCTTCCTGATGCTCGGGCTGCACCACGCCCGCGAGTGGCCGTCGGGCGAGCTGACGATGGAGTTCGCCTACGACCTGCTGAAGAACGACGGCGTCGACCCGCGGATCACCAACATCCTCGACAAGGCCCGCGTCGTCTTCGTCCCCGTCGTGAACCCCGACGGCTTCGACCTGAGCCGCACCCTCGGCTACGAGCTGAAGCGGAAGAACTGCCGGATCACCAACGGCCAGGTCCCGACCACCGGCCAGTGCGCGCAGTCCGCCAACCGCTCCCGCGGCGTGGACCTGAACCGCAACTACTCCGGCTTCTGGGGTGGCCCGGGTGCGTCCAGCAGCCTCACCTCGGAGACGTACCGCGGCGCCGCGGCGTTCAGCGAGCCCGAGTCGCGCAGCGTGCAGGCGCTGGTCTCCGGCCACCAGGTCACCACGCTGATCACCAACCACACCTACTCCGGCCTCGTGCTCCGCGAGCCCGGGTACGCCGGCGCCGGCCCGACGCCCGACGAGGCGATCTACAAGGCGCTCGGTGACCAGATGGCCGCGCAGAACGGCTACACCAGCCAGTTCAGCTACCAGCTCTACGACACCACCGGCACCACCGAGGACTGGTCGTACTACGCGACCGGCGGCCTCGGCTTCACGTTCGAGCACGGCACGAGCACCTTCCACCCGGCGTTCTCGAGCGTCGTGAACATGTACTTCGGCTCCGGCAGTACGGCGGGCAAGGGCAACCGCTCGGCGTTCCTGCTCGCGGCCGAGTCCACGATCAACCCGGCCCGGCACTCGATCGTCACCGGCTCGGGCCCGGCCGGCGCGGTGCTCCGGCTGAAGAAGTCGTTCACCACCAAGACCTGGAACGGCACGCAGCTGCCCGACGTACTGGACTCGACGATGGTGGTCCCGGCCGGCGGCAGCTACACCTGGCACATTAACCCGTCGACCCGGCCGGCTGTCGTCCAGCAGGGCGGCACCGAGGCGTGGACGCTGACCTGTGAACGCCCGACCGGTCAGGTCCTGGAGACCCGGCAGGTCACCGTCGCCCGGGGCGCGAGCGTCACCGCCAACCTCACCACCTGCGTGGCCGGCTTCTAGCCTCCCGAAGACTCCCGGATCGTCAACGTGTGCGGGACGGTGAGGTCGCGACGCGCGGCCTCACCGTTGCCGGCGATCCGGTCGAGCAGCAGCTCGACGGCGTGGTCGGCCAGCCACTCCATGTCCGGCGCGATCGTGGTCAGCGAGGGCGAGTGGTACCGGCCGTCCTCGATGTCGTCGAAGCCGACCACCGCGACGTCGTCCGGCACCGACAACCCGGCATCGGCGAGCGTCCGCAACGCGCCCAGCGCGAGGAGGTCGTTGAAGCAGAACACCGCGTCCGGCGGCTCCGGCAGCGCGAGCAGTTCGCGCATCGAGGCGGCGCCGTCCTCCCGGTGGTACCCGGTGCCGGCCAGCTCGAGCGCCGGGTCGTGCTCGATCCCGGCCGCCTTGAGCGCCTTGCGATAACCCTTCCGGCGGACCGATCCGGTCCCGGCGCCACCGCCGACACCGATCGCGGCGATCCGCCGCCGGCCGAGCGAGACCAGGTGCGTCGTCGCGTCGTACGACGCCTGGACCGAGTCGACCGCGACCCGGTCGAGCCGGCCGCCGGCGTCGCGCTCGCCGAGCAGCACGATCGGCTTGGCCGTCTCGGTCTCGCCGATCCGGGCCGGCGAGGTGGTGATCGGGGAGAAGATGATGCCGTCGATCAGCTGGCCGCGCATCCCGTCCAGGACCAGCTTCTCGGCCGCGGCCTCGCCCTCGGTCTGGTCGATCAGCACGGTGATCCCGCGCTTCTTGGCGGCCCGGGAGACCGCGGCGCCGAGCTCCGCGAAGTACGGCGAGGCCATCTCGGGGATCGCCAGCGCGATGAAGTCCGAACGGCCCTTGCGCAGCGAGCGGGCGCTGACGTTGGGCCGGTAGTCGAGCTCGTCGATCGCGGCCTGGACCTTGGCCCGGGTCTGCGAGGTGATGTGCGGGTAGTCGTTGATGACGTTCGACACCGTCTTCACCGAGACGCCGGCCCGTGCCGCCACGTCGCTCAGTCTCGTCACCATCGTGGTCCCTTCCCCTGCTCGCTCGGCCAGAGTCTGTCACGGCCGTTCCACAGACCGGACCAGCCAGTCGGTGGTCAGCTCTTGCCAGCGGATGTCAATCGTTGCAAAAATCCCCCGACACCACAGTCGGTAAACGTTGTAAAGATCGCAAGGGGGAAGGCCAGTGGCACGTCTCGCCGTCGATCCAGCGTTCGTGGTCGGGAGCCTGGACCGGCGCCTGTTCGGCTCGTTCGTCGAGCACATGGGCCGCTGCGTCTACACCGGGATCTACGAACCGGACCACCCGGACGCCGACACCGACGGGTTCCGGACCGACGTCCTGGCACTGGTCCGTGAGCTCGGCGTCACCGCGATCCGCTACCCCGGTGGCAACTTCGTCTCCAACTACGACTGGGAGGACGGCGTCGGCCCGAAGCAGGACCGGCCGCGCAAGCTCGACCTGGCCTGGCGGGCGATCGAGCCGAACCAGTTCGGCACCGACGAGTTCGTCGCCTGGTCGCGCAAGGCCGGCGTCGACCCGATCTGGGCGGTCAACCTGGGCACACGGGGGATCCAGGCGGCCGTCGACCTGCTGTCGTACTGCAACCTCCCGGCCGGCACCGAGCTCCCGGACCGGCGGGTCGCGAACGGCGCCAAGGAGCCGCACGACATCCGGGTCTGGTGTCTGGGCAACGAGATGGACGGTCCCTGGCAGATCGGCCACAAGACCGCCGACGAGTACGCCCGGCTGGCCGAGGAGACCGCGAACGCGATGCGCCGGGTCGATCCGGAGCTCGAGTTCGTCGCCTGCGGGTCGAGCAACGCGCAGATGGAGACCTTCGGCGACTGGGAGCGCACGGTGCTGGAGCGCACCTACGACCTGGTCGACCACATCAGCCTGCACGCGTACTACGAACCGAAGGACGGCGACCAGGCCAGCTTCCTCGCCTCGGCGCAGGAGATGGACGCGATGATCACGTCGATCGTCGCCACGGCCGACCATGTCAAGGCACTGAAGCGCAGCGACAAGGAGATCACGCTCTCCTTCGACGAGTGGAACGTCTGGTACCAGCAGCGGTTCCCCGGCGAGCTCGCGCTCGGCGTACGGGAGGTGAGCCCGCTGATCGAGGACACCTACAGCGTCGACGACGCGGTGGTGGTCGGCAGCCTGCTGATCACGCTGCTGCGGCACGCCGACCGGGTGAAGATCGCTTGCCTCGCGCAACTGGTCAACGTGATCGGCCCGATCCGGACCGAGCCCGGTGGCCGCGCCTGGCGGCAGACGATCTTCCACCCGTTCGCGCTCACGGCCCAGCACGCCGGTTCGACCGTCCTGCGGACCGAGATCGCCGGGCCGACCGTCCACACCGACCGGTACGGCGACGTACCGGCGCTGTGGAGCACGGCGACGTACGAGGAGAGCACCGGCGAGGTGGTGCTCTTCGTGGTGAACCGCAGCGAGACCGACGCGGTCGAGCTCGAGGTGCCCCTGCACTCGCTGGGAAACCTCGAGGTCACGCAACACCTGGGTCTGTCCGACGACGACCGGGCCGCGGTGAACACAGCCGCCGAGCCGGACCGGGTCGTCCCCCGACCGGTCGACGGGACCGGCATCGACAACGGCATCTGCCGCGCCGCGCTGCCTCCGGCCTCGTGGCACATGATCAGGCTCTCCCCTGGCACCAAAAGCTGAACCACTCATCGAGAGGAACCCGCCAGTGCCTCCCAGACGTCTCCTCGCCGCGGTGCTAGCCGTGGCCGCGGTAGCGACCGGTACGACGGCCGCCGTCGCGGCGCCGCCGCCACCGGTGACCACCACCAACGACATCTCCAAGCCCTTCGCCGACACGTTCGCCGACCCGTCGATCATCCAGGGCCGCGACGGCTACTGGTACGCCTACGCGACGTCCGACCCGCTCGTTGCCGGAGGTCCCTTCGGCCTGATGCACATGGCGAGAACCAAGGACTTCGGCTCCTGGGAGTACCTCGGCACGGTCTTCAACGACGCGACCAAGCCGGCCTGGGCCGCGCCCGGCTCGTTCTTCTGGGCGCCGGACATCCGGTACTTCGGCGGCCGGTACGTCATGTACTTCACCGTCACCGACACCGCGGCCAACCCCGGCGGTGACTACTCGATCGGCGTCGCGACCGCGCCGACACCGGCGGGTCCGTGGACCGCGACGGGCGGTCCGGTCGTCACGCCGAAGTCCGACGGCAACGGGGGCTGGTTCAACACCATCGACCCGGCCCTGCTGACCGCCGCCGACGGCAAGCGCTACCTGTACTACGGCGGCTTCTACGGCGGCATCTCCGTCACCGAGGTCACCGCCGACGGCCTGCAGGCGGTCGGCGAGCCCACCCAGGTCACGATCGGCGACCGGTACGAGGGCTCGTACGTCGTCTACCGCGACGGCTGGTACTACCTGATGGCCTCGTCGTCGAACTGCTGCGCCGGTCCGACCACCGGCTACACCGTCTTCGCCGGCCGGTCCAAGTCGCCCAAGGGCCCGTTCCTGGACGCCGACGGTGCGAGCATGAACGAGTCGCGCGTCGGCGGCACGGCCGTCGTCACCCAGAACGGCAACAAATGGATAGGCCCCGGCCACCACGCGTTCTTCACCGACGCCGCCGGTCAGGATCACATCCTGTACCACGCGATCGACCGTGGCACGCCGTGGCTGACCGACCCCTTCGGCATCAACCGGCGGCCGATGCTGGTCGACCGGATCGACTGGATCGACGGCTGGCCGCGGACCCGCGCGGGTGCCGGTCCGTCCGACACCCCGCAGCCGGCACCGGCGACGGGCTCCTCGGCCGGGATCACGGCGGCGGATCCCGCCTCCGGGCTGTGGCTCGCGACCCGGCGTACTGGTGACGCGCTGGGCGGGCCGACCGCGCAGATCAAGGGCGCGGCGGCGACCAAGCAGTCCGCTCCGGCCGGATCTCTCAGGGTTGACGCCGATGTCCGGCTGGGCAGCGGTTTCACCACGGTCGTCGGCGGCTCGGTCGTCGCCTCGGTCACTGCGAACAAGGTCTCCGTCATCGCCGGCGGGAAGACCGCCAGTGCGACGATCCCGGCCGACTTCGACCGCACGCAGTGGAACAAGCTGAGCGTGCAGGTCGCCGACGGCGTCGTCACCGCGCGGCTCAGCGACTCCGGGCTCGGGGACCTGTACGCCGAGGCGCGGCTCGCCGTACCGAAGCTGCAGGTGAAGGCGGCGCCGGTGAGCTGGCTCGGCTCGGCGGAGGTCGACAACCTGACGATTCGCCCGGTGGCCGAGCCGGTGAAGGCGTTGGCGCCGCAGCCGAAGCCGGGCAAGCTGCTGGCCGGGGACGAGTTCACCGGCGGGCTGGGAGCCGGCTGGTCCTGGGTCCGTCCGGACCGCAACGCGGTAGTTGCTAATGGCAAGTTGTCGTGGCCGTTGCAGAACGCCGACCTGGTCGGCTCCGGCAACACCGCCGGGCTGCTGTTCCACAAGACGCCCGCCACCGACCGGTGGATCGCCGAGACCAAGCTGCACCTCGACCTCGGCGAGGGCGACCTCCGCAACTACCAGCAGGCCGGGATGATCGCCTACCGCAACGACGACGACTTCGCGCGGCTCGGCGACGTCTCGATCTGGCGGACGCGGCAGACGGAGTTCGGGCGTGAGCTCGTCGCTCGTGCGTCGGACGGTGCGACCAGCTACGGCGGCGCGGCGATCGGCCGGTCCGCGAAGGACCTGTGGATGCGGCTGGCGTACCACCAGAACGCGGCGGGCGAGCACGTCTACCAGGCCGGGACCAGCGTCGACGGCAAGAAGTGGGTCTGGGGCGCGTCGTGGGTGCTGCCGGCCGGCGAGATGCCGAAGCTGGGGCTGTTCGCGCACGGCGAGTTCACCGGCGCGAACCCGGCGCCGGTGGCAACGTTCGACTACCTGCGGTTCTCCGAGAGCAAATGATGCCGCGCGGGCTGGGGCTGTCGTTGCTGCTGATCACGGCGGCCTGCGGCGGCTCCGGCCCGCCACCCGAAGGAGCGAGTATGGGATTCACCAACCCCGTCTACGACAACAACTTCGCCGACCCGCAGGTGATCGCGGCCGGCGACACGTTCTACGCGTTCGCGACGAACGGGCCGCTCGGCACCATCCAAACGCTGAAGTCCGCCGACCTGGTCGCGTGGGAGCAGGTCGGCGACGCGCTGCCGGAGCTGCCCGCGTGGACGTCGGCCGGCAAGGTCTGGGCGCCGGAGGTCGCCGTCCACGGGCCCGACCGGTACGTCATGTACTACACGAGCGCGAACGACGCCGCCGGCCGCCAGTGCCTCGGCGTCGCGGTCGCCTCCCGGCCCGAAGGTCCATATGTCGACAAATCGAGTAATCCCTTGGTTTGTCAGGCAGTCGAGGGTGGGTCGATCGACGCCAGCCCGTTCCAGGACGCGAGCGGGCAACGCTGGCTGTACTGGAAGAACGACGGCAACGCGGTCGGCGTCGACACCTGGATCTACGTCTCCAAGCTGTCGGCCGACGGACTCCAGCTGGTCGGCGAGACGACCAAGCTGATCAAGCAGGACCTGCCCTGGGAGGGCAACCTGGTCGAAGCGCCGTACATGGTCGAGCGGAACGGCAAGTTCCACCTCTTCTACTCGGCCAACGCCCACGACAAGGCCGAGTACGCCGTCGGCCACGCGCTCTGCACGACGCCCGCCGGACCGTGCACCAAGTCGGGCGACCCGATCCTCACCACGTCCACGGATGCCGCCGGCCCGGGCCACAACATGGTCGTCGAGAAGGACGGCCGGTACTGGTTCGTCTACCACGCCTGGGATCCCGCACTGGTCGGCATGGACCCACCCGGCCGCACGATGTGGCTGTCCGAGCTGACCTGGGACGGCGACAAGCCGGTCGTCCAGCCCCCGCTGAAGGACAACCCCTCGCGACCCTGATCCACCGGGCTCGCGCGTCCCCCGGCCCGCCGCAGCGCTCCCGGGGACGGGCTGCGCTACTACTTCACCCAGCGGACGCCGTTCTACGACCGGCAAATGCTCGACGCGGTCGAGGCGGGGATCCGTCAAGTCGTCGTACTGGGCGCTGGACTGGACACATGAGCCTTCCGGCTGGGGCTGCCCGCGGACGTGACGTTCTTCGAGCTGGACACCGCGCCGGTGCTGGACTTCAAGGCGGGAGTGCTCGACGAGGCGAACGCCGTACCGACCTGTCGGCGGGGCCCACTGGTCGCCGATCTCCAACAGGACTGGACGGACGCACACGGAGGCCGATCGGTTGCTTGAGGCAATCACCGGCCTTCCGGGACAACCAGCCGGGACAGCCGGCCGCCTGGCCGGCTGTACGCCGCCGAGCTCAGCTGAGCAGGTCGACCAGGATCTTCAGGGCTGTCACCAGGTCCTCGTCCGACGGTGTGGCGTAGCCGATCACCAAGCCGGGTGGGCCCTGGATGGTGCGGCGGTAGTCGGCCAGGGGCGCGACGGCGACGCCCGCGGCTCGGGCTTTTGCGGCGAGCACCTGGTCGTCGACGTGGTCCGGGAGCAGCAGCGTGATGTGCAGCCCGGCGTCCTGGCCGACGACCCGCCCGTACGGCGCGAGCAGGCGGCAGGTGAGGTTGCGGCGTTCGGCGTACAGGCGGCTGGAGCGGCGGACGAGCTGGTCGAGGTAGCCGTCGCGCAGCATCGCGAGCAGGGCGGCCTGCATCGGCCAGGCCGGCCAGTCGCTCGCCTCCTCGCGGTAGGCGGCGATCCGGTCGACGACCGTGGTGGACGCGACCAGCCAGCCGAGGCGGAGCGACGGGCTGAGCATCTTGGAGAGCGTGCCGAGGTGGACGACCCGGTCGAGGTCGAGCTGCGCGAGCGCGGGCAGCGGCGCGACGTCGTACCGGAACTCGCTGTCGTAGTCGTCCTCGATCAGCGTCGCGCCGGTGCGGCGCGCCCAGCGGATCAGTTCGTTGCGTCGGGCAACAGGTAGCCGGCCGCCGAGCGGGTACTGGTGGGACGGCGTGACGTAGACCGCGGCGACGTCGTCGACCAGCGCGTCGACCCGCATCCCGTCCGCATCGACCGGTACGTCGACGACGTCGAGCCCGTGCGACCGGGCGGCCTTCGCCGCGTTGACGTAGCCGGGATCCTCCATCGCGATCCGGTCTCCCGGCGCGAGCGTGGTGTCGAGCAGCAGGCGGAGACCGTGCACGGTCCCGTTGGTGAGTACCAGGTTCTCGGGTCCACAGGCGATGCCGCGGACCCGCCCGACGTGCTCGGCGAGGGCTTGGCGAAGCTCGGGCAGCCCGGCGGGGTCGGCGTACCCCCGCGGTGGGGTCTGCGCGGAGACTTCCCGCCAGGCACGCCGCCAGCCGGGATCCGGCGTGGTGGCGATGAAGGGAATGCCGGGACGGAGGGTGAGGAGATGTGGTTCCGGTGGTTGGTGGGGTCGCGCCCGCTCGACTGTCGCGGGTGGGAGCGGCACCACGTCGGCGACGTACGTGCCCGAGCCGGCGCGACCTTCGATCCAGCCCTCCGCGTGCAGCTGGTCGTACGCCGCCTGTGCGACCGCCCTCGACACCTCGACCTCACGCGACAGATCGCGCGTCGACGGCAGCCGGTGCCCCGCTTGGATCCGCCCGTCCCGGATCGCGGCCCGGACCTGCTCGGCGAGCTGCAGGTGCAACGGGACGCCGGCGGCACGATCCACGGTCAACGGCAGCGAGGTCCTCATAGTGGACTACTCGAATGATCGCGAATTGGACCGGGCAGGCATGCCACTACTCTGCCACGCTCGGAGCATGACAGTACTTTTGGCCTCGCCTCCGGCTCGGCGGGTCATGGGGCTCAACTCCCGGCCTTCCCTCGTCGCTCCGGTCGCTTCGCTCCTCAGTCCAGGCCGGGAGGCCCCATGACCGCGATTCCGTTGTCCCCGACCCCGCGCACCCGGCTGCGTCGCTCGAAGGAACGCGCCGCGACCGACCGCCAAGCCCTGTACGACGTGCTCGCCGCAGGAATGTTCTGCCACCTCGGCGTCGTGCTCGACGGCGATCCGCTGGTCCTGCCCACGGCGTACGGCGTCGACCTCGACCGCGGCCCCGACGGCACGCTCTACCTGCACGGATCGGTCGCCGCCCGCAGCGTCGTCGCGGCGCCCGACCAGACGATCTGCGTGACCGTGACGCACGTGGACGGGCTCGTGCTGGCCCGGTCGGCGTTCCACCACTCGGTGAACTACCGGTCGGCCGTCGTACTGGGGACTCCGCGGCTGGTCACCGACCCGGACGAGAAGCTGCACGGCCTGACCGTCATCGTCGACCATCTGGTCCCCGGCCGGTCGCACGGGTCCCGCGTGCCGAACAAGAAGGAGCTCGCGAAGACCTCGGTGCTCGCCCTCGACCTGACCGAGGCCTCGGTCAAGACCCGCGCGGGCGGCGCGAACGACGAGCCGGAGGACCTCGACCTGCCGTACTGGACCGGCGTGGTCCCGCTGCGCGTGGTCGCCGACGAGCCCGTCACCAACGACGACTGCGACCTGCTCGTGCCCGCGCACGTGCGAACCCGCGCCAACCAGCTCGGAGCGCCCGCAACGACGGGTTGGTGAGCGTCACACCGGAGAGCCGCGTGCTCGCCCAGCACCGGTGGCCGACACCGCGGGTCCGACGGCCGCGGCCAGCAGCTGGCCCGGCGCCGGGTGCGGCTACTGGTTGGTGAGCGCGTTCAGCCTGCGCTTCACCAGGCGGCTGGTGACCGGGCCGAGGTTGTCCAGCTCCGACAGCAACGTCTCGGTGAGCACGGCCAGCTGCTCGAGTGAGGCGAGCGCGCGGGTGGCGCCCTCGGGGTCGACGCCGTCGAGCAGCTCGATCCCGATGAAGCCGGCCGAGATCGACCGGGCCAGCCCGCCGAGATCGACGAGCGGGAGCAACGGGCTGTCGGCGAGTACGCGGGCCAGCGTCTTCTCGACCTCGACCACCCACAGGTTGAGCGCGTCCGCGACCGCCGCACCGACGATCTCGTTGCCGCGGGCCCCGGCGAGCAGCTGCGCCAGTACGGCGACGTTGCCCTCGGCGTGCTCGGTCACGTGCACCTCACGGCCGACGGCGAGCAGCTCGGCGAAGGTCGCGGCCCGGTCGAACCGGTCGCGGTAGTGCGCGACGCGCAGCTCGGTGCTCTCCCGGCAGGCGGCCGCGATCAGGTCGTTGACGGTGCCGAAGTGGTAGAACACCAGCGCCTGGTTCTGCCCGGCCTCGGTCGCGATCGTGCGGGCCGACGCCCCGGCGAAACCGCGTTCCCCGATCGTCCGCAGCGCGGCGTCGAGCAGGTCGGCTCGGGTGGTCTTCGCCATCGTCAGGGCTCCTCTCACAGTGGTCCGTCGTGCTGGAGGGCTCCTCGCGGCTCACGCTGTCGCCGGGTCGCCTTCAGGGGCTGAGCTTTCCAGGTCGGCGGGCCGGCAACTCGCGTTCACCGCCGCCCATCCCGTCGAGCAGCAGCTGCAGCAGCGGCCGTACGACGGGCAGCCCGACCAGCCAGCCGACGTACGCCCAGCCCGGTCCGCTGTGCTGGAAGGCCCGGGCGATCGCTCCGAGCCCGCTGGCGCGGTCGCCGTCCGGCCCGACGTACAAGGCTCGCCGCAGCCCAGCCACCGTATACGTCTCGGCCGCGGTGATGGTGAGACCGTCCGGCCTGGTCGACTCGATCAGGGTTCGGGTCTGGGCGCAGATCGTGCAGGTCTCGGCCAGGTACAGCTCGGCCTGCGGCTGGCAGGCCGTCGAGCTTGGTTGCGGCGTTGAGTATGGCCGGCGTCGCGGGATCCACGCCCTGACCTCGCGGTCGTACGCACGCCATGCGGGCTCGCGGGCGGCGAGCTGCTCGCGCTCGTGCGGATCGGCGACGAAGTGCGAGAACGAGAGCGCGCCGACGGTCGCCAGCGCGAGGGACCAGCTCTGCGTCCCGAGCGCGAGCAGGGCGAGCATGACGACGACCGAGGCCTGCATCGGGTTGGCGAGGTAGGCGTACGGGCCGGTGGTGACGAGTCGCTGCGGTGGGTCCCACGGGTACGGCGTACCGCCGGCCCTGGCGAACTCGACGACAGCCGCCAACGCCGGGACCGCCGCGAGAGCCATCAGCTGGAGGATGACTGAAGTCCGCCAGACCGGCCCGCCGACCAAGTGATCCCACGAGCCGTCGCCCTCACTCATCACCGCCGACGGCAGCAGCCAAAGCACCAGCCCGGTGAAGGTGATCAGCTGCAGAACCAACCGACTGGTCAGTTGTTTGCGGTCGACGGTCCAGCGCCCGAGCAGGACAGCAGGGACGAGGACGACGCCGAGCACGACCGCCTCGCCGACCAGCCAGTGCGGGCCGAGGTGCACGAGCCCGTCGAGGCGAGGCATCAGCAGCAGGTCGATCCATCCACAGACCAGCACCCAAAGCACCAGCCGCCCCCGAAGCAGAACAGGCAGCGTCCCCCAGCACACCGCCCACCCGATCCACAGATCCAGCGGCATCCCGAGAAAGCTGCCCGGCACCTCCGCGAACGACCACCACCCGCCCCAAACAGCCAACCGGTTGGTGACCCCAAGCGCGACAAAGGCGAACAGAAAGCCGAGCAAGGCAGCGCCGGCACGTTGTCGAGACGGTTTGCGCCACAGGAGACAAGTCAGCACCACCGGAACGATCAGGCAAAGCCATCGCACCACCACCAGTTCAGTCATCGCCGGTGGCGACTTTCCACAGGAGGAGGACCAGTGCGGTCGGGAGGGCCAGGGACAGCGAGCGGATGATGGTGAGGTCAGTCATTGCCGAGGGTGTCTTCCCGCAGGCCGAGGCTGTCGGCGAAGTGGTGGAGGCCGGCGTTGACCATCGCGGACTCGATCGGGCCGAAGTACCAGCTCGGGTCGAGGCGGCGGGTGAACTCGACGGTGAGCTTGACCGCCGTCGTGCCGTCCGGTCGCGAGGTGAGGGTGATCGCGCCGCGCTCCCAGTGCAACCAGCGCTGGGTCTTCGAGCCGTCGGAGACGACGGTGAACGTGATCCGTCGCCGGTCGTGCGTGACGACCTCGGTGACGATCGGGTCGCCGGCCAGCGTGAACGTCCACCGCGTTCCGACCGCGAGCCCGGCGCCGCTGGCCGCGGTCGGGGTCGGGTAGCCGGTGAGGCGGAGCAGGAACGGCCGCTCGGCCGAGAAGTCCGGACCCTTCACGAGCTGGTTCTCGATCTGGCTCGGCGACATCGCGACGACCCGTTCGGCGCTGACCTGCTGGACCGGATCGATCCGGTACGCCGTGCCCTCGAGCCCGACGACCAGCAGCGGGAAGATCGCGAGCGCGGCCTGGTAGCGCCGGCCGGCCTCGCGGGCGCGGGACTGCCGGACGACCTCGGCGATGAAGTGCGCGACGCCGTACACCAGCGGCGACGCCATCAGCACGCAGGCGGCACCCTCGTGCAGGAACGCCGACGTGATCATCAGCCCGAAGGTGACGACCCGGAAGGTCAGCCCGTGCAGGCTCTTCGCGGGCGGCGAGAGGGCGATCACCACGGCGATCGCGAGCGGTACGCCGACGAACAGCGCGGCGGTGTCGAGCCGGCCGGCCTTCAGCAGCAGCAGCGGCGCCAGGACGGCGGTCGCCGCGATCATCAGCAGGGCGGGTAGCCGCTTGGCCCAGGCGACCGGAGGCGGCGGTTCCTCAGGAGTGGTCATGAACGCAGCATAGACCAGGTTTTGAGCACTTGCTCAAAACCTGGTCTTTCCGCAGGTCAGGCCGCTGTTCCCCGGTTGTACGAGCGCCGGGACCAGAGGTAGCCGCCGGCCGCGACCACGACGCACCAGACCGCCGCGAGCCAGGCGTCCGAGGCGCTGTACGGCGTACCGATCAGCAGGCCGCGCAGGGTCTCGATGATCGGCGTGTAGGGCTGGTACTCGGCGAACCAGCGGATCCCGGACGGCATCGAGTCGATCGGGACGAAGGTGCTGCTCAGGAACGGCAGGATCAGGCTGAACGGCAGCACCACGTTGCTCGCCGCCTCCGGCGTCTTGGAGGTCAGCCCGAGCGCGACGGCCAGCCAGGTCAGCGCCACCGCCGTACCGATGATCAGTGCGGTCGCGAGCAGCCACTCGCCGAACGTGGCCGTCGGTCGGAAGCCCATCAGCAGGCCGACACCGATCAGCAGCGCGACGCTGACCAGCGTCTGCAGGAGGCTGCCGATCACGTGTCCGGCCAGCACCGACGGCCGAAAGATCGCCATCGTGCGGAACCGGGCGACGATGCCCTCGGTCATGTCGGTGCAGACGGCCACCGCGGTCGGGACGGTGCCCGAGCCCAGTGTGACCAGCAGCAGCCCGGGAACCAGGAAGTCGAGGTAGTCGAAGCCGGCGCCGCCGATGCCCGCCTGGAACGTCTCGCCGAAGACGAGCCCGAACAGCAGCAGCATGATCACCGGGCTGATCAGCGTGCTCAGCGTCATCCCGGGGTAGCGCTGCTGGTGCCGCAGGTTGCGGCGCAGCATGGTCGCGGTGTCGGCCAACGGGTGACCAGAAACCTGTGCGGTCGTCGTACTCATCGGGTCGTCGCTTTCTCGTCGGTGGGGTGACCGGTGACGGCGAAGAACACGTCGTCCAGGTCAGGGGTGTGCACGGTCAGCTCGTCGACGTCGAGCGAGGCGCCGTCGATCCGGGCGAGGAGCTCGCGCAGCGACTGCACCCGACCGTCGTTCGGGACCTGCAGGACGAGCGCGCTGTGATCCGGTACGCCGGCCGGCAGCACGCGTGCGGCCAGCTCGAGCTCGTCGGGTGCGGTGAAGCGGAGCCGGACGTGGCCGCCGGGGGCGAGCCGCTTCAGCTCCTCCGGGGTGCCCTGGGCAACCAGTTGGCCGTGGTCGAGCACGGCGATCCGGTCGGCCAGCTGGTCGGCCTCCTCCAGGTACTGCGTGGTGAGGAAGACCGTCACGCCACCGGCGACGAGATTCCGGATGATCTCCCACATGCTGTGCCGGCTGCGCGGGTCGAGCCCGGTCGTCGGCTCGTCGAGGAAGATGATCCGCGGCCCGCCGACCAGCGTCATCGCCAGGTCGAGCCGGCGCTTCATGCCGCCGGAGTACGACATCGCGGTCTTCTGCCCGGCCTCGACCAGGTCGAACTGCTCCAGCAGCTCGGTGGCCCGGCGGCGGCCGGCGGCCTTGCCGAGGTGGTGCAGATCGGCCATCAGCCGCAGGTTCTCCTCGCCGGTGAGCAGGCCGTCGACCGCGGAGAACTGGCCGGTGACGCCGATCGCGGCCCGGACGGTGTCCGGGGCGGCGCTCAGTTCGGTGCCGTCGATCCGGACCTCGCCGGCGTCGGCGGTGACCAGCGTGGACAGGATGTTCACCACGGTGGTCTTGCCGGCGCCGTTCGGGCCGAGCAGGGAGAAAATGGTGCCTTGGGCAACGGTTAGGTCGATGCCGTCGAGCACCCGCTGGTCCCCGTAGGACTTGCGCAGCCCGCGGACCTCGATCGCTGGTGTCATGGTTCCTCGCCTTGATTTCGGGCAGGCTCGCGCCGGCCAGGGGATCTGGGTGGGTGTGTGGGCAGGCTCGCGCCGGGACAGGGCGCGGGCCCGGGATCAGAAGGAGGGTGTGCGGATCCGGCCGGCCGACCTCGGGTCGCCGGAGCAGGGGGTGCGGTGGTTCAGCCGGTCAGATGTCGAGGTCCTCGACGGCGGGCTGGTTCGCCGCCTCCTCGACCAGGACGTAGAGGTCCTCGGGGATCAGTTCGCGCAGTTCCTCGACGGTCTCGACGACGTCGAGCGTCGCCTCGCCCTGCGCCATGCTCCACGTGTTGTCGAGCAGGCCCAGGGTCCCGATCCAGCTCCGCCAGCCGCCGTCGTCGCCGGCGGCCGGTTTGGTCGAGCCCTGCTTGTACAGATCGCGGCGGTCGGCGTGCAGGACGAACTTGCCGGTCCGGCTGCGGTAGACCTTGAAGGCCTCGTAGCCGTACTTGCTCGAGCGTCCACCCTCGGCCAGCAGTACGCCGGAGAACCGCTGCTTGCGGCCGGCCCCCCGGCCGACCCGCACGGTGATCTCGTCGTACCCCTCGAGCCGGCCCTCCTCCAGTTCGACGTAGCGCCGGAGCGCGGCCGAGATCGCGGAGGACAGGTTGCCGGCGAGCTCCTGCGCGCGCTTGTAGAGCGCCAGGTCGTCGTCGGACACGTAGATCGTCTTGTTCGGCATGTGGTGTCTCCTTCTACGGAGGAACTATACATATGCCCTACGTAGGTGTCTACGTATATGTCTGCGTAGATCTGTCCACAGCTGCGAAGATGCCTCCGTGGACCCTGCCGAAGACCGCTACGACGCCCTGACCGACGAGATCGCCGCCCTGTACGAGGACGGCCGTCCGGCGGACGCGCTCGCCCTGATGGACGCCGCAGGCGACCTCACGCTGTGGGCGGCCGAGCTCGCCCACCTCCGCGCCTGCCTGCTCGGCGCCGTCGGTCGTCCCGACGAGGCTCTCGCAGTCCTCCAGCGCGCGACGGATGCCGGCGCCTGGTGGGCCGAGCCGATCCTCACCGAGGACGACGACCTCGCGGCGCTCCAGGACCTGCCGGCGTTCCGGCAGGTAGTCGCCACCAGCAGGGAGCGTCTGGCGACCGACCCCACCCTGCCGCTCATCCAGTTGCCCGCGGGAGAGCCCGTACGGGTTGTGGTCGCGCTCCACGGCGCCGGGCAGCGTGCCGCGCACTCGGCGCGCGACTGGGCGCCGGTCCTCGACCTGAACAGCGCTCTCGTCTGCGTCGAGTCGTCGCAGCTGATGTCCCCGAAGTACCGCACCTGGCCTGACCCCGAGGCCGCGCGCGCCGACATCGCCCGGGCCCTGACCGATCTACCGGCCGAGCTCCAAGGCCTGCCGCTGATCGCCGCGGGCTTCTCCGCCGGCGGCCGCGCCGCCCTCGACTGGGCGCTCACCGGCCTGCCTCAGCGGGCGGACGGCGTACTGGTTCTCGCGCCGGCGCTTCGCGAGCTCCCGACGGCCGCGGCCAACGCGCTGTCCCCGACCACGGTCCTGATCGGGACCGACGACGACCTGCTCGACGTCGTCACCAGCGCGCCGCTCGCGTCGCTCGGGATCGAGGTCAAGCTGCTCCCCGGCGAGGGCCACCAGGTCCCAGCCGGCTTCCAGCAGCTGCTGGCCGAGCTCCTCACCAGCTGAGCCGATCCGGGGAAGCCGGTTTCCCCAGTTGTGGACAACATGGTGATCAAACCTCAACAATCCACAGATTTGGCCGATTTTCGCCCGAAAACGGTGCACAACCCGGGGAAAACCTGGGGACAAACCACGGGAAAGCTGTGCACAGCTGGGGATACGGCTGTGGATAACTCAAGCGCGGACCGGAGCCGGTTGCGCCCGATCGCCGGCTGAGGTCCGCGCTGCAGGTCAGGTCCGGAAGGTCAGATCCACTGGGTGGAGACGACGAAGCCGACCGCGATCAGGCCCATGCCGATCAGCAGGTTCCAGTTGCCCAGGTCGTTCATGAACGGGATGTCCTGGCCCGCGACGTAGAAGACCACCAGCCAGATCAGCCCGAGCAGCCAGCACCCGAGCATCAGCGGCGCCACCCAGGCGCGACTGGAGGTGCGGGGCCTCTTCGGAGTCTTCTGCGGCTTCTCCGCGGCCGACTTCTTCTTTTCGCGACTGCTCGACTCGGGCACGACTTGGGCTCCTTGTAGCGGACACTAAGGTGAGTGGTGGTCCCTCGGTTCGCGAGGCTGCCACCAGCCACACCGACGGGTCTGGCCTCGGTTAGCGTAGTGCAGACGGGAGCATGGGGGTCACGAGTGAGTAGGCTGCGGCGTTTTTCGCTCTGGCGTGCGGGTGCGCCGCTGGCCCTGCTGTGCGCCGGTCTGCTGTTCGCGACCAGCGCCACCAACGCCCGTGGCACCGACCTCCGTCCCAGTCGCAACACTACGCTCGCGGGCCTCGTCGAGGAACAGAGCCGACGCAGCGCCAGCCTCACCCGGCAGCACGCCGCCCTGAGCGGCGACATCGACAAGCTGCGCGCCCAGCAGGGCTCGTTCCCGCCCAAGCTGGCCAAGCAGCTCGAGGACCTGTCGCTCGCGGTCGGCACCACGCCGGTGACCGGGCCCGGCCTGACCGTGACGCTGAAGGACGCGCCGCCCGAGGTGGTCAAGGACAACCCGGACGTCGACGCCGACTGGCTGGTGATCCACCAGCAGGACATCCAGGCGGTGGTGAACGCGCTGTGGGCCGGTGGCGCGGACGCGATCTCGATCCAGGACCACCGGGTGATCTCCACGACCGGGATCAAGTGCGTCGGCAACTCGGTCGTCCTGCACGGCGTGCCGTACCTGCCGCCGTACCGGATCACCGCGATCGGCGACCGGCGCAAGCTGCAGCAGTCGCTGGACGACTCGAAGTACATCGAGAACCTGCAGGACTACGTGGTGAAGTTCCAGCTCGGCTACGAGGTGAAGACCCAGTCGAACATCGCGATGCCGGCCTACGAAGGTTCGCTCGACCTGCAGAGCGCGACCGTGCCGGGCTTCGCCAAGACCCCGACCGTGAGCCCGTCCAGCACCGGTCGCTGAGTCCGCCCGCGGCGATCTTCGAAGTAGGCTCGGCTCATGCCGCGCATCCTTGTCGTCGACAACTACGACTCCTTCGTCTACAACCTGGTGCAGTACCTGCAGCAGCTGCAGGCCGACACCACGGTTCTGCGCAACGACGAAGTGACCCCCGAGCAGGCCACGGCGTACGACGGTGTGCTGCTGTCGCCCGGGCCGGGGACGCCCGAGGAGGCCGGTGCCTGCGTCGAGATCGTCAAGCAGGCCGGCGGTCAGGTCCCGATCTTCGGGGTCTGCCTGGGGCTGCAGGCGATCGGCGTCGCGTACGGCGGGGTGGTGGGCCGCGCGGACGAGCTGCTGCACGGCAAGACCAGCCAGGTGTTCCACGAGGGCGCCGGCGTGCTGGACGGACTCCCGTCGCCGTTCACCGCGACCAGGTACCACTCGCTCGCGATCGCCCAGGACAGCGTGCCCGACGTGCTCCAGGTGACCGCGCGCACCGAGGCCGGCGTGATCATGGCGGCCCGGCACAAGGACCTCCCGGTCGAGGGCGTGCAGTTCCACCCCGAGTCGGTCCTCACCGAGGGCGGCCACCGCATGCTCGCCAACTGGCTCTCGACCTGCGGCGACCCCGACGCCGTAGCCCGCTCCGCCGGCATGGCCCCGGTCGTCAGCTGACCCACGCCAACCAAGATCCCGAGCGACCCACGCCAACCAAGATCCCGAGCGACCCGCGCCGCCAAGGCCGGCCGACCCGCGCCAACCAGGTCCCGCCCGACCCGCACGCCAGGCGGACCCAACCGATCCGCGCCCAGCGCCCACGACGCGACCAATCCGCCCGGACCTCCGGTCCGGGGGTGTTGGGGGGAGTAGGTCGGCTCGCCCCAGAGGCCTGCGCGCCTTCAGCGCTGGCCACCCCGCAGCACTCCCCCTCCAACGCGAAGACCGCGGCACCCCTCGGGGTGCCGCGGTCTTCGCGTTGTTGTTGCAGGTACTACGGCAGGCGGCCCAGGGCCGCGCCTCCGCCGCCGGGTAGGCCGATGGTCGGTGGGTCGGTCGGATCGCCGGTGGGGTCACCCGTCGGGTCACCTGTGGGGTCGCCGGTCGGGTCACCCGTCGGGTCGCCGGTCGGCTCGGTCGGGGCGACGGCGATCCGGATGATGACCTTGGTGCCCTTGTCGACCTTCGAATTCGGCGCGACGCTCTGCGACACGACCGTTCCCTCGGTCTGGTTCGAGCCGGCCGGCGCGTTCTCGTAGCCGACCTGCAGCCCGGCCGCCTTGAGCGCGTTGGCCGCGTCGTCCTGGTTCTGCTTGGTGACGTCGGGGACGGTGACCTTGACCGACCCGCTGGACACCGTCAGCGTGAACTCCTGACCACTCGGGTACTTGCCGGTCGGCTGCGGGTCCAGCCCCAGCACGGTCCCCTTGGCCGACTCGTCGTCGACGGTGTTCACCTTGTCGGCGACCTTGAAGTTGCCCGGTGCGTCCTCCAGCAGCTCGCGCGCCTCGCTCGTGGACTTGCCGACCACGTTCGGTACGGCGAACGACGTGGGCCCGCTGGAGACCACTACCGCGACCGCCGTGCCCTTCTCGGCCATCACACCGGCGCCCGGCTCCTGGCTGATGATCTGGTTCCGCGGCACGGTCGTGCTGGCCGCGCCGCTCGAGGTGACCTTCAGCCCGACCGCGGTGAACGCCGCGGTCGCCTCGGTCAGGGACTTGCCCTTCACGTCCGGCACCGCCACCTGGGTGACGTCCGGCGTAGTGCCGCCGCCGGCGGTGTCGTCCTTGTTGCCGTTGTTGATCAGCACGTAGGCGAGCACCGCCACCGCGACGATCGCCAGGCCGAGCAGGAAGTACGCCAGTCCGCGGTTGCGCCGGGCCCGGGCCTCCTCGGCCTCGTCCACGCCGTCGTCCGGCGGGAGCAGGTCGTCGGACTGGGTCTGCCGGTACGCCTGGGTGGCAGCGTTCGGTGCGACCGCCGTCGCGGCCATCGCACGGGTCTCCCCGACGGCGGCCATCGGCGCGGTCACCTGCTGGCCCGCGAGCACGCGGTGGATGTCCTGGCGCATCTCGGACGCGCTCTGGTAGCGCTCCTCGCGGCTCTTGGCCAGCGCCTTCAGCACGACCGCGTCGACCTCCGGCGGGATGTCGGGGTCGAACGACGACGGCGGGACCGGCTGCTCCCGGACGTGCTGGTAGGCCACCGAGACCGGGGACTCGCCGACGAACGGCGGCCGGCCGGTGAGCAGTTCGTACAGCAGGCAGCCGGTGGAGTACAGGTCGGAGCGGGCGTCCACGGTCTCGCCGCGGGCCTGCTCGGGCGACAGGTACTGCGCGGTGCCGATCACGGCCGCGGTCTGGGTCATGTCCGAGGTGGTGTCGGCGACCGCGCGGGCGATGCCGAAGTCCATCACCTTGACCTGGCCCTGCGGGGTCAGCATCACGTTGCCGGGCTTGATGTCGCGGTGCACGATGCCGGCCCGGTGGCTGTAGTCGAGCGCCTCGAGCACGCCGGAGGTGATCTCCAGCGCCCGCTCCGGCATGATCTTGCGGCCTTCGCGGATCAGGTCGCGCAGCGTCTTGCCGGTCACCAGCTCCATCACGATGTACGGGATCGTGATGCCGGAGCCGTTCGGGTCCGGTTCCTCGCCGGTGTCGTAGACCGACACGATGGTCGGGTGGTTCAGCGAGGCCGCCGACTGCGCCTCTCGGCGGAACCTGGCCTGGAAGGTGGAGTCACTGGCCAGGTCCACCCGGAGCCGCTTGATCGCGACGGATCGGCCGAGCCGGTTGTCGACGCCCCTGCGGACGTCGGCCATGCCTCCCCGTCCCAGCGGTTCGCCTTCCTCGTAGCGCCCGCCGACGAGACGTGCCTGCGATGTCATTGCTCTGCCTTCCAACCTGCGCGGATCGTTCCTGGCCACAACACGTTCAATTCGCCCACGGTAGCCACAGCCACCAGTGGACCCCCGCTGGTCGTACACACCGTGACAGCATCATTTCGCATCGTCGTCACCGGTTCAGCACCGCCTCCATGACGTCCTTCGCGATCGGCGCGGCGAGCTTGCCGCCCGCGATGTCGTCGCGCGGGACGTTCGCGTCCTCGATCATCACCGCGACCGCGACCTGCGGGTCGTTGGCCGGTGCGAACGAGGTGAACCAGGCGAACGGCGGCCGGTCCTTGGCGGTCTGCGCCGTCCCGGTCTTGCCGGCCACCTGGACGCCGGTGATCCGGCCCGGCTTGCCGGTGCCGTTCTGCACCACGTCGACCATCATCTGGGTCAGCTGGCTCGCGACCTCCGGCGTGACCGCCTGGTGCAGCGACTCCGGCTTGGTCTCCGAGACCGTCTTCAGGTCCGCGGTCCGGACGCTCTGCACCAGGTACGGCTTCATCACGTCGCCCTGGTTCGCGATCCCGGCCGCCACCATCGCCATCTGCAGCGGGGTGGCCTGGACGTCGAACTGGCCGATCGCCGACTGCGCGGTCTGCGGCGGGTTCGGGTCGGCCGGGAACTGGCTGGCGACCGCTCCCAGCTCGGGCAGCTGCCGCTCGCCGAAGCCGAACTTCTCGGCCTGCTCGCGCAGCGCGTCGGCGCCGAGGTCCAGGCCGACCGAGCCGAAGGCGGTGTTGCAGGAGTTCCGCAGCGCGACCGTCAGCGTGGCGTTGTCGCTGCCGCCGCAGTTGAGCTTGTTCTCGTTCTGCAGCGGGGTCGTGGTCTGCGGCAGCGGCAGCTGGGCCGGCGACCGGACCTGGGTGTTCGGGTTGTACCGGCCGCTGGACAGCGCCGCCGCGGCGGTCACCAGCTTGAACGTCGACCCCGGCGGGAAGAGCTCGCGGGCGGCCCGGTTCGACATCGGCTTGTCCGGGTCCTCGGTGAACTTCTTCCAGGACGCGCCGACCTTGTTCAGGTCGTGGGAGGCCAGCTCGTTCGGGTCGTACGACGGCCGCGAGACCAGCGCCAGGATCTTGCCGGTCTTCGGCTCGATCGCGACCGCGGCGCCCTTCTTGCCGGCCAGGGCCTTGTACGCCGCCATCTGCGCCTTCGCGTTCAGCGTCAGCGAGACGGCCGCGCCCTGCTGCTTGCGGTTGGTGATCACGTCGACCACCCGGCGGAAGGCCAGCGACGGGTCGGAGCCGTTCAGCTGGGAGTTCTGGTTCAGCTCGATGCCGAGCCGGCCGTACAGGAACGAGTAGTAGCCGGTCACCGGCGCGTACTCCGGGCCGGCCGTGTACGTGCGCAGGAACTCGTACTGGTCCTTGGACTCCTTGGACTCCGCGATCGGGGTGTTGCCGATCAGGATCGGGCCGCGGTCGATCGAGAACTGCGCGTCGCGGACCCGCCGGTTGTCGTTGCGGCCGTTCAGCTCGTTGGCCCGGAAGGCCTGCAAGTAGGTGGAGTTGGCCATCAGCGCGAGCATCATGATGATCGCGGCCACGGCCAGTCGTCGGATTGCTGAGTTCACTGCTTCTGCACCGCCATGGCGATCGTCTCGTCGGACACCGGAGCCGCGGGAGTCTGCGGCCGGCGGGCCTGGTCACTGATCCGCAGCAGCAGGGCGACGATCGCCCAGTTCGCCACCAGCGAGGTCCCGCCGAGCGCCATGAACGGCGTGGCCAGACCGGTCAGCGGGATCAGTCCGGTGACGCCGCCGACGATCACGAACACCTGCAGCGCGAACGACATCGCCAGACCGGTCGCGAGCAGCTTGCCGAAGATGTCCCGGCAGCCGAGCGCGGTGCGCAGGCCGCGCTCCACGATCAGCGTGTAGACCAGGATGATCGCGATCATCCCGGTCAGGCCGAGCTCCTCGCCGAACGAGGAGATGATGAAGTCGCTCTGGGCGTAGAACTGGAGGATCTCCGGCCGGCCCTGGCCCAGGCCGCGGCCGAGAACGCCGCCCCAGGCCTGGCCGAACAGGCCGTTGGAGACCTGGCCGCCGACCTCGTTGAACGGGTCGAGCCAGTCGGCGACCCGCTTGTGCACGTGGTTGAAGGCGCCGTACGCGAACCAGGCGCCACCGGCGAACAGCAGGCCACCGATCAGCAGCCAGCCGGCCCGCTCGGTGGCGACGTACAGCAGGAACAGGAACAGGCCGAAGAACAGCAGCGAGGAGCCGAGGTCCTTCTCGAAGATCAGCACGCCGAGGCTGACGCCCCAGGCGATCAGGATCGGGCCGAGGTCCCGGGCCCGGGGCAGGTCCAGCCCGAGGAACCGGTGCCCGGCCAGGGTCAGCACGTCGCGCTTGACGACCAGGTAGCCGGCGAAGAAGACCACCAGGCTCAGCTTGGCGAACTCACCGGGCTGGAAGGACATCCCGACGAAGCGGATCCAGATCCGTGCGCCGTTGATGTCGACGCCCAGGCCGGGGACCAGCGGTAGGACCAGCAGCACCAGTCCGACCAGGCCGGCGGTGTAGGTGAACGCCTGCAGGCGGCGGTGGTCCCGGACCACCAGGATCACCACCAGGAACAGGACGATGCCGACCGCCGTCCAGGTGATCTGCTGCGGTGCCGCCGGACCACGCGGCGTCCGGCCGGCCGCTTCGGCGGCCGCCGTGAGGCCGAGGTCGACGCGGTGGATCATCGCCACGCCGAGCCCGTTCAGCAGGACGGCGCAGGGCAGGATCACCGGATCGGCGTACGGCGCGCGGTACCGCAGGGCCAGGTGCGCGATCAGCGCGAGCAGGCCGATCCCGGCGGCGTAGTACCCGGTGCTGGCCGGGACCTTGTTCTGCACGGTCAGGCCGATGTTGACGTACGCCGCGACCGAGACCGCGATCGCGATGATCAGCAGCATCAGCTCCACCCCGCGCCGGGTGCGCGGGATGATCTGGATGACCGACGTGGACGCGATGCTCATCGGACCCCGTCGCAGTCGTCGGGATCGGCCGCGCCGTTGCCGGGCGTCGTCGGGGTCGAGGCGGGCGTGCTGGCCGGGGGCTTCGGTGGTGTGCTCACCGGCGGCTTGCCGCTGGCCGGCGGCGTGGTCGGCCGCGGCGTCGGGGGGGGCGGCTTCTGCTGCGCGGCGCACTCGTCGGCGGCGCGCTGCAGCTCGTTGACGATCGTCTGTGCGGCGTCCAGGTCGTCGGCCTGGATGTTGCCCTCGACCTGCTCGCGGTTGTACGTCGGCAGCTTGTCGACCTGCAGCGTCTTCTGCTCGTAGACCCGGGTCAGCGTGAGCCCGGGGATCTGCTCGTCGACACCCTTGAAGATCGCCACGTAGTCGCCGTCGGTGCCGACGTAGTACTGCTTCTGGGTCCAGCTGTAGGCGAACCAGCCGCCGCCGACGACGATCGCCAGCACGACCACGAGGACGCCGAGCCGGCGCAGCCAGAGGAACCGCTTCGGCGGCCGCGGCGCGTACCGCAGCTCTTCGGGGTCGACGTGGCCGCCGGCCCCGCCACTCCCGCCGTCCCCGTCCGCGCCGGAGGTCCGCACGACCACGGTGTGCTCGCCCGCGGTCCCGCCCTGGGCGAGCTCGGCCGCGGCGCCGACCAGCTGCGCGCTGGAGCCGCTGGCCGGGTCGGTCTCGACCACGTCGGCGACCACGCAGGTGACGTTGTCGTTCGAACCGGCCTCGAGCGCGTGCGTGATCAGGTCGACGACGACGGAGTCCGGCGTACCGTCGGCCATCGCCGCCGAGATCACGTCGTCGCTGACGTAGTCCGGCAGGCCGTCGCTGCACAGCAGCAGCCGGTCGCCGGCCTGGACGTCGAGGATCTGCAGGTCCGGGTCGGAGTCGGGACGGCCGTCGAGCACCCGGAGGATCAGGTTCCGGTGCGGGTGGGTGAAGGCCTCCTCCTGGGAGATCCGGCCCTCGTCGACCAGCGACTGGACGAACGTGTGGTCGTGGCTGAGCTGCTGCAGCCGGCCGTCGCGCATCCGGTAGGCGCGCGAGTCGCCGAGGTGGGCCAGCCCGAGCTGCTGCCCGTCGAACATCAGCGCGGTCACGGTGGAGCCCATGCCCTCGCGCTCGGGGTCCTCCTCGACCAGCTCCGAGAGCCGCTCGTTGGCGCGGTGCACGGCGCCGGCCAGCGCCTCGATCATGTCCTCGCCGCTGATCGTCGCGGTGTCCAGCCGGCGGATCACCTGAACGGCGGCCGCGCTGGCCACCTCACCGGCCGCGGCACCGCCCATCCCGTCGGCGAGCAGCAGCAGGTGCGGACCGGCGTACGCGGAGTCCTCGTTGTTGCGGCGCACACGTCCGACGTCGGACAGTGCGGCGTAGTCGAGCGACAAGGTCATGGACTCAGGCCTACTTCGCGATGTTCAGGGTCGTCCGGCCGATCCGGATCGATCCGCCGATCTCGGCGGGGACCGGCCGGGTGACCCGCTGGCCGTCCAGGTAGGTGCCGTTGGTGGACCCGAGGTCCTCGACCCACCACTGCCCCTCGGACAGGAACAGCCGCGAGTGCCGGGTGGAGGAGTAGTCGTCGTCGAGGCGGATCTGGCAGTCCGAGCCGCGGCCGATCACCACCTGCTCCTCGTGCAGGGTCGCACCGACCCCGGCCTGCGGGCCGTCGGCGATGGTCACCGAACCGGGCAGGCCCTTCTTCTTCTTGCTCGGCTTGGCCGGTTTCGGGGTTCGGCCGGGCGCCGGCGCGGCCGGGGCCAGCGCGCGGCTGTCGACCTTCGCGCCGAACAGGTCCGAGCGGATCACGGACAGCACCGCCAGGACGAACATCCACAGCAGGGCCAGGAACCCCAGTTTGATCAGGGTCAGCGTCAGTTCCGACATGGAAGTCCGGTCACCACCCGCTGCTCGGCGGCTGGGCGATCGGCTCGTCCGCCAGGCGCAGCGTCATCGTCGTGTTCCCGATCCTCACGGTCGATCCGTCGACCAGGTCGGCCTCGGCCGTGCGGCGGCCGTTCACCAGGGTGCCGTTGGTGGAGCCCAGGTCGACCAGCACGACCCGGACACCGCCGGGTCCTTCCGGCATCAGCCGGATCTCGGCGTGCCGGCGGGAGACGCCCGGGTCGTTGATCTGGATGTCCGCGTCGGTGCCGCGGCCGAGCACGACGCCGGGCGGGTTCACCGGGCGGCGGCGGCCGTTCACCTCGAGCATCACCTGCGGGTGACCGCTGCGGCGCGGCGCCGGCGCCGGGGGTGGCGGGGGCGCGCTCTGCATCACGGTCTCGCCGGCGTACGGGTCGGCGTACTCCTCGGGCGGCGGGGGCGGCTGGGGCCGGGAGCGCTGCTGCGTCCCGACCGTCTGGCTGACGACTCGGAACTTGCCGGTCGGCAGGTCGTCCTGCTGGGTCAACTCGATCTCGATCGGTCCGGAGAAGGTGTAGCGCTGGATGTCCGCGTGGTCGCGGAGCTCGTTCGCGAGCTCGTGGTTCAGGGTGCGGCCGTAGGCGTTCAGCCGCTCGAAGTCCTCCGGACCGAGCTCGACGGTGAAGTGGTTCGGTACCAGGCGGCGGTCCCGGGACAGGATCCGCGCGGTGTTGTCGATCTCGCGCTTGAGCGCGGCGGCGAGCTCGATCGGCTCCACGTCGCCCTTGAACGCGCGCGCGAAGACCCCGCTCACGATGCCCTCCAAGCGCCGTTCGAAGCGCTGCAGCGGTCGCACGCGTCCTCCTCCACGTCGGTCGTCGGCTGGCGCCAGGTCAGCACCAACGATCGTGCTTGCCGTCCGGCGCCGTCGTCAGGCACGCCGTACGTCGTGGCCTCCGAGCAGGCGGTGGCCACACCCGGTACGACGATCGATCGTATCGGGAGGTTCGACCCAACCCGCAATGCAAGAGTCTGTAAGAACGCATGCTAGTGTTTTCTTTCGGTTGCAGATGGTGCTTCGACAGGCCGGAAACAGCCGACGCGCGAGTGGCGGAATAGGCAGACGCGCACGGTTCAGGTCCGTGTGCCCGAAAGGGTGTGGGGGTTCAACTCCCCCCTCGCGCACCAGCAGTACCGAAGTCCCGGTCGCACCCGACCGGGACTTTTTGTTGTCCCAAATTGGTGTCCGGCGGGCGAGAGGTGGCTCACAACGGCCCGCTCGACCGGTAGAACTTCTCCATGGACGCACTCGAGCTGATGGGGCTCACGAAGACGTTCGGGACGCAGCGGGCCGTGGACGACCTGGCGCTGACGGTGCCGAGCGGGTCGTTCTTCGGGATGCTCGGACCGAACGGCGCCGGCAAGACCACCTCGTTGTCGATGGCGGTCGGGCTGCTGCGGCCGGACGGCGGGACGGCGCGGATCTTCGGCGTCGACGTCTGGGCCGAGCCGGTCAAGGCGAAGGCGCTGGTCGGCGTACTGCCCGACGGTCTCGGGATGCCGGAGCGGCTGACCGGCCGGGAGGTGCTGACCTACCTCGGCCTGCTGCGCGGCCTGGACCGCGCCGAGGTCGACGCCCGGACCCAGGAGCTGCTGGAGGTCCTCGAGCTCGACCACGAGGACGACAAGCAGGTGATCGGCTACTCGACCGGCATGCGGAAGAAGCTCGGGCTCGCGGTCGCGCTGCTGCACGCGCCCCGGCTGCTGGTGCTCGACGAACCGTTCGAGGCCGTCGACCCGGTCTCGGCCGCGACCATCCGGACGATCCTGAACAGGTTCATCGCCGGCGGCGGTTCGGTGGTGATGTCGAGTCACGTGATGGCGCTGGTCGAACAGCTCTGCGACCGGGTGGCGGTGGTCGCCGACGGCAAGGTCGTTGCCTCGGGCACCATTTCTGAGGTGCAGGCGGGCGGTTCGCTGGAGGACGCGTTCGTCGCGCTGGTCGGCGCGTCCACCCGTGGTGCGGAGGGGTTGTCGTGGCTGTCGGCCTGACCGTTGCCACCGGCCACACCCTGGTCAGGATGCGGCTGGCCGCGCTGCGGCACTCGCTGCGCGACGCGAACAAGGTGAGCTGGATCGCCAGCGGTGCCTTCATCGGCGTGGTGCTCGCGGGTGGGACGGTCTGGCTCGCGGCCCGTGGTGACCACGACGTGGTCGCCGTGGCGATCGCTGTCTGGATGCTGGGCTGGGTGGTCGGTCCGCTGTTCGCGGGCGGTGGCGACGAGACGCTCAAGCCGGAGTACTTCACCATGCTGCCGTTGCCGCCGCGGGCGTTGTCCGGCGGCCTCCTGGCGGCAGCGATGGCCGGAGTGGCGCCCGTCGTGAGCCTGCTGGCTCTGCTCAGCCTGGCTGTGGTCGGTGCGCAGCTCTCAGTCGTTGCCGTGCTGGTGTCGGTGCCTGCGCTGCTGCTGCAACTGCTCTGCTTCGTACTGGCGTCCCGGCTCGCTGTGGCGATCTACGGCGTGCTCCTGCAAGTCAGGTCGGGTGCCGTGCTGGCCGCACTGGTCAACGCGTTCATCCTCGCCTTCACGGCGCAGGGCTGGGCGCTGATCGCGGCGTACATCACCACCGACGTCCAGGGCGCGATGGCACAAGCGGCCCGGATCGCCCCCTCTGGCTGGGGTCTGGTCGCCGTCGAGGCCGCCGGTCGCGGCGACTGGCTGCAGGTCCTGCTCGCCCTGGCCGGCCTGCTGCTCCTGGCCGCCCTGATGTTCGTCGCCTGGTCCGCCCTGCTCGTACGACGGACGACCGCGACCCGCGCCGGCGTCCCGCCGCGCCGGCCGCTGACCGCGTCGGACGCCCACGGCGCGGCCGCCGGGAAGGAGCTCCGGACCTGGACCCGGGACCTGCTCTACGGTCACCGGGCCGTCTTCGCGATCGCGTACGGCGTGTTCTTCTGCCTGATGCCGATCGCGATCGGCTGGAAGGGCATGCTCCCCTGGGCCGGCGCCGCGGCCGTCGTGATGGGCGGTGCGATGTTCTCCAACCTGTACGGCGCCGACGGTACGGCGTACTGGTCGACGCTGATGGTGCCCGGCTCGGCCAGGCTCGACATCCGCGCCCGGCAGCGCGCCTTCCTGCTGGTCTTCGGGCCGCCGGCGCTGCTGATCACCGTGCTCTTCACCTGGTGGTCCGGCACCGACACCTGGCCGGTCGTGCTCAGCGTGGTGCCCGCACTGCTCGGCGGCGCGGCCGGGCTGGTCGTGCTCGCCTCCGTGTACGCCGCGGTGCCGACGACCGACGCGCACAAGCGGTCCGGCAACCCGCTGAACTCCGGCGAGAACGAGGGCGAGGCGATGGGCCTGGTCTACGTGATGCTCCTGCTCGTCTCGCTCACCGCCGGGCCGGCCTTGATCGTCGCCCTCAACGCGTCCTGGTGGGGCGTCCCCGTCGGCCTTGCGACCGCCGTACTGGCGTGGTGGTGGTTCGGCAGGCTCGCTGCTGCCCGGCTGGACGCGCGCGGGCCCGAGCTGCTCACCCTCCTGAGGCACGGACGCACCACCGGCGACCAGGCGAGCGTCACCTCGCTGTCGGCCAAGGTGCAACTGCTGCCCAAGTGGCAGCGTTACCTGGCCGGCTTCTGCCTCGGCTTCGGCGCGATCCCGCTCTTCCCGCAGGCGGTCGTGCCCGCGATCTTCAAGCTCAACGACAACCCCGCCACGGTGTGGTTCCTCGCCCTGTACGCACCAGGACCGTGGCAGTGGCCGATCATCGTCGCGATGGCATGCCTCGGCCTCGGCATGTACGGGTACGGCGCAGCGCTCTACTACCGCGCGAGCAAGCTCACGCTGCCGGCGGCGGACTCAGCGGAGGAAGAGGCGGTGCAGCCGGCCTCCTGAGGTCGCTCGATGGCGGGCCGGGCGGGTGTCGGCACCCGGTGCCGAATGCCGGGGATCACCCCTGTGAGGGGTCGTGTTGGCGCCCAGCAGCATCCAGGCGGCGAGGACGGCGGCGGCAACCAGGCCGAGGATTCCGGCGAAGTCGGTGACAGTCATGGGGATCTCTCTTCACGGGCTCGGGCGGGGAGCGTCTGGCGGTACACCGGTAGTGACGGGCCGCTGACCGGAACGTGATGGCACTCTCGTGCCAGGAGTGCCAGGTGATTCGAATGGCCCAGCAGTGCCTTCTCCTGGCCAACCTGCTCGCCACTGCGCCGTACCGCCTGCTTAGGTGGTGCTTCGAGCACGGGAGGTGGGGCGGATGCAGGACGGCGCGTTGCTGGACGCCCGGGAGGAGCAGGCGTACCGGTTGCTGGTCGGTCTGTCGGTCGCGCGGGCCGCGGAGCTCGCCGAGGTCGCGGAGCTGCCGCAGCAGGAGGTCGACGAGCTGCTGCAGCGGTTGCAGGCGAAGGGGCTGGTCTCGGTCCTGCCGGGCGACGACCCGGTGTTCCGGCCGCTGTCTCCCGACGTAGCCCTCGGTACGACGCTGCTGCGCCGCCAGGAGTCGCTGGAGTCGGCCCGGCAGACCGTGGCGTCGCTGAGCGAGGAGTTCCGGGCCAGCGCGAGCCGCCGGGACGCTCACCACCTGGTCGAGGTGATCGTCGGAGCCGGTGCGCTGCGGGACCGCTTGCGGGATCTGCAGGAGTCGGCGCGGGAGGAGATCCTCTGGTTCTGCCGGGCCAACCCGCTGGCCATGCAGGGCGCCGAGAACACCGAGGAGTACGGCGCACTGAGCCGCGGCGTCCGCTACCGGGCCATCTACGAGCGGGCCCTGCTGGAGACGCCCGGCGAGCTGGACACCATCGCCGAGGGCATCGGCTGGGGCGAGGAGGCCCGGACCCTGCCGACGCTTCCGGTCCGGCTGGCCATCGTGGACCGGTCGACCGCGATCTGCCCACTGGTCCGGGACGACGAGGCGGCGATCGGTGAACCGACCGCGGCGATCATCGGCCGGGGCCAGCTGCTGGACGCGCTGCTGGCGCTGTTCGAGAGTCACTGGGAGGCGGCGACGCCCGTCAAGCTCCAGCCGGACGAGGCGGAGCAGGGTGAGGGGCTGGACGGCTCCGAGCGCTTCCTGCTGTCGCTGATGGTGGCCGGGGTGCCGGACAAGTCGATCGCGTCGCAGCTCGGCATCAGCCGTCGTACGGTCCAGCGCCGGCTCGACCGGATGATGTCGCTGGCCGGGGTCGACACCCGCACCGGGCTCGCCTACCAGGCGGCCAAGCGCAAGTGGTTGTAGAACGGCCCGGGCAGACCAGCTGCCCGGGCCGCGGTGACTACTTCAGCCCGTAGGCCCGGATCACCGTCTGGGTGACCTTGTTGCCGGCGTTGTCCGCCGCGGCGACCCGCAGCGAGACCGTGCCCTTGCCGGCCGGTACGACGGCGACGTAGTGGCCGAAGGCTCCGACCGCGAGGATCCGCCGCCAGGTCTTGCCCTCGTCGAACGACACCTCCGCCTGCAGCGACGTCGTCCGCGCCGCCGGAGCCCCGGCCTGCTGCTGCACGGTGAACCCCACGACGTGCGTCCGGCCCGGCACCCGCCCGGTCAGATCGGTCGGTACGTCGTACCCGACCTGCAGCAGCGGCAGCGCGGTCGCCTTGTCCTCGGCGGCCTTCTTCGACCGGAAGTCCCACGCGGTCCGGGTGCTGGTCCCCCAGTTCCACTCGCCTTCCGTGTCGTTGCGCTCGGTCGCCACCTCCAGCCGGTACGACGCGTCGCCGCTGGTCGTGATGACGTCCTGCCAGGCGTCCGGCAGCTCGGCGACGGTCGACCCGTTGCGCTTGAGCACCGCCGACGACGAGGTGGTTTCGCCGACCGTGTAGTGCCCGGCCGCGTCGACGAACGTCGGCACCCGCAGCGAGAACCGGTCACCGGTCCGCGTCGACACCACACCCGGCGCGGCCGCCGGTCGGACCATCGGCTCGAACCAGGTCTCGCTGGACGTTCCGGTCTTGTAGCTGCGCGGCAGTGTCGTCATGCCTCCCCGCAGCGGGTTCATCGTGTCCCACGTGTAGAGGTGGTGCACGTTGTGCTGCCAGAGCGTGTCACCCGCGCTGACCCACTCCTCGCGGACCTTCGGCGTCTCGACGAAACGCTGCGAGTCGTTCCACGAGTAGTCCTGCCACGGACGCCAGCCGAACCGCTGCTCCTTGGCCCAGGTGAAGCCGCCGTTGTCGTAGTACGACGTGTTCACCTTGGCGCTGTTCGCCGCCGTCACGCGGTAGTCGATCTTGGCCGGGATCTGGCTCTTCGACACCTGGAAGACGTCGTACAGGTACGGGCTCGAGGTGGTCAGGGTCAGGTCGATCGTCGCGCGACCGGCCTTGGCCCGGTTGACCAGCTTGGCGCCGTCGGCGGCGGTGGTGACCATCGCCGGGATCGGCTCGCGGTCGCCGACCGGGCGCCAGACCGTCCACGTCGACCAGTCCGCCGGCCGGTACAGGATGACGCCGGCCGCACCGGCCTTTGCCGCCGCCGCGATCTGGTCCTGCTCGCTGCCGTTGCCCCAGCCGTCCTCGCTCGACGGGATCACGGCCACCGCTCCCTTGACGCCCTTCAGGTCGGGGCCGGGGGCAACGAGGCTGAACCGCTTCTTGCCCTGGTACGACGGTGACTGGTGCAGCAGGTTGATGTCCATCGGACCGGAGATGCCCGGTACCGACGCCTGCACCAGCGGAGCGACCAGCTGCCAGCGGGAGGCGAACTCGAAGCTGCCGCCCTGCACCGGCTTGGTCGGCGTGACCAGCACCTGGCTGACCGTGCTGAAGTGCATCACGCCGTGGGTGATCTTCCGGCCGTTCGGGTACTCGCGGTGCACGTAGTAGCTGAGCACCGCCTGCTGCTCGGACGGCTTCGGCGTGTGGATCGTGATCGGCGCGGCCTTGCGGGCGTCGACGACGATCTCGCGGTCGCCGTTCACCACGATGTTCGGATCGGTGATCAGCACGGCCTTCTCGGTCTGCGCCTCGCGGGACTCGACCAGCCCGTGCATCAGGTAGGTGCCCTCCTCGACCTCGGTCGTGAAGGTTCCGCCCTCGTCGACCCAGCCGAGCGAGTCCGAGCGCGGGTTGTCGCCGTACAGGGAGACGACCGGGAGGGCGCTCGGCTGACCGTTCAGGTCGATGCCCCGGAAGGTGACCTTGTGCTTCGGGCCCGACTTGAGCGTGCCGACCGCGGTCCGGACGCTGACGTTTCCGGGGCCAGAGGCAACGATCCAGCCGCTGAACAGGCCGCGCTCCAGCTTGGTCGGGTCGAGGGCGAGCGGTACGTCGGCCGAACCGCCGGCCGGTACGGTCACGGTCGCCGGTACGACGAACGCGTCGGTCTCCGGCTGGTGGCTGTCCAGGTTGTCGATGTCGACGGCGAGGTTCAGCGTGATCGCCGCGGCGGTGTCGTTGCGGTAGGTGATCGTCCGGGTGGCCGCGCTGCTGCCGGTGACGGTCAGGCCGAAGTCGGCGACGCCGGTCGCGTCGACCTTCTGCGCGACTGCCCGGGCGACGTCGACCCGGCCGGTGCCCTGGGCGTAGACGCTCAGGTCGGGCGTGGTCTTCGCCGTACTGGTCAGCGCGTCCTTGAGCCGGCTGGCCTTCCAGTCCGGGTGCTGCTGCGCGAGCAGCGCGGCGGCACCGGCGACGTGCGGCGTCGCCATCGACGTACCGGAGGCGGCGGTGTAGAGGTTGTCGAGCGGCTGGCCCATCGTCGTACCGCTCGCGCGGGCGGCGACGATGTCCACGCCGGGCGCGGTGATCTCGGGCTTGAGGCCGGAGTCGCCGACCCGCGGGCCGCGGCTGGAGAAGTCCGCGAGCGCGTCGTTGCGGTCGACCGCGCCGACGGTGAGCGCGGCCGCGGCCGCACCCGGCGACCCGACCGACTCGTCCGCGCCGTCGTTGCCGGCGGCCACGACGAACAGCGTGCCGGACGCCGCGGTGATGTCGTTGACGGCCTGGCTGAGCGGGTCGGTGCCGTCGGTCGGGCCACCGCCCAGGCTCATGTTGACCACCTTGGCGCCCTCGGCGGCCGCCCACTCCATCCCGGCGATGATCCAGGACTCGTAGCCCGAACCGTCGTCGCCGAGCACCTTGCCGACCAGCAGGTCGGCCTTCGGCGCGACGCCCTTCCGGGTTCCGCCGGCGCCCGCGCCGGTTCCGGCGATCGTCGCCGCGACGTGCGTGCCGTGACCGAAGTGGTCCTCGGTCCCGGTCGGGCTCGCGGAGAAGTCCTCGGCCTTCTGCACCTTGCCGGCCAGGTCCGGGTGGTTGGCGTCGACACCGGTGTCGAGCACGGCGACCTCGACGCCGCTGCCCTCGTACCCGGCCTGCCAGGCGGCCGGCGCACCGATCTGCGGCACGCTCTTGTCCAGCACCGGCTCGACCTTGCCGTCGAGCCAGATCTTGGCGACGCCCTGGTCGAGGGTGCGAGCGGTGTGCGCCGCGGGCTTGAGGGAGTTCCACAGGCCGGTCAGCTCCGCCTTGGTGGCGGTGACGGCCGCGCCGCCGATGGACGGCAGCGGCCGGGCGTTCGTCGTACCGGTCAGGGACTGGACGCGGGCGCCGCCGTCGTAGCGGACGATCAGGGGCAGGGTCGAGGTGGTCGCGTCGCCGAACCCGTCGGCGAGCAGCTCGTCGACGTCGAACAGGTCGGCGTCGACCATGCCCGAGGAGACGTACGGGACGACGTCGCTCGGCAGGACGCGCAGCCCGCCGTCCACCTCGACGGTGTGGAACGCGATCTGCTCGCGGCCCGGCGCGGGCTGCACGGTGGCGGCCTTCTTGCCGGCCCCGGCGTCGGTCACCTCGACGACGTCACCGGTGATCAGCGTGACCTTCTGCGACTTGCCGGCCTGGGCAGCCGTCGGTGGGGCGGTCGTTGAGCCCGGGGGTGCCGCGGTAGCGGTCAGGCTCGACGTGGCGGCCAGAGCGAGAGCGGCCGCGAGGATGGCGGCGCGACGCTTGCTAGAGGACATGGGCGGACTCCTTCAAGAGGCTAGGGGCAGGCACCTCGTGCTCAGGAGTCTGCGGTGCGCCACCACCTTTGCGCCCTGTCCATCTCTGCCCTTCCTGTGACATGGCGCATGAATGCCACCCGAATGAGAGGGGCTGGACAGTTCGTCTGACATGGACTTAGTGTCCAGACCGTGTCGAGTACTGAGGTGAAGGCTGAAGTCGATCGGCTGGCTCCCGTCGGGGAGGCGATCGCGCGGTTGCTGTCGCCACACGCCGAGGTGGTGCTGCACGACCCGGCGACCGACCAGGTGGTGGCGATCTGGAACCCGCTGTCCGAGCGGAAGGTCGGGGCGCCGTCGCTGCTCGGCGAGCTGGACGAGCTCGCGGAGACCGGCCGCGACGTCTACGGGCCCTACCCTAAGTCGCTGCCCGACGGGCGGCGACTGTCGAGCGTGAGCGCCGTCCTGCGGGACGAGGACGGCAAGGCCGGGCTGGTGCTGTGCGTCAACGTGGACCGGACGGCGTTCGAGGAGGCCGGGCGGATTCTGGCGGCGTTCGCGGCGCCGGTGACCGGGCAGCCGCGGGTGCTGTTCGAGCACGACTGGACCGAGACGCTGAACGACGTGGTCGGGGAGTTCGTCCGCGAGCGCGGCGCGACGGTCGACCGGCTGTCCCGGGACGACCGGCTCGAGCTGGTCGGGCGGCTGGAGGCGGCCGGCGTACTGAGTCAGCGGCGGTCGGTGCCGGCGGTCGCGCGGGCGCTGAAGATCTCCCGGTCGGCGCTCTACCAACTGCTCGCCGAAGCCCGTCAGGAGACCGATGGCCACCCTGCCTGACTTCCGGCTGGAGACGTACTTCTCGCGCTGGGAGTTCAGCGCGCGCTTCCACCTGACCGCCTCGGACGCGCAGTCGCTGCCGATGTCCGACCTGCTCGCGATGGCGGACGACGACGGCCGCGAGCGGTGGGAGTCGCTGGCGCTCGGCTACACCGAGACCCGCGGGCTTCCCGCGCTCCGCGAGGAGATCGCGGCGACGTACGACGGTCTCGAGGCCGACGACGTGATGTGCTTCGCCGGCGCCGAGGAAGGCATCTACCTGGCGATGCGGGTGTTGCTCGAACCGGGCGACCACATGGTCGTACTGACTCCGAACTACCAGTCGGCCGAGACGATCCCGCTCGACCGCTGCGAGGTGACGGGTGTCGCGCTGCGGCCGGAGGACGGCTGGGCGCTGGACGTCGACGCGATCGAGCGGGCGCTACGGCCCGAGACCCGGCTCGTGTCGGTGAACTTCCCGAACAACCCGACCGGCGCCGTACCGGACCCGGCTGCGTGGCAGCGGCTGGTCCGGTTGTGCGACGAGCGCGGGATCAGGTTGTTCAGCGACGAGGTCTACCGCGGGCTCGAGCTCGATCGGCCGTCGTTGCCTCAAGCAACCGATCTGTCGCCGTCGGCGCTGTCGCTGAACGTGATGTCGAAGGCGTACGGCCTGCCCGGGCTGCGGATCGGCTGGATCGCCTGCCGCGACCGGGCCGTGCTGGACAAGCTGGAGCGCGCCAAGCACTACACGTCGATCTGCAACTCCGCGCCGAGCGAGATCCTCGCGCTGATCGCCCTGCGGGCCCGTGACCGCCTGCTGGAGCGCAACCGCGGCATCGTCGCGCGGAACCTCCCGCTCTTCGCGGACTTCTTCGGCCGGCATCCGGACCTCTTCGAGTTCGAGCCGCCGCAGGGCGGCTGCGTCTGCTTCCCCCGGTACGCCGGGCCGGACGGCGTCGAGGCGATGTGCGCCGCCCTGGTCGAGCAAGCCGGCGTGCTCCTGCTGCCGTCGAGCATCTACTCCTCGGCTCTCACCGACACCCCGGTCGACCGCTTCCGCCTCGGTCTCGGCCGCCTGGACGCCGAACCGGCACTCGATGCCTGGGGCAACTGGTTGGAGAGCCGAGCATGACGCTGCGGGTGATCGGGCTCGACGAGCTCCGCTCGGCGGTGACGCCGGAGCTGGTCTTCGACGCCGTACGGGCTGCGCTGATCGCCCACAGCGAAGGGCGGACGCAGGTCCCGCTCCCGATGGTGCTGGACTTCCCGACGGCGTCCGGTGACTGCCACGTGAAGGCCGGGTACGTCGATGGCTCACCGCACTTCACGGTGAAGATCGCCAGCACGTTCGCGTCGGTCAACAACGGCCTGATGCTCGTCGTCGACGCGACCACCGGCGAACCGGCCGCTGTCCTGGCCGACGAGGGCCGCCTCACCGCCTGGCGCACTGCTGCGGCCGGTGCGCTGATCACCGACGCGATGGCCCCGGCCGACGGGGAGGAAGTCCTGATCCTCGGCACCGGAGACCAGGCCCGCCTGCAGGCGATCTGGCTGACCCACCTGCGTCCTCAGGTCAGCTTTCAAGTCTGGGGTCGCCGCCCCGACGCTGTCGCACAATTGGTCGAAACCCTGCAGTCAACAGGCATTCAGGCCCGGCCGGTGACCGAAAGCGCAGCGCCCTGCGTGATCACCACGACGCCTGCCACAGCCCCGCTGCCGATCGAGCTCTTCAGCGGCGCTCTCCACATCACCGGCGTCGGCACCGACATGCCCGGCAAGGGCGAGCTGCCGCCCGAGCTCTTCGCCGGCGTGACCGTTGCCACCGACGACCACGCGCAGTGCCTCGACCACGGGGACTTCGGGAACGCCGTACGGGCCGGGGTGATCGCCGACGACGTGGACCTGTCCGTCGGAGCGGTGCTGCGAGACGGTTTCAGCCGGCGTACGGGACGGTCGGTCGCGGACCTGACCGGGCTCGGTGTGCAGGACGCGGCGACAGCGTCCGCGGTGATCGCGGCGCTCGCCGAATAACAGCAAGCGGTTGCCGAAAAGACTAACTGGTCCGGTAAATCGCTGACCAGGTAAGCCACTGGTCTATTGCGTATTTTGCAACGTCGACTGCAGATAACGCTGTCAATCGATCACTTCACGCACATTTGCTGGCTGCATGCGCTCTCACGACTTAGTAACGGAAGCTACTGAACTATTGACGAGGCGATCGGTCGTCCGCAATTCTCGCTGCCACTGAACGACAGGTTCATACCAGTCAGCCGGGCGCCGGTCCGGCTACTCCGCCAGAGGTGATCCGATGAAGTTCCGTCCCCTTGCCGTCGCCGCGGTCGCGGCTCTCTCCCTCACGACGGTCGCCGCCTGCGGTGGCTCCGACAGCGACAACGCCGCCGCCGACGGCCCGACCACGATCGACGTCTGGCTGATGAAGGGCAGCGTCTCCGACGACTTCCTCAAGCGCTTCACCGACGACTTCGCCGCGAAGCACCCGGACGTGAAGGCGAACGTCCAGATCCAGGAGTGGAACGGGATCGGCCCGAAGATCATCGGCGCGCTGGCCAGCAAGGACGCGCCGGACGTGATCGAGGTCGGCAACACCCAGGTCGCGCAGTACTCGGCCTCGGGCGGCGTCAAGGACCTGACCGACAAGAAGTCCGACCTCAAGGGCGACGACTGGATCGAGGGCCTGGCCGGCCCGGGGCTGTACGAGGGCAAGCAGTACGGCATTCCGTACTACGCCGCGAACCGCGTGGTCGTCTACCGCAAGGACCTGTTCCAGGCGGCCGGCGTGACCCCGCCGAAGACCCGCGACGAGTGGATCACCGCGACCACCAAGCTGAACAGCGGCGGCAACCAGGGCATCTACCTGCCCGGCCAGAACTTCTACGTGCTGTCCGGCTTCATCTGGGACGAGGGCGGCGACCTCGCGGTCAAGGACGGCGACGCCTGGAAGGGCGGGCTGTCCACCCCCGAGGCGCAGAGGGGCATGGACTTCTACAAGCAGATCCAGGCGCTCGGCAAGGGCCCGAAGGACTCCGACGAGGCCAAGCCGACCCAGACCGACGTCTTCGCGCAGGGCAAGATCGCGCAGATGATCGCGGTGCCGGGCGCGGCCGAGCTGATCGCCCAGGCGAACCCGGCGCTGAAGGACAAGCTGGGCTTCTTCCCGATCCCGGGCAAGACCGCCGACAAGCCGGGCGCGGTCTTCACCGGTGGCTCGGACCTGATCATCCCGGAGGCCTCCGACGGGCCGGACGCGGCGTACACGTTCATCAAGGAGCTGGCCGGCGAGCAGTGGCAGACCGACCTGGCCAAGTCGATGAAGTACGTGCCGAACCGGACCAGCCTGGCCGCGTCGGTCGGTGGCGACGAGGGCGTCGCGGCGATGGCCGCCGGTGCCGCCAACGGCAAGGCGACCCCGAACTCGCCGAACTGGGCCGCGGTCGAGGCGAAGAACCCGATCAAGGAGTACCAGACCAAGGTGCTGACCGGTGGTGACCCGGCGGCCGCCGCGAAGGCGGCCGACGAGATCATCACCCAGGCGCTGAACACCAAGTAGCCGTGGCTGTCACCCACGTCGAGAGCACGGCGGAACACGCCCCCGCCGCCCGGACCGGTTCGCCGGCCCCCGGGCGGCGGGGGCGTTCCCTGCCGGTGCGTCTGCTGCCGTACCTGCTGGTCGCGCCGACCGTGCTCGGGACGGCGTACCTGCTGGTCTACCCGCTGATCCGGAACCTGATCATCTCGTTCCAGAAGTTCGGCATCGCCCAGCTGATCCGGGGCGGGGCCGACTTCGTCGGCTTCGACAACTACCGCCAGATCCTGTCCGACGACATGTTCTGGGGCGTCGTTCTCAGGACGTTCGTCTTCACCGCGATCAACGTCTCGCTGATCATGGTGCTGGCCACCCTGATCGCGTTGCTGATCGGTGCCTTGGGCAAGAAGATGCGGCTGGCCGTGATGGGCGGCCTGGTGGTCGCCTGGGCGATCCCGGTGATCGCCGCGACCACCGTCTTCCAGTGGCTGTTCCAGTCCCAGCTCGGTGTCGTGAACTGGGCGCTCGTCGCCCTCGGCTTCGAGCAGTACGACGGCTACGCCTGGTTCGCCAACGGGACGTCGACGTTCGCGATCGTCGTCGTCCTGATCGTCTGGCAGTCCGTGCCCTTCGCCGCCCTGACCCTGTACGCCGCGATGACGACCGTGCCGAAGGAGCTGCACGAGTCGGCGCAGATCGACGGCGCCGGCGGCGTGAAGACGTTCCGGCTGATCACGTTCCCGATCCTGCGGCCGATGTTCGGGCTGATCCTGTGCCTGGAGATCATCTGGGTCTTCAAGTGCTTCGTGCAGATCTGGGCGATCAGCCAGGGCGGTCCCGGCAACGCGACGCTGACGCTGCCGGTCTACGCCTACCAGGTGGCCCAGTCGCTGAACCGCTACGACCTCGGCGCCGCGATCTCGATGGTGACCGTCGTGATCCTGGGCGTCGCGCTGCTGGCGTACTTCCGGCAGATGTTCAAGGAAGAGGGTGAACTGTGAGGACCAAGCTCGGGCGGAAGATCTCGCTCAACACGCTGGCCCTGATCGTGTTCGCCTTCTCGGTGTTCCCGGTCTACTGGATGGTGCTGACCGCGTTCAAGCCGACCAAGGACATCCAGGCCGAGACGCCGTCGTTCTTCCCGACCAACATCACGTTCACGCACTTCAGTACGGCGGTGAACGCGGACGGGTTCTGGCTGTTCTGGCGCAACAGCGCGCTGGTCGCGGTGTCGGCGGTGCTGATGGCACTGGTGATCGCGTGCCTGGCGGCGTACGCCGTGGCCCGGATGAAGTGGCGCGGCCGGCAGGCGTTCATCCTGATGGTGTTCATCGCGCAGATGACACCGTGGGAGGCGCTGCTGATCCCGATGTACGTGATCGCCCGCGACACCGACATGCTCGACAAGCTGACCATGCTGACGCTGATCTACTTCATGGTCACGCTGCCGTTCACGATCGTGACGCTGCGCGGGTTCCTGAACGCGATCCCGGTCGAGCTGGAGGAGGCCGCCCAGGTCGACGGCTGCAACCAGTTCCAGGCGTTCCGGCGGATCGTCTTCCCGCTGCTCGCGCCGGGGCTGCTGTCGACGTCGCTGTTCGGTTTCATCACCGCGTGGAACGAGTTCGCCTTCGCGAACCTGCTGATCATCAAGAACCAGGACCAGCGCACGCTGCCGGTCTGGCTCTCGTCGTTCAGCAACACGTTCGGCACGGACTGGGGCGCGACGATGGCAGCGGCGACGCTTTTCATGCTCCCGGTCCTGCTGATCTTCCTGGTCCTCCAGGGCCGGGTCACCGCGGGCGTGGCGGCGGGAGCCGTCAAGGGCTAGTCAGTCAGGGAACGTCAGCCGCGTCGTGATCCGGTACCGGTCTCCTCGATAGACGGAGCGGGTGTACTCGATCACGGCGCGGTCCGCTGTTCGGGTGGTGCGCTCGATCAGCAGCGCCGGCGAGTGCAGCGGTACGTCGAGCTGGGCGGACTCCTGATGATCCGTGACGGTCGGCTCGGTGACCTGGACGGCGTCCCGCGGCGCCACGTCGTACCGGTTGCGGAGCAGCGCGTAGAACGAGCCCGTCTCGAAGTCGCGGCCGGTGATGCCGGGGACGAGCCCGGCCGGGAGCCGGATCCGCTCGATGCACATCGGGATGCCGTCGACCAGGCGAAGGCGGACCACGGAGATCAGGTCGGCGCCAGGCGAGACCTCGAGGCGCCGGCCCATCCGCGCGCCGGCGGGCTCGGTGACGAAGCTGATCAGCCGGCTCTGCCACGGGCTGCCCTCGGCGGGCGGAAGCGCGAAGTCGCCGGCCTCGGTCGGCGCGAGCTCCTGGTGGATCTTGCGGGCGCTGACGAACGTGCCGCGCCCGTGCTCGCGGACCACCACGCCCTCGCGGGCCAGGTCGTCCAGGGCAGCCCGCAGCGTCGGCCGGGAGACGCCCAGCGACTCGCTCAGGCTGCGCTCCGACGGCAGCACCTGACCCGGCCCGCTGGTCTCGATCAGGGCCAGCAGTTGATCCCGTGCTTGCGTCCGTCGCATGCCGAGATCTTACCAGTGGTCTGGCCAGTGAGAGCGATTCCACGGTTAACACAACCTCTTGACTTAACCACTTCGACCCGGCAGATTGCCAAGAGTGACCCAGTGGTCACACCCTCTCCGCCCCGAGAAAGGTGTTCACCATGGCTCGATCCCGCGCTCTTCGGACCACCGCCGCCGTCGCCGTCCTGGCGGCCGTCGCGGCAGCGGTCGGCGTACCGGCTTCTGCTCGTCCCGCTCCGGATCAGACTCCGGACCGGGCCGCCGCCTGCGGAGCCTTCTTCGACGACTTCAGCTACAGCTCCCGGACCGACCCGGCGCTCACCGCGCACGACTGGAGCATCCGGACGAACGCCGGCGGGCCCGGCGTCGGCGGTGCGACCTGGGCGGCGAGCAACATCAGCTTCCCGGTCGTCGACGGCCAGCAGTCCCTGCAGCTCCGCGCGAGCACCGACGGCACAGCAGGCGGTACGACGCACGCCCAGGTGCAGCAGGACCAGCAGCGGTTCTTCGAGGGCACCTACGCGACCCGGTTCAAGTTCAGCGACGTACCGGTCAGCGGCAACGACGGCGACACCATCAACCAGACCTTCTACACGATCTCGCCGCTGCGCTACGACTGGGACCCGGCCTACAGCGAGCTCGACATCTCCGAGTACCTGCCGAACGGCGGCTGGGGCGAGACCGGCGCGACGAACTTCTTCACCAGCTGGAACACCTACCAGGTCGACCCCTTCGACGGCTGGCGCGCCTCGACGGCGCGCAGGCAGAGCCACGCCGGCTGGCACACGCTGGTCGCGACCGTCGCCGACGGGCACGTGAAGTACTACGTCGACGGCACGCTCGTCGCCGACCACACCGACGACGGCCAGGGCCACACGGTCTACCCGCGGCAGGGCATGACGCTGAACTACAACCAGTGGTTCATCGACCTGAACGGCCACTCCGGCGGCACCAGCGTCTGGGCGCAGTCGGCCGACTGGGTGTACTACGCGAAGAACGAGGTGCTGAGCCCGGCCGCCGCCGACGCGCGGGTCTCGGCGTACCGGTCCTCCGGCACCGCGCACGCGGACACGATCAGCTGCTGAAACAGTTAATGGTCAGTACGGTGAGACGCCCCCTGGCAACCCATGGACTTTCTGTCTTCGACTGAGTACGGTCCGTTACGGCGTCCGCACCACGCCGCTCACCGGGGAAGGGCTCTGAGCCCCTCCTCACACCGATCGGTGAGGTGCTGCCCGCCAGTAGCGCCTCACTGGTGGCTGGGCGAGCAGACCGCGGTCGACGCCGAGGTCTGATGGGGGCCCGGACACCTAGGTGGGGCGGAGCAGCGCGGTCGTCCGACCATCGCGCTTCCCGCCCCACCGATTCAACCTCCCCGCCGCGCGGCGGCCGGGTCCGAGCCGGGAGCACCGATGGCGACCAGCAGGCTGACCACCGCCGGCATCGCGGCGGCCGACCAGTTCGAGGCGTGGCAGCAGCAGCTCAGCTCGGCGCTCTACCCGATCGGGATCAGCCCGGTCGAGGCACGCCCGGCCGGCTTCCACGCCGACTTCACCGCGGTCCGGGCCGGACGAGCGGCCATCACCCGTGGCGTGCTCGATCCGATGCGCAGCGAGGTCGCGGCGTCGACCGCGGCCAACGCGCCGGAGAGCATGCTGCAGCTGGTCGTGCACGGCGGCCAGGAGCGGCTGGTCCGGGCTCGCGGTACGACGACGACGTTCTCGCGGCGGGACCTGCTGATCCAGGGCGCCGACGAGCCCTGCGCGCACATCCACCTGCGCCGCCACGACGTGATCCTGCTGAACGTCCCCGTCCCCGCGCTGTCGATCGACCCGGCGACCCTGCGCAGACTGATGTTCGCCGCTCTCCCGCTGCCCGACGCCGCCAACGCCGTCCTTCGGTCGGCTGCCCGGCACCTCCTGGGGACCACCTCGCCGCTCGACCCCGCCGCGGCCGAGCCCTACCTGCTCGGCGTCGCAGAGCTCGTCCTCCGTTCCGCCGTGGGCGATGGACCCGACCAGGCCGAGACCGTGCCCGCCCGCCGGCAACAGGTGCTCGACCACCTGGCCGCACACCTGCAGGTGAGCACTCTGACCGCTCAGGACGTGGCCGACGCGTTGAACATGTCCCGACGACGTCTGTACCTGCTGTTCGAAGGTGAGGCGGGCATCGCCGAGCAACTGCGGTCGCTGCGGATCGAGCGCGCCAAGGTGCTGCTGAAGGACCCGGCGAAGGCCGGCTGGGTGATCGAGCGGATCGCGCACGCCTGCGGTTTCGCCAGCCGCTCGCACTTCACCCGTACGTTCAGCGCGGCGACCGGAGTCAGCCCGCGCGACTTCCGGCGAGGCTGAGCGACCCGGCCCCTGCACGGAAGCGCACCGTCCCTGCACACCTGGGCACGGCAGGCCGTCGTCGCGGGCCGGGCCAGGCGGAGATTCTTGACGAGTCAGACCCCGCCCCGGAAGGAATCCTCCGATGACCGACTCACTCCGCGCGCGACGGCGCCTCCGCCGTACCGCCGCTGTACTGACCCTGCCCCTGGCCGGCCTCACGCTGCTGGCCTCCGCCCAGGCCAACGCGGCCGAACCCGGCCCGGCCGGTACGACGGTCACCGCGCAGCGCGGCACCGGAACCCTGGAGGACCCGTGGGTGCCGATGCTGTCGGCCCGGATCACCTGCGACACGGCCACCCTGTTCGGCAACTACTCACCGGAAGACGGCCACAAGAACAAGATCAAGGAGCTCGAGGCCGGCACGTGGATGGGTGTCCGCTACATCGTCGCCGGCGGCTACTCGGCCAACGTGCTGTGGCACGGCGGCGACAAGTGGGGCTTCCTGCGCAAGGACTGCCTCTCCTACTGACCGCCGACTCCTCGAAAGGCAAGCTGATGAAGACACGCACTCTGCTGACGACCTTCGTCGCCGTCGCCGCGACAGTCACCCCGCTGGCGGTCACCCAGACCGCGTCGGCCGCCACGCTCAAGACCGTCTGCGCCGACGACCTGTACGTCCGGGACACCGCCTCCGGGCAGCTGATCGGCACCCTGTACCGCGGCGAGCACTTCAACCTGCACCGCTACTCGGCGAGCGGCCAGTGGGCCGAAGGCGCCGCCTGGGGCAACGTGAACAAGTGGGGCTGGGTCCAGACCGGCTGGTTCTGCTGATCCCGCGGTCGGGGGGGGGGGGGGGGGGGCCCGGGCCCCCCCCCCCCAAATTGGACGGACCCCCCCACCCCCCCCCCCCCCCCCCCCCCGAGCAAGG
>NZ_JBNCLH010000001.1:288052-490781 GCF_049844575.1 Kribbella sp. DT2 | reverse complement strand
GCGGCTGGGGGAATCGTTAACATGGGGGGGGGGGACCTCCCGGGCGGGTTCTGTTGATCGGGGGGGGGGGGCGGTACCGGGGACCCCGGGTCCGCCGCCGAACTATTTGCCGGACCGCCCCCAACGCTCCGCACCCGCCGGTCGTCTAGCTTGGCGACAGGGAAACCGAAGGACGGTGCCGGTGGCTGACTGGAAGAGCACGTTCGACGAGCTGGTCGCGGTGCGCGGCCCGGCGCTGCGCGGTTACGCCTACCTGCTGACCGGTGACGCGGCGACCGCCGCCGACCTGGTCCAGGAGGCGCTGCTGCGGGTGTTCGGCCGGCTCCGCGTCGGCAGCGACATCGAGCAGCTCGAGGGCTACGTGCGCCGCGTGATCCTGAACCTGTACGTCGACGACCGGCGGCGGGCGAAGAAGTGGCGCGAGACCAGGCACCTGCTGGTCGAGCCCGACCAGCAGGGCGAGGACCTCGCCACCACGCACACGGTCCGCCACGCACTGTCCGACCTGTCACCCAAGCAGCGCGCCTGTGTGGTGCTGCGGTACTACGAGGACCTCACGGTCCCGGAGATCGCGGACCAGCTCGGGTGCGCCGAGGGCACGGTGAAACGCCATCTAGCCGATGCGAGATCGAGGTTGGCCGCGCAGCTCGGCGTGACAGAGGAGAGTGTGCAATGACGTCGAAGGACCTGAAGGACCTTCTCGGCGCGGTGGCGGACGAGGGCCGGGACACCGTGGACCTGGACGAGCGGGCGCTGGCCGGCCGGATCAAGGGCCGCCGCCGGCGCAACACGCTGGTCGCGGGCGCGGCGAGCCTCGGCACGGCCGCGGTGATCGCGATCGCGGCGGTGGCCGTCGTACCGAATCTCGGGGGGAGCGCGGACACGCCTGTCGCGGGTGCCCGCCAGGAGGCGACCGGACTGGCGGTCGGTGGCTGTGGCGGCGCGGCCAGTGGTGAGCCGCGAGCCGACGCGCCGATCAAGCTGACGGCGTCGCAGCTCCAGCCGGTCACCGGCAAGCAGGAGTCCATGACCATCGACGTCCAGCTGACCAACACGACCGGCGCGGTGCTGAAGGACCTGATCACCGGTCCGACGGTGCCGATCAAGGTGGTGCAGGGCGGCAAGGTGGTCGCGGTCCCCGGGCCGGAGCGGTCCGTCGGGGTTCCCGTGACGCTGCAGGCCGGTGAGACGAAGACGGTCAGGACGACGATCGGTCTGCGCCGTTGCAGCGAGGCAACGACGCAGACCGGGGAGCGACTCGCGCCGGGCAGCTACCAGCTCTACGCGGCGCAGACCTTCACGCCGACCAGCGGTGGCGATCCGATCGAGGCCCAGGGCGGGCCCTGGACGGTCGAGCTGAAGTGATCACTTGATCGCGATGTTCGCCTTGAAGACGGACCGGATGGTGGTCCACCGCTCGGCGTACTGGTCGTCACCCGCGTGGGCGATGTGCATGCCACGGATCTGCACGGTGCCGCGGACGTACTGGAACAGCGGTGCGCCCGAGTCACCGCCCATGCCGTCAGGACCGCGGTAGGCGATCAGTTCGACCGTGCAACCGGCCTCGTCGCAGAACTGCGCGTGCAGGCTGGTGACCACCTGCGAGCACTGCTCGTACGTCGTCTGGCCGCTGCGGCAGTAGGCGGCTCCGACCGCGGGGTCGGAGGCGCCGCTGACCAGGATGGTGCTCCCGGCCGCGCCGCCGCGGTAGATGACCGAGCCGTACGTCCCGCCGCCGACCGCCTCGAAGTCGTAGTACGGGAAGCTCGGCCGGCTGCGGACCGTGCCCCAGAGCTGCTCGCCACCGGTCGAGAAGACCCGCTGACCCAGCGAGAAGCAGTGCCCGGCGGTGACCATGTAGCGGGCCGTCGAGGTGATCGTGAAGCCGCTGGTGCAGACCGACGAGCCGTTGGTGATCGAGGCACCACCGCGGTGCGGAGCCGGGTCACTCTGCCGGGAGTCCCGGCTGACGTCGCCGTACTTCGCCTCGAGCACCGGCCCGTACTTGGCCAGCAGCGGCTGCATCGTCGCCGCCGGCGCGTTGGTCGTCACCGACATCGCGTCGCGCTGCGCGTCGTAGTGGAACGCGTAGCTGTACTTGGTCGCCTCGGGCTTCCACTGCCGGGTCTCCAGCACCGAACGGATCGAGGTCAGCTCGGTCTTGGTGGTGCGGCTCGGCTGGACCCCCGTCTCGGCGCCGGCGACCTTCACGGACCGGGCCGCCTGGGCCTTGGCCGTGCGCGGCATCCGGACGACGTACTTCCCGGTGGCCTGGTCGTAGTAGACACCCAGGCCGCCGACCTTCGTGGCGTAGTCGTCGACCTGGCTGAACTGTGCTTCCTGCGCCGTCTGCGGCCCGTCGGGCGCCGTGGCGGCTGCTGCCTCCTTCTGTGCTCGGGCGGCCGCCAGCGCGGTCCCCTCCGCCGAAGGTGCCGCGGCTTCGGTCACGTCGAGCGGCTGAGCCACCGACGGCGTACCGACGAGCGCGAGCCCACCGGCACCGACCGACACCGCGGCGATCGCCATCGACAGCGATCTCCTCTTCACACGCATTCGTTACTCCCCAGACTTGGGTGCTGAACCCCTGCAGTCTGCCGAACTCGGGGGCCGCTCGCCGCTCGAAGGCAACATCCTGCAATGTCGCGGTCACCCTACGGCCCGAAAGTCTTCGCCCGCCGGGACGTTCACAGGCCGGTACGACGGGGCAGACTGACCCCCGACGCCGTTCCACACCGCCCCGTGGGAGACCCGCCGTGACAGCTCTTCGCCCGTTCCGCCCCGTCCTGCTGATCGGCGTGCTGCTCGCCCTGCTCGGATTCGGCATGACGCCGGCGCCGGCCGCAACCAGCGCGCCCCTGACCGTTGCCGCCGCCGTCCAGCAGCAGAACGGGGCCACCGGCACCGTCTCCGGCTACGTGGTCGGCCAGCCGACCGCCACGAGCACGGTGGTCCGCAGCAACTTCCCGAACGACTACGCCCTGGCACTGGCCGACTCGGCCGGACAGACCGGTACGGCGAGCATGCTGTACGTCCAGATCCCGAGCGGCTTCCGTTCGGCGTACGGGCTGCGGTCGAACCCGTCGCTGGTCGGCCAGAAGATCACCGTGACCGGCAAGCTGGCGGCGTACTTCTCGCACCCCGGACTGACCGGGGCGACGGCGTTCAGCGGTGGTGGCGGATCGGACCCGGGAGATCCGGGGGATCCGGGTGATCCTTCGGACTACTACGCGAACGCCGAGGGCAAGACCGGCGCCGCGCTGAAGTCGGCGCTGCACACGATCATCTCGAGCCAGACCAAGCTCAGCTACGACCAGGTCTGGGACGCGCTGAAGGACACCGACCAGGATCCGGCCAACGCCAACAACGTGATCCTGCTGTACTCGGGCCGCTCACAGGCCAAGAGCACCAACGGCGGCAATCCCAACGACTGGAACCGCGAGCACGTCTGGGCCAAGTCGCACGGCGACTTCGGGACGGCGACGGGTCCCGGCACCGACGTGCACCACCTGCGCCCCGAGGACGTCTCGGTCAACGGGGTCCGCGGCAACCTGGACTTCGACAACGGCGGCGGCACGGTCGCCGAGTGCTCCGGCTGCGCGGTCGACGGCGACTCGTTCTCGCCGCGGGCGGCGGTCCGCGGGGACGTCGCGCGGATGATCCTCTACATGGCGGTCCGGTACGAGGGCGGCGACGGGTTCGCGAACCTGGAGCCGAACAACGCGGTGAACAACGGCTCCGCGCCGTACATCGGGAAGCTGTCGGTGCTGAAGGCCTGGAGCCAGGCCGACCCGCCGGACGCGTTCGAGAAGCGCCGCAATCAGGTGATCTTCGACAACTGGCAGCACAACCGCAACCCGTTCATCGACCACCCGGAGTGGGTCTCGTCGATCTGGCCGTAGAACTGACCTGTGGACAACCCTCGTCGCGAGGCCCGGGACGGATAACTTGAAGGCATGACTGCTTCTGTTCCGCGCTTCCACCTCGCCATGCCGGTCGACGACCTCGCCGCCGCGACGGAGTTCTACGGCTCCGTCATCGGCTGCGAGCGCGGCCGTTCCTCCGACACCTGGATCGACTGGAACCTGCACGGCCACCAGTTCGTGACCCACCTCGCCCCCGGCCGCTCGCAGGGTATCCACAACCCTGTGGACGGCCACGACGTCCCGGTCCCGCACTTCGGCCTGATCCTGCCGATCCCCGACTTCCACGCCCTGGCCGACCGCTTCAAGGCCGCCGGCAAGACCTTCGTGATCGACCCGTACCTGCGCTTCGAGGGCCAGCCGGGCGAGCAGTGGACGATGTTCCTGCTCGACCCGGCCGGCAACGCCCTGGAGTTCAAGGCCTTCGCCGACGAGGCCCAGATCTTCGCGACCTGAGGTCCGCGGCTAGCGGTTGACGGTGAAGGTGCTCTGGCCGACCTGGCGGGTGTACGTGCCGACGCCCTCCGCGTGCCGGCCGGCGCCCTCCGCCGTGATCGCCGGAGCTGCCGAGCCGGGGAGCGCGACACCCGCGGTGGCGGCGGTCTGGCCGAGGCGCATCTCCACCCACTCGCGCAGGCCAGGGTCGGCGATGGTGATGCGGTCGCCGCCGGCGTTCTCCCGGACCAGTCCGCGCGCGAGCAGCATCTGGCGCGCGGAGTCGACCGCCGGCCAGTTGCCCGGGCCTGCGGCCTGGGTCTCGGCCGGCATCGACAGACCGCGCGCGCCGCGGCCGGCCGTCTTCGCGAGCAGCTCCTTCTCCGCGCCCGAGCACGAGTTCCAGTCGGCCTGGTAGACCACCCGCGAGTCCGCGTTGACCTGCGCGATCGCCGCCTTCGCGACGTCGGGCGTCAGGCCGTCCGGCCGGTTCCCGATCAGGTCGACCGCCTTCTCGGACAGGTCGCGCAACCGCCCGGGATGACCGCCGGACGCCTTCAGCAGCTGGTCGACCGCCTCCGGGCCGTGCGCGATTCCGGCCTGACGCAGCGGCTCCGTCAGCGTCGGCCGCAGCTCGTCACCCGTCAACGGCCGGCACACCCGTACGTCGTACCGGCTGGTGGCGTTGGTCGCGACCCCGGAGTGCCCGCCGGACGCGGCCATCAGCCGGGTCATCGCCATCTCGCTGCCCGCGGCGACCAGGTAGACCGGGCTCCTGCCGCGGTCCAGATGCGTCGACAGCTCGGTCAGTGCGGCCAGGTCCCGCTCGGACGCGACGTCGAGGTTGTCGACCATCAGCACGACCGGCTTGCCCTTCTTCCCGGCCAGATCACCGAGCTCGGTCGCGAGCTCCTCGAGCGTCGAGCCGAGCCCGGTCCCGCCCGGTGCGTCCCACTGGCGCTTGGCGATCAGCTGCACCGGTGCGACCCCGACCCGGACCTCCGCGCCGTTCTGCTGGTTGCGCGAGCGCTGGGTCAGGTTCTTGATCGTCTTCTTCAGCTTCCGCAGCGCGAGGTACCCGTACTGCTTGCGCAGCCCGCCGAGCCCGCGCGTCGCGGCCCGGACGAACCGGCTCTCCAGCGGCTCCCGCGGCGAGGCGTCGACCTTCAGGCACGGCCACCCCTGCGCCCGGGCGAGGTCCTGCACCTTCTCCAGCTCGAAGCTCTTGCCCATCCCGGGCCCACCGGTGAACAGCACCGTGTTCCGCTCCGGCGCGCGCAGGTCGAGCGAGATCGGCCGCCCGGACCCGTCGATCCGGGTGACCGGCGAGGCGGGTCGCTGCGGCGTACCGAAGATCGGGTCCATCCCACCAGGCTGGTCCGCGCAAGCGTGCCCCCGGCAACGACCAGGTGAACAGGGGGCCGCTCGCCGGTGGACCCGTGGGTGGTTGATCCGGGTCGGCTAGTGTAGTTAGGCCAACCTAAGTTGAACTGTCTGAGTCGAAACCAGGATCCCCTGATCCGCCCGAGAGGAACCGTGGTCGCGTGCCCACCCCCGCACCCCGTAGTCGCCGTGCCAAGCGCGGTGTCGTCCGCCGGACCGAGCGGATCACGCCGCACATGATCCGGGTCGTGCTGAGCTGTGACGAGTTCACCGGCAACGGCATGACCGACATGTACGTGAAGCTGCTCTTCCTCCAGTCCGGCGTCGAGTACCCGGACCCGCTCGACATGGGCCAGGTGCGCGAGCAGCTCCCGTCCGAGCAGTGGCCGACGATGCGGACCTACACCGTGCGCTCGTGGGACGAGGCCGCTCAGGAACTGACGATCGACTTCGTCCACCACGGTGACGAAGGGATCGCCGGACCGTGGGCCGCGCACGCGAAGCCGGGTGACCAGCTGTGGTTCAACGGGCCGGGCGGTGCGTACACGCCGGACGAGGCGGCCGGGTGGCACCTGCTGGTCGGTGACGAGAGCGCGCTGCCGGCGATCGGCGCCGCGATCGAGTCCCTCCCGGCCGGTACGACGGCCAAGGTGTTCCTCGAGGTCGAGGACGCCTCGGAGGAGCAGAAGTTCGGCGGCTCGGGTGACGTCGAGGTGGTCTGGTTCCACCGCGCCGGCGCCGGCGCGGATCGAGGGGTCCGGCTGGTCGAGGCGGTCGCGGGACTCAAGTTCCCGTCGGACGACGTGCACGCGTTCGTGCACGGCGAGGCCGGGTTCGTCTTCGGGATCCGGAAGAACCTGTTCGCCGAGCGCGGGCTGCCGCGCGACCGGGTGTCGCTGTCCGGGTACTGGCGGATCGGCAAGAACGAGGACGGCTGGCAGGCCGAGAAGGCCGAGACCGCCCGCAAGGACCGCGAAGCCGCAGGCAACTGACCGCCGCCGGCGCCGCCCCCACCCCCTCCCCGTGGCGACCCCTCGCCCCGGCGGGTCGGGGTCGGGCGGGCACGCTCCGTGGTCGTCGCTACTCGATGCAACCGGCGGGGCGTGCGGGCCGTCTGAGCCGGTGAGAACGTCGCCGAGGTGATCAGGAGGACCCGATGCGTACCGAGAACCCGCTCGACCTCAACCAGACCGCCTACCTGTGCGGCGGCCGGCGCCGGGCGGCGCTGGTCGCGGTCCTCGCGCTGCGCGACGCCCGCGTGATCGGCTTCACCGGGCGTGAGGTGCATGCCCTCGGGCCCGACGGCAGCAACCAGTTGGAGCGCGCGGTTCTCGCCGTGCTGCCCGCCGGCGGACTCCCGCTCTCGACCTTGCTGACCACCGTCGCCGGCCTGCCCGCGATGACCGAGTTGAGGGCCTCGCTCGTCGAGCGCGGGCTGATCAGCCGGTGGTTGCCGGGGCTGCTGACGCCGTACGGGCGGCAGGTCCGGCGGTCGCTGCGGGAGCACGCGATCGGGACCTACCGGGTCGCGGCCGTCGGGCCGCGCGCGATCGTCGTACCGGAGCTGCGGCGGCTGCTCAACGGCCGGGAGCAGACGGCCGGCGTACGGCGTACGGCGGTCAGCCCGCCGCTGTGATCGAACAAATCCGCGGGCGGTGGGCGTCGTACCGGCATGAGCATCGCTACGGATCCCGCACTGTTCGACCGGTTCGCGGCTGACTACGACCGGTTCGTCAGCCTGCAGCCGCAGCAAGGACTGGCCTGGCTGAGCGGGCTCGGGGTGCGCGGTGAGCGGGCGATCGACGTCGGCTGCGGCTCGGGGCACGCGGCGGAACGGCTCGCGGACGACTTCCGCCAGGTGCTCGCCGTCGACCTGAGCGCGCCGATGATCGCCATCGCCCGCGCGCGGCGGGCCCGGCCGAACGTCGAGTACCGGGTGGCGGACGCGTTCGAGATCGGCGACGACGGGTTCGACCTGGTCTACAGCCACACGATGATGCACCACCTGCCCGACTACCGCGCCGGGCTCGAGCAGCTCAAGTCCCTCGTTCGCCCCGGCGGCACCGTCGCCCTCATCGACAACGTCTCCGACCTCTACCCGACGCCACCCCGCTGGGTCTACACAGCGGGCGCCGTCCGCGGCTTCCCCGCGTCCGTACGGCGACTCGGCCTCCGCGACGCCTGGTTCGAGCTCCGCTTCTGGCACAGCAAACCCTGGCTCGAGCACCTGCTCAGCGACGTGTACCTCAGCCGCGTCGCGTTCCGCCGGCTGTACGACGAAGTGTTCCCCGGCGCGACGTTCGACGACCTCGGCTTCGCGCTGGCGATGAGCTGGACCGACCAACGCACCGGATGATCGCGGGCCGCTCGTGCGTTGCGCTGGTTGAGAGGAACAACTACCTGTGAAGATCGGCATCATCGGAAGCGGCAACATCGGCGGCACCCTGACCCGGCGCCTGACCGCGCTCGACCACGAGGTGAAGGTGGCGAACTCTCGAGGCCCGGAGTCGACTGAGCCACCTCACCTGCCGGTGCGTCGGCTCACCTGTTCTTCTTCTGCCGGCCGCGGCGGGAAGTAACAACTACGTCATCCGGCGGGACCGCGGCGACCAGCAGGCCCCCGATCTGGTTCATGTGCGGTGGTTGGCCGCCGCACAACCGCCGGATGACGGTGCAAGAACTTCCCGCCGCTGCCGGCGTAGTTCGTGCGGAGGTGGCTCGTGGCGTCGGGACTGCGCCGTTCCGCACCTGACCTGTAGGTGCTGTGCCGGTTCGCCAACGGCAGGTGTGCGCTGGCGCTCCGCCCACAGCGGGTGCGCGCCTGCTACTCCTGCTTCGCGCCGTCCACGCGGTGCTGGAGGAGCTGGGTGAGGGTCGGGGCGAGGTTGGTGGGGAGGACCCAGTCGTCGCCGGCGACCTGGAGGATGACGGCGGGCCCGGGGGTGCGGACGGCGGCGACGGGGATCGGGAAGCGGAGGCGTTCGGAGCCGCTGAGGGAGACCTCGTGGACGCCGGTGACCTTCGTGAAGGGGTAGGTACGGTGGAGGTCCTCGGGGTTCGCGCCGCGGAGCTTGCGGGGGATGGTGTGGATGGAGACCGTGTCGGTGCCGAGGACGAGCGTCGTACCCCAGAGGCCGCGCAGGCGGAAGGCGAGCTCGTACGGCGTACTGGCGAGCTCGGGGTCGACCGGGACCAGGAGCGCGCGTTCGGCGTACGCCGCCAAGGCGACCCCGACACCGGCGCCGATCCACCAGATCACCAGCACGGCCAGCAAGATGAACAGCAGCGCGAAGTTGTCGGGGACGAGCGTGAGGTAGACCGCCGCGACCGCGCCGAAGATCGCGCCGGTCATCCGCCAGCGCTGCGGGCGGAAGCGTTGCCGGGTGAACAGCAGCGCGCCGAGCACCAGCAGCACGGCCGGCGCGACCGCGCCTGCCGGACCGGCGGTCGCCAGGCTCACGCCGAGCGTCAGGGCCGGGATGCCCAGGTAGATCAGTCCCACGACCAGTTGGACCTTGCGATGCCGTCGTGCCAGTTCGCCGCTCACGGGAAAACCCAAGCACAGAAACGCCGGACGACCTACTGTGCTGATCGATGGCCGACTTCTCGATCCCGCAAATCCTGCACGAGTCCCACACCGACGAGACCGGGCGACGCTGGCTGCAGGCGCTGCCCGAGACCGCCGCCGGCTACCTGGACCGCTGGCAGTTGACGATCGACGGTCCGCCGATGCACGGCGCCGCCTCCCTCGTCCTCCCCGTACGGCGAACCGACGGCGAGCCCGCGATCCTCAAGCTCCAGCCCCGCAACGACGAGAACGAAGGCGAAGCCCTCGCCCTGCGGACCTGGAACGCCGACGACGTGGTCCGCGTCCTCGAGGACGACGACGAGACTGCCACGCTCCTGCTCGAACGCCTGAACCCCCGGACCCTCGACGACGTCCCCGACGACGTCGAGGCGACCCGCATCCTGACCGGGCTGCTGGCGCGCCTCTGCACCACCGAAGCACCCAAGGACCTCCGCACCCTCGAAGCCGTCGCCACCGAGATGGTCGCCTCGGCCCCGGCGCTGATCCCTCAGCTCGCCAGCCCTGAGGAGCAGCAACTCGCCAAGAGCTGTGCGGCCCGAGTCACCGAGCTGCTCGCCGAACCCGGCGACCGGCTGCTCCACTGGGACCTGCACTACGACAACGTGATGGCCGCCGAGCGGGCTCCCTGGCTGGTGATCGACCCGAAGCCGCTCGCGGGCGATCCGTGCTTCGAGCTCTTCCCCGCACTGAACAACCGCTGGGACGACCTGCTCGCGACCGGCGATCTGGCGCGGGCGATCCGGTACCGCTTCGACCTGATGGTCGATCTGCTCGCGCTCGACCGGAGCCGGGCGGTCGGCTGGACGCTCGGCCGGATCCTGCAGAACGTGCTCTGGGACCTCGAGGGCGGTGGGGACGCGATCGACCCGATCCAGGTCGCGATCGCGTCGGCCCTGGACGACCCGCGCACATGATTACATGATTACGAGTGGGAGGGGATGCAGATGAGTGCACCTACCGTGTACGAGTGGGCCGGCGGCGCCAAGGCGCTGCGCCGACTGACCGAGGTGTTCTACGACCGCGTGCTCGAGGACGAGCTGCTCGCGCCCGTCTTCGCCAACATTAGCCCGAAGCACCGCGAGCACGTAGCGCTCTGGCTCGGTGAGGTGTTCGGCGGCCCAAGCACCTACACCGCCGAGCTCGGCGGCTACCCCGCGATGCTCGGCCACCACATCGGCCTCGGCCTGACCGAGCAGCAACGCGCCCGCTGGGCCGCCCTGATCGCCGCCAGCGCCGACCCGGCCGGCCTACCCCACGACCCCGAGTTCCGCTCGGCCTTCGTCGCGTACGTCGAGTGGGGCACCCGAATCGCCCTCGCCAACTCCCAACCCGGCGCCACCCCACCCACCGAAGCCCCCCTCCCCCACTGGGGCTGGGGCGAAGCCCCGCCGTACCAGCCGAGCTGAGCCGCCGGGCCGGACTCCACCTCCCGCTCTGCCCGCACCCTGCGCTCCCGCCGCTCCCGCACCCTGCGCTCCCGCTCCGCCCCGCCGCTCCCGCTCCGCCCCGCCGCTCCCGCTCCGCCCCGCCGCTCCCGCTCCGCCCCGCCGCTCCCGCTCCCGCTCCGCCCCGCCGCTCCCGCTCCGCCCCGCCGCCGGCTCCGCTTCCAGCTCCCGGGGCCCAGGCCCGGGTCCCGGGCCTCCACTCCTGCCCGTTCCCGCGCCGTCCCCGCTCCTGGCCCCCGGCCCGGTGGGTCCCGCGTCGGGCCCGGCCCCCCGGCCCCCGGCCCCCCCGGGCCCCCGGCCCCGGCTCCCGGGCCTCTGCTCCCGCCTCCCAACCCAGCACCACCCCACCCACCGAGGCAACCGTCCCCCGCTGGGGCTGGGGAGAAGCCCCGCCGTACCAGCCGAACTGAGCCCCCCGAGGTCCCCTCCGTGCCGGCCGAGCTGACCCCGCCCTGAGGTCTCGCCGTACCGGGCCGAGCTGATCCCGCCCCAAGAGCCCAGCCCAACCCGGCTGGGCGGGCTAGACAGCCCACCAGCCCCCAGCATCCGGTCGACGCCTCACTCGCTCCCACGCGAGCGTCTTCACCCGTCGCCTCCCACCTCCCCGCGTTCGCTAACGCCTTCTTCCACCACTGACGCCTATTTCCACGACTGCCGCGTTGTACCGCGCCAGTCGTGGAACAAGGAAGCAGCCGACCGGCGGAGAGAGCTGCCTGGCTTCAGCCTCAGCTCCCCTGCCCCCGGGTCCCGGGCCCGGCCTCCTCGCGCCCGAGCTAGCGGCCTCCAGGACTCGGCCCGGGCCCCCGGGCCACGGCCCCATCCGGGTCTCCGGGCCACGGTCCCATCCGGGTCTCCGGGCCACGGTCCCATCCGGGTCTCCGGGCCACGGTCCCATCCGGGTCTCCGGGCCACGGCCTCCAGGTCCCCGGCGGCTCCCGCCTCCTGCCCCAGGCGTCCCCGCTCCCTGCCCCCAGGCGCGCGTTGGGCCTCGGGCCTACCCTCCCGCCTCCCACGGCCGCCTCCCGCTCCCGCCCCCGGCGGCCCGGCGCCCGCGGCCCCTGCTGCATGCTCCGGCCCTGGCATCAGGGCCCGCGGGCCCCGCCCCCGGGCCCTCCGCTCCCACTTCCACCCCCGGCCCCAGCGGCCCCGGCGCCCGGGCGCCCGGCACCCCCGGCACCCGGCACCCCGGGCCCGGGAGCGGCCCCGCCCCGCCCGGCCCCGCCCCGCCCGGCCCCGCCCCGCCCGGCCCCGCCCCGCCCGGCCCCGCTCCCGCTGCTACCCCTCGCCTCCCTGCCTTTCCGCAGGTCGGACGTATGTTTGATTTTGCTGTGGCGACAGCAAAATCCGTGATGAAGTGACTTGTGCCGGTCCCCCGCCGGGCAGCGATCCTTGACCGCTCAGACACCCGGACCGGTACTGCCGGACCCGGCATTCGATAAAGTCGCCGTTCACGACGAACCCGGCCGCCGGGGATGCGAGGGTGAATCACTGTGACCGCTCAGCTCGAGTACCCCGACCCGCAGGAGTCCGAGGCGCTGCTGTCGGTTCAGGGCCTGTGGAAAGTATTCGGGCCTAAAGCCTCCCGGGTCCCGCGCCGGCCGGAGCTGGCCGAGCTCAACCGGGCCGCCCTCTACGACCGCACCGGCTGTACGGCGGCCGTCCGTGACCTGAGCTTCGACGTCGCGCCGGGCGAGGTGTTCGTGGTGATGGGCCTGTCCGGCTCCGGCAAGTCGACGCTCGTGCGCTGCCTGACCCGGCTGGTCGAGCCGACCGCGGGCCGGCTGATCTTCGAGGGTGAGGACCTGCGCGCGGCCGACGAGAAGCGGTTGCGGACGCTGCGTCGGAGCAAGTTCTCGATGGTGTTCCAGCACTTCGGTCTGCTCCCGCACCGCAAGGTGATCGACAACGTCTCGTACGGGCTGGAGGTGCGCGGCGAGAGCAAGCCCGACCGCAAACGCCGCGCCCAGGAAGTGATCGACCTCGTCGGTCTGTCCGGCAACGAGAACATGTACCCCGAGCAACTGTCCGGCGGCATGCAGCAGCGCGTCGGCCTGGCGCGTGCGCTGGCCAACGACCCGGACGTGCTGCTGTTCGACGAGCCGTTCTCCGCGCTCGACCCGCTGATCCGCCGCGAGATGCAGACCGAGGTCGTCCGGCTGCACCGCGAGGTCGGCAAGACGATGGTCTTCGTCACCCACGACCTGTCCGAGGCGCTCAAGCTCGGCGACCGGATCCTGCTGATGCGCGACGGCGCCGCCGTCCAGCTCGGCACCGGCGACGAACTGGTCGGCGCCCCGGCGGACGACTACGTGCGCGAGTTCGTCCGCGACATCCCGCGGGCCGACGTACTGACCCTCCGCTGGATCGTCCGTCCCCCGCGGGACGGCGAGCAGCTCGACGGACCGGAGCTCGGCCCCGACGTCCTTGTCCGCGAGGCGACCCGCCTCGTGCTCGCGTCGGACCGCCCGGTCAAGATCGTCGCCGAGGGCCAACTGCTCGGCGTGATCAGCGACGAGGAAATCCTCGCCGTAGTCGCCGACGCGGCCCCGTCGAGCTCAGGCCCAACCACCTCGTACGCCGCAAGCGCAGCGCGCGCCTCCGGCCCGGCCTCCACCACACCCGGCACCCCCACCTCAGCGTTCACCGCCCCCGATTCGGACACCACCGAGCCCGGCACACCCGGCCCGGGCACCACCGCTCGCCGCACCGATCCCGGCGTCTCCCGCTCCGCCGCCCCGAGCCCAACCGGCTCAGGGCCCACCGAGCCTGGCACCCCCGGCCCAAGCCCCACCGAGCCCGGCTCGGCCTCCTCCTCTCCGCGCTCCTGATGGCCTCCATCACCGGCTCTCTGGAGCTTCACGTCCGCAAGCCCCGCCGCGTGGTCCTCGTCGGCGGTCTGATCGTCGTCTGGCTTGCGCTCTGGTTCGTGCTGCGCGGCGTGCACACGCTGGCGCTCGGCGGGCAGGACACGACGCCGTTCCATCGCTGGCTGACCGAGCAGGCCGGTGTCGTCGGCAGCGGTAACGCGGTCTCCGACGGGATCCGCGTCGTCGTCGATCAGCTCGTGATCCTGCTCCAGAGCCTGATCGCCCAGCCGTCGTACGGGCGACCGGTGCCTGTCGTCGGCTGGCTCGGCGTCGTCGCCATCTCGGCGTTCCTGGCCTGGGCGTTCGGCAACTGGAAGGTCGCCCTGCTGACGGCGGCGGGCCTCACCTTCATCGGGATGCAGGGGTTGTGGCAGGAGAGCATGGACACGCTCTCGCTCACGATCGCGGCCGTCGTACTGGCGTTGCTCGCCGGCATCCCGCTCGGCATCTGGGCCGGGCTGTCGGACCGCTTCTTCAAGGTCGCGACCCTCGTGCTCGACCTGATGCAGACCCTGCCGACCTTCGTCTATATCGCCCCGCTGACGCTGTTCTTCGCGATCGGCCCCGCCGCCGCCACGATCGCGACGCTGATCTACGCCGCGCCGCCCGTCGTCAGGCTGACCGCGCACGCGATCCGCTCGGTTCCGGCGGAGAGCGTCGAGGCCGCGCGCTCGCTCGGCTCGACCCAGGGCCAGACCCTGGCGAAGGTGCTGCTGCCGATGTCGCGCAGCACGGTCGTCGTCGGCATCAACCAGACGATCATGGCCGCCCTGTCGATGGTCACCGTCGCCGCGCTGATCGACGCGCCCGGCCTCGGCCAGACCGTGCTGAAGGCGCTGCAGACGCTCGATGTCGGGGTCGCGTTCAACGCGGGCCTCGCGATCGTCGTGCTGGCGATCGTGCTGGACCGCGTGACCACCGCGGCCGGCGACCGCCCGTGGCGGATCGGGAGCCTGCGCCGCAAGATCCTGCTCGGCGCGGGCGCGCTCGGCGTACTGGTCGCGATCTGGTTCTCGCGGACCTACCTGTGGGCCGCCGAGTTCCCGACCGACGTGAACCTCGGCTCCCGGATCGCCGTGGCGGCGGCCGACGTGACCGGCTGGGTGCAGGACGTCTTCGGCGGCTTCGCGTACGGCGTCCGCGATGCGGTGACGTTCGGCGTGCTCAATCCCCTGGAAGCGTTGCTCACCGAGTCGCCCTGGTGGCTGGTGACCGGCGTCGTCGTCGCGCTGGCGATGGTGCTCGGCGGGTGGCGCGCGGCGCTCCCGGCGACGGTCTGCCTGCTGCTCCTGGTCGGGACCGGCGTCTGGCAGGACGCGATGGTGACGCTCGCCTCGACGCTGCTGGCCACCGTCGTGGTGGTTGCCGTCGGCATCGTTCTCGGCGTCTGGACCGGGCGCAACCACCGGGTCGACAGCTGGGTCCGGCCGGTGCTCGACGCGGGGCAGACGATGCCGCCGTTCGTGTATCTGGTGCCGTTCCTGGCGCTGTTCGGGACGAGTCGCTTCACGGCGATCGCCGCGGCCGTCGTGTTCGCCGTACCGGTGACGACGAAGATCGTTGCCGACGGCATCCGTGCGGTGCCGGTGGCGACGGTTGAGGCGGCGAACTCGGTCGGCTCCAGCACCTGGCAGGTGATCAGCAAGGTCCAGCTGCCGGTCGCGCGGCGGGCGATCACGCTCGCGGTCAACCAGGGCCTGATCTACGTGCTGTCGATGGTCGTCGTCGGCGGCCTGGTCGGCGCCGGCGCGCTCGGGTACGACGTGGCCGCGGGCTTCGCGCAGAGCGAGCTGTACGGCAAGGGCCTGGCGGCCGGGCTGGCGATCGTGCTGCTGGGCGTGATGCTCGACCGGATCACCCAGGCGACGGCCCAGCGGATGAGCCGGCGTACGAAATTCAGAGGAACAGTCAGAGGAGACAACCTGTGGTGACGAACAAGCTCCGGACCGCTGGAGTGCTGACCGCTTTGGCCTTGGCCCTGACCGCCTGTGGTGGCGCGAAGGTCGGCGAGGCCGAGAAGCCGGCCGCCGGCGGCAAGGAGTGCGGCACCTTCAACCTGGCCGTCAACCCGTGGGTCGGCTACGAGGCGAACGCCGCCGTGGTCGCCTACGTCGCGACCAAGGACCTCGGCTGCACGGTGACCAAGAAGAACCTCAAGGAGGAGATCTCCTGGCAGGGCTTCGGCACCGGTGAGGTGGACGCGGTGCTGGAGAACTGGGGCCACGAGGACCTGAAGAAGAAGTATGCCGCCGACGCCGTCGTGGTCGGCCCGGCCGGCACCAAGGGCGTGATCGGCTGGTACCTGCCGCCGTGGCTCGCGGCCGAGAAGCCCGAGCTCAAGGACTGGAACAACCTGAACAAGTACGCGTCGCTGTTCAAGACGTCGGAGTCCGGCGGCAAGGGGCAGCTGCTCGACGGCGACCCGTCGTTCGTCACCAACGACGAGGCGCTGGTGAAGAACCTGACGCTCGACTACAAGGTCGTGTACGCCGGCAGCGAGACCGCGCTGATCCAGGCCTTCCGGGACGCGGAGAAGAACAAGAAGCCGGTGATCGGCTACTTCTACGAGCCGCAGTGGTTCTTCAACGAGCTGAAGCTGGTCAAGGTCGACCTCCCGGCGTACAAGGCCGGTTGCGACGCCGACCCGGCGAAGGTCGCCTGCGACTACCCGGCGTACGACCTGGACAAGGTCGTGTCGAAGAAGTTCGCCGAGTCCGGCAGCCCGGCGTACGACCTGGTGAAGAACTTCACCTGGACCAACGACGACCAGAACGTCGTCGCCAAGTACATCGCCGAGGACAAGATGACCCCGGACGCGGCCGCCGAGAAGTGGGTCACCGAGAACCGCGCGAAGGTCGACGCCTGGCTCGGAAAGAAGTAGCCGGCGCGGCGGCGGTCAGTGTGCACCGGCCGTCGCCGCAGTCGCGCCACGCGGCCTGCACCGGTCAGAAGGATTCAGCTGTCCTTGGCCCGGGAGATCGCCGCGCGGATCCGTCGTACGTCGAACTGCTCGCTCGCCGGCAGGGGGACGCCGACTGCCTGGCGGCGTCTCTCCGCTTCCGCCAGCAGTACGGCGGCCTGGTGGGCAAGGTCGGCGGACTTGCCGGCCAGGGCTGCTGCCGCCTTGGCGCCTGCCAGGCCCTCGAGGGTCAGGGCGACGGCGCGTTCGTCGCCGGTGGACTCGGCGGCGGCGCGGGCCTCGAGGTGGAGCTGCTCGGCGCGGTGGAAGTCGCCGCGCTGCTCGGCGATGAAGCCGAGCTGGGCGACGATGAAGGCGATCCCCGCGACCCCGTCGATCTTCTGGAGCCAGTCGAGCAGCGTGGTCAGGTGCTGCTCGGCCTCGTCGAGCCGGCCCTGCCAGCGGGCGCTCAGGCCGAGTCCGACGACGGCGTACTCCTCGGCTGACTTGTTCGACTGCTCCAGCGCCAGCCGGCGGGCCCGCTCGTGCAGCTCGTCGGCCTGCGCGTAGTCGCCGGTGAGCAGCGCGATCCGCCCGAGGCCGGAGGTCCGGAAGGACACCTCCGTCCAGCTGCCCAGGTCCTCGGCCGCGCGGAGCGCCTCCAGCAGCCGGCGCCGGGCGGTCGGGTAGTCGCCGCTGATCTCGGCGGCCATGATCAGCGAGTAGTTCGCCTGCAGCCGGCCCCACGCGTCGCCCAGCTGGTCGAACAGCTCCAGACTCCGTACGCCGTCCCGGTGCAGCCCGTCCAGGTCCACGTGGACCAGGGCCAGCTGCGCCCGCGTACTGAGCGCCGCCGCGAGACCCCACCGGTCGTTGAGCCGGGTGAAGGTGTCGATCGACCGGTTGACCCGCGCCATCAGGACGTCCCGCTCGCCGTACGCCCACTGAGTCGAGGCGAGGAACCACTCCGCCCTGGCGAGCCCGTGCGGGTCGTCGATCGCCTCGTAGAGCGCCAGCGCCCGGTCACTCGCCTCGGTGAGGTTGCTGCCCTCCGACGCCGTCGCAGCGAGCCCGACGCTCCAGACCGTCGCCGCGGCGCGGGCAGCCGTCGCTGGACCCGGTACGGCGAGCGCGGCGGCCAGTGCGCGACGGCCCTCACCCAGCCGGCCTCGCAGGTACCAGTACCAGGCCATGGCGTTGACCAGCCGCAGCGCCTGCTCCGCTGACGCGTGGTGGAGCGCCGCGCGGACGTTGGCCACCTCATGGTCGAGCGTCTCCAGCCACTGTTGCTGACCGGGCCCACGCAGGTGCGGCTCTGCTTGCTCGGCCAGCGACACGTAGTATGCCGCGTGCCGGCGGCGCAGGCGTGGCTCCTCGCCGGACTCGACCAGACGCTCGAGGCTGTAGGCGCCGACGCTCTCCAGCAGGCGGTAGCGACCAGCTGTGGGGACCACGAGCGACCTGTCGACCAGCCTGACCACCAGGTCGTCCGGGAGCTCGCTGACCTCGGCCGCAGCCTCCAGGCTGAAGCTGTCCGCGTGGACCGCCAGCCGCCGCAGCATGGTGCGCTCGTCCTCGCTCAGCAGCTCCCAGCTCCAGTCGATGGTCGCCCTGAGCGTCCGCTGCCGCTCCGGCACGCCGCGACCGCCCGCCAGCAACCGGAACCGGTCGACCAGCCGCTCCGCGAGCCCCCGTACGCCGAGAGCCCGCACACGGGTCGCTGCCAGCTCCAGCGCGAGCGGGATGCCGTCCAGCCGTCGGCAGATCGCCGCCACGGCCTCCGGGTCGTCCACCTGGGCTGCGCCCGCTTCAGCTCGCAGGCGGAACAGCTCGGCGGCAGGAGCCGGAGCCAGCGGGCTCACCTCGAGCAGGTGCTCACCGCCGATGCCCAGCGGCTCCCTGCTGGTCGCCAACACTCGCAGCCCGGGCACGCCCGCCAGGAGCCGGCCGACCAGATCGGCCACTCGCTCCAGGAGATGCTCGCAGTTGTCCAGCACCAGCAGGGTGTCCCGCGTGGTCAGCGACTCGACCAGCCGCTGGCCGAGCTCCTTCGGCTCGGGGACGCGCATCAGGTCGTCGCGCAGCCCTACGCCGGTGGCCACCGCGTCCAGCACCTCGTCACGCCGTACGGCGGCGAGCTCCACCCAGCGGACCCGAGCAGCTCGCCCAGCGGCCTGCGCAGCTGGCTGGTCAGCGACCTCCCGAGCGCCCTGCCCAGCGGACTGCTCAGCGACCTCCCGAGCGCCCTGCTCAGCAAGCTCCCGGGCGGTCTCCAGCGCCAGCCGAGTCTTGCCCACTCCACCAGGCCCGACCAGCGTGACCAGCCGGGCCGTGCTGAGCAGCCCCCGCGCATCGGCAAGCGCCGTCTCCCGCCCGATCAGGTCGTTCAGCGGCGCAGGCACACCGCCAGCCGAGCCAGCCTCAGGCCGAGCAAGCAGCGCCGGGTCATGCCGCAGGATCGCCTGGTGCAGCGCGCTCAGCTCAGGTCCCGGGTCAGCACCCAGCTCCTCGGCGAGCGCCCGCCGCAGCTCGTCGTACGCCTTCAGCGCCTCGTCCTGCCGCCCGGCCCGATACAGCGCACGCAACTGGATCGCCCGAAGCCGTTCCCGCAGCGGATGACGCCGGACCAGCTCAGCCAGCTCCCCGAGCGGATCGCCGTCGGTCGACGCGTCGAGCAGATCCTCGACGGCGGTCAGGCGCTGCTCTTCCAGCCGGTCCCGCGCCGCCCGGGCGAAGTCGTGGTCCACGACCTCGGCGTACGGCGTACCTCGCCAAAGCCCCAGCGCCTCCCGCAGCAGCTCCACCCGTCGACCCGACGAGGCCGCGCCGCGCAGGAGCTCCCCAAACTTGTTGCTGTCGACAACTTCCGCGGGCACCTGCAGCGTGTACCCCGCCGGTCCGTGGCTGACGAGCGCCCGGCCGCCCGGCTCGGCCCGCTCCAGCGCCGTACGGAGCTGGGAGACGCGTGCCTGGAGAGTGCCGAGCGCGTTGCGCGGCGGCTGGTCGCCCCACACGTCGTCGACGAGCCGCTCGGCGCTGACCGCGCGGCCGCGATGCACCAGGAGATCCAGCAGCAGGACGCGGACCTTGGTGTCCGGGACGGTGACCGGCTCGCCCGCGTCCGTGCGGACGACCAGCGGACCGAGCACGTCGAAGAACACCACCCAACAGTAGCCAGCGGTCCGGACACCCGTAGTGAATCCGTAGCGCTCCCGGCCACGATCGCCGCATGACCAACCGAGAAGCAGTCACCGTCATCGGCCTCGGCGCGATGGGCGCCAAGATGGCCCACACCTTCCTCGCTGCCGGCCACCCGACCACCGTCTGGAACCGTACGCCGGGCCGCGGCGCGACGCTCGTCGCCGCCGGGGCCACCGAGGTCGCGACGGCCGCCGAGGCCGTCGCCGCGAGCACTCTGATCGTGATCAGCCAGCTCGACTACGCCGCCATGAACGACTCCCTGCAGGGTGTGGACCTGACCGGCCGGGTGCTGGTGAACCTGAGCTCCGACAGCCCCGACCGGCTTCGCCAGGGCAGCCGCTGGGCGACCGAGCAGGGCGCCACCCTGATCACCGCGGGCATCATGGTCCCGCCGCCGGGCATCGGCGAGCCCGGCTCGTACTCGTTCTTCAGCGGTCCCCAGGACGTCCTCGAGGCGCACACCGGCACACTGGAAGCGCTCGGCCGGGTCGACTACGTCGGCACCGACCCTGGGCTGTCGATGCTCTACTACCAGGCCATGCTCAACGTGATCTGGTCGACGCTGACCAGCTTCTTCTACTCCGCCGCCCTGGTCGGCTCGGCCGGCGTCGGCATCGAGCAGTTCCGTCCGTACGTCGCGACGCTGCTCGTCGAGCTCGCCGACGAGGGCCCGATGGGCTTCCTCCGGTCGCTGGCCGCCGAGATCGAGGCGGGCAAGTACCCGGGCGAGCTGAACAACCTCCACATGCAGGCCGTCGGCACCGAGCACCTGGTCCAGGCGCTCACCGAGGCCGGTCTGGACACCACGTTCCCGGGTGCGCTGTCCGCCCTCTTCGCCCGCACCGACGCCGACGGGCACGGCCAGGAAGGCCTCAGCAGCGTGATCGAGTCGATCCGCAAACCCGCCGCCTGAACCCGGCGGCCGGCGTACCGGTGAAGGGCCGTTGAGGATGTCGAAGCCCTTGGCAACTATCACGACGCGTTCGGGCAACGCCGACGACACGCCGGAAATCGGACAGGACCGGGTAAGTTCGGTTCCATGATCATCGTGACAGCTGCACTGAAGGGCGGGGTCGGCAAGACAACCACGTCGGTGTACCTCGCCGCGCTGGCATCGTCGAACCGCCGGACCGCCACCCTCGTCGACGCCGATCCGCAAGGCTCCGCCGCGGACTGGATCGAGACGTCGGACGACGACCACCTGGCCCGGATCGAGATCGCCGAGGCGCCGACGGAGCGGTTGCTGACCAAGGCGCTGGACAAGGTGCCACCGGAGGGCATCGGCGTCGTCGACATGCCACCGTCGCACGAACGCCTGCTCAACAAGGCGCTCGAGCGGGCCCGGATCGTCGTCATCCCGACCCGGGTCGGCGGCGTCGAGACGCCGCGGGTGAAGGCGGTGCTCGAGCTCGTCCCGGAGGGCACGCCGGCCGGCCTGGTGATCTGCTCGGCGCGGACCTACACCCGCGCCTACCAGGAGACGATGCAGCAGTACGCCGAGGAGAACATCCCGGTCTGGGGCTCGATCCCCGAGCGCGTCTCGATCACCGCCGGCCCGACCGGACCCCTGGCCGAGGACGGCCTGGAGTCCTACAAGAAGGTCTGGCGCAAGATCCTCGCCGCAGCACGCACCTGAGGATTTGAGAACCGTCTCTGCGGCTCAACGCTGCAGAGGCGGTTCGCCGCGCACATAAGAACGAATGACCGTCGCCGCGGCGCCTCGTGCCCAGTCGTCGAAGGTGTGGGACCTGAGCATCAGGCGGCAGTCGCCTGCTGCGCCGAAGGCGTGTGCCGCGAACGCCTCGCGCATCCGCTGCTCGTACAGGTCGTAGTCCGCGACACCTTCGCCCGCGATCACCACCAGCTCCGGCCCCACCAGGTTCACCATCGCCGCCAGCGCCGAGCCGATCACGTCGCCGGCCCGGTCGAAGGCCTCACGCGCGTCCTCGTTCCCCGCATGCGCCAGCTCGATCGCCCCGGACAGGTCCAGCTTCGGCTTCCCGGTCGTCTTCCGAGCCCGCGCCAGGATCGCGTCCGATGAAGCCACGGTCTCCACGCACCCCCGCCGTCCACAGGTGCAGACCAGCTCACCAGGCGCCAACGGCAGATGCCCGAGCTCACCGGAAACCCCGTGTGCCCCCGACACCACCTCGCCGTTGATGTACAGCCCGCATCCGACGCCCGACCCGATCGTCACCACCGCGAACGAGTCAGCGTTCACGCCGACCCCGAACCAGTGCTCGGCCACGGTCAGCGCCCGGACGTCGTTCGTCACCACCACAGGTACGTCAAGCGAGGCAGTCAGCGAGGCCGCGAGCGGCACGTCCCGCCAGCCCATGAACGGCGAGTCCCGCACCACCCCGTGCACCGCGTCGACATCCCCGGACACCGCCACGCCGATCCCGACCAACGGCCCGACCAGTGTCTCCGGGGCCATGAGCTCACGCGCCAGCTCGACCAGCTTCGCGGTCACCGTCTCGGCCGAAGTGTCCGGCAACCGGCAGTGCCGTACGGCGCGAATCCCCGCCGTGAAGTCCGTCGTCACGCCGATCAGGTCCGTCGGCGTCACCTTCAGCCCGATCACCGAGACGCTGTCCGCGACCACTGTCAGCGGACTGACCGGCCGCCCGATCCCGAGCTGGCTCTCGACGGGCTCGTCCGGCCCGGCCGCGACCGGCTGGTCGGTGACGAACCCGGCCTCGATCAGCGGCGCGACCGCCTTCGTCACCGCCGCCTGGGACAGCCCGGTCCGGCGGGCGATCTCGACCCGCGGGATCGGTCCCTGGGTGAGGATCTTGGTCAGCACCTCGATCCCGGCCGGCGTCGCCAGCGGCAGCAGGCGGTTCGGGCGTGGAGGCATGAGAGCAAACTACCGGCGAGCAGGCCGTTTCAGCGCGCCGGATGCGTGCGGCCGCGCAAATTGCGTCCTCACGGCGGTAGCCAGGTCGAAATCCCCCAGGATCGTGAGCCAGGCAGGAACCGGCCCCAGCCAGCACCGACACGCCGTCGCCGAGCACCTGGTAGACGTCGTCGACGTACGCGGCGATCACCTTCGGTCCAGCTCGAGACGACGCCGACCTGCCCGTGGGCCCAAGTGGATGCAGGTAGCGGCAGGATCTGGAGTAGGCGCGCCCGGCTGCGGGAACCTTGGCGCGGTCTGCGGGTATGAAGGAGTTATGGACGATTCCGCCGGAGACGCCGCTCAGTGGCAGGCGATGCGCCGTGGCGACATGGCGGCGCTGGGGGTGCTGTTCGATCGACACGCCGACCGGGTTCACCGCTACTGCCGGCGGGCGGCGGGATCGCTGGCCGATTCCGACGATGTGTTGTCGGAGACCTTCATCGAGGTGTGGCGCTCGCGCAAGTCCTTCGTCGTGCGGGAGGAGTCGGCGCTGCCGATCTTGCTGACGATCGCCAAGCGGGTTCTGCAGAAGCAGCTGCGCGGTGCGGAGCGGGCCAGGCGGCGCGACGCGCTCACAGCCGGCCACTCCGCAACCGTGGTGCCGGACATCGCCGATGAGGCAGTGCGCGCCGAGGAGCTGGAACGGCAGCGGGCCTGGCTGCGCCAGCAGGTAGCCACGATGCCGACGGCCTACCGCAACGTCTACGAGTTGTGCGTGTACGCCGAGCTGGGCCAGGACGAGGTTGCCCGGCAGCTGGATGTCCCGTTGGGAACGGTGAAGTCCCGGTTGTCGCGGGCGCGCAACAGCATTGCTGCAGCTGCTCAGGAAGCTTTCGGGCAGCCCATGACCAAAGGGGTGTTCTGATGGACTTCGAGACCAAGGTCCTTGAGACCGAACCGTTGAGCGATGAGGGCAAGAGCCGGGCGCGGGCGGCCGTGTTGCAAGGGGTTGCCGGTGTCGAACGGGCCCGGCGGCGTCGTTTCGTCGCAGGTTCGGTTGCCGCCACAGCGGTGGTCGTCGCGGGGGTAGTGACTTACCCGTTGCTGTTTCCCGCGTCGGCGTACGCGTCATGGACTGCTGTTCCGCGAGCAGTGGCGCTCCCGGCCGACAGCTCCCGCCTGGCGCCGTGCCTGTCGTCGATCCCCGCCGAGCCGGGAGCGACGGTTGACGCCGACCGGTTCAAGCCGGTGGTCGTCGAGGAGCGGGGTGACTTCACCGCCGCACTACTGGGGGACGGGGGCAGCGTCATGGTCTGCATCTACGACGAGACCACCCGCTCGACAGGCCGTGTGAGTGCCGACGCGCTGCCGGCCGGGGCATCGGTGTCGCTGCTCGCCAACGGAGGATCGCTGGACGAGGGCGACGGCGCGCGGTACGTCTTCGGGCCGGTGGCCGCCGGGGTCGAGAAGGTCAAGGTCGTCACGACCGACGGCACGGAGGTGACCGCCTCGGTCGCCGGTGGCTATTTCCTGGCCTGGTGGCCGGCCCCGGCGGGCCCGGCGACGGTGACCGCGTCGGATCGCAACGGCACGGCGCTGCAGAAGTTGATACCGTCATGAGCTCGGGGGATCGTCGAGGAGGCCGAAGTGTTTGAGTTCTCGTGGATCGACGCAGTCGTGCTCGCCGTCGCGATCTTCCTTCTCGGTCTGCTGATCCGCCGTCTGTTCAGGGCGTTGTCGTCGTCACGGCGTGGCCGTCGCGAAATCGCCGACACTCAGGAATGGGACGCGGCGATCAGCGAGCGCCATCGCGCCCGTGGACCGCAGCGCAGGCCCGCCCGTGCGGAGCCGGACGGGCCTACGGACGACTAGCCGAGGTTGCAATCGGCCCGGTAGGAGTGCAGGCCGGTCGCGCCACCACGGATCTGCATGCACGGCTGCGCGGTGGCCCAGACAACGCTGAAGTTGAACTGCTGCGCCTGCCGCACCTCCCAGCCCACGTTGTTGATGAACTTCTGGCCGGTGCCGTTGTACTTGATGCCCTTGTAGCCCTGGCCGCCGGGCTGGGCGATGTTGTAACTGGTGATCCTCGAGCCGTTCGAGCACCAGTTGGCCGTCATCCAGGTGACGCCAGTCTTGATCCCGAGGTCCTTCCACGTGTGGTACTGGTACTGCGTCCAGCAGCCGCTGGCTGCCATGCCCGCAGGCCCCATGGCGATCTGCTCCTGGACCGTCGGCTCACGTTTGACCGCGGGCCCGGACGCCACCTCATCCGAAATCCAGTTGGCCATCCGGGCCGCGAAGACGGCCTGCTGGTCTGCCGGCAGCGCCGCGAAGGCGGCAGAGGCATCCGGTGCGCTGTAGACCGCGGCCGCGATCTGCTCGCTGCTGGGCGTTTCCGCCGACGCGATCCCGGCTGAGGCCAGGCACAGCGCAGCACCGCCGGCAACGACCGAAGCCGCTCGTCGCAATGATCTGTTCATCTCAGTTCCCCACGTTTCCAGGACCGGCTGATCCGCTCCAAGACCGCACACGCAACCTCACGCAACGCCGCACTGCAATGACGGTGCGTGAGTTTGCAGCTTCCTGCAGAGCGTCGACCGCCTGCTGGCCACCGGTTTGCCCGGGCGCTTGCGCGATTGGGCAAGTCGGAAACGGCCGATGTCGCCCTGCCCACACTCAGGCGGTAGATATGTCGACATTCCCCAGGATCGGCGAGGTCAGCGCCCAGCGGATCGTCCGCGTCAGGCCGTCCCCGGCCGCCCTCACAACGGTGCCTTCCGCCAGAGGCAGGTAGGGCAGTCGCAGCGGCCATCGTGACCACCAGGGCAGGAGGCCGACAGCAGCAGCCGTCAGTACGCCGTACGCCGGCCGCGCTGGCAGCGGCACCGGCGGGTGGATCAAGATGAACCGCGCTGCCTGCCGTGCCTCGGTGGTGCCGCGCAGCTCCGGCCGGTACGCGTCGAGCATCTGCCGGAGCTCCAGCAGCGTCGTCGGCGGGTCCACAACGCCCAGTGCCCGAGCAACCCGGGCGGTGTCCTCGACGTACCCGTCCTGCTCGGCCGAGTCGAGCGGTGCCGCGCCGTACCGCTGGTGGGCAGCCAGGAAGCTGTCGATCTCCGCCAGGTGCACCCACTTGAGCAGGTGCGGATCTCCGGCCCGGTACGGCGTACCGTCCGGGCTCGTCCCGCGGACGCGCTCGTGGACCGACTTCACCTTGGCGATCGCCGCCTCGGCGTCGGCCTCGGCGCCGTACGTGGTGATGGCGAGGAAGTAGCTGGTCCGCTGCAGCCGGCCCCACGGGTCGCCGCGGTAGCCGGAGTGCGCCGAGACGGCAGCCATCGCCGAGGGGTGCAGCGACTGCAGCAGCAACGCCCGCAATCCGCCGGCGAACATCGACGCGTCGCCGTGCACCCGCCGGATCGGCCGGTCCGGCGCGAACCACCTAGGCCCAGGGGTGTTGTGGACCCGGCTCCGCTCGGCGCGCGGATCCGGCCCGGCCACCTTCGTCATGATCATCCGGGCCAGGCCGTCCCTCACCGGATCGAGCAGCGACGTGGTCGGCAGGGTGGCGGTCATACCTCCAGTCTCCCCACCACTCCAAGCCTTCGACCATCGTCATCGGCCCCCGATGACCGTCAGATGTGCGCAAAGGTGAACCCTGGCGACCTACCGATGATTGTCATATACCGGCTAACTGACTATGGTCACTGTTATGGCTTCCTCCGAGATGCGCGAGCCGACGTTCTTCGTGCTCGCCGCGCTGGCCGACGGGCGCAAGCACGGGTACGCCGTGATCGCCGAGGTCGCGACCCTGTCCAACGGTCGCCTCACACTCCGCCCCGGCACCCTGTACGCCGCCCTCGACCGGCTGGCCGACCAGGGCTTGGTCCGCACCGCCGGTGAGGAGGTCGTCGACGGCCGCCACCGCCGGTACTACGAGATCACCCCGTCCGGAGCGGACACGCTGGCGACCGAGGCGGCTCGGCTGCAGGCCAACGCCGAGCAGGCCTTCCGCCGGCTTCGGCTGGGTACGGCATGACCACTGGACGGGCGTCGGGTGACGGGCGCGGCCAGCTCACGTCGTACGGCGCGAGTCGCCTGGCACTGGCCTGCTACCCGCGGTGGTGGCGAGCGCAGCGCGCCGCCGAGCTGCACGGCGTACTCGCCGACCTCGCGGAGACCACCGGCCGCGCCCGCCTCGATCCCCGGGACCTGCTCAACCTGGCCGTGCACGGACTGCGGCTGCGGCTGGCTGGGCACGCGACCGGAGTCCCAGGAGCTCGCGACCGGACCGCCCTGGTCGCCTCGGCCGTCGGGTTCGCCTTCTGCCTGACCATGCTGGTGCTCGGTGAGCTGTGGACACCTACCGGACCGCGGCTGACGGTCGGCGCCCCGATCTACTTGGTCTGGATGCTGGCCGTCGTACTGGCCAGGTCGTGGGGACGGAGTCTGCTGCTCCTCTGCGCCCTCGGTGCGGCGATCGCTCCGTTCACCGGCTACGAACGGCCGAGGCTTTGGGTGCTCGGGTTCCTGCTGCTGGTCACCTGCCTGGCTGTCAGCGGCCGGGCGGCCCCGGACCGCCGATCGGGGCGGCTGCTGTCTCTGCTGACCGCTGGGCTCAGTGTGCTGATGCTGGCCGGTGCGGGCGCTTACGTCCTGTCGAGGTACGCGCCGGACGGGCTGTACGGCGCCGGAGACCAGTACAACCTCGGCTGCTTCGCCTTCGCGGGACTCGGCGTCGCCGTGGTCCTCTGGTGGACCGGCCGCAGGGCCTGGGCGGTCGCGGCGGGTCTCAACAGCCTGGTCTGGTTGAGTCTGCTAGCGCAGTCGCGGGTGGGAGTCCGGTACGACGTGGAGCTGACGGCTGTGACGGCGTTGGCCGTCGGGGTCCTGCTCGCGGGGTCAGTCGCGTGGCTGTCCGGCCGCCCACTCGTCGGCGAGCAGGGAGTAGAGCAGTGAGTCGCGCCAGGCGTTGTTGGTGAAGACGTGGTCGCGGAGGTGGCCTTCGTAGCTGAAGGCGAGGCGGTCGACGACAGCGATCGAGGCCGCGTTCTCGGGGCCGATCGCGGCGGTCACCCGGTGCAGGGCGAGCGGGCCGAAGGCGAAGTCGAGCATCAGCCGGCACGCGGTCGTGGCGTAGCCGTGGCCCCAGTGGTCGGCGCTGATCCCGTAGCCGAGCTGGGCGCCTTTGTGGACACCCGGCGCGAGCCGGATGAACCCGATCACACGGTCGTCGTCAAGGCGGGTGACGGCGAGCATGTAGTCGGGCCGGTTCTCGTGGGCGGACCGCTCGATGATGCCGTCCAGCATCTTCCGCGCCGATTCGGGCGTGTGGGTGGCGAACGCCATCCAGTCGGTCACCCGATCATCACCGACGACGGCGAAGTAGTCGTCGAAGTCCTCCGATCGGAAGTCCCGCAGGCTGACGCCGTCGCCGGTGAGCGGCTCCATCCCGCCTGCTACCGCGGGAAGCTCTGGATCGGCGTACGGGTGAACATCTCGATCTCCTCCTGCAGCTCCCGGGCGTCGTCGGCGCGACCGGACTGCCGCAGTGCCTGGTGGACCCGGCGGGCCGAGTGCACCACGCCGTTGATCCGGCGCTCGGCCGGCAGTCCGAGGACCGGGGCGAGCGCGTCCGCGGCGCCGTCCAGCTCGCCGCTGGCGATCCGGGTGATCGCCATCGCGGCGTGGCTGCCAGCCGCGTCGCCGAAGGCCCACTCGGGGTGCGACTGGTCGGTGTAGGCGTCGACGGCCTGGTTGGAGTACCGCTCGGCGGTCTCCATCTCACCCGGCAGCCAGGCCAGCGCGTCGGCGGCGTAGTAGAGCTGGCGGTTGCGCCCGAAGGTGCACAGGCCGCCCATCTCGTCGAGCTCGTCGTTGCGGACCGAGGCCCAGGCGTTCTCCGCCCGCTCCAGGGCGGCGCGGGTGGCGTCGGGGTTGCCGAGCGCGGCCCAGGCGCGGGCCTCGCTGACCGGGAGCCAGACGCTGGTGGTGCTGTTGGCCTGCTCGGCGTACCCGGCGCCGAGCTGCGCGTACCGGACCGAGTCGTGCGGGTTGCCGGCCCAGTACGAGACGAGGGACTGCAGACCGCGCACCCAGGCGCGCAGGCCGTGGTGGTCGGCGTTGTCGGCGCACAGGAACGCCGTCCGGGCCTGGGTCAGCGCGGCGTGCGGGTTGCCCAGGTCGTGGGACGCTTTGGCCAGCAGACCGCCGGTCACGCCACCGAGGAAGTACAGCTGCCGTAGGTGTTCCGGACGCTGCCGGCTCTCCAGCAACGCGAAGACCAGGTCCTGGGTCTCGACCAGCTGGCCGAGGATCTCCGGCAGCGGACGCTGCGGGTAGGCCTTCGCGACGTGTCTCACGTCGTCGTACACCTGTTCCATGGCCTCGCTCCCGAGACCGGTCTGGGCCGCGAGGGCGAAAGCCCGCGCACGGCTGGCAGCCATGTCGAGTACCTCCATCTCATTCCCTGTCGTGATCCGTCCACTCGCGGCAGGTGCCGGCACCACCTGGGCTGCCTGCTCGGGGACGTACGGGGCGAGGAGCTCCTCGACCGGCTTGCCGAACATGCGTTGCAGGGTGCGCCGGGTCTGTGGAGTGGTCCCTGCACGCTCGCCCGATGCGAGGCGCCGCAGGTGCCGCTCGGTGATGGTTCCACCCAGCTCGACGAACTCGGCGACGATCTCGGAGTAGGTCTGGTTCCGGCGCTGGATCAAGTGCGCCAGGACCGTTCTTGGCGCATACCTACTCGCCATCGTTCCTCCCGTTCACGTCAGTTCAGACGTTGTCTCGACTGATGCCCCACGACAAGGTGCAGTCACCCAGATGTCCGCGAGAGGTCCTGAAGAGGTCCGGCAAAGGTCCGCCGCAGGTCCTAGAGCGGTCACGCTCGGGTTGTGCACCATTACTGCCATGACAACCAGTAAGTCCAACTGGTTGCAAGGCCTGAGAGTTACGGGGTGAGCGAGTAGTGACAGTCGCGGAGATGACGTCGAGGCAGCACCGCCGCCGGGTGCGGGTCTGGTTCGGCGAGCACGTGATCGCGCAGTACGTCGCCGAGGCACCGCTGGCAGCGCGCTACGAGCAGGCGATGCGGAGGCGTTTTGCCGGCCTCCGGGTCACCAACGACCTCCTCGGGCCCCAGGACGGTACGGACATCTGAGACCTGCTCGGGTCCTCCTCAGACCCGAGCGGCTGCGCCTGGAGACTCCTCACGTCCAGGAGCAGTGCACGGAAAGGTCCGGGACACTCCTCAGTCCCCGGACACCAACCAGGTGCGGTCCGGAGCACTCCTCAGCTCCGGACCGCGCCGCCCACCAGCCCGGCTGGGCAGGCGGTTGAGTCCCTGTGTCGCCGCCGCCCAGCCGTTCCAACCACTCCTGACCGACACCTCGGGTCAGGAGCTGGGGTCAGTGTTCCCCGCCGGAGATCGGGCGGATTTGTCAGAGATGACCTCCGGCGCGGGACACAGACGGCTCGCGAACCTCACCGCGAGCCGTCCCCCGGACGACCCGCTCCGCTGTGTGACCGCCGCGCCTGGGCGGTCACACAGCGGAGCTGCTTCGTACGGCGTCAGCCCCATCCGGCTGTTCGTGCGTACGGCGTCAGTCCCGTTGCGGTGTCAGCCCCGTTCCGGTGATGTCGGCCCGCTCGGGTTCTGGCCGCTCAGGTTGGCCGCCATCCGCCGCAGCACGCCGACCGCCACGGCGTACTCGTCTGCGTCGATCCCGGCCGTCACCTGCCGCCCCGCCAACTCCTTCGCCGCCGCGATGGAGACCGGGTCGGCCGACGAGCGGCGGACGTTCGCGGACCTTCTGACTCGCTTGGTGCCCGCCCTCTGACCCGGTAAACCCGCAGGTCAGAGCGATTCAGGTCCGTTTCTGGTCCGCCCGGGTCGTCACGTGGACCGCGAACGGCGCCTCCGGCTGGACACCCTCCAAGCCTTCAACCAGACCTTCCGCGGTGATCTCGCCGGCGTACTCCATCCCCAGCCGTTCCATCACCGCCCGCGACGCGCGGTTGTGCCGCTCGGTGAAGGCGATCACCGTCTGAGCGCTTAACGTCCCGAACGCGAGCTCCAGCCCCGCCGCCCCGATCTCCGTCGCATACCCGCGCCCACGCGCCGACTCCACCAACGCCCACCCCAACTCGAGCCGATCAGCGGCCCACTCCGGTCCGACCAGTGCAGCAATCTGATCGGTGACAGCACCGGCCCTCATCCGCGACAACCCACCCCGCCCGACCAGCTCCCCGCCGACCCGCTCGTACGCCATCCACTTGTGCACCCCGTCCCGCTCCCACCCAGCCCGTACGGCGCCCGCCCGCTCAACCGCAGCCTCGGCCGACAACCGCTCGGCGTACCACCGAGCCACCCACGGATCCGCATGCAACCGCTCCAGGTCCGGCGCATGTCCGCCCAGGACCTCCGCCGGCCCGCCGATCGGCACCAGCCGCAGCCGCGACGTCATCCGCATCCGTACGGCGTGCGCCACGATCTCCAGCAACCGCCGATCCCCGTCGGTCCGCCCGGCCATCAACAGCTCGACGCCGTCCGCCCCCACCCAGGCGCTCGCGTCATGCTTGCCCGATTCCAGCAAAGGCGCCGACAGATCCCCGTCAACCGTCACCAGGTAGTCGAGCTCCCGCCGTACCCGCCCCTCGTACGTCCACTCCCAGTCGGTGACCACCGCGAGCACCTCGCGCACGGTCCACCCGGTCTCCTCCAGGACCTCCCGCGCGAGCGCCTCCTCCGGTGTCTCGCCGGCCTCGACGTGCCCGCCGACGATGTCCCAGATCCCCGGCAGCAACCGCCGCGAAGCGGTCCGCCGATGCACGTAGACCCGCTGCTCGGCGTCCCGGATCAAAGCCCCAACACAGTCGACCTCGCGCATCCACCCAACCTATGACCCCGCAGCGCAGGCAAACTCAGCGGATGCGCGCGGACCGAGCGATCCTCTTCAAGCTGGCGACCAACGAACGACTCGAGCAGCTGGTGAAGTCGCTCCCCGGCGGCGAGGAGAACGCCTACCGCGCAGCCTCCCGCTACGTCGCCGGTCGCACCCGCGACGAAGCCCTGGACAGGACGTCCCGCCTGCTCGAGCAGGGCCACGGTGTCAGCGTCGACCTGTTCGGCGAACTCTCCACCAGTACGACGGACGCCCGCCGCGTCGCCAACGACTACCTCGAGCTCGCCAAGCTCCTCCCCGAAGCGCCGGCCGACGTGTGGCTGTCCGTCGACCTCTCCCACTTCGCTCTCGATGTCGACCCCCAAGGCGCCGCCGACCTCCTCGCCGAGCTCGCCGCGGCCCTCCCGCCCGGCCGCCGGATCCAGGTCGGCGCGGAGGACGTCGCGCGGACCGACCGGGTCCTCGCCTGCGTCCAGGACGTAGCCGCCCGCGGCCTCGCCGACCGCCTCGGCGCAACCCTGCAGGCCAACCTCGTCAGGTCGCCGTCCGACGCGGACGCCCTGATCGCGGCCGGCGTCCACATCCGCCTGGTCAAGGGCGCGTACGTCGAACCACGCGGCGCCCACCCGTACGGCGAGGCCACCGACATCGCGTACCTGCACCTCGCCGACAAGCTGGCGAGGCAGGGCGCGGCCTGGTCGCTGGCCACCCACGACGCCCGCCTGCGCGAGGCCGTCCTACTCAGCACGGACCAGGTCAGCGTCGAGCAGCTCCTCGGCGTACGGCCCGAAGACCTCGACGACCTGCGGACCCGCTCGATCCCCACCCGGGTCTACGTCCCGTACGGCCCCGACTGGTTCCGCTACTGGCTCCGCCGCGTCGCCGAGTCCCGCGGCGCCTGATCGGATGTCCACAGCCATCAAGCCGGCGCGGCCCCCGGTCAGGGCCAACATCCGGCGCGCGGCGATCACGGCGATCGTCGTCGCGCTCGCCTGCGGCCTCGCTGGCGGAGTCGTCGGTGAGGAGGTCGTGTCAGCGATCGGCGGCGCGACCGACCATGAGGAGCTCGCCCTCCGCGCTCTCGGCTGGTGCTGGAGCGGACTCCCGTTCACGCTGACGATCGTCGCGACCTTCCTCCGCGCCCGCCTCGCACCCCGCGTCAAGCCGTACGTCGCGATGCTCCTCGCGGCATGGGCCGCCAGCGGCACGCTCTTCATCCCCGCCCGAGGCAGTACGCCGGAAGGCCGCTTCGGCGCGGCCTACCCCGACGCCAGGTTCCTCAGCTACGCCTGGGCCGCGGGCTTCCTGTCGATCTTCGCCCTGTTGGTCGTCGGCAGCGCCGCCATCCTGATCGTGAGCAAGGCCAAGCCGCAGATGGGCAAGCCCCAGAAGGGCAGGCTGATCGGCTGGGTCTTCAACCTCCTGGCCGCGCTGTTCGTCACAGCGGCCTGGTCGTTGCCCTGGTCGGCCCACTGCCCTAACCCCGGGGATGTTCCTCGACCCGGTTCGGCATGAAGGCCACCGCGACCACCAGCAGCACAGCAGCGGCCGCCGCGCCGTAGTACACGTCGTGGATCGCCGGAGCCAGTACGTCGCCCGACAGGTGCTCCAGGTCCTCGTGCGCGGCCCCGACCTTCGACGCGACGACGCCGTTCGCGACCGCACCGAAGACCGCGACGCCGACGGCGCTGCCGACCGACCGCGCGAACATGTTGGCGCCGGTCACCACGCCACGGCTCTTCCAGTCCACCGAGGACTGCGCCGCGACGACCCCGGGCGACGCCGAGAAGCCGAGCCCGAGTCCGATCACGAAGTAGGCCAGCGCCAGGTAGAGCACCGAGCTGTCCGAGGACACCGTGAGCAGCAGCCCCGACCCGATCACGACGATCACCGACCCGAGCAGCATCGTCGTACGGAAGCCGACCCGCAGATAGATCCGCCCGGCCAACGACGCCGCGACCGGCCACCCGAGCGTCATCGCGGCCAGCGCGAACCCGGCGACCAACGCGCTCGTCCCCAGCACCCCCTGCGCGTACAGCGGCACGTAGGTCGACAGACCGACCATCAGTACGCCGATCAGCAGCGCCGACGAGTTCGCCGAGTTCAGCACCCGGTGCCCGAGCACCCACAGCGGCAGCACCGGTTCCGGCGCCTTCCGCTCGACCAGCACGAACGCGGTCAGCAGCACCACCGACACCGCCAGGATCGCGATGCTCGCGACCGAGTCCCATGCCCACATCACGCCGCCCTCGAGCAGCCCGAGCAGCAGCAGCGACCCGCCGACCGCGAGCAGGATCGTCCCCCAGTAGTCGATCTGCGGCTTGGTCGTGCCCCGGACGACGTTCTCCTTGAACTTCCGCACCAGCACCCAGGCCGCGGCCAGGCCGAGCGGGATGTTCACGAAGAAGATCCAGCGCCAGGAGATGTAGTCCGCGAAGACGCCGCCGAGCGCCGGGCCGACGAACGACGAGATGCCCCAGACGCTGGCGAGGTAGCCCTGCACGCGGGCTCGCTCGGCGACCGAGTAGATGTCGCCGATGATCGTCATGCCGATCGGCTGGATCGCGCCGGCGCCGAGGCCCTGGATCAGCCGGAACGCGATCAGCGCGGGCATGCTCCAGGCGAACCCGCACAGGATCGAGCCGAGCACGAACAGCCCGACGCCGAGCAGCATGATCGGCTTGCGCCCGCGCAGGTCGGCGAGCTTGCCGTAGATCGGGACCGAGATCGCCTGCGCCAAAAGGTAGATCGAGAAGAGCCAAGGGAACTGCGTAAATCCGCCGAGGTCGTCCACGACAGCCGGTACGGCGGTCGCCAGGATGGTCGCGTCGATCGCGACCAGGCCGACGCTGAGCATCACGGACAGGAGGATCGGTCCGCGTTCGGACCGCAGTCCAACAGCGGCGCGGTCGGTCTGCTCGGTAGTCATATCGGAGAACAATCTAACTGAACGCACAACAATTCCCTGCGGGATCCAGCTGCCGATACTCTCCGTGGGTGAGGATGCGCGGCGTGCTGAGGGTCGTCCTCGTCGTGCTCACCCTGTCCCTCACGCTGGTCCTGCTGCCGATCGCGATCAACGTCGGCACCGGTGGCACCGCACCCGCCTTCCTCGCGCCGTACGTCGGCTGGACCTGGCCCGCGATCGGCGTGCTCTGGCTGATCGCGATCGTGACCGGCGTCTGGGAGCTGCGCAGCCGCCGGACCGGCACGCTCTCGATCCGGTCCGCGGACCAGCCGCGCAACCGCCCGAACGCCCTGGCCCGCGTCGACCGCTACCTGTCCGAGCGGGTCGCGGGCTCTCTCGCGCAGTACACCCGCCTCGCGCTCGACCTCGACGAGAGCCCGGACGCCGTCGTCCGCCCGTACGACCTGCTGGTCCAGCCGCTGCACGGGACCGAGCCGGAGATCCGCGAGAACGCCGACATCGCGAAGGCCTTCGACGACCTGCAGGACTCGGTCCTCATCCTCGGCGCTCCAGGCGCCGGCAAGACCACGCTGCTGCTCGACCTGGCCCGCACTCTCGCCGCCAAGGCTCACCAGGACGTCGACCAGCCGATCCCTGTGCTGGTCGACCTCTCCGGCTGGACGGGCCCGATCACCACTCGGCGGGAGGACGATGATCCCGGCGACAGCCCGCTGCTGGCCGGCTTCGTCCGCTGGTTGCTCCGCGACCTCAACAGCCGCTACCAGATCCCTGCCGCCGTCGGCCGGGTCTGGCTGCGCAGGGGCCGGCTGGCTCTGCTCCTGGACGGCGTGGACGAGATAGCCCTCCAGCACCGGGTCAAGCTCGCCCCCGCGCTCGAGGAGCTCCAGCAGCGGTACCTGGTCGGTCAGCTCGCTGTCACCTGCCGCATCGCGGACTACGCCCGCCTGCCCCAGCCCCTCAAGCTGTACGGCGCAGTGCGTATCCGCCCGCTGACCCGCCGCCAGGTGCTCGACTACTTCACCTCCGTCGGCGCGGAGTTGGCCGGCGCCCGGGCCGCGATGGAGCAGGACGACGACCTCTGGGACCTGATCACCTCACCGTTGATGCTGAACGTGATGGCGCTCGCCTACCAGGGCCGCGACGCCGAGGAGGTCGCCGCAGGCGCAGTGGCCGACCACCGCCGCGCCCTGTTCGACACCTTCCTCTCCGAGGTGCTGTCCCGCGCCCGCCCGGCCAGCCGCCAGTACGACTCGCGTACGGCGCTCCGCTCGCTCTGGTGCCTGGCGTGGTGGACCCGCACCCGAGCCGGCGACCGCACCGCGGTCCCGCGCTGGCTCACGCCCAACGGCTGGTACGGCCTGTCGCTCCCCTCCGTCGGCTACCTGGTCCACCGGGTCTGCCTGCCCGCCCTCTTCGCCGGCCTTGTCGGTGGAGCAGCACTCGCCATCACGGCCCTGTACGGCGTACTGGCGGGCGTAGCCGTCGGAGCGACCAGCCTGCTGCTCGTCCACATCCGTCCCCGCCCGTGGCAGCCAGTCCGCAAGAGCCCAGGCCAGCCCAGCGTCCTGGTTGCAGCTGCCATGACCGCCATCGGCGCGGTAGCCGGCTTCGCGTCGTCCCTGGCAGGCGCCTCGATCTTCGCCGCGCTCCCCAGGTGGCTGGCTCTGCTCCTGCTCGCAACAGCCGTCGCCGCGTCGTACGGGTTCGAGCTGATCGTCTCCGACGGTCCACGCCGCCGCCTGCTGCTCCTCACCAGACTGGCAGTCGTCACCGTCGGCACGACCCTGGCGCTCAGCCAGCTCGATCACCAGGCCGCCTTCCTGGCCTCAGCCGCCGTCGGGCTGATCGTTGCCCAAGGCATCCGACTGGTCAAGGCCCTCCCGATGGACCACCAGGTCCGCCAGTACGACGACGTCCGCGACCTGATGGACCTCTGGGTCGTCGCCGGCCTGACCGCGGCAGTCGCCGTAGCCCTGGTCCTGGGCGTCGACCCCGCCCGGACAGAGCTGGAAGCCATCCTCGGTGCGGTCACCGGCGTCGTCGCCGCCAAAGCCTGGCGCCGCAGACCACCCCTCTTCGCCGGCCCCCTGTCCCGCCTGATGCACGGCCTCCTGCTCCGCTGGACCGGCTACCTCCCCTGGCGCCGCCGAGCCTTCCTCCAGTACGCCGCCGACCGCTACGTCCTGACGAGAACAGGCCGCGGCGAGTACGCCTTCATCCACCTGCTCGTCCGCGACCACCTGGCCGAGTGCGAGCCCGACCTCCTCGCCGAGAAGGTCGACCAACGCCTCACCGGCCGCTCAGCCCGCTGAGGACTCAGCTGCTCGGCTGCTGGGTTTTCAGGCCGTGCTGGGTGCGAAGTTTGGTGAGCCAGGCCGCGAAGGCGGCGAGGTCTTCGACGTTGGTCTGGGGGATGTGGAGCTTGGTGCCGCGCGTGGTGGTGATGGTCAGGTAGGGGGCGGCGAGGCCGGCGGCTGGGACGAGGGTGGTGCCCTCGAACTCGGACCACGGGATCTGCCGCCACCAGGCGAACCGGACGCCCGTGGCGTTGACGGTCACGCGCGGGTGGCCGAGGAGGATCAGGATGCTGAGCGCGACACAGGCGGCGAGGAGCACGGCGAGGGCCGCTACCCGAATCGTGAACGAGGTGCCGCGGGTGTCGAGGTCCCGGACGATCGAGACGATCGGGAGCCCGGCCAGCACCAGCGCGATGACCAGCCCGCCGAAGGCCAGCGCGCGCCGGACCGCGAAGACCACGCGGCCGGAACGGTGCAACTCGCCGTCCCAGGCGTCGATGTCCTGATTCCCCATCACCATGTGTCGATCCCCTCCAGGCGCAACTTTACTTGCCGCCGACGCTCAGTTCGCCAGGGCCTGGTCCAGGATCTTCGACCACTGCCGCACGATGCCGCGGCGTCGCTTGCCGTCGTCGGTCAGGAGGTCGGCGAGCCCGAGCCCGCGTGCCATGTCCAGCACGCCCTGCACCGTTTCCCGCACCCCCGGTGTCTTCTCGCTCACCTCGAGGACCTCCAGCAGCGCCCGGTGTGCCTGTCGCCCGACGTGGGCCTCCAGCCGGACGATCTGCCGACGCAGCGGCTCCTCCGTCGATGCCGCGACCCAGAGATGCAGCGCCGCCCGGAACAGCGGTCCTGTGTAGACGTCGGCCAGCATCGACACGATCGCCTCAGTGCGGCCGGCGCCGACCGGCAGGGCCGCGGCCTGGGAGCGGATCTCGGCCAGCCGCACCTCGGTCATGTACTCGACGGCCGCGGAGAACAGATCAGCCCGCGTCGGGAAGTGGTGCTGGGCCGCACCCCGCGACACCCCGGCGCGCGCCGCGACGACGGCCACCGTCGTCGCGGCGTACCCGACCTGGGCCAGCGACTCGACCGACGCCTCCAGCAGTTTCTGCCGAGTCGCCCGGCTGCGGTCCTGCTGCGGTGCTCGCAGCGGGTCAGCCACCCGTGGCCTCCCGCGCTCTCAGCTCCCGGCGCAGGATCTTGCCCGACGCCGCCTTCGGCACCGCCTCGATGAACTCCACCTGCCGCACCTTCTTGTACGGCGCCACCCGCTCCGCGACGTAGTCCATCACGTCCTGCTCGGTCAGCCCGCTTCCCGGCATCGGGACCACGAACGCCTTCGGCACCTCGTTGCCGTCGGCCTGCACCCCGATCACCGCGGCGTCGGCGATCCGGTCGTCGGTCAGCAGGATCGCCTCCAGCTCGGCCGGCGGCACCTGGTACCCGTGGTACTTGATCAGCTCCTTGACCCGGTCGACGACGTACAGGTAACCGCGCTCGTCGACCCGCCCGATGTCGCCGGTGTGCAGCCAGCCGTCCGGGTCGATCGTCGCGTCGGTCTCGGCCTGCCGCCCGAGGTACCCCTTCATCACCTGCGGCCCGCGGATCCAGATCTCCGCGGTCTCCTCGTCACCCACATCGTTGCCATCAGCACCGACCAGGCGCATCTCGGTGGACGGGAACAGCTTGCCCACGGCACCGGCCGGCGGATCGACGGCGTCCTGCGGTACGGCGTGCGTGCCCGGCGACAGCTCGGTCATCCCGTACGCCTGCAGTACGGCGTGCAGCCCCAGCCGCTTCGCGCACGCCTCGGCCAGCTCGCTGTCGAGCGGAGCCGCGGCGGACGTCACGTACTTCAGCGCGGACAGGTCGACCCCGTCGACGGCCGGGTGCTTGGCCAGCGCGAGCACGATCGGCGGCGCCACGAACGCGCGGGTGATCCTCTGCTGGTCCAGCGTGGTGAGGAACTGGTCCAGGTCGAACTTCGGCAGCACCACCACGGTCGCACCGGCCCGCAGTGGCAGGTTCATCAGCACGCTCAGCCCGTAGATGTGGAAGAACGGCAGGATCGCGATGATCCGCTCGTCCTCACCCATCGTGAAGGTCGCCTGGGCCTGCGCGATGTTCGTCGCGATGTTGCGGTGGGTCAGCATCACGCCCTTGGCGGCGCCCGTCGTACCGCTGGAGTAGGGCAGGACGGCGACGTCCTCGGCCGGGTCGATGGACACCACCGGCTCGGGACCGGTCGAGGCGACCAGCTCCATCACCGAGCGGTATCCCTCGGCCTGGTCGCAGACGAAGATCTCGCGGACGTCGGTGCCCTCGACGGCGGCCGTCGCCGGCGGGAGGAAGAGCGAGATCGTCACCAGCAACTTCGCCTTCGAGTCGACCAGCTGCTTGTGCAGCTCGTCGGCGTTGTAGAGCGCGTTGACCGTGGTCACCGTGGCTCCGGCCCGCGTCGCGCCGTAGAAGACGACCGGGTAGAGGATCGTGTTCGGGCTGTGCAGCGCGATCACGTCACCCTTGACGATGCCGAGCTCGGCGAACCCGGCCGCGACCCGGCGGGTCATCGCGTCCAGCTGGGCGTAGCTGATCTCCTGGCCGCTGACCCCGTCCACGAGGGCCGGCCGGTCGCCGTACTCCTGGGCGCGGCCGAGAACGGCGTCGTGGATCGGGACGTCGAGCACTTCCACCGGCGGGAACTCGCTGTTGATCACCATGGCTGGCGGTCCTTTCCGAAGCTGTGGAGCACGACTGTGGCGGACTCAGTACGACTTGGGTAGGCCCAACGAATGCTGCGCGACGAAGTTCAGGATCATCTCCCGGCTGACCGGCGCGATCCGGGTCGCGCGGGCCGCGGCGACCAGCGACGCGACGCCGTACTCGACCGTCATGCCGTTGCCGCCGAGCGACTGGACCGCCTGGTCGGTCGAGCGGACGCAGGCTTCGCCGGCGGCGTACTTGGCCATGTTCGCGGCCTCGCCGGCGGCCAGGTCCTCGCCCGCGTCGTACAGGGCGGCGGCCTTCTGCATCATCAGGCGGGCCAGTTCCAGCTCGATCTTGACCTGGGCCAGCGGGTGCGAGATCCCTTGGTGGGCACCGATCGGCGTCTTCCAGACCTGCCGGTCCTTGACGTAGGCAACGGCCTTGCCGAGCGCGTGCCGGCCGATGCCGACCGCGAACGCCGAGGCCATGATCCGCTCGGGGTTGAGTCCGGCGAACAGCTGCAGCAGCGCCGCGTCCTCCGAGCCGACCAGCGCCTCGGCAGGCAGCGCCACATCGTCCAAGAACAAGGAGAACTGCTTGTCCGGACTGATCAGGTCCATCTCGATCTGCCGGAACTCGACCCCCGGCGCGTCGACCGGCACGATGAACAACGCGGGCTTCAGTCGACCGGTCCTCGCGTCCTCGGTCCGGCCGACGACGAGCACGGCCTGCGCGACGTCGAGGCCGGAGATGTAGACCTTGCGGCCCGTGAGCGACCAGCCGTCGTCCGTACGCCGGGCGGTGGTGGTGATGTTGTGCGAGTTCGACCCGGCGTCCGGTTCGGTGATCGCGAACGCCATCGTGACCGAGCCGTCCGCGAGCCCCGGCAGCCAGCGCTGCTTCTGCCCGTCGGTCCCGAACCGGCTGATCACCGTGCCGCAGATCGCGGGGGAGACGACCATCATCAGCAGTGGGCACCCGGCCGCGCCGAGCTCCTCCAGCACGATCGACAGGTCGGCCATCCCGCCGCCGCCTCCGCCGTACTGCTCGGGCAGGTTCACGCCGAGGTATCCGAGCTTGCCGGCCTCCTGCCACAGCTCGGTGGTCTGCCCGCCGGTCCGCGCCCGCTCGGTGAACCAGGCGTAGCCGTACTTGTGCCCGAGCTCGCTCACCGCCGCCCGCAACGCCCGGCGTTCCTCGGTCTCGACGAAACTCATGCGTCCTCCCCACCTCGTACGACGGCCAGAACGGCCCCGACCTCGACCTGCTCACCTTTCGCGACGTTCAGCTCGACCACCACGCCGTCGGCGGGCGCGGAGATGGTGTGCTCCATCTTCATCGCCTCCAGCCAGAGCAGCGCCTGCCCTTGCTGCACCTCGTCGCCCACTTCCACCGCGACCCGGATCACGGACCCCGGCATCGGCGCAACGAGCGATCCGGCCGCCAGCTGGTCCGCCGGATCCGCGAACCGCTCCACCGGGACCAGCTGCACCGGTCCGACACACACCAAGCCCGGGTAAGCCGCGACCTCGAACCGCCGCCGGACACCGCCGACCTCCAGCACCACCAGCTCGCCGGACGCCTCGACCAACTTGACGTCCCCATCGGTCACCAGCCCGTCCCGCGTCAACCGGTACGACACCTCGTACGTCGAATCGCCCACCGCGTACGACTTCCGCTGCGGCTGCGACGCCAGGTTCCGCCACCCACTCGGCAGCCGCCCCTGCACCTTCGCTCGTGCGCGATTGCGAGCCGCATCAGCCAGTGCCGCAGCCAACGCCGACAACTCCACTTCCTGCTTCTCCGCACCCACGCCGTACTTGTCGAAGAACCCCGTATCGGTGTCCCCAGCAACAAACGCGGGATGCCGCAGCACCCACACCAGCAGATCCCGGTTGGTCGCCACCCCATGAATCTCAGCCCGCTCCAGCGCCCCAGCCAGCCGACGAGCCGCCACCTCCCGAGTAGGCGCCCAAACAATCACCTTGGCCAGCATGGAGTCGTAGTACGGCGAAATCTCACTTCCGCTGGTGACCCCGGAATCGACCCGCACCCAAGGAGCTCCACCGCGTAAGCCACCAGCAGTGAACTCACTTCCAGCTACAGCAAACCGATGAAGCAGTCCCGTCTGCGGCTGCCAGTCCTGCGCTGGGTCCTCGGCGTACAACCGCATCTCGATGGAGTGCCCCACCGGTTCCGGCGGCTCAGCCGGCAACCTCTCACCCGCTGCGATCGAGAACTGCAAAGCCACCAGATCCAACCCAGTGACCGATTCCGTGACCGGGTGCTCGACCTGCAGTCGCGTGTTCATCTCCAGGAAGTAGAACTTCCCGCTCTCGTCGGCCAGGAACTCGACCGTTCCCGCCCCGACGTACCCGATCGCCTCGGCAGCCTTCCGTGCCGCCTCGAACAACGCCGAACGCATCCCCGGAACCCGTTCCACCAACGGCGACGGCGACTCCTCCACAACCTTCTGGTGCCGCCGCTGGATCGAGCACTCCCGCTCGCCAACAACCCACACCGTGCCCAAGGAATCCGCCAGCACCTGTACCTCGATGTGCCGCCCGGACGCCAGATAGGGCTCGCAGAAGACCGTGCCATCCCCGAAAGCCGACAGCGCCTCGGCCTCCGCGGACGCGATCTCCGAGCGCAGCTCCGCCAGGGACTCGACTACCCGCATACCCCGCCCGCCGCCACCTGCCGAGGCTTTCACCAGAACGGGCAGCTCCGCATCGGTGACATCACCAGCCGCGAGCTGCCGCAGGACCGGCACCCCCGCCGCAGCCATCAGCTTCTTCGCCTCGATCTTCGACCCCATCGCGGCGATCGCCGCGACCGGCGGCCCGATCCACGTCAGCCCGGCGTCGAGCACCGCGGCCGCGAACGCGGCGTTCTCCGACAGGAACCCGTACCCCGGGTGCACGGCATCCGCCCCCGCGGCCCGCGCCGCCGCGATCAGCAACTCACCCTGCAGATAGGTATCGACCGCAGCATTCCCCGGAAGATGAACCGCCGCATCCGCCTCCCCGACGTACGGCGCCAAAGCGTCGGCGGTGGAATGCACCGCCACAGTCCCCAACCCCAGAGCCCGCGCGGTCGCGAACACCCGCCGAGCGATCTCCCCACGATTCGCCACCAGGACCGAGCTGATCATCGTCATCACATCCTGAACACGCCGAAGGAGGACGTGCCCTCCACCGGCGCCGAGTGAATGGCGGACAGGCACAAGCCGAGCACGGTCCGGGTGTCGCGCGGATCGATCACGCCGTCGTCGTACAGGCGTCCGGACAGGAACATCGGCAGCGACTCCGCCTCGATCTGCCCTTCCACGTAAGCGCGCATCGCGGCGTCGCCGTCCTCGTCGTACGGCTGCCCCTTCGCCGCGGAAGCGGCCCGCGCGACGATCGACAGCACCCCGGCGAGCTGCTGCGGCCCCATCACCGCGGACTTCGCCGACGGCCAGGCGAAGAGGAAGCGTGGGTCGAAGGCCCGCCCACACATCCCGTAGTGCCCGGCCCCGTACGACGCCCCCATCAGCACCGAGAGGTGCGGTACGGCCGAGTTGGAGACCGCGTTGATCATCTGCGCGCCGTGCTTGATGATCCCGCCCTGCTCGTACTCCTGACCGACCATGTACCCGGTCGTGTTGTGCAGGAAGATCAGCGGTGTCGACGACTTGTTGGCCAGCTGGATGAACTGCGCCGCCTTCTGCGACTCCTCCGAGAACAGCACCCCGCGCGCGTTCGCCAGGATCCCGACCGGGTACCCGTGCACCGAGGCCCACCCGGTCGCCAGCGACGACCCGTACAGCGGCTTGAACTCGTCGAACACCGACCCGTCCACCACCCGCGCGATCACCTCGCGCGGATCGAACGGGATCTTCAGGTCACCCGGCACGATCCCGAGCAGCTCGTCGGCGTCGTCCAAGGGCTCCTCGTACGACGGCGCAGGCGCGGGCCCGAGCTTCTTCCAGTTCAGCCGCGACACGATCTGCCGCCCGAGCCGGATCGCGTCGGGCTCGTCCACGGCGAAGTAGTCCGCCAGTCCCGAGACCCGCGCGTGCATCGCGGCGCCACCGAGCGACTCGTCGTCGGCGTCCTCACCGGTCGCCATCTTCACCAGCGGCGGCCCGGCCAGGAAGACCTTCGCGCCGCCGTCGACCATCACCACGTAGTCGCTCATGCCCGGGATGTACGCGCCGCCCGCGGTCGAGTTCCCGAAGACGAGTGCGATCGTCGGGATCCCTTCGGCCGACAGCCGGGTCAGGTTGCGGAACATCGCGCCGCCCGGGATGAAGATCTCCTTCTGGGTCGGCAGGTCCGCGCCGCCGGACTCGACCAGGCTGATCACCGGCAGCCGGTTCGCCCGCGCGATCTCGTCGGCCCGCAGAGCTTTCCGCAGCGTCCACGGGTTGCTCGCGCCGCCCTTGACGGTCGGGTCGTTGGCGGTGATCAGGCACTCGACGCCTTCGACCACGCCGATCCCGGTCACCAGGCTTGCGCCGACGGTGAAGTCCGATCCCCAGCCGGCCAACGGCGACAGCTCCAGGAACGCCGAGTCCGGGTCGATCAGCAGCTCGATCCGCTCGCGCGCGAGCAGCTTGCCGCGCTGGTGGTGGCGTGCGACGTACTTCTCGCCGCCGCCGGCCAACGCCTTGGCGTGCTCGACGTCGAGAGCGGCGAGCTTCTCCAGCATCGCCTCGCGGTTGCTCATGCGGTGAACCCCAGTCTCTTCGCGGCCAGGCCGGTCATGATCTCGGTCGTGCCGCCGCCGATGGCCAGGATCTTCTGGTCCCGGTACTGGCGTTCGACCTCGGACTCGCGCAGGTAGCCGAGCCCGCCGTGCAGCTGCAGCGCCTGGTCGCAGACCCACTGCCCGGCCTCGACGGCCGTGTTCTTCGCGAAGCAGACCTCGGCGATCACGTCCTCGCCACGCGACGCCCGCTCAGCCACCTGATGGACGTACACCCGCGCGACATCGACCCGCCGGGCCATCTCGGTCAGCGTGAACTGCACCGTCTGCCGCGAGATCAGCGGCCGGTCGAACGTCTTCCGCGCGCGGCACCACTCGACGGTCAGGTCGAGCGCTCGCTGCGCGCCGGCGTACGCCTGGACGGCGAGCGTCAGCCGCTCCGCCACGAAGTTCTGCGCCAGCTGCACGAACCCGCTGCCTTCGAGACCCACCAGGTTCTCGACCGGCACTCGTACGTCGGTGAACGACAACTCGGCCGTGTCGGAGCACAGCCACCCCATCTTCTCCAGCTTGCGGGACACCTCGAAGCTCCCGCGCTCGATCACCAGCAACGAGATCCCGTGCGCACCCGGGCCGCCGGTCCGCACGGCCGTCGTGACGAAGTCCGCCCGGGCTCCGCTGGTGATGTAGGTCTTCGCGCCGTTCACGACGTAGTGATCGCCGTCGCGCCGAGCCGTCGTCCGCAACGACGCGACGTCCGAGCCGCCGTCGGGCTCGGTGATCGCCAGCGACCCGATCAGCTCCCCGGCGAGCGTCGGCCGTACCCACCGGTCGATCTGCCTTTGATTGCCTGCAGCAACAATATGTGGCACCGCGATCCCGCAGGTCAGCAGCGAAGCGACCAGCCCGCCGGATCCACCGCTGTAATGCATCTCCTCCACCACAGCGATCGCGTCACTCAGCGAACCGCCACCGCCGCCGACCGCCTCCGGAAAGGCGACCCCGAGAAGCCCGAGCTCCCCGGCCTTCTTGTGCAGCTCCCGCGGCAACTCACCCGCGCGCTCCCAGGAATCCAGGTCAGGCAGCACTTCCGCCGCCATGAACCGTCGTACGGACTCCCGGAAGTCGTTCACAGCAGGACCTCCGGTACGTCGACGTACCGCGACCGCAGCCACTCGCCGACCGCCTTCGCCTGCGGATCGAACCGCGCCTGCGACGCCACACCCTCACCCAGCAGCCCTTCGACCACGAAGTTCAAGGCCCACAGGTTCGGCAGCACGTACCGCGTCACCCGCAGGTCCTCGGTCTCCGGCAGCAACTCCTTGAACAGCCCGATCGTCAGCGTGTGCGCCAGCCAGCGCCAGGCCGTCTCGTTCCGCACCCACACCCCGATGTTCGCGTCGCCACCCTTGTCGCCGCTCCGCGCGCCGACCACCCGTCCGAGCGGCACCTCCCGCGTCAACGACCGCGCAGGCCGACCCGCCGCGACCAGCTGCGGCAGCGGGATCGGCAGCTCCGCATCCTCCGCCGGCTCCAGCACCTGAGTCTCGGCAGCAGTGGCGATCACCCGCCGCGATCCGTCCGGCAGCACCACCACGTGCTCGACCTCGCCAACCTCGACGAACCCCGCCGTGAACACCCCGTACGGCGAACCGTCCTCCGGCGGCCGCGTCACGTGGAAGCCCGGGTAGCTCGCCAGCGCCAGCTCGACCGCCGCACTGGAGAACGCGCGCCCGACCACCTTCGGATCCGGGTCCTTCACCACGCACTTGAGCAGCACACTCGCCAGCTCCTCGGTCTCGGCGTTCGGCTGCTCGGTCCACGTCAGCGACCACTTCAGCTCGGCCGGCTTACGGGTCAGCCCCTGTTCGAGCTGCCGTTGGACCAGCTCGGACTTCGCGTCCAGCTCCAGCCCGGTCAGCACGAAGTCGACCTCGTTCCGGAATCCGCCGAGGCTGTTCAGCGACACCTTGTACGTCGGGGGCGGCGGCTCGCCCCGCACCCCGCTGATCCGGATCCGGTCGGGTCCGTCGTCGCTCAGCTCGATCGAGTCGAGCCGCGTCGTCACGTCCGGTCCGGCGTACCGGGCACCGCTGATCTCGTAGAGCAGCTGGGCCTTGACCGTGTCGATCGTGACCGCGCCGCCGGTGCCGTCGTGCTTGGTGATCACGCTCGATCCGTCGGCGTGGATCTCCGCGATCGGGAACCCGGGCCGGTCGAGGTTGCGCAGCTCGTGGAAGAACGCGTAGTTGCCGCCGGTCGCCTGGCAGCCGCACTCGATCACGTGCCCGGCGACGACGGCGCCCGCGAGCGCGTCGTACTGGTCGGGGCGCCAGCCGTGGTGCGCGGCGGCCGGTCCGACGATCACCGAGGCGTCGGTGACCCGGCCGGTGACGACGACATCCGCGCCTTCACGCAGAGCCTCGGCGATGCCCCAGGCGCCCAGGTAGGCATTGGCCGTCAGCGGCGTCCCGAACCCCAAATCGCCGGCCCGCGCCAGCAGGTCGTCGCCCTCGACAGAGGCGACCTTCGCCTGAAGGCCCAGCTTGTCGACAAGCCCTTCGATCGCCTCGGCCAGTCCAGCAGGGTTCAGCCCACCCGCGTTGCTGACCACCTTCACTCCGCGGTCGAGCGCCTCCCCGAGCCCTGCCTCGAGCTGCTTGAGGAAGGTCCGCGCGTACCCGAGCGACGGATCCTTCAGCCGGTCCCGCCCGAGGATCAGCATCGTCAGCTCGGCGAGGTAGTCACCGGTGACGTAGTCGAGCGGCCCTCCGGTCACCATCTCGTGGAACGCGCTGAACCGGTCGCCGTAGAACCCCGACGCGTTGCCGATCCGGACCGGTTCTGTCATCGTCACCCCTTCAGCCGAACTGTCCCGCGACGCGACCCTTGCCGGGCATCCCGGCGAAGGCCTGGATGATCCCGAGCCACTCCTCGGCGTCCGCACCGACCGCCTCGACCGCGAGGTCGTCGCGGTGCCGGCGCTGGGTCGCGAGCAGGCAGAAGTCGAGCGCCGGACCGGTCACCCGCTGGTCGGCGTTCGCGTCGCCGTACGTCCAGGTCCTGCCGTCGGGCGCGGTGAGTTCCACGTGGAACGGCCGGGCCGGCGGCTTCCGGTCGTGCAGCAGGTAGGAGAAGTCCCGAGTCCGTACGGCGAGGTGCGCGACGTGCCGCAACCGGCTCGACGGCTGCCGGCTGGCGCCGAGTCCGTCGTGGATGTCCTGGCCGTGCGCCCAGGTCTCCATCAGCCGCGCGGTCGCCATCGAGGTCGCACTCATCGGCGGCCCGAACCAGGAGATCTTCTCGCCTGACGGCACCTGCTTGAGCGCTTCGGCCAGCTCGGCCCGGGTCTCCCGCCAGTACGGCAGCAACTGGTCCGCCGGCAGCGCGGCGCCCTCGGCAGCCCCCTTGTCGACGTACCCCGTCGGGTCGCTCGTGGCCTTCTCCAGCGTCACCCGGAACTCGTCCTGATCGGTGATCGCACTCAGCGCGGCCTCGTCGGTCCACGCCAGGTGCGCGATCTGGTGCGCCACCGACCATCCCTCAGCCGGTGTCGGAGTCGCCCAACCGTCAGCGGCCAGTCCGGCCACCAGCATGTCCAGCTCGGCGTTCTCAGCCCAGAGATCAGCGAGTACCTCGTCCAGATCCATGCGGCCGAGCGTCCCACCGTCGGCAAAAAGAATCAAGGGTGCTTGTTTTGCTCCGGCTGTCCGTGGCGGGAGTTAGGCTCGCCGGGCCAGCTGACGACAGGACCAGGGACGGGCGCCATGAAACTTCTGCTCACGGACTCGGGCATCATCAACCAGAGCATCACCGACGCTCTGGTCGACCTGCTGGGCAAGCCGATCGCCGAGGCCGGCGCGCTCTACGTTCCGACGGCGATCTACGCCAAGCCCATTGGGGCCGAGATGGCCTACCGCACGATCAGCGGGCAGGAGCCCAGGTCGCCGATGACCGAGCTGGGCTGGAAGTCCGTCGGCGTGCTGGAGCTCACCGCGCTGCCCAGCCTCGACCGGGAGCTGTGGATGCCCAAGGTGCGCGAGGCCGACGTCCTGCTCGTCGGAGGCGGCGATCCCCTCTACCTGCACTACTGGATGGAGCAGTCCGGACTCGCCGAGCTGCTCCCGTCGCTGGACGTCGTCTACGTCGGGCTGAGCGCCGGCAGCATGGTGATGACACCCCGGATCGGCGCGAGCTTCGTCGGCTGGACGCCGCCCGGTGGTGGTGACGACAGCACGCTCGGCCTCGTCGACTTCGCGATCTTCCCGCACCTGGACTACCCGGGCATGGACAACACGATGGCCGAAGCCGAGACCTGGGCCGCGGACCTGCCGATCCAGGCCTACGCAATCGACAACCAGACCGCTCTGAAGGTCGTCGACGGAACCGTCGAGGTCGTCTCCGAAGGCCACTGGCGCCTGTTCGACGCCTAGGGGAGCTTCGGGGCCTGCCAGTCGGACCAGCGGGCGGTCATGGCGCGCCACTTGGCGGGTGGGACCAGGCGCGCGGCGACGGTCGTGCCGAAGTGGGCGAGGCGGCTGGTGCTGGAGCTGCGGCGAACGGAGGCCCGGGCTGCCGCGGTCATCGGCTGCACGCGGGCCCGGCGTACGCGGTCGTACTCCGCCAGGCCGGAGTCGAGATCGTTGTCGGTCAGCGACGCGGCCAGGACGACGGCGTCCTCGATCGCCTGGCAGGCGCCCTGGCCGAGGTCGGGGGTCATCGCGTGGGCCGCATCACCGAGGAGGACGACGGTGCCGCGCACGAACGTGTCCAGCGGATCGATGTCCACGAGATCGTTGTGCAGGACCTGGTCCGGCGGCGTCGCGCGGATCAGCGCGGGGATCGGGTCGTGCCAGCCCTGGACGTGCCGGAGCACCTCGGCCTGCTCGTCGGTGTACTCGCGGTTCGCCTCGGCGGCGTTGGCGGTGACGAACCAGTAGACCCGCTCGTCGGGCAACGGCAGGACGCCGGCCTGGATGCCGCGTCCGAGCGTGAGCGACTCCTCGACCGGCCAGACCGATCCGCTCGCGGTCACGCCTCGCCAGGCCGTCCGGCCCTGGAAGACGGCGGCGCCCGACCACAGCGTTCGTCGTACGAGACTGTTGACGCCGTCGGCCGCGACGACGAGGTCGGCCGTCAGTTCGTGCTCCTCGCCCGCGCACCGGCAAAGCACCTTCTGGCCGTCGACCGACAGCACCTCGGCATCGGTGTGCAGCGCCGACTCCGGCAGCATGCTCCGCAGTACGGCGTGCAGCTCGGCGCGGTGGACCGCGAGCACGCCGACGTCCTCGGCATGACTGCGCCGGATCCAGCCACCCCGCGGGGTCCGGACGTTCCCGCGCGAGATCGTCCGGACGGCGCGCGCCTCGACCTTGCCGTCCAGCTCCAGGGCCGCCAGCGCGCTCATCGCGTTCGGCCAGAGCGTCAGGCCGGCACCGACCTCGGCGATGATCGGCGCGCGTTCCAGCACCGTCACCGACCACCCGATCCGACGCAGCGCGACCGCGGCGGTCAGCCCGCCGATCCCGGCTCCGACAATGATTGCCGAGGAAGACTTCTGCCCGCTGGTCACGCGCGTCAGGCTACTTCTCCACCGGTCCCTCTCCCTTTGCAACCTGATGGAATTGCTACCGATTGATCCCTCCGGCTGGTAGCCAGGACCAATGCCTAGTTCGCTGCCCGGAAAGGCCGCCGAGATCCGGGCGCTGCTGCTCACGCTGATCGACACGGTGCCGCAGGGCGCCGCGCTGCCGGCCGAGCGCGAACTGGCCGTCCGGTGGAACGTCGCCCGGATGACGCTGCGCCGCGCGGTCGACGAACTGGTGATCGAGGAACTGCTCGTCCGCCGCCACGGCAGCGGCACCTACACGACCCGCCCGAAGGTCGCGAAGTGGCTGGGCATGATCGGCTTCTCCGAGGACATCCGCCGCCGCGGCATGACACCGAGCAGCCGGACGCTGGAGTTCCGTCGCGAGAAGGCTTCACGCACCGCCGCCCGCCGGCTGCGCATCCCGGTCGGCGACCCGGTCCTCACCTTCACCCGCCTCCGCCTCGCCGACGACCTGCCGATGATCGTCGAGCACACCACGGTCCCCGGCAGCTACGTGCCCGGACTGGAGGTCGAGGACCTGGCCGGTTCCCTCTACGAGCTGCTCGACTCCCGGTACGGGATCGAGCTCGTCAGCGGTACGTCGAAGCTCGAGCCGGTGCTGCCCGACGCGAAGACCGCCGCCTGGCTCGACATCCCGTCGACCCAGCCGTGCCTGGCTTCGCAGGGCCTCAGCTTCGACGGCCGCGAGCGCGTCTTCGAGTACACCTCGGCCGTCTACCGCGGCGACCGCTACGCCTTCACCGCCGAGCTCCGGATGACGCCGACCGTGCGCGCGACCGCGAAGGGTCTCTGAAGCGTCACGGAAAGTAGGTGATTGATCACAATAGTCACTACAGTCACAGAACTATGGACTTCGCCAGGCCGATCGGAACCGTCGTACCGTCGCTGGACGGCGCTGTGCTGCAGGTGCTCGCGGGGGCCGATCGCGGTCTGTCGGGACGGCAGGTGCACGGGCTGGCCGGCGTGGGCAGCGTCGCCGGTGTTCGGCTGGTGCTGCAGCGGCTGACCTCGACCGGGCTCGTCCACGTCGCCGAGGCGGGCAACTCGCTGCTCTACACCCTCAACCGCAAGCATCTCGCCGCCCAGGCCGTCGAGCTGCTGTCCGGGCTGGGGACCACGTTCGTCACCAGCCTGCGCGCCGAGCTGGCCACCTGGACCCTGCCCCCGATCCACGCCAGCCTGTACGGCCCGGCCGCGCGCGGCGACGGTGACCTGGACAGCGACGTCGACGTGCTGCTGATCCGGCCCGACGACGTTGCCGCCGACAACGACCTGTGGGAGCAGCAGGCCGCCGACCTGCTCCGGACCGTCGTCGACATGACCGGCAACGCGGCGCAGTTCTACGAGCTCGACCTGACCGAGCTCACCGTGCACGTCACCGGCAACGAGCCGATCGTCGACCGCTGGTGCGACGAGTCGATCACCGTGTACGGCGCCGACCTCACCGCCGTACTGAGCCGTCTGCACACGACCCGGGAGCTGCTCTACACAACCTCCAGGTAGGGGTGATCTACTCAGCCTGCATGAGCAGCCTTGCCATCGACGGCGGTCAGACCGCCCTCCGTCTCCGCGTCCTGCCCGACGGCCGGACCAGCGCCGGTCCCGGGTACCGGCACGGCGCCGACAGCCGGGCGGCCACGGTCGCCGCGATCCGGCAGGCGCTCGCCGCCGTACGGTTCGACGGGCCGATCGACACCGTCGCGCTCGGACTCACCGGCTTCCCGCCCGATCCTGTCGCGGCTCTCGCGCTGGCGCGTGACCTCAAGGTGTCGCTGCAGGCCCGCGAGGTCCGGCTCACGCAGGACGTGGTGACCACGCACGCCGGTGCGCTGCCCGACGGGTACGGCGTAGTAGTTGCTGCAGGCACCGGTCTCGTCTGTCTCGGCATCGGCCCCGACGGCACCCGCCGCAAGATCGACGGCCACGGCTACCTCTTCGGCGACGCCGGCAGCGCCTTCGCGATCGGCCGCGCCGGTCTGGTCGCCGTCCAGCGCGCCCGCGACGGCCGCGGCCCGGCGACCGCGCTCGCAGACCTCGAGCTCGACCCGGTCAGCCTCTACCCGTCCCCGACTCTCGTCGCCGACGTCGCCGCGTTCGCCCCCGAGGTCTTCCGGCACGCCCCCGCCGACGCAGTCGCGCAGGCCATCGTCGACCAGGCCGCCCGCGACATCGCCGACACCATCCACGCCGCCCTGCCCGGCCCGGCCGTCGTACCGGTCGCTCTGGTCGGCGGCCTCTTCGAAGGTGCCGGCGAGCAACTCCTGGAGCCCCTCCGCGCAGCCCTGTCCTCTCGCGCCCAGCTCACCCCGGCCGCAGGCAACTCCCTCGACGGCGCCGAACGCCTGGCCACCGGCCCCCTCACCCCGTACGACGATCTGGTCGTGGTCCACAGATGACCCAGATCCCAGCCGGGTCCTTGGTGGTCTCCTGCCAAGCAGCTCCCGGCAACCCCTTCTTCTCCCCAGCCGCGATGGCCCTCATGGCCCAGGCCGCCCAAGCCGGCGGTGCCGCCGCGATCCGGGCGAACGGCCCCGAGGACCTGGCCGCGATCCGCGCCGTCACCGACCTCCCGCTGATCGGCCTCCACAAACTCGGCGACCCCTCCGGCGTCTTCATCACGCCCACCTTCGAAGCCGCGGCCGGCGCCGCAGCAGCCGGTGCCGACCTGATCGCCATCGACGCCACCCAACGCCCCCGCCCGGACGGCACCCTCCTCGCCGACCAGATCGCCCGCATCCACACCGAGCTCGGGCTCCCCGTCCTGGCCGACGTCGACACCCACGCAGCGGGCCTCGCCGCCCGCGCAGCCGGTGCCGATCTCGTCGCCACCACCCTGTCCGGCTATACCAATTCCACCTCGGCCACCGACCCCGACATCGCGCTCATCGACTCCCTCGCGAGCACGCTCGACTGCCCGGTGATCGCCGAAGGCCGCTTCCGCACCGCGGCCGACGTACGGGCAGCGCGCGCAGCCGGCGCCCACGCCGTCGTCGTCGGCACCGCGATCACCAACCCGATGCTGACCACCGCGTGGCTGGCCGCCGCCTTGTAACTGGTCTAAACAAAGTCCCGCGAACCTCTTCCACCCCGGCCCGGTCCCGACGTATGTATGACCCACACCGGAGAGGGAGCACACGATGTCGGACTTACTGCTGGCCGCCACCTCGCTCGACATCACCCCACCACCTGGGCACCGCATGGACGGCTACTCCGCCCGCGCCGGCGTTGCCACCGGTACGGCGGACCCGCTGCAGGCGACGATCATCTGGCTGTCCACCGAGGACTCACCCGGCGTCCTCTGGCTCAGCCTCGACGCCATCGCCGCCGGCACGGCACTCACCGCCGAGCTCTCCGCAGCCGCCGCGACGGCCGCCGGCATCCCCGCCGAGAACGTCCTGGTCTGCGCCTCCCACACCCACTCCGGCCCCTCCGGCTGGACCGGCGAGATCCACCCGGTCATCCCCGCCGACCGCGAGCCCGCCCTCGTCGACCGGTTGGTCGCGGCCGTCGCGAACGCTTCCCTCGTACGCCGTCCAGTCCGCGCCTCCTGGCGCTCGACCGAGGTGATCGGCGTCGGCACCAACCGCCACCGCCGCAACGGCCCGCACGACAACACCGCCGGCATCCTCGCCCTGCACGACCTCGACGGTTCACTGGCCGCGATCCTGCTCGACTTCGCCTGCCACCCGACCGCCCACGGCCCCGAGAACCTCCACTGGTCCGCCGACTGGCCCGGCGCCACCCGCGCCGCCCTGGCCCCCGCCGTCGTCGGCTACCTCCAAGGCGCCGCCGGTGACGTCAGCCCCCGCTTCACCCGCCAGTCCCGAGGCCCCGAAGAGGTCACCCGCCTCGGCAAGATCCTCGCCGAGGAGGTCGCCGAGTCCCTCAAGTCCCCAGGCCTCGACCTCCCGTCCACAGCCCCCACCATCCGCCGTACGACGGCCCACCTCCCGGTCCGCGACCTCCCCACCACGTCCCCCACCCCCGAAGCCGCCGTCCTCGGCGACTCCCCGACCCAACGCATCGCCCAAACCCGCGAGGACGGCGTCCGCGGCCAGTCGCTGATGTCCACCACGACCCTCCCGCCGACGTACGACCTCCCGCTCAGCCGCGTCACCCTGGGCCCGGTCACGTGGCTCCACCTCCCGGTAGAACTCTTCGCCCTCCACGGCATCTACCTGCAGGCCACCAGTCCCCACCCCGTCACCCGGGTCATCGGCTACACCGACGGCTACTTCGGCTACGTCGTGGACCCCGACGCCGCCCACCAGCAAACCTACGAAGCCCTCATCACCTTCTTCGACCAGCACGCCACCAACACCCTCCTCACCACCGCCGGCAGCCTGCTCGCCAACTGACCTGGCTGGAACATCCTTTGATGCTCTGTATAGGATCGTTCCATGGTGTCGATGGAAGAGGTCGCGGCCGCCGCGATCCGTGCTGCTGAGGCGCAGGGCCGCGACGTCGGGTCCCTGTCGCTGACCGAGATCGCCGCGGCCGGCGGCTTGTCGCGGTCCACGCTGGTACGACGCCTGGGCGGCCGCTCGGCCGTCGACAAGGCGCTGCGGGAGCAGCTGCACGCGCCGGTGACTGTCGCAGACCGGATCACCGCCGCGGCCGCCGAGCTCATCGCGGCCGACGGGCTCGGAGCGCTCACGCTCGAGCGGGTGGCCGGGCAGGCGGGGTGCACGGTGATGTCGATCTACAACCAGTTCGGCGGGCGGGACGGGCTGCTCGTGGCGGTCCTCGCTGAGCACGCCGTACTGCCGTGGTTCGCGCCGTTGCTCGACAGCGACCAGTCGGTCGAGGAGATGGCGGCCGGGGTCTACCGGCGGCTGCTCGACGTCGGTCTGGACGGTTCGGCAGTGGCCACGGCGCTGATGCTCGAGGCGATCGGGTCGCCTGACGCGGTCTTGGCCGAGCACGTCCGGCGCGACTACCTGCCGCAGGCCAACGCCGCCCTCAACGAGTTCTTCACCGCCCTGATCGAGCGCGGCGCGATCCGAGATCAGCGCCTCGATACCCTGCGGGCGCTGTTCCTCGGCCCGGTCCAGTTCTACGTCGAGGTCGCGACCGTCGAGCGGAAACCTCGCACTCCCGACGACCGCGCCGCCGTCGCCGCTGCCCTGGCCGCAGGCTTCGCGCGTGCGGTCGCCACCCAGGCGGACGCCGCATGAGCACGGCGGACGTGATGATCGTGGGCGCCGGCCCGACCGGGCTGACGCTGGCGATCGACCTCGCGCGGCGCGGTGTCGACGCGGTGCTGGTCGAGGCGGAGACCGAGCTGCCCCGGCAGTCGCGCGGCAAGGGGCTGCAGCCCCGCAGCCTGGAGGTCTTCGACGACCTCGGCGTCGTGGACACCCTGCTCGAGCAAGGCGAATGGCGCCAGGACATCACCCTGTACGCCGACCAGCGGCGCCTGGCGAGACTGCCCGCCGGACTGGCCGAGCCGCGCCCGGACCTGCCGTACCCGAACATCTTGATGATCCCGCAGTGGCGCATCACCGCTGTGCTCGAAGAGCGGCTCGGCGAGCTCGGCGGCAAGATCCGGTTCGGCACCCGCCTCGCCGGATTCACCGCCGGCTCGGACGGCGTCCGCGCGGAGCTGGTGACGGCCGACGGTGGCCACGAGGAACTGGAGGTCCGGTACCTCGTCGGCTGCGACGGCGGGCGCAGCGCCGTACGGCGAACGCTCGGCATCGAGTTCGCGGGCGTCAGCCGTGAGCACCAGCGCTACCTGCTCGGCGACGTCACCGTGCCCGGCTGGGATCCCGAGGGCTCCGGCGTCGTGCGGTCGCACGCCTGGATGGGGCGCGACGGATCGTTCCTCGGGCTCGCGGGCCTGCCCGGCACCGGGCAGTGGCAGATCGGCGCGAGCATCGGGCCCGACGACGACCTGGAGCCTTCGCTCGACGTGCTGCAGCGGCTGTGGGACGAGCGCACCGGTCACACCGACGTGCGCCTCACCGACCCGACCTGGCTGTCGAACTTCAAGGTCAACGTCCGCATGGTCGACGAGTACCGACACGGCCGGGTCCTGCTCGCCGGCGACGCCGCGCACGTGCATCCGCCCACGGGCGGCCAGGGCATGAACACCGGGATCCAGGACGCCTACAACCTCGGCTGGAAGCTGGTGGCCTGCCTGCGTGGTGCCGACGACGCTTTGCTCGACAGCTATCAAGCGGAACGACTGCCGATCGCGCGTGGCGTACTGGAGAAAAGCACCGACATCCTCGACGTCGTCACGAGCCGCAATCCCCTGGTGGCGTTCGCCGTACGGCGAATCCTGCTGCCGCTGCTCAGGCGGCCGGCCGTGAACCGCGCGCTGACCAGTCGGGTGTCGCAGATCGACGTCGGCTACCGGAGCGGGCCGCTGACCGAGGACGGCGTGACGGGCGGCCGGGTGCGGGCTGGAGACCGGGCGCCCGACGCCCTGATCGATGCCGTGAGCAACGAATCGGTGCGGCTCCACGACGTACTGCGTGGACCGCACTGGACCCTGCTGCTCGTCGGTGACTCCGCCGCGCGCCACCTCGACATCACGGCCCTTCCGGACGGCGTGACTGTTGCGGTGATCGCGGGCTCCGCGCGGCCCGGCGTACGGGTGCTTCAGGACCGGGACAGGACGTTCCACCGCGCCTACCGGGCCGCCTCGGGCACCGCGCTGCTGATCCGTCCGGACGGGTACGTCGCGTGGCGGGCCGAGGCTCCGGATCACCGGGCCGTCCTGGCTCACCTGCCCTCGGGTGAGTAGCGCGGTTCCGGCGGACGACCGGATCCACCCTGTTGACAGATATCAGATATCTGACTAATTTCTCTCGCATTCCCCTGTGAGGAGGCGCGTGATGGGTGTTCGTCGGCGACTGGTGGCCGTGATCAGTGGGGTTGGACTGCTGGCGAGCGTGGTCGCCTGCGGTGGGAGTGACAGTGGCGGCGGCAGTGCGGCGAGCGGGACGATCACGCTCTGGCAGTACTACGGCGACCCGAGCAGTCCGACCGGCAAACCGCTGTACGACCTGGTCAAGAAGTACGACGACGCGAAGCCCGACGTCACCGTCGACGTCCGCTTCATCCCGTACGACGACTTCAACCGGACGCTGCTGCAGTCGGCCGCGGCCAAGGAACTGCCGGACGTCGCGCTGATCGGCGCCTTCGACACCGCCACGATGGCCTCGGCCGGGATCATCACCGATCTCTCCGACCGGACCAAGGACTGGGGTCAGCAGGACAAGTACTTCGAGACCAGCTGGGCGACCACGCAGGTCGACGGCAAGACGTACGGCGTACCGCACGTCGCCGACGCGTACGCCGTGTACTACAACAAGCAGCTGCTCCAGCAGGCCGGCGTGAAGCCGCCGACGACCTGGGCCGAGATGGAGACCGCGGCGAAGACGCTGACCACGCAGGGCCGGACCGGACTCGCGATCAGTGGGATCGAGGGGCCGGAGGGCGCGACCGTGCCGATCATCCGGATGCTCGCCGCCGGCGCCGCGATCGACAAGGTCGACTCGCCGGAGGCGAAGGCCGGGCTCGACCAGCTGACCCGGATGATCACGGCCGGCTCGATCTCGCAGGGTGCGCTGACCTGGAACGAGGAGGACGCGAAGAACCAGTTCGCGAACGGCAAGGCCGCGATGATGATCAACTCCGCGACCTACGTGAACATCCTCCGCAAGGAAAACCCGAAGCTGCAGTGGGACGTCGCGCTGCTGCCGAAGGACAAGAGCGGCCAGACCTTCCTGTCCGCCGAGAACCTCGCGATCGGTGCCACCAGCAAGAACCCGGACGGCGCCTGGGACCTGATCAGCTGGCTGCAGCAGCCCGCCGAGCTGCAGACCTACCTCCCGGTCCGCAACAAGCTTGCCGCGCGCAACGACGTACCGGACAGCTCGAACGATCCCGTGCGCAAGGTGTTCGCGCAGCAGCTCGAGGAGGCCTGGGCGCCGGACGAGAAGCTGGCGCCGAAGTCGTCCGAGGTGATGACGCACATCCAGGCCGCGCTGCAGGCGTCCGCGAGCGGCTCGGCCAGTACCGAGGACGCCTTGAAGACCGCGCAGAAGGCGATCGACGAGTCGTTGGCCAAGTAGATGGCGATCACTGTCCCGCACGACCAGGTGCTCACGAGCCGGGCGCCGGTCCGGCGCAACAGCGCCGCGGAGTACCTGTTCGTCGTACCGGCTGTGCTGTTCGTCGGGTTCACGGTGCTCTACCCGCTCGGCTACAACGTCGTCCAGAGCTTCCAGGACGTCGGCATCGCGCAGATCGTCAACGGCAACGCGAAGTTCGTCGGGCTGGCCAACTACGCCGACCAGCTCGGCCGGCCGGAGTTCTGGAAGTCCTTCGGGATCTCGCTGATCTACACCGGCGGCACGGTGCTCGTCACCTTCGTCGCCGGGCTCGCGCTCGCCCTGTTCTTCCACCGGGACTTCCCCGGCCGGAACGTGCTGCGCGCGCTGCTCCTGCTGGCCTGGGTCCTGCCGACCGTGGTCAGCGCGAACGTCTGGCGCTGGCTGCTCGACGGCACGTACGGCCTGCTCAACACCGTGCTCGGCACGGAGATCTTCTGGCTCGGCAAACCCGGTACGGCGATGGCCGCGGTCACGCTCGCCTCGGCGTGGAGCTTCGCGCCGTTCGCGATGGTCCTGCTGCTGGCCGGCCTGCAAGGGATCTCGGGCACGCTCTACGAGGCGGCCCGGATCGACGGCGCCGGCGCGTGGGCGCAGTTCCGCCGGATCACGCTGCCGCTGCTGAAACCGGTCAGCCTGACCACCGTGCTGCTCTGCTTCATCTCCACCTTCAAGACCTTCGACACGGTCTTCCTGATGACGCAGGGCGGGCCGGGCGGCGCGACCGAGGTGCTGCCGGTGTACGCGTACAAGCTGGCGTTCAGCTTCTACAAGTTCGACGTCGCCGCGGTGGCGACGACGATGCTGCTCGTCGTACCGGTGGTGCTGTCGGTGTTCTACTTCCGCTCGCTGCGCAAGGAGGAGACCGCATGAGGCGCCGCTGGCCGATGACGGTCGCGGGGGTGCTGATCACCTTCGTCTACCTGCTGCCGGTCTACTGGATGCTCAACACGTCGTTCAAAAAGCCCTCCGACATCTTCGCGACTCCGCCGCAGCTCGTCCCGCTGTCCCCGACGCTGCGCTCGTACGCCGACGCCGCGTTCGGCAACCCCGCGATCGCCAAGGGGCTGGCGAACTCGGCCGTCATCGCGATCGGTACGACGCTGCTGACGATCGCGATCGCCGTCCCGGCGGCGTACGGGCTGGCCAGGCTGCGGCTGCGCTGGGTGTCGGTGTTCCTGATGCTGTTCCTGGTCGTCCAGATGGTGCCGGCGGTGAACCTCGCGCTGCCGATGTTCGCGATCTTCAGCGACCTCGGGCTGGTGAACAGCTACGCCGGCCTGATCCTGGCCAACGCGTCGCTGGCGGTCCCGCTCGGCATCGTGCTGCTGCGCCCGTACTTCCTGTCCGTGCCCGGTGAGATCCTCGAGGCGGCGAAGGTCGACGGCTGTACGACGTTCGGCGCGTTCGTCCGGATCGCGCTGCCGATCAGCCGGCCCGGCCTGATCACGCTCGCGGTGATCAGCTTCCTCGGCGCCTGGGGCGAGTTCGTCTTCGGGCTCGCGCTGGCCGCCGACGAGGACCTGCAGCCGATCACCGTCGTCCTGGCGGGCCTCACCAACGCTTTCGGCACCCGGTGGAACGACCTGATGGCGGTCTCCGCCGTGGTCGCGCTGCCGGTGATCGCCGCGTTCGTCTTCCTGCAGCGCTACATCGTGGCCGGACTCACCGAAGGAGCGACCAAGAGTTGACCAGCACATTGGAGATCTGGGCGGCGACGCCCACCCCGTTCGGCCCGGACGGCGAGCTGAACCTGCCGGTGGTCGCCGACCAGGGCAAGCACCTGCTCGCGCACGGCGTGCACGGCGCCTTCGTCGGCGGTACGTCGGGGGAGTTCCCGTCGATGACGGTGGCCGAGCGGAAGGCGCTGGTCGACGAGTGGGCCGCGGCCCGGCCGGAAGGGCTCGCGTTCGGGACGCACGTCGGGCACAGCGTGCTCGCCGAGGCGCGGGAGCTGGCGGCGCACGCCGAGGCCGCGGGGGTGGACCTGATCGCTTCGGTCACGCCGTACTTCGGGGTCGCCAACACGCTGGAGACGGCGGTGGACTTCCTCGCGGCGGTCGCTGCCGAGGCGCCGTCGACGCCGTTCCTGTACTACCACTTTCCTGGGATGACCGGTTCGCCGTACCGGCCGAGTGAGCTGGTCGCGCTGGCCGTCGAGCGGATCCCGAACTTTGCCGGCGTCAAGTTCACCCACGAGGACCTGCTCGAGTTCGACCGGACGCGGGCGGTGTCGTCGAAGGTCCGGGTGTACTTCGGGCGCGACGAGCTGCTGCCGGCCGCGCTGGCCTTCGGCGCGGACGCGGTGATCGGGAGCCTGTACAACGCGCTGGCGCCGCAGGCCCACCAGGTCGCGGCGGCGATGGCGGCGGGTCGTGTCGCCGATGCGCTGATCCTGCACGAACCGTTCCGGGAGGTCGCTCTGGAGGCCGGCCGGTACGGCGGTGTCGGGTTCGTGAAGCAGTGGCTGAACGCGTGCGGCCCGGACACCGGCGTCGCCCGGACGCCGTGGGGGCCGCTGCCGGCGGCCGCGCATGACACGATTGAGCGGCTCGCCGCTTCCTGGCGAGCTGTCACCCCGGAGGGATGAATCGTGAGCAGGAGCCCGATCTACCGCGAGGCCCAGGTCAAGCTGCGCGACTTCATCAAGTCCCGCGACCTCGGCCCCGGCGACCGGCTTCCTGCCGAGGCCGTGCTCGCCGCCGAGCTGGGCGTCAGCCGTCTTTCGTTGCGTGAGGCAACAAGAAGCCTGCAGACGCTGGGCGTGATCGAGGCCCAGCACGGCAACGGCCTGTTCGTCTCGGCGTTCTCGTTCCGCCCGCTGATCGAGCAACTGCCGTACGGCCTGGCGACGACCGGCATGGCGCTGGAGGAGATCCTCACCGCCCGCGAGGCGATGGAGGTCGGCCTGATGCCGGCGGTCGCCCGCCGCCCCGACAGCGAAGAGCTCGCCGAGTGCACCCGCCTGGCCGGAAAGATGGCCGAGCTGGAAGCCGCCGGCGAGGAAACCATCGAGATCGACCGGGCCTTCCACCTCACCCTCTACAAGGGCCTGCAGAACCCGCTGGTGAACAACCTGATCGAGGTCTTCTGGGAGATCTTCGTCCGCCTCGGCGACGCCATCCCCGCCCCCAAGGAAGCCGGCCGCGCCGCGGTCCACCTCCGCATCGTGGAGGCCCTCCAGTCCGGCGAACCCCTGGAAGCCGTCCAACGCATGCAAGACCACTTCAACGACGTCAGAGTCAGAGCAGCCATCCTCCGAGAAACCACCCCCTGACCCGCCCCGCCTGAACTCACTTTCACTCTTTTCCGGCCGCCGCGGCCTCAGCCCCCGCGGCCTGCCCGGCCGCATCGCCACCCACCCCAGCCGAGAGATCAGATATCAGACCTACGTGAGGACCCCGCCCATGTACCTCTCCCGTAAAGTCCTGCACCTCGCACTCGCTCTCACCTTGGCCACCACCCTGACCGCCGGTGCCACACCGGACGACAAAGGCAGGTGCCAAGAGTCCGTCCCCTTCAAGTCCGGCGTCGGCGGCTACGCGTCGTACCGGATCCCCGCCGTCGTGCAGGCCAAAAACACCCTGCTCGCCTTCGCCGAAGGCCGCCGCGGCGGCTCGTCCGACACCGGCGACATCGACATCGTCCTGCGCCACTCCACCGACGGCGGCTGCACCTGGGGACCCCAGCAGGTAGTCACCGACCAGAGCACCAGCACCATCGGCAACCCAGCCCCCGTCGTCGACCCGAAGACCGGCGACGTCGTCCTGTTCAGCGTCCGCAACGGCCCGGTCAGCGAGGCCCAGATCCTCCGCGGCGAAGCGAGCCCCGAGGACACCCGACGAGTCTTCCTCCAGCGCAGCACCGACAACGGCCGCACCTTCACCCCGCCCACCGAAATCACCGCGACCACCAAGCAAGCCAACTGGCGCTGGTACGCAACCACCCCCGGCCACGCGATCGCCCTCCGCTCAGGCCGCCTGCTCGTCCCCGCCAACCACTCCATCGCCCCGCCGGCCGGCTCGCCCGACACCGGCGCCGAGGCCAAGTACTACGGCGGCCACAGCCTGTACTCCGACGACGGCGGCCGCACCTGGCAGATCGGGTACGTCGACGACAACCCCGACGGCTACGTCAACGTCAACGAGTCGACGGCAGCCCAGCTCCCCGACGGCCGCGTCTACTTCAACACCCGCGAGCACAACGGCACCGCCCCCGGCACCCGCGCCGACGCCTACTCGTCCGACGGCGGCAAGACCCTCGACAAGCCGTTCCGCCCCCAGGCCACGCTGATCGGCCCGGTCGTCCAGGCCAGCGTCCTCGCCGTCGGCAACACTCTCCTGTACTCCGGCCCCGCCGACCCCGCGTCCCGCGCCGCGTTGACGATCCGCGTCAGCAAGGACCAAGGCGTCACCTGGCAGCCGGCCCTCGCGATCTCCGGCCTCCCGGCGGCGTACTCGGACCTGGTCGCGATCGACCGCGGCGCCGTCGGCCTGCTCTACGAAACCGGCGACTTCAGCGCCAACGAAACCATCACCTTCCGCCGCCTCTCCCTGAAGGACCTGGACCGATGAGTGCTCCGACGAACGCCCAGCGCCCCGCCCGCCGCAGCCTGCTCGCGGGTGGTGTCGCCGCCGCAGCATCCGCGCCTCTCCTCGCCGCGCCCTCCGCCGCGCACGCATCCACCTCAGCGCCCGCCGGGCCGCTCGGCACCTGGACCCGCCTCCCGGACCTCCCACCCAACCGCGTCGACTGGCACCCGGCCATCCCCGTCGCCAAGCCCTACTGGACCCAACTCGGCCTGGCCGGCCCGATCGCCGGCTCCCACCGCGGCCGTCTCCTCGTCGGCGGTGGCGCCAACTTCCCCGAACCGGCGCTCACCTCCAACCGCCCCACCACGCTCGGCAAGGTCTACTGGAACGAGCTCTTCACCCTGAGCCCCGGCGCCACCCGCTGGTCCGACCCGATCCAGCTCCCCGACGCCATCGCCTACTCCGCCTGCCTGAGCACCCCGTACGGCGTATTGGTGATCGGCGGCGAAGGCTACCGAGGCGGCCCCAACGCCACGCTCCTCAAACCGGCCGACAAGTTCCCGGACGTCTTCCTCCTGCAGCGCGACGGCACCCGCCGAGACCTCCCGCCGTTGCCCCGCCCGATGTCGTACGCCGTAGCCGGCCTGGTCGGCACCACCGTCTACGTTGCCGAGGGCCCCGATTTCCTCAGCCTCGACCTCGGCAACCTCCGCCGCGGCTGGAAGGCCCTACCGCCCTGGCCCGGCCCACCGCGCACGGTCGCCGTGGGCACCGCAGCCCAGGGTAACTTCTACCTGATCAGCGGCCGCTCCCAAGCCGAGGACAAGTCCTGGACCTTCCACAAGGACGCCTACTCGTACGACCCAAGACGCTCCCGCTGGACCCGCCTCCCCGACCTCCCCTTCTGCGTGACGGCGGGCCTGGCCCACCCCACCCGCAAGGGCCTCCTGGTCCTGGGCGGCGACAAGGACATCGCCCGCTGGAACAAGATCCAGCACCACACAGCCCTCCGCGACGCGGCTCCCGCGGGTTCCCCCACCTGGACCGAGCACCAGAACGTCATCACCTGGATCTACGACCACCACACCGGCTTCAACACCGAGCTCCTCCAGTACGCCGGCAACCGCTGGACGGTCACCTCCCACTTCCCGGGCGCATCCCAGGTCACCACCCCCGCCGTCCCCCACCACAACGGCCTGGCCCTGATCACCGGCGAGATCCGCCCCGGCATCCGCACCCGCACCGGCTGGCACCTCACTTGAGCCGCAGGGTAGGACGGTGATGTGCCCCACCCAACTGTCATCACCTTCACCGGCCTACCCGCCACCGGCAAGTCCACCGCCGCCGACCGCCTGGCCCGCGACCTGTCCACCCCCGCGTTCTCCGGCGACTGGCTCCTGGGAGCCCTCAAACCCCACGGCGTACTGACAGGCCTGGACCGCCCCACCCTGCTCGCCATGTACTACGACCTGCTCACGACGCTGATCACCCGTCAGCTCATGCTCGGCCAGTCCGCCATCGTCGACTGCCTCATCAACGACGAGATCGCCACCCGCTGGCAGTCCCTGGCCACCGAGCACGACGCCCACTTCCTGGCCGTCGAGTGCATCCTCCCCGACGAACCAGAACACCGCCGCCGCCTGGCCACCAGAGCCCGAGCCATCCCCGGCTGGCACGAGGTCCCCTGGTCCCACGTGGCCCGCATGCGCGCCGAGTACCCACCACTGACAGTCCCGCACCTGCCCCTCAACGCCCTGAACCCAATCGAGGACAACCTTGCCCTCGTCCACCAAGCTCTCACCGACTGAACCCGGCGATCTGTCCTTCAGCTAGGTCAGAGGATCGCCTGCTCGACCACCGTGTCGTGAGTACTGTCCGTAGACGTCGATCGTTCGAAAGGCGCACTCGGAGCCTAGCTCTTGGCTACACAGAGTGTTACCGTCCCCAGCGGGGGACGCCGTGCTCAGACGGCGTCTGGGAGGGGACATCGCCATGCGACATGGCAGAGAACAGCAAGGAATGGACGGCTTTGCCGTTCCTTCAGATCCGCAGTGGGCTGCGAGTTGGCGCTACAACTCGCCGCCGAACTGGCCGCCACCGCCGTCAGCGGATTGGATCCCGCCGGTCGGTTGGCGTTCGGATCCGGCCTGGGGACCGCCACCGCCGAACTGGACCTTCTGGCTGCCGCGCGTACCGGTGTACCCGCCTCCTGCCGAGCAGCACACACCGGCGGCGGTTGAGCCCGTCGCCACGACGGCGATCACCGACAAGGACGCGGACCTGTCGATCGGTCTGTTCGGCGCTCGCGGCAAGGCCAAGGAGTTCGCAGCCGAGATCCAGCGGCTAACGGCGAAGAACGACGAGTTGCGGGCCCAGCTGGACAAGCTCGGTGCGCTGACCTTGGTCGAGATCGAGGAGCGGAAGACCGCACTCGGGCAGGAGATCGAGCAGTTGCAGGCCGCCCAGCGCACCGATCATGAAGCCCAGCAAGCCCGCCAGACGGCCGTTCTCGCAGCTCTAGCCGCCGACGAGGCAGCCTTCAGGGATCGCCTCACCGCTCTGCGCGATGAAGTGGTCGTCACCGAGGACACCCTGATCCTCCAAGAGGTGGGCGTCTACCAGTACACCCATCCGCTGGACGACTCGGTGGCCTACAAGGCAGAGCTGGCGAGGCTGCAGGACAAGATCAAGGCGATGGTGCGCAAGGACGGCGGCGCGGTGTCCGGGTCGCAGGTGATGACGATGAACGGCTCGCGCACGCAGGGCGCCAAGATGGTGCGGGAGTTCTCCAAGCTCCTGCTCCGGGCCTACAACAACGAGGCCGACAACCTGGTACGAGGTCTGCGGCCCTACAAGCTGAGTACCTCCAAGGACCGGCTGGAGAAGGCCAAGGCCACGATCGAGAAGCTCGGTCAGTCGATGGACATCGCGATCGGGTACGAGTACCACCGCCTACGGTTGCAGGAGATGGAGCTGACCGCGGACTTCCTCGAGAAGCTCGCGGCGGAGAAGGAGCGCGACAAGGAGGAGAAGCAGCGCCTCCGCGAGGAGCGGCAGGCGCAGCAGGAGTTCCAGCGGCAGCGCGAGAAGCTGGAGCGGGAGCGCGCGCATTACACGAACGCACTCGCTGCCCTCGAGGCCAAAGGCGACACGGAGGCGGTGGAACGGCTGCGGGCCGAGATGGGCGAGATCGAGAAGGCCATCGAGGACGTGGACTACCGGGCCGCCAACATCCGGGCCGGCTACGTGTACGTCATCTCGAATCTCGGGGCTTTCGGCGAACAAATGGTGAAGGTAGGAATGACCCGTCGGCTGGAGCCCATGGACCGGATCCGCGAGCTGTCGGACGCGTCCGTGCCGTTCAACTTCGACGTGCACGCCATCCACTTCTCGAACGACGCGGTGGGAGTCGAGGCGGAGATGCACCGACGGCTCGCGGACAAGCGAGTCAACCGGGTGAACCTGCGGCGAGAGTTCTTCTACGCGACGCCCTCCGAGGTCCGGTCCCTGCTGTCGGCCGTGGCCGGAGACCTGCTGGAGTTCACCGAATCGGCCGAGGCCTTCGAGTATCACCAGTCGGTCAACGAGTCCGGCAATGCTCCGCTGGCCGGAGAGCTCGTCTAGAGGGCGATCTCCGGCTGGAGTTTCTTGGCGACCCAGACGCGTTGTTTGCGGGCAGCCAGGGTGGAGGCGAGGAGGGCTGCGACGAGCCAGGCGGCGAGGACGGCGAGGTCCTTGCCGAGGGAGGCGCCTGGGCCGCCGTACATCAAGTGCCTGACGCCGTCGATGGCGTAGGACATCGGGAGGACGTGGTGGAAGACGTAGAGCGGCGCGGGGATCGTCTGCCAGGGGAAGGTGCCGCCGGCGCTGACGAGTTGGATGACCATCAGGACCAGGCCGAGGAACTTGCCGATGGCACCGAACCAGGCGGACAGGGCGTGCAGGATCGCCACGAAGGTGATGGAGGTCAGCATCAGGAAGGCGACTGTGAGCCACGGGTGGGTGGCGTCGATGCCGAGGCCGAGGATCACCACCGTGAAGACCAGGGCGGCCTGGATCGCGCCGAAGAGGGCGGGTGGGAGCCAGCCGCCGAGGGCGACGCGGAGCGGGGACTGCAGGGCGGCCAGGCCGCGGGGGGACAGCGGACGGACCAGTAGGAACAGCACGTACGCACCGATCCAGCACGACAGGCTGAGGAAGAACGGCGCGAGGCCGGCGCCGTAGCTGTCGGCGGTCGCCTGGGAGGTGTTCTTCAGGCCGACGGGCGCGCCGAGCGTTTCGGCGACGGCCTTGCGGGCCTCAGGTGACGGGTCCGGGATCTGCTTCGCGCCGTTGGTGAGGGCGGTGTTCAGCTGGGTCGCGCCGGTCTTCAGCTTGCTGACACCGGTCGCCAGGCCGTTCACGCCGGTCAGCAACTGGCCCTGTCCGGTGACGGCCTGCTGCTCGCCGGTCGCGAGCTGCGCGGCGCCGGTCTGCAACTGGCCGACGCCCGTCTTCAACGAGGTCGCGCCGGTCTTCAGCTTCGTTGCGCCCGAGGCCGCGCTGCTGATGCCGGACGTCAGAGCAGGAGTCGCCGACGACAGCGCCGCGGCGCCGTTCGAGACCTGCCGAGCGCCCGTGGCCAGCTGATTGAGCTGCTTCGAGGTCGACTGGATCTTGGTGTTCGCCGTGACGACCGGAGTCCGCAGCTTGGCGGTCTCGGCCAGCACCTGGTTGATCTGCGCCTGCGTGAACCCCTGCTGCTTCAGCCGCTGGGCCAGCCCGGCGTCGACCGTGGTCAGGTCCTTCAGCAGCGTGCTCGACGCCGTCGCCACCTGCCGGCCGACGTCCGCGATCTTCTCGTTGCCATCGGCAACTTGATCCGCGCCGGTCGCCAACTGCTTGGTCTGCGCCGGCAGGCCGGCGGTCTTCGTCTTCAACGTCCCGAGCCCAGTGCTCAACTGCCCAGCACCAGTCGCCAACTCCCCAGCGCCCTTCCCCGCCGTCCCCAGCCCCGTCGACAGCTTGTTCGCCCCCGCCGACAACTGCTTCTGCGCCGTGTTCAGCTTCCCCGCACCACTCTGCAGCTGTACGACGCCGGTGTTCGCGGACGTCAGCCCACTCTGCAGCTGCCCGGCGCCGGTCGCCGCCTGACTGATCTGCCCGTGGATCGTGCTGAACCCGGCCAGGAGCTTCGAGGCCGCCGTCTCGCTGACCTGTGCCGCAACGGTTTTGGTCACCTGCGCGACGACCTGGTTAGCGATCGTGTGCGCGAGGTAGTTGTTCGCGTCGTTCGTGGTCAGCTCGAGCATCGCCTGCCGCGGCGTGAACTCCGCGCTCGACGCGAGATCCGCCGAGAACGTCTTCGGCAGCACCAGCGCGAACTCGTACCGCCCGTCCGACACCCCCGCCGTCGCGTCCGCCCGGTCGACCCGGTGCCAGTCGAAGCTCTTCGAGCTCACCAGCTCGTCGGCGACCTGCGGCCCGACCGCGAGCTTCTCACCGGTCGACAGCGTCGTGCCCTCGTCCTCGACGACGACCGCGGTCGGCACCTTGCCGAGCCGCCCGTACGGGTCGTGGTTGGCGTACAGGTACAACCCGCCGTACAGCATCGGCACGCACAGCAGCGCCACCACCGCGAGCTTCGGCAACCGCCCCGCGGTCAGCCGCCGCAGTTCGCTCAGGGCCATCCGTACGGCGGTCATGCCTTGTCCTCGCCTTCCACAGTCGTTTCGTCTGGCGCGACCTTCAGCGGCTCGACCTTCACCGGATCCGGCTGGTTCACCGCGCCCATCTGCGCAGCCGGTACGCCGAGCAGCCGCGCCGACGCGTCCGCGCAGGTCACCATCACCGCGTACCCGCGCGAGGCCAGCTCGCGCCCCACGTCGTACCAGCGGTGCGGATCCCCGCCGAACCGATCAGGCATCGTCAGGATCACCACCGCGACCTCGGGCCGCGCGACCGTCAGCTCCGCCAGCAGCCGAGTCCGTACGTCGACCGGCAGGTGCTCGAACCGCTTGTCCGCATGCTCCGCGGCCTCGTGCGACTCCAGCCAGGCCTGGACGGCCTTGCCGCCGGCCTTCCGCCCCGCGATCGCCAGCTCCTCGCCGACCACCGACTTCACCGGCAGCGCGTCGTCCGGCTCGGTGATGCCGGGCGCATCCACAACGGCCACGCGCCGCCGCAGTACGGCGAGGTCGCCCTTGCCGTCGAGCTTCACCTCGCCGCCGTCGGGCACGAGCCGCCCGGACAGTGCGAGCGACGCCGCGACGTGGCCGGGCCCGGGGTAGCCGGTCAGCAGGACCAGCTCGTGGTCGCTGACGTCGACCGACGTCGCGTCCAGCAGTGGCGCGTGCGGACCGCGCACGCTGATCGCGTAAGCCCTGAGCTGCATGCCTGACCCCGTCCCAAACTCAATACGGTTGTGTATCCAATACAGAACTGTATCCTACTGATCATGGAAGCCCCGAAGCGCCGCCGCTCAGCCACCCGGGCCCGCCTGCTCGAAGGCGCCCTGGAGGTGTTCGCCGAGCGCGGTTTCCACGGCGCCTCGGTCGAGGACATCTGCGAGCGCGCCGGGTTCACCCGCGGCGCCTTCTACTCGAACTTCGGCTCCAAGGACGAGCTGGTCCTCGCGCTGTTCGAGGCGATGACGGATCGCCTGCTCGAGCAGATCACCGCGCTGCTCCCGGAGTTGGCGAACCAGCCCGGCACCCTGCTGGACGCCGTGCTGGGCCTGCTCCACGACGCCGCGCCGGATCAGCGGCAGTGGCACCTGATCTCCACGGAGTTCACTCTGCACGCGCTGCGCAGTCCGGAGGCCGCCGACGCGCTGATCCGGCAGCGCACGGTCTTCCGTCAACGTCTCACCGAGCTCGTCGAGGAGATAATCCGGACCAGCGAGCTACGGCTGAGCGTGCCCGCCGATCAGTTCGTCCGCCTGGTGATCGCCGTGCACGAGGGCGCTCGCGCCCAGAGCCTGCTCGAGCCGGACGCCGTACCGGCCGGGTCGCTCGAGCACACCTTCCTGCCGATGGTGCTGGACGCGGTCAGCCGACCTTGACGTCGACGCTGTGCAGTCCGGTCGAGCCGTTCGGCGCGGGCGGGGCCTGGCTCTCGACCTGAGGGTTGCCCTTGGCATCGATCGCGCGGACCTGCAGGACGTGGTTGCCGCGGGGCGCGTCCCAGCTCCAGTGCCACTGCCGCCAGGTGTCGGTCGACGGGTCCGCGGCCAGCGTCGCCTCCTGCCACGCACCGCCGTCCACGCGGACCTCGACCTTCGAGACGCCGACGTGCTGGTCCCACGCGACCCCGGCGACGGTGACCTGACCGGTCGACGCCTTCGACCGCGGGACGTCGATCCGCGACGACAGCTTGATCGGCCCGAGCTCGTCCCAGCCGCGCGGCGTCCAGTACGCCTCGAACCGGTCGAACCGGCTCACCTCGATGTCGGTCAGCCACTTGGTCGCCGACACGTACCCGTACAGACCCGGTACGACGATCCGCACCGGGAACCCGTGCTCCAGCGGCAGCGGCTGGCCGTTCATCGCGAACGCGAGCATCGACTCCCGGTCGTCGGTGAGCGTGCTGATCGGCGTACCGGCGGTGAACCCGTCCTTCGACGTCGACAGGATCGCGTCCGCGTCCTTGGACGGGCCCGCCTCGGCGAGCAGGTCCTTCAGCAGTACGCCGGACCACAGCGCGTTGCCGATCAGGTCGCCGCCGACCTCGTTGCTCACGCAGGTCAGCGTCACCCACTTGTGCACGACCTTGCGCTTCAGCAGGTCGGCGAAGCTCAGCTCGAGCTCGCGGTCGACCAGGCCGTGGATCTTCAGCCGCCAGTCCGCGGGCATGATCAGCGGCACCGACAGGGCCGTGTCGATCCGGTAGAAGTCCTCGTTCGGTGTCACCCACGGCCCGGCGCCAGGAGCCTGTACGCCGGCCGGCGGGTCGAGGCTCGGCGGCGTCGGCACGTCCAGCCCCGCGCGCGCCTCGCTGACCGCGGCCCGGTGCCCGCCGGCAACCTTGCCCAGGGCACCGACCGCGACGGTGCCCAGGGCAACGCCTCCGGCGAGCTGGAGGAACCCGCGGCGGCTGACGCCGTCGTCGTTGTGGAGCTCGCTCAGGCGCTTGGAGAAGAGTCTCAGCAGCAGAAGCGCGGCGATCCCGGCGACCATCGACGGCACGAAGCCGGTCTGGCCGGAGTCGGGCCGGGTCGCGGCGGCGATGACGGCGATGCCGGCCAGGACGATCACGACGGCGGCGCCCGCGGCGTACCGGCGTACGGCGAGAATGCCGCCGAGGGCGGCCAGGGCGAGCAGCACGATCAGGATGCCGGCCTGGAGCGCGGTCTTGTCGTGGGTCCCGAACAGGTTGATCGCCAGGTCCTTGAGCCACGGCGGTACCCGGTCGATGAACGCCGAGCCGATCGCGACCACGGGAGTCTGGCGGGTGCCGAGCAGGGCGGCCGCGACACTACCGGCGGCGAGACCTGCGAGAGCGGCGAGGATGCCGCCGAGGGCGGCGCGGAAGATCAAACCCCGGCGCTTGCGGGCGTTGACCTGGGTCTGCTGCACAGGTCAACTGTCCCGCTCGGTGGCGCCCGGCACCAGCCGGGCGCCACATCCGTTAGGAGCGGGTAATGCGGGTCAGATGCGGTTGGGGCTGACCGGCGGAAGGCCGGGTCGGCCGTTGGGCCAGCGACGGGCGTTGTCCCGCACCCGCCGGAGCCGACCGAGAACGAGCTCGCGCTCGTCGGCCAGCTGGGACATCCACAGGCTGTCGATCTCCAGGAGGTGGTCGGGCAGCGCTTCGCGCAGCCGTCGCTTTCCTTCCTCCGTGAGAACCGCGAACGAACCGCGGGCATCGTCGGGACAGGGCTCCCGACGTACCAGACCGAGGTTCTCGGCGCGGTCGACCAGCCGGGTGATGCCGCCGGTGGTGACGGTCAACTCCCGGGCGAGTGAGGTGAGACGCTGCTTCTCCCCGTGGCTACGGGCAAGCCGCAGCAACAGTTCGAACATTGCCATTTGCAGACCACTGCGCTTCAGGGAATGGCGCATCAGATGATCGAGTTCGGCTGCTGCTTCACGCAGCAGGCCGTACGCGGTGATCACGTCGCTGTCCCAGGGTTCGGCGACGGGAGTGGGTTCTGCATCGGCGAGCGCTAGGGGCGAGCTAAGCGTAGGCGCGATGGTCATGCGCGGACTCTATTAGCTGACTAGGTCACTTCGCTACACGGGGTGACCTTTCGGCTACAGGTCGAGACACGATCGAAGGAAATCTGAGCGTGACCACGGCTGTCGTACGCCGTAACTTGCCCCGCCTGTGGATAACTTCCGCGGCGGTTCCCCGATCTTTGCCAGCCTAGAACCACCAGCTCCACCACGCCGACCGGGGGTCCCAGATGACGGACAAGCACGAAGACTCGCCCTACACCCGCGGCTTCCTCGCCGCCGCCATCGTCATCGGCGCAGTCCTCATCTGCGGCACCGTCCTGCTCTTCACCGGCAACTCCGGCACGCCGACCTCCGACGACAACCCGGCCGGGACGTCCGCCGAGCGCAGCGCGGCCGGCACCACCTCAGCCGACGACAAATCTGCTCCTCGAACTTCTCCTGCTGTTCCGGCCGCAGCGGCCTCAACCCCCGCGACCTCACCGGCCGCATCACCGACAACCTCAGCCACAGGCACCTGCGACCTCCCCGCCAAAGACCAAACCATTCCCACCAAAGCCCCGAAAGCAGACGGATGGGAAGTAAGCCGCCGAGTAGTAGTCCCCCGCTCAACCACCTACGGCCCGGCAACCACCGACAGCGACGGCTTCAGAAGATGCTTCGCCCACTCACCCACGGGCGCCGTCTACGCCGCCTACAACGCGATCGCCGCCCTCGGCGACCAGCACCAAGCCATCCCCACCACCAGAAAGCTCATGCTCCCCGGCCCAGACACCACCGCCCTCCTCAACAAACTCAAAACCGAGGACCCGTCAGAGAACGGCCCAGCAGCCCAACTGGCCGGCTTCAGAATCCTCGACGCCATCCAGGACCGCGTCACCGTCGTACTGGCCCTCCCTGTCGAAGAGGAGTACATGAGCGCCAACCTCACCCTCGTCTGGCACCGCGACGACTGGCGAGTGGTCCCACCGAAACCGGGCGACCAGTTCGGCGCCCCGTTCTCCCAGCACCGTGACCTCGACGACTTCGTGACCTGGCAGGGACTCTGATGTGCGGCCCGGTGGACGTTCCGTGCGGCATCAAAGAAGGCTTCGCCTCGATGGTCACCAGCCAGTTCGACATCCTCGCGGCCAAGCTCGGTGACCTGGCGATGTCCGGCCTGAAGGCGGTCTCGACGTTCTGGATCACCAACGACGAGGTCCAGCCCGCCCCGATCGCCACCCAGCACGGCAGCACCTGGACCTCGAGCGAACCAGTAGCCCTCCTGCACGGCCACACGATGACCCTGTCGATCACGGTCTTCGTCTTCGCCGTGATCTTCGCGGGCCTGCGCACAGCCTGGGAGCAACGCGCCGAACCACTCCGCGACCTGCTCAAAGCGACACTGACTCTGGTGCTCGTGGCCGGCGCCGGTACGGCGGTGATCCAGCTCCTGATCGAGATCTCCGACGGGATCGCCCTGGCGGTGATCAAGGACGCGCACCTCGACACCGGCTCGGACCAGGCGGTGGGTGAGGCGCTGTTCCAGGGCATCAGTCTGTCCAAGGCGACGGCCGACATCCCCCTGGTCGCCGCGATGTTCTTCGCGGTCGCGGTGTTCATGGCGTCGGCCGTGCAGGTGATCCTGCTGCTGATCCGCTCGGCGATGCTGGTCCTGCTCGCCGGGACGTTCCCGCTCGCCGCTGCCGCGACGAACACGGAGGTCGGCAAGGCCTGGTTCCGCAAGTACTGCGGGTGGGTGCTCGCCTTCGTGGCCTACAAACCCGCCGCCGCGCTGGTGTACGCGGCGGCGTACAAGATGACCCAGACCGGGATCCAGCAGGAGACAGGCAACACCTTGGTCAACGCGCTGGGCGGGCTGATGATGATGCTCCTGGCTGTCTTCGCGCTCCCGGCCCTGCTGCGCCTCGTCGTGCCGGTGACCGCAGCCGTAGCCGGTGGGGCCGCCGGTAGTGGTTCGACGCTGGCCGATCCCGGCGGGCTCGCCTCCGGCGCCATCAACGCCGGCCGAGGCGCCCTGGGCGGCCGCTCCGGTGGCCGCAGCGGTGGCGGTGGCGGCGGAGGAGGAGGCGGAGGCGGCGGTGGCGGTGGTGGAGGCGGCCTGAAGGGCGCAGCCTCCGGTGCCATCGGAGTCGGTCTGGCCGCAGGTGGCGCGGCAATGAGCGGTACGAAGAAGGCAGGCGGCGCCCTGGCCGGCGCGGCTGCTCACTCAGCCGGTGAACCAGGTGGCGGTACCCCCACCTCCGGCACGGGCGGCGGGGGCCGAGGCTGGAGCACCTCCCGCCGCCCGAAGCCCACCAAGACCTCCAGCACCGAGTCAGCCGCCCCCGTCCCCTCAGGCCCGACGGGCAGCAACCGCTGACCCCGCCGTACGACGACCCTCTCAACCACGGAAGATGGCTGTATGCCCTTGGAACGTATCGCCCTGATCTCCGACGTCCACGGCAATCTCACCGCTCTCGAGGCAGTGCTCGCCGACATCGAGGCGCGCGGTATCCGGCGCATCTTCAATCTCGGCGACTACGTCGGCAAAGGTCCGCGCGGGCAGGCCGTCGTCGACCGTTGTCAGGAGGTCTGCGAGGTCACCATCCTCGGCAACTGGGACGACTTCCTCCCCGCCCCGGACATCGCCCCCGACAGCGACAGCATGCGCTGGTGGAGGAACGAGCTCCGCGAGGACCAGTGGGCCTGGTTGCGCAGCCGTCCGTTCTGCCACGACTTCGTTCTCAGCGGCCGGCAGATCCGCCTGTTCCACGCCAGCTCGGACACCGTCCACCACCGCACTCACTTCGACCACGACGAGAAGCAGTTCCTCGCCATGTTCGAGAACACGCCGGCGACCGGCGACGGCCCGCTCCCCACGGTCGTCGGCTACGGCGACATCCACGACGCCTTCTGCGAAACAGACCTGGGCCGCACCCTCTTCAACGTCGGCAGCGTCGGTAACTCCCTCGGCGACCCCACCCCCGTCTACACCATCCTCGAAGGCGTCCCCGACGCTTCGGACCCAGCCCCCTTCTCCATCCAGTTCGTCCGAGTCCCGTACGACGCCGAGGCCGAGCTCGCGGTCGCCCACGCCCTCAACGCCCCCGAGCTCGAAGGCTACGAAGCCGAGCTCCTGCACGGCATCTACCGAGGCGACATCTACAACAACAGAACCCCGTCCTACCACCGCGCCGGCTGATCGGGGGCAGGGTCGGCCCGGCGGGCCTGATCAGCCCGCCGCTCGGCCGGGCAGCCCGGCACCCACCCTGCGGGCCTGATCAGCCCGGTGCCCGGCTCGCGGCGGCGCGGCCGATCACCTCGTCGGTGGTGAGCGGGCTGCGTGGGTGGTAGCTCAAGCACAGCGGCACCCGTACCTTCTGGAACGTCGCTCCCTCACCGGCCGCGTAGAACTCGCCCGACCGCAGCCGGGCGATGTCGTCGACCGTTCCGCCCTTGGCTTTGGCCAGTTCCTTGGCCGCGTTGATCTGGGTGACGACGTTCAGCAGCCCGTAGAACTGCGTGGTCGCGTTCCCAGGGATGCGGTTGTGCAATGCCTTGGGTGCTTGAGTCGCGAACACCAGCCCCAAACCGTACTTCCGAGCCTGCGCGGCCAACGCCAAAGTGCTTTGTGTGCAAGCCGTTTCAGCCCCCGACGATGCGAAGTCCTGCGCCTCGTCCATCACCAGCAGTCCGCCCAGTGGCCGATCGCCGGCCGGGTTGCGTTTGATCCAGGCGAACAGTGCCATCTGGAGCTGGTTCACGAAACTCTGCCGCTGGTCCTGCGCGGGAAGTCCCACGAAGCTGATCACCGAGACCCGGGCGCGGTAGCCCGCCGACGGAGTCAGCAGTACGCCGGGATCCAGCGCCTCGCCAGACCCCCCGAACAACGGATCGTTCACGGTCTCGGCGTTCAACGACTCGGCGATGTCCTCAGCGAGCCGGTGCGCGTTGCGCAGCCGGCTGATCCCGGACGGCAGGTCCGACAACAGGTCGATGAAGTCCCCAAGCTCGGTACCGCCGTCGCGAGCGAACGACCGCAACGCCTCCAGCAGCACCGCCCGGCCGTTCTTCGCCTTGCGCCCGGTGAGCTGAACGCGCGGCAACAGCCCCGCGACAGCGGCGTCGAGCGCGTCGCTGAACTCGTCCTCGTCATCAAGCACGTCCCCGAAGTCCGGCAACGGCCGAAACGCGAGCGGCCTGCCCTTCAACCGGCGTGGAGTCCACACGACCACCTCAGTGCCCGCCAGGTAGGTCGCCGCTTTCTCCGCATCCCCAGGACCCCACCCCGACGGCGCGGTCGGCCAGGCGTCCCCCAGCCGCGCCAGGTCGTTGTTCGGATCAAGCACGATCGAGGACACACCATGCAATGCACACTCCTCGATCAACCGCCGTAACAGCACGGTCTTCCCGGACCCCGACCCCGCAAACGCCACCACGTGCTTCCGCAGCGACTCCAACGGAACCCCCAGCTCCCGTCCACTCTGAAGCCCCACCCCAAGCCCCACCATCGGCTCCCCCGCAGAGGACGGCCCGCCGGCACCGGTCGCCGCCCCGCCAGTACGCCGGATGCCGGCCGCCACCTCCGCCGAGCGCTTCAGCGGATCTGGGACGGGCTGTGCTTCCGCCGACCGCGCCGGCTGACCCGCGCCGGGCGGCGCGTCGGCCGCAGGCTCCAGCGGCGGTGGGCCTGCCCCAAGCCCCAAGTCGGCGGCAGACTCCACCGGGGACGAATCCCAACCAGCAGCCCCCAGTTGCCCCGCCTGCTCGTCCTCCACCTCACCGAACACCCGGCGGAACAACTCCGAGTTGCTCGCCGGCCTTCGGGCCGTCAACCACTGAAGGAACCCAGGATCCGGCTGCCGTCGCAGCGCATCGAGCGCGGCAAACGTCCGCAGATCATCGTCGGTGATCAGCAACGACAACCCACCAGCCTCCTCGAACTCGCCCAGCTCCGCGGACGTCTTCGGCCCCGGCGACCACCGCGTGTTGCGCAGGATGATCAACCGCCGTTTCGCCGCGCCGACCTGCAGCCCCGACTCGGTCCGCGCGGCGTGCAGCCGTGTCAGCGCCGCTCGGGGATTGGTGCTGGCGATGCCCCGGAAGCTCCAGTGCATCTCGTCGTCGGACTGTTCGTCGAGGGTCCGCCGCAACCGGGCGTGCAACGCCGGCTTGGTCCCGGGCAAGGGGTCGAGCTCGAATTGCTGACCGAGTTCACCGAGCTCGGCGATGTACGAGCTCAGCGCCGCACCGAGCAGCACCGGCAGCACAGAGTCCTCGGTCTTCCCGTCCAGTGCGGAGGCGACCTCGGCCTTCGCCCGCAGCTCGTCGAACTTCGCGTCGAGCCGGGTCAGCCCGCTCGGCGCCGAGTGCCGCCCCGACCGGACCGGCCGAACGACCTCCTCGTCGAAGCTCGTCAGCTCGACCAGGTCGTCGGTCTCCAAACACCGGCGAATGTGGCTGTCGACGCGTTGCAGCAGCCGTCGCGGCGTGAAGTCGCGCGCACCGTCGTTCTCGAACGCAGACCTGAGCACCGGCCACGTCGGGTACGGCGGGACGAACCCGGCCGCGCTGTACAGCCCAGCGAGTCGTCCCGAGACGAGCGCGACAGCGATCTGCGGACTCGGCAACTGGCTCTGCATGCTCACCGGACGGAACCTGTCGGCCGCCGTACCGGTCGCCTGCGTCTTGATCAGCTCCCACGTCGTCGGGATGCACGCGACCACCGTCAAGGTCCGCCGGGTGAACTCACGCAGCTCCATCAGCCCGTCGGCGATCTCGTTGACCAGCCGGGTCCGCGTCTGCGCTTGTACGTCGTCCGCACTGCCCGCGGTCGCGACCTGAGCCATCAGGCTGTCGAGCTGGTCCACAGCGATCACACTCGGACCCGTCAGGGCGAGCAGCTGCGACAGATCACCGAGCAGTTGCTGCGGCAGTCGCTGCCCCCGCCGGAACCCCCACGCCTGCCGATCGGCATCCTCGACCGCGCCGTCGAGCTCGAAGTAGCTGTAGCCGATCTCCTGGATCGTCGAGTCCGGGCTGAGCGACAGCACCAGAGCGCGCGCCGTGTTCTGGCACTCGGTCGCCACCTGACGATCGACGCGTTGCAAGCCGGCGATGAACTCGTCCAGATCGGCCCGAGTGACAAGGCCGCCTCCGACAAGGCGTTTCCGGAGCTCCACACCCAGCCCCGCCTGATCGGCGAGCCGCGTCAGCAGACCGACGAGCTGGTCGCCGCCGCCGGCCCGCAGACCGTCCATCACCCCGCGGACCGCGCTCGGCCAGAACGACGCTCCGCTGACCAGCTTGATCAGGAAGAAGTACCCCTCGCTGTCCTGGACCCGCTGCCGGACCCAGCCGAGCAGGTGGGTCTTCCCGACGCCCTTCTCCCCTTCGAGAGCGATCCCGATCGGGCTCGCCCCCGTACTGCTGCGCGCGGTCGCGACCGACGCCATCACGGTCTGTACGACGGTCCGGTGCAGGTCGTCGACGTGGTGCTCGACCGGGTTCCAGATGGCGTCCGGCGTCACCGCCCAGTTGAACTGAACCGCCGCGAGCGCCGCGCGTTCCTCGCCTCTCATGGGTTCTCGATCTTCAGCAGGTGACGGCTGCTGGCCCCGAACCGTACGGCGGCCGCGTGGTCCTCGTCGGTCAGGCTCTGCTGGTTCGCCTCGGCCTGGACGTGCACGCCGGGTTCGCGGGAGAGCTGCTGCAACGCGCTGTCGATCTCGGCCCGCGACAGGTCGGCGAGGTCGGCCCGAAGCACCCGCAAGGCGAGCCACGACTCCCCAGGCTCCCTGCTCAACCGGGCGTACGCCGCCCGGATCCGATCGGCCGGATCCGACCCGAGCTCCTCACCCAGCACCGCCCCGGCCTCACCCAGCACCGACCCGGCCTCACCCGGCGCCGATCCGACCTTCTCGGCCGCCGCCCGCTCCCGCTCCTCGGCTGTCGCCGGGGCCGTCCCGCTGGGAGCGTCGTCCGGCTGGAAGATGTCCACCAGCCGCTGCCCAGTGCGCTGCAGGTACCGCTGCAACCCACCGAGAATCGCGTACAACGCCCCACCTCCAGCTCCAGCTCGCTCCGGCCGCTCGGCCGCCAGCTCGTCGTCGCACCACTGCGCGCCCGCCTCGGTGAGCTCGTGCACGAACCCCCGGCCCTCCTTCACCGACGTCACCAGCTTGAGGTCGTTCAGCTTGAGCCGGCTCGCGCCGTCGAGCTTCACCCCGGCCGCCGCGGAGAGATCGGTGTTGGTCATCGCGCGGCCCTCGGCGAGCAGCCCGAGCAGGACGGCTCGTTCCTTGAGGGTGAGTTCTTGAGCGGGCACAGTTCGGTCCTCCGGTCGGTACGGCATCGAGTCAGTCAGGGGGTACGACGAGCTGAAGCCCGTCGGGATCGGCTTGGATCCGTGGACCGCGCGTCCCGGTCCAGGTCCCGTCGACGCGGACCTCGCGGTGCTGCCGGTGCGCGGCCAGCGCCTCGTCGTACTGCTCCTGGCCGGTCAGGCGGATCCAGAGACTTCGGCGTGCGGTACGCCGGCCGTCGACCACGAGAGCGCCGCGGAGCTTGATCCGCCAGCGGTCCTCGCTGCCCGGGGTGTCGTGCAGCGCTTCGATCCGGCCGACGATCGCGACCGTCCCGGTCTCCGGCGATGGAGCGGACGCGGCGACCTCCGAGCGGTCGTCCAACCGCTCGGCCCCGTCGCGGATCACCTCGCCGGCCCCAGGCGGGAAGGCGAGGCGCTGGTCGGAGAGCGGCGCGGGAACCCCGCGAGCCCAACGGAAGCCGAGGGTGAACGGCTGCTGGAGGTCGTCACCCGCGAGCGAGCTGAGCGCCGTACAGAACTCTGCTGTGACGGCGAGGTCCTCGAAGGCGCCGGTGGCTGCCGCCTCTCGTACGGCGAGGGTGGAGCTGTGCATCTGCACCAAGGTCCGGCGACCGAGCGAGTGGTGGTCCTCGCCGAGCGGAACGAGCAACGTCAGCGCGAACTGCTGCCCGGCCGTCGTCCCGAGGTGAACCCCCGCGAGCAGTTCGGACACGGCATGGTCGGCCGGAAACCGCGAGTCCGCCAGCACCGCCCGAGCCGACGCGGTGAACATCGAGTGCACCCCGCGCAGCGCGCCGAGCCCCGACGGCAACGGGATGAACCCCTCCGGCCCCGGACCCACCGGCCCTTCGTACGCCGCGGAGTCCAGCAGGGGATAGACGATCTCGCGCGTGACCTCGGTGACCGGTCGTTCCTCAGCGTCGGCCAGCGCGAGCAGCAGCTCCCGAAGTCTGGCGGCGCTGTCGCCCATGTCGTCGCGGGGTGGCACCAGCACCTCCTCGGCGCCGTTGGTCCAGATGACGCCGCCGTGCCACGAGCGATCCGTCCGGGACCATCCGGCGGACTCCAGGTAGGTGCTGACGGCGGTGACGCTGAGGTCCGTCATGGCTGGATCCGGAGCGTGTCCGGGTTGACCAGGCCGCGCAGGCTGGTGACCGTGAGCACGTTCGCCGTCGGCACGGTGACCCGGACGCGCCGGTCGGTGCGAGCCGCGGCGATCGGGTCCCGCTGCCGGAGCGAGGTGTAGTAGCCGACGTCCCGCAGCAGCAGCCCACCGGTCTCGAGCGCGGCGTACTGGTCCGCGCGCGGAGGCACGATCACCAGGAACAGGTACCGGTGGACCATGAAGTCCGGACCGGCGAGCTTGTTGTACTGCGACTGGTTCAGGCCGTCGAAGTCGAAGGCGGCGGCGCGCTGCTTGGGCTTCGCGGTGGTCTTGACCTGGACATCGATCCGCGGCGACCAGCCGTACGACGACCGGCCGGGCATCTTGATCGTGAAGTCGATGCCGTCGTGGTCGAGATCGTCCTTGGACACCAGCAGCCCGGCCGCGGACGCGAGCACCCGGATGTAGTCCTCACCGAACTTGCCTTGATGTGCGAGCGCGTCAAGCATCCGACCCCCCGGACTGGCGTTTTCCCCCGCAATCCCGTGCCGCAACCCTCTGTGACCTCGACCCTAGGGGTCTGACGGTGAGTTGTCAGCACGAACCGGTACGTCGCCGTCCTCAGCGGACGAGGAGGGCCTCCGAGCCGACCGGGACGTAGCCGGCGGCGAGGAACATCCGCAGCGACGCGGCGTTGCCCGGGGTGACCTGCGCCCAGATGTGGGTGCCTGGTGGGACCAGGGCCCGGGCGGCCCGGGCCAGGTGGCGGCCGACGCCTTTGCCGCGGGCGTTCTCGTCGACCTCGAGGGCGACCTCCTGGCGGCCGGCCAGGCCGAGCCCGGTGAGGACGAGGCCGCCGGTAGACGTCGTGAACACGCGGACCTCGTCGCGGTAGCGACGTGCTCGGCGGATGCGCGGGTGGGACTCGTCGGTGAACGGCGTGAGTCCCGCGAGCAGCTCGGCGCGCTCGGACTCGTCGGTGAGCGCGGGCGCGAGCAGCATCGCGTCGATGCCGTTGACCTCGCGGCCGGTCAGCTGTTCGAGGGCGTGCAGGAACGGCGGGTTGAGCGGCGCGGCCAGGTCGGTCAGGTCGAGGTGCTCGGCGACCCACTCGGGCGTGACGTCCGCGGCGACGACGAGGTGCCCGGTCAGGCCGATCACGCAGGTGTCGCGCGGCGACGGCGGCGGGACGACGGACGTGGTCAGGTCGGGGGCCGGGAAGACGCCGTGCTCGATCCCGCGCAGAATGTCGGCCAGAGTTGTCATCACGAGCCATTCTGGAGGAGAACCCTCCGCGGCTCGGAGCCGAGCGGGTTCGTCGGATCGGCGAGCCGGGATGGAGGCAAGGTGCGGAAGCCGCAGCGGGCGACGGTCGACGGGCTGCCGGAGCGGGTGACGATCTACGAGGTCGGCCCGCGGGACGGACTGCAGAACGAGGACGCGATCGTCGACGTGGCCGTCAAGGCCGAGTTCGTACGGCGCCTTGCCGGCGCGGGCCTGACCACGATCGAGACGACGAGCTTCGTGCACCCCAAGTGGGTCCCGCAGCTGGCCGACGCGGCGGAGCTGCTGAAGCTGCTCGACCTGCCGGCCGCCGTACGGGCTCCTGTGCTGGCCCCGAACGAACGCGGCCTCGACCGCGCCCTCGAGGCCGGCGTGCGGGAGATCGCGATCTTCGCCAGCGCCACCGAGACGTTCGCGCGGAAGAACCTGAACTCGACGCTGGACGAGCAGTTCGCGATGTTCACGCCGACGGTCGAGCGCGCCCTGGCGGCCGGTCTCGCGGTCCGCGGCTACGTGTCGATGTGTTACGGCGACCCGTGGGAGGGCGATGTCCCGGTCGACCAGGTCGTCAAGGTCACCAAGCGCCTGGCCGTCCTCGGCTGCCACGAGCTCTCCCTCGGCGACACGATCGGCGTTGCCACCCCCGGCCAGGTCATCGCCCTGATCAGCGGCCTCCAGCACGCCGGCGTCGGCGTCGACCAGCTCGCCGTCCACTTCCACGACACGTACGGCCAGGCCCTCGCCAACACCCTCACCGCGCTCCGCGAAGGCGTCACGGTCGTCGACAGCTCAGCAGGCGGCCTCGGCGGTTGCCCGTACGCCGAGTCCGCCACCGGCAACCTCGCCACCGAAGACCTCGTCTGGCAACTCGACGGCCTCGGCATCGAAACCGGCGTCGACCTGGAGAAACTCGTCGCCACCAGCGTCTGGATGTCCCAGCAACTCGGCAAACCCTCAGCCAGCCGAGTGGTCCAAGCCCTCGCCGGTTAGGTGTATTCGGCCGCGAGGTTGGTGACACCGGCACCGCCCCGCGCCCGTCGTGCCGCCCCGCGTCCCGCCGGGCATCAACTGCTGTCTGGCTCACACCCGCCGGCCCTTCTCGCTACTTTGTGCACCGGCCGACCACCTCCAGGCCCCTCAAAGGGCTGACCGGTGCACAAAGTCGCCGCCGAGCCCGGCCCGCGGCCCGCCCCGCCCCGTCCGCCGCCCCGCCCGGCCCGCCCCGGCCCGCCCCGGCCCGCCCGCCGCCGAGCCCGGCCCGCGGCCCGCCCCGGCCCGCCCGCCGCCCGGCTCGCCCGCGGTCTCCCCGCGGCTCCGGCTCGTTCGTGGTCTCCCCGCCGTCCCGGCCCGTTCGCGGCCCCGCCACCCCGGCCCGCTCGCCCCCGCCGTCCCGGCCCGTTCGCGGCCCCGCCACCCCCGCCCGCGGCCCCGCCGACCCGGCCCGCTCCCGCTCCCGGCCACGTTCCGGCCTCCGGGTGCTCGCGGCACTTTGTGCACCGGTTGGCCACGTTTGAGGCCTCCGGGCGGCTGGTGGGTGCACAAAATGGAACGGTTGCGACTGGCCGGTGCACAAACTGGAGCGGGAAGGCATCGCGGGAGCGGTACGGCGCGCGCGGTGGGAGATGGCTTTGCAGGCCCGGTGGATTCGTCACCAACGTCCTGGCCGAGTACAGCTAGAGCGGACCCGGAGACAGCAGTTCGCCCCACCGCGACCCCTCACCGGGCAGCTGGTGCCAGTCGGGTCAGGGGCAGGCGTTCGCGGGTGAGCTCGTCGGCGGGGGTCTCGACGAACATCACCAGGTCGGGGTGGGCCGGGACGGCCAGCTCGGTGACGGTGAAGCGGAGCTCGCCGGCCTGGGGATGCAGGACGTGGCGCGGGCGGGGAGCGCACTCGGCGACCTCGTGGCGGGACCACAGGGTGTCGAACTCGGGGCTCATCGCGCGCAGCCGGTCGATGTCGGTCTCCCAGGCCGGGTCGCCGAGGTGTTCGCCGTACGCCGACCGCAGGCGACCCACCAGGTACGGGACCTCGGTGTCGTAGTTCAGCAACTGCTGCCGGGCGAGCGGCTCGGTGACGATGCACCAGAGCAGGTTCTTGTGGACGCAGGGCAGCGTGTGCCAGTCGTGGAAGAGGTCGCCGAACGCGTCGTTCGTCCGCAGGATGTCGAAGCGCCGGTTGGTAATCAGCGCGGGCAGCGGGTCGAGCGCGGTGATGATCTCGGCCATCACCAGCTCGTTCGCGCAGACGCCGGCGCGCAGCGGCCGGGCCGGCGTCGCCTCGGCCAGCCGGTACAGGTGCCCGCGTTCGGCCTCGCTCAGGCCGAGCGTCGTCGCGACGGCGTCGAGCACCTGGCCGCTGACGTTGATCGGGCGGCCCTGCTCGAGCCACGTGTACCAAGTGACGCCGACGCCGGCCAGCTGCGCCAGCTCCTCGCGGCGCAGTCCCGGCGTACGGCGACGTCCGCCCGCGGGCAGGCCGACGGCACCGGGGGCGACCTGGGCACGCCGCGCCTTCAGGAACTCCCCGAGCTCGGCCCGGCGGTTGCTCACCACCAGATCGTCGCACCGACCGCCGACAGTTTCACCGGGATTCCGGCAGGCGATCGGGCGCGCAGTTCACCGGGACTCCGGCAGGCGATCGGGGCGCTCGGCTTACCGGGATTCCGGCGGACCGGCCGGCGTTCCCCACGTGCTCAGGCAGAACGGGTGCCCGGCCGGGTCGAGGTACACGCGAAACGCCTCCGGCGACGGCTGCAGCACGGCCTTCGTCGCCCCGGCGTCCAGCACGAGCGCCTCGGACGCGTCCAGGTCAGCCGACTTGAAGTCGAGGTGCGCCTGCTGCGGCACCCTCGGGTCCGGCCAGGTCGAGGCGCGGTAGTTCAGGTCCCGCTGGAACCCCAGGCTGCACGCGTCCAGCCGCAGCTCGACGAAGCTGTCGCTCGACACCACCACCGACCCACCACAGACGCGCTGGTAGAACGACGCCAGCGCGAGCGGGTCCGAGCAGTCCAGCATCGTCCCCCAGTACGGCGCGATCACGGTTCGATCGGGCGCCGGATCCGTCGGACCAGGCTCTTGTCGGCGTACTGACCGATCCGGTACGTCGACCAGCCGTCGACCCCGCCGCCGACCACTCCGCCGAGCAGCGGGACCCGGCGGGTCACCGTGATCGCCATCCGCTTGCCGCTGACCCGCGCGATCAGCTCGCCGACCACCTCACCGGCGACCTGCCGATCCAGCTCCGGGTCGAAGACCGGTGCCGTCGCGATGCCGAGCGGGGAGGTCGGCAGGTTCGCCTTCTTCAGCCGGTCCGTCACGCCGTCCTCACCGAGCAGGCAGGTGATCACCGCGGTCCGCACCCGCGGATCGCCCAGGTCGTACCCGCGCAGGTGCGCGATCGCCGCGACCATCCGCGCCTGCACGATCGCCAGGCCGGTCAGGTTGGCCGGGAGGGCGACCGGGAGCGTCACCAGGCCGCCGATGCTGGTGACGAAGCCCTGCACCCCGGCGAGCCGGATGTGCTGGTCGATCACCGCCTCGATCGCGACCGCGACGTCGTCGTCGGCCTTGGCCAGCTTGGTCTCGGCGATCTTCTCCGCGCCGGGGAACCGCTGGTACCCGTCGATCGCGATCTCCAGGACCTGCCGGAGAATCCCGGCCGCGGCCTGTGGCGCGAACCGCTGGGCGGCGGGCGCGAGACTGCTGGCGACGAACCTTGCTACTCCGGCCACGGTTCTCCTCGAGGCTTCGGTGAGGCGCGGGCGCCCGGCCTCCGCGGGCGGCGCACCTTCAACTCTACGTGCCGCCCCCGACCGCGCCACTCGGGAGAAACCCCGGTCGCGCCCTGGCAACCTCCTGGACGACCCGCCGCCACGGTTAGGTTGCCGGGCATGAGATTGACTGTCGTCGGCTGCGCGGGCTCAGCCCCCGGTCCGGACTCGGCCGCGTCGAGCTACCTGGTCGAGAAGGACGGCTACCGGCTGCTCCTCGACCTCGGTGCCGGGGCCGCCGGACCGCTCCAGCGGTACGCCGCTGCGGAGGACATCGGCGCCGTGGTCGTGTCCCACGCGCACTCCGACCACTGGTCGGACCTCACCCAGCTGTCGTACTACCGCTCGAAGGCGATCCGGGATGGCTCCGACTGTGGGCCGCTGCGGATCTACGGCCCGTCGGACATGAACGACGTGCTGACGACCAATCCGGACGACTTCACCAGCACGTACGCCGAAGCAGGTGATCTCCAGCTCGGTCCGGTCCTGGTCCGGCTGGCACGGGTCGAGCACGGCGAGTGCTGGGCCAGCCGCGTCGACGACGTGCTCTGCTACACCGCCGACACCGAGCCGTGCGCCGCTATCGAGGAGCTGGCCGACGGGTGTGGGGTGCTGCTGGCTGAGGCCTCCGGGTACGACGCCGACGGGCCGATGCGCGGACACCTGACCGCCGGGGACGCTGGCCGGCTGGCGGCGAAGTCCGGCGCGAAGCTGCTGGTCCTCACGCACCTCCGCTCCTGGCAGGACCACCTCCGCCTCCTCGACGAGGCCTCCCAACTAGCCGGCTGCCCGGTCGTCCTGGCCACCCCGGGCCTCCGCGTCGCGCTCTGAGCCGGGGTGGGGCGGAGGCGCCCGCCGCACCCCCGCGATCGCATGTGTTGGCCCCGCTCAGCACCCGCGACCACCTGCCCGGCGTACGGGCTCCTGGGGCGTGCGCGAGGATGGTGGGGTGCCTGTCGAACCGCCTGTCTCCGTCTGGGAGTTTCCGCCGGTCGCGGTGGCCGGGAGCGGGGACGTCGTCGCGGCGGGGGCGGATCTCGAGCCGGGGACCGTGCTGGCGGCGTACCGGCGTGGGCTGTTCCCGATGCCGGACAGTCACGGTCCGCTGCTGTGGTGGTCGCCGTTGGAGCGCGGCGTGATCGACATCGCGGGGTTCAGCCCCTCGCGCTCCCTGCGCAGAGCCCGGCAGCGGTTCGAGATCCGCGTGAACACCGCCTTCGACCAGGTGATCCGCGCGTGCGCCGACCCGAGCAGACCCGGTTCCTGGATCGACGAGGACATCATCGCGTCGTACACGCGGCTGCACCAGCTGGGCTGGGTGCACTCGGTCGAGGCCTGGGACGGTGACGAGCTGGCCGGCGGCCTGTACGGCGTGGCGATCGGCGGGCTGTTCGCCGGGGAGTCGATGTTCCACCGCAAGACCGACGGCTCGAAGGCTGCCGTCGCGGGGCTGGTCGAGCTGCTCGACGACAAGTACGCCGCCGACCGCGTGCTCGACATCCAGTGGGTCACCGACCACCTGGCGACGCTCGGCGCGGTCGAGATCCCGCGCGACCAGTACGTCCGCCGCGTCCAGCGCGCCCTCGAACTACCTCTGCCCGACGCGTTCGCTCAGGGCGTGTCTCCCCAGGCCTAGAAACGCGGCGTGCGACGCGATCGCCGCCTCGAACAGCTCGTCCGCGGGATCGAAGGTCCCGACGAACTGCCCGAACAGCTCGAAGCTGACCAGCCCGAACAGCTGCGCCCAGATCATCCCGGTCCGCAGCAGCACAGCCTTCGGTACGTCGGGCGCCACGGCCTCCAGCTGCTGCAGCTGATCCACCAGCGCACCCGCGGGCTCGACGGCATCAGCAGGCACCTCCAGTACGCCGGCCGCCTGCGCCCGCTGCAGCACGCCGAGCAGGCAGACCGCCACTCGTGAGGCCGGCTGCACAGTCGACTGCGGCGCGCTGTACCCAGGCACCGGCGACCCGTAGATCAGCGCGTACTCGTGCGGGTGCTTCCGGGCCCACGCGCGCACCGCCCGGCAGGCCGCGAGCCAAGCCTCCCGAGGCTCGCCCGACGCCATCCCCTCCCGCACCGCGGCGCCCGCGCCCCTCCCCGCCGGAGCCCCCGCGGCCTCCCGCACCCCAGCGCCCGAGCCCTTCCCCGCCCCAGCGCCCTTCCCCACGGCAGCACCCGCGGCCTTCTCCACCGCCGCCCCCAGCGCGTCGTACGCGTCGATGATCAGCGCGGTGAGCAGGTCGTCGCGGCTCGGGAAGTACCGGTACAGCGCGGACGACACCATGCCCAGCTCGCGTGACACCGCGCGCAGCGAGAGCCGCTCGGCGCCGTCGGTGGCGAGCTGGCGGCGCGCGGTGTCCTTGATCTCCTGGGTCAGCTCGGCCCGGGCTCTGTCACGTGCGGTGCGTCCGGCGTTCATGGTCCGCAGTCTGCCACGATCACTGCACTAAAGCGAGAGCAGTGCTCTTGACAAGGATCACCCGATACGTGTTCACTGGTCACAACAGAGAGCACCGCTCTCGCAAAGCTTGAAAGGCCCACCGCCATGAAGCAGACGTACGACAAGAATCGCGTGATCACCTCCGGCCACGGCAGCATGCTGGTCTTCAACAAGCTCGTCGCCGCGCTGACCAAGACCGGGATCAGCCTGATGGGCAGCCGGGTCCTCTCGGTCAAGGGCCGCAAGTCCGGCGAGTGGCGCAGCACGCCGGTCAACCTGATGACGCTCGACGGCCAGCCGTACCTGGTCGCCCCGCGCGGACACGTCCAGTGGGTCAAGAACCTGCGCGCCACCCCCGAGGCGCGGCTCCGGCTCGGCCGGAAGACCGAGGTGTTCCACGCCGTCGAGCTCGCCGACGCCGACAAGCCCGAGGTGCTCCGGGTCTACCTGAAGAAGTGGTCCTGGGAGGTCGGCGCGTTCTTCGAGGGCGACGTGGACAAGAACTCCTCGCTCGAGACCCTGCTGCAGGTTGCCCCCGGCGTACCGGTATTCAAGATCACCAAGGATGCCAAGATGGGCCGATGATCACTCCCGAGCAGTTGACCGCGGCGCCGAAGGTGCTGCTGCACGATCACCTGGACGGCGGCTTGCGGCCCGCGACGATCGTCGAGCTGGCCCAGGAGATCGGGCACCGGCTGCCGCGGACCGATCCCGCCGAGCTCGGCGAGTGGTTCGTCGAGTCGGCCGACTCCGGGTCGCTCGAGCGGTACCTGGAGACCTTCGACCACACCGTCGCGGTGATGCAGAACGCCGCGGCGATCACCCGGGTCGCGAGCGAGTGCGTGCAGGACCTGGCCGCCGACGGCGTCGTGTACGCCGAGATCCGGTACGCCCCCGAGCAGCACCTGACTGCCGGGCTGTCGCTGGAGCAGGTCGTCGACGCGGTCCGCGAAGGCTTCGAGCACGGCATGGCCAACGCCGTCCGCCCGATCGTCGCCCGCCAGCTGCTGACCGCGATGCGGCACCAGGCCCGCTCGATGGAGATCGCCGAGCTGTCCGTCGCCTACCGCGACGCCGGCGTCGTCGGGTTCGACATCGCCGGCGCGGAGGCGGGCTACCCGCCCACCCGGCACCTGGACGCGTTCGAGTACCTGCAGCGCGAGAACGCGCACTTCACCATCCACGCCGGCGAAGCCTTCGGTCTGCCGTCGATCTGGCAGGCGATCCAGTGGTGCGGCGCCGACCGCCTCGGCCACGGGGTCCGGATCATCGACGACATCACCGAGAACGCCGACGGCAGCGTCGAGCTCGGCCGCCTGGCGGCGTACGTGCGGGACCGCCGGATCCCGCTGGAGATGTGCCCGAGCAGCAACCTGCAGACCGGCGCCGCGACCTCCATCGCCGACCACCCGATCGGCCTGCTCACCAAGCTCCGCTTCCGGGTCACGGTCAACACCGACAACCGCCTGATGAGCGGTACGTCGATGACCCGCGAGCTCGCCCTGCTCGCCGACGCCTTCGACTACGGCCTGACCGACTTCCGCTGGTTCGCGATCAACGCGATGAAGTCGGCGTTCCTCCCCTTCGACGAACGCCTGGCGATCATCGACGAGGTCGTCAAGCCCTGGTACGCCGCCGAGCTGAAGGTCTGATGCTCAGCTCCTGGCTTCGAGCCGCTCCTTCAGGCGCGCCAGGTTGGCCGGCATCTCCTTGCGGGCATGGGGTTCGACGATCAGCGGGACGAGCAGCCTGCCGATCCCGTGACCGGTGAAGTCGACGCTGATCGTCACCCGGCTCCGCGTCGTACCGGGCACAGGTGCGACGGCGACGTCGATCGCGCCGCGAATCGGCCCTTCGGTGCCGCGGACCGCCCACGCGTGCGGCGGTGCGTACTTGACGATCGTCGACGTCGTCTCCCGCTGCCGGCCGCCGATCCGGCGGGTGGTGTGACAGACGGATCCGATCGCCGGCGGGCCGTCGTGGTCCAGGCCGCCGCCGGTCACGCCGGCCTGCCACTGCGGGAAGTGGGTCGGGTCGATCACGTACTCGAAGACGTCGGCCTGCGGGGCGTCGACCTCGATCTCGGTCACGATGGCACTCATCAGCGAACTCCTTGTCGTCGTTACCAGTCCTGACGAACGGGCTGACCACGGATTCGACAACAACGTAATGCAACCTCGCGGCGGCGGCCGGACTCTTTGCAGGCATGCAGGGGGAGACGTTCTCGGAGCCAGGGGTGTGGGTCGGGGCGCCCGCGCGCCGGGTGGACGACTCGGCCGCCGAGTTCAGCGCGTACGTCACGGAGCGGTACGACGGCCTGCTGCGGATGTCGTACCTGCTGACCCAGGACCGCGGCCTGGCCGAGGACCTGCTGCAGACGACGCTGGCGCGCTGCTGGTTGTCGTGGTCGAAGATCAAGGCCGAGAACCCGCACTACTACGTCCGCCGATCGTTGGTGAACACCCACCGCGCCTGGTGGCGGGTGAAACGCACTCGGTTGGAGATCCCCACCGATTCCGTTCCGTACGACGTCGCCGACGGCGGGTACGACGTACTGCACGAGAACGCCGTGCTGCTCGAAGCGCTGGGCCGCCTGCCGCGCCGGATGTGCGCGGTGATCGTGCTGCGCTACCTGGAGGACCTGTCCGAGATCGACACCGCGCGCATCCTCGGGTGCAGCACCGGAACCGTGAAGAGCCAGTCGAGTCGCGCGCTGGCCAAGCTGCGCAACGATCCCGTACTGAGCAAGGAGGCCTGGCGATGAACCCCGATGACCTGCGCCGGCGCCTGCACCAGGCCGTCGTACCGGTGGAGGGGCAGGGAGATCCCGGCCCGGCCATCCGGCAGCGGGCGAACAGCATCGCGCGTCGTCGGGCGACGGCGACCACCTGCGCGCTCGTCGTCGCCGTCGCCTCGGGGGCACTGGTCAGCGCCCATCGCTCCGGCAGCGAGTCGGTGCCAGGAACACCTGTCGCCACCAGCATCACCGGACTCGGCGGCGGAACCCAGGCAGCCGGCGGCCTGCAGCCGAAGACCGGCGGCAAGTACCTGATCGAGCAGACCTCGCTGAAGTTCGACCTCCCCACCACAGCCCGCCTGTACCAGTGGAGGCAGCAGGCGATCGGCCAGGCCCGGCCCCGGGACGCCATCTGGCTGCTGGCCAGCTGCACACACTCCTCGGCCCAGGTGATCGTGGCGCTGCACAGCAAGTCGGGGCCGTCCGTCGCGCAGTACCCGGTGCCGTGCGCGACCAAGACCCAGCTCCCGGTCCCGGCCGACTGGTCGGCCGATACGCCGGCCGAGTTGTCGGTCGGCGTCGGTAGCGCCGGTGAGGTCGTGGTCGAGGCCGGCCTCTACCGCGCCGACAGCTGCCGAGCCGGCAAGTGCTGGATTACTTGACATCGGGTACCCGTCGGCGAATACTCGATCTCAAGTAATCGAGATCGAGGAGGGCTGATGGTCCGGCGCAAGGTGGGCAACCCGCTGGCGTTCGCCGTGCTCGGCAGTCTTGCCGAGCGGTCGATGCACCCGTACGAGATCTCGACGATGCTCAAGAGCCGGGGCAAGGACGGGAGCATCAAGCTCAACTACGGCTCGCTGTACTCGGTGGTGACGGCGCTGGAGAAGGCCGGCTTCATCGAGGCCGTCGAGACCGTGCGCGACGGCAACCGGCCGGAGCGGACCGTCTACGCGATCACCGCCACCGGGCGCGAGGAGTTCGACTCCTGGCTGGCCGAGTTGCTCGGAGAGCCGGAGAAGGACTTCAGCCAGCTCGAGGCCGGGCTCGCCTACCTGCCGGCGTTCGCGCCGGACCGGGTCGCCGACCTGCTCGAGCAGCGGGCCGGCGTGCTGGAGCAGGAGGCCGCGGGGCTCGAGGGCATGCACGCGATGATGCGCTCGAAGAAGTTCCCGGAGATCTTCTGGATCGAGTCGGAGTTCCGGGTCGAGCTGCTGCGGACCGAGATCGCGTTCGTCCGCCGCCTCGCGGAGCGGATCCGCACCGACGACCTGGAGGGCACCGAGTTCTGGCGCCGTACCCACGAACTGGTCGCCGAGCTCGGTATCCACCCGGGCGAGCTGCTGAAGGACCCGGTCAAGTACTTCGGTGTCGACTTCCCCTGGTTGCGGGAGGTCCTACCGGACGCACAGTGAGAAACGGCCCCCGGCCCGAGGTGCGGCAACACCTGGGTCGAGGGCCGTCAGTTCCTCGAGCCGGTCCCGAAGGACCTGATGACCCAAGGTGCATCATCAGGATAGACGGCCCGGCTCCTTCACCCCATCAAAGGAGTCACCATGGTCAGTCATGCCCTGACGGCCGTCGACCTGGTCAAGACCTATCCCGGAGCCCGCCGCGGCCCGGGGGTCCGGGCCCTCGACGGTCTCACGTTCAGCGTGCCGGAAGGAGTCGTGCTCGGTCTGCTCGGACCGAACGGCGCCGGCAAGTCCACCACCGTCAAGATCCTCACCACGTTGTCCCGCGCGGACTCCGGTACGGCGCTGGTTTCCGGGTACGACGTCAACCGCGAGCAGGACGAGGTCCGGCACGTGATCGGCTACGTCCCGCAGAAGGCGAGCTCGGACCCGATGGCCACCGGCCTGGAGAACCTGGTGCTCAGCGGCCGCATCCACGGCCTGTCCCGGTCCACGGCGACGTCGCGGGCCCGGGATCTGCTGGAGCGCTTCAGCCTTACCGAGCAGGCATCCCGGCAAGTGAAGACGTACTCCGGCGGTCAGCAGCGCCGACTCGACGTCGCGCTCGGGCTGGTGCACCGCCCGAAGGTGCTGTTCCTCGACGAACCGACGACCGGGCTCGATCCGGAAGCACGCGCCGACCTGTGGGCCGAGGTCCGGCTGCTCGCCGGAGACGAAGGCCTCACCGTCCTGCTCACCACGCACTACCTGGAGGAGGCCGACCGGCTCGCGGACCAGCTGGCGATCGTCGACCACGGCAAGATCGTTGCCGAGGGCACCCCTGAGGGGCTGAAGGCCGAGCTGCGCGGCGACACCGTCCAGGTCGAGCTGGTCGATCCCGATGTCGACGGCTCGGTCCGGTCGTTGCTCGCCGGTCTCGCGGGCATCGGCGAGATCGTTGTCGAGGGCAACTCTCTGCGGGCGCGGGTCGACCGCGGCGCCACCGCCGTACCGGCGGTGCTGGGAGCCCTTGAGGAGAAGGCGATTCCGGTCGGCGCGGTGACGGTCTCGCGGCCGTCGCTGGACGACGTGTACCTGAGCTACACCGGTCGCTCGTTCCAGGCGGCGGAAGAGCAGGTGGCGTGATGAGCACCCCAGTCCTCGCCCACACCGGGTTGATCACGTCCCGCTGGCTGCGGGCGCAGTTCCGCTCGCCGGCCCTGATCGCGTTCACGCTCGTCCAGCCGGCGATCTGGCTGCTGCTGTTCGGGCAGCTGTTCAAGGGGATCGTCGACCTGCCGGGCTTCGGCACCACGTCGTACATCGCCTTCCTGACGCCGGGCATCGTGATGATGACCGCGCTGATGTCGAGCGGCTGGAACGGCACCGCGTTCATCACCGACATGGAGCGCGGGGTGATGGACCGGATGCTCGCCTCACCGGTTCGCCGCGGCGCGCTGATGGCCGGTCAGCTGATCAGCAACGCCACCAGTACGGCGATCCAGGCGCTGCTCGTCTTCGGCATCGGCCTCGCCGCCGGCGCCCGGTACGACGGGGGCGTGGTCGGGTTCCTCGTCACGGTCGCGGCGTCGGTGCTGATCGGGACGGCGTTCGGCTCGCTGTCGAACGCGGTCGCGCTGCTCACCCGCCGGCAGGAGGCGCTGATCGGCATCTCCCAGTTCGTCTCGCTGCCGCTGACGTTCATGTCGTCGATCATGATCGACCCGAAGCTCGCCCCGCACTGGGTCGAGGTCGCCGCCCGCTTCAACCCGGTCGACTGGGCGACGATCGCCGCCCGTGAGTCGCTGTCCGCCAACCCCGACTGGGCCTCAGCAGGTCGCCACGGCCTCTACCTGCTGGCGTTCACGCTCGTCGTGGCCTATCTCTCCACCCGCGCGTTCCGCACGTACCAGCGCTCGGTCTGACCAGGGACAGGGGATTCGCCCCCGCGGCGAATCCCCTGTGGCGCAGGTCAGATCGGGCTGTAGCAGGTCGTGCTGTCGATGTTCTTCGCCGGGTCGTGCAGCCGCCAGTTCATCGCCGAACGGGTCTGCGGTCCGTAGATCCCGTCCGCCGCGACGCCGTACCGGCGCTGCACCGACTTGACCGCGTCGCGCGTCGTCACGCCGTAGTACCCGTTGACGACGATCTTCGCGCCGTAGCAGTAGTTCAGGGTCTGCTGCAGGCCCTTGATCGCGCCCGCCGGGTCGCCGAACGGCTCGGCCGGGTTCCGGTGCGGGAAGTCGCCGTACACGAGGTTGCAGCTGACGCTCGTGCTCTCCCACAGGCCCGGTGTGGTGATCTCCCACCCGTTGCCAACTGCGACGGTCCGGCTGCCGTCGCACTGCGGCGTCGGCGCGGCGGTGGCGGCTGTCGGCAGGAAGGCCAACGGGGCGGCGAGTGCGGCAACGGCGAGCCCGGTTCGAACGAACATCTTTTGACTCCTCACGCATCGGGAACACCTGTCCGGTTGCCCGATCAGCGAATCCCCATGCGGAAGATCACGGGACCGCGACAGGTTCGAGTCGCGGCTGTGATCAGGGATGGAGGCGGCCGATGGCGCGGAAACCGAGGCGCTGGAGGGGGACGACGAGCTGGGTCAGCGTGCGGTACGCCGGTTGTTCGACGTACCGGGTGAGGAGCCAGGCGAGAACGATGACGCCGCCGACGGCCCCGACGACCTGCTCGGGGCGACCGAGGCCGAGGCGCATCAGGTGGTAGGCGATCAGGTAGCCGAGCTCCTGGTTGAGCAGGTAGATGCCGAACGAGATCTTCGCCAGGAACTGGATCGGCCGGCGGATCGGCGTGAAGACCAGCCAGTCCCGGCCGCGTGCGGCGAAGGCGACCAGGATCAGCAGCGCGCCGATGCCGAGTGCCGACGGGAGGTCCGAGGTGTGCGCGTACTGCGCGTAGACGGTCGCGACGAGCAGCGCGCCGAGGTGCACCGCGCTGATCCGGCGCTGCGACCACAGCCAGAGCGCGATCCCGATCGCGAACAGCTGCAACCGGTGGAAGCCGAACCCGTTCCAGACCTGCTGCACCACCAGGGGACTGCGCAGGATCTGGTCGTTCCACTGCAGGATCACCGGCGCGACCGTCATCACCCACAGCAGCACGGTGATCCGCGACGGCGAGCCCATCCCGCGCGGCCAGAGCAGAGCGGCGGCGACGAACGCCATCAGCTGCAGCGGCAACGTCCAGTACGAGCCGTCGATCAGCCGGACGGTCGGGTCCAGCGACACGATCAGCGTCAGGTTGCCCCACAGGTCGCGCGGGGTCGGCAGGATCCAGTTGTCCGGGCCGAAGAGCACCAGCAGCGTGTACGTCGCCAGCACGGCCACCAGGTACGGCGGAAGGACCCGGGAGATCCGCTTCCACAGCCACGGCAGCGTCGGGCCCTTGCGGACCGTCACGCAGACGAAGTAGGCGCTGATCACCAGCAGCACGCTGGCGCCGACCTGGAACGGGTGGTGACCCAGGGGCTCACCCAGCTCGGGGTGCAGCACCGGGCCCTCGTACGTGGTGTGGCTGAGGACCACGGCGAAAACGGCGACGACGCGGACGACGTCCCAGCTCAGGCGGCGTGACGAAGCCACCTGGGGAGAGGGCGGTTCCAATTGCGACAACTCACAGACATCTCGACCGACTCCCCCTGTAACACCTCTGTGATCCTAGGCAGACGGCGTACGGCGATCGCAAATTGTGTGCGCGTTGTCACTCCCCGGCGTGCCGTCAGGCGGTCTGGAAGGTCCGCCGGTAGTTCTGCGGCGGGACGCCGACGACGCGACGGAAGTGGTGGCGCAGCAGGGCCGCGGTGCCGAAGCCGGCCTCGGCGGCGATCTGCTCGATGCCCAGCGAGGTCTGCTCCAGCAGGGTCCGGGCGTGCAGGACGCGCTGCGTGGTGACCCACTTGAGCGGCGTCGTCCCGGTCTCGGCGACGAAGCGGCGGGCGAAGGTGCGCTCCGACATCTGCGCCCGGCGGGCCAGGTCGGGCACGGTGTGCTCGACGGTCAGGTTCGCGACCATCCAGTCCAGGACCGGCTGCAGGCTCTCGCTCGACGACTCCGGGACGGGGACCTCGACGTACTGGCGCTGGCCGCCGTCGCGCTGCGGCGGGACGACCATGCGGCGGGCGATCCGGGTCGCGACCGCGCTGCCGAGCTCGCGGCGGACCAGGTGCAGGCACGCGTCGATGCCGGCCGCCGTACCGGCGCTGGTGATGATGTTGCCGTCGTCGACGAACAGGACGTCCGGGTCGAGCTTGGCGCGCGGGTAGCGCTCGCGGAAGAGGTCGGCGTACCGCCAGTGGGTGGCGCAGTTGCGGCCCTCGAGCAGCCCGGCCGCGCCGAGCACGAACGCGCCGGAGCAGACCGTCAGCAGGATCGCGCCGCGGGCCTCCGCCTTGCGCAGGGCGGACAGGATGCGTTCGTCGTACGCCTCCCGCCAGGTCGTCGCCGGCAGCGCGACCAGGTCGGCGTCCTCCAGCTCGTCCAGCCCGTACGGCGCGATGACGGCCGAATGGCTGCTGGTCCGCAGCGGCTCTCCCGGGCGGGTCGAGCAGACCTTGAAGTCGAACGCGGGCACGCCGTCGTCGGTCCGGTCGATCCCGAAGACCTCCGAGAGCACTCCGAACTCGAAGAGCGCGACGTCCTCCATCAGCACCACGGCGATCTTGCGCAACATGCAGGCCAGTATGGCAGAAATTTGCCGAAGGTGGTCAGTAGTGCCAATTGTGGCGGTATGTGAACGCTAGCATGATTACTGCCATGACCGGAATCGTAGTTCTCGCAGTCCTCGCACTGACCATCATCGCCGCCCTCGAGGTCAGCAACCGCCGCCACTCCAGCGGCCTCCCGGCCGGCGCGACCAACGACCGCGACCTGGCCAGGACCAAGCTCGACCTGCTCGCCCTCGGCGCGTCGGCCAAGCCCTTCACCCACAAGCCCGCCACCACCTCCGAGAGCGTCGTCCAGATCCGCCGCGCTCGCCTGCACACGACCCACGGCCGGCACGCCGCCTGACAGCTGCCCGTCCGGTCCAACCCGCCCAGCCTGGTGGTTGCCAGGTTTCGGGCGGGTTCCTGCTGTGTTTTTTGGCCTCGCCTCCGGCTCGGCGGGTTTTGGGGCTTTTTCGCCCGCTCTTCCCTCGTCGGTCGGTCGCTGCGCTCCCTCCCTCCTCAGTCCAGAGCGGGCAGCCCCAAAACCTTGGGGTGCTTGGGTCGGGGGCGTAAACCTGGGGCGGACTGTGTGGGTGGTGTGTCACCCTCGCTGGCATGGATGACTACCGGGTGGTCAATCGCGAGAGCTGGGACGAGCGGGTGGCGGCTCATGCTGCTTCGCCGGACTACAAGCTGGCCGAGTTCGAGAGTGATCCGTCGTTCATCTCGGACGTGGTGCGGTTCGATCTGCCGCGGCTGGGTGATGTGAGCGGTTTGCGCGGGGTGCACCTCCAGTGCCACATCGGGACCGACACCGTGTCCCTCGCGCGGCTGGGGGCGCGGATGAGTGGGTTGGACTTCTCCGGGCCCGCTGTGCAGCAGGCGCAGGGTTTTGCGGACAAGCTCGGGCTGGAGGTCGACTTCCACCAGGCCGACGTGTACGACGCGGTCGAGGTGCTCGGTGCGGCGTCGTACGACCTGGTCTTCACCGGCATCGGCGCGCTCGGCTGGCTGCCGAGCATCGACCGCTGGGCGGCCGCGGTGAGCGGGCTGCTGAAGCCGGGCGGGCGGATGTTCGTCCGCGAGGGGCACCCGATGCTCTGGGCGCTCGACGACGCGACCGAGGAGCTGGCGGTCAACTACCCGTACTTCGAGACCCAGGAGCCGATGGTCTGGGACGAGGGCGGCACGTACGTCGAGACCGACGTGCAGTTCCAGCACAACCTCACCCACGAGTGGAACCACGGCCTCGGCGAGATCATGACCGCGCTGTTCCAGCACGGTCTCCAGGTGACGGCCTTCGAGGAGCACGACAGCGCTCCCTGGGTCCCGCTGCCCGGCAAGATGACCAAGGACCCCGACTTCGCCGAGTGGCGCCTCACCGACCGTCCCGAGCGACTCCCCTGCACTTACACCCTGCAGGCCGTCAAGCTCTGACCCGCCTACTCACCCGTACGACGGCCGCCGGCGCACTGGTCCGGCCCAGCGGCGCCGTCCGGCCGCCGTACGAGGGCGCACGTCGGGCCCGGCGAGGGTCGTCCCTGCTCGCCGGGCCGGGCGGAGTCGGTGAGGCTCAGTGCGCGTTGCGGCGTTGCTGAACCTTCTGGAACATCTCCTTGGCCTTGCGCTGGTTCTCCGGCTTGCTCAGCTCACGCTGCGCGACCTGGGCCAGCTTGGCCACCACAGCGCCCTTGAGCAGTGTCTTCACGAAACCCATCGGGGGCCTCCTTCTCTTCTTGTGTCGAAGGTAGCGGCTCAGCCCAAGAAACCACCTGGGGAATCCGCCTGACCGACCCCCGGGTTTCCGCGCACCCGGACCCCGAAACCCCTACTGGCGAGTCTGTGAACTGTCCGTGCCGTACGGCACACTGGGATCGTGCCCGAGTTGCCGGAAGTCGAGTCGCTGGCGGGGTTCCTGCGGGAACGAGCCGTCGGACGGGCGGTCGTGCGTGCCGACATCACCGCGATCAGCGCCCTGAAGACCTACGATCCACCGATCTCCGCGCTGACCGGGCTGCTGATCGACGACGTCAGCCGGCACGGCAAGTTCCTCGACCTCGAGGCGTCCGGCGTGCACCTGGTGATCCACCTGGCGCGGGCCGGGTGGTTGCGCTGGCGTGAGCAGCAGTCGACGGGCCTGGTCCGGCCGGGCAAGGGCCCGATCGCGCTGCGGCTGATCCTGGACGACGAGTCCGGGTTCGACCTGACCGAGGCCGGCACGCAGAAGAAGCTCGCGGTGTACGTCGTACGCCACATCAACGAGGTCCCCGGGATCGCCAAGCTCGGCCCCGACCCGTTCACGCTCTCGCCCGAGGGGTTCGCCGAGATCATGCGCGAGGCCGGCCGGGTCCAGCTCAAGGGTGTGCTGCGCAACCAGTCGGTGATCGCCGGGATCGGCAACGCCTACTCCGACGAGATCCTGCACGTGGCGAAGATGAGCCCGTTCAAACCGGCCGCCAACCTGACCGACGACGAGCTGCACCTGCTCTACACCGCGATGCAGGAGACGCTGCGCGACGCGGTCGAGCGTTCGAAGGGCCTGGCCGCGCAGGACCTCAAGTCCGAGAAGCGCAGTGGCATGCGGGTGCACGGCCGCAAGGGCGAGAAGTGCCCGGTCTGCGGCGACACCGTCCGCGAGGTCAGCTTCGCCGACTCCTCCCTGCAGTACTGCGCGACCTGCCAGACAGGCGGCAAGCCCCTGGCCGATCGCCGCTTGTCCAAGCTGCTCAAGTAGCTCAGGTCGTCACCAGGGCAGCGAAGCGGAGCGGCGGCCGGCATCGAGTTGGACGACCAGCGGTGTCGCACCGGCCGTTCGTTCCAGCTGGATCTTTCGGCCGATGGTCGCTCCCGCGGCCAGCCCCTCGAACTCCCAGGTGTCCGCACTGCCGTGCCACCCCGCAGGCACCGGAACGCGGACAGACCCGCGAGCCGCCGTACGGCCGAAGTTCGTCACCTGCACCTCGAGCCGGCCGCCGCTCGAGTGCACCGACGCCAGTACGGTCCCCACCGGCGCCACCAGCGCGCGGGTGGCCACCAGGCCGGCGACCGACAACCGTGCGACCTGCCCGGCTCGGACCGGGAACGGCCCGATGACCTGGCCGACGACGTCGGCCATCGGTACGCCGTACGAGCGTCCGGCGACCTGCACCTGAAACTCATCGCCCGGCGCGAGCCCCTCGATCAGCCGCATCCCGGCCTCGGCCGGGCCGATCAGCCGGACGCCGACATCGGCCGTACGACGGGCGACCAGGTGGAACGTCGCTCTCGACAGCGTCGCCGGCGTGAGGTCCCAGACGCCGTCGGCGTTCGCAGTCGTCGTGTCCGGCGGGACAATTCTGAGCTTGCCCTGCAGAGCGACCTTCACCACCGTGAGCGCCGGGAGCTGGCCGGCCGGCAGGCGGACGACCAGGTCGTCGCCGTCGCGGCGCCAGGTGAGTGCCTTGCCGGTCCGCTCCTCGATGACGTGCCGCGGCGTGGTCGCCAGTCCCGGAAGCCGGATCTCGTGGTCGGCGGGGCGGCGGGTGATCTTGAGCAGCAGGACGCCGCAGTTCCGCAGGATCGCCTCACCCCACGGCTGCGGGCCGAACTCGCCGGGGATCCCCTCGACCAACGCCAAGCCGTGCCTCCCGTTGTCAGCCGATGCTGACCGTTGCCGACGCCGTCGCGCGGTCGCCGCCGTGACTTCGTCGTGCCGGCCGTCGTCGTCCGGTCGGGGGTCGCGGACGGGCGGCCCCCGGTCGACTTTCCGCCGCCTGACCGGCGGTGTCAACGCACGATCCACCGGCTGAGCATCCGCATTCCGTCGCTCCGGGTGTGATGGTTCACCCGCGGGCTGCAATGATCGGGGTATGACGCAGAACCCGATGATTCCCGCCGTCGTCGTCGCCGACGTGGACGACGCTTTGCTGGCCGAGGCCTTCGTGCTCGACGTGCGGGAGCCGGACGAGTGGAACAGCGGTCACATCGAGGGCGCGACGCACATTCCGCTCGGCCAGCTGCAGCAGCGGGTCGGCGAGGTGCCGCTCGGCCAGAAGGTGATCTGCGTGTGCGCGGTCGGCGGCCGCTCCGGCGTCGCCACCCAGTACCTGCTGTCCGAGGGCCGCGAGGCGATCAACCTCGACGGCGGGATGCACGCCTGGCAGTCGTACGGCCGCGAGATCGCCACCGACTGATCGGGTAGAAAATCTTCCGATCGACCGTCGGAGACGTTAGTTTGTCACCGTTCGGTCGATCGGCGTACACCCACGCCTCACACGGCAGTAGGACACGCCTCGTCGGATGGCCACGCCCGTCCACCGCCAGGAGGCTCCGTGTCCACGCCCGCTCTCTCCAGACCAGTACGTCGTACACTCACCGCCGGCCTCGTCGCCGGCGGACTGCTCCTCACCACCATCCAGCCTGCTTCGGCTGACCCCATCCAGCCGGTCGAAGCCCACCGCGGCTCCTCGGCCGCCTCCGACATCCCCGACGTCGCGATCGCCCCACCGGGCGAAGGCATCGTCACCCGCCGTACCGACAGCCCCGTCGCGCCCGGTGTGAACTACACCAGCTTCGACCGTCTCGACGCGCGCGGCTGGTTGCGCGGCGACATCCTCGTCGCCGACCTCGACCGTCAAGGCGTCACCGTCGACTACCTCAACCCCGGTACGGTCTCCGGTCGCGAGGTGCTCAGCCAGCAGGTCGAGCGGAAGAAGGCGATCGCCGGCGTCAACGGCGACTTCTTCGACATCAACGACACCGGCGCACCGCTCGGCATCGGCATCGAGCGCGACGCCGACGGCGGCGCCGGCCGCTTCGTCAACGGTCCGTCGGCCGGCCACAACGACACCGCCGTGATCGGCAAGGACGGCCTCGGCCGCATCGCCCAGGTCTTCCTCGAAGGCTCCGCGACCGACGACGACGCGAGCAAGGTCGACCTGACCAACCTCAACTCGCCGACGGTCAACGCGAACGGCATCGGCCTCTACACCCCGCAGTGGGGCGAGGCCGCCCGCACCCGCACGGTCGACGGCCTCCCGACCGTCCGCGAGGTCATCCTCCGCGACGGCGTCGTCGTCTCCACGGCGACCACTCCCGCGACCACCCCGCTCGCCGCGAACGAGCAGGCCCTCATCGGCCGCGAGACCGGCGCGACCGCCCTGCAGGCGTTCGAGCCGGGCGACAAGGTCGAGGTGAAGTACGGCCCCCGCGCCGATGCCGCCGATGCCGCGGTCGCGCTCAGTGGCAACATCCAGCTCGCCCGCGACGGCCAGATCCTGAACGTCGACGACACCGCCCTGCACCCCCGCACCGCGATCGGCTTCTCCGCCGACGGCCGCCGGATGATCCTGCTCACCGTCGACGGCCGGATGGTCGACTCCCGCGGCCTGACCGAGAAGGAACTGGCCCGGCTGATGCTGGACCTCGGCGCCGACGACGTGCTCAACCTCGACGGCGGCGGTTCGTCGACGATGCTGAAGCGCTCGCCCGGCGAGGCCACGCCCGAGGTGGTCAACAAGCCGTCCGACGGCTCCGAGCGCCTCACCCCGAACGGCCTCGGCCTGCTCCCGGTCAAGGGTTCGGGCCGGCTCAAGGGCTTCCAGATCGAAGCAACCGGTACGACGGCCGAGCCCGCCGACGCCGATCTCACCCGCAGCGCGAGGGTCCTGACCGGCCTGAGTCGCGTCCTCACCGCTCGCGGCCACGACGAGACCTACGCACCCGCCGCCGGTACGCCGTACTGGTCGGCCGGCAGCAACGCCCGAGTCACGAGCTCCGGCGTCGTCACCGGCCGCCGGGCCGGCGACGTTGTGATCACCGCCGCGAAGGGCTCCGCCAACGGCCGCTTCCCGATGACCGTGCTCGGCGAGCCGACCCGGCTCGCGCCGTCGAGCAAGCAGGTGTCCGTGCCGAACGCCACCACCAAGGGCTTCTTCAGCGTCAACGGGTACGACGCCGACGGGTTCTCGACCTGGGTCGAGCCGCGTGACGTCAAGCTGACCTACGACCAGGCGCTCGTCAATGTAGTTGCCAAGGGCAATGGATTCGAGGTGAACGCGCTCGGCACCGATGCCGTCTCGACCGTGATCACCGCGAAGGTCGGCGCGCTCAGCACCCAGCTCAGCGTCACCGCCGGGCTGAGCAGTGAGGTCGTCGACGAGCTCGACGACCTGACCCGCTGGCAGGCGAACGCCGTACCGGCCGGTGCCGCGACCGCGACCCGGTCGGCCGCTGAAGGTCACGACGGCGGTCAGGCGATCGCGCTCGACTACTCGCTGACCGGCAGCACCGCGACGCGTGCGGCGTACCTGTCGATGACGCCGCAGCAGGTCCTGCCCGGTCAGCCGCAGAAGGTCGGCGCGTGGGTGTACGGCGACGGCAAGGGCGCCTGGCTGCGCGCCAACGCGTACGACGGCGCCGGCGGCTCGGCGCAGACCCTCAACCTCGCGACCACCGTCGACTGGACCGGCTGGAAGTACGTCGAGGCCGACGTCCCGCCGGGGCTGACGATGCCGCTGAAGTTCTGGCGGATCTACGTCGTCGAGACGGTCCCGACCCGCCAGTACGCCGGGCGGATCGTCGTCGACGACCTGACCGTCCGGGGTGCTCCGCCGGTCACCGTGCAGCCGCCGGCCACGGTGGTCGACCCGATGGTGGTTGCCGACGGCAAGCTCGACGGGAAGCGGTGGAAGTTCGCCGTACTGTCGGACGCGCAGTTCACCGCGGACGACCCGGAGTCCGACTTCGTCCAGCAGGCCCGGCGGACGATCCGCGAGGCGCTCGCGCAGCGCCCTGAGTTCCTGGTGATCAACGGCGACTTCGTCGACCGCGGCTTCGCGAACGACATCGCGCTGGCGAAGAAGATCATCGACGAGGAGGTCGCCGGGAAGGTGCCGGTGCACTACGTGCCGGGCAACCACGAGAGCTACGGCCCGGGTGACCTGTCGGAGTGGACCAAGGTGTTCGGTGCGCCGAGCAGCACGTTCGACCACAAGGGCACGCGGTTCGTGCTGCGGGACTCGTCGCTCGGGTCGCTGCGCGCCGGTGGGTTCGCGCAGATCCTCGACCTGCGCAAGCAGCTCGACGACGCGGCGAAGAACCCGGCGATCCGCAACGTCGTGGTGATGGCGCACCACCCGATCGACGACCCGTCGCCGACCGCGAACTCGCAGCTCGGGGACCGCAAGGAGGCCGAGCTGCTGGTCCGTTGGCTGGCCGACTTCCGCGCGTCGACCGGCAAGGGCGCGGCGTACATGGCCGCCCACGCGGGCACCTTCGCCGCTACTCGTACGGACGGAGTCCTGCTCCCGCTGACGGGCAACTCCGGCAAGAGCCCCGCCGCCGCTCCTGACGCGGGCGGCTTCACCGGCTGGGCCCTGGTCGGGATCGACCCCAACGCCCGCGCCGCTGACGCCGGCGTACGCCACTGGTCGGCTCCCGAGCGCTCCTGGTTCCAGGTCGAGCTGCGTCCGCACGTAGACGCCCTGGAGCTGGCGGCCCCGACAACCCTCCGCCGAGGCCAGTCGGCCACCGTCTCCGCCACGGTCGTCCAAGACTCCCGCCGAGTCCCCGTAGCCTTCCCGGTCACCGCCGACTGGACCGGCTCGACCTTCCTCCACCTCGGCCCCGCCAAAACAGCCCCGTTCTGGGCCGCGGCCGCCTACGACCCCACCACCGGCAAGCTCACCGCACTACGCCCCGGCACGGTCGACCTGGCAGTCACCGTCAACGGCACCACCAAGTCCCAGCGAATCCGCATCGACTGGTAAACCATCACCGAGTACGACGACCACTGGCCGGCCCTGTTCGAGCAACAGTGCCGGCCAGTGCAGTCCTGCCTGACCTCAGCCGGCTCCGGTCACCAGGCACCGCCCCCCAAGCCTGACCCCGTCCCCCTCCGGCCGAACCCGAATCACCGAGCCCCGGCCGTGCACCACCCGCAGCTCCCGACCGAGCCGCCCGGCAAGCACCATCGAGGCAGACCCGCACGCCTCGTCCTCGGGCTTTCCCTCACTCGGCGCGAACATCCGCGCCCTCACCACCCCAGCCACCTCGTCGAGCCAGGCCCACACCTGCACCGGCTCATCCGCAGGCGCACCCGTCAGCCCCTCGACCCCAGCCGGCGACTCGGCCTGCCGGTGACGAACATCCGGTGACCAGTTCGCGGGAGCGAACAGCCACTCGACGCTGCCCTCCGCCCACACCTCGACCTCCCCGGCCTCGGTGGCGAACACCGACGGCGCGTGCCCGAGCGACCGCAGTACGGCGGCGGTGCCCAGCAGGGGATGCCCGGCAAACCGCCGTTCCAGCAAGCGGTTGTGAATCCGCACGGTCCGCAGATCCTCCGCGACGAACACCGTCGCCGGCTCGGTGGCGCCGGTTGCCAGGTGTTGGCGCTCGTCCGCCGAAGGCATCCCGGCCACCAGCACGACCGCGACCTCGTTGCCGTAGGCCCCGTTGTCGGCGGTGAAGACCCGAGCGGTCCGGCGAGTCACCCCTCGACGTCGGTGAAGTGTTCGACGTGGGGTGGGTTGGCGAAGTGCGGGCCGATCAGGCCGCGCCAGATGGCGAAGCCTTGGCCGGCCCGGAACGCCTCGTGGGCCTCCACCGACTCCCACTCGACCAGCAGGACGAACCGCGTCGGTGTCTCGATGCCGCGGGTCATCCGGATGCTCAGCGCGCCGGCCGCCTTCAGCTGCTGGCGGGCCTCCCGGTACGCCGCCTCGAAGTCGGCTTCCTGCCCGGCCACCACATCGATCAACGCAATCTCGAGAGCCATGTCCTCACCTTTTCACGGGGGTGGAAGGCCGCCCGGCGGTGGTCGGAGGCTGGACAGCGGATAGCGTTCAGGGGTGACGGAGCTGAGGAAAGCGCGGCGGCTGAAGGCTGGGGATCGGGTGGCTGTGGTGGCGCCCGCTGGGCCGTTGAAGGCGGAGCGGCTGGAGGCGGGGAGCGATCAGCTGCGCGGCTGGGGGCTCGAGGTCGAGGTGATGCCGTCGGCGCTGGCGCGCGACGAGCGGCTGCCTTACCTGGCGGGGAGTGACGAAGCTCGGGCGGAGGACTTCACCAACGCCTGGCTGGACGACCGGTTCCAAGCGGTGTTCTGCGGACGCGGCGGGTACGGCGTACAGCGGATGCTGCCCCTGCTCGACCTGGACGCGTTGGCCGCGGTGGAGAAGGTGTTCGTCGGGTTCAGCGACATCACCGCGCTGCACGAGGCGTTGAACGCGCGCGGCCTGGTGACCGTGCACGGCCCGATGGCGGCCGGGGTCGAGCAGCTCGCGACCGGCGGCGACCGGCTCAGGGACCTGCTGTTCGCGCCGGAGAAGATCACCGATCTGCTCGCGCCGCGCGGCGCGGCGACAGTGGTCCCCGGTACGGCGGAAGGCCGGCTGCTCGGCGGCAACCTCGCGTTGCTCGCGGCCAGCCTCGGATCGCCGACGGCGGTGATGCCCGCGGGCATCGTGCTGCTGGAGGACGTCAGCGAGGACGGGTACCGCGTCGACCGGCTGCTGACCCAGCTGCTGCGTGCGGGATGGTTCGACCAGGTGACCGGGCTCGTGATCGGCGACTTCAGCGAAGCCGACGACGGTGGGCTGGTCGCGGACGTCGTACGGGAACGTCTCGAGCCGCTGCAGGTCCCGATGGTCACCGGTGCCGCGATCGGCCACGAGGACCTCAACCTCGCCGTACCGCTGGGACTTCCGACGAGACTCGACGCCACCAACGGGGTGCTGCAGCCGCTCGAGCCCGCGTTTCAGTAGCGCTCGGCCAGCCACTGGCCGAAGACGCGAAGCCGTGCGCTCAGCGCGACCGGCTCGATGACGTCCAGCTCGAGGTTCAGGTACGCCAGCCAGCGCGCGGCCCAGTCGAGGTCGTTGGTGCCGAACTGCAGCTCGCACTCGTCACCAGTGTCGACCACGGCCGCGACGCTCGGGTCGACGAGCTCGCGGACCAGGTCGCCCGACGTGTGGACCGCCACCCGCACCTGATGCCGCCACCGCCCGTGCGCCAGCGACTGGGCGACCAGCTGCGCGGCATCGTCAGGCGGCGAGGGCGCCGGCAGGTGGATCCCGAGCGGCTGCGCCTGCGAGATCCGGTCGACGGCGTACACCCTCCACTCGTCCGCCCCACGCGCACAGGCGACCAGGTACCACAGCCGCCGCAACGCCACCAACCGGTACGGCTGCACCTCGACCGCCCGGTCGTCCGCAGTCCCCATCGGCCGGTGCCGGAACCGCACAGCCTCACCAGCCCGGCACGCCAAGGCCAGCTGCACCAGTACGTCGCCAGAAGCCCGTCGCGGCGAACGCCCCTGATAAGCCTGTACGTCGGTCAGCGCCGTCAACCGCGTCTGCCACTGCGACGGCACGACCTGCGTCAGCTTGGCCAGAGCCGTGACCGCAGCCGTCTCCAACCCCTCGACCCCCACCGCCGTCCGCAGACTCAGCGCCACCGCAGCGACCTCGTCGGCATCCAGCAGCAGCGGCGGCATCGCCCGCCCCTGCGCCAGCCGGTAGCCGCCGTCGCGCCCGGCCGAGCCGTCGATCCGGTAGCCCAGCTCGCGCAGCTGCGCGATGTCGCGCCGGGCGGTCCGCTCGGTCACGCCGAGCCGGGCCGCCAGCGTGGGCGCGGAGATGCCCGGGTGCGTCTGCAGCAGCGCGAGCGTCTCGAGCCGGCGGCTGGTGGTGCTCATAGCCAAAACTAACCCGGAAACCCGGACAGTATCTGACCGGGTAGTGGGTGATCCTTGATTCATGACCGAGAAAACACTGCTGCGCCCCGAAGGACTCGTGAACTCCCCGGCGTTCACCCACGTCGCCGTCGTCCCCGCCGGCATGACCACCCTGTACGTCGGCGGCCAGAACGCTGTCGACGGCGAGGGCAAGCTGATCGGCGGTGACGACGCCGCGGCGCAGACCGAGCAGGTGATGAAGAACCTGAGGACCGCCCTGGCGGCCGTCGGTGCCACCGTGCACGACCTGGTGTCGATGACCATCTACCTGGCCGACGACGTCGACCTCGCCAAGGCCTATCCCGTGGCCGCGGCCGGGCTGGAAGGCGCGGCACCGACCGTGCAGGGCATCCGCGTCACCAGCCTGACCGTTCCCGGCGCCCTCCTGGAGGTCAGTGCGATCGCGGCGATCGCCCCGTGAGCAACAAGCCGGATCGCGACGTGCCCGCCCACGTCGGCAGGACGAAGGACGCCGGCTGGCAGATCGGCGTCTCCAAGACCGTCGACCGCCCGGCCGACGAGGTGTGGGACTTCGTCACCTCGCCGGCCGGCGTCGCGATCTGGCTCGGCGAGGGCGTCACGCTGCTCAACGAGAAGGGCACCGGCTACGAGACCAAGGACGGCACCCGCGGCGAGCTGCGCAGCTTCCGCGACCTCACCCGGGTCCGCCTCACCTGGCAGCCCGCCGACTGGTCGCACGAGACGACCGTTCAGCTCACCGTCTCCGCGACCGGCAAGGGCAAGGCCCGCCTCGGGGTCCACCAGGAACGCCTGACCGACGCCGCCGAACGCGAGCACCAACGCAAGCACTGGCAGGGCGTCGTCAACCAGCTGGTCGCGGCGATCACTGCCGGCTGAGGTGCTCCCGCAGGAACGCGAACGCCTTCGGGTAGGCGTCGAGCTTGTTGGCCCGCTTCGCCAGCCCGTGCCCTTCGTCGCCGTACACGAGCAGCTCGCACGGCACCTTCCGCTTCTCCAGCGCGGCGACGATCTGCTCGGCCTCCGACAGCGGCACCCGCGGGTCGTTCGCGCCGTGGATCACGAACAGCGGCGCCTCGATCGCATCCACCTTGCTGAGCGGGCTGGCCAGCTCCAGGAAGGGACGGTCCGTCTCCAGGTACCCGTACTCCCGCTCCCGCGCCACCCGCCGGTACGACGAGGTGTTCTCCAGGAAAGTGACCAGCGAAGCGATCCCGACGATGTCCACCCCGGCCGCCCACAGCTCCGGCTGGAAGGCGAGCCCGGCCAGCACCATGTACCCGCCGTACGAGCCGCCCCACAGTGCGACGCGTGCCTGGTCGACCCCGATGGTCGGCAGCCAGGCATGCAGTGCGGCCAGGTCGCGGACCGAGTCCAGCCGCAGCTGCCGGTCGTCCAGCGAGTACCAGCGCTTGCCGTAGCCCGCGGAGCCGCGCACGTTCGGCACCAGCACGGTGCGGCCGTCCGCCACGAGTCCGGCGACCAGCGGGTGCCAGATCTTCCCGTGCTGCCACTCCGGACCGCCGTGCACGAACAGCACCGCCGAGCCGTCCCCACCGCCATCCGGCTGGTACACGTACACCGGCACCTGCTCACCGTCGAACGACTCCACCCGGTACGACGTCGGGTGCTGCAAGGCGGGCAGCTCCAGCGGCTCCGGCGCCCGGACGGCGTCGAGCGCGCCGGTCGCCACCGAGTACCGGAACACGTACGGCGGCTCGACCGGGCTGCTGTACGTGATCAGCAAGTGGCCACCGTCCGAAGACCAGTGCGGCGCCGCCTCGGTCAGGATCGCGCCGCACCCACCCGGCGGCAGCGCGATCGGTGCGATCAGCCCGCCGTCGATCCCGTGCAGCGCCAGCGACACCTCGCCATCGTTGCTAGTGGCAACCAATAGGTGCTGCCCGTCCGGGCCGGCGGAACCGATCAGGTCCTGGGTGTCGTCCGCCGCCACCACGCTCAGGGCACGGGTGCCCAGGTCGTACGTGAAGATCGCGACCCGGTCCCGGTCCACGTCGCCGGAGAGCAGGAAGCCGCTGGAGTCCGGCAGCCAGGACACGGCGTACACCGTGTTCGGATCGTCGTACGCCGTGACGTCGCTGACCTCGCCGGTCGCGGTCTCGACGAGCAGGACGTGGTGCGCGTTGGCCGGTCGGCCGGCGCGGGTCACGGCGACCCAGCGGTCGTCCGGCGACGGGTCGACGGCGCTCACGTAGCCGCCGCCGTCGTACAGCGTGGTCTCGACCCCGGTCGCCAGGTCCAGCGCGACCAGGTCGAAGTCGACCTCGTTGCGGCGGTTGGTGGTGAACAGCACGCGGCCGGGCCGCGCGGTGACCAGGTGGTGGAAGTACGCCGGGTCGTGGACCAGCGGCTCCTGCGACGGAGTGTCCGAGGTCAGGTCGAGCAGGAACAGCTGTCCCCGCTCGTCGCCGCCGGTGTCCTGCTCGACGACCACCTGGCGGCTGCCCGGGACGTAGTAGGCCGAGACGACCCGCTCGCCCGAAGTGGTCAGCGTGTGCCAGGTGCCGTCCGGTCCGACCTCGTGCAGCTGGCGGACGCCGCTGCCGTCGTACCCGATCAGCAGGCGCCCCTCCTGGTCGATGTCGAAGGCAACCAGGTACGGAAGGGAGAGCAGAGCGGGCAGCATGCTCCCGACCCTACCCACCCTTCCCCGTCATCTATCCCCGTGCCAGGAGTGCCACAGCGCCGCGTACGGACCGCCTGCGTCGACCAGGTCGTCGTGGCCGCCGAGCTCGACGATCCGGCCGTCCTCGACCACCGCGATCACGTCCGCGTCGTGCGCGGTGTGCAGGCGGTGGGCGATCGCCACCACGGTCCGGCCTTCCAGTACGCCGGCCAGCGAGCGCTCCAGGTGCCGGGCCGCGCGCGGGTCCATCAGGGAGGTCGCCTCGTCCAGCACCAGCGTGTGCGGGTCAGCCAGCACCAGCCGGGCCAGGGCGACCTGCTGCGCCTGCGCCGGGGTCAGCGTCGTACCGCCTGAGCCAACCTCGGTGTCCAGGCCGTGCTCGAACCCGGCGACCCAGGCGTGCGCGTCGACTGAGCGGAGCGCGTCCCAGAGCTCGGCGTCGGCCGCACTCGGCCGGGCCAGTAGCAGGTTGTCCCGCATGGTGCCGACGAACACGTGGTGCTCCTGGTTGACCAGCGCGACGTGGCTGCGCACCTGCTCGGCCGACATCTCGCCGAGCGCCGCACCACCCAGGGTGATGTCACCGAGGCGCGGTGAGTAGATGCCGGCCAGCAACCGGCCCAGCGTGGACTTGCCGGCCCCGGACGGTCCAACCAGCGCCACCCGGGCGCCGGGCTCCACGGTGAGCGTGACGCCGTGCAGCACGTCGCGGCCCTCCAGGTATCCGAAGCGGACCTCGTCGGCCAGCACGGTTCGCCCGTCCGGCTCCTCCTGCTCACTGACCGCGGCCGCCTCGATCTCCCGGACGCCGACCAGCCGGGCCAGCGAGACCTGGGCGACCTGCAGCTCGTCGTACCAGCGGATCATCATGTTCACCGGCTCGACGAGCATCTGGATGTAGAGCGCGCCGGTGGTCAGCGCGCCGACGGTGATCCAGCCCTGGATCGACAGCGCGCCCCCGAGCATCAGGACCGCGGCGAGCGCGATCGCGTGGGTCATGTTGATCACCGGGAACAGGATCATCCGCAGGTACAGGGTGTACCGCTCCCAGCCGACCCACTGCCCGATCCGGGTGTCGCCGAGCTCGATCCGGCGGCGGCCGAGCCGGTGCGACTCGACCGTGCGGCCGGCGTCCACGGTCTCGGCCAGCGCCGACGCGACCGCGGCGTACCCGGCGGCCTCCGACCGGTACGCCGAAGGCGCGCGGCGGAAGTACCAGCGGCCGCCGATGATCAGCACCGGCGCGGCGATCACCACGGCGACCGCCAGCTCCGGCGCGGTCACCACGAGCGCACCGATCAGCAGCCCGGCCCAGACCACGGCGATCGTCAGCTGCGGTACGGCGTCGCGCATGGCGTGCGACAGCCGGTCGACGTCGGTGGTGATCCGGGACAGCAGGTCGCCGGTCCCGGCCCGCTCCAGCACGCCCGGCGGCAGCGCCACCGAGCGGACCAGGAAGTCCTCGCGCAGGTCGGCGAGCATCTCCTCACCCAGCACGGCGCCGCGCAGCCGGGTGATCCGGACGAACACGGTCTGCACGGCCAGTGCGATCAGGAAGCCCAGCACGACGTACGGAAGGTCGACGTCGTGATCGCCGACGGACAGCTTCTCCACCACGTTGCCGAGCAGCCAGGGCCCGACCATGCCGCTCAGCGCCGCGACCGTGTTGACCGCGGTCAACCAGCCGAATGCTCTGCGGTGCCGCCGGAACAGGATCCTCAGGTAGGCCTTGACCGTCGCCGGACCGGCCACCGGGAGGCGGGCCGCCTCCTGCGGGGCGGCCGGGTCGTACTCGGGGCGCTTCACACCGACTCCTCGAGAGTTGGCTCGTCTTCACGGGTGACGACCGCGCGGTAGCGCCGGTCGGTGTGGACCAGTTCATGGTGGGCACCAACGGCGGCGACGCGACCGTCCGGCACGAACACGACCCGGTCGGCGCGGTCCAGCATCAGCGGGCTCGACGTGAACACCACGGTGGTACGACCGGCTCGCAGCGCCCGCAGGCCGTCGGCGATCCGGGCCTCGGTGTGCGCGTCGACCGCGCTGGTCGGCTCGTCCAGCACGAGTACGGCGGGGTCGACGTACAGCGAGCGGGCCAGTGCGACCCGCTGCCGCTGGCCGCCGGACAGGGACCGCCCGCGCTCGGTCAGGATCGCCTGCATCGGGTCGGTGGGACCTCCTGCCGGCAGCGACTGCCGCAGCACGTCGAGGATGTCGGCGCACTGCGCCGCCTCGAGCGCCTGCTCGGCCGTGACGGCTCCGCTCGACGGTACGTCGAACAGGTCGCGCACAGTCCCGGACAGCAGCACCGGGTCCTTGTCCTGCACCAGCACCGCCGTACGGGCGGACTCCAGCGGCAGGTCGTCGAGCGCGAGGCCGTCCAGCAACGCCGAGGCGTCGCCCGGCTCGGCCTCCGGGCTGTGACCACCCAGGTGGTCGGCCAGCCGGCCACCGGCGTCCGGGTTCCCGCAGACGACCGCGGTGAAGCTCCCGGCCGGCACCTCCAGCCCCGAGACCGGGTCGAACAGGTCGCCCTCGGGCACCTGGGCCGCGCCGGTCCCGCGGGTCTCGTCCATCCGCTGCAGCGAGAGCACGCGGGCCGCCCGGCGCGCGGAGACCTTGGAGAAGATGAACGCGCTGGCCGTCTCCTCGAAGGTGTGCAGCGGCACGAGCATGAACGTGATGAACCCGTACGTCGTGACGAGCTCACCGACCGAGATCCGGCCGGTCACCACCAGGCGGATCCCGAACCAGACGACCACGACCAGGAACAGCCCGAACAGCAGGACCTGCAGCGCCGCGATCAGCGACCACATCCGGGCGCTGTGCACCGCGCTCTGCCGGTACTCCTGCGAGGCCGCGCGGTAGCGGTCCAGGAACAGCTGCTCCCCGCCGATGCCGCGCAGCACGCGCAGACCGGCGACGGTGTCCGCGGCCAGCTCGGTCGCCCGGCCGCCCTTGGCCCGCTGCGCGTCGGCCCGGCGTTCGGCCGGACCCATCAGCGGCACGATCGAGAAGGCCAGGACCGGTACGGCGACCGCGACCACCAGACCGAGCTGCGGCTCGTAGAAGAGCAGCCCGACGACCACCGCGAAGCAGGTCAGCAGGGCAGCGGCGAACCGGCCCAGCACCTCGACGAACCAGCCGATCTTCTCGACGTCGCCGCTGCTCACCGCGACCACTTCGCCGGCCGCGATCCGGCGGGTCAGCAGCGACCCGAGCTCGGCCGCCTTGCGCATCAGCAGCTGCTGCAGGCGGGCCGCCGTACTGATCCAGTTGGAGACCACCGCGCGGTGGAAGAACGAGTCGGCGGCAGCCTTGGCCGCACCGAAGACGAGCAGCAGGCCGACCGCCAGGAACAGCTTCGGCCAGGACTTGTCGATCACGGCCTGGACGGCCATGCCGACCGCGACCGGGGCCGCGGCGATCCCGCCGAAGAAGAGCACTCCCCAGCCCAGCGCGGCAAGCTGGCCGCGGAGCTGCTGGTGCTCCAGCCAGAGGATGAGTCGGAGGCCGGACCGGGTGTCGGGCACACCCGGGTCGGCGAACGGAACAAGGCGCAACGACATGACGTCTCACAGGAGGCGTAGGAGGGGGTTTGGCGCCTGAACCAGGCGAATGGACCAAGCCTAGGCTCGCCGCCGTACGCCGTGCCAGCTCTTTTCACCAGGCGGTCTGTAGGCTGCGCGAGGGGCGGTCGACGGGAGGCTGGAACGGGTGCGTGACCTGACTCGGCGGCAGCGGTTGCTGGTGCTGGGAATCTGTTGCCTGAGCCTGTTCATCGTCGGCCTGGACTCCACGATCGTGAACCTGGCGCTGCCGGCCATCCGGTCCGACCTGGACGCTTCGGTGTCGAAGCTGCAGTGGACGATCGACGCCTACACGCTGGTACTGGCCAGCCTGCTGATGATCTCCGGCTCGACCGCGGACCGGGTCGGGCGGCGCCGGACCTTCCAGGTCGGGCTGGTGATGTTCGGGCTCGGGTCGCTGCTGTGCGGGCTGGCGCCGACGGTCGACCTGCTGATCGTGTTCCGGATGCTGCAGGCGGTCGGCGGCTCGATGCTCAACCCGGTCGCGATGTCGATCATCACCAACACCTTCACCGACCCGCGCGAGCGGGCGCAGGCGATCGGCGTCTGGGGCGGCGTGGTCGGGCTGAGCATGTCGGTCGGGCCGCTGGTCGGCGGCGCCCTGGTCGACTCGGCCGGCTGGCGGTACATCTTCTGGATCAACGTGCCCGTCGTACTGATCGCCCTGGTGCTGACCATGCGGTTCGTGCCCGAGTCGCGGGCGATGGTGGCGCGCCGGATCGACCCGGTCGGGCAGGTGCTCGTCGTTCTGCTGCTGGCGGGGATGACGTACGGGATCATCGAGGGCCGGGAGGCGGGCTGGACGTCGCCGCTGATCATCGGCTGCTTCACGATCGCCGTCGCCGCCCTGGTCGGCCTGGTCCTGTACGAGCGACGCCGGGACCAGCCGCTGCTCGAGCCCAGGTTCTTCCGCAGCGCGCCGTTCTCCGGAGCGACGCTGATCGCGGTCGCGGGCTTCGCCGCCCTGTCCGGCTTCCTGTTCCTCAACTCCCTGTACCTGCAGGAAGTTCGCGGCTTCACCGCGCTGCACGCCGGGCTGCTGACGCTGCCGATGGCGGCGATGACCGTGGTGTTCGCGCCGATCTCCGGCTGGCTCGTCGGCAACCGCGGACCGCGCCTGCCGCTGGTCGTCGCCGGGACCATGCTGGGCGTCAGCGGACTGATCCTGGCCCAGCTCACCACCAGTACGCCGACCCTGCTGCTGCTCGGCGGCTACCTGGTCTTCGGCCTCGGCTTCGGCATGCTGAACTCGCCGATCACCAACGCGGCCGTCTCCGGCATGCCCCGCGCGCAGGCCGGCGTGGCGGCCGCGATCGCGTCGACCAGCCGCCAGGTCGGCGCGTCCCTCGGCGTCGCGATCGTCGGCTCCGTGCTCACCGCCCAGCTCGTCGGCCCGCTCGAAACCGGGTTCGTCGACGCGGCCCAGCTCTGCTGGTACATCATCGCCGGCTGCGGCGTGCTCGTCCTGATCCTCGGCCTGATCACCACCGGCCGCTGGGCCCGCCGTACGGCGGAAGCGGTCGCGCAGGACCTCAGCTGATCCCTGCGCGGGCCAAAGCTTTGAGTCGCCCGCGGAGGATCTTCTGCCGCCGCTCCTCCTCCGGGAACAGCTCGACGTACGCCGAACCCTTCGCCGCGAGCAGGTCGTCGTCGAGCCGCCGGACCGTGCCGGCCGGGAAGCGGTGCGTCATCGCCGCCTGCACGGCCGCGCTGTCGATTCCCTGCAGCAGCTCGGTCAGCTGCTCCTCGGTGGTCACGCCGAGGTCGGACAGGATGCCCAGGATCCACACGTAGTGGTTGGTCTTGGCGTGCGGCGCGTCCGGGTACCGCCGGGTCAGGTACGTCGTCAGCGTGGCCGCAGTCAGGTCGCGCGGCGTCTCGTCGTCCCCGGCCGCGGCCAGCTCGCGGTAGAGCCGGTCGATCTCGGTGAACTCGTTGTCGGCCAGCTCCATCAGCGCCGCCGCGAGCAGGAACCGCCGGTCGAACTCCGGCTTGCGGTCCGGCGGGATGTCCAGCTTGTACCGGATGTCGTGCTCGAACTCGGCCCACGCGTGCTGGACCGCGGTCCGGACCTGGATCTCCATCACGAGGTTGCGCAGTACGGCGTACTCGGGCAACTCGCGGCGGGTCGCGTTCAGCCGGACCAGGTAGTGCTTGCTGGCGTAGCCGAAGACGCCCTGCGCGCGGGTGTGCGCGCCCATGTCGGTGTGCTCGACGATCTCGAACTCGGCCTCGATCACCTCGCAGACCCGGTCGACGGCCTCGACCAGGAACGTGATGATCCGGGCCGCGACCAGGTCGGTGATCTGGTTCAGCGGGTCGTCGTACTTCGGCCGGTCCGGATCGTCCGGCCGCGGTTTGGAGGCCTTCGACAGGAACGACTCCGGGTCCTTGGCCCGGGCGGTCGCGCTGAGGTAGTTGATGCCCTCTTCCTCGCCGATCAGCTCGTCGATCAGCGACTCCAGCTTGCGGGCACCGCCGACGTACTGCTGGTGCATGCGTTCGTACTGCGCCGCCGCCTGCTGGGCCCAGTCCCTGGCCTCAACCCCACCCATGCGCCGACCTTAGTGCGATCCGGGCCGCTACGGGTCGATGTCACCGTCTAGGGAAGTCTAGTGAATTCGCTAGACGGACCAAGTCTTTGACAGAGCAGCGACACGCGCTCGGGTTCGCTAGCGAAATCTAAGGAAAACGCTAGACGCGCTCATACAGTGACATCCATGGATCCGATCCGGAATCCCTATGCGCCCGGCGCCGGCCAGCGCCCGCCCGAGCTGGCCGGACGCGACACCGAGGTCCGGCAGTTCGAAGTGGTGCTCGAACGGGTCGCGGCGGGCCGCCCGGAGCGGAGCCTGGTGCTCAGCGGACTCCGCGGCGTCGGTAAGACCGTCCTGCTGAACACGCTGCGCTCGCAGGCGATCAAACGCGCCTGGGGCACCGGCAAGATCGAGGCCCGGCCGGACCAGAGCATCCGGCTGCCGATCGCGCAGGCGATGCACACCGCGATGCGCGAACTCGGCCACCGGCACCGCGACGACGAACGGGTCGACCAGTTCAGCGCCGTCCTGAAGGCCTTCGCGCTGCGGACCGCGCAGAACGACCGCAAGGGCATCAAGTGGCACCCGCCGGTCGACGTGGCCGCCGCCAAGGGCCGGGCCGACTCGGGTGACCTCGAGATGGACCTGATCGAGCTGTTCGCGGACGCCGCCGACCTGGCCGGCGACCTGTCGGTCGGGGTCGGGCTGTTCATCGACGAGATGCAGGACATCTCCGCCGACGACCTGTCCGCGCTGTGCGCCGCGTGCCACGAGGTCTCCCAGCAGAGCGCGCCGCTGGTCGTGGTCGGCGCCGGGCTGCCGCACCTGCCCGCCGTACTGTCGGCGAGCAAGTCGTACTCGGAGCGCCTGTTCCGCTACGTCCGGGTCGACCGGCTGGCCCGCGAGGCCTGCGACCGGGCGCTGATGATCCCGGCCGAGACCGAGGACGTGTACTTCGAGGAAGAGGCCCTCGACGAGCTGTACGCGCAGACCGACGGGTACCCGTACTTCGTCCAGGCCTTCGCGCACGCCACCTGGGACCACGCCCCGGCCAGCCCGATCACGGTCAAGGACGTCGCCGTCGCCGGACCGGAAGCCTCCGCCGAGCTCACCGTCGGCTTCTTCGGCTCCCGCTACGAGCGCGCCACGCCCGCCGAGCGCGAGTACATGCGCGCGATGGCCGAGCTCGGCGTCGGCGTGGCCGACGCCGCCGTCCCCACCTCCGAGGTGGCCGGCACGCTCAAACGCAAACCCCAGTCGCTGTCCCCGGCCCGCGACGGCCTGATCAAGAAGGGCCTCGTCTTCTCCGCCGAACGCGGCACCGTCGCCTTCACCGTCCCGCACTTCGGCAAGTTCCTCCGCACCCGGACGGCCTGACTTCTTCCACTCTTGACCGGAAGCTGACGTAGACCGGCCTTTCGGGAATTACCGCCGAGTCGCTAGGGTGAATCGACATGACCACCCTGCGGAACGGCCGGCGCGCGAGCACGCGTGCGTCCAGTTCCGCGCGCCGCCGCCGCAGCGGGCGGCACAGCCGCAAGAAGTCGTACAAGGCGCAGTGGTTCTCGGTGACCGCGCTGGCGGTGCTCGGGACCGTGATGATCGTGCACCCCGACGCCGGCCGGCAGAGCCTGGCGTCGTCGTTCGCCGAGCAGAGCGCGGTCGCGCAGCCGCCGGTCCAGCCGGTCGTCGTACCGACGCACCTGCCGACCGCGGTGCCGACGCTGGCCAAGCCGCAGCGGCCCGCGCCGACGTTCACCCGGCCGCCGAAGGGTTCGAAGCCGAACGTGACGGTCTCGACCGGCAAGCTCGCCGTGGTCCCGGGCTCGGCGAAGGCGACCCGGAACGTCGGCAAGCTGACCTACCGGATCGAGATCGAGCAGGGCCTCTCGCTGAACGGGGCAGCGGTCGCGACCGCGGTGCACAAGACGCTGACCGACCCGCGCGGCTGGCAGGCGCTCCAGCCGGTCAGCTTCGAGCGGACCGACAGCCTGGACTCCGACCTGCGGATCATCCTGGCGACGCCGAGCCTGACCGACAAGCTCTGCCTCCCGCTGGACACCGGCGGTGAGGTCTCCTGCCGGGTCGAGGACCGCGTCGTGCTGAACGCCAAGCGCTGGGTGTACGCCGTACCGGCCTACAACGGCGACGTCGACCTCTACCGCAACTACCTGGTCAACCACGAGGTCGGCCACGCGCTCGGCCACGGCCACTCCGACTGCGACCAGCCGAACACGCCCGCCCCGGTGATGATGCAGCAGACCAAGGGCCTCGGCGGCTGCCTGCCGAACGCCTGGCCGACGACCAAAGCAACCTAGATCCACACCCCTCGGCATGAGAGTCTGACGAGAAGACCGAGCCGAGGGAGCCCCGATGTCGTCACCGCAGTTCCCCACGTACGGCCGTGGCGACGACCCGGACGAGCCGGACCGCAGCCAGTACTACGCCAAGCCGGTCCCGTACGGCCAGGACGCGCCGCCAGAGCAGGCCCCCGTCGAGCAGCCGCCGGTGCAGGACCCGGGCTACGGCTATCCGACCGAGGGGCAGCACAGCTACATGCAGCCGCCCGCCTACCGTCCCGGCCACCCGTACGGCGCTCCGTCCGCGCCGCAGTCCCACCAGCTCCCGTCGTACGGGCCGGAGCCTCGCCGCGATCCCAGAGCCGCCCGTGTGGTCCTGCTGGCCGCGGTGATCGCCGCGATCTACGGTCTGCTCGTCATCTCGGTCCAGCGCGTCTCCCTGCGCGAGATCTCCCAGGCCCCCGGGTCCCCGCTGAACCACCCGCTGCGCACCGACGTACTGGACACCATCGGCCAGCTCCTGACGCTCATCGTCGGTGTCGCCGCCCTGGCGATGTGGCTGCGCGATCTCCAGTCCCGCCGGAAGGCTCGCCGCGAGCTGGACCCGTTCGAGCTCGGCGGCCTCGGCCTGGTGGCGCTGTCGCTGATCCCGATCCTGATCTGGCTCGGTCTGGTGCTCAGCACCGGGATGGGCGCGATCGACGACTCGCTGCACCGCCTGCCGACGGCGTACGGGTGGGGCGGCTTCGGTCTGCTCGTGCTCGCGCTGGGCCTCGCGCTCGGCTACCGCGAGCTGAAGCCGGAGGTACCCAACCCGGTCGTCCAGGCGGCCCCGGACCAGCCGCCGTGGGAGTGAGCGCTCCGGTCGTCCTCGTCCCCGGGCTTGGCCTCGGGCCGGAGTCGTACGCCCCGACGCAGCAGCACCTGGAGATCCCGTCCGAGGTCATCACCCTCCCCGGGTACGGCGAACCGCTGCACCAGGACGACCTCCGGGTCGACGCTCTGGCGGAGCGTCTGGCCCAGCAGCTGAAGCCCGGCACCGTCCTGGTCGGGCACTCGGCCAGCTGCCACACCGTGGTCGCGGCCGCACTCGCCTACCCGGACCTGGTCTCCGCACTCGTCCTGCTGGGCCCGACCGGCGACGTCAACGCCTCCGGCTGGCCCACGCTCGCCGGCCGCTGGGTCCGCTCGGCCGTCTGGGAGCGGCCGTACCTGATCCCCACCCTGACCAAGCAGTACTTCCGGACCACCTTCCGCGCGATGGCCCAGGCCGAGCAGGTGGCCCGGCACTACGACCTGGCCGCGGCACTGCCGCAGGTCGTCGTACCGACTGTGGTGCTGCGGTGTCCGCATGACCATCTCTGCCCGCCGCAGTGGGCCCAGCGGCTCGCGGACCTGGCCGGTGGCGAGGCGTGGACGCTGTCGACCGGCTCGCACATGCCTGTCCTGACCAACGGCCGGGAGCTGGCCGCGTTCATTCACCGGGCGGCCGGTGTATACAAAGCTGGATGACGGGTTATCGTTGACGCGATAACGACATACCTCCGCGGGAGCTCGCACCGAATTGCGGGCTGAGAGGGCGACAAGCAAAAGCCGGGTCGCCGACCGCCTGAACCTGACCGGGTAATGCCGGCGTAGGGAGCAGGTCGCATGACCACGACTGATGCTGTCCGCACATCCGGTACGACGACCGAAGCGCCGCTCGTACTGACCACCGACGTCCCGAGAACGCTCGGCTTCTTCGACCAGTTCACGCTCTGGGGAAATCTCGGCATCTCGCTGTTCGGCCCGGTCACCGGTGCGCTCGTCGCGGCGTACACCGGATCGCTGTGGCAGGGTCTGCTCGCCGTTGTCGTCGGCTGCGGGATGGGCGCGCTGGTGCTCGGGGGCGCGGCCGTTTTCGGTTCGCACACCGGCGCACCCGCGATGGCCAGCCTGCGCGGGCTGTTCGGCCGGCGCGGCTCGATGGCCCCGACCGTGCTGAACATCGCCCAGAACATCGGCTGGGCGACGATGGAGATCATCGTGATCTCGCAGGCCGCGGTCGCCGTGACCGGTGAGCGCTGGCGCTGGCTGTTCGTGATCCTGGCCGGCGTGATCGCGACCGCGATGGCCGTCCGGCCGCTCGGCAGCGTGAAGCTGCTCCGCAAGTTCATGGTCTGGTTGGTGCTGCTGGCATCGATCTACCTGTTCGTCCAGGTGCTCAGCAAGCCGGTGCACGATCTCCCGCAGGACGGCGTCTTCGGCTTCTGGCCGGGCGTCGACCTCGCCGCGGCCGGGGTCGTCTCGTTCGCTCCGCTGGCCGCCGACTACACCCGGCACTCGCGTACGAACAAGGCCGCGTTCGCCGGTTCGTCGCTCGGCTACGGCCTGGCCGCGATCCTGTACTACGCGCTCGGCGTCCTGGCCGTCGCGACCCTGCAGACCAACAGCACCGACGTGATCACCGCGCTGGTCACCCTGCCGGCCGGGGCGATCGCGCTGTTCGTGCTGCTGGTCGACGAGGTGGACGAGGCCTACGCGAACGTCTACTCGACGACGATGGCCGCGCACAACCTGGTCGGTCACCTGGACCGGCGCTGGCTGTCGGTCGGCATCGGCGTCCTGGCGACCGGTCTCGCGCTGTTCGTTGACCTGGGCAACTACACGCAGTTCCTCTACCTGATCGGTTCGGTGTTCATCCCGTTGTTCGCGGTGGCGATCGCGGACTTCTTCGTGGTCAGCCGGATGAACTGGAACGTCAGCGACACCGCGCCGTTCCGCTGGCAGCCCGCGGTCGCGTGGGTGTTCGGCTTCGTCGCGTACCAGCTGGTGAATCCCGGCACGGTCAGTGGCTGGTCGCCGTTCTGGCTGGACGTGCAGGCCACGGTGTTCGGCGGTGATCCGGTGCCGGGATGGCTCGGTGCGACGTACACGTCGATCATCGTCTCGATGGTCGCCGCAGTCGCTTTCGGCGCGATCGGGCGCCCGAGGAGACAGTGACCGGAGACTTCGCAATACTTGCGCAATGCTGAACTCCGCACTGCGCAGCCGGGCCGAGTACGCCGAAATGGGCGCCGAGGGTCTGGCCGCGCGTACTACGCCCGAGCGGGACGCAGCCGTCGTGAAGGCCGTCGAGGAAATGCTCGACGGCCGGGAGTCGGTGCTCGACCTCTGCTGCGGCTACGGCCGCGTCGCCCTGCCGCTGAGCAAGGCCGGCAAGGTGGTCCGCGCCCTCGACATCTCCCCGAACCTGCTCGAAGCCGGTCAGGCCAAGGCCGCCGAGGAGGAGCTGAAGGTCGACTGGGCGATCGGGTCGATGACCGACCTGCCGTACAGGTCGGACTCCTTCGACGCGGTGATCTGCCTGTGGACGGCGTTCCACGAGCTGTTCGGTGAGGACGAGCAGCTGTCGACGATCTGGGAGATCTCCCGGGTGCTCAAGCCGGGCGGACTGGCCGTCATCGAGGGCCCGGTGTGGGGACCGGCGACGGCCTCCGAGATCGCGAACGGACTGCGGCAGGGGCCGCAGCACCGGATCGTCACCACCGAGCACTACGGCACCAGCAGCATCCACTTCATCCACGACGAGGCCAGCTACGGCCGGCTCTGCGCGGCGGCCGGGATCAAGGACTACAAGGTCTACAAGCGTGAGTTCGGCGGCCGGCGCCGGCTGATCCTCGAGATCCACCAGCCTGAAAACTGACACGTCAGGAAAGTAAAGAAGCAGATCCCCACTCCACAATGGGTACCTGCTTCTTTACTGTATCGAGTGTAAATGTTTTGGGTCTTTGAGTGGAAAACTTAACTTTTCGATTCAAGATTCAAAAGAAAGCGCTTTGCGTCCAGCCCGCCGGCGTACCCGGTGAGTGCGCCGCTCGCCCCGATCACCCGGTGGCAGGGAAGCACCACGCACAAGGGGTTCGCGCCGAGCGCGGTGCCGACCGCCCTGGCCGCCTTGGGGCGCTCGATGTCGCCGGCCAGTTCGCCGTACGTCGTCGTCCGTCCGTACGCCGTGAAGCGGGGCAGGTCGGTCAGCACGAGCCGCTGGAAATCCGTCGCCAGCGTCAGGTCGACCTCGAGGTCGAACGTCCGCCGCTCGCCGGCGAGGAATTCGTCGAGCTGTCGGCGTACGTCGTCCAGCGGTGCGGGCTGCCGCAGCACCCGCGGCGAGACCGCTGTCGCCAGCCGGTGCGTCATCGTCTCCTCGTCGCCGAAGGAACTGGCGACGACCTTGCCCGCGGCGGTCGCCAGCAGCAGTTGGCCGATCGGGGTGTCGTGCAGCGTGTAGGAGACGTCCGCGGTCGGGAAGACCGGCGGGCGGGCGTCGAGGTTCGGCCCGTCGAGCCGGCTGAGGCGTCGTTCGAGGTCAGTCATCATCAACTCCGAGGGTGGTGCGCAAGGTGGCCAGCGCGTCGCTGACCAGGCGACGCGACGCGGCCGGGGTGGTGTCGAGCGCGGCGGCCACACCGTGGTGGTCGAGGTCGCCGACGTACTTCAACGTGACGGCGTACCGCTGCCGCTCGGGCAACGCACCTACCGCCTTCCAGAGCTCAGGATCAGGCCAGTCCGCCGCATCGGGCCCGTCCACCGCGATCGGCGGCGCCTCGTCCAAAGGCCGCTGCGGCTTCCGCGCCCGATGCACGTCGGTCGCACACCGAGCCGTGATCGTCAGCAGCCAGCTCCGCAAGTTCTTCGCCGAGCTCAACTTCGGGTACGCCGCAAACGCCTTCTCCCACGCCCGCTGCGCCACGTCGTCCCCGTCCACCGGCCCAGCCAAAGCCCGAGCCAGCCTGCTCACGTCCCGCCAGTGCTCGTCCACCAGCACCTGAAACGCCGGCAACCCAGCCCCACTAGAACCCATCACGCCAGTAGAACGCACCAGCCCCCCACCCTGTGAGCCCGCCCCACCCCACACACCCCCGCACCCCACACACTCCCGCACCCCACACACTCCCGCACCCCACACACTCCCGCACCCCACACACTCCCGCACCCCCGCACCCCCGCACCCCCGCACCCCACACACCCCCGCACCCTCCCCCTCCTCCTCTCTCTCACTCCTCTTTCCGGCCGGTGCGGCCTCAGCCCCCGCGACCTTCTCGGCCGCATCTCCGCCGACCCTCACCCCCGCTCCTTCTCAGCTCCTTCCTGGACGCCTGTCCCGGATGGCGAGATTGTCTAGTTTTCCAGTCGACTTTGATGAGACAGTAATTGACATGACGAAGACCGGACAGCGCCCCGCGAGCGGCCGAGAGGCCGACTTCGCCTTCGCGCTGCCGGTACTGACCACCCGTCTGCTGACCCGCCGCCGCGTCATCGACCAGATGCGCACGGCCAGCGCGACCTGTCGCTGACAGCCGCCGCCGTACCGGCCCGTTCCAGGGCCGCCGCCGAGAAGGCCCGTCGAGGCCGTTCGAACCACCACCCGCACCGGTCGCGGTAGACATCCAGGTCCGCAGCCGGATTCACCCCTGCCCCGAGGGAGTGTCATGTCCGTCCACGCGATCAACCCTGCCCAGAAATCCCGTCCCGGGCTCACCGTCGTGCCCGACCACCTCGACGAGCGGACGGTCGACGCCGACCTGTTCCGTTCCGTCTTCCGCCGGCACGCCGCCGGTGTCGTCGTGATCACCGCCGACGCGGGCCACGGCCCGGCCGGCTTCACCGCGACCTCGCTGGTCTCGGTCAGCTCGCTGCCGCCGCTGGTCTCGTTCTCGATCGCCGGTACGGCGTCCAGCTGGCCGGCGATCCAGTCCGCGCAGAGCCTGGTGATCAACTTCCTGGACGCCGGGCAGCGCGATCTCGCCGGCCGGTTCGCGACCAGCGGCATCGACCGGTTCGCCGAGCCGACCCGCTGGTCACGCCTGCGGACCGGCGAGCCCGTCCTGGACGACGCCCCGAGCTACCTGCGCGCGCTCGTCGAGCACCGGTTCGCCGTCGGCAGCAACCACATCGTCGTGGCCCGCCTCGCCGTCCACGCCGAGCGGCGCGAGCACGACCCGCTGCTCTACCACGACGGCCAGTACGTCACCACCGCCTGAACTCCCTGCCCCTGAAGAGGAAACCCATATGCTGAAGAACAAACTGGCTGTCCTGGCCGGAGCCGCCGCGGCGATCACGCTGCTGGCCGGCTGCGGTGGTGACGCCGAGGCCGGGGGCGGCCCGAAGCTCGCGCTCGACGCGGCCCTGCCGACCTCCGTGCCGGACGGCGTGAAGATCGTCGTCGGCGACCCGACCACGCAGAAGGCCCTCGAGCTGTCCGGACAGCTCGACAAGGTCTCGAAGTTCGTCCAGTTCGCCAACCTGAGCGGCGGTCCGCAGACCACCGAGGCGTTCCGGGCGAAGGCGCTCGACCTCGGCTCGGTCGCCGAGATCCCGTCGATCCACGCCACCTGGACCGGTCTGAAGGTCAAGAACGTCGCGGCCAAGTACCGCCAGGACGCGCTGAACCACCCGGTCTACCAGTTGGGCGTCGCGCCCGGCGTACAGGTGAAGTCGCCGGCGGACCTGCGGGGCAAGAAGATCGCGTACAGCCCGGGTCAGGCGCAGGGCGCGCTCGTGCTCAAGGTGCTGCAGAAGGCCGGGCTGACCAAGGAGGACGTCCAGCTGGTCGAGCTGCCCAGCACGGGCGACATCTACCCGAACGCCCTGGCCGCGAAGCAGGTCGAGGTCGCTCCGATCGGCGGCGTCTCGATCAAGCGCTACCTGACCAAGTACGGCAAGGACGGCGGGACCACGATCCAGCACGGCATCCGCGACGACGCCGGTCACCTCTACACGCTGACCTCGTCGCTGGAGGACAGCGGCAAGGCCGCCGCGATCCGCGCGTACGTCGCGGCCTGGGCGGTCGCGCAGGAGTGGATCGACAAGCACCCGAAGGAGTGGATCGAGGGCTACTACGTCAAGGACCAGGGCCTCACCGCGGCCGACGGTCAGTGGCTCGTCGACAACGCCGGTCACCCCGAGATCACCGCCGACTGGAGCGAGGGGATCAAGCGTCAGCAGGAGACCATCGACCTGCTCTCCCAGGAGACCGGCAACGACCCGATCAAGGCGGAGGACCTGTTCGACCTGCGCTTCCAGACCGTCGCCACCGACGCGATCAAGGCGGCGGCCAAGTGAGCGGCTCGGCCGCGACGCTCAGCGGCGTACGAGCTTCCAAAGCTGTCACCACCCAGCCGGTACGACGACGCCGCCGGCTCGGCCCCGGCAAGCCGATCCGGTTCGGCGCGCTGATCGGACCCGTGCTGCTGCTCGCGATCTGGAGCATCGGGTCGGCCGCCGGCTGGCTCGATCCACGGATCCTCTCCGCGCCGTGGACCGTCGTCACGACCACCGGTGACCTGATCGCCGACGGCCGGTTGCAGTCCAACCTGCTCACCTCGACGCAGCGGGCGTTCCTAGGTCTCGGCCTGGGCGTCGTGCTCGGCACGGTCCTGGCGCTGCTGTCCGGCCTGAGCCGGATCGGCGAGGCCGTGCTCGACGGGCCGATCCAGATCAAGCGCGCGATCCCATCGCTCGCGCTGCTGCCGCTGCTGATCCTGTGGCTCGGTATCGGCGAGACGATGAAGGTCACCACGATCACGCTCGGCGTCTTCGTCCCCATCTACATCCACACCCACAACGGCCTGCGCACGATCGACAGCCGGTACGTCGAGCTCGCGCAGACGGTCGGCCTGTCCCGCTGGACCTTCATCCGCAAGGTCGTGCTTCCCGGCGCGCTGCCGGGCTTCCTGCTCGGCCTGCGGTTCGCGGTCACCGGAGCGTGGCTGTCGCTCGTCGTGGTCGAGCAGATCAACTCCACCAGCGGGATCGGCTACATGATGGAGCTGGCCCGCACCTACGGGCAGACCGACATCATCATCGTCGGCCTGGTCCTGTACGGCGTACTCGGGCTGCTCTCCGACGGAGCCGTCCGCCTGATCCAGAGGAAGGCCCTGTCATGGCGACGCACACTGGCGGACTGACACTCAGCAAAGCCGTCGAGGTCCGCGGACTCGTCCGTTCGTACGGCGACCGCGCGGTCCTGGACGACCTCGACCTGAGCATCGCCCCCGGCGAGTTCGTTGCCCTGCTGGGGAAATCGGGCTCGGGCAAGAGCACGCTGCTGCGGGCACTGGCCGGGCTGGACCACGACGTGACCGGGACCGGCGAGCTGGTCGTGCCGGAGAACGTGTCGGTGGTCTTCCAGGACTCGCGGTTGTTGCCGTGGGCCCGTGTTCTCGACAACGTCGTACTGGGGCTGCGTTCCGACGACGCCGGTGACCGCGGCCGGAAGAGCCTGGACGAGGTGGGCCTGGCCGGCCGCGAGGACGCCTGGCCGAACGAACTGTCGGGTGGCGAGCAGCAGCGCGTCGCGCTGGCCCGCTCGCTGGTCCGGGAGCCCGCGCTGCTGCTCGCGGACGAACCGTTCGGCGCGCTGGACGCGCTGACCCGGATCAAGATGCACGTGCTGCTGCGCAAACTCTGCGCCGCGCACGAGCCCGCCGTACTGCTGGTCACCCACGACGTCGACGAGGCGATCGTGCTCGCCGACCGGGTGATCGTGCTGGACGAGGGCCGGCTGGTCGCGGAGGAACGGATCGAGCTGGATCCGCCGCGCAACTGCGCCGACCCGGCGTTCGCCACCGTCCGTACCCGACTTCTCGATGCCCTGGGGGTAACGCTATGAGCAGGCAGTTGCACCTGAACGCGTTCTTGATGAGTACCGGGCACCACGAGGCGTCGTGGCGGCTCCCGGAGAGCAACCCGACCGCGAACACCGACATCGAGCACTACCGGGAACTCGCCCGGACCGCCGAGCGCGGCAAGTTCGACTCGATCTTCTTCGCCGACTCGCCGGTGCTGTTCAGCGACGTCGGCCGGCGCCCGTCCGGGTCCTTGGAGCCGACCGTGCTGCTCACCGCGATCGCCGCGGCGACGTCGCGGATCGGGTTGATCGCGACCGCCAGTACGACGTACAACGATCCGTACAACCTGGCCCGTCGCTTCGCGAGCGTCGACCACGTCAGCGCGGGCCGCGCCGGCTGGAACGTCGTCACGACCGCGGGGCCGGACGCCGCGAAGAACTTCAACCTGGCCGACCAGCCCGCCCACGCGGAGCGCTACGACCGCGCGGCGGAGTTCCTGGAGGTCGCGTTCAAGCTCTGGGACTCCTGGCAGGACGACGCGACGCTCGCCGACAAGGAGTCCGGCGTCTGGGGCGACAACGACAAGGTCCAGCCGATCGACCACGTCGGCCGCCACTTCCAGGTCCGCGGCCCGCTCAACCTGCCGCGCTCCCCGCAGGGCTACCCGCTGATCGTCCAGGCCGGCTCGTCCGAGGACGGCAAGGGCCTGGCCGCCCGGTACGCCGAAGCGGTCTTCACCGCCCAGCAGACGCTGGAGGACGCCCAGGACTTCTACGCCGACCTCAAGTCGCGCACCGCCGCCCTGGGCCGCGACCCCGACACGCTCAAGATCCTCCCCGGCATCGTCCCGGTCATCGGCTCCACCGAAACCGAGGCTGCCGCTCTGGAGCGCGAGCTGGACGAGCTGATCAAGCCCGAGTACGCCCGCCGGCAACTGGCGAAGACGTTGAGGGTGACTCCCGAGGACCTCCCCTTCGACCAGCCCCTCCCCGCCGACCTCCCCGACGAGGACGAGATCGAAGGCGCGAAGTCCCGCTACACCCTCATCGTCACCCTGGCCCGCCGCGAGAACCTCACCGTCCGCCAACTCATCGGCCGCCTCGGCGGAGGCCGAGGCCACCGAACCTTCACCGGCACCCCCGACCAGGTCGCCGACGCCATCCAGTCCTGGTTCGAAGCCGGCGCCGCCGACGGCTTCAACATCATGCCCCCGGTCCTGCCGTCCGGCCTCGTCACCTTCACCGACCAGGTCGTCCCGATCCTCCAGCAACGCGGCCTGTTCCGCACGGAGTACACCGGCACAACGCTCCGCGACCACTACGGCCTGACCCGCCCGGCAGGCCGTACGGCGTCACTTGAAGAGGCGACGGCCTGACCCGGCGATCACGCGCAGGTCGTCGTACGTCTCCGCCAGCAGCACAGGCGGTACGTCGCCAAGCCGGACGGGGGTAGCCCCTCCGTCCGGCGCTGTCTGCCGGAAGGTCAGTGATCCCAGACCGACGGTGCGGTTCTCCTCGGGCAGCTCGTTACCGCTGAAGCTGATGACGGCGGTCAGCCCGATGGACGGGAACGGCTTCACGTACTCGTCGAACGACGGTCCGTCCAGGGTCTGCCCGCGGAGGTACCCGAGCTTGCGGGCTGTCGAGCGGAGCGCGAAGGCCAGCAGTCGGATGCCGTCGAACTCCGTCACCTGGTAGTCGCTCGCCGGCCGGTAGAGCTCCTTGCCGAACTGCTGGAACAAGGTGCTGATCCCGTAGTCGGCCAGGTAGTGCTGCCACCTCGACCGCGTCTCCTCGTCGACCACCGAGGTGTGCGCGATCGAGATCCGCGCGTCCGCCGGGAGGTCGACCAGGTCGTCGTCCACGTCGACCAGGCGGCCGTCGTCCAGCGGGCGGAACGCCTGACCAGCCTTCCAGACGAGCCGCTGGGTGAGCCTGCCCATCACCGGATGCTGGTTGAGGTGCACCTGCCAGTCCTGGTAGGTCCAGGTCCGGCCGGTGCACATCGCCTCGTAGAGTCGAGCGGTCTGCAGTTCGAGCGTCTTCTTGTCCGGCTCGAGCGGCACGGACCGATCGGCCAGTTCGTCGGTGGTCCAGCCCTTGCGCACGGCAAGCGCCGCAGCCTGCCGCGCCGCCTCCTCCTGCAGGCTCTTGGTGCGGAAGCGGGTGCCGACCGACAACACCAGTTGTGTGGCCGCCGGGTGGTCGGTCCAGGCCAGCATGCCGATGAGGGCCTTGCTCTGGGCGGCGCGGACGCCGTACCAGTCGTGCAGGTGCTGCTCGGCGAGGGCGATGGATCGTTCGCCGCCGCACACCGCGACGACGGCGAGCAGGCCCTTCAGGCCGATCGCGGCACCGCGGGCGATCCAGCGGTCCAGGAGGAAGAATCCGAAGTCTTCTTGTCCGGCAATCAGACCGCCGTACGATCTGATGATTGCGTTCGGCTCCGGGGTTTTGTTGTTCACCGCTTGGCAAACGACCCATTTCAGCAGTGTTGCCGGAATGACTTCGCCGGTGTCGGCCCAATACATCGACGGCAGGTCCTCGAAACGCAACCATTCCAGGCCTTTTGGGGGTTGGGGTAGCTGTTGCTAACGGCAACCATTATCTGGTCTGTCGGTCGGGGCATCTCAGTCGATCCGGACGACCAGCTTGCCGACTGCTCCGCCGTCCTCCATCAACTGGTGGGCCTCGGCGATCTCGTCGAGGGCGAAGACCCGGTCGATGCGGATCGGGAGCCGCCCGGTGGCGACCAGGTCGGTGTAGTGCTGGAAGGACTCCGGGGGCAGGTCGGACGACTCGCCGCCGTACGCGGTGAGGCGGACGCCGTTGGGGAGGTAGCCGATGGGGTAGAAGTCGGGGATCGTCCAGGTGTCGCTGAGCATGCCGGTGAAGCAGGTGGTGCCGTGGACGCGGAGGGATCGGAGGGTGTCGGGGAGGGTGTTCGTGCCGACCAGTTCCAGGGCCGCGTCGGCGCCGGGTGGGAGGACGGCTCGGACCTGGGTGGCGATGTTGCCGTCGTCGACCAGGGGGTGGTCGACGCCCAACGAGCGCAGGGTTTCCAGGCGGGCGGGGTTGCGGGTGGTGGAGAAGACCGTCAGGCCGTGCTCCTTGGCGAGGACGGCTGCGGCCGTGCCGACGGACGACGTGCCGCCGCGGATCAGGATCGACTGGCCGGGCTGGATGTCCAGGCCGGTGTGGAGCGAGCCGTGGGCGGTCTGGAGCATCTCGGGGAGGGCTCCGAGGGTGGCCCAGTCCAGCGTTGTCTCGACCGGGATGACGGAGGAGGCGGGGACGACCGTGTACTCGGCGTAGCCGCCGTCGAAAGCGCGGCCCATCCCGCCCATCATCGCGACCACCTGCTGCCCGCGCGCGAACTCACCGCCGGGAGCGAGGTCGACGGTCCCGGTCGCCTCGATACCGGGGACGATCGGGAAGACGGCGCCCGTGGCCAGGCCGGCGCGCAGGTGGTACTCGGAGCGGTTCAGCCCGAACGCCTCGACCTTGATCCGGATCCACCCGCTCGGCGGTTCCGGGACCGGGACCATCGAGACCCGGAGGTCCGCGGCCGCGACCGGCCCGGTCAGTACGACGGCCCGCATCAGCTCGTTCACCGGGCCAGTCTCCGCCATCCGGTTAACGGGCAACCGATTTCCACCACGGCGGCGTGGCTGACTAACACCCACCCAAAGACGCGTGCCAGAGTTGTGCCATGGCGAAACGCCCGAGCGTTGTTGCTCATCGCGGCGCGAGTGAGGTCAGTCCCGAACACACCTTGGCGGCGTACCAGCGCGCGGTCACGGCGGGGGCGGACGGGCTCGAGTGCGATATCCGGCTCACCTCCGACGGTCACCTGGTCTGTGTGCACGACCGGCGGATCGACCGCACCTCCAACGGCCGTGGCGTGCTGTCCACGATGAGCCTGCAGGAGCTGGACGGGTTCGACTGGGGGTCGTGGAAGAACCCGTGGGCCGAGCTCGACGACGAGGCCGAGCTGCCCAGCCCGGACCTGACCAAGGTGCTCACGCTGGACACGCTGCTGGCGACCGTCCACGACGCGGGCCGCCCGATCGAGCTCGCGATCGAGACCAAGCACCCGACCCGGTACGCCGGGCTGGTGGAACGGCGGCTGATCGAGGCGCTCGACCGGTACGGCTGGGCGCACCCGAAGGTCGGGACCGAGTCGCCGGCCCGGGTGATGTCGTTCTCCTGGTTGTCGCTGCGGCGGATGCGGACGATGGCGCCCGGCGTACGGACCGTCCTGCTGATGGATCGGATCCCGCTGCGCTTCCGCGACGGCTCCCTGCCGACGGGCGTCTCGTACGCCGGTCCGAGCCTGGAGCTGGTGACCGCGCACCCCGAGTACGTCGACCGCGCGCACAAGCACGGTCACCAGGTGCACGTGTGGACGGTGAACAACCCCGAGGACGTCCGGCACTGCCACGCGCTCGGCGTCGACGCGATCATCAGCGACCGGCCGGAGCTCGCGATCGCCACCCTGGCCGAGAACCCCGACCGCCCGCCGGCGCCGCCGTCCCGGACCCGCCGCCGGCTGGTCCGCCGGCGCTGACCAGTACGAGCGACCAGCAACCTGAACTCTCAGAAGAGCGGTTGTGAGTTACTTCTCAGTTCTTCTCCGGACGGGTAATCACGCGAATGCGTTGAGTGATTTGCACGTTCAATTCTGTCGCTTTTGTCACGGTTTCCCCGCAAACTCTGTGATCTTCCCCGTCGCTGTGTAACGGAACTCCTTCCGGTGTTTTCAAGCCCTTGTTCGTGGGCAGATGTGGAAGTGCTGTACCGACCCGAGGAGACCCTGCTTGTCCTCTGCGACTTTGCCCGCCGACGTGAGCGTCGTGGACGTCGTCCTACCGCACGAAGTGTCTGCGGTGGCGGCTGCCCGCCGACGCCTTCACGACTACCTGACGCGGGCCCGTGTCGCCGAAACCACCTGTGACGACGCCCAGCTGGTCCTGTCCGAACTGCTCTCCAACGCCATCCGGTACGCGCCCGCCCTGCCGACCGGCGACGTCCGCGCGGCCTGGTGGATCGACAAGGCCGGCGTGCACCTGGAGGTCACCGACGGTCGCGGCGACACCGAGCCGCAGCGGATCGTCGAGGCGCATCCGGAGTCGATCGGTGGCCGCGGGCTCGCGATCGTCGACATGCTCAGCTCCGACTGGGGTGTCCGGACCGGCGACAAGCAGCGCACCGTGCACGCCGTCGTACCGCTCTGACTAACTCCCTCACGCCGGATCCTGCAAGACTGCGGCCATGGGAAAGAAGTCGCGCAACCGCGCCAAGAACACGACTACCGTCGAACTGGACCCGGCCGACCTCGCTGACGTCGGCCCGCGGGAGCCCTGCCCGTGCGGTTCGGGCAAGCGGTTCAAGCAGTGCCACGGCAAGGACCGGGCGCAGGCCGCCGACGCGTTCGTGGTCCGGCCCTTCGAGGGGCTGTCGGCCGAGTGCGACCTGATCGCCTTCCGGGAGATCGTCCCGGCCGGGGTGGCGGAGGTGACGCTGGGCGGCGAGCACCAGGGCAAGAAGGTCAACCTGGTCACGCTGCTGCCGATGGCGATGCCGGGTCTGGTCCGCGACGACGAGACGATCTGGATCGGTCTGCAGACGCACGCCTCGACCGGTGACCCGAGCCGCGACGTCGCGCACGCGATCACCGCGGCGCTGGCGACCGAGCCGGGCAACCCGATCCAGCTGGGCGACCTGCTCAAGGACGGCCCGCGGCTGCAGGACCTGATCGACACCAAGGAGCCGATCGTCGCCAAGGTGCACGAGGGCTTCGACTACTGGGTCGGCGAGAACGTCGAGGACCCGACCGGCGAGGTTGCCGCGGGCCTGGAGCGGGCCAACGCGGCCGCAGCCCCCACGGTCCGGCTGGAGTCGGTCGAGGCGGCGTACTGGACGCAGATCGGCGACCGCCGGTACCTGCGCTGGGTGATGCCGCACAGCGAGGACGACCTGCTGAACGCGCTGGCCCGGCTGCACGCGGCCGGTTCGTCGACGCTGGTCGACGGCAGCCGCCTGATCGGGTCCTTCCGGGCGCTCGGCGTGCTCGCCCCGGTCTGGGAGCTGCCGACCGACACCGAGGCCACCGACCTGGAGAAGCCGGTCGCGGACTTCCAGACCGCGCTGGACAACGCGCTGAAGGCCAGTACGCCGCTCAGCACCGAGGAGCGCGCGGCGAAGGCCGGCCTGGCCAGCCGTCAGCTCACCATCCGCTGACGCCGTAGACCCCGCGGTACGTAGTCGGGACCTCGAACACCTCCGCGGGACCTCGGACACGTTATTTCCTGTCCGAGGTCCCCGGATGGTGTCCGAGGTCCCCGCGTCGACGACATGCGAAAGGCCCCGCACCTGAGGTGCGGGGCCTTTCCCAACGTGGACGGCCCAAGTCCTGCTGACGGGGGAGCAACAGGGCCTGGGCCTAGGCATGAAGAGTACTCACAAGTTGCCTGCTCGACAACCCCCGATTTCACTCCGCGTGTCGTCAGGCTTACTTGCGCCTTCAACCATCGATAGGGGCCCTGAGCACCGGGCAGGACATGCAGCGCGGTCCCCCGCGGCCGGACCCGAGCTCGGACCCGGAGATCCGGATCACCTCGATCCCGGACTCCTCCAGCCGCGCGTTGGTCTCCACCGTGCGCTCGTACGCGATGCAGACCCGCGGTGCCAGCGCGAGGGTGTTGTTGCCGTCGTCCCACTGCTCGCGCTCGGCGGTGACCGGGTCGAGACCGGTGTCGATCCGCCGCAGGGTGTCGATCCCGAGCGCCTTGGCCGCGGCGACCAGGAACGGCTCGGGCTCGGCGACGTGCAGCTGGTCGCCGTCGGCGGTGACCGCGAGCGCCCGCATCTCCTCGGCCATGTTCGGGTACATCAGTACGGCGTCGACGTCGACCATCGTGCAGACCGTGTCCAGGTGCATCGTCGCCCGCTGCTGAGCAATGGGTACGGCGAGCACGGTGTGCGCGAGGTCCTTGGCGAACACCCGCTGCGCGAGCCGCTCGACACCGGCCGGCGTCGTCCGCTCGCCGACCCCGACCGCCAGGACGCCGGGACCGAGGGCCAGCACGTCGCCGCCCTCGACGTGCTCGAGCTGGTGGTCGTACACCTTGTCGGCGCCGGCGAACCGCGGGTGGAAGCGGTAGATCAGCTCGGTCAGCTGGCTCTCGCGGACCCGCGCGGGCATCGCGAGCGACGTGACCGCGACCGAGTCCCGGATCCAGACGCTGGAGTCGCGGGTGAAGAGCAGGTTCGGCAGGGGATCGATCAGGAAGTCCTCGTCCGCCAGCAGCGACGTGACCAGCCCACCGGCCCGGACCTCGTCGTTCCGTACGCCGGCCATCAGCGCCTCGGCGAGCTCGGCGGGGTCGAGCGCGGTCAGCGCGGTGCGCAGGTAGTCCCGCAGGGTGTCGCCCAGCCGCAGGTCCTCGATCGCGCCGGCGACCGCGGTCGCGCGCGCCTCGGGATCGGCGAGCGCCTCGGTCAGCAGGGTGCCCAGGTAGAGCACCTCGACGTCGCGGTCGCGCAGGGCCTGGGCGAACGCGTCGTGCTCGTCCTGCGCCCGGCCGACCCATGGGATGCCGTCGAAGAGCAGCTTGTCGTTGTTGCGCGGGGTCAGCCGGCGCAGCTCGTTGCCCGGCCGGTGCAGCATCACCGTCCGGAGCGGGCCGACCTCGCTGTCGACGCCGTACGCCTCAGTCATGCCTGTCCCTCTCGTCGGAGTTCCCGGTTGTCGTCCACGCTACGGCAGGCGGGCGGCCGCCGTACGGAAGCTGGAATCTGTCTGATTGTCCGACAATATGTACGGGAAAGCGAACCGGAGCCGGTCCTTCGAAAGAACGAGATGTCCACAGGCGGCGGGTGCGGAGGCCAAGGATCGGCTCGCGAGCAATTAGGCTGCGGTGCTGTGTCCGGGAATGATCAGCCGTCGGTCGAGCCGCAGCGTGGTGTTGCCTGCGTGATTCCGGCGAAGGACGAGTCCGCGCGGATCGCGGCCACCGTGGACGCGGTCCGCAAGCTCGTCGGTGTCGACCTGGTCGTCGTGGTCGACGACGGGTCCACCGACACGACCGCCGAGCAGGCCGAGCAGGCCGGTGCGGTCGTCGTCCGGCACGAGCGGAACCAGGGCAAGGCCGCGGCGATGGAGACCGGCGCCGCGGAGGTCGCACGGCGCGACGGCGCTCGCGCGCGGCACCTGCTGTTCCTGGACGCCGACCTGACCGACACCGCGGCCGGCGCCGAGCCGCTGATCCCGCCGGTGCAGGACGGGCGGGTGGACATGACGATCGGGACGCTGCCGGCGCAGATCCGTGCCGACGGGAGCAAGACGGGCGGACGCGGGTTCGTCGTACGGCTTGCGCGGGACGGGATTCAGCAGGCGACGGGTTGGGCGCCGGAGCAGCCGCTGTCCGGTCAGCGCTGCCTGACGCGCGCGGCCTTCGACGCGGCGCTTCCGCTGGCGAGCGGGTTCGGGGTGGAGGCCGCGCTGAGCATCGACCTGGGGCGCAAGGGCTTCCGCATCATCGAGGTACCGATCGACGTCCGGCACCGTGCGACCGGGACCGACCTGAAAGGCCAGCTGCACCGCGGCCGCCAGTTCCTCCACGTACGCCGGGCGCTCGCCGCCCGCAGCGCATTGCCCCGGAAGACCACCTGATGAGCACCGAAGTGACCGACAACCAGCAGCAGGTCCGTGCGGATCGTGACGGCCGCCGAGCGGTCGGCCTCTACCTGGTCTCCACTGCACTGATCGTCGCTGCCGGTCTGCTCGGACCGTCCGTGGTGGTGCTGACGCTGACCAACCGGCACGCCTGGCTCCCGTCGTACTGGTTCGACAGCAAGCCGAACGACTGGCTCGTCACGGTGATGATCTACGTCGCGATCCTGCTCGGCGGCTACGGCGTCTACCTGGCGACCCGCGCGCTCAAGAACGGCTGGGCCCCGCGCGTCCAGCGGTTGGTTGCCCTAGGCATCGGTACGACGGCCGCCATCACGCTGGTCCCCCCGATGGCCTCCGGCGACGTGCTGATCTACGCGGCGTACGGCCGCATCATGTCGCTCGGCGGCAACCCGTACACGACCGCCCCCGCCGACACGATCCGCCTCGGCTACGACCCGGTGATCGCCGCGACCGAGCGCCCGTGGCAGGGCGCGCGCAGCGTCTACGGGCCGATCGCGACCTGGATCCAGTGGTTCTCCTCCTGGGTCGGCGGCGACTCGATGCAGCTGACGGTCTGGATGCTGCAGCTCACCGTCGCGGTCAGCCTCGTCGTCACCGGTCTGCTCCTGCTCAAGCTGGTCGGGCCCGACCTGGTCAACCGCCGGCGGATCGCGATGCTCGCGCTGGCCAACCCGCTGCTGCTGTTCACCGTGCTGGCCGGCGCGCACAACGACGCGATCGCGGTGATGTTCGCGGTGATCGCGCTGGTGCTGTTCCGCCGGCACGTGTTCGCGGCCGGCATCATGCTCGGCGTCGCCGGCTGCACCAAACTCTCGATCGGACTCGTCGGCGTAGCCATGCTCTGGTCGCTGCGCGCCGATCGGCGCCGCGCGCTGTGGTTCTGCCTCGGCGGCGCTGTCTCGATGGCCGGCCTGTACGCCGTGGTCGGCCTGCAGGCGTTCCAGCAGGCGCGGTCGCAGACGTCGTTCATCTCGACCGGTACGCCGCACAAGGTGATCTTCAGCCTGTTCGACCTGTTCCTGCCCGGCGCGCTCGTGCGGACCGTGATCGGGATCGTCGCGTGGGTCGGCCTGATCTTCGTCGCGATCCTGCTCTCGCAGGTCTTCCCGAAGTCGCTGGTCCCGAAGACACACCCGGACGACCCGACCCCGGCCGCCATCCGGTACACGGCGATCTACGCGGTCGCCTGGCTGCTGACGGCGATGTACACGCTGCCCTGGTACGACGTGATCGCCTGGACCGCGCTGGCCGCGGTCGCGGCGTCGAAGGTCGACAAGCTGATGGTGATCCGGACGACCATGCTCGCGATCGCGTACGTCCCCGGGCGAGATCCGAACGCGCGCCAGGTCGCGGCGTCGCTGTCGGAGTCGCTGGAGTGGTTCAGTGCGCGGCTGCGGGACACGGTCACGCCGGCCGTCGAGCTGGCGGTGCTGGTGCTGCTGATCATCTGGGCGCGGCGCGATGGGGCGCAGTGGTGGCCGTACGACTGGCCGAAGCGCAAGGCGAAGAACGCTGAGAAGACCGTCTCCCAGTAGGTAGTCTCTGCCGGATGCAGAAGCTTGTGGGGGCGGGGCAGTACCGGACCGCGGAGCCGAACCATTTCGCCGAGCACCTACGGACCGAGTCGCTCTCGGTCGGCACGTACTCGATCCCGGCGGGCGGCGTCGACGACCAGGCGCCGCACCGCGAGGACGAGATCTACGTGGTGACCGCCGGCCGGGCATCCATCGTGACGCCCGGCGGGACCGAGCCGGTCGGGCCCGGCGACGTGCTGTTCGTGGCGGCGGGGGAGCCCCACCACTTCGCGGACGTCACCGAGGACCTGGCGCTGCTGGTCTTCTTCGCCCCGCCGTACTCGGGGCGCTAGCGTTCGAAGACGCGCGATGCGTCCGAAGAAGCGCGATGCGTCCGAAGACGCGAGCGCTATAGCCTCGGGTTCTTCGGACGCATGCGACTTCTTCGGACGTTGGTGGGTCAGCCCCAGAGGTCGTGGCCGGCGGCGATCGCCCGGGCCAGGACCGACTTGACCGGCTTGTCGAGGGCCGCGGCCGCGGTGACCACGTCCTCGTACTCGGGCTGCACGTTGACCACCTGCCCGCCGTACCGGGCGATCTTGACGTGGATCCGCTGGCCGCTCACCTCGACGCTGGCGAACTCACGGTCCGCCGCGTGCTTGCGGATCGGGAACTCGCGCAGGCCGATCGCGGACGTCTCGGTGAGGATCACCGAGCGGACCACCTCGGCGTTCGCGCTGCTGGTCAGCACCGAGAGCGTGTGCGCGGGCCGGCCCTTCTTCATCAGGATCGGGGTCAGCCACGCGTCGGCCGCACCCGCCTGCAGCAGGCGCGCGAGCACCTGCGGCCAGATCCGCGGGTCGAGGTCGTCGACGTTCGTCTCGTAGACGAGCTCGGTCGACGGCTGCACGGTCGCCTCGCCGATCACCACGCGGACGATGTTCGGCACCTCGACCGGGTCGCGTCCGCCGGCACCGACCCCGGTCTGCAGGATCCGCAGCGGCGGCATCAGCCCGAACTCGTCCGCCAGCGTCGCGAGCAGCGCGGCACCGGTCGGCGTCGTCATCTCGTACGGCGCGGTGCCGCCGACCACCGGCGCCTCCGCCTCCCGCAGAAGGTGCAGCACCGCAGGCCCCGGAATCGGAATCCCGCCGTGCTGGCCGCGTACCTGCCGTCCACCCCCGAGCGCGATCGTCGACACCACGATCCGATCCAGCTCGAGCGAGACCGACGCGGCAGCAACCCCCACGATGTCGGCAATCGCATCCAGCGCCCCGACCTCGTGGAAGTGCACGTCATCGGGGTCGACCCCGTGCGCCGACCCTTCAGCCCGAGCCAACCGAGCAAAGGTGTCGAGCGCCCGCTCCCGCACGGCGGAGTCCAGCCCAGCCCCCTCGATCACCGCCCGAACCACAGCCCAGCTACGAGTCGCACCCCCGTGCCCGTCCTCGTCGTGCCCGTGTCCATGGCCCACCGCATCGGCAGGGAGGGAGGAGGGGGTGTCCGCCCCCCCGAGCCCTCCGGCTTCGCCGTGGGCAACCCCGGGCCCTCCGGCTTCGCCGTGGGCAACCCCGGCCCCGCCGTCCGCGGCCTCGTCGTGCCCGTGGCCCGCGCCGACCGCATCGGTGGGGAGGGGAGAGGGGGTGTCCGCCGCCCCGGGCCCTCCGGCTTCGCCGTGGGCAACCCCGGCCCCGCCGTCCGCTCCGTGCCCGTGTCCGTGACCATGGCCGGTGTCCGCAGGCACGTCGGCGTACGCCGCGTTCGGGTCGTTTTCCGGGTGGGGCTCCTCGTTCACGTACACCGATGCCTTCGTGGCGGCGATCTGGTGTCTCAGCGTCTTCTCGACGCGGACGGACAGCGAGCGGTCGACCGCTGCGACGGCAGCGTTCACCAGGCCCACGTCCGCCCCCGCGTCCAGGAAAGCCCCGAGGAGCATGTCGCCGGAGGCGCCGGCTGAGCAGTCGATCCAGGCGACTCTCACTGTTCCTTCACCTCCGCCGGTGCCGCGCGGCGTGCGACGCGGGCCGCGAACACTCCGGCTCCGAAGCCGTTGTCGATGTTCACGACCGTCACCCCCGGTGCACACGAGTTCAGCATCCCGAGCAGCGCGGCAACCCCACCGAACGAAGCGCCGTACCCAACAGAAGTCGGTACGGCGACCAGCGGCACCCCCGTCAGCCCGCCAACAACACTCGGCAGCGCGCCTTCCATCCCGGCGACGACGATCAGGCAGTCCGCCGCGGCGAGCCGCTCGCGCACCCCGAGCACCCGGTGCAGCCCAGCCACACCGACATCCGTGATCAGTTCGACCCCGGCCCCGAAGACCCGAGCCGTCGTCGCGGCCTCAATGGCGACCGGCGCGTCCGACGTACCAGCGGACACCACAGCCACAGTCCCGCTCGGCTCCGGCACGGTCCCGAGCACCGCCGTACGCCCCACCGGATCGACAACAGCCTCTGGCAGCTCGGAAGCGACCAACTGCTGCGCCTCCGGCGAGAGCCGGGTGGCCAGGGCGGCGCGACCACCGTGGGTCGCGTGCAGCGTCCGGAGCAGCTCGACGATCTGCTCGGGCGTCTTGCCGGCGCCGTAGACCACTTCCGGGTCGCCCGTGCGCTCCAGACGGTCGGTGTCGAGACGGGCGTACCCGAGGTCGTGAACGCCGGGCAAAGGTCCAGGATCATGCGGAGGAGTCACCCCGCGAATCTACGTCGCCGCACGCTGATCCGCCGATTCGAGCCCACCCGGACCCCGCTCAACGAGCGCCGCGCAGCCCGCACGGACACGCAGAGCACCTGACAAACCACACAACCGTTAGGCTGCGGACCGTGTCTTCGACGTTAGCCGGTGGTTTCGGGATCGCCGCACTCTTCGTGGCGGTGCTCGCCCTCGTGTTCGCCGTGCAGGCGTTGCGGGGTCAGACCGCGGCGGCCAAGGACGTGCCGCCCGCGACGCCGCCGAAGACCGAGCTGCCCCCGCGCCCCGATCCCAAGCCGGGCACGGTCGGTGCGCAGCTGCACACGCTCGGTCGTCAGCTGGAGCAGACCCAGGCCGGCCTGAAGCTGTCGCTGCAGCACCTGGCGATCGTCCGGTACGACGCCTTCGGCGACATGGGCGGCCGGATGTCCTGGTCGGTGGCCCTGCTGGACGACAACGGCGACGGCGTCGTGCTGACGTCGATCAACAGCCGCAACGACGCCCGTTCGTACGCCAAGGAGATCAAGGCGTTCGAGAGCGAGGCCAAGCTGTCCCCGGAGGAAGAGGAAGCCCTCGAGACCCTCCGCAAGCAGGCCGCCGCGGCCTGCGACCCCCGAGCAGGACTGACCGGCCCCAGCTCACCGGCCTAGCGCCGTACCGGCCGAGCTCAGCGCCGCTTGGGCACCCGTACGACGAGCGCCCCCGGGTCGACCTCCGCGGACAGGAACTTCCCCGCGCCGATCCCGTCCCCGTCGAGCTGCCGCTGGACGTCGGCCGCAGCGGTGATCTCGACCTTCCGCGCCGTGAACCGCTCGAGGTACATCTCGGTCCGCTTGGTCCGCGTCATCACCCGCCAGAACACCAGCGGCCACTGCGTCACCCGCCGCGGCGCGATCACCACCACGTCGATCAGCCCGTCGTCGGGCCGTGCGTCGGGCAGCAGCGGGATGTTCGCCTGCAGCATGCCGACGTTGCCGATCACCACGGTCCGGACCCGGCGCTCGATCGGTTCGTCGCCGTCGATCGCGATCCGGACCTTCACCGACGGGTGGTTGATGTTCTTGGCCGCCGACACCAGGTACGCCGTCCAGCCGATCTGCGCCTTCAGGATCGGCGGCGCCCCGGTGATGATCGCCGCGTCCAGGCCGAGCCCGGCCATCACCGCGAAGCGGTCGGTGTCGAGCCCGTCGCCGTGCACCTTGACCAGGTCGATCCGCCGTTCCCGGCCGTCCAGGATCCGTTCGAGCGCGTCGTCGAGGTCGAGCGGGATGTGCAGGTTCCGGGCCAGCAGGTTCCCCGTGCCGGCGGGAATGACCCCGACAGGGATCGCGGTGTTGGCCAGCGCGGCCGTGACCACCCGAACCGTCCCGTCACCGCCCGCGACCAGCACCAGGTCCGACTCGTTCTCGATCGCCCGCTTGGCCATCGCGTTGCCGGCGTCGTCCTCGCGGGTCTCCAGCCACAGTGGGTCGTCGAACCCGCGGACGGCGAGCGCGCGGGAGACCTTCCGCCGGAACGCGACGCCGTCCCCGACCTTGATCGGGTTCACGATCACGGCGGCGCGCGGGGGCGTCGTACGGGACTCGTCCGTCGGCGTACGACGCCGCCGGCGGCGCAGACCGGGCCGCAGGCCGAAGCCGATCGAGGTCGCGGTCAGGATCGCCAGCCCGAGCGCCCAGCCGCCGAGCACGTCGGACAGGTAGTGCACGTTCAGGAAGATCCGGTCCGCCGAGGCGAGCAGGACGACGGCGATCGTCGGCAGCAGCACGAGCGTCCGGAACCGGCGCCGCCACCCGCGGACCGACGGCAGCACCACGCCGAGCGCCCCGGCCATCACGAAGGCGGCCGTCGCGTGCGAGGAGACGTACGACCAGCCGTCGGTCTCGACCAGCATCGCGGCGGGCCGGGCCCGGTCGAAGATGTGCTTGACCGCCTGGACCATCCCCAGCTCGGCGCCGGCCGACACGACCAGCCAGACCGTCAGCAGGCGGGCCCGGCGGTGCCACAGGTAGATCCCGACCACCACGATGACGCCGCGCATCGTCCACGGCAGGACCACCGCGCCCAGCACCTGCCACAGGTCCACCCAGCTCGGCCGGCCTGCCCCGTACGACGCGACGCGCGCGGCCACGGAGTCGTCCCACGCGCGCAGCGGCGGCCAGTGGCCGAAGACCAGCAAGGTGACGACCGCGAACGGCAACGCACCCAGCACGACCGTGACCGCACGGCCGAGATGACTGGGTGGATGGTGGTTCATCGCCCGCGTACTACCCCCTCGAAGAAACCTGGCCGTCCGGCTGGTGCAAGCTCATCATCCCGAATAAAATTCCGCGTTCATGACACGCCCCGATAGCCTGAGCGTGTGATCGATGCCAAAGTGCTCCGTGAGAACCCCGATGTCGTCCGTGACGCGCTGACCAAGCGCGGCGAGAGTCCGGCCAAGGTCGACGAGATCCTGGTGGCCGACTCCGAGCGTCGATCGTCGATCGCGGCCTTCGAGTCGCTGCGGGCGGAGCAGAAGGGCCTCGGCAAGCAGGTCGCGCAGGCCAAGGGCGACGAGCGGACCGCGCTGCTGGAGCGGACCAAGACGCTGTCCACCGAGGTCAAGGCCCACGAGGCGACCGCGAACGAGGCCGAGAAGCGCTTCGACCTGCTGTCCCGCGCCCTGCCGAACCTGGTCTCCGACCAGGCCCCGGTCGGCGGCGAGGACGACTTCGTCGTGCTCGAGGAGATCGGCAAGCCGCGCGACTTCGCCGCCGAGGGCTTCGAGCCCCGCGACCACCTGGAGCTCGGCGAGCTGCTCGGCGCGATCGACATGGAGCGCGGCGCGAAGGTCTCCGGCGCCCGGTTCTACTTCCTCAAGGGCGTCGCCGCGCAGCTCCAGCTCGGCATGCTCCAGCTCGCGATCAACCAGGCGGTGGAGTACGGCTTCACCCCGATGATCACGCCGACGCTGGTCAAGCCCGAGGTGATGGACGGCACGGGGTACCTGAACGCCCACGACGACGTCTACCGCCTGGAGGAGCCCGAGCTCTACCTGGTCGGGACGTCGGAGGTCGCGCTCGCCGGGTACCACATGGACGAGATCGTCGACCTGTCCAACGGCCCGATGCGGTACGCCGGGTGGTCGTCCTGCTACCGCCGCGAGGCCGGCTCGTACGGGAAGGACACCCGCGGGATCATCCGCGTCCACCAGTTCGACAAGGTCGAGATGTTCTCCTACTGCAGCCTCGAGGACGCCGAGGCGGAGCACCAGCGACTGCTGGGCTGGGAGAAGGAGATGCTCGACAAGATGGAACTGGCCTACCGGGTGATCGACACCGCGACCGGTGACCTGGGCGCCTCGGCGTACCGGAAGTTCGACTGCGAGGCGTGGGTGCCGACCCAGGGCGCGTACCGCGAGCTCACCTCGACGTCGAACACGACCGACTACCAGGCCCGCCGGCTGAACATCCGGCACCGCGACGCCGACGGCAAGACCCGTCACGTCGCGACGCTGAACGGCACGCTGGCCACCACCCGGTGGATCGTCGCGATCCTGGAGACGCACCAGTTGCCCGACGGCTCGGTCCGGGTCCCGGCCGCCCTGCGCCCGTACGTCGGCGGCCGCGAGGTCCTCGAACCGGTCCGCGGATGACGGCGACCGACGGCTGGCGGCCGCAGGCCGTTGCCCTCGACATCGACGGCACGCTGGTCGACCACGACGAGCGGATCTCTGCCGCCGTGGTCGACGCCGTCCGCCGGGCGGCCGCGCAGGTGCCGATCGTGCTGGCCACCGGCCGGTCGGCGGCGGCCACGGTACCGATCGCGGAGCTGCTCGGCCTGCAGCGCGGATTTGTTGTCGTGAGCAACGGTGCGCGCACGCTGAGCTACCCGGCCGGTCAGATCGTGGACGAGCGCACCTTCGACCCGACGACCGTGATCGCCTCGGTCCGCGAGCACGCGCCGAACGCGCGGATGGCGGTCGAGGAGGCCGACGGCGGGTACCGGGTGACCGCGCCGTTCCCCGAGGGCGACCTCGGGGGTGACGCGTTCCGGGTGGTCTCCGACGCCGAGCTGGCGCCCGAGCCGGTGACCCGGTTGATCATCCGCGACCCGGACGCCTCGGAGGCGGACTTCATCGAGCTGGCCGAGCGGCTCGGCCTGCACGGCGTCAGCTACTTCGTCGGCTGGACCGCGTGGCTGGACATCGCGCCCGAGGGCGTCGACAAGAGCACGGGGCTGAAGGTCGCGCTGGCGCAGCTCGGCCTCGACGCGTCAGGGCTGGTCGCGATCGGTGACGGGCGCAACGACATCGAGATGCTGACGTACGCCGGGCTCGGGGTCGCGATGGGCGCGGCACCGGACGAGGTGAAGGCGGCGGCCGACGAGGTGACCAAATCGGTGCAGGACGACGGCGTGGCCGCCGTGCTCAACCGCTGGTTCTGACAGTTCTCCAGGGCAACGAAAGAGGCCCGGAATCCCTGCTGTGCAAGGGTTCCGGGCCTTTGCTGTCACCGATAGTCCGCTGGCGGGCCGAGTATCGGATCAGGCGACGCGGGTGCTGCCGGTGCGCGGTGCGGGGCAGGGCTGGTCCACCACGGCGTCGAACGCGTCCAGGACGGCGCTGACCTCCGGGCGGGCCCGCGGTGCCTTGGCGGCCGGGCTCTGACCTCGGCGAGCCCTGCGCAGATGACGTTTCACGGTCGACAGCGAGCATCCGAGCCGCATCGCGAGCGACTCGAGGCTGTCGTTGGGGTACTGGGTCCGCAGTCGCAGGACCTCTTCGTGGCTGACCGGCCGGCGGGTCCCGCGGGCCCCGGCGAGCTGGTCGAAGTCGTCGGCCTGGACCTCGACGTCCAACAGGTTGCGCATTGAACGACGTTGTACTGCGGTGGTTCCGGCGACGAAGCCGCTGACGTCGTGCTCGGCCACCGCGCTGAACAGGCAGTCGGTGAACAGCGGGCAGGAAGCACAGACCAACTTGGCTTCCCGGACCAGCTGGTCGTAGCGCTCCCTGGTCCGACGGGTCGCCGACGCGGGCGGCGGCTCCTCCATCAGGCGGTGCTGGAAAATGTCAGATCGTGCGATACAGCCGGTCATGGCCCCTTCCATGATGGAAGATGTGTCGACAGCCGCACGGGCGGACCTGGCCCCCGGTGGGTTGGCGGTGTTGACAGTCATCGTGGCTCCCCAAGTTCCAGGACCCGGTGAACGAACGATGAAGCCTGTTCGAACACCCGAGCCCACTAGCTGATGGACCGACGCTCGTTGCCGACCCACCCCGTTTGTCCGGCGCTAGGCGCACCGATCCATAACTGTTGACGCCGCCGATCCGGTTTTGGTTGCACCCAATTCCGCACCAGTTCCTCGACGTTCTTCCCGGCGTGGGTCGGACCGGATGTGGATGATCCGGAACAGGCGTACGACGTGTGCGAACCGCCTCTGGTTCCCCGCCGGCCACCGCATGAAATCATGCACAAACCCTGCGGCGCAGGGGAACTTGCTGCCTTTGCAGCATCCTGCCGTAACGGTCTGGTGACGTTGTTCAATGGTCAATCAGATTGCATGGAAAACGATCTCCAGATGGTTGCGCGATGACTCCCCGAGGGGGTAAGGGGATCTTTCCTGAAGGGGCAAAAGGTCTGCCCGAAGACCGTTACGGTAGGTACGTGTCGATGCGCAGAACACCCCGCCTGGTGGCCACCGATCTGGACGGCACGCTGGTCCACAGCGACTCGAGCGTCTCCCCGTTCACCCGGAGCACCGTGCTCGCGGTCCAGGAGGCCGGCGCCGTCTTTGTGATGGTCACCGCCCGGCCGCCGCGCTGGCTGCACGACCTGTCCGAGCTGGTCGGCGCGCACGGGGTCGCGATTGTTGCCAACGGCGCCATTCTGTACGACGTCGCCGGGCGCAAGGCGATCCGCACCCGGCTGATCGATCCGGCCGTCGCGCTGGAGGTCGCGCTGGCGATCCGGGCCGCCGTACCGGAGGTCGAGTTCGCGATCGAGCGACCGGACCGTTACGGACAGGAACCGCACTACCTGAACCGCTGGCCCAAGCCGGACGACACGTTGATCGCCGCGATCGACGAACTGCTCGCCGAACCGGCCGCCAAGCTCCTGGTCCGGCACCGCAGCCTGCACTCCGACGAGCTGCTGGCCCGGGTCGCGCCGATCGTCGGCGAGCGGGTGGCGGCCAGCCACAGTGGCGGGACCGGTCTGGTGGAGATCGCCGCGAGCGGGGTCTCGAAGGCCGCGATGCTGGCCGATTTCGCCGCGGAGCAAGGAATCTCGGCGAGTGAGACGATCGCCTTCGGGGACTCGCTGAACGATCTCCCGATGCTCACCTGGGCCGGTACGTCGTACGGCGTCGCCAACGCGCACCCCGAGGTGCTCGCCGTCGTCGATCAGGTCTGCCCGACAAACGACGAGGACGGTGTCGCCACCGTCCTCGCCGACGTGTTCAATCTCTAAGAACTACAGGTACATCCCGCCGCTGCCCGGCCCGTCGGTGGTGCCGTTGGCCTGCGGAGTGCCCGGGAACGGGCCGCCCTCGGGCATCTGCTGACCGCCCGGCAGCGCGCGGCGCATCTGCTCGAGCTGCTGGCGGGCGGCCATCTGCTGGGCGAACAGCGCCGTCTGGATGCCGTGGAACAGGCCCTCCAGCCAGCCGACCAGCTGGGCCTGCGCGATCCGCAGCTCGGCCTCGGTCGGCGTGCTGTCGTCGGTGAAGTCGAGGCTCAGCCGCTCGAGCTCCTCGACCAGTTCCGGCGCCAGGCCGCTCTCCAGCTCCTTGATCGAGGCCTCGTGGATCGCCTTCAGCCGCTGCCGCGACGCCTCGTCGAGCGGAGCCGCCTTCACCTCTTCGAGCAGCTGGCGGATCATGTTCCCGACCCGCATCACCTTGGCCGGCTGCTCGACCAGCTCGGTCACCGAGCGTGGCCCCTCGTTCGCGTCGTCGTCGTTCTCGTCGCGCGGCGGCCCCTCGACGGCCATCCCGTCCGGCCCGACGATCAGGATCTTGCCGTCCTCGGTCCGAGCCCCCGCCATCGGGACTTCCTGGCCCTCGTTGCTCTCCTCGCTCATCTGCCCATCCTAGAAGCACTGTCGTCCCGGGTCTGTGGTGAGCGCTCCGGGAGTCTCAGGCAGTGCGCGCGCGGTGCCGTCGTACGGCGTCGCGGTTGGAGCAGGCGGGACTGCAGTAGCGCTGCTTCCCGCCACGGGACAGATCGGCGTACACCTGGTCGCACCCGTCCATCGCGCAGCGTCCGAGCCGGGAGATCCCACGGCCCGCCAGGTGCAGCGCCGTACCGGTGCTGATCAACGTCGCGACCAGCCGCCAGACCGGTACGCGGAAGGGCCGGTAGTGCATGTGCCAGCCGTCGCCCGCGTGGTTGGTCAGCCGTGGGTGCTCGGTGTACTTGGCGAGCATCTCGTTCACCAGGTCGACCCGCTTCTGCTCGTCGGACGCGTCGACGACCGCCAGCCACTCGTCCAGCACGATCCGGACTGTGGCGACGTCGTCGTCGGTGACCTGTCCGTCCCGCACGTGACTCTCGTCGATGCCGCTTTCCACGCAGCGCGCGGCCAGCTCGGCGGGCGTCGAGGCCGGGTGCGTGACCAGGTTCACCGCCAGCAGGACCGCATCGGCGCCGTAAGGGTTGAGATGCATAATGCCATTACAGCACGATGGATCCATGACCACCAGACAAGAACTTCACCGGCACCGCTGGCGGGTGGCGTCGTCACACCCCGTCAGCGAAGGACTGCTCACCTACCAGAGCTGCGCCTGCGGCCAGTGGCGCGTTACCAGTACGCCGCTGCACCCGGTCGCGCACCCCGACCTGGCCCGGACCCGGGCCAAGTAGGGGCGCACAGCAACTAATCGACCCGACGTACCATCGGCAGCCGCGAGCGCGTCATCAACCAGGCCAGCGATCCGGCGAACAACGGCACTACGATCACGATGGCACCGATCTCCTGCCACGGGATCACGAAGCTCGGCGACCCGAACGCCGCGTGCGCCGTGTAGCCGTACAGTGCACCGACTCCCACGCCCAGCAGACATCCCAGCTGTCCGAGCACCCACGCCTGCGCCGCGGCCAGGTTGCGCCGTCGTCGCGGTGGCGCGCCGACCGCGGCCAGAGTGGCCAGGTCGGCCCGGCCTTCGGCCGCTGAGAGCGAGACCGAGATCGCGACCCCCAGCAAGGTGACGACGGTGGCCGCGCCGATCAGCCCGAGCAGCCAGAGCCGCGCCGGGCTCTGGTACCCCTTCTCGATCACGAGCAGGTCGTCGTGGCCGAGCACCCTGGCCACGGCCGCGAACTCGTCGTCGGTCGGCTCCCGCTCGAGGACGTACTGGGCCTGCAGGACCTGGACCGTGCCCAGCTTGTTCGCGGTCTCGGGACTGACCAACGACGCGAACCGCAGCCGACCGACGTCGGGCGGTGAACTCACCACCGCGCCCGGGAAGGGCTTGGCCAGCTTGCCCTCGTAGTCGGTCTCCGAGGTCAGCCGGGCCATCGAGCCCTTCAGCGCCGCCTGGTCCGGTACGACGACCTTGCCCTCCCGCAGCGCCGCGGCGGCCTTCGGCCCGTACTCCGGGAACCGGGCGATGTAGTCCGGATCGATGACGAGCACGGGGTAGCCCGACATTCCCTCCATGCCGGCCGGACCCATCGCCATCAGGCCCGGCGTGTAGCCGCCGCTCGACTGCTGCCCCCGCAGGGCCACCGCTCCGAGCTCGTACGTCGCCTTGGCCGGGATCAGTTCGGCCACCTTCCCGACCGTGGAGGCGGAGTACGGAACCTCGCCGCCGAAGTCGATGATCCCGTCGCCGGACAGGCTCTCCGGCCGGTAGTCGACCGCGTCCGCGGCGATGCTGTTGGCCGCGGCGAACGCGATCGCCGCGGTGGCCGCGACGGCCATCATGATCGCCGCGGTCGCCGGGCCGGTGCGGTGGCGGTGCCTGGCCGCGTCGCGTAGAGCGAGCCGTCCGCTCAACGGGAAGATCCTGGCGATCCCGGCCGTCTTGGCCACCAGGCCGGGCAGCAGCCAGACCAGCCCGATGATCGTGGCGGTGATCCCGAGCAGCACCAGCGCGATCGGCCCGGTCGGGGTGAGGGTCGTCCGGCCCGATCCCTCGGTGGCCAGCTTCTTCGCCGCCTCGAGCATGCTGGCCATCCAGCCGCTTCCGCCGACGGTCAGCACGACACCGGCGATCACCATGACCAGGGCGGGCCGGCGGATCCGGACCACCCCGGCGGTCACGGTGAACCGTCCCGCCAGCGCCGCCATCGGCATCTGCCGGCCGGCGCTGATCGCCGGTACGACGGCCGCCGCGAGCCCGGCGAGCAGACCGAGCACCGCGATCACCAGCAGGTTCGTCCACGGAACCTGGAAGCCGACGATGACGGAGTTGAGCATCTTCTCCCACAGCGGCTTGCCGACGACCATCAGCAGCAGGGCGATCACCAGACCGCCGCCGGCGCCGAGGACGCCCGCGAAGAGCCCCTGCAGCAGCACGATCCGGCGGACGTCGCGTGGCCTGCCGCCGGTCGCGGTGACGAGCCCGAGCTCGCGTGTCTGGCGGCGCGCGCCGACGGCGAACGCCGTACCGGCGAGCAGGACGATCTCGAGGATGCCGAACCCGACCACCAGCGCCATCACCGCGACCGCGCCGGCGTCGCCGGCCCCGCCGTACAGGGACGGCGGCGGGTCGATGATGTTTGCCCTAGGCACCAAGTACATGCCGTTGCGGAGCAGGTCGTTGCTGACCGCGTCCGGGTTCGCCGTGGCGGGCAGATCGACCAGGTAGTAGTACCTGGCATCGGAGTCGGCGTCGACCAGCCGGCTGTCCGGGGTGGTGAAGAGCGCTCTGGTGTCCGGGCCGAAGAGCGTGCGGGCAAGCCCGACGATGACGAGCTCTTGATTGTCCGCGGTCCGGACGGTGGCGCCGGGCTTCAGCTGCTTGCCGTCCAGCAGGGCGAGGAACTTCGCGAGCTCCGGCGACACGGCGACCTCGTTGGGCTTGCCGGGCATCCGTCCGCTGTCCAGCTTGAAGGTCCCGTCCAGCAGCTTGCTCTGGCCGTCGCCTGTCAGCAGCCGGACCGAGGTGTTCGTCTCCGGGCCGCGCACCTCGGTCGAGCCCATCTCGTACAGAGAACGGGCCGCCGTACTGCCAGGGGGCAGGTAGGCCAGCGGGTCGACCTTGGCGGCATCGCGCGACGCCACGACTCCCGGCGGCGGGGCGGGCTCGCCCCCGTTCAGCTGCGGTTCCTGCTGCTGCGGACCGTACTTCGCGTACGGCGACACCATCAGCTGGGCGTCCGACGTACCGATCGTCGTCTTCGCGAGGGTCTCCCCGGTCGGGCTCCCGGCGACGTTGGTCAGCCCGATCCAGGACGCGGCCAGCACCGGTACGCCGATCAGCGCGGCGACCAGCAGAGTTCTCCCCTTGGCGCGGCGAGCCGTGCGGACCGCGATCCGCAGCGGTGGTCCCCAGCCGCCCATCAGTGCGCTTCCAGCAGGATGTCGGCCTCGGGCAGCGGACCCGACTGGCCTACCAGGAGACCATCACGCAGGTAGACGACGCGGTCGGCCCAGGAGGCGTGCCGGGCGTCGTGGGTGACGAGGACGCCGGCGATCCCGTGCTGGTCGCACCGGTCGCGGAGGAGCTGCAGGACCGCTTCTCCGGTCTCGGAGTCGAGGGCGCCGGTGGGCTCGTCGGCGAGCAGCAGCCGCCGTTCGCCGACGATCGCCCGCGCGATCGCGACGCGTTGCCGCTGGCCACCGGACATCTCGTCGGGAAACCGGTCGGCCAGCTCCGCGATCGCCACCTCCGTCAACGCGGCCTCGGCGAACTTGCGTGCGGTCTTGGCCCGGGTGCCGTCCAGCTCGAGCGGCAGCATCACGTTCTCGGCCGCGGTCAGCGCGGGGATCAGGTTGAAGTCCTGGAAGACGTAGCCGATCCGCCGCCGGCGCAGGGCGGCGACAGCGTTGTTGCCCAAGGTAGCGAGGTCGTTCCCGTCGATCAGGATCTGGCCGGAGGTCGGCCGGTCGAGACCGCCCGCGCAGGTGAGCAACGTGGACTTGCCGGAGCCCGACGGGCCCATCACGGCGACCAGCTCACCGGCGGCGACGGTCAGGTCGACGTCGCGCAGCGCGTGCACGGCCTGCTCGCCGGATCCGTGCACCCGGCTGAGATTGCGGATGTCCAGAATGGTGTTCATCGCTTGGCCTCCGCCTGGTGGGTTCGATCGGGCTGCTCGGCCGGGGTCGCCGTACCGGAAGTGCTGTCGGTGCTCGGGGTGCGGCGGGCGCGGGACAGCATCGCCTCGCAGTGGTCCAGCCAGCGGATCTCCGCCTCGGCGGAGAAGATCATCGACTCCAGCACCAGCAGCCAGGAGATGTCGCCGTCGCGGCTGTTGCGCTTCAACCGGGTCAGCTCCTGCATCGACCGCATGGTCGAGCTCCGCTGCAGCTGCACCACGGCGGGCACGTCGACCCCTGGGACGGCCAGCGCCAGCGCCAGCTTGATCGCCAGCTCGTCACGCGGCCGCGACTCCCGGGTCACCGGTGTCGTGAACCAGCCGGCGAGCTCGGCCCGGCCGGCCTCGGTGATCGCGTACCGCGAACGCCCGTCGCCGTCGTCCTGACCCGCCTCGGCGACGACCGGCTGGACGAGTCCGTCCCGCTCGAGCCGGGTCAGGGTCGTGTAGACCTGCCCGATGTTCAGCGGCCAGGTCGAACCGGTGGCCGTCTCGAACTCGCCGCGCAGTTGGTATCCGTACTTCGGTTCGGCTCGGAGCAACGCGAGCAGACCGTGCTTGATCGACATGGATACTGAGTATGCATACCGAGTATGCGCCTGGTCAATCCGGCGCCGGGCTCAGGGGGTGAAGAGGCGGGCCAGGTGAGCGTCGAGGGAATCGGTCAGGAACCGCGCGCGCAGCGGCTCGGCCAAGGTGAGCGCCTGGACGACCAGGCCGTCGACGACCGCGAGCAGGAGGCCGGCCTCGGTCTCGGTGTCGGTGACCTCCGGCAGGGTGCCTTCGGCGGCGGCCGCGTCGAGCAGGCGGGCGAACGCGACCCGGAGCTCGCTGTCGGTGGCCGCCGCGATCTCCTTCAGGGTCGGTGAGATCGCGGCGGCCGCACTGAAGGCCAGCCAGACCCGGGCGTCACGGGCGCGGGCGGCGTCCAACGGCAGCCAGAGCTCGAGCGCTTCCCGCAGCACCTTGCGCGGCGGGCCGGACAGGTCGACCGTCGCCAGCTTCTCGTCGAACCGCTCGGTGACGTGCCGGAACGCCGACGCGACCAGTTCGTCCTTGCTGCGGAAGTAGTACTGCACCTGCGCGAGCGAGATCCCGGCCGCCGCCGCGACCGTCCGCATCGTCGCTGCCTCGAGGCCACGCTCGGCGATCACGTCGAGCACCGCGTCCAGCACGTGCGCACCGCGCCGCTGTTCCCCAGTCACCCCCTGACGGTAGCCCTTGGCAACGACATTCGGGGGTCAATTCATGTTACGAACCAGGTGCGTGACGCCGGCCGGGTTGGTGATCCAGCGCCCGTCGCTCCCCTCGGGCAACGGCTCCAACTCGTCCTGGGCCTCGATCCCGTGGCTCTTCAGGTGCTCCATCGCCGCGGCCACGTCCGGCGTCATGAGCTCCAGCCACAGGTCGGACCGCGCGTAGTTGTCCACCTGGTCGAGCCAGAGCGTCACGGGTCCGTACTTCAGCGACGCGCACCGCGGCACCGCGTCCACGACGTGCGGCCCGGACTCGTCGGTGACCTCGAACCCCAGGACGTCGCGGTAGAACGCGACCGTCCGCTCGAACTCGGCCTTGGGCAGTTTCATCGCGATGTTCAGTCCACCAGTGAATTCCATGCCTGGCAGTCTATATAAGTTGCGACTAATAGTCACGCGACAATCTGCGCACGAGTTGCGCGACGGCCGCGTCGACGTCGTACGGGTGTCCGACGCCAGGCGTCAGCTGGTCGAGCACCAGTCCGTCGATCGCGAAGTGCAGCAGCCGAACCTCCTGAGCGCCGCCCGGCAGCTCGGCGTTGACGTGGAACGCGACGTCGGCGTCGAACCCCTGCCGCAGCGTCCGGGTCAGGATCTCGTGCAGTCCCGGCCTTCGCGCCGCTTCGAGCCGAAGCTCGAACAGGGCCAGCGGAAGCTCGGGATTCCCGAGCAGCCGCTCGACGATGTACCGCACGTAGTCGACGACCAGGTCCGTCGACGGCTCGCGCGCGGCCAGCGGTCGCAGTCGATCGTCGGTCGGCGCGAGGCGCTCGAAGATCCGCTCGCCGAGCGCGCCCAGCAGGGCGTCCCGCGTACGGAAGTAGTTGGAGGTCGTCCCGGCGGGAAGTCCCGCGGTGGCGTCGACGGCGCGGTGAGTGAGGCCGCGGGCGCCGGCCTCGGCCAGGACGGTCAGGCCGGCGTCGGCGAGCTGGTCGCGGCGTTCCGGGTTTCTGGGCATGTTGACAAGGTTACAGCCATCCACTACAAATGTCGTACTCAACCACGACAGCTGTAGTAAAAGGAGACCAGATGCAACCCGCCGCCTTCGGCGCCACCGTCGTCACCGCCCAGCCCGCGCGGGTCGCCGCGTTCTACACGGAGTACTTCGACCTGGAGATCACCGTCGACCTCGGCTGGTTCGTCTGCCTGCGCCGCGGCGACGCGTCGTGGGAGCTGGCCATCTGCGAGCGCGGCCACGCATCGGTCCCGCCCGCCGTCTCGGCGACCACCGACAGCTCGAACGTCTTCGGCTTCGTCGTCGACGACGTCGACAAGCTCGCCGCTCGCCTCGTCGAGGGCGGCGTCGAGCTGGCGATCGACCTGGTCACCGAGCCGTGGGGACAACGGCACTTCTACGTCCGCGACCCCGAAGGCACCTGGCTGGACGTCATCCAGCTCGTCGCGCCCGACCCGGAGTGGATCGCCGCGAACACCCCGTCCTAAAGCGTGAGGAGGATCTTGCCGCTCTGCGTCGACTGCTCGAGCTCCTCGTGCGCCGTCGCGACCTGCTCCAGCGGGTAGGTCGCGTGCACGATGGGCCGGACCTTCTTCGCCTCGACCAGCGGCCAGACGTGCCCGACCACCTCGGCCAGGATCCGGCCCTTGTCCTCGACCGAGCGGCTGCGCAGGCCGGCCGCGGTGATCGAACCGCGCTTGGCCAGCAGCCGGCCGAGGTCCAGCTCGCCCTTCGCGCCGCCCTGCATACCGATCACGACGATCCGGCCGTCGTACGCGAGCGACTTCACGTTGTCGGTCAGGTACTTCGCGCCGATGATGTCGAGGATCACGTCCGCGCCGGCCTTGCCGGTCGCCTCCCGCACCACCGAGGCCCACTCGGCTTCCTTGTAGTTGATCGCGACGTCCGCGCCGAGCCGGGTGCAGAACTCCATCTTGTCCGCGCTGCCGACCGTGCAGAGCACCCGCGCGCCGTGCGCGACGCCGAGCTGGATCGCCATCGTGCCGATGCCGGAGGCGCCGCCGTGCACGAGCAGCGTCTCGCCGTCCTTGAGGTGCGCCTTCATGAAGATGTTCGACCAGACGGTCGCCACGACCTCGGGCAACGCCGCGGCGCTGACCAGGTCGATGCCCTCCGGCACGGGCATCACCTGCGGTGCCGGTACGACGACCTTCTCGGCGTACCCACCGCCGGCCAGCAGCGCGCAGCACTCGTCACCGACCGACCAGCCCTCGACCTGCTCGCCGACGGCGCTGATCCGGCCGGACACCTCGAGGCCGATCGTCCCGGGCGCACCGGGCGGCGGAGGGTAGTGGCCCTGCCGCTGCAGGAGATCGGCCCGGTTCACCCCGGCCGCGACGACCTCGATCACGACCTCGTCGACGTTCGGCGTGGGGTCCTCGATCCGGCCGATCGTCAGGACCTCGACACCACCGGCTCCTTCACACACCACAGCTCGCATACTCGCCACCGTACTGCGTCGGCTCAGCGCGCGACGCTCCGTGTGCCGAGGATCTCGGCGATGTCGCCGGCGATCGAGTCCAGGGGATCGGTCACGCCTATCAACGTGAACCAGTCCCATAGCTCGAGGGCGTGGTAGAGCCGGTACGTGGTGGTCCGCTCTTCCCAGTCGGCGGGGAGTTCGCCGTACCCGTCGAGCAGGCCGTCGAGCTTCGCGCGGTCGTCCTTGATCGAGTAGTAGAACGCCTTCGCCAGGTCGAGCAGCGGGTCCGCGGCGATCGCGTTCTCGACGTCGATGATCCCGTTCAGCTGCCAGGTCTCGGGATCGACGAGCAAGTTGCCCTCGTGGAAGTCGTTGTGGCACAGCACGGGCTCGACGTCCGGCGGCACGGGATGCTCGGCGACGTACTCGGTGATGCGTGCCTGCAACTCCGGATCGCCGCCGAGCTCCTCGAACTCCTTCAGTTTCTTCGCGAACTGCCGCGCCATGTACTGGTCGTTGGACGGAAGCGGCTCGAGCACCTGGTCCGTCAGATACCCGTACGCCGGCTGCGGGATTCGGTGGATCCTTGTCAGCAAGGCGCCCGCCTGCGCGTAGATCGGCCGGTAGTCCGCCGGCGTCACCTCCGACAACGGCACGCCGTCCACCTTCGACAGCACGGTGAACGCGTGCGTCTCACCCGCGGGCTCCGCGTGAATCACCGACGGCACCAGCTCCCCGAGCTCAGGCGTCAGTACGCCGTACACGTACACCTCTTTGGCCTGCTTCCAGGCCCACTCCGGGTCGTAGACCTTCACGATCACCGCCCGGCCGTCGACGCCCCGAACCTCGAAGACCGTCGACAACTGCCCGCCCGACCGCGGCAGAATCTCGGCCACGTCCCATCCCGGCAACGCCGTGCGCACCATCCCGGCAACGTCATGATCCATCCGGTCAAGGTAGGGCGCGGACGGCCGGTAAGCGACTGGTTATTCCCCGGTCGGGCGGACCTCGAGGACTGCGATCAGTCGCAGTACCCGGTGCCGTTGACGTGGAACCAGCGGGACCAGTGGGTGCGGTTACGGATCGCGTCGCCCTTCTGTTCGTACAGCTGGAAGCGGACGCACTTGTCCTCGACGTGGTCGAACTTGCAGACTCCCCAGCCTTCCGCGGCCGGCATCGCCTTGCAGGTCCTGTCCTTGAGATAGTTCAGCTGCACGTGGACGACAGCGGCCCAGCCGTTGGCCACCAGGTCCCTGATCCACTGGTCGTCGCCGTCGCTCTCGAAGCAGGTGTCGGCGAACGACGTGTTCCAGAAGAACGAGCACCTGACGCCAGGAGGAGCATCCCCCAGCGTGGCGACGGGCGCCGCGGTGGCGGTTGTCGCCGTACCGGCGACCAGGAGGACGGCGCTGCTGAGGACGGCGGTGAGGAGCCGGGCGAGTCTGTTCATGGAGTCCCTTTCGAGGCGGGCGGCAGGCAGTAGGCCGCAGCCTAGAAGCGGGCGGGCGGTCTGTGCCGATTCGCTCGGGATTGCTCAGAAGTCGCCTGGCTGCGGGACCGATTCGCCTGGATGGCGGCTCGGTGGCCGGTCGGTGGGCGCGGCGGTCGCCGGGTCGTCGAGGTCCGCCCACGAGTCGACGTCGCGACCTGCCCGCGTCGGCTCCGCCCAGCGCATCGTCAACGGCGCGAACGTCCTGCGGATCGACTGGTCGCGCGGGTCGCCGATCGCCTCCAGCGCCGCCGTCAGCGCGTCCCGCCGGTACGCCGCCGCAAGTGGTTGCTCTCGGCCCCCAATATCCCGGAGTCCGTGCCCGTCGTGCTCGCCGAGCCCGTCGACCAGTCCCGCGACGTCGTCGGAGGTCAACCACGGCAGGTCGCACGACACCAGCACCACCACCGGCGCCGTACCGCATCGCAACCCTGCCGCTACTCCCGCGACCGGCCCACCGGCCGGGGGATGTTCCTGCGTCCAGCTCACCGCGCGACAGGTCGTCCGCTCCGGCCCGACCACGACCGTCGAGGCCGCCGATTCAGTTGCCGTGAGCACCCGATCGAGCAGCGAAACCCCTTCCAGGACAAGCGTTGCCTTGTCCACCCCGCCGAACCGTCGCGAAGCGCCACCCGCCAGCACCACCACGTCGTACGCCGTACCGGCCTCGGCGCCTGGCGGTTGCTCGGCCATCAGCGCGGCGTCACCGTGAACCGCCGGTTGGCCAGCGACGGATTCTTCGTGCGTACCTCGGCCAACCGCTCACCCGAGATCTCCGCCGTCGCGAAACCGTCCGCCTCACCGACCGCCGCGACCGCGATTCCCTGCGGATCGATCACTTGGCTCAGCCCCGAGTACTTCCGCCCGTTCTGCGCCGCCGACGCCACGTACACCGTGTTCTCGACCGCCCGCGCTGTCAGCAGCGTCGTCCAGTGGTGCTCCTTCAACGGTCCCCGCACCCAAGCAGCCGGTACGACGAGCACGTCGGCCCCCGCATCCACCAGCGCCCGCGACAACTCCGGGAACCGCAGGTCGTAGCACGTCATCAACCCGAACTTCAGGTCCCCGATCTTCACCACCACCGGTGCGACATCGCCCGGCGTCAACTGGTCCGACTCCTTGTAGCCGAAGGCGTCGTACAGGTGGATCTTCCGATAAGCCCCCAGCAGTTCACCGTCCGCGCCGACCGCGAGCAACGTGTTGTACGGCCGGTGCTCGTCGCAACTCCGCTCGAACATCCCCGCCACGATCGCCGTACCGTGCTCGAGCGCGCACTTGCGCAACGTACTGACGAACTCCCCGTCCAGCGCCTCCGCCAGCGGCCCGACCGACCCGCCCTCGGCCGCGAAGTCGGCCATCATCGCCTCCGGCAGCACCACGAGCTCCGGCCCCGCGGCCGCCGCCTGCGCCACCCACCGGACCACAGCCTCCCGGTTGGCAGCCTTGTCGTCGGAACTCGCGCCCTGCACCACGGCGATCTTCATGTCTCCATGGTGCCGCATCCACCGCGCCCGCGTGGGGGGCCTGTGGATACTCCAGCCGGCTCGGTTCCTGGACAGGCGGGAGGAGCCCGACCGGCCGACAGTTAGCCTCCTCCCGTGGCTGTGGACGGATTCGACCTGGACCATCACGGAGATCTCGAGGTCGGCGACGGGCTGGTGGATCTCGCCGTCAACGTGCGCACCGGTACGCCGCCCGCCTGGTTGCTCGACGAGATCACCGCGAGCCTCACCGACCTCGCCGCCTACCCACGCTCCGACGCGGCGACGGCCGCGGTCGCTGCGCGTCACGACTGCGACCCCGACCAGATCCTCCTCACGGCCGGCGCTGCCGAAGCGTTCGTGCTGATCGCGCGCGCGTTCCGGCCGCGCCACCCGGTCGTCGTACACCCGCAGTTCACCGAGCCAGAGTCCGCACTCCGCTCCGCAGGCCACCTCGTCGACCGCGTGGTCCTGCGACCGGAGAACGGCTTCACTCTCGACCCGCGGGCCGTCCCCGCCGACGCCGACCTGGTCGTCGTCGGCAACCCGACCAACCCCACGTCGGTCCTCCATCCCGCCGACACCCTCCGCGAGCTGGCCCGCCCCGAGCGCATCCTCGTCGTCGACGAAGCCTTCATGGACGCCGTCCCCGGCGAGCCCGAGTCCCTCGCCGGCGCCTCCATCCCCGGCCTGGTCGTCATCCGCAGCCTCACGAAGACCTGGGGCCTCGCCGGCCTGCGGGTCGGGTACGTCGTCGCGGCCGCGGCCCTGGTCGAGCAGTTGGCCGCCGTACAGGCGCACTGGCCGCTCTCCACCCCGGCCCTCACTGCCGCCATCGCCTGCAGCACGTCCGAGGCGACGGCCGAGGCCAACCAGGCAGCCCAGGCCTTCGACAGCCAGCGCACTCACCTCCTCACCGGCCTCACTTCGTCACCCCGCGTCAGCTCGTACGGCGTACCGCGTGCTCCGTTCGTGCTCGTCCACGTCGACGGCGCCGATCAGCTGCGCGAGGAGCTGCGCCGGCGCGGTTTCGCCGTGCGGCGAGGCGACACGTTCCCCGGTCTGGGACCGGACTGGCTGCGCATCGCCGTACGGCCTGAGTCCGTCACCGACGCGTTCCTCAAGGTCTGGTGGGACCTGCTCGGCTGAGCCCTTCCGCTGCTCCGGCGGATCGCCGTAGAACTGACGAGAGCTTGTGATCCCCCCAGGGGTTTAGCACCGATCTACTGTGCGCACTGGGTGGGCACAAATCCTCTCGAAAGGAGCAGCATCATGGGTCTCAACGACGACGACATGACCACTTCGTCCGGCGACGGTGAAGGTCTGGCTGACGGGGGCGCGACCCCTGGTGCGCACGACGGCGGTGCGGACGGTGGTGCTGACAGCGGAGCCGGTGGCGAGGGCAACCAAGCCACACCCGGTGGTGGCTACGGCGGCGGCGAAGGCCCGGCCGACGGCGGCGCGGAGCCCGGTGCGCACGACGGCGGCGCCGACGGTGGCGCAGGTGGCGGCTACGGCGGCGCCGAGGGACCGGCTGACGGCGGGGCAACGCCCGGTGCGACCGATGGTGGTGCCGACGGCGGCGCGGAGGGCCCCGCGGACGGCGGCGCGTCTCCCGGTACGAGTGACGGCGGTGCCGACGGTGGCGCCGGTTCGGAAGGACCCGCGGACGGCGGTGCCTCGCCTGGTGTCAGCGACGGCGGCGCCGACGGAGGAGCCGACAGTGGTGCCGGCAGCGGCGAAGGTCCGGCGGACGGCGGAGCCGATCCGAACGCGACCGACGGCGGCGCGGACGGCGGTGCCGGCGGTAACTCCGGAAGTAGGTGAGCGCCGTGCCGGAGACCGGGCCGCTGCCGGACGGCCGCCCGGCTCTCCGGCGCTGCGTCGCCGGAGACCCTGAGGACTTCGCCACCAACTACTGGGGACGCCGGGCACTGCTGTCCCCGGCCGCGGAGCTGGCTTCCGACGCGGGTCCGGCTTTCGACGCGGGGCTGGCTTCCAACGCTGGGCCGGCTGCCTTCGCCGACCTGTTCAGCCTCGCCGCGGTCGACGAGTTGCTGTCCCGCCGTGGACTTCGTACGCCGTTCCTGCGCGTCGCCAAGAACGGGTCGGTGGTCGGCGACAACCAGTTCACCGGCTCCGGCGGCGTCGGCGCCGAGATCGGCGACCAGATCCGCGACGACAAGGTCGCCGCGCTGTTCGCGAGCGGGCACACCGTCGTACTGCAGGCTCTGCATCGCACCTGGCCCGCGCTCGTCGACTTCTCCACGCAACTGGCGTCCGAAGCCGGGCACCCGGTCCAGATCAACGCGTACATCACGCCGTCCGAGTCCCAAGGCTTCGCGGCCCACTACGACGTCCACGACGTGTTCGTCCTGCAGGTAGCCGGCGAGAAGCACTGGACCGTCCACGAGCCGGTCCACCTCGACCCCCTCCGCAACCAGCCCTGGACAGACCACTCCAAGGCCATAGCCGAGGCAGCCCGAGAGCAGCAGCCGGTAGTAGACGCCGTACTGCGCCCCGGCGACGCCCTCTACGTCCCCCGAGGCTTCCTCCACTCCGCCAAGGCCCTAGGCGGCGTCAGCGCCCACCTCACCATCGGCCTCCACACCATGACCCGCTACCTCCTCATCCAGGAGCTAGCCGCCCTGGCCGCCAACGAGGTCGACCTCCGCACAGCCCTACCCCTCGGCTTCAACCCAGGCGACCCAGCCCAACTGGCTCCCGAACTGGAAAAGGTCGTGGCCCTCTTCACCGACCACCTCCACACCGCAACCCCCGACGACCTCGCGGACCGCCTACGCCGCCGCACCTGGTCCGGCAACCGCCCAGCCCCACTAGCACCCCTGGCCCACGCAGCAGCCATCACCAACCTGCGGGTCGGTACGAAGCTCCGCCTACGCCCAGGCCTCAACCACCATCTGGTCCCGGGCTCTCCCTCCGCCGCCCCGGCCTCCGGCGGCACCCCAGTCCGCCTGCACCTCCCCGACCGCACGATCACCTTCCCCAGCGAAACAGTCGGCGCACTCGCAGCAGCCCTCACCGGCGCTCCGTTCGCAGTCGGCGACCTCCCCGACCTCCCACCCGAAGACCAACTGGTCCTGGCCCGCCGCCTCATGACAGAAGCGGTACTCGTCGAGAGCCCTGCATGACCCAACCCGCCCCACGCCCGCCGCAGCCGGGCACCCCCGCCGACGCTCGCCCACCAACCACCAACGCATCCCCAACCACCGCGAGCGCCACCGCCCCCACGCCGGCCGTACCAACCTCGAGTCCGACCGCCACTCCGCGGCCGGACTCGAACTTCGTCCCCCCACCCCGCTACCGCCCCGAAACCGGCTGCGCCGCCTCCGCCGACCGCCGCGGCGACGCCGTCTTCGCCACCGCCCCACCCGCCGAACGCTGGCTCCTCATAGAACTCAACGCCCCCTGGCCCCGCGTAGCCATCACAGCCCTCCGCCGTTCAACCCCCGACTCCCACCCTCCACAAGCCGATCCCGGCAGTCCCGCCCCACAAGGGGTCGTCGGCCACCCGGCCCCACAGCCCGCCCTCCACAGCTCCGCCCCACCAGCTGCCGTGCCCACCAACCCCGCAGACGACCTGCCCGCCCAAGTCGCCCAGCTCTGCGCCCGACTCCGCTGCCGCCCGGTCCTCATCCGCCGCCACGGCCGCACCCCCGCCGGTACACCCCGCCGCTGGTTCCTGGTCGACTCCCGCCCAGGCCACGAGTCCATCCGCACCGGCGAGCTCCCCACCGACGAGCACCTCCTCGCAGTCCTCTCCGGCGCAGACCAAGGCACCCCCACAACCGACCCCATCTACCTCGTCTGCACCCACGGCCGCCACGACGCCTGCTGCGCAGTCCGCGGCCGCCCAGCCGCCGCAGCCCTCACCGCCGCCTACCCCGACCAAACCTGGGAGTGCAGCCACATCGGCGGCGACCGCTTCGCCGCCAACCTGGTCTTCCTCCCCCACAGCCTCTTCTACGGCCACGTCCCCGCCGACCAGGCCGTCCCCCTCGCCCAGTCCTACACCGAAGGCACCATCACCCCCACCTACTACCGAGGCTCCGGCGCCCTCTCCCCACCAGCCCAAGCCGCCCAACACTTCGCCCGCCAAGCCGGCCACAGCCTCGCCCTCAACGCCCTCCACCCAACGACCATCAGCCAACCAACCCCAAGCCACTGGTCCGTAGCCCTCTCCACCTCAGACACCCAAACCATCACCGTCGAAGTCCAAGCCGAAATGATCACCGTCAACGGCCAAATGACCTGCGCCGCCAAGCCCCCAGGCCAGGTCCGCCAATTCACCCTCGCCGCCCCCATCAGCACCGCGACTCCTGCTCCACCGCAACCGCAACAGTCGCCACCGCCATAGCCGCCGTCGGCACCACCGCCGTCGGCACCACCACCGCCCTCGTCGCCGTCGTCATCGCGGTGAGCCCACCCAGGTCCGCAAGCCGTACTGTGCGTCCTACCCTGCACCGCTGCTGCGGTTGTTCGCTGACCGCCGGCGCCGAACGCTGACATCATCAGCGGGTGCCGCTGCCCTACGTCTACAAGGTGACGAAGTACAACCCAGCCGACTGGAACGACTGCGGCCGCTACACAGGTTCTGAGGACGAATCGAGCGATCACGGCACGAAGGAAGCCGCCTACCTCGCGGCCGTCGTGGCCTTCGCCGAGGAGAGCGGGATCGCGGAGCTCAGCATCCGCGAACCCGGTGTGACCGGTTTCGTGAACCTCGGGCTCGAAATGCCGGCCAACGGTCACGGCCTCGCCGGCCTGTTCGCACCGGACCTCAGCGACTACTACGACGGCGCGGTCGTCCCCATCACCACCGCTCTCGAACTCGTCCGCGTGATGCTGCGCGACGGCGGCGCCTGGTGCAGGCTCGAGGTCGAAGACCGGTTCACGGTCCACATCGGCTACGACCAGTACATGTACATCGGCAGCACATCCTGTGCGAGCAGGCCGTCGCTACAGCCGCCGACCTCGGCTTGTTCCCGGTGCGTCTGAAGCAGTCCCCGTACGACGACCTCGACGACGAACAGGGCCCGCCGCCGACGCCGCCTTCTGGGCCGAAGTCGGCAACCTCGTCGCCGAGCACGGCGCCGTCCTGCTTCGGGAGTCGCCGGCCCAGAACCTGCTGCGTTGGCATCGCCTCACGGCGGAGACGGCCGCGACGCCGCCCGCACCGAAGGCCGAGTCAACCGCCCTGCCGGCACGCCGAGTGCTTGCGACTCCGACTCCGGCTCCGGCAGCCCACCTGTCGGCCGAGGTGCCCAACTGCGAACCCGGCGCGCCCGCCAAGCTGGTCGAAAACCTCCACCTCGCACGACGCGCACGGCTGAGCGTCTGGCCCGATCTCTCGCCCGACGTCGAAGCCGCCCACGCAAGCATCGACGGCACCTGTGAGTACGTCTGGGAGAACCGGGCAGGCGAGATCCGCAGCGTGGTCGTACTCGATGCGGACGTCGACGACTTCCCCGACGACGTGATCGCGGCAGCCGCCCACCCCATCACCGAAGATGAGTACAACCCGCTGGTCGTGGGAGTCCTGCCGGATCCCGACGGCGTACTGCGAGCCCGCTGGTCTGCCATCTGAGGCAAACCCGGCCGGTAGGGCGGCAACGACCAGTAGCAAACCAATGGCAGGCAACAGCATCCACTGGTTGCTACAGGCAACTGAATAAACTAGCTGCTTGGATATTCCTCCACCAAGTGATCCTCCAGGTGTGAGCCGTAGTAGTCGGACTGGCGCGCCATGATGTCGCGCATCGGCGTGCCGCGCGGTACGCCGTACACGGTGCCGGGGAAGTCCAGCGGTTCCTGGACGGCCCAGAGTTCCTCGTGGCGGTCGGGGGAGAAGAGCTCGGCGGGGTCTCCGGCGGCGATCCAGCCGATCGGTACGACGGTGCCGGCGGCCAGGCGTGAGTTCACGTGGAGCACGCTGTTGATCCGGAGTTCGGAGCCGGTGCCGACTACCGAACCGGGGAACAGGGCGGCGCCCGTGGCGAGGAAGACTTCGTCCTCGACCGTGGCGCCGTTCACGTGGCTGTGCGGTCCAATGAGTACCGCGTCGCCGATCAGCGCGGGATGGTCGGCCCGGCCGCGGACCAGGGCGTTCTCCATCACCACACAGTTCGTCCCGAGCCGGACCTCGCCGTTCTCCGCGGTCAGGACCGCGCCGTGCAGCACCCGGCAGCCTTCTCCGAGCACCACCGCACCGCACAGGACCGCCGACGGCGCGACGTGCGCCGACTCTGGCACGACCGGTCTCCGGCCGCGATGTTCGAGCAGCATGAACTGTCCCCTCTCGTCGTCCACCACCTTCCCGCGTCAGTCTGCCTGCCGAAAGCCCTCCAACGCCCGGGGTCCTCACATCCCCGGGCGGCCATCGCCGCACCGGCCGTCCACATCGAAGGTGGGAGGTTCGGCCGCTCGGACGAAGGTCTGGGTTGGAAAGAGAGGTACCGCGCGCTGTACGGAGAATATTAGAACACATGTTCCCCAGGTTTGCATCGGCGCCCGACGGCAGTTGAAGACGCTTCTGTACCGATCGAAATAGAAGTATCGCCGACCCGGTTGGAAGCTTCACGGCGGTCACCACGACCAACTCGCGACGGCCGTCGCGCCATCAAGTACACAACCCCGGCAGGAGAGAGGAGGCGCCCGGTACCGATTCCCGATCAGCGCCGCTGAGCAGTCACATCCGGCAGCGCCCGGTCCAGCAGGACCAGCGTGATCGCAGCCCCTAGCGCCAGCCCCGAGATCACCAGCCAGGGCACCGCGTGCCCCACCACGAAGAGCTGCGCGAAGAACACCGGTACCAGCACGCTCGCGAAGGTGAACGAGTACTGCCAGTACGACAGGTACTTGCCCTGCCCCCGCTCAGGCGCCACAGCCGCCGCCAGCGCGTTCCCGGTCGCCGCGTGCAGCACGTCCCCCGCGGCAAAGAACACAGTCGCCAGCACCAGACCCGGTACGACGAGCGCAGCCGGCACGTGCAACAGCCCGGCCATCAGCAGCCCCCAGACCATCCACAGCAGCCCGACGAGCACCATCACGTTCATCTTCCGCCGGTGCTCGGTATGGCGAACCACCAGCGTCTGCCCGGTAGCCAGTACGACGGACACCGCCGCCAGCAGTACGCCGACCAGCCACTTGGGCGCCGGCAGCGCCTCGGTCACGTAGACCGGTAGCCCGACACCCATCAGCATCGTGCACAGCGCCAGGATGGTGTTGGCCCCGATCAGCACCAGGAACGGCTTGTCGCGCCGCAGCAACGGCATCGGTCCGGTGTCCTCGACCGAACGGGCGGTGTGATCCGGGTGGATCCACAGCATCAGTACGCCGGCGATGAAGAACGTCACGGCGTTCAGTCCGATCGCCAGCAGGAACGGCAGGTCCCCGTCGATCGTGAGCAGCACGCCGGCCGCCAGGGCGCCCAGCCCGAACCCAGCGGCCTGCATCATCCCGCCCAGCCCGAACCAGCGGTCCCGGTCGCCCTCGTCGGAGACATCCGCCAGCAGGCTGAACACCGACGACCAGAACACGCGCTGCCCGGTAGTGGTGAGCAGCGCGCACAGGAACAGCAGCCACATCGACCGCCCGAAGAAGAACCCGACGAACGCCACCCCCTGCGCGAACTGCGCGGCGGTGACCAGGTTGCGCGGCCCGACCCGGTCGATCACCAGCCCGACCGCAGCAGGCGCCGCGACGGAGAACAGGGTCGCGACGGTCAGCAGCACCCCCGCCGTACCGAGCGGGATGTCAGCGACCCGTACGAAGAACAACAGCAGCAGCGGCCCGGCACAGCCGCCGCCGAACGAATCGATCGCCAGTCCGACGAGGAGGGGGACGCGGCCGCGCACGTTGGGCAGGCCGAGGGACGTGGCTGTAGGCATGAGGAAGCACTCCGATCTCGGCGGATGAGCCTAACAACCCGGACCGCAGCCCTCCACAGCTTTAATCCGCCCGCACCCGCTATCCTCGACCCTCGGCGGGTCCGTACTGCGCACCCGCCTGGAGGGTTCGCATAGTGGCCGAGTGCGCTGGTCTTGAAAACCGGTATGGCGGGTGACCGTCATCGTGGGTTCGAATCCCACACCCTCCGCCTGGAGTGGTTACCTGAGCAGGGTCTCGAGGTCCGGGAGTCGGTGGAAGAGGTCGGGGAGGCCTCGTGCGCCGTTGCGGGCGGACTCGTGGGACAGGGCTAGGTCGGGGCCGGTGCTTGCCTGGGTGCCGGTGAGGCAGCGGAGGATGTTCCATCTGGTGTGGCCCAGCCAGCCGCCGATCAGGTACACGAACCAGCTGGGGCCCGCGGGCGGCAGCGTTCCGCCGGCGGCGACGTAGCCGTCTAGGACCGTGCGGAAGATGGCGGGTTCGAGGGTGTCGAAGCCTGGGCCCTTCGCGAGGCTGAGGGCGGTGGAGCCGAGTTCACCGGACAGGTCGAGCAGGCCTGAGAGTTCCCAGTCGAGTACGACCGGCCGGCCGTCGCGGGCGAGCAGGTTCCACGGCTGGATGTCCTTGTGGGTCAGTACGACGGGGCCCGGCCGTTCGCAGGTGTCGACGAAGTGGGCGATCGCGAGGAACGTGTCGACCTGGGCGGCGAGCTCGTCGGCCCACGGCTGTCCGGTCGACAGGGCCCGCTGGGCGAGCGCGGGCCAGTCCCGTGAGGCCGGCTCCTCGCTCGGCGCGTGGGTCCACTCGACGTCCAGCGCGTGGATGCGCGCGAGGAGCTCACCGATCTCGAACCCGTACGCCGCCGACACCGGTGCCTCGGGCACCTTCTCGCCCTCGACCCACCGGTGGACGAGCGTCTCGTGGTCGGCCGAGATCGGCTCGGGCATCGGAATGCCGGCCGCGAAGGCCGCCCGCTCGAGCCTGAACACGTCCTCGACCTGGTAGGCCCAGCGACGGTCGACGACGTTCAGCTCCTTCACCGCGAACGACCCCTGGTCGGTGTCGAGCCGGTACATCCGGTTGGCGAACCCGCCGTGCACGCGGACCAGCGGCCCGATCGGCGTACCGAGATGCGAGAGATCCACCCCACGCACTCTAGAACCCGGGCTTCATCGGGGCACCGAAATTCCCAGGCTTTCCACCACCAACTGGTGCAAGCTGAAGGCATGACGACGATCCGTACGGCGATCACCGATGCCGACTACGAGGGCTGGCGTGCGGTGCGGATCGCGATCATGCCGTACGAGCGTTGCCCGGCTGTTGCCGAGTTGCGTGAGGCGGATCGGCCCGGCCGGTTGATGCTGCTGGCCGAGGTCGACGGCGAGGTCGTCGGCAGTGGGCTGGCGGATCGCTCAGGTGATGGGCAACGGGCGGCGCTGATGCCGATGGTTCGCCCCGATTTCCGGCGGCGCGGTGTCGGGACCGAGATCCTGAAGGTGCTCGCCGACCATGCTGTTGCCGAGGGCTACGACATGGCGGGGGCGAGCGTCGACGACGAGGAGTCCCGGCTGTTCGCCGAGCGGTTCGGCTTCCGGGAATCGAATCGGCAGGTCGAGCAGCTGAGGCCGATCGGCGACGAGCCGAAGCCGGCGCCGCCGACGGCGTACGAGATCTTCTCGGTCGCCGAACGGCCGGAGCTGTGGACGGCGGCGTACCACCAGGTCGCGCTGCCGACGTTCCCGGACATGGACCATCCGGTTGCGTTGAAGGTGTCGGAGGACGACTGGGAGAAGGAGTGGATCAACGACCCGGCCGCGATGTTCGTCGCGGTGGCCGGTGACGAGGTGATCGGCGTGGCGGGGCTGATGCTCGACTCCGACCGCCCCGAGCGTGCGGAGGTCGCTTACACCGCCGTACGCCGGGAGTGGCGCGGCAGGTCGGTCGCCGCGACGCTCAAGCGCACCAGCATGGCGTGGGCCGCCGAGCACGGGATCACCGAGATCTACACCTGGACCCAGCGCGGCAACGAGTCCATGCGCCGCCTCAACGAGCACCTCGGCTTCACCTACGGCATCGTCAGCATCAGCCTGCGGGCGCCACTGCCGCTGAGCGAAAACCTCAGCCGAGACCCGAGCGGGCAATGACGTTCGTGATGCCGATGTGCACCGCGGTGAACCCGCCCTGCGCGAACGACTCGGCGAGGTCCTCGGCGGACTCGGAAGGGTAGTAGCGGCCGGCGATTCCCCTGGCGACGTCCTTGACGTCGGCCGAGACCCGCGCCCGCCCTTCGACGGAGACGAAGCTGTACGGCTGCTGCTCGTCGCTGACGCAGACCGCGATCCGCTGGTCGCGGGCCAGGCTGTTGCCTTTGACGCTGCCCGGCGAGAGCGCGAAGGCGAGCTCGTCGCCGTCGAGCACGAAGCACACCGGCGTGACGTGCGGCCGTCCGTCGGCGCGGGTGAGGGCCACGTGCGCGAGCCTCGTCCCCGCGGAGACGAAGGACCGCCACTCGGTCTCGTTCATGTCCGTCATGTCCTGCTCTCCTTCGCGTAGCGGTTGGAACAAGACGCTACGGTCCCGCATGCATCGTGAAAAGCGATGGTTTCCGATCAAGTCGATCACGTACGGCGATACTATGGCCGCGTGGTCGACGTCGAACTGCGCCACCTGCGCGCCATGGCCGCTGTCGCCGAGGAAGGAACCTTCGGCCGGGCAGCCGTGCGGCTCGGCTACACCCAGTCCTCGGTCAGCCAGCAGATCGCGGCGCTCGAGCGGGCGCTCGGCGGCGCCGTCTTCGACCGGCCCGGCGGTCCCAAGCCGGTGCGGCTCACGCCCCTCGGCGAGGTCGTCCTGACCCACGGCCGTGGGCTGCTGGCGAGGTCGGAGGCGCTGGCCGACGCCGTCGACCGCTTCCGGGCCGGCAGCGGCCGGATCGACATCGGCACCTTCCAGAGCGTGTCCAACCTGATCCTGCCGGCCGTCGTACGGCAGCTGCTCGACGAGCACCCGGGCTGCGACATCCGCCTGTCCGAGGTGGAACCGGCGGACCCGAAGATCGGGGATCTCGACCTGCTGTTCCACGACGGCCGGGTCGAGGGTGACGTCGAGCACGTCAAGCTGCTCGACGAGTCCTACCTGCTCGTGGCCGCTGCCGGGACGTTTCCCGAAGGGCCCGTACGGGTGGAGCTGCTCGACGACGCCCCGATGGTCGCCTGGCCTCCGACCTATCACCAGCGCTGGCTGGAGCGGACCCTCGCCGAGTACGGCGGCCGCCCGCGGATCGTGTTCCGTACCGGCGGCCACGAGACCATCCTGTCGATGGTGCGCGCGGGCATCGGTTCGGCGGTGCTGCCGTGGCTCGCCCTGCACGGCACCGATGCCGCGTCCGACGACCGCCTCAGCATCCACCCGCTCGAACCGTCACCCACGCGGGAGATGTACCTGCACTGGCCGGCCCACCGCACCCGATCTCCGTTGGCGAGCCGAGCCATCGACATCGCCGTCGAGGCCGCCGCCGAGCTGGCCGATCAGCAGGGTGATCGGCCCGACGAACCTGCGGGATGAGCAGCAGCAAGGCGATCCTGCCAGTCCTTGAACATCCCGCTGCTGCTACTTGGGCTGGGCCGCGCAGGCTAGGTCCTGCGCAGGGCGCTTCCCGCTGACCAGGTACGACGCCACCGCGTCCTTCGCGCAGGTGTTGGCGCTGAACGGGTAGACGCCGTGCCCGCCGCCGTCGACGGTGACCATCGTGGCGCGGTCCCCGAAGGCGCGTCGCAGCTTCTTCGCGCCGGCCAGCGGTGTGCCCGGGTCGCGCTCGTTCTGCACCAGGAGCACGTTCGACGGGCCCCGGTCGGTGATCTTCACCGGCGGCTCGACGTGCTGCTTCGGCCAGAACGCGCACGGTCCGATGCCGGCCGTGGAGGCACCCAGCATCGGGTACCTGATCCGGTCGATCGCGACGTTGCGCTGGTACTCCCGGACCGACGTCGGCCAGCGGCTGTCACCGCAGACGACGTACAGCCGAGCGGACATCAGGTTGTTGTTGTCGACCACCGGCGGGACCGTCAGCGGCTTTCCGGTGTCGATGTCCTGCCAGAGCTTGGCCAGCTCGGCCATGCCCGCGTCCGAGTAGAGCATCCCGAACGTCGCGGCGCGGAACCCCGTCTCGTCGATGTCCTCGAGCGGCCGTGCGCGCAGCTCCCGCGCGAGCTCGAAGAACTTGGCCTTCACCTGCTGCGGGGTTTTGCCGAGCCCGAGCTCGGGGCGCGCGACGACGTACTTCTGGAAGTCCGGGAACCGGTCCTCCAGCCCCCGGGCGAACATCCGCATCGCCGTCTCGTCGTACCCCTCGGGACCCAGGTTGCTGTCGAGCACGACCCGGTCGCTGGTCCTCGGGAACAGCGTCGTCCACACCGAACCGAGGTAGGTGCCGTACGACGCCCCGAGGTACGACGCCTTCTGCTCGCCGAGCGCGGCCCGGATCCGGTCCATGTCCCGCGCGGTGTTGGCGGTCGTGATGTAGGGCAGCATCGACGCGGTCTTCGAGGTGGCGCACTGGTTGGCGATCGTCCGTGCGTACGCCGCCTCGCGGGTGACGTCGGCCGGGCTGTGCGCGTACTGCGCGAAGGCGCCGCGCAGTTGCTGGGTCGGCGTGAAGTCGCAGCTCACCGGCGCACTGCGTCCGACGCCGCGTGGGTCGAAGCCAACCAGGTCGTAGGAGTCCAGCACCTCCTTGGACGCCCCCGCCCGGGCCAGCAGACCTGGGTAGTCGATGCCCGTGGCGCCGGGGCCGCCGGGGTTGGTCAGCAGGATGCCGCGGCGCTTCGACGGGTCCTTGGACGCCAGCCGGGACAGCGCGAGCTCGATCTGCCGGCCGTCGGGCTTGCGGTAGTCCAGCGGTACGGCGAGCTTCGCGCACTCGAGCGGAACGTACTGCACGACGTCGGGCGGGCAGGGAGCCCACTTCACGGTGCTCGCGGTCGTGGTCCTCGGCGGCGCCGCCGTCGACACCGCCGGTACGGCGACCGCCGCCATCGTGGTCGCGGCGAGGGCGAGGATCAAGGTCCTGTGCATCTGATGTCCTCCAGAGGGGCGCTCAGGGCGCGCCGGTACGGTCCCTCCGAAACTAGGTTTTCCACCGGGGCCACCACATCGCCCATGGGTTCCCGGTTCTCAGCCGATCGGATGACGACGGCAGGATCCAAAGGACGACCCCCGGCTACTGAGGGAACGCAGATGCTGGTGGATCAGCTTCCAGCCGTCGGGAGTGTGCTGGAAGACCCGCGTCGCCCTCGACCGGATCTCCGCGGCGTCGGCGGCGACACGGTCGCCCCAGGCAACGGCCAGGTTGTCACGGGCAACGATCGTGTGGCCGGGAGTGGTGAACTCGGCAGGCGTCTCCACGCCGGCGTCGGCCATCAGACCGTCCAGGTCACCGGCGTGCACCGCCGCGACCCAGCGCTCGATCAGTGGTGTCGAGCAGCTCGGCCAGCTCCCGCGCAGCGAAGGCCAGTACGTCGCGGAGCAGCAGCACTGCCCGTTGCAGCGGGGACAGCTGCTGCAACGACGCGACGAAGGCTCCAGCACCACAACACGCTCCGACGGGTCCAGTGACTCGGTCCACGCCAGCCGGTGCTCCGCCAACGCCTCCGTCACGGCGTCACCGACCGGCAGGTCCCGCCGTCCTCGCCGCTCGATCAGCGTCAGGCACCGGTTGGTAGCGATCTTGTAGAGCCACGGCCGCAGCCCACCGCGGTCCTCGAACCGGTCCAGCGGTCCAGCGTCGCTGCAGCGGCTCCGGAGTCGATCGCCGCGGCACACTGCTCCAGGCAGCTCTCCAGCGAGGGCCGACCGGGCAGAGTGCTGAGCGCAGCGGCCGCATTGAGTAGTACGACGTCCCGTACGGCGCCTCGCTCGCCGGCCAGCAGGCGCCGTACGACCGCCACCGGGTCGGCCGAGCGGAGGTCCCCCGCTGTGCACAGATCGATGCCGACCGAGCGTGGGTCGAAGACGGTCGAGCGCACGGCGCCGTCCCGGACCGTCAGCACGCGCGACGGCCCGGTGGTGGTGAGCTTGTCGAGCCCGTCCGAGCCGCGGACCACCAGGACCGAGCAGTCCCGCTCGGCCAGCACCGACGCGACCACGGGCAGCATCCGCTCGTCGGAGACCCCGACCAGGCCGTGCTTGGGGTCAGCCGGGTTGATCAGCGGGCCGAGCACGTTGAACGCGGTCGGCACGGCCAGCTCACGCCGTACTGCGCCTACGTGCTGGAGTGCCGGGTTGTAGAGCGGGGCGTGCAGGAAGGCGATCCCAGCCCGGCGTACCGACTCCGCTGGGGACAGGTCGAGCGGGACGCCCAGCGCCTCCACCAGGTCGGCCGAGCCGCTGGTGGTCGACGAGGCGGCACGACCGCCGTGCTTGACCACGGTTGCTCCGGTGGAGGCGACCACGATCGATGCCATCGTGGAGATGTTCACAGCGCCAGACCTGTCCCCGCCGGTGCCGACGATGTCGATCAGCGGGCCGGCGACCCGTACCGGCAACGCCTGTGAGCGCAGCACCGAGGCCAGCCCGGCGATCTCCGCCGGCGTCTCGCCCTTGGCGCGCAGCGCGACCAGGAAGCCCGCGACCTGGGCGGAGGTCGCCGTACCGGCCACCACTCCGTCCATGGCCCAGGCAGCGTCGTCCGGCGTCAGGTGGCGGCCGGTGAGCAGGTCCGTGATCAGACCGGACCAGGTACGTCGGGCAGTGAGTGCCATCAGGGTTCCTCGGTGGGTGCGGGGTCGCCCCGACGAGGAGATACACGAACGGCCGCCTCGATCGAGACGGCCGGTGAGCGCGCAGCGGAAGGGGCCGTCTAGGAGACGGGCCACCAGCAGCTCAGGCGCGCGGACATGCTCAGACTGTAGCAACCAGCCGCTCGCCCAACTCCCACAGGCGGGCGGCGTTGGCTCACCTCTGAGGCCGGGCTGTCACGCATGTCACCAGCAGGTGACCGGCCGAGTGAGACGGTACGGCGGGAGAATGGCCGGGTGGATCACCAGGACGACCTAGCGCGCCAGTTCGAGCAGGACCGCGCCCATCTGCGTGCGGTGGCCTACCGGATGCTCGGCTCGCTCAGTGAGGCCGAGGACGCGGTTCAGGAGGCCTGGCTGCGGCTGAGCCGGTCGGACGTGAGTGAGGTGGCCAACCTGACCGGCTGGCTCACCACTGTGGTCTCCCGGGTCTGCCTCGACCTGTTGCGGTCGCGCAAGTCGCGGCGGGAGGACTCGTTCGACTCCTGGGTGCCGGACCCGGTGGTGAGCCGGCTGGACCCGGAGGAGGAGGTGCTCCAGGCAGACGCGGTCGGGCTCGCCCTGCTCGTCGTACTGGAGACGCTGTCACCTGCGGAGCGGATCGCCTTCGTCCTGCACGACCTGTTCGCGGTGAGCTTCGACGAGGTCGCCACGGTCATGGACAAGAGCCCGGCCGCGACGCGCCAGCTGGCCAGCCGGGCGCGGCGGCGCGTCCAGGGGGCGCCGATCGGTGACGGCGACGTGGGCCGGCAGCGCCAGGCGATCGACGCGTTCCTCACTGCGTCCCGGGACGGCGACTTCGAGGCGCTGCTCGCCGTACTCGATCCGGACGTCGTCCTGCGGGCCGACGCCGGCCGGGTGCCCGCGGACGCGCTGGCGGCGTCCCGTTTCGTCCAGGGCGCGAAGGCGGTCGTCGAGCAGGCGCTGCTGTTCGCGCGGATGGCGCCGTACACGCAGGTCGCGACGGTCAACGGCGCTCCGGGCGTGATCACGGTGCTGAACGGCGAGCTGTTCGGCGTGATGGCCGTCGAGGTCCGCGACGGCCGCATCGTCGAGATCAACATCCTCGCTGACACCGAGCGGCTGCAGGCCCTCCCGAAATAGTTTCTCCGCGCCTGTCGATTTCGCGCTCCCTCGCTCGACTTACCTGTGAGACCAGGGAGAACGGAGTGCGGGATGAGCGTGCAGGTGCTGGGAGCGGTCGGCGCGGATGTCGTGGCAGGACTGCTGGGGAACGGGTTCAACGGCGCGATCCACCGGCCGGGGGACCCGCAGTACGACGAGCAGCGCCGCGCGTTGGTGCCGACCTTCGATTCGCGGCCTCTCGTGGTTGCCGAGGCGTTCGCACGCAGTGACGTGCAGGCGGCGGTGCGGACCGCCCGCCAGTACGGCGTACCGATCGCTGTGCAGGCCACGGGCCACGGCACGCGAGTGCCCGCCGACGGCGGGATCCTGCTCAAGACCTCGGCGATGACCTCGCTGTTGATCGATCCCGAACGCCGGATCGCCAAGGTCGGACCGGGCGTGCGCTGGGGCGCCGTTCTCGACGCGGCCGACGAGTTCGGGCTGGTGCCACTCGCCGGTTCGTCGCGCGATGTCGGCGTGACCGGCTACACGCTCGGCGGCGGGGTCGGCTGGCTGGCCCGCAAGTTCGGGTTCGCCGCCGACAGCGTGGTCCGCGCCGAGGTGGTCACCGCCGACGGCCGCGTCGTCACGGCGACCGCGGACGAGCACCCGGACCTGTTCTGGGCGATCCGCGGCGGCACCGGCAACTTCGGCATCGTCACGTCGCTCGAGTTCCGCCTCCACCCGGTCAGCGAGGTCTACGCGGGCATCCTCTACTTCGCCGCCGACACCGCGACGCTGAAGGCCTACCGCGACTGGACCACCACGATCCCCAACGACCTGAGCACCGCGATCACCCTGACGACCCGCAACGGCCGCCGCGTGATCGCCCTCAAGATCCTGTACGCCGGGGAAGCGGCGCTCGCCGAGCACCTGCTCAAGCCCCTGTACGCCGTGGCCGGCCCGGTCCTCGACGGCGAACTGCGCACGACCCCCTTCGCCCAGACCGCGATGGGCGGTACGGCGGCCCGCTACCTCGACCTGGTCGACGAGCTGCCCGACGACCTGCTCGACGCGCTCGCGGCGCTCGACGGCCCGACCGTCGAGATCCGCCACTGGGCCGGCGCGATGGCCAACCCGGGCCCCGGCGCGGGCCCGGTCGCCCACCGCGAGGCGCCGTACTCGCTGATCATCGACCAGGACGTTCCCGAGCTGGCCGAGGTGCTGCGCCCGACCGGGCGCACGTTCGTCAACTTCCTGGCCGACCCGGCCCGCGCCGCCACGGCGTACTCGAAGGACGACCACACCCGGCTGCGCGCGATCAAGCGGCGCTACGACCCGGAGAACCTGTTCCGCCTGAACCACAACCTCAGGCCGTGAACGCCGAAAGGGCCCGGACCCTCAGGTCCGGACCCTTTCGGCAGGGCGGTTCAAGGCCCCGAGCTGCTAGATCGTGCCCTCGCTGCCGTAGACGGTGACGTGGACGTGGTCGAAGTGGTTGGCGGTCGCGCCGCCCCGGTCCTCCATGCCTCGCCAGCCTTCGCTGCTGCGCTGCACGGTCCAGATCCGCTGCTGCCAGAGGACCTCGCTGACGCCGAGCTCCTTGGCGTGCGACTTCACGTACGCCGCGATCTCGTCGCCGGTCGAGCCGGACACCATGATGTCGAGCGCCCGGCCGGTGCCGTGCTCGCCGCCGTCGCCGGAGCGGACACCGCCGTACGACGAGACCGACGGGAACAGCGCGCAGACCGCCCGGTGCACCCGGACCGCGTCGGCGGACAGGCCGTCCTCGACGCCCGAGCCGGACTTGCAGGCCTTCGACGAGACGCCGCCGGCGACCTCCTCGACCGGCTTGGTCGCGGCCAGGTACTCGGCCTTGACCCAGCGGGCGACGCCGTCGCGAACGATCTGGGCCCAGACGCCCTGCACCTCACCGGTGACCGAGACCTTGCTGCCCTTGGACAGAACGGTCAGCAGGCTGCCCTTCTGCTCGGGCGCGGTCCAGACGTTCAGGTCCGTGGTGGTGAACTTGCTGCCGGTGATCTTCAGCGGCTGCGACTTCGCGGCGTCCGCGGCGCGGGTCTTCGCCGACTTCGTCGGGATCGGTGCCTGCTTCTTCAGGTGCTTCGCCGGCGGCGGCGTCTTCGGCTTCGCCGACGGCGGGGTGCTCGGCTTGAGGTCGAGCGAGGGGCGGTAGGCGTCCCGGCTGGTCTGGGTCTCACGCGCAAGCTGCAGGGGAGAGCTTGCGAGCGGGGTGTCGACCTGCGGGGCCTGGTCGGGGAACGCGACTGCCGACCCGGTGGCCATCAGCGCCACCGCCGCGCCAGGGATCGCGACCTTCACGATTCCGGTGCGGATCACCTTGGGGCGCGGTTGACGGTGCCGCGCCTGTCTATGCCGTCCTTCAGCCACTTGGATTCCCAATCTGCCGAGACCAAAACGTTATCGACCGGAGGAGTCAAGCACAGAAACCACTCGGTCTCCCAACTCCGGGCGAGTTTTAACGCATTACGAACGTGTCGCCGTCCGATGACCGCTGGGCGGAGTGTGATCTTGCAGGCGGCGGCGCGCCGTACGGTCTGTTTCACTGCGTGTCATGGATCAGGGCTTCAGGATCGTGACCGGTGAGGTGTCCCGGCTGGTGATCGACCGGGTCGACAAGCGCAACGCCCTGACCCGAGGGATGTGGGAGGCGCTGCCCGGACTGCTCGAGCCGCTCGCGGCCGACCCCGCCGTCAAGGTGCTGGTGGTCTCCGGCGCCGGGCCGACGTTCTCCGCCGGGGCGGACATCTCCGAGCTCGTCGCCGGCGCCGACCCGAACGACCCGATGGCCGAGATCCGGGCTGCGAACCTGCGCGCCCAGGCGGCGCTGCGGGAGTTCCCGAAGCCGACGCTCGCGGTGATCCGCGGCCACTGCATCGGCGGCGGGCTGGAGATCGCGGTCAACTGCGACTTCCGGTTCGCGGCGCACGGCAGCACGTTCGGCGTCACGCCGGCCCGGATCGGTGTCGTCTACCCGCCGGCCGCGATCAAGGTGCTGCTCGACCTGGTCGGGCCGGTGACGACGAAGTACCTGCTGTTCAGCGGTGAGCTGCTGTCCGCGGGCCAGGCCGAGCTGAAGGGCCTGGTCGACCGGGTGGTCGCCGCCGACGACCTGGATGTCGATGTCGACGCGTTCGCGGCGAAGCTGGTCGCCCGCTCGCAGCTGACGATCCGGTCGGCCAAGGAGACGGTCAACTCGTTGCTGGCCGGTGACGAGGCCTCAGCCGACGAAGCGGCGTACAAGCGGTACCAGGAGACGATCTCGAGCGGTGAGCTGACCGAGGGTGTGCGCGCGTTCACCGAGAAACGCACGCCGCGCTTCGGCTGGAACTGATCAAACGGTCGTTGGACGTTTGGACCCGCGGTGCCTTGGGGCACCAGAGTCGAGCCGCCACCCCCGCCTGGGCGGCGTCATGACTAAGGAGGCTTCATGCTCATCCTCGGACTGATCCTGCTACTGCTGGGATTCTTCCTGAGTGTCCCGATCCTGTGGACCATCGGGATCGTCCTGCTCGTTGTCGGAGCAGTGCTGTTCATCCTCGGCTCGACCGGTCGCGCTGTCGGGGGACGACGACACTGGTTCTGAGTTCCAGCAGCTGAGCCACGGGACCCCGCAGGCCTTCGGGCTTGCGGGGTCCCGTCTGTTCGTTAGCATCCCGAGGATGAAGTACCTCGTGCTCATCTTCGGGAACACCGACAACACGTGGACCGGTTCGGCCGAGGACGTCGCGGCGATCCGGTCCCTGACCGAGCTGAAGCACTCGCTGGCCGCGTCCGGCGAGCTGGTCAGCTCCGAAGGGCTGGACTTCCCCAGCTCCGGCAAGGTTGTGCAACTCCGCGACGGAGTCCGCGTGATCACCGACGGCCCGTACGGCGAGGCGAAGGAGCAGCTCGCCGGCTTCTTCATGATCGACACGGCCGACGAGCGGGCGCAGGAGATCGCGGCGCAGGTCGCCGCGATCATCGGTGACCGGGTTGAGCTGCGGGGGACTCTGCTCTCGGCTCCTTAGCGCGGGTCATCAGCAGAGCCGCGCCGACCAGTCCGACGGCCACGAAGGCCCAGCACGCTGCGAAGGCCACGCGGTAGCCGGCCGTCAGCGCGGCGGGCGTCGTACCGGTGGTGTGAGCAACAGCGACAGCAGACAGTACGGCGATGCCGACCGCGCCGCCGATCTGGAAGCAGGCGTTCTGCAGGCCTGACGCGACTCCTGCGTCGTCCCCGGTGACGTCGCTCAACGCGGAGATCGCCCCGGCGACCGTGCCTGCGCCCAGACCCGCGCCGAAGATGGCCAGACCCCAGAAGGCCAGCTCGAAGTAGCCGGAGTCGACCGTCAGCCTGCTCATTGCCGTAGCGCCCACACCAGTCAGCAGCAGGGACACGGCGGCCACCGGGCGCGTGCCGATCCGGGTGACGAGGTTCTGGCCGACCATCGAGCCGCAGACGGCAGCAGCGGCCAGCACCGACGACATCAGGCCGTACCGGATCGCCGAGAGGCCGAGCGCGAGCTGGGCGTACTGGGTGTAGACGAAGTTCAGCCCGAAGGCGCCGAGGCCGAAGGCGATCGTGATCAGGTTCCCGCCGACCAGTGCGCGCGAGCGGAACAGGCGGAGCGGCAGGAGCGGAGCGGCCGAACGCTTCTCCACCAGGACGAACAGGGCGAACAGAGCTGCGGAAACGAGCGCCAGCAGGGTGGTGCGGCCGGCGGACGACTCCGGCGCCTCGATCACGGCGTACACGAGCACGATCAGCGCAGCGGTCACGGTGACCGCACCGGTGAAGTCGAAGCCGCGCTTGCCGGGGCCACGGCTGTCCTGCAGCACTACTGGTGCCAGCGCGATCACCAGCAGGCACACGGGCACGTTGATGAAGAAGATCCACTGCCAGCCGAGCCCGTCGGTCACCGGGCCGCCGATCAGCGACCCCGCCGTACCGCCGACTCCGCTGGTCGCTCCCCAGATACCCAGCGCCTTGTTGCGCTCCGAGCCGTCCGGGAACGTGGTCATCACGATGGAGAGCGCACTGGGCGCCAGTACGGCGGCCGCGATCCCCTGCAGCCCGCGGGCCAGGACCAGCGCGTCACCTGACCAGGCGAAGCCGCAGAGCAGGGAGGAGCCGGCGAAGACCGCCAGACCGACGATCAGCACCCGCCGCCTGCCCAGCAGGTCGGACACCCGGCCGCCCAGCAGGAGCAGGCCGCCGAACATCAGCGCGTAGCCGCTCGGGACCCACTGGACGCCCCCGGACGAGAAGGTCAGCTCCCGCTCGATCGACGGTACGGCGACCAGCACGATCGAGGCGTCCAGGATGATCATGAAGCCGGTCAGGCAGAGCAGCGCCAGCGCGAGCCAGCGTTTCGGGTCCGGCATGAGGGTCCTCCAGTACGACGGGTGAGCTGTCGCAGGGGACGTCGGTCCGGCCGGCGCCCGCTCGACACTTCCGGACTGTCGATTCCGGCAGCTCGGTGACGACGTATCGGGTGAGAGGGGTTACAGGGACCTCGCAGACCGTCAGGATGGTGACCGTGAAGTACATGCTGCTGATCTACTCCAACCCGGAGAGCTGGGCGGGCCTGTCCGCCGAGCAACGGGAGGACCTGTCGCGCTCGCACCAGGGCCTGACCCGGGAGCTGACCGACCAGGGCCTCCTGGTCAGTGCGGCCGGGCTGGCCGACCCCATCACGACCCGGACGGTGTTCGTGAACGCCGACAACACCCGCAGCACCACCGACGGCCCGTACGCCGAGGCCAAGGAGCACCTGGCGGGCTTCTACCTGGTGGAGTGCGAGGACATCGACCAGGCGATCGACTACGCCGCGCGGATGCCGGACGCCAAGCACGTGGCGGTGGAGGTCCGGCCGGTGATGGATGCGTCCGGGATGGAAATGTGAGTGATTTCGAGCTTCTGCTGCGGGAGCAGACGCCGCAGGTGCTGAGTGCGCTGGTCCGGCACTACGGGCACTTCGACCTGGCCGAGGAAGCGGTCCAGGAGGCTCTGCTCGCCGCCTCCCAGCAGTGGCCGAGCGAGGGCGTTCCGGACAACCCGCGCGGCTGGCTGATCCGGGTCGGCTCGCGGCGCCTGACCGACCTGCTGCGCAGCGAGTCGGCCCGGCGCCGGCGCGAGGAGAACGCCGCCACGATGGCCCCGCCGGAGGAGTTCGTTGCCCCCAGCCCGGAGATCGACGACCCGGGCGGGCGCGACGACACGCTCACGCTGCTGTTCCTGTGCTGCCACCCGTCACTGTCGCCGGCCTCGCAGATCGCGCTGACGCTGCGCGCGGTCGGCGGTCTCACCACCGCGCAGATCGCGGCCGGCTTTTTGGTGCCTGAGGCAACAATGGCGCAGCGGATCAGCCGCGCCAAGCGGAGCATCAAGCAGGCCGGCTCGTCGTTCGAGATGCCGCCGGAGGCCGAGCGGGACGCGCGGATGGGCGCGGTCCTGCACGTGCTGTACCTGATCTTCAACGAGGGCTACACAGCGTCGTCCGGCGACGACCTGCACAGCGCGGAGCTGACCACCGAGGCGATCCGGCTGGTGCGCGGCGTACGGCGGCTGCTGCCGGACGACGGCGAGGTGGCCGGGCTGCTGGCGCTCATGCTGCTCACCGATGCTCGCCGGCCCGCCCGGACCGCGCCGGACGGCTCACTGATCCCGCTGGAGGAGCAGGACCGGTTGAAGTGGAACAGGCCGGCCATCGTCGAAGGCGAGCACCTGGTCTCGGACGCACTGGCCCGGACTCAGCTGGGGCCGTACCAGGTGCAGGCGGCGATCGCCGCCGTACATGGAACTGCCGAGCGGGCCGAAGACACCGACTGGCGGCAGATCGTCGCGCTGTACCAGGTGCTCGAGCAGATCTCGGAAAACCCGATGGTCCGGCTCAACCACGCGGTGGCGGTGGCCATGGCCACCGGGCCGAAGGAAGGGCTGGCGTTGCTTGAGCCCCTGGAGTCCGACGGCCGAATGAAGGACCACCACCGGCTGGAGGCGGTCAAGGCGCACCTGCTGGAGATGTCCGGCGACCTGGACGGCGCCCGGGCGAGCTACCTGCTGGCAGCTCGCCGGACGACGTCGGTGCCGGAGCGGAACTACCTGCAGTCCCGCGCCGAGCGCCTTACTTCTTGCTGAACTATTTCTTGAAGGCGTCCTTGGCCTTCTCGCCGGCCTGCTTCAGGTCGCTGACGCTCTGGTCGGCCTGACCCTCGGACTTCAGGTCCTCGTCACCGGTCACCTTGCCGACGGCCTCCTTGGCCTTGCCGGCCAGGTCTTCCGCGGCGTTCTTCGCCTTGTCTGCCAAGCTCATGGTGCTTGTCCTCTCGTTGGGTGACGGTCCGCCGGCACCCCCTGCGGCCACCGGCGAACCGTGGGCGGCGCCCCCCGTCCGAAGCGCCGCTTACCAAGTTCGTCGGACCGGGCAGCGGATCTGTCACGCCGGGGTGACCCACCTCACGCCGTACGGCGGAGTCGCGGTGGTCGGTGTCATGTGTCAGGTTGGGTGTGTGGACCTCACCAAGGCGTCACTGCTGCGCGAGATGCTGACCGGCACCGAGCTGGGCAGCCGCACCACGTCGTTCGCCCACTCGCTGCGGCGCTACACGACGCGCAGAGGCGGGCTGATGCTGTTCGGCCCGCCCGAGGACGAGCCGTGGCACCTGACCGCGCACCTGGACGACGAGCTGCACCGGGCCGGGGTGGAGGACGTCAGGCCGTCGCTGGTCCGCTGGGCTCCGCCGCCGGACGCTCCGCCCCACCTGGCGATCGGGCTGGACCGCCTGCGCGAGTCCGGCAAGGGCGAGTCGCTGCTGATCGTCTCCGAGGCCAACCCGGCGGACACGCTGCTGGAACGCATCGAGGACGTCCGCCGCCGCGGTACGACGATCTTCAGCATCGACAACGGTAACCGCGATCTGGCGTCGCTCTCCCACGAGTCGCTGGTCCCTGAACTGCTCGTCCCGAGTGGGCTCGGCAGCTGGACCACTCGCCCGGTGGTCCCCGACCGCGGCGACGAAGTCCTGGCGGACCGGGAGCCCTTGCCCGAGGAGACACTCACCGCCCTGCAGGAGGCAGTCGCCGGCTTCGAGATGACCCAGCACCTGGTCAGCCTCGCCGCCGCCGACCCCGACGCGGGCCAAGCCGGCTGGCGCCGCTCGCTGCGCACCTTCATCGAACGCATCGGCGGCGAACCGGCTTAGTCCTGCAGATACAGGGCTGCCAACCGCGGGAAGCGCGACTCCAGCTCACCCTTGTCGTCGAAGTCGAACTCCTCACCCGCCGGCACGTCCGGCGAGTCCGGCGTCCCCGCGTCGACCGCGGCCCAGAACGCCTTCTCCGACCCCGCGACCGCGCTGTAGGCCTCCGCCCCGACCGCGAGCACCGCCTCCCCGTCGAACAGCTCGCTGGTGTCCTCCAGGTCTTCGTCGACCACGTCGGCCAACGAGTCCGGATCAGCCAGCGCGGCCTCCCAGACCTCCCGCCCCTGCACCACCAGCCACCCCCGGAAGTGGTCGAACGAGTCGTCCCCCATCCCACCGTTGAGCAGGAACGACGCCCCCCACAGATCCCACCGGTAGGCCTGGCTCATCAACAACTCGAACCGCACGCCGAACCCGACGATCTCCTCCGCCGCCAGCCCACCCAACCCTTTGATCAACGCATCCGCGACCCCGTCCGGATCCACGACCGTGTCATCAACCTGCCCCCGGGCCGCATCCACCAGCCCCCAGAACCCATCGCTGTCCACCCTCAAAGCGTGGCACGAAACCCGCTCCCCAGAGGAGCCCCTGGGGCCATCGTTCTGCTCACCAAGCCGCGTTCAACTGGCTGCGGACGTCGGTGGGAAGAACCAGGCGGGCGCCGGACAGGGCTTTGGCGAGCTGGGCTTGGGCGCTGACGCCTACGACCGGGGTGACCGCGGGGGTGCCGCCGGTGAGCCAGGCCAGGACGACCTCGCTGCGGGTGACGTCGAGGTCTGCGGCGCCCTGGGTGAGGGCCTCCAGGCGACGGGTGGTGCCGGGGTGGTCGAAGGCCTCGTGGAAGGGGCGGTCGGGGCGTTCGTAGCTGCCGGTCATCAGGGGCGTGTAGGCGAACAGCTCCTGCTCCGGGTTCTGGTCGGCGTAGTCGAGGACCTCGTCGGTGATCCAGCCGAAGCGGTGGTCGTGGATGTGGCCGCGGACGAACGGGCGCGGCTGGAGGTACGAGTAGCGCAGCTGCAGCGCGGTCGGTGCGGTGACACCAAGGCGCTCGGCGATGCCACGGGCGCGCTCGGCTCGCCAGAGGGCGTAGTTGGACAGGCCGACACGGCCGATGGTGCCTGCGGCCGCGTGCTTGCCGAAGGCGGCGACGGTCTCCTCCAGCGGGGTCTGCCGGTCGTCGCGGTGCGCCAGGTAGAGGTCGACGTGGTCGATGCCCATCCGCCGCAGCGACGTCTCCAGCGCCTCGTCGATCGCCTTCGCGGACAGGCCTTCCGAGTGCTCCGGGTAGCTGCCGGGCCACAGCGGCTCGCAGCCGACCTTGGTGGCCACCTTCACTCGGTCCCGTACGCCGGGCCGCTGCGCGAACCAGCGCCCGAGCAGCTCCTCGCTCTGCCCGCCGCGCCCGCTCGGGTGCTCCCAGAACGCGTAGCAGTCGGCCGTGTCGATCCACACGCCGCCCGCGTCGACGTACTGGTCCAGCAGGGCGAACGACGTCCGCTCGTCGATCGTCGTGCCGAACAGCATCGCGCCGAGCGCCATCTTCAGATCAGTCATGCCCGCTACGATCTGACCTGGAGTTCGCTCCAGGTCAAATCTATTACTCGATGGATGAGACAAATAGTTTCACATCATGGACACCACGTGCCAGACTCCAAGCTGTGAACGACTTCCTGGCCTCCGACGCGGTGATCGACGCGACCCACCCGGCCATCGCCGAGACCGCCGCCCGCCTGCGCCGCGACCACCCCGGTACGACGGACTTCGCGCGCGCCGCCTTCGAGTTCACCCGCGACGAGGTGAAGCACTCGATGGACATCGCCGATCCTCGGCCGACGGTCGCCGCGTCCGAAGTCCTCGCGCACGGTGCCGGCTTGTGCCACGCCAAGGCCCATCTCCTGACCGCGCTGCTGCGCGCCGAAGGCGTCCCGGCCGGGATCTGCTACCAGCGTCTGGCCGACGGCAAGGGCGGCTTCTTCCTGCACGGCATGACCGCCGTACAGCTGGACGGCACCTGGTACCGCCAGGACCCGCGCGGCGACAAGCCTGGCGTCACCACTGAGTTCTCCCTGACCGACGAGCGCCTCGCTTACAAACCCGACCCGTCCCAGGGCGAAGCCGACCTCCCGGGCGTGTTCGCCACGCCCGACCCTGGTCTGGTGGCAGCGCTCCGCTCCACCGACGACGTCATCGCCCTCGTCGCGAACGGCGGTCTGCCCGGCAACCTCAGCTGAGCCCTTGCCCCGCGGTCTTCCCGCGCGTAGAAGTCCGTACGACGAGCTCCGGCGTGAAGGTGACTCGCTGGTGCTCGTGGTCGGGGTTGGACGACTCGTCGAGCAGCAGCTCGGCGGCGGTCTTCCCCAGCAACTGACGCGGCTGCCGCACGGACGTCAGCGGCACGGCGGCGGCCGCTGCGAACTCGATGTCGTCGTACCCGACGATCGCCAGGTCCTCCGGCACGCGCAGCCCGAGGCTCACGCACTGCTGCAGAAGCCCCAGCGCCAGCAGGTCGTTCGCGCAGAACGCAGCCGTCGGCCGCCGATCCGCAGGGAGCCCGGCCAACCGCTGCCCAGCACCCCGACCCTCGGCGACGGTCAACGCCGCGGTCGTGAGCTCGACCAGGTTCTCCGCGGGCAGACCCGCGTCCTCCAAGGCGTTCCGGGCTCCTTCGAGTCGGTCGGTGACCTGGCCGATCGTGTTCGGCCCACCGACAAAGGCGATCCGCTCGTGACCCAGCTCGATCAGGTGGCCCAGTGCGACCTCTCCGCCGAGCACGTCGTCCACGGCGACCGAGCAGTGCATGCCCTCGTCGAGCGAACGGTCGACCACGACCACCGGCGTACCGCGCATCGGCAGCGTGGTGATCCGCGGCGTGTGCGGGTCGATCGGCGTGATCAGAACGCCCTGGACGCGCTGCTGCTCGAGCAGGTCGAGGTAGTCCGCCTCGCGCGCCGCGTCCTCGTTGCTGTTGCAGAGGAAGACCGACAGGCCGGCCTCGCGCGCCGCCTCCTCCACGCCCTTGGCGACGTCGGTGAAGAACGGGTTGCCGGCGTCGAGCATCAGGTACGCCAGGATCCGGCTGCTGCCCGCCCGCAGCTGTCGGGCCGACTCGTTGCGGACGAAGCCGAGCGACTCCATCGCCGCCTCGACCTTGGCCCGGGTCGACGGGCTGACCATCTCCGGCCGGTTCAGCACGTTGGACACGGTCCCCAGCGACACTCCCGCCGCCGCGGCCACGTCCTTGACCCCAGCCGCGCCCCGTCCCCGCCCGCGCCCAGCCACCCGAGCGGCAGGCGTCGCAGCCTCACCCGGTACGGCGGCAGCCGGGATCCGCTTCACCGGGACGCGCGGCGTCCTCCCCGTACGAGGTGCAGGCGTTCCGCCTCGCGAGGGTGACGCACCGGTCCTCGGCGTGGCCGCTCCACTACGTGGCGCTCCGGCCCGTGGCGCGGCGGAACCTGTCCGCACTGCGCCCGTACGGGGAGTGCTGGGGCGTGGCGCAGGCGACCCGCTCCGCGGCGTACCGCCACCGGCTCGCGGAGACGCGCCGCGCGGAGACGCCCCGTTGCCCCCGCGCTCGGAGGCAGGATCCGGCGCTCCGGCGCCTCCTGCTGCGCTGGGTGGTGGCACGTGACCTCCCCGCTTGAAACGTGATAGCCCACGAAGCGTACCTGCCCTGACTGTGGATGTCCGCAGGGTCCGCCTGCGGACATCCACAGACTTCACCTCTGGCCCTTGACGCCCGGCCTTGCTCTCGGGCAATCTTCTTGAAACCTTTCAGCAACGACCGATCGAGACACGCGGAGGTGGGGATGGCGACGGACGCTCCGGTGCTACGGGTGCGTGAAGTTTCCAAGTCGTTCGGCGCGGTCGCCGCCGTCCAGAACGTGTCCTTCGACCTGTACGGCGGGGAGGCGCACGCGCTGGTCGGGGAGAACGGCGCGGGCAAGTCCACGCTGGTCAAGATGCTGGCCGGCGTGCACCGCCCCGACTCCGGCACCCTCGAGCTGGACGGTGCCCCGATCGAGCTGTCCACCCCCGCCGACGCGAAGGCGGCCGGCATCGCGGTGATCTACCAGGAGCCGACGCTGTTCCCGGACCTGTCCGTCGCGGAGAACATCGCGATGGGCCGGCAACCGCTGGGTCGTTTCAAAACCATCGACCGGGCCGCGATGCAGCGCCAGGCCGAGCAACTGTTCGCCCGGCTCGGGGTGTCCATCGCGCCGAACCGGCCGGCCCGTGGCCTGTCGATCGCCGACCAGCAACTGGTGGAGATCGCCAAGGCGCTGTCCGCCGACGCCCGCGTGGTGGTGATGGACGAGCCGACCGCGGCGCTGACCGGCGTCGAGGTCGAGCGGCTGTTCGCGGTCGCCCGGTCGTTGCGCGACGACGGGGCGGCGCTGGTGTTCATCTCGCACCGGTTCGAGGAGATCACCGCGCTGTGCGGGAAGGTGACGATCCTGCGCGACGGCAAGCACGTCTCCACCGATCCGCTGGCAGGGCTGAGCGTCGACGAGATGGTCCGCCGGATGGTCGGGCGTGATCTCGACGCGCTGTTCCCCAAGCAGGAGGTCACACCGGGTGCGGTGGTGCTGTCGGTGCGCGGGCTGCGGCGCGACCCGGTCTTCGTCGACATCGACTTCGAGGTCCGCGCCGGTGAGATCGTCGCGCTGGCGGGCCTGGTCGGGTCCGGCCGGTCCGAGGTGGTGCAGTCGATCTTCGGCGTCGATCCCCGCGACGGCGGCACGATCGAGGTCAGCGGGCGCAAGCTCAAGCCCGGCTCGCCGCGGGCCGCGATGGCCGCCGGGGTCGCGCTGGTGCCGGAGGACCGTCGCCAGCAAGGCCTGCTGATGGACCTGTCGATCGAACGCAACGTGACGCTGCCGCGGTCGAGAGCCCTGTCCCAGCTGGGTTTTCTGACCGGCAGCAGCGAGCGTCGGTCGGCGAAGGAGTGGACCACGCGGCTGAAGACGAAGTACGGACGGCTCAGCGACGAGGTCGGCACGCTGTCGGGCGGCAACCAGCAGAAGGTCGTGCTGGCGAAATGGTTGTCGATGGCACCGAAACTGCTGATCGTCGACGAGCCCACCCGCGGTATCGACGTCGGCACGAAGGCCGAGGTGCACCGGCTGATGTCCAGCCTCGCCGCGGAAGGCGTCGCCGTCCTGATGGTGTCGTCGGAGCTGCCGGAGGTGCTCGGTATGGCCGATCGCGTGTTGGTGATGCGCGAGGGTCGGCTGGTCGCCGCGCTCGACCGGGCCGACGCCACCGAGGAGTCCGTGATGTACGCCGCCACCGGTGCGGAGGTGACCGTATGACGGCCGTCGGGCTGCCCGGCGTGACCGCGCGCAGGTCCTCGCTCGACCTGGTGCTCCGGGCCCGTGAGCTGGGCATCGTGCTCGCGCTGGCCCTGCTGGTCGCGGTGACCGCGATCTCCAACCCGCGGTTCCTGTCCGGCCAGAGCATCCGCGACATCCTGCTCGGCACCGCGATCCTGGCCGTTCTGGCGGTCGGCCAGGCCGTGGTGGTGATCACCCGCAACATCGACCTCTCGGTGGGCTCGGTGCTCGGCCTGAGCGCGTTCACCGTCGGCACGCTGCTCCGGGACAACCCGGGTCTCCCGGTCGTGGTCGCCCTGCTTGTCGGCGCCGTGGTCGGAGGGATCTGCGGCGCCGCCAACGGCGTCCTGGTCCGGTACGGCAACGTCCCCGCCCTCGTCGTCACCCTCGGCACGCTGTACGTCGTCCGTGGCATTACCTACTTCTGGGCCGGCGGTCAGCAGATCAACGCCGACGAGCTGCCCGCCGGGTTCCTCGACTTCGGCAACGCGACGCTGCTCTCGGTGCCGTACCTGGTGCTGATCGCGCTGCTGGTCCTGGTCGTCACCGGCGTGGTCCTGCGGAACTACCGGGCTGGTCGGGAGCTCTACGCGATGGGCTCGAGCCCGCAGGCCGCCAAGCTGGCCGGGATCGCGGTCGGGCGACGTACGGTCGCGGCATTCCTGGTCAGCGGGGCGTTGGCCGGCCTGGCGGGCGTGCTGTTCGCGGCCCGCTTCGGCACGATCGACGCCGCGGCCGGGACGGGGTACGAGCTGAACGTGGTCGCTGCCGTGGTCGTCGGTGGCGTGGCGGTCTTCGGCGGCAGCGGGTCGGTCTGGGGCGCGGCGCTCGGCGCGTTGCTGCTGACCACGATCGGCAGTGCGCTGGCCGTTCTCGAGATCAACCAGTTCTGGCAGCAGGCGATCGTCGGCGCGCTGATCCTGCTCGCGATCGGTGCCGACCGGCTGGTCGCGGCGCGGGTCGCCGCGTCGTTGAAGAAGCGAGGCTCCCATGTCAGCTGAGACCGCGGCGATCACCGACCGCCCGGGCACCCTGGCCGGCCGGTTCGCGAACTGGAACGTCGCGATCATCGCCCTGACCGTGCTGGTGCTGATCGTGGCGGCGGCGAGCGTCGACAACTTCGGCACCTCGCAGAACTTCGGCTTCCTGGTCCTCGACCTGCTGCCGATCGCGCTGGTCGCACTGCCGATGACGCTGGTGATCGTGACCGGCGAGATCGACCTCTCGGTGGCCAGCACGCTCGGCCTGTCGAGCGCCCTGATGGGTTACCTGTGGAACGCGAACCAGCCGATCGAGACGATCATCCCGGTCTGCCTGCTGCTGGGCGCGGTGCTCGGCGCGGTGAACGGCTTCTTCGTCACCGTGCTCGGTCTGCCGTCGCTGGCGGTCACGATCGGGACCCTGGCGCTCTACCGCGGCCTGGCGTTCGTGGTGCTCGGTGACAGCGCGGTCGCGGACTTCCCGGCGCTCTACACCGACTGGGTCACCGGGACAATCGGTGGCACCTCGATCCCGAACGTGCTGATTATCGTCGTCGTGCTGGCCGTCGTGTTCGGGGTGGTCCTGCACGCGACGCCGGTCGGCCGCGCGGTCTTCGCGGTCGGAGCCAGCGAGCAGGCAGCCCGCTTCGCCGGGGTCCGCCCCGGCCGCCTCAAGTTCTGGCTGTACGTCGTGAGCGGTCTGGTCGCGGGCCTGGCCGGAGTGCTCTGGACCCTGCGGTACTCCAGCGCCCGCGCGGACAACGGTGGCGGCCTGGAGCTCGCGGTGGTTGCCGCCGTGCTGCTCGGTGGTGTGTCGATCTTCGGCGGCAAGGGCGCGTTGCCCGGAGTGATCGCCGGCGTGGTCCTGCTCGCCTCCCTGCAGAACGCGCTCCGCCTGTCGGACGTCTCCAACGAGGCGCTCAACGTCGTCACCGGCGTGCTGCTGATCGCCTCCGTGCTCGCCCCGAACCTCGCCAACGCCGTTCGTACAGCGGTGCAACGCCGCCGGCACCGCACCGAACCGCCCACCGGGTCGCCGTCCAGAAAGGACCACTCATGACCTTCCGCCTGTCCCGCCGTACGGCGGTCCCGCTCTCGACGGTGGCCGTCCTGTCCCTCGCGCTGACCGCCTGTGGTGGTGGCACGACCAAGGAGAGCACCGCGGGCGACGCGACCGCGGCGCCGTCCTCGTCGACGTCGGCCGCGGCCGACCCGAACGCGCCGCTCAAGGAAGGCCTGAAGATCGCCTACCTGCCCAAGCAGCTGAACAACCCCTACACCGACGTCGAGGTCGGCGGCGGCGAGGTCGCGGTCGGCGAGATCAAGGGCGAGTACAAGCTGGTCGGGCCGAACGATGCGAGCGCGTCGTCACAGGTCAGCTACATCAACACCCTGATCCAGCAGCAGCAGGACGTGATCGCGATCGCGGCCAACGACCCGAACGCGGTCTGCCCGTCGCTGAACCAGGCCCGCAAGGCCGGCATCAAGGTGGTCTCCTTCGACTCCGACGCGGCCAAGACCTGCCGGGACGCGTTCATCAACCAGGCCACCACCCAGGGCATCGGCGAGAGTCTGGTGAAGATGGCCGGCGAGCTGGCCGGCGGTTCCGGTGAGATCGCCGTCCTGTCCGCGACGCCGAACGCGACCAACCAGAACGCCTGGATCGAGGTGATGAAGACCGAGCTGGCCAAGCCCGCCAACCAGAAGCTCAAGCTGGTCAAGATCGCCTACGGCAACGACGACGACCAGAAGTCCTTCACCGAGGCCCAAGGCCTGCTCCAGACCTACCCCAACCTCAAGGTGATCGTGTCGCCGACCACGGTCGGCATCGCCGCTGCCTCGCGCTACATCAGCTCGTCCAGCTACAAGGGCAAGGTGGCGATCACCGGCCTCGGCCTGCCGAACCAGATGCGCAAGTTCGTCAAGGACGGCACGGTGAAGAAGTTCGCCCTCTGGAACCCGGCCGACATCGGGTACCTGGCGGCCTACGCCGGTGCCGCGCTGAAGTCCGGCCAGATCACCGGTGCCGAGGGCGAGAAGTTCAAGGCCGGCAAGCTCGGTGACTACACCGTCGGCGCGGCCGGCGAGATCGTGCTCGGCCCCCCGACCGAGTTCACCGCCGCCAACATCGACAAGTTCGACTTCTGACCCCGGAGCACCCGTGAACCGCTACTGCTTCTGCCTCCAGGTCAAGCCCGACCGGCTGGACGAGTACGTCGAACGGCACCGTGACGTGTGGCCCGACATGCAGGCCGCGCTGCGCGACTCCGGCTGGCACAACTACTCGCTCTTCCTCCGCGACGACGGCCTCCTGATCGGGTACGTCGAGGCCGACGACCTGGAGGCGGCGCAGCAGGCGATGGCAGCGACCGAGGTGAACGAGCGCTGGCAGGCCCAGATGACCGACTACTTCACCGGGATCGACGGGCGTCCGCCGGACGAGTCGTTCCTGCTGCTCCGCGAGATCTTCCACCTCACACCTGCGAAGGACTGACCTATGACGACCGAAGCCGTGAAATCCGCCCTGCGCCGGCAGGAGATCGAGCTGCCCTCCTGGGCGTTCGGCAACTCCGGCACCCGGTTCAAGGTGTTCAGCCAGCCGGGCGTGCCGCGGTCGCCGGAGGAGAAGATCGCCGACGCGGCGGTCGTGCACAAGCACACCGGTGTGGCGCCGAGCGTCGCGCTGCACATCCCCTGGGACAAGGTCGACGACTACGGCGCGCTGACGGCGTACGCGAAGGACCAGGGCGTGCGGCTGGGGGCGATCAACAGCAACGTGTTCCAGGACGACGACTACAAGCTCGGCAGCGTGACCAACCCGGACCCGAGCATCCGGCGCAAGGCCACCGACCACCTGCTGGAGTGCGTCGACATCATGGACGCGACCGGCTCCCGGGACCTGAAGCTGTGGTTCTCCGACGGGACCAACTACCCGGGCCAGGACGACATCCAGGACCGGCAGGACCGGCTGGCGACCGCGCTCAAGGAGGTCTACGACCGGCTCGGCGCCGACCAGCGGATGCTGCTGGAGTACAAGCTGTTCGAGCCGGCCTTCTACACCACCGACGTCCCGGACTGGGGTACGTCGTACGCGCACTGCCTGGAGCTCGGGCCGAAGGCGACAGTCTGCATCGACACCGGGCACCACGCGCCGGGCACCAACATCGAGTTCATCGTCGCGTTCCTGCTCCGGGTGGACAAGCTCGGGGCGTTCGACTTCAACAGCCGCTTCTACGCCGACGACGACCTGATGGTGGGCGCGGCCGACCCGTTCCAGCTGTTCCGGATCATGAACGAGATCGTCCGCGGCAACGCGCTCGACCCCGAGCGCGGGATCGCCTTCATGCTCGACCAGTGCCACAACATCGAGGCGAAGATCCCGGCCATCATCCGCTCAGTGATGAACGTCCAGGAGGCCACTGCGAAGGCGCTGCTGGTCGACCGCGACGTGCTGCGCAAGGCCCAGCAGGAAGGTGACGTGCTGGGCGCCAACGCGGCGTTGATGGACGCCTACAACACCGACGTCCGGCCGCTGCTCGCCGAGCTGCGGAGCGAGCAGGGGCTCGACCCGGACCCGGTCGCGGCGTACCAGCGCAGCGGGTACTTCGAGCAGATCAGCAAGGACCGAGCCGACGGCCAGCAGGCCGGATGGGGAGCGTGACAGTGAGCGAGACCGCGACCGAGCTTGTTGCTCGTAGCAACAGACTGGGTGCCGATCCGCGCAACACCAACTACGCCGGTGGCAACACGTCGGCGAAGGGGACGGCGACCGACCCAGTCACCCAGCAGCCGGTCGACCTGGTCTGGGTGAAGGGCTCCGGCGGCGACCTCGGCACGCTGACGGCGGCCGGCCTGGCCGTGCTACGGATCGACCGGCTGAACGCGCTCGTTGACGTGTACCCCGGCGTCGACCGCGAGGACGAGATGGTCGCGGCGTTCGACTACTGCCTGCACGGCAAGGGCGGAGCGGCGCCGTCGATCGACACCGCGATGCACGGACTGGTCGACGCTCCGCACGTCGACCACCTGCACCCGGACTCCGGCATCGCGCTGGCGACCGCCGCGGACGGCGAGAAGCTGACCGCCGAGTGCTTCGGCGAGCGGGTGGTCTGGGTGCCGTGGCGGCGGCCCGGGTTCCAGCTCGGCCTCGACATCGCACAGACCAAGCGGGAGAACCCGCAGGCCATCGGCGTCATCCTCGGCGGGCACGGCATCACGGCCTGGGGCGACACCTCGGCCGAGTGCGAGGCGAACTCGCTGGAGATCATCCGGACGGCCGAGCAGTTCCTGGCCGAGCGCGGCAAGCCGGAGCCCTTCGGTGCCGTCGTCCCGGGATTCGAGGCCCTGCCGGCCGAGCAGCGACGGCAGCGGGCCGCGGCGCTCGCGCCCGTGATCCGTGGTCTCGCCTCGACCGACAACCCGCAGGTCGGGCACTTCGACGACGCGGACGTCGTCCTGGAGTTCACCGCCCGGGAGAAGCTCGGTGAGCTGGCCGCGCTCGGGACGTCCTGCCCGGACCACTTCCTCCGGACCAAGGTGCGACCGCTGGTGCTCGACCTGCCGCCGACCGCTCCGCTCGAGGAAGCAGTGACACGGCTGAAGGAGCTGCACCTGCAGTACCGCGAGGACTACGCGGCCTACTACGACCGGCACAAGGAGCCGGACAGCCCGCCGATGCGCGGTGCGGATCCGGCGATCGTGCTGGTGCCCGGCGTCGGCATGTTCAGCTTCGGCAAGGACAAGCAGACCGCCCGCGTGGCCGGCGAGTTCTACGTCAACGCGATCAACGTGATGCGCGGCGCCGAGGCCGTCTCGACGTACGCGCCGATCGACGAGCGGGAGAAGTTCCGGATCGAGTACTGGGCGCTCGAGGAGGCGAAGCTGCAGCGGATGCCGAAGCCGAGGCCGCTCGCGACTCGGGTCGCCTTCGTCACCGGCGGCGGGTCCGGCATCGGCAAGGCGATCGCGCACCGGCTGGCGGCCGAGGGCGCGTGCGTGGTGGTCGCCGACCTCGACACCGCGTCGGCGGAGGCGGTCGCCAAGGAGATCGGGACGACGGACAAGGCGATCGCGGTCGGGGCCGACGTGTCGAGCGAGGCCGCCGTGGCCGCGGCGTTCGAGCAGGCGGTGCTGGCGTTCGGCGGCGTCGACCTGATCGTCAACAACGCGGGCCTGTCGATCTCGAAGCCGCTGCTGGAGACCACCGAGCACGACTGGGACCTGCAGCACGACGTGATGGCGAAGGGTTCGTTCCTGGTCTCCAAGGTGGCGGCGAAGATCCTGATCGACCAGGCCATCGGCGGCGACATCGTCTACATCTCCAGCAAGAACGCGGTCTTCGCCGGCCCGAACAACGTCGCGTACGGCGCGGCCAAGGCCGACCAGGCCCACCAGGTCCGGCTGCTCGCGGCGGAGCTCGGCGAGTTCGGGATCCGCGTAAACGGCATCAACCCCGACGGTGTGGTGCGCGGCTCCGGGATCTTCGCGAAGGGCTGGGGTGCCAAGCGTGCCGCCGTGTACGGCGTACCGGAGTCGGAGCTGGGCGCGTTCTACGCGCAGCGGACCCTGCTCAAGCGCGAAGTCCTGCCGGAGCACGTCGCGGCCGGCGTGTTCGCCCTGACCGCTGGGGACCTCTCGCACACGACCGGGCTGCACGTGCCCGTGGACGCCGGCGTCGCCGCGGCGTTCCTCCGCTGAGGAATCCACGATGCCCGACCTGCTGTTACCCCACTTCGCCCCGCACGTCGAGGTGCTGCCCGGCCTTGCCCCGGCTCGCGTCGAGGCGCTGCCGGGCCTCACCCCGCCCCACGGCGAGCCGCTGCCCCGCCCCACCCCGTTTCACATCGAGGGGTCGCTGGGTGGGGCTCGAACTTTTCTCGAGGAGGACGACCATGTGGAGTACTGATCCGGCGCGGTCCGTCGACGGCGGCGGTGTGCTGCCGTGGGTCGAGCCGCGCAAGACGCGGATCGGACTGGTCGCCGGTGGGCTCGGCGCGTACTGGCCCCAGTTCCCGGAGCTGCTGCCGCAGTTGCAGGCGTCGGCGCGACGGGTGGCGGAGCGGTTCGGGGAGTTCGACTGCGAGGTCGTCGACGTCGGCTTCATCTCCGACGCGCAGGAAGGCGCCGCGGCGGCGGAGAAGCTGCGACTGGCCGACTGCGACCTGATCGTCGGGTTCCTCACGACGTACATGACCGCGTCGATGCTGGTGCCGGTCGCGCAACGCTCGGGTGCACCTGTGCTGCTGCTCAACCTGCAGCCCACCGAGGCGATGGACCACGCGTCGTTCGACACCGGCGCCTGGCTGGCGTACTGCGGTGCCTGCCCGCTGCCGGAGATGGCGAGCGCGTTCGAGCGGTGCGGTATCGACTTCCGGTCGGTCTCCGGGTATCTCGAGGACGAACGCGCCTGGACCAGGATCCACCGCTGGCTGAAGGCGGCCGGCGTACGGGCCGCGTTCCGGCACGGACGGCACGGTCTGCTCGGGCATCTCTACCCAGGCATGATGGACGTGATCACCGACCCGACCCTGGTCTCCGCGCAGCTCGGCGGGCACGTCGAGATCCTGGAGATCGACGACCTCCGGGTCCGCGTCGAGAAGGTGACCGAGGCCGAGACCGAGGCCCGGATGAAGGTCGCCCAGGACGTCTTCACGCTCGACGACTCGGTGGTCGAGGACGACTTCCGCTGGGGTGCGACGGTGTCGGTCGCCCTGGACCGGCTGGTCGAGGACTTCCAGCTCGACACCCTGGCGTACTACCACCGCGGCCTCGACGGTGAGGCGCACGAGCGGGTCGCGGCCGGGATGATCCTCGGCGCATCGTTGCTCACGGCAAGGGGTGTGCCGGCGGCGGGGGAGTACGAGCTGCGGACGTCGCTGGCGATGCTGGTGATGGACAAGCTCGGCGCGGGCGGTTCCTTCACCGAGCTCCAGGCGCTGAACTTCAACGACAACGTGGTCGAGATGGGGCACGACGGGCCGGCGCACCTCGCGATCAGCTCGGCCAAGCCGCTGCTGCGTGGGCTCGGCGTCTACCACGGCAAGCGGGGGTGGGGCGTTTCGGTCGAGTTCGACGTGGCCCACGGTCCGGTCACCGCGCTCGGTCTCGGGCAGCTCCGCGACGGTACGTTCAAGCTCATCGCCTCCGAAGGCAAGGTCGTGCCCGGCCCGCTGCTCCAGATCGGCAACACCACCAGCCGCGTCGACTTCGGCTGCGACCCCGGCGAGTGGACCGACGCATGGTCAGCCTCCGGCGTAGCTCACCACTGGGCCTTGGGCACCGGCCATCAGACCGCCGACCTCAAAGCAGTCGCCAGCCTTCTGCACCTCCCCTTGGAGGTCGTCAACCCGACCTGAGCCCGGTAGTCCTTCGCTGTCTCCGACCCCAGCTGAATCGCCTGCCTGCACCACTCGCCCCAGAAGGAGCTTCGCCCCATGACTCTTCGGTTGGCCGCGGTCGATCTCGGTGCGTCCAGCGGACGCGTCATGGTCGGCGACGTCGGCGCGGGCACCCTCGAACTGACCGAGGTCCACCGCTTCTGGAACGGCCCGGTCCAGGTCCACGGCACGCTGCACTGGGACATCCTGCACCTCTACCGCGAAACCCTCGTCGGCCTCACCAAAGCCGCCGCCGGCGGCACGATCGACGGCATCGGTATCGACTCCTGGGCCGTCGACTACGGCCTGCTGGATCACGACGGCCGCTTGCTGGGCAACCCGATCCACTACCGCGACTCCCGAACCGACGGCGTGATGGACGAGCTCCTCCGCACCATCCCCGCCGAAGACCTGTACGCCGTGACGGGCCTCCAGCAACTCCCCTTCAACACCATCTACCAGTTGGTCGCCGAGCAGTCCCTCGACCAAGCCCACCAGCTCCTCCTCATCCCCGACCTCCTCGCCTACTGGCTGACCGGCATCCCCGGCGCCGAGGCAACCAACGCCTCCACCACCCAGCTGTACGACGTCCGCACCCGCACCTGGAGCAAGGACCTGGCCACCCGCGCAGGCATCCCCCCGACCCTCTTCCCCACCCTCCGAGAACCAGGCCACCTCATCGGCCCCCTACTCCCGGAGCTAGCTCAGGAAACCGGCCTGACCCCGCACCCATCGCCGACGCAGCCGACCACCCCCATGAGCACCGACACGTCGGCCGCCAGTCCCACCACGACGACCAACCCCGCGAGCGTGGGCACCGGGACCACCAGCACCTCGAGCGCGGGCGGTGGCGCCTCCGCCGCGGGGTGGGCAGGTCTGCGGGTACCGGTGATTGCTGTCGGGTCGCACGACACTGCTTCCTCGGTGGTTGCTGTGCCAGCCGCGGAAGGCGAGAACTTTGCCTACATCTCCTCGGGGACCTGGTCGTTGGCCGGCTTGGAGCTACCGGAGCCGGTCCTGACCGAAGAGGCGCGCGAGGCCAACTTCACCAACGAAGGTGGGGTCGACGGCCGGACCCGCTTCCTGAAGAACGTCATGGGGCTGTGGATCCTCCAGGAGTGCCTGCGGACCTGGGGGACCGACGACCTCGACGGCCTGCTCGAGCAGGCCGTCGAGGCGCCGGCGTTCGGCGTACTGATCGATCCGGACGATCCGACTTTCCTTGCCCCAGGCAACATGCCCACCCGGATCGACGAGTTCTGCGCGAGAACCGGCCAGGACAAACCGGCGACCCGCGCAGCAACCGTCCGATGCATCCTGGAGAGCCTCGCGCTCGCCTACCGGCGGACCCTGCGCAGTGCGCGGGAGATCGCCGGTCGCGAGATCGACGTCGTGCACGTGATCGGTGGAGGTTCGCAGAACGAGCTGCTCTGCCAGTTGACTGCGGACGCCTGCGGTGTACCGGTGCTCGCCGGTCCCGTCGAGGCGTCCGCTCTGGGCAACGTGCTGGTCCAGGCACGCGCCCTGGGGGAACCGTTGCCGGACCTGGGCGCGATGCGCGCGCTGGTCCGTGCGACCCATCGTCTGCGGCGGTACGCGCCGCAGGGTAGACCGGCCGACTGGGACGCCGCCGAGTCCCGGGTGTTCGGAACCAGGTGATCCGATGACCGCCCTGCACAACGAAACCCTCACCCACCCTGACCTGAGGGACCACCACCTCCTGCCACCCTCGCCGTGCGGCAGGGCCTGCGCAACCGCCCCGGCAGTGCTGCCGCGGGGGATCAACCACGAGGACCTGCGCCTCTTCCGCCTGATCGCAACCGGACTACCGATCGAGGCAGTGGCTCGCCGGCTGGATCTGTCCGAACGGACCGTACGCCGCCGAACCCGCGCCGCCTGCGACCGCCTCGGCTTCGGCACCGCCATCGAAGCCATCGTCTGGGCAGCCCACCGCGGCCTGATCTGACCCCAACCACCCAACCCACCCCAGAGCCACCGCTCAACCCTCCCAGAGCCATCGCCCAAGCCGCCACGGCGCCATCTGCCGAACCCTCCCTCGCGCCAACTACCCGACCCGACGCTCCGCCGGGGCGCTGCCGGCCAACTCAACGCGGCGCAGGCCGCCCAACCTGGCAGCAGCGCCAATCCCCAGCCCGTCGCCGCACCAACCAACTCGACCGCCGCAGCGTTGGCTGCCTGACCTACAGCTGCGCCAACCCGCTAACCCGCCAACCCGCCGTAGCGGCGCCGTTCAAGGCGTCGCGGACCACTGCATCACCCGTACGACCTCTCCCCTGTAGATCGCCCCGTCTCTGTGAGGAGTCCGCCCATGTCTTTCCGCTCTCGACTCGGCCCACTGGTGGCAGCCGTGCTGCTGCTGACCCCGCTGGTCCCCGCGACCGGCTCGCAGCCCGACCCGAAAGGTTCCGTCATCCAGGTCCAGAACCTGAAGACCAACAACCTCACCAACCCCCTCGGCGTCCCCGGTACGCCGCCACGCCTCAGCTGGCAGCTCGACGGCCAGCGCCGCGGCATCACCCAGACCCGATACGAGATCCACGTCTCCAAGGACCCGGCCAAGAGCTCGGCCGCCCTAGCCTCAGAGCACGCGGGCGACGCCTCTGGCTCTGCCGCTCCGGCCTCGTCCGGTGAGGACTCTGGTCCGGCCGCCCAGGCCTCAGATCTCACCAGCGAGGCTTCGGCTCCGGCTGCCCCCGCCACAGAGCTCACCGGTGACGCCACGGATCCGCTCGGCGACACCTCCACCACCGCCGACAAGAACTCCCGCCCGGACGTCTGGGACAGCGGCGTGGTCCGGTCCGGCCAGTCCGTCGAGGTCCCGTACGGCGGTCCCGCACTCACCGCCTACACGGCGTACAAGTGGACCGTCCGCGTCTGGGACGACCGCGGCCGCGCCTCCGCCTGGTCGCCGGTTGCGACCTTTGAGACCGGTCCGTTGCAGCCGGCCGACTGGCAGGGCGACTGGATCGGCGCTGACAACCAGCCGGGCGCCGAGTGGACCGATACGACGATCGACGCGGACGTGACCCTGGTGAAGGACGCGCTCGGCGTCTTCTTCCGCGGCCGCGCCGGTCTCGGGTACATGTGGCAGCTCAACCAGCTCACCCCCGACAAGCCCGTGCTTCGCCCGCACGTCCGCCAACCCGGCGGCGGTTACGAGCTGCTCGGCGAGATCCCGCTCCCCGCGGGCACCAACCTGAAGCAGCAGCACAGCCTCCGCATCACCACTGCCGGCCAGACGATCATCACCTGGCTCGACGACATCCAGATCGACACCCGCGAGCGCTCCGACCACAACGCGCCCGGCGTGGTCGGCTTCCGCACGAACGGCGAGGAAGACGGCATCGTCCACAGCCTCAAGGTGACCAGCACCGGTGGCGAGGTGCTCGTCGACACCAAGTTCGCCACCGGCGACCAGACCTTCCCCGACGGGACGGTCCGTCCGCAAGGCGGTCTTCAGGTCAAGGGCAACACCGACCTCTGGCTGCCCGGCCAACCGCTCCCGGTCTTTCAGAAGCAGATCTCCTTGCCCAAGGCAAAGAAAATCCGTAGCGCCCGGATCCACGCGGCCGCGCAGGGTATCTACGAGCTCAGCCTCAACGGCCGCAAGGTCGGCGACCAGGAGCTCGCCCCGGGCTGGACGGACTACGTCCGCCGGATCCAGTCCCAGAGCTACGACGTCACCAAGCTGCTGAAGTCCGGCGCGAACACCTTCGGCGCCGAGGTCGCGCCGGGATGGTACGCGGGCAACCTGGCGATGTTCGGCGCCAACAAGTACGGCAGCGACACCGCGTTCATCGCCCAGCTCAGGGTCACCTACACCGACGGTTCGACCGAGGTCTTCGCGACCGATTCCAGCTGGCAGACCGCGCCCGGCGCCGTACGGGTTGCTGATCTGCTCAACGGGGAGAGCCGGGACGCACGGCGTACGTCGTACGAGTGGACGCCGGTGCAGGTCCGTCCGAGTGCGACGAGCAAGCTGGTGCCGCAGACGGATCAACCGGTGCGGGTCACGCAACTGCTGAAGGCCAAGGCGATTCCGTCGCCGACGACCGGGGTCTACCTGTACGACCTCGGGCAGAACATGGTCGGCGTCTCCCGGCTGACGCTGCGGGGATCACCGGGGCAGACCGCCAAGATCCGGTACGGCGAGGTGCTCAACCCCGACGGCACGCTCTACACCGACAACCTGCGCTCGGCGAAAGCGACGGATCACTACACGTTCGCGACCAACCGGCTCGAGACGTACCAGCCGCGCTTCACCTTCCACGGCTTCCGGTATATCGAGGTGAGCGGTCTCGGCGCGGCCCCGCCCGCCAGCGCGATCGTCGGTGTGGTGCTGGGCACGGACGGCGAGCAGACCAACGAGTTCACGACCAACTCGGCGCTGGTGAACCAGCTGCACAGCAACATCGTCTGGGGCCAGCGCGGCAACTTCCTCTCGATCCCGACCGACACGCCCGCGCGGGACGAGCGGATGGGGTGGACCGGCGACATCAACGTGTTCGCGCGGACCGCCGTCTACAACCTCGACTCGCAGGCGTTCCTGAAGAAGTGGCTCCAGGACCTGCGGGACTCGCAGCGCGCGGACGGCGCGTACGCGAGCGTCGCGCCGACCGTACCGAACTCCTTCGACGGCGGCATGGGCAACGCGGGCTGGGCCGACGCCGGGGTCAACGTGCCGTGGACGCTCTGGCAGGCGTACGGCGACACGTCGGTGATCGAGGCGCACTACGACTCGATGACCCGGTACGTCGACTACCTGGTCGCCAGTTCGAACGGGCTGATCCGGGGCGGCGGCGACTACGGCGACTGGCTGAACCTCGACGACCCGACGCCCGGCGAGCTGGTCGGTACGTCGTTCGTCGCGAAGGGCGCTCGGCAGCTGAGCCAGATGGCGGCGGCGATCGGGAAGACGGCGGACGCGACGAAGTACCAGCAGGTGTACGAGGACGTGCGGACGGCCTTCGCCGCGCGGTTCGTCGCGGCCGACGGGAAGGTCGGGTCGGACAGCCAGACCGGATACATCCTCGCGTTCACGAGCGACCTCGTACCGGACGATCGGATCGCGGCCGCCGGGGAGCACTTCGCGGCGACCATCCTGCGCAAGGACACCCACCTGTCGACCGGGTTCCTCGGCGTCGACGGGCTGCTGCCGGTGCTGACCAAGATCGGGCGCTCGGACCTGGCGTACCGGTTGCTGCAGAACACGTCGTACCCGTCGTGGGGCTACGAGATCGGCAAGGGCGCCACGACGATCTGGGAGCGGTGGAACTCGATCAACCCCGACGGGACGTTCAACGACGTGGGGATGAACTCGTTCAACCACTACGCGTACGGTGCGGTCGGCGAGTGGATGTATCGCACACTCGCGGGCGTTTCGGCGGCGGAGCCCGGCTATCGCAAGGCGCTGATCGCGCCTACGCCTGGGGACGGGATCACCTCGGCGGAGCTGAAGCACCAGACGCCGTACGGGGTGGTGGGGAGCCGGTGGAAGCAGGAGCCTGACGGCCGGTTCACGCTGGAGGTGCGGGTCCCGGCCAACACGACGGCGACCGTCAAGCTGCCTGGTTCGGCGGATCGGGTGACCGAAGGTGGTCGCGCTCTTCGTCAGGCGGAGGGGGTCAGCGGTGTCGTCGACGGAGCCAGTACGACGCTGACTGTCGCCTCCGGCAACTACCGGTTCAGCGTGCGTCCCTGAGGGGCGCGGGCCGTGTCCGGGACGGTGGGTTAGTCCTGGCACGGCCCGGGTACCGGTCACGGCGGATATCCGAGCCGAGGAGGAGCTATGGACGGAATGACCGTCCTGTGGATCGTCGTGGCCGTGGTCGTCGTACTGATCCTGCTCGCGCTGTTCACGGGTGCTGCCAAGAAGTCGAAGCAGCCCAACAACGAACAGCCCGCCCAGGACCAGCCTCAAACCGCGCCGGCTACCGCAGAGGATTCGCAGCCTGCGGACGAGCCGCAGCCCCAACCCGCAGCGGCTGACGCACCCGTCGGCACCCCGTCGAGCGCCGAGCCGACCCGCACAACAACTCCCCACACCGCGACGTGGGGCGCCGACAGTGGTGCTCCTGCCCGCGCCTCCAGCGGTCCTCAACCCAACGACGTCGCTCCGGCCACCGACGAGCAGGGCGCTGAGCCTCAGTCCGAAGCGACTTACTCGGCCGCCGACGAGCAAGATGCTCTGCCTCAACCCGGTGCGACCTACCCGCCCGACGGGCAGGAGGCTCCTCCTCAGGCCGACGCGACCTACCCGGCCGCCAACGAGGAAGGCGACGGCTGCCCCGCCGACATGGACTCCGAACACTTCGCCGGCGACGGTGTCCTACCGTCCGAACGCCGTCCCTGACGAAAGCCCTCCCAGGCCGCACCACTGAGCTTGCCTTCGGATCACCAGCACGATCAGAGGCACGTTGGACATCGGTCCCGCCGGAGCAGGTCCACCGGCTTCGACCGGAAGCGAACCCCGCTCCCGCGGGACCGATGCACACAGCCCCCGGGAAACTCGCCGACAAACAGACCCGGCCCCGATGCACACAGCTCCCGGGGAGGTCGCCGACGGATACACCCGGCTCCGATGGCCCCGGCCCGATGGCCCGGCGCCGAAGACCCACGCTCTGACGAGCCCTCAACCTGCCGCAGGCGCCAAGCACCCGCGCCTTCGCGTTCGCGTTCGCGTTCGCGTTCGCGTTCGCGTTCGCGTTCGCGTTCGCGTTCGCGTTCGCGTTCGCGTTCGCCCCAGGGTCCGCAGGCGGGGATAGCCCCGGGGCATTCGGCAGGGACCTGCAGCCCCACCGGCCCGGCGGTCCGATGGTGCTCACCCCGCGCATGGGTCCGCCCGACCAGCGCAAGGCGGCTCCCCGGCTGCCCTGAACCGCTGCTACGGAGACGGCGGTGCCCGAGGGCACCGAGGGCTACGACGGCCAGCCGCCGTCCGGGCAGGCCCGCCGTCCAGGCAGGCCCGCCGTCCGGGCGGACCCGCCGCTCGGGCAGGCCCGCCGTCCGGGCAGGCCCGCCGTCCGGGCGGACCCGCCGTCCGGGCAGGCCTGCCGTCCGGGCGGACCCGCCGCTCGGGCAGGCCTGCCGTCCGGGCGGACCCGCCGCTCGGGCAGGCCCGCCGTCCGGGCGGGCCCGCAGCCCGGGTGAGTCGCGCTGGCTGCTGCTCTGCTGGCGCTTCGGATGATCGGGCTTTGGAGGCAACGCCGCGGGGATGGGCGGGGCTCAAGTGGATGCCGGGTGTGGAGCAGAGCGGGGCGAGACCTCGCGCTGCAGGTAGGCAGCGCGGCCGGTGACCGTCGGCTGCTGCTGGGCTGGTGCTTCCGGTGATCGGGCTTAGGGCGCCGCTGCAGGGGTCGGCGGGCCCGGGCTTGGGTGGGTGCAGGCGTGGGCCGGTGGCTGCCGATGCTGCGCGGGCTAAGGAGGGCAAGGCGGGTCCGGCGCCGCGCAGGCGGCGAGGGCCGATGGCTGCTGCTCGGCTGGTGCTCCGGGTGGTCGGGCTCGGAGGCGATGCTTTCCGGGTCGGCGGGCCCGGGCTCGGGTGGGTGCAGGCGTGGGCCGGTGGCTGCCGATGCTGCGCGGGCTAAGGAGGGCAAGGCGGGTCCGGCGCCGCGCAGT
>NZ_JBNCLH010000001.1:0-287954 GCF_049844575.1 Kribbella sp. DT2 | reverse complement strand
GGCGGCGAGGGCCGATGGCTGCTGCTCGGCTGGTGCTCCGGGTGGTCGGGCTCGGAGACGACGCCTTCCGGGGTCGGCGGGGCAGGGGGCGGGCGGCTGCAGGCGTGGGCTTGCTGCGGCTGCGGCTGCGGCTGCGGTTGGGGTTGGGGTTGGGAGGGCGAGGCGGGTCTCGCGGTGCGCGTGGGCTGCGGGCGTGACCGCCGCTGGCTGCTCGGGTGGTGCTTCGGTGTTGGGGGACTGGAGGGCGACGCCGTGGGGATGGGCGGAGTTCGGTGGGCGCAGGTGTGGTCGGCGGCTGCGCAGGCTGTGGCTGCAGGTGGGCTGCAGGTGGGGCTGCGGGTGGGCTGGTGAGGGCGAGGCGGGACTCGCGCTGCGCCCGGAGCGCGCGGGCGGTGACCGTCGCTGGCTGCTGCTCGGGTGGCGTCGTGCTTGGAGGGCGACGCCGCCGGGGTGGGCGCGGCAGGGGCTTGGGTGGATGCGGGCTACCTGCACTCACTGAGTTGCGAGGACCCGCGTGGGGGGAGCGGGGTGGGACCCGCTCTGCGCTTGGGCTGCGCCGTTGGTGGTCGTCGCTGGCTAGTGCTCGGCGGGCGATGAGGGCTTGGAGGACTCGGCGCCGTGGAGCACCCGGGGCTGCTCAGTCGGTGCGGAGGCGGTAGCCCATGCCTCGGATGGTTTGGATTCTGGTGGGGCCCAGTTTTTTGCGGAGGTAGCGGATGTAGACGTCGACGACGTTGGAGCCGGGGTCGAAGTCGAAGCCCCAGACCTGGGAGAGGAGTTGTTCTCGGGACAGGACCTGGTCGGGGTGGCGGCAGAAGACCTCGGCGAGGAGGAACTCGCGGGCGGTGAGGTCGACGGTGCGGCCGTCGATGGAGGCTCGGCGGGTGCGGAGGTCGAGGCTGAGGCCGCCGACCTGGAGGATGGTGGCGTCCGCCGTACCGGAGCCGTCGCTGCGGAGGCGCAGGCGGACGCGGGCCAGGAGCTCCTCGAAGGCGAAGGGCTTGGCGATGTAGTCGTCGGCGCCGCCTTCGAGGCCGGCGACGGTGTCGCGGATGCTGTCGCGGGCGGTGAGGATGACGACCGGCATGCTGACCCGTGCCTCGCGGAGCCGGCGCAGGACGGTGAAGCCGTCGACCTTCGGCAGGCCGATGTCGAGCAGGAGCAGGTCGTAGGCGCCGCTGACAGCTTCCTGGTACGCCGACTCGCCGTCGGCGACGACCGTGGTGATGAACCCGTTGCTGCGCAGGCCGCGTTCGACGAAAGAGGCGATCCGGTCCTCGTCCTCGGCGATCAGGATGCGGTTCATCGTGCGGTCTCCTCGATGGGTGCGAACGGCAGCACGAGCTCGAAGCACGCGCCGCCACGGGCCGACCCGGAGCGCGGGCCTGGGGCGCCGTGGTCGGTCGGCTCGGTGCGGGGGCGCGGAGTGCCGTCGGCACCGGGCTCGGAGCGGGCGTCTGGGGTGCCGGTGTCGGCCGGCTCGGAGTGTGGGGCCATGACCTGAGAGCGGGTGGTGGTCGCGCTGGTGTTGTGGTTGGCCTGCTCAAAGGGGGCGCCAAGCTTGTCGTCGTTGGCCGGCTCGGAGCGTGGCCCTGCGGCGGCGTCGTTTGCCTGCCCGGAGTCCCTAACCCAAGGGCCGTGGTCGGCCAGGCGGACGTCGCCGCCGTGGGCCTGGGCGATCGAGCGGACGATCGCCAGCCCGAGGCCGGCGCCTTCCGTGCGTACCTGATCGTTGCCTCGGGCAAATCTTTCGAAGATTCGCTCTCGGTCCTCCGGCGCCACGCCCTCACCGGAGTCGGCGACCCAGAGGTGGACGTGAGCCCTGGCCGGGCAGCCGTCCGCCGAGGTCGTGGGGTGAGGGCCGACAGAGGCATGGCCGGAACCGCCAGCGGGGGAGCGGCGGCCCGGCAGGTCCGCGGCGGTCCCGTGGACCCGGGAGCCCAGCGTGTCGGTGGCGGCCGTGTGATGAGCCCGAGAGCCCGCCGCGTAACCGTCGGCGTGGTGGATCCGCGAGCCCAACGTGATGCGATCCCCCGGGGAGGTATGGCGTACAGCGTTGGAGACCAGTTGCATCAGCGCCTGGGTGAGGCGTTGGCCGTCGGCGAGGATGGTGGTGTCGGTGGTTTCGGCGACGCGCCAGGTGCGGTCGGCCAACGGGCGCGCCTTGGCGATGACCTCGATGACGAGTTCGGTCAGGTTGACCTCCTCGAGCTCGAGGAAGTCCGGGCGGCCGCTCTTGGCCAGGACGAGCAGGTCGTCGACCATCCGGTTCATCCGGGCCAGCTCGTCGAGCACCAGGGCGCGCGTCTCGGCGCGGTCGACCGGGTCGTCGCTCATCAGTTCGAGGTGGCCGCGGATCACCGTGATCGGGGTGCGGAGCTCGTGCCCGGCGTTGTCGACGAACTCGCGCTGGGCGACGAACGCGACCTCCAGCCGGTCCAGCATCGTGTTGAACGTCCGGGCCAGCTGCGCCACGTCATCGTTGCCTACGACATCTATTCGGCGGCGCAGGTCGGACTCGCCGATCTGTTCGGCGGTCGCCCGTACGGCGCGGATCGGCGCGAGCACGCGGCCGGTGACGACCCAGCACGCACCGGCGGCCATCGCCAGCGTGACGACCCCGATCAGCGCGAGCGCCCTCGTCGCGTCCTCCAGCGGCTGCGCGAGCAGGTCGCGGAACTCCAGCATCACCAGCTGGGAACGCACCGGCTGCGACCCGACCTGCACCGGGATCACGCCGTACCGGACCTTGCCGGCGGTGCTGTCCACCCACCCGTACTGCGGGGTGGTGCTGGAGGAGATCCGCTGGACGAACGCGAGGTCGGTGTCGAGCCGCGCGGGTGGTGTGCCGAGGCTGCGGTGGTAGGCGCGGCCGTCGACGATCGTGAAGAACGCCTCGGAGGTGTCCGGGATGTTGGTCCGCAGCCAGAGGTCGAGGAGCTCTTCCGGGGTGTCGAGCGGGCGGGCGGTGTCTGAGCCGACGTACGCCCGGAACTTGGTCGCCTCGTGGGTGAGCTCGGCGTCGGCGGACGCGTCGGAGCGCGCGGCGAGCAGCTGCCAGGTCAGGAAGACCACCGCGGCGACGGCCAGCGCGAGCACCGCCAGCATCCAGCCGATGATCCGCACCCGCGCGCTGACCCCACCACGCGCCGTGCCCCCGCCGCGTCGAGGCTCTGCGTCTGCCTCAGACCCTTCGGCACGCCGCCTCAGGAAGACCACCGGGGCTCAGTCATCGCCGTCCATGTCGTCGTCCAGATCGTCGTCGATGCCGTCGTCGTCCTGGTCGTCGTCATCGCCGGCGGTCCGGGGAGTGCCGGGCGTGACCGGGTCCGCCCCGGGCTTCGACGGTGGCGCGGTCGAAGGCCCAGCGGTCGGCGGCGTCCCGGACGGCGGTGGCGTAACAGAAGACCCAGCCGGTACGACGACCGTGTCGCCGAGCCCCGGCGTCGAGCGTCCCGCCAGGTACTGGGTCAGCGCGAACCCGGCCACTGCCAGCACCACGGCAACAGCCAGGTAGACCAGACGTGGAGATCGCATGCTCACAGCTTGCGATCCCTCCCGAAGAACCGCATGAGCCGAACATTACAGAATTCTCATCAACCGAAGCCCGAAGCCTCAGATCAGGAACCGGAACTCCGAGGACCCCGGATCGATCCGCTCGATCGTCAACGGCGCCGCCTCCATCCGCTCCAGCAACCCAGCCAGGTCACCGGGCCGTCCGATCTCGATCCCGACCAGCGCCACCCCGGTCTCCCGGTTGTTCCGCTTCACGTACTCGAACAGCGTGATGTCGTCGTCCAGCCCGAGCACCTGGTCGAGGAACGACCGCAGCGCCCCCGGCTCCTGCGGGAACGTCACCAGGAAGTAGTGCTTGAGCCCTTCGTGCACCAGCGACCGTTCGAGGATCTCGCCGTACCGGCTGACGTCGTTGTTCCCACCCGACAGCAAGCAGACGACGGTCTCACCAGGCTTGACGTCCACAACGCGGCCCAGAGCAGCAGCGGACAAAGCCCCAGCAGGCTCAGCGATCAGGCCATCGGTCTGGTAGAGCTCCAGCATCTCCGAGCAGACCAAGCCCTCAGGCACCGACGTCATCTCGACCTCGGCAGCAGCCACCAGAGGCAACGTCACCGCACCAACCCGCCGTACGGCGGCGCCGTCGACGAAGCTGTCGAGCTGCGGCAACGTCACCGGCTCACCCGCGGCCAGAGCAGCAGCCATGCTCGCCGCACCGGCAGGCTCGACCCCGACGATCCGTACGCCGGGGTGCCGCTCGGCCAGGTACGCGATGACGCCGGCGATCAGCCCACCGCCACCAACAGGCACCACCAGTACGTCGGGCGCATGCCCAAGCTGCTCGACCAGCTCGACCGCCACGGTCCCTTGCCCAGCAACGGTTCGTGGGTCGTCGAAGGCCGGCACCAAGGTCGCTCCCGTGGCCGACGCCGAGGCCAGCGCGGCTGCGGCCGCGTCGTCGTACGAGTCGCCGGTGATGATCACCTCGACCTGCGACCCACCGAGCGCGGCGATGCGGTCGCGCTTCTGGCGCGGCGTCGTGCGCGGCACGTAGACGCGGCCGTGAACGCCGAGCGCGTGGCACGAGTACGCGAGTCCCTGGCCGTGGTTTCCCGCGGAGGCGCAGACGACGCCGGCCTTCTTCTCCGCGTCGGACAACTGGGCGATCAGGTTGTAGGCGCCGCGCAGCTTGTACGAGCGGCCGATCTGCAGGTCCTCGCGCTTCAGCCAGACGTCGGCGCCGGTGCGTGCGGAGAGTCGCGAGTTGCGTTGCAGGGGAGTGCGCAGCGCGATGCCGTCGAGCCGGCCGACGGCCTGCTCCACAGCACCTGCGCCGACGATCGATCGAGCGACTGTTTCACTGCCCTGCATGACGTTCCTTCCCGTGCATCTGCACGTGATTCTCCGTTTTTCCCGCAGCACAAGACGGCTTGCGTCCACACTACGGACGAGCGGACACCATTGGGTTTCAGGTCCCTTTTCCATGCGTGAAAAAGGGTTCGGCTGGGCAGTCTAGTTCTCATACGCTCACTCGGTGTAACGGCCAGGGGTCTGGACGGGATGAGCCGAGTAAACCGGTCAACGGGGACTGGAGGGCAACGCATGGAACTGATTCCGTTCAGTCTGTGGGGAGACGCCCTGTGGTGCGGTCAGGAAGTCGTGCGGGAAGCCCCGCACGAGCAGGCGATTCGTGGCCTGTTTCCCGATCCCATCCCAGCGCGAGGAGCAGACCTGGACACCGCGGCGGATCTCGTCCCGGAACCGCACAACCGCTTCGACCCGCGCTCGATCGCTGTTCGGGTGCAGGGCAAGGTGGTCGGCTACCTGCCGAGGGACGACGCGCACCGGTACCACCCGGTGCTGTCAGAACTGGTGGCACAGGGCCTGCAACCGCAGGTCCCTTGCCACCTGTGGGTCAGTGAGTGGGAACCGGCGGACTGGGAAGGCAAGGGCGACCAGGGCACCGAGTTCCACGCCAGTGTGGCGGTCGCAGTGGGCCAGCCACACATGCTGGTCCCGGTCAACCTGCCACCGCCCGGGAGCTACCACGTGCTGCCGCCGGGCAGCGGGATCGTGGTTCCGGGCAGCGAGGTGCACCCGGACGTGCTGGCGCCGTTCTTCCGGCCGGAAGGCGAGTGCTGGGCGTACGGCACGATGCATGCCGTCGAGGAGGACGACGGCATCAACGACCGCCACCAGGTGGTGGTCGAGGTCCGGCTGGACGACGAAGCGGTGGGCCGGCTCAGTCCGCGGCTCAGCGCGGAGTTCCTGCCGGCCATCCACTACCTCGCCGACATGCGGGCGGAGACGGCCGCCCGGGTCGCCGTACGCGGTGACCGTTTCGCCTCGGAGGTGATCCTCTACGCGGCCCGGAGTCATGACCTGCCGGCCACCTGGCCGGACGGTCTGACCCGATCCCCAGTCGCTTCCCCTACCTGGCACTACTGGGCCGGCAAGGAGGCCAACTAGCTCAAGGCGGACGCGCAGTACTCACCAATCAGTCAGGTGGTGGCGGGTACCGCGGGTCTACCAGGGGCTGATGGTCTGGCCGACCTCCGCACACACCGTGGGGCCGCCGAAAACCTCGGCGGCCCTCTCGGTCGCCTCCGATGGGCGCAACGACGGCCCGACGTGCGTCACGACCAGCCGCCGTACGCCGGTACGCCGTGCAAGCGCTCCGGCCTGCTCAGGCGTGTGGTGCACAGCGGTCTCCTCACCGGAGTCCGCCTCGCACAGCAGCAGGTCCACACCGGTGGCCAACGAGTCCAGAGCCGGGCAGGGCGCGCAGTCGCCGGAGTACGCCAGCGACCTGCCGTCAGCAGTAGCCCGCAGCCCGTAGGCATCGCAGCCGTGCTCTACCGATCGACTGAGCAACTGCAGCCCACCCAGCTGCACCTCCAGCCCGTCCCGAAGCTCCCGAAGCTCCAGTACGTCGCTGACGAACCCGGCGTCCTCCTGCTCGAAGAACCCGGCCAGCCGCTTCCCCAGTGCAGCCGGTGCGTAGACCGGCAGCGGCCGAGCCAGCGGCGGCAGCCCGTACGCCAAGGCGTAGTCGGCGTTCAGCAGGTCGCCGACGTGGTCCAGGTGGAGGTGGGACACCCACACTGCGTCGAGCTGGTCCAGCGTCGTGTGCCGGAGCAGCTCGGCCAGAGAGCCAGGGCCCGTGTCCATCCACACCTGCGCGCCCCCGCCCTGCAGGAGGTAGCCCGAGCAGGGCCGGTCCGGCAGGGGGTAGGGCGCCGCGGTGCCGAGGACGGTCAGGCCGGTCATGCCCGGGACCTCGCGAACCGCTTCAGAGCTTGGCGCCGATCAACTGGAAGATGTCGTCGTGCGCGCCGGGCAGGTCGTCGTGGCCGAGGTCCGGGTAGGTCCGGATCTCCTTCGGCCCGGCGAGCCGGTTGTAGATCGCGTACTGCGTCGAGGGCGGGCAGACCTGGTCCTCGAGGCCGGTGAACAGCGTGACCTCGGCCTGGATCCGCGGTGCCAGGTGCTGGACGTCGATGTAGCCCAGCGTCGTGAAGACCTCCTGCTCGCGCAGGTGCCGCGGGTCGCGCTTCTTGAACCAGGTGGTGATCTCGTCGTACGGGCCGCGCTCGAGGTTGAGCTCCCAGGCGCGCTGGTAGTCGGAGAGGAACGGGAACACGCTGGCGGCGTACTTGATCTCGGGGGTGAGCGCTGCGCAGACCAGCGTCAGGCCGCCGCCCTGGCTCCAGCCGGTCGCGGCGACCCGGGACGCGTCGACCTCGGGCAGCGCGCGGACGATGTCGGCCAGCCGGCGGGTGTCGAGGAAGACGTGCTTGTAGAGCAGGCTGTCCGGTCCGCTGTCGAGCCCGTGGACCAGGTGGTTGTGCAGGCTGAAGCTGTTCGGCTCCTGGGACGTCGTACGGAAGCCGACCTGCTCACGCACGTCCAGGGCCGCGATGGTGAACCCGCGGGCGGCGTACGGCAGCAGGTCGACCCAGCGCGGCTGCTCGCCGCCGTACCCGTGGAACATCAGGACGGCGGGCCCGGTCGGCTCCTGCGGGCGGATCACCTTGGCGTGCACCCGGTAGCCGCCGGTGCCGTTGAAGTACAGGTGCTGGGCGGTCGCCGTGGTCAGCGGGAAGTCGGTCGCGTCGACGAAGGACGCGTCGGCGTCGATCGCGGCCAGCTCGGCCAGCGCCTTGTCCCAGAACGCGTCGAAGTCGTCCGGACGCGGGTTGGTGCCCTGGTAGACGCTCAGTTCCTCGGCAGACAGCTCGAACGACAACACTTGGCGACTCCTCGATCAGATCCGGACAAAATTCACCACGGATCATTCTGCGCGATCAGCGTCCTCACCGGCAGTGCCGTCCCAGATCGTGTAACCGTGCGCCGCGTTCAGCCGCTCCCGCAGATCGATCGCAAGCTGCTCGTCGCGGCCCGGCGGCAGCCAGCGTACCGGGATCAGGACCGAACTGTCCTTGTGCTTGGTCCGCAGGGCGAGGGCCTCGCCGTGGGTCGTCTCGACCCGGCCGACCTCGGTGACGTCGGTCCACTCGGTCTTCACGCCGCGGACCTCGATCCGGTCCTTGCCGAGCTTCAGCAGCACCGGCGGGCGGAGCAGGATCCCCAGGCCGGCCAGCGCCACCAGTCCGCCGAGCACGAGGAAAACAGCCACCACCGCACCCGGCAGCCCGACCGCCCACGCGATCGCGGCCACGCCGAGCAGGATCAACCCGGCGGCCAGGACTCCGAGGAACCGTCCTGCCCGCATCCGGTACGTCGTACGCATCGCACCAGGATCTCACCCGGTACGCCGGACCCGGCGGACCGGGTCACGACGTCGGTCAGGGCTTGGACGGGTGGTACGCGCAGGCGTCGCTGAGGTCCTCGGTGCCACCGGCGGGCGGCTTCGGGGGCGTGACCTTACCGGCCGACGGCTTCTTGGTCGGCGTCACGGTGGTCGTGGCGGCCGGCTTCTTGTTCGCGATCGCGTTCTGGACGATCTGCGCCATCGCCTCGTAGTCCGGGCGCTGGCCGCTCGGGAAGTTCTTGTTCTTGTCCAGGTCGACGTTGGTGACCTTGGCGCCCTTCACCTTGAGCCCGAGCTCGATGAAGGCCGGCAGGATCTCCTGCGGGATGTCGGTCCGCAGCAGCGTCTTGCTGGCCGAGGCGATCTGCTGGTACTTGGTCACCAGGGTCCTCGGGTTGGCGCTGCTGACGATCGCGTGGATCGTGCAGCGCTGCCGCTCCTGCCGGGACGGGTCGTCCAGGCCGTACCGGCCGCGGGCGAACCAGAGCGCGTCGTGCCCGTTCAGCTTCTGGTTCGCGCCGGGCTCCAGGTAGTCCTTCGGCAGGATGTCGTCGTTCGGGCTCGGGCCCTTGGTGTCGCCGCCGATCGGGACCTTGTAGTTGATGTTCACGGTGATCCCGCCGAGCGCGTCGACGATCGACTGGAAGCCCTTGAGGTTGACCTGCATGTAGTAGTCGATGTCCAGGCCGAGCGCGGCGCCGGCCGACACCTTCAGCACGTCGGCGCCCTCGTTGTCGGACGCGCCGAGCGCGCCGGGGTGGGCGGCCGGCAGGTTGCGGTACATCGCGTCGAGGTAGAACTCGGGCTGCTCGGCCGGGCCGTCGGGGTCGTAGAAGCCGTCCGGGTAGAACTTGTGCAGCGGGGAGTCCTCCGGGAACGGCATCCGCATCCAGTTCCGGCTGAGCGAGATCAGCTTGGTGTCGCCGGTCTTGGTGTCGATGCTCGCGACCATCACCGTGTCGGTCCGGGTGCCCTCGCGACCGGCGCCGTCGTCCGCGCCGAGCAGCAGCAGGTTCAGCCGCGGAGTGTCCGCCCAGGGGTCCTTCTTGTCCTCGACCTGGGGCCGGGTCGCGCTCTTGGAGTTGCCCTCGGAGGCGAACACGCTGCCGACCAGGTCGCGCTGGGCCATCACCGACTGCGCGGCGACGGTCGTCGGTACGGCGATGCCGAAGCAGAGCAGGCCGACGAACGCCGAGCCGGCCAGCCGGCCGACCGCGGTCAGGCTGACCGGGCGCAGCAGCTTGTGCGAGGCGACCACGATCCAGATCCAGATCAGACCGAGCACGATCACCGCGGCGGTCGCGATCAGCAGCTGGCTCGGGTCGACCGCGAGCGTGAGCACGGTGTCACGCTTGGTCAGACCGATGAACGCCAGCAGTCCGAGCAGGCCGATGCTCAGCGTCATCACGAACGCGCCGAGCTTGGTCCGGCCGCCCATCACGAACCCCGAACCCGGGATCAGGGCGCTGACCAGGGTCAGCCCGATCGCCTTCGAGACCGTCCGGGTGCGGTGCGCCTTGTGGCGCGACCGGTTGGCCTTGGGTGCAGACCTCCGGCCGGCTGCGCGATTGCTCCGCGACATGGCTCCGTTCCCTGGATCGACGACGGGTGGCGGCGAGACGGACCCGCGGCTGGCGGGTCCAGAGGGCAGGCTGATGGCCTGGTGGGATCAGCTCCCCAGTAGTACAGACGCCGTCACGGCCTCCTCGGTTGACTTCGACCTGCGACCCCCGTCGATTCGGCCAGATTACAGGGGGCCTGGTCGACACTCCCAAGGCGTCCGGTCCCGGCCACCCCCGGCGGCCGGGAGCCCGCTTTGCTCCGACGGCCTCCGGCCGGATAGTCTTGGTCGTCGTCGTGTCCCTCACGGGGCCGTCGGAGGAGGCGTCGCCTAGTCCGGTCGATGGCGCCCGCCTGCTAAGCGGGTTGAGGGTAATCCCCTCTCGCGAGTTCAAATCTCGCCGCCTCCGCAGTACGCAAGAGCCGCCAGCACGCCGCTGGCGGCTCTTGCCGTTCCGGCCGGTTTCAGCCGAACGCGATGACCTTCGCCGCGGCCAGCCGCTCGATCGAGCGGGGCGTCATCGGCTCGGTGTCGACGATCAGGTGCTCGACGCCCAGTTCGGCGTACGCCGTGAAGACTTCGGCGAGCTCCTCGACGGTGCCGGTGAAGGCGCCGGAGTCGTCGGCCGGCTTCTGCTCGACGTCCCGGACGGTCAGACCGACGGTTCTGCTCACCTCGCCGGCCGGGCGGTTGTTCCTGGTCAGGGCCTCGTCGAGGTCCGCCAGCCGCTCGCGGACCTTGTCGTCGACCGCCCCGAACCACGCCGTGTTCCACTGGTCGGCCCACTGCGCGGTCAGGTCCAGCATCCGCGGCTGCCGGGACGCGACCAGGATCGGGATCCGTCGCTCCGGCGGCGGCGCGAGCACAGCCTCGTTGACCTCGTAGTACGTGCCCTTCCGCGTGACCGTCTCGCCGCGGACCAGGCGCGCGACGATCTCCACCCACTCCGCGAAGCGACTGGCCCGGTGGTCCGTCGGCAGCCCGAACGCCACGTACTCCGGGTCGTGCCAGCCCGCGCCCACGCCGAGAATCACCCGTCCACCGGAGACCTCGTCGAGCGTCGCGGCCATCTTCGCGACCAGCCCCGGGTCCCGGAACGACGAGCACAGCACCATCGTGCCGAGCTCGACCCGCTCGGTCACCGCCGCCACCGCGCTCAGCAGCGTCCACGCCTCGTGGATCCCGTGCGTCGTACCGGCCGGGTCGCGGTAGAAGAAGTGGTCCGCGAGCCAGACCGAGTCCAGCCCGGCCTCCTCGGCCGTGAGCGCGAGCCGGCGCGTATCGGCCCACCGAGGCATCTGTCCGTCCGGCCCGTCCTCGCCACCGACGGGCAACATCACACCAAGTTTCATCTGGCCAACATATGTGCCCCGACGGCGTGGCCGCAGGTGTGACCGAGTTTCGGGGTGGGTAACTGGGGAGGTGCCCGGCGGGTGAGGCCGCGGTGAGGAGCGGGCGTAGGTGAAGCCTTTTTGACCTCACGAAAGGGTGTGGTGGCGGTGACGGATTTCGCAGTCCGACCGCAGGTGTACGACCTCCGTTTGTTCCTCCAGCTGTCCCTCCCGGCGCACGTCGCCTGCTGGGTCGACAGCACCTGGCGACCGGCCTGGCTGATCAGCCGGCTGCACTGCGGAGACGGCTGGGTCGGCCTCGTCCAGTACGACGGCCCGAACGGCCAGGAGCTCACCGCGCGGATCCCGCTCGACCGCCTCGCGCCACCACCCCGCGCCTGACATCGGCGGGACGCCTCACGCGCCCGGGCCCGGTCGGCGATGCACCCGCCGGCCAGGAGCTCCGGGAACGGCGAAGCGCCTCGCCCTGGGTAGGGCGAGGCGCTTCGCGCGGTCCGGCGTACTGGCTTCCGGTCAGCCGCCGGCGTTCGGGGTCAGGCGCCGAGACGGCTCCGCAGCCCGTCCAGCTCCAGCCTGAGCGCAGCCGGGACGGTGTCGCCGAGCTTGGCGAACCACTCCTCGATCAGCGGCAGCTCGGCCTTCCACTCCTCGGCGTCGACGTTCAGCGCGACCTGCAACGCCTCCGGCGTCAGGTCCAGCCCGCTCACGTCGAGCGCGCCGACGGCCGGTACGGCGCCGATCGGGGTCTCGACGGCCGCGGCCTGGCCCTCGAGCCGGTCGACGATCCACTTCAGCACCCGGCTGTTCTCCGAGAAGCCCGGCCAGACGAACTTGCCCGCCTCGTCCTTGCGGAACCAGTTCACGTAGAACACCTTCGGCAGCTTGTCGGCCGCGTGCTCCTTGCCGACGGTCAGCCAGTGGTCCAGGTAGTCGCCGGCGTTGTAGCCGAGGAACGGCAGCATCGCCATCGGGTCGCGGCGGACCACGCCGACCTCGCCGACCGCGGCCGCGGTGGTCTCCGACGACAGCGTCGCGCCCATGAACACGCCGTGCTCCCAGTCGCGGGCCTCGGTCACCAGCGGGACCGTGGTCGCGCGGCGGCCGCCGAAGATGATCGCCGAGATCGGCACGCCGTTCGGGTCGTCGTACTCGTCGGCGATGATCGGGCACTGCAGGATCGGCGTGCAGAACCGGCTGTTCGGGTGGCTGGACAGCTCGCCGTTGCCCGGCGTCCAGTCGCGGCCCTTCCAATCGGTCAGGTGGTTCGGCGGGGTCTCGGAGTAGCCCTCCCACCAGACGTCGCCGTCGTCGGTCAGCGCGACGTTGGTGAAGACCGAGTTGCCCTTCTCGATCGTGCGCATCGCGTTCGGGTTGGTCTTCCAGCCGGTGCCCGGCGCGACGCCGAACAGGCCGAACTCCGGGTTCACGGCGTACAGACGGCCGTCCTCGCCGAACCGCATCCAGGCGATGTCGTCGCCGAGCGTCTCGACCTCCCAGCCGTCCAGCGTCGGGTCGAGCATCGCCAGGTTGGTCTTGCCGCAGGCGCTCGGGAACGCGGCCGCGACGTAGTGCACCTTCTTCTCCGGCGAGATCAGCTTCAGGATCAGCATGTGCTCGGCCAGCCAGCCCTCGTCACGGGCCATCGCGCTCGCGATCCGTAGCGAGTAGCACTTCTTGCCGAGCAGCGAGTTGCCGCCGTACCCGGAGCCGTAGGACCAGATCGTCCGCTCCTCGGGGAACTGGACGATGTACTTCTCGTCGTTGCACGGCCAGGTGACGTCCTCCTGGCCGGCTTCCAGCGGCGCGCCGACCGAGTGCAGGCACGGCACGTACGGCGCGTCGGTGCCCATCCTCGCCAGTACGTCGGCGCCGGTACGGGCCATGATCCGCATCGAGGCGACGACGTACGCCGAGTCGGTGATCTCGACGCCGAACATCGGCTTCTCGGCGCTCAGCGGGCCCATGCAGAACGGGACGACGTACAACGTCCGGCCCTTCATGCTGCCGCGGTACAGGCCCGTCATCAGGGCCTTCATCTCGGCCGGGTCCATCCAGTTGTTGGTCGGACCGGCGTCGGCCTCGTCGACCGAGCAGATGAACGTGCGCTGCTCGACGCGGGCAACGTCCGACGGGTCGGTGCGGGCCCAGAAGGAGTTCGGCTTCTTCTCGTCGTTGAGGCGGACCAGCGTGCCGGCCGCGATCAGCTCGTCGGTGAGCTTCGCGTACTCGGCCTCGCTGCCGTCCACCCAGTGGATCCGGTCCGGCTGGGTCAGTGCGGCGACCTCGGCAACCCAGGCGCGCAGGCCCTGGTGCTCAGTCGGGGCGTCGGTCAGGTCGATGGTGTGCGGTGCGGCGGAGCTCTCGACGCTGAGCGCTTCCTCGGTCTGGGCAGGGCTGGCGGTGGTCGTCATCGGCGGCTCGTTCCCCTGTTCGGCGGTGTGATCTGTCGCATACCAGTCAACGCAGTGGGCGTATACCAGTGTGCAAGTGGTACTAACCGTACGCGACCAGGTGGGGTGTTGAGAACCGCCAGTTAGTGAGGACGATCACAAAGTTCTGCCGACAACCGCTTTCCGTCGGGGGTTTCTTGGTGAGGGTGGTTGCGGAACGTGCTGAAGCCCCGCGCCGGGTGGTTTCGGCGCGGGGCTTCGGGGGTGGGTGGTCTGGTGCTTGTGGTGGTTGGGGGCGGCGGACCTAGTCCTCGGTGGGCCGGCCGCCGAAGCGCCAGACGTGGACCTCGGCCCCGGGTCTGAGCGCGGCCGCGGCTTCGGCGGTCGGGGCTTCGACCAGTGCTGCCTGGCCGACGAGGGTCGTGCCGTCGAGCAGGTCGCCGTACAGGATCAGGTGGGACGACTCCGGTGGCTCCCGGTCGACACCGTCGAGGGCGAGCAGGAGGTACCGGGTGTAGCTCGGTACGACGTTGGCGAAGTCCCACATCGTCGTACCGACGCGTTTGCGGAAGCCGTGGACCAGGACCTCCGTGAAGACACCGGCGAGGTAGTACGGCTCGTCGTACGCGAACCGCTCGACGGCCTCGGCATCCGGTACGTCGAGAATGTGCAGGCTGCCGGTGGTCTCGGCGTCCTCGTCGTCGTGGGTGAGCGTCGGCCCGCGCGCGATCAGCTCCTCGGCGTACCGGTCCATGAAGGCCCAGTGCTGCTCGCTCAGCTCGACCTTGAGCGGAAAGGCACCGGCCCGATCGCGTCCGTAAACGAAGTACTCCACATCAACCTTTCGTCGCCGACGAGTCGAGCCAGCCGCACAGGTCAGGCCCCAACGCTCTTTCAGGTATGGCGGAAGCTCCGGCCCGGGTCGCGCCCAAGGCCGGACATCACCACGCCGATCGTTTCACCCGGCTTGACGAACTCGGCGCAGGCAGCAATGAACGAAGCGTCCGTCCCGAAGTAGTGGAAGGCCCCGAAGCTCACGATCGCGTCGAACGACTCCCGCCCGCAGTCGAGGTCCAGCACCCGCATCCCGGCTCGAGCGTCATCTCCTGCATCAACGCTTCGACCGACCACAACGGATGCGGCCCCATCGGCTCGCACCACCCACGCGGGGTCGTACCCGGACGACAGCGGATACCGCTGCTGTCGCAGCGCCTCCCGCAACAACTCGGCCGTGGTCACCCGCCCGACGATCCCACCACCGCGGAGCGGCGACAACAGAGTTTCGCCGGAACCAGTTGCCGGGGGTTCGCGTCGTACCAACCGTCGCTGGACGACCGGCTGCGGACACGCGGCCGGTGAACCCCTCGACGGGAGAAGCTGCTCCGACAAGCAAGAGGTCACGCACGGCCTCGCCTCGATTCACTCAGGAGATAAGCATGACCAAGGAAGAGCGTCAGGCCCGCAAGGACGACGCGGCCGCGAAGAAGGCGGGCGAACTTCTGAAAGCGCACCTCAACCTCCCCCCGAAGCTCGAGGAGTTGGGCCACCAGGCGGCAGCGGACAACATCCGCGCCAACGGCCGCTGGGACTCCCCGGAGGTCAAGAAGGCCGCCGAGGGCCGCGACGGCCGCTGACCCCCGCCACCAACGACAAACCCCAGGTCGTCCACCTGATGACCTGGGGTCTGCCGGCGCGCTCGGAGGGATTGGAACCCCCAGCCTTCTGATCCTTGGCTCAGCGTCGACGGTCCGAGCAGCACTCCGGAGTGTTCTCAGTCCGGGTTTGGTCGAAGGAAATGCCAGTCCGTCCGCGACTGGTCGACAGCGACGGCGCTTTCGACTTCTACCTGCCGATTGTTGAAACGAAGCCCGTCATCGTCGCCAAGAACCCAAGCGACCCGCGAAGCACACCATCGCAGCCGAATTCCTTCCGCGCTTGTCGAGGTCTCGCCGAAGAAGACGACATCTAGCCGCGCCGCAGGTCCCGGCGTCGTCAATGTTCCTAGGACGCGATCGCATCCAGTTGTGCGAGCGCGTCCGCGTCGAGGTGTACGTCGGCGGTACGCAGGTTTTCCTCGAGGTGGTCGACGCTACGGGTGCCGGGGATCAGAGCGGTGTGCTTGTCGTGCGCGAGGATCCAGGCCAGACAGATCGCTGCGGGCGAAAGACGTCGCCGGGCCGCCATTTGCTGGACGACGGGATGGTCTACGGGTGACGGAATACGGTTGAAGGCCGAGCCGAGCGGAAAGTACGGGATCCAGGCGATGCCGTGGTCCGCACACAGTCTCAGCTGCTCTTCCGATGAGCGGTCGATCAGGCTGTAGGCGTTCTGTACGCAGACGATGCCGGCCGGCAAGGCGCGCTGGATCTGCTCGGTGCTGACGGTGCTGAGGCCGATCGCTCCGATCAGTCCTTCGGTGCGGAGGGCGATCAGCTCGGCGAGCTGGTCGTCGATCGGGACGACCTGGTCACCCTCGGCGGTCAGGCCCGGCCCGTGGTCCGCTCGCCGCAAGTTGACCACCGGCACCTGGTCCAGCCCAAGCGACCGGAGATCGAGGTGGACCTGTTCGCGGAGCTGCTCCGGTCGTTGGGCAAGGGCGAGTTCGACGGGTGCGTCGATGTGTCGTGCGCCGACCTTGCTCACGATCACCAGATCGTCGGCGTAGGGATGCAGCGCGGCCCGGACGTGGCCGTTGACAGTGGCGTTGCCGTAGAACGACGCGGTGTCCAAATGGTTGATGCCGAGCTCGACAGCCCGGCGCAGTAGGGCGACAGCCGCCGTAGCATCGACCGTCCTGAGTTGCATCGCGCCGTACCCGATGCGGCCGATCTCGTGCTGCCCGAGCTTGACGGTGCCGCCCGGCCGATCAGTTCTCATCAGCAGTGCTCTCCCGGTAGAGTGGTATCGATCGGAGATTTCTCCGTTTCCTCGAAGATAGCACTGAACGGAGATTTCTCCACTTATGCGGATCGACGCCGCGCGCAAGCATGAGCAGTTGACGGCTGCGGCCGGCGAGGAACTGGCCGAGCTGGCCCTGGCCGCGCGGAACGGCGAGTCGGTACGGCTCTCCCTCGACAAGGTCGCGGCGCGGGCCGGGGTCGGCATCGCCACGCTGTACCGGCACTTCCCCACCCGGGAGGCGCTGCTGGAGGCTGTCTACCGCCAGGAGCTCACGCGGTTGTGCGAGGCCGCGCCGGCGTTGGCGACGAGCGCGCCCGCTGACGAGGCTTTACTCGGCTGGATGTACCGCTACTTGGACTTCGTCGACTCCAAGCGGGCCATGGGCGTCAGCCTGCGCGCGATGGTTGCCTCAGGCGCTGTTACGCAGTCGGACACCCGCGCGCGGCTCGCGGCCGCGATCGCTCATTTCCTCAAGATCGGTGCGGCGTGCGGCGCGCTACGGGCCGACGTGCCGGCGGAGGACGTCGTCGCGGCGATGGCCGGCGCGGTGATCGCCGCCGATCCCGATCAGCAACGTGAGCAGACAGAGCGGCTGTTGCAGCTCGTGGTGGACAGTCTGCGGACACGCTGAAGCGAGTTCTGCGCGTCCGATCAACGCGGCGGAGTCGAGGTTTCGCGGAGGAAGTGCCCTGCGGGGCCACCTCCTTCACTCGAGGCGAAGAGTCGTTCTGAACGGCTGCCCTCGCTGTTGGTGATCGTCCAACCCGTACTCGTTTTCACGACATGACGACATCACAGCGCCGGCCCTGCCTCAGGCTTCCGGGATCGGGCGGTCGTAGAAGTCGCCGCGCGGCTCGTCGGGGTCCGGTCCCGTGCGCAGCTCCGTGTCGAGTGCGTCGATCCGGGTCATCTCGTCCTCGTCGAGAGTGAAGTCGAAGATGTCCGACCCGTCGGGCACCCTCTGCACACACTCGTGCGACAGATCGTCTCCGTCAGACCGATCGACTCCTGACCTCGGCGCGCCGGCTCGTTCACGTCTCATCGCACAGAAAGGTTCCGCAGTATTCCCCGATCGGTCGGGCTCTCGTGCGCCTCGCTGCTCTACAGCCAGGGGTGCCGCTGGAGAACATCCAGGACGTGCGCGGCCACAGCTCACCGACCGTGATCCGTAGTCGAGTTCGAGGCGACCGCCCCCGACTTCAGCACATCCGAGGATGCCACTGGCTCCGGCGTACGACACAAGGTTCCACCGGAAGCAGTTGCCCTGGGCCCGCTACTCGCCGGTGGTGCCGTCGATGCGTTCGCGCAGCAGGTCCGCGTGGCCGTTGTGGCGGGCGTACTCCTCGATCATGTGCAGGTAGATCCACCGCAGCGTGTAGTCCTCGCCCGGGCTGGCCTCGTCGAGCCCACGCCCGGCGACGGCCGCGCGCGACCGGGCGACACTCGCCTGGTAGCTCGCCAGATCGTCGTCGGCGCGCGTGGCGTCGACCTCGTCGCTGCCTCCGGTCGAGTCCGGACTGTAGTCCCAGAAGAACAGGTGGTCCGGCCGGCCGTCGTACGCGTGGAACCAGGCCTCGACCCCCGACATGTGCCGAACCAGGCCGAGCAGCGAGAGCCTCGACGGCGGCACCGCGCGCAGCGCCAGCTGCTCAGGGGTCAGCCCGCCGCACTTCATCAGCAGCGTCGTGCGGTGGTACTCGAGGCGATCCTCGAGCGCGGCCCGCTCGTCGACCGGGTCGACCGGCGGCTCGGTTCGCTCAGGTGTGCTCCACGTCGGCATTCCGGTCACCTTACGGACGCCGGGGGCCGGGAACGACAAAGCCCCAGGTCGTCCACCTGATGACCTGGGGCTTTGCTGGCGCGCTCGGAGGGATTCGAACCCCCAACCTTCTGATCCGTAGTCAGATGCTCTATCCGTTGAGCTACGAGCGCAGGCAACGACGAAAACGATACAACGAGTCGGCGCCTGGGTGGTAATCGGGGGTGGGCGGGCGCGGGACGCCGGTACGGCGAGGGCGCGCGGGAACCACATTCCCGGCATGGACATCGGTGGTGCGGCGGCCAAGCGGCTGAACGACGGCAGCGGGCAGGTCAGCGGGGTTGCGACGGAGATCGAGAGTTTGGCGGGCAACCTGCAGGACCTTTCGGGGATCCTTGCGTCGGTGGGTGAGGCGTTGTCGGGGTTGGGCAGCAAGTTGAGTGAGTCAGGCGGGACCGTGAAAACTCTGCTCGGCTAGGTGGTGGTAGGCCTTTGTCCCGGCGGTGGACGGGCTGTGCTTGTTGGCGTCGACTTCGTCGCCGCGGGTTTTGGGGCTTTGTCGCCCGTTCTTCCCTCGTCGGTCGGTCGCTGCGCTCCCTCCCTCCTCAGTCCAGAACGGGCGGCCCCAAAACCTTTGGGTGCTCGTTTGGCCGGCCTGAAGCTTGGTGGGAACCGGATCGTCGCGGGTGGCGTCTAAGACGCGTTGTCGGGCAGGTGGAGACGTGACCGGTGAGGGAGAGCTTCCGCGTGGCTAGGGTCTGGGGCATGGCGAGTGGAGTGGTGCGGGGCACGCTGATCGCCTCCGGGGTCGCGCTGGTCGCGGGGCTGGGGATCGGGTTCGCGGCCGGGGAACCGGTGCACGAGGAGGACGTCGTCGGGGCGCGCAAGCTGCCGAAGGACCTGTGCGAGCGGCTCGGCGACATCTCCGAATTGTTGCCTACGGCATCTTCTCCGGTGTTCGCGCAGACCGGGACCGGTGAGGTGAGCTGCCGCGCGGTCGCCGAGGAGTCGAGCCAGCAGACCTTCACCTCCGCGGCGGTCAACGTACGGATCACGCCGTACGCCGGGAAGCTCGCGGGCGAGGGCGAGCCGACGTTCCGCCCCGACCAGATGGCGCGCAAGGCGTTCGAGCGAGGGAAGGGCGTGGTCGCGCCCGGTCGGCCCTATCCGACCAAGATCGATCGGTTCGGGCGGACCGGCGGCGAGGACTGGAAGGTGTCGGTGGTGGTGCTGCGCGACGACCTGGTCGTTCAGGTGGACTACGAGGCGCACCCGGTGGCACCGGACAAGGCCGAGCAGTCCGCGCTCGTCCTGGCGGACCGAGCGATCTGGGAAACGAAATGAACAGCGAACCGGGGGATGCGGGAAGCGAAGCGAACGGCGGGCCGGGTGGTCGGGGAGGCGAAATGAGCAGCCGGTCAGGTGGTCTGGGAGGTGATCCGGGCGCCGCGCTGGAGATCTCCGGGTACCGGCTCGATCAGCGGCTGCTGGAGCACCCGCTCGCGGAGATCTGGCGCGGGCGGTCGTTCACCGGGATGGAGGTCGTCGTCCTCGTCCTGAGCCCGGCCGGCGCCGCCGACCCCGCGGTCCGCGACCGCCTCAGCCAGGCCAGCCGCACCACCGCACTCGACCCGCAGCGCGAGGAGACTCCGCTCTGGGCCGCCAACCTGACCGCCACCAGGCCGTACGCCGTCACGCAACTCGTCCCTGGTCAGTCCGGCGCCGAGCGCCTGATCGACCCCCTCGACGGCCTCCTCGGCAACGACGAGCAGGCGCTGGCGTCGGTCCGCCAGCAACTCGCCCCGTACGGCGCCGCACCGGTCCCGTTCGAGCAGCACCCGCCCGCAGCCGAGGAGCAGCCCACGCCTGACCGACAGCCTGCCCCGTACGGCGCTGAGTCGGTTGCCGCGGGCGGGCAGCTTGCCGGAGGGCCGCCGCCCGGTGCTGCAGGTGAGCAGGGCTCTGGTGCGCAGGCCAAGCCCCCGGCGGGTGCAGGAGACCAGAGCGAGGCGAGCCCCAGGAAGTGGTGGCCGTACCTGGTGGCTGTTGTCGTGGTGCTGGCGGTGTTCAGCGTCACCTACTCGGTCGGTGCTGCGATCAAGAGTGCGAACTCGGAGACCGACCCGAAGGTGGCTCCGCCTGCTGCGGTCAGTCCGGCGGCGATGCCGACGGGGGTGCTCAAGCCGGGGATCGAGAAGATCACCTCCGTGCGGTGGTCGCGGTCGGCGCCGTTTGCCGGGGTGGTTGGCGCGGTCTACCCGCTGGGTGCCGACCTTCAGGTTGCGCGGGCGTTGGACCTGCCGTTCGAGTTCGGCTTCCCGCGGCCGCCGGTGGTCGACGAGAAGGCGTCCGTGGAGTCGTCGACGACGATCTACCGTCGCGTGCTCAGCGGGTCGACCGCGGCGACGGCCGGGATCGACCTGCGGATCGCGCTCCGGCCGTGCGCCGACCGGGCCGCGTGCCTGGCCGACCGGGCGGCGTTCGACAAGGAGTGGAGCGCGACGTACAAGACCCCGGCTCCGACCACTGCCCGCGACAGCACCACCTGGTACGCCGTCAGCGCCCAGCCGTACACGCTGGCGATGACCCACGTCTTCAACTCCCAGGGGCGCTGGTTCCTGGTCGGCACAGCCGCCGTGGCTCAGCCAGGTGAGGAGCCGGCCGCCCAGCAGGTCGTCAACGACATCTGGCGCCAAACCAGCTGACCGTCGTCCACGAGCGCCGGCCCAGCCGACCGTCGTACGAGCACGACGCCGTGACCTGTCCGCTCGAGAACCCGGCAGCCCCGCGCAGTACGGTGGCGGCATAGAACGTGCGGTGCGCGGGTTGTCACTCGGTGGACTGACTACGACGGAGGAGCGAGACGGTGGGCATTCGGATCGGTTACAAGGCGTCGGCGGAGCAGTTCGGGCCGCGGGACCTGGTCGAGTACGCGGTACGCGCGGAGGAGCTCGGGCTGGACAGCGTCACCGTCTCCGACCACTTCCTGCCCTGGCGGCACGAGGGTGGGCACGCGCCGTTCGCGCTGGCCTGGATGGCGGCCGTCGGTGAGCGGACCAACCGGGTCCTGATCGGTACGTCGGTGCTGACGCCCACGTTCCGGTACAACCCGGCGGTCATCGCGCAGGCGTTCGCGACGATGGGCATGCTGTACCCGGGCCGGATCATGCTCGGTGTCGGTAGTGGCGAGGCGCTGAACGAGATCGCCGTGTCGGGCCGCGAGTGGCCCGAGTTCAAGGAGCGGTTCGCGCGGCTGCGTGAGTCGGTCGACCTGATCCGCGCGCTGTGGACCGAGGAGTCGGTCAGCTCCGACGGACCGTTCTACAAGACCGTCGAGGCGTCGATCTACGACCGCCCGGAGACGCCGCTGAAGATCTACGTGGCCGCGGGTGGCCCGCTGGTCGCCAAGTACGCCGGCCGCGCGGGGGACGGGTTCATCGCGACCTCCGGCAAGGGCATGGAGCTGTACAACGACAAGCTGATGCCCGCCGTCCGTGAGGGCGCCGAGAAGGCCGGCAAGAAGTTCGAGGACGTCGACCGGATGCTCGAGGTCAAGCTGTCCTACGACCGCGACCCGGAGCACGCGCTGGAGAACACCCGGTTCTGGGCGCCGCTGTCGCTGACGCCGGAGCAGAAGCACAGTGTGGACAGCGCGACCGAGATGGAGCGGCTGGCCGACGAGCTGCCGATCGAGCAGGTCGCGAAGCGCTGGATCGTTGCCTCCGACCCCGAAGAGGTCGTCCAGCAGTTCCAGCCGTACTTGGATGCCGGGTTCAACCACTTCGTTGTGCACGGCCCCGGCCACGACCAGGAGCGCTTCCTGACCCAGTTCACCGAGGACGTCGTACCGCTGCTGCGCAAGCTCGGCTGATCCACTCGCGACGATGGAACGCTGGCAGGACAGTCCGTACCGGGTCGGCATCTCGGGGTGGCGGTACGCGCCCTGGCGCAAGGTGTTCTACCCGGACGGGCTGCCGCAGCGCGCCGAGCTGGAGTACGCGTCGCGGCGGCTGAACTCGATCGAGCTGAACGGTTCGTTCTACTCGTTGCAGCGGCCGTCGTCGTACCAGCGCTGGTACGACGAGACGCCGCCGGGGTTCGTGTTCTCGGTCAAGGGGCCGCGGTTCATCACGCAGATGAAGAAGCTCGAGGACGTCGGGACGCCGCTGGCGAACTTCTTCGCCTCCGGCGTGCTCGCGCTCGGGGAGAAGTTCGGGCCGGTGCTCTGGCAGCTGCCAGGCACGCTCGGGTACGACGCCGACCGGCTGGCGCGGTTCTTCGAGTTGTTGCCTCGGACAACTGGTGAGGCCGCGAAGCTCGCACGTGAGCACGACGAGCGGATGAACGACCGGTCGTTGCTGGAGGCAAGAGTTGAGCGGCCGGTGCGGCACGCGCTGGAGGTGCGGCACCCGTCGTACGAGCACGAGGAGTTCGTCGGCCTGCTGCGGGAGCACGACATCGCACTGGTGTGCGCCGACACGGCAGGGAAGTGGCCGATGCTCGACGACGTCACCGCGTCGGACTTCGTCTACGTGCGACTGCACGGTGCGGACGAGCTGTACGTCAGCGGGTACGACGACGCCGCGCTGGACCGGTGGGCCGGGCGGATCAAGACCTGGCACGGCGGGCGCACGCCGACCAACGGGCAGCGGGTCGGGTCGCCGGCGCCGCGGCGGCAGCGCGAGGTGTTCGCGTACTTCGACAACGACGTGAAGGTGCGGGCGCCGTACGACGCGGAGGGGCTGGCGCGGCGGCTGGGGATATCGAGTTGAGCTGACAGGGCGGACGCGCGGACAATCGCCGGGATGACATTCGAAGTGGTCCGCGCTGACGACCCGCGCTGCGCCGTACTGGAAGCTGACGGGTGGACCGTCGTCGGCGAGTCGTGGGGAGCGCGGCTACGGTCGCCGGATCCGGCGCGGCTGGACCAGGCCGTACGGCGAGCGACGGGTGTGGTCGTGCGCGAGCTCGGGCCGTCGTACGCCGAGGCGCTGCATGCGTTGGAGAAGGCGAACGAGGCGGACTACCCGTACACGCCGGCCACGCAGCAGGTCGTCGGGTCGCTCGAGACGATGCACGAGTTGTGGACGGACGGCCGGGTGTTCGGGGCCCTCGACGGGGACCAGTTGGTCGGGGCGACCAACATCAGGCTGGTCGGCGTGGGCGAGGAGCAACGCGCCGAGACCGGCTTCACGTCGGTGCTCGCCGGGTACCGCGGCCGCGGGATCGGACAGGCGGTCAAGGCACTGTCGATCCTCACGCTGTACGCCGACGGCGTGCGCGTCTTCGGCACCGGCGGCGCGGCGCTCAACGCCGCCAGTCTCGGCGCGAACGAGTCCCTCGGCTACGTCGTCGAAGAACGCTGGCGCTCGTACGCCCCACCCGCGGACTGACTCAGCTCGGGATCCACTCCGGCCACCAGGCGGGGACGTTCGCCGGGCAGATCGGCGTGGCCATGCCGGCGGGGGTGCCGGCCCAGGAGAACAGGGCCAGGTCGGCGATGGCGATCGCGATCAGAGCGCCGGTCAGCGGCATCAGGAACTTGCCGCCGCCGCCCTTCTTCATCACCCGCCAGACCACGCTGAACAGCACGATGTTCACCACCATCGCCACCGGCAGCCCGACGAACAGCAGCGTCGCGCCGTTGCCGACCCCGTTGAGCTTCACGCCGCAGTCGTCCCAGGCCCGCCGGGTGATCCACAGCAACCCGAACCCCGCCGCCCCACCGATCACCAACGAGAAGAACGACAGCCGGTTGCCTTTACCCATACCCCCAACCGTAGGGTCTCCGGCCCCTGGTCGCCTCCCGCAACGCCTGTCCCGGCGCTGGGCGAGTGTCAGGTGCTGATGGTGACCGGGCGGTGGGGATGGGTGAGCGGGTCCGAGGCCAGGCGGGCGTGGCGTTCTACGTCGTAGCGGGTGCCGTCGTAGGCGAGGCGTTCGCGTTCCAGGCCCTCGTACAGGAAGCCGGCGCCGGCGGCGACGCCGCAGGAGGCCGGGTTGTTGGTGCGGTGGCCGAGCTCGAGGCGGTAGAGGCCGGCGTCGTGATGGGCCCAGTCGGCCAGGGCGCGGAGCGCGTCGCGGGCGACGCCTTGGCCGCGGACCTCGGCGATCGTCCAGTACCAGGTCCAGCCGACCTGGTGGCGGTCGATGTTGGTGACCGCTACGCAGCCGACCGGGTGGTCGTCGGCGTCCGCGACGGCGTACACGTGCCCGTTGTCGAGGTCGGCGACCCGGCCGATCCAGTCGACCGCGCTCGCGGTGTCGCGGATACCGCCCTGGTTGGCCATGTCCGGGTCAGCGTGCGCCGCGGTCAGGCGCAACGCGTCGGCCACTCGCCACCGCCTGAGCTCTAGCGTCGCCAGGTCGTAACCCATTCGTCGAGGCTACCTCCGGAGGCTCTGGCGTGAGCTTGTCGTCGGCCTGTCTGTGGATTGGGGGCGCACATGGCTGTGTTTTTGGCGTCGACTTCGTCGCCGCGGGTTTTGGGGCTGTGCTTTTTGGCCTCGCCTCCGGCTCGGCGGGTTTTGGGGCTTTTTCGCCCGCTCTTCCCTCGTCGGTCGGTCGCTTCGCTCCCTCCCTCCTCAGTCCAGAACGGGCGGCCCCAAAACCTTGGGGGACTCCTCGTCGGTCCCTGATTGGTTGGTGGGGCTCGCCCGGGTCGGCGGGTTCGTGCTGGAGCGGTCCTGCAGGATGGCACCATGCGATTTCTCGACTTCTCGGATCAGGTTGTGCTTGTCACCGGCGCCAGTAGTGGGATCGGGGCGGCTGCGGCCGTCGGGTTTGCGGAGGCGGGGGCGACGGTTGCGCTGCACTTCCACGCCAATGAGTCCGGCGCGCGGCACACGTTGAACGCCGTCAACACCGCGGGCGGTAGCGGCTCGGTTCATCAGGCCGATCTTGCGGACCCGACCGAGGCCGCCGCGCTGATCGACGCCGTGCTGGCCAAGCACGGGCGGATCGACGTACTGGTCAACAACGCCGGGGACCTGGTCAAGCGGGCCGCGGTGGCCGACGTACCGGACGAGGAGTTCCACCGGATCCTCGACGTGAACCTGACCTCGGTCTTCGCGATGAGCCGACGGATCGTCCCGGTGTTCCGCGAGCAGGGCAACGGCGCGATCGTCAACGTCACCTCGATCGCCGGCCGGCACGGCGGGGGCGGTGGCTCGGTCGTGTACGCGACCAGCAAGGGCGCGGTCAGCACCTTCACCCGCGGCCTGGCCAAGGAGCTCGCGCCCGACAACATCCGGGTCAACGCGATCTCACCCGGCGTGATCAGCACCCCGTTCCACGACCGGCACACCGGCGAGGAGCAGATGAAGGCGATGCTGACCACGATCCCGATGGGCCGCACCGGTACGCCGCACGAGTGTGTCGGCACGATCCTGTTCCTGGCCTCCGACGCGATGAGCTCCTACGTCACCGGCCAGATCGTCGAGGTCAACGGCGGCCAACTCATGCCGTAGGAGATCAGAGCGACGCCAGGGCGGAATCGGCGATCGCGATGGTCTCCTCGATCTGCTGACCGGTGTGCTCGGTGGACAGGAACCACAACCCCCGCGGAACGATGCTGATCCCCTCCGCGAGCAGCGCCGCGTGGAACCTGCCCATCGCCGCCCGGTCGCAGGCGGCGAACGACCGGTAGTCCGTGACCGTAGCCTCGTCGGTCACGTACGTCTGGAAGACCGGCCCAGGCCCGTCGACAAGCAGCGGTACGCCGTGCCGCTCGGCCGCCGACCGAAGCCCGGCCATCAACTCCTGCCCCCGCGCGACCAGCGGCGGGTACACCGCGTCCCGCTCCTCGTCGAGATACCGCAGCACCGCATCAGCCGCCGCCATCGCGACCGGGTGGGAGTTGAAGGTCCCGGCGTGCGCCACCGTCCCGTCCGCGATCGACCCCATCACCTCGCGCGACCCGACGAGCGCCGAGACCTGCATCCCACCGGCCATCGCCTTGCCGAATGCCGACAGGTCCGGTACGACGCCGAGCAGCTCCTGAGCCCCACCCGGCGCGACCCGGAAGCCGGAGATGATCTCGTCGAACACCAGCAGCGCGCCGTACTGCCGGGTCAGGTCCCGCAGGCCTTCCAGGTAGCCCGGCGCCGGCGTGATGCACCCGGTGTTGCAGAGCAGCGGTTCGAGGATCACGGCGGCGATCTCGTCGCCGGACTCGGCGAACACCGCCGCCACCGCGTCGAGGTCGTTGTACGGCAGCACGATCAGGTCCGTCGCGCCGTCGCGCGGCTGGCCCGCCGTACCGCCGACCGCGACCGGGTGCCGGGCGTCGCCCGCGGAGGCCAGGTCCGGGTGCACGCTGTAGAGCACCGGGTCGAGCCAGCCGTGGTAGTTGCCCTCGAACTTGACGATCTTCGGCCGCCCGGTGTGCCCGCGGGCCAGGCGGATCGCGCCGTGCACGGCCTCCGACCCGACGCTGTTGAACCGGACGAGCTCCGCCGACGGGACCATCGCGCACAGCCGCTCGGCGACGATCGCCTCGAGCTCGTGCTGGGCGGCGTACGCGATGCCCCGGCTGACCTGGGCCGTGACTGCCTCGGCCACCAGCGGTGAGGCGTGGCCGAGCAGGTTCGGGCCCTGGCCGAGCACGTAGTCGAGGTAGCGGTTGCCGTCGACGTCCCAGAGCTCGGAGCCCTTGGCGTGGTCGACGAAGAGCGGCGTCCCCGCGGCCCGGCGGGCGTCGCTCGACACACCGCCGGCCAGCGACCGCTGGGCGCGGGCGTACAACTGCTCGGCCTGCTCGAAACCTCGGGCAACGGTACTCGGCATGTTTCCTCCGCGGAGTGGGTGGGCTATTCGAGCTTCTCGGTGAGCAGCCGGAACTGCTGGCGCGGCCTGCCGCCGCCGCTCGACCGGGCCGGCGGCAGCGGCCAGGCGAGCCCGGCGTCGACCAGTTCCTTGAGCATCCGGCGCCCGGTTCGCTGGGTGACCTGCATGATCTCGGCGACGATCTCGACGTCGGCGATCACCTGCGGACCGACGCCGGACGCGGCGGCGATCGAGGTGACGATCTCGATCGCGCGCGGGTCGATCGGCGGGGCGCCGTCCTGCGGCGCGGACTCGGTGATCGCGCGGCCGGCGCCGGGCGGGAGGTCGGTGCGCGCGTTGGCGTCGTCGAGGTAGACCGCGACCCGCCCCGCGCGGCTGACCGAGTCCTCGACCGCCATCAGCGCGTTGGCCTCGGCCGCCCGCGCCGTCTGGCCGGTGCCGGCTCCGACAGCCACCGGTACGCCGAGCTGAGCCGTCAGCACGCTCAGGAACGGGGCAGTGGTGAACTGTTCGGTCAGCTGGACCAGGGCACCGTGGGTGGTGGTGACGAGGAAGAGTGTGTCCGAGCGCCGCGACACCGTCGCCCCGACCTGACGCGCCTCCGACAGGAGCTTCTGGTGGGTCGACAGGGCGAGCTCCTGCTGCCAGTAGTCGCCGGACTCGGTGCGAGAGGTACCGGTAGGAATCAGCTGTACGGCGATCATCGCGATCTGGTGCGCGCCCATCCGGATGCCCTGGCCGAGCAGCACCGCCGTCTCCAGGGCGTCGCGCACGCTCGACCGGGTCGGCGCGATCCGGAGCACCGGTACGCCGTGCGACCGCAGCTCGCGCTCGACCGAGAGGATCGTGGTCAGGGCCAGCGTGCTGCCCTGCTCCCGCTTGGCCCGGTGGAAGGCGACGAAGCCCGCGACGGACTCGGGGCCGTCGTACGGGATGTCGTGCACGTGCGTGGTGTCGAGCCCGATCTCGGCGTACGCCTCCTCGACGTCGTCCGCGGCCAGGGAGTCGATGCTCACCCGGCTCAGGTCGACGTCGTCGATGGTCAGCGAGGCGCGCAGCAGGGCGGCGTACAGGGCGGCGCCGGTCAGCGGGAGGTGCGTGGACGGGACCGTCAACCAGTGCCCGTCCGCGGCGAGGTCGAACTGCCAGGGGCCGGGGAACACGGCGGCGTCGATGCGGTCGCGCAGCCGGCGGTACCGGTCCTCGGCCTCGGTCTGGTCGTCGTACCCGCCGGTGACGAACTTGACCCGGTTCGGCGCGTGCCGCTCGGCGATCTGGACGCCGGCCTCGGCCATCGTCTTCACCAGCCGGCGCGGACCGAACAGCCCGACCACGACGGGCGGAAGGCGTTCGCCGGCCGACGAGCTGTCGGCCGGCACTGTTTCGTCGCTCACTGAAGCTCCCCCGGATCACCCGGCAGCGGGCGCCACCGGAACAGACGGCGGGCGTTCCCACCAAGGACATCTTCGCGCTCGTCCTCGGTCAGCGACGCGTACACCACCCGGCCGAGCGACATCCGCTGGTCGATGAAGGGGAAGTCGGAGCCGAACAGCACGCGGCGGCTCCCGACCCGCTCGACCATGCCCGTGATGAGCTGACCGGTCATCTGCGATCCGCACACCTCGAGCCAGAGCGACGGGTAGCGGGAGGCGGCGTCGACGGCCTCGTCGACGCCGGCCGGGCTGATCCCCGCGTGGCCGAGGATCACCGGAGCGTCGGGGTACCTGTCGGCGACCGTCTCGAACAGCGCCGGCGCGTCGTACGCGGAACCGTGCTGGGAGTGGCTGAGCACCGGGCAGCCGGTCTCCGCGGCGAACGCCCACACGGCGGCGTACCGGGCGCCGGTGACCGGGTACTGGTGCAGCGTCGGGTGCACCTTGATCCCGACGAAGCGGTCGTCGGCCGCGAGCCGTTCGAGCTCGCGCTCCGGGTCCTGCCACGGGTTGATCACCGCGTACGCCGCGATCCGGCTCGGGTGCGCGTCCACCGCCGCCAGCGTCTCGGAGTTCCCGAGGTGGGCGTCCTGCTGGATGGCACGGTTCGCCGCGACGACCGTGACCTGGGTCCCGGTCCGGTCCATCACGTCGACCATCTGCTGGGCGCCGGGTTCCGGGATGTAGAACAGCGAGTACGGGCCGAGGTGCGCATGCACGTCGATCACCTGCCGCCCGGCCACAGGCCGGCGGCCGATCATGCGAGACCCCCGACCGGCAGTGCGAACAGCGCGGCCGCGTTGCCCGAGCCGATCTGGCGCACGATGGCATCGTCCACACCCGACCAAGCAAGCCGTACGACGCTCTCGGCGGGATCGCGCAGCCCCAGCCCGGTGGCGAACAGCAGCCGGTCGGCGAGGCCGTTGGCGGCCAGCCACTCCACTGCCTGGTGGGCCGCGAAGTTGACCAGGTCGACGGACAGGTTGTCGTGGTCGCGCAAAGCTGCCGACAGGTTCCGCAGCTCCCGGTACCCGACCTGCGAGACGACGATCCGGACCGTCGGAAAGCGCGTCGCGATCGTCGCGATCTGGGACCAGTCGAGCTCCGTGGCGTCCACGCAGAGCGGCAAGCCGGTGTCCGCGAGGGCCGAGTAGAACTCGTCCATCGCGGCGGACACCGGCGAGTACCCGTGCGATCGGGGATGGATCCGGAACGCCCCGACGCCACTCCCGTCCGCGGCCTGGCGGACCAACCCATCGAGGGTGTGCGCCTCGCCGTGGACCGGTGGCACCGCAGTCCAGCAGGCCAGGACGCCCTGGTCGGCGAGGTCGGTCGCGACGGCGCTCGCTTCCGCGTTGCCGGTCAGCGGATCGTGCAGCCACGAGGCCATCGCGCTGACGAGAGCCCCGGACAGCGCGAACGTGTCGAGATGGGCGGCGATCGCGTCCCGGTCGGTCGCCTGCAGCAGGGCCGCCGGGTGCGCGCCGGTCACGACGTGGGCGTCGAACCAGCCGCTGGTGACGTCCTCAGTCATGGGTCGCCCCCTCGATGGTCCAGCGCCCGGCGTACGGGAGCGTGAGATCCGCCCAGCCCGCCTCGTCGCTGACCGTCGTCACTGGTACGGCGTCCAGCCGGACCTCGCCGTCCAGGAGCACACGGATCCAGATCCGGCACCGGCCGGACGCGGTCACCACCAGGTGCAGCCGGCCGTCCCGCAGAGTGGCTTCCACATCGACGGGAGCCGCGCTGCGGAACAGCGGGCGGCCGCGGTCGGACAGTTCGCGCACCTGCCAACCCGTTGCCCAGGACAACTGTTCGCCTCCGGTCCGCCGGGTCCGCACCCAGTGGTTGGCGCCGACCCGGTCGACAGTGTGGCCATGGTCGATGGTCAACTTCCCCCCGCTTCGAACGACGCTCACCTCCGCCCCCGCGTCCGGGACGAGCACCGTCGTGAAGGCCCCCTGCTCACGGTCGAGCGCCAACGTGTGCAGCGGTTCGTACAAAGCCTCGTGACGCACCGGGTCCGGCCGACGGGCGGTCCCTTGGAGCGTCTCGATCGCCGTGGTCTCCGGGCTGCCTGCTTCGAGAAGGAGAAGTCCCGAACCGTCGGGAGCCGTTGTCCTGAAAGCGAGCGGACCCACCTGCTGCCATGGGTCGAGCGCCTGCCAGCAGGCCCGGAAGGTGTGCCGCTCCAAGCCGTCCAGGCCTGGCGTCGAGTCGTTGACCACGACGTACGACGGCTCTTCGCGGACCAGCGCGATCGTGCGGGCCTGCGCTACGCCGTTGCCCTGGTGGCGGCCGGTGAAGACGGCCAGGAGGTCGGTGTCGACCAGCGGGTCGGTGCTCACCGCGCGATCGGTGCTCAGCTCCTGGCCGTCCACCAGCACGGTGTTGTGACCGCGGCCGGACTGGTACCAGGTCAGGTACTCCGGATCGTCGTAGCTCGGCGGACCACCGGCCTCCCACAGCAGCGGTCGCCCTTGCCCCTCGAGGACGAAGTCGAGCACCGCGCGGTGCGAGTGCGACTCCAGCTCGTGCTCGATGTGCGGCCCGCAGTTGATCACCGCGCGCAGGTCGCCGGCGCGCAGGACGACGTACCCGGAGTAGGCCAGGACGGAAGTGCGCTGCGGCTCCGGAGCAGGGTTGCTGAGAGCTGAAGCGAGCGTGCTCGTCCATCGCGCCTGCCGGGCGGTGTCCGTCCAGGCCGGAAGCATGGCGGCTTCCTCGGCGAACGCGTCCGGGGTCAGCCACTGCGCGGCGATGCTCGCCAGGGCAGGGTTGTCGAGCACGTAGCTTCCCCGGAGCAGGCCGCTGGCCGGCCACTCGACGTGGCTGTCCTGCAGGTGCGGGATCCAGCCGCCGGGTGAGACGAGCTCGCACAGCCAGTCGTACATCGCCGTCATCTTCGGGTGCCGGGACAGCTCGCCGGACCCGTACCGGGCGTCGATCACAGCGGCCAGCTGCAGCGAGGTCAGGCACATCTTGTGGTAGCCCGGAGAGCGTTCGTAGTGCCCGCCGTCGGGATAGACATCCAGCAGCAGGTGCTCGTCGATCCGTTGGCGCCCGCGCTCGGCCCAGCTCGCCGCCTCGGTCAGGTCGGGCAGTACGGCGCTGATGTGCAGGAGCTCCGTGGCGGAGACGAGCTGCCAGTTGCCGTGCCGGAAGACGTCGTGCTCGTCGTACGCCCACCGCGCGCCGCCGACGAGGGTGCTGACCAGTCCGCCCCAGGCCCGGTCGGACAGCGGTGAAGCGGTGAGAACTTCCAGCGTGGGCAGGAGGCCGCGGCACCGGGCCCAGGTGCCGAGCGAGTACCAGATCACGTCGAGCCCGGGCCACTCGCCGGTGACGGAGTCGCGCTGCTCGACCCAGTCCTCCAGGTGCCTCTCGAAGGCTTCGAGGTAGCGGTCCTCGCCGGTCAGCAGCCAGGCGTGCACGCCCGGCGTCAGCCAGTTCAGGTAGTGGAAGCCGTAGCGCCGGGAGCGCCCGTGCTCGGTGCCGGTCACGTCGACCCCGCTGAGCAGCGCGGTCGCCTCGATCAGCACCGCGTCGGCCGCGGGCCGGGAACGAATCGCCTCGGTCCACTCCCGCAACGGCCAGGCGGGCCGCCGCATCCGGCCCGCCACGAAGGCGCGCAGGGTGGCGAGGTCGTCGACGCCGTACGGCGAACCGAAGGCCTTGATCAGGTCGGCGGTACCGATCCGGTTGATCCGGTCGTCGATGTGCCGGGCCTTCTCGGGACCGGTGGACATGGTGGCGATCTCCTTCACCGCGGCGCGGGATCGGCCAGCATCGAGACGTCGACGGGCTGCCGGGTCGCGATCGAGGTGTGCGCGGCCTCCAGCACGGCGGTGACGTTGCGGCTGCTCTCGATCGTGATCAGCGGCTGCGCGCCGGTGCGGCAGCAGGTGATCCAGTGCGCGATCGCGTCGGCGTACGCGCCGGCCGGGATCCCGTGCATCACCCGCTGCAGCATGTTCCGCGGGTAGCTGTAGCCGTCCTCGCGGGCGACCACGACGCTCTCCTTCTGCCGGTCCAGCTGGACCACGCCGTTCTCGGCGACCACCGAGACGTAGGAGTCGACCATGGTCGGGAAGGTGTTCGGGTAGATCCAGGCCGACTCGAACGTCGCCACGGCACCGCGTGAGTACTCCGCCTGGATCTGGATCGCGTCGGGGGTGTCGATGCCGAGCGAGCGCAGCTTGCCCCAGCGCGCGGTGGCGTAGACGCGGCTGACCTGGTCGCGCAGCAGCCAGGAGACCAGGTCGATGTCGTGGCTGGACAGGAACCAGGCACAGGTCGTCCGGTCGGCCCACGACAGCATCTCGGTCGGCACGAAGATCGTGTCGTCCTTACGGGCGTAGGCGACCGCGGGCTCCCCGAGGTCGGCGAGCAGGTCGTGCGCCTGCGCGTAGGCGGGCACCCAGCGATGGTTGAACAGGCACATCGCCACCACGTTGTTCCGCCGTACGGCGGCCACTGCCGCGTCCGCCTCCGCGACGGAGGTCGTGAGCGGCTTCTCGACGAGGATGTGCTTGCCCGCGTCGGCCGCGCGCACCATCATCTCGCCGTGCAGGTGGTCCGGCGTGGTGAGGACGACGGCGTCGACCTGGTCGTCCTGCAGCAGGGCGTCCAGGTCCGCGTGGATCGCCGGCCGGGGAGCGCCGCGCTCCTGGATCTCGTCGGCGAGCCGGCCGGCGGCCTCGGCCGACCGGCTGGTGCAGGCCGTGACCTCGACCTCGCCAACGGCCGACAGGGACAGGGCGTTGGCCCGGCCCATGATCCCGGCGCCGACGATGCCGATCCGGAGCTGATCCATGGTGCTCACTTGCCCTTCGCGAGGGCGCTGTTCCACGCCGTTTCGGCGGCGTCCAGCGCTTGCTTGGCGGACTTCGTCCCGGACATGAAGGCCCGGACCTGCTGGTCGAACAGTTCGCGCAGCTGCTCGTCGTTGCCCGAGCCGAGCGACGCGTCGACGCTGTTGCGGAAGGTGTCCCGCAGGATCTTGCGGGCCTGGTCGGCCGGGGTGTTGCCGGTGATGTCGGTGAAGAACGGATCCTCGAGCGTCTTCAGCGTGGACGGGTAGATCGGGACCAGCTTGCAGAGCGCCAGCTGCTGCTCCGACGACGTCACGTACTTGATCCACGCGGCCGCGGCGGCCTGGTTGCCCGACTTCGCCGGGATGCCGAAGATCTGCTGGCCGGGCAGGTAGAACTTGCCGGACTTGCCGTTCACCGGCGGCGCGACCGCGATCGACTTGTAGACCGCGGGGGAGTTCTTCTCGACGTTCAGCAGGGTGCTGGAGACCGCGAGCGGGTTGAACGCGATCTGCCGGTTCTCCAGCGACTGCGGCAGCTCGCGCTGGTTGGCGCCGAGGCTGCCGGGAGCGATCGCGCCCGAGTCGAAGGAGGTCTTGAACTTCTCCAGCAGCGCGACCGTCTCCGGCGTGTTGAAGGCCGCCTTCGTCCGGTCCTCCGAGAGCAGCGCGATGTCGTTGCCCTGCACAACATTGCTGTAGGCCATGAAGTTCGTGGCGGCCTTGCCGGAGGACTGGTGGTAGGTCTTGGCCAGGGCGAGCGCGTCGTCGTACGTCTTGGGGGGCTTGGCCGCGCTGAACCCCGCGGACTTCAGCAGGTCGTTGTTGTAGAAGCCCAGGGACGTCCCGCCGTTGTACCAGGGGACGGCGATCCGCCGGCCGTCCTTGGTGACCAGAGGTGAGGCCAGACCGGGCGCGTACGCCGCCAGCTCGTCGGCGCTGAAGAACTTGTTCAGGTCGGCCATCTGACCGGCGAACAACCCGGTGGTGGCCGAGGTGTAGTTGACCGCGTCCGGCACGTTGCCGCTCGCGATCGAGGCCAGCAGCTTGGTGGTGATGTCCTGGCCCGGGACGTCGACCCACTTGATGCTCACGTCCGGGTGCTCCGACTGGTACGCGTCGATCATCTTCTGGATGTCCGGCCCGTAGTTCTTCTGCAGGTTGATCGTCCACCACTCGACCTCGCCCGAGTAGGCGTCGCCGGACTGCTCCGGGGCGTCCTGGCTCGCCGGGTTGCCGGAGACGCAGGCCGCCAGCGTGAGCGGCAGGGCAACGGCCAGCGCCACGGCGGTGACGAAGCGGGCCCGCACCGAGGGTCGAACAGATCGCGCCATGGCGTTCTCCCAGTTGGATGAATGTCCTAAACACTACTTCTAGACATCACAGTGTTCGGGAGCTGTCGCCCGTTCGTCAACCATTCGGCTGCGATCTTCCCAGGAAAATTTGGGGGAGTTACCGCTGGCGAGTCCTGTCGTTGTGAGCTACGGTCGTGAAAATCACGAATCCAGAAGCCAGGTTTCAGACATGAGGGGACGCGCTATGCCGGGTCTCAGTGGCCGGGTCGTCGGCCAGCACTGGTACACGCCGTACCTGTTCATGCTGCCCGGCCTGCTGATGTACGCCGCGATGTTCGCCTGGCCCGCGGTGATCGCGATCCAGCTGGCGTTCTCCGACTACGACATCGTCAGCCCGGTCCGCTGGACCGGCCTGGACAACTTCGCGACGATGGCCCACGACCCGCGCTTCTTCCTGGCGCTGCGCAACTCGCTGCTGTTCCTGGTGATGTTCCTGCCGCTCACCGTCGTCGCCCCGCTGTTCCTGGCGATGCTGGTGAACGTCAAGCTACGCGGGATCCAGGCGTTCCGGATGCTGTACTACCTGCCGGTGATCACGTCGATGGTCGCGGTGGCCGTTGCCTGGCGCTACGTCTTCGACCGCGAGGGCGTCGTCAACTGGCTGCTCGGACTGGCCGGCCTCGGACCGATCGACTTCCTGCTCGACCGCGCCTGGGCGCTGCCCACCGTGGTCCTGCTCGAAGGCTGGAAGAACATGGGCCTGTTCATGATGATCTACCTGGCCGGTCTGCAGGCCGTACCCACCGACCAGGTCGAGGCCGCCCGGATCGACGGTGCGAACGCGCGCCAGCGGCTGCGGCACGTCATCGTCCCGGCGCTGCTGCCCACGTTCGCGGTCACGCTGATCCTGAGCATGCTGGAGGCGATGAAGGCCTTCGAGTCCGTCTACGTGCTGACCCGCGGCGGCCCGCTCGACTCGACCCTGACCCTCGGCTACTACATCTGGTCGAAAGCCTTCCAGGACTACGACATGGGCTACGCCAGCGCGGTCGGTCTGGTGCTGTGGGCCATCATGATCGTGATCGCGGCGGCCAACCTCGTGGTGACCCGCCGGAGGGACCGCTGATGGCGACGCGTCGTACGGTACGCAAGATCGGCCTGTACGTGCTGCTGGTCGCGGTCGCGGCGCTGTTCGTCGGGCCGTTCCTGATCCTGCTGAGCTCGGCCACCAAGTCGGCCGCCCAGGACGTCTTCGGCTTCCCGCCGGACCTGATCCCCCGCCCGCCGGTACTCGACTGGTTCAAGGAAGCCTGGACCACCGTCCCGTTCGCCCGGTTCCTGGTGAACTCGCTGATCTACGTCGGCATCACCGTGCCGATCTACCTGATCGTCTCCGCGCTGACCGCCTACCCGCTGGCCAGGATCGCGTTCCGGGGCCGGTCGCTGTTCTTCATGCTGTTCCTGTCGATCATGTTCCTGCCGGGTGAGCTGATGCTGATCCCGCGCTTCCTGGTGATGGGCCAGCTGGGACTGACCGACACCTTCGCCTCGGTGATCCTGCCCGCGATCCTGTCCTCGCTCGGCATCTTCCTGCTCCGCCAGGCCTTCTCGCAGATTCCCGACGAGGTGGTCGAGGCGGCCCGGGTGGACGGCGCGAACGAGTTCGCGATCTTCTGGCGGATCGCGGTGCCGATCGTCGCGCCGACCCTGGCGGTGCTCGCGATCCTGGGCTTCGTCTCGGTCTGGAACAGCTTCATCTGGCCGATGATCACGCTGACCAGCCAGTCCAAGTTCCCGGTCGCGCTCGGCATCGCCTACCTCACCGGTGTCAGCGGCACCGACGTCCGCGGCCTGGCCGCCGGAACGGTGATCTCGCTGCTGCCCATCGTCGTGATCTTCCTGCTGCTGCAGAAACGCATCCTCAACAGCATGGGCGGCGCCGTCAAAGGCTGAGCCCTGTCCTTCACCCCGTCCGGCCCCTTCTCCCAGTGAGGCACCGTAATGACTTCACCGATCAGCAGGCGCACCCTCCTCCTAGGCACCACCGCCGCCGGCGTGGTCGCCGCGACCGGCCTACCGGCCTCCGCGACAGGCCCGGCTTCCGCTACAGGCTTGGCCTCCGCGGCCGGTCAGCCCTTCACGGCCGCGCTCGACTACGAGTCGCCGGCGGCGTTCGCCGCGGCGCAGTCGGCGTACCTGGCCGGCAACCCGATGAGCAACGAGGCCGGTCTGTACGCATGGGGTGAGTCCTACTTCATGCTCGGACTGCTCCGGATGTACGAGGCCTACCAGGACGAGCAGTACCTGCGCACCTTCGAGGAGCGCGCGGCCCACGTCCTCGCGACGACGGACCACGCCCGCGGCGTCAAGGACTACCGCGGCCGCTCGGGCAAGGTCTGGCGGACGGCCTTCAACTACACCGCCGGTCACGCCGTGCTCCCGGACGGCGCGGGCAAGCCCGCCGTGCAGCTGCGCTGGGCCGGAACGCGGAGCGCGGAGTCGACCGCCGAGGTGCTCAACGTCTCCGGCGACACCTTCGACCTGATCCTGCGCAACCCCGCGACCACCACGGTCGTCACCCTGCGCGGCGTTTCGCTGGATCCCGGCTCGGCCACCTACGTCGTGCCCGCCGTGAACGCGGCGTACGGGCCGGCGTTCCGCTGGACGGCCGTCGACCTCAGGACGTCGCCGCGCCGCCGGACCGCTCCGCGCGCGGCCACGATCGCCTTCACCCCGCAGTTCTACGTGTTCGCGGTGCACACCGGCATGGTCGCCTACCCGCTGGCCAGGTACGCACGGATGGTGCTGACGACGCGGTCCCTGAACCGCGGTTCCCGCCGCCGCAAGGCGCTCGACCTGCTCGGTGCGGCCAAGGACGCGGTCGCCTTCCACGACTGCGAGTACGCGACGCGGCCGGGCGGAGGCGGCGACTACGTGTGGCCGAAGGGCGCCCCGATTCCCTTCGACGGCCTGATCCAGCCGTACAACCAGAGCCAGGGCCTGGGGCTGGTCATGGTCGAGCTGTTCCGGGCGACCGGCGAGCAGCGCTACCGCACGCGGGTGAACGAGCTGCTCACGTCGTACCGCGCCGGGCTCACCCTCGAGGCCGACGGCGCCTACGTCTGGCCGTACTGGCCGGTGTACGGCGAGCTGTACGCCGGCTACACCCGGGAGCAGAACCTCTCGGAGTACACGCCGTTCTACTCGGCGAACCGGCAGGTCGAGGACATCAGCCACGCGGCGATCAGCACGGAGTTCGTGCACGCCGCGTACGAGGCCGGCATCGACAACACCCTGGCCCAGGACATCGAGCGGTTCGCCGCGACGTTCCGGCAGAACGTGGTCCGGTCCGCCACCGAGGTCTGGTACCGCGTCAACGGCACCGCGGACGCCATCCCCGGCAACGCGGTCCAGTGCGCCCGCTGGATGCCGTACGCCGAGCAGGACTCGATCGTCCACGAGCAGAGCCTGCGGGTGTACGACGCCGTGCAGCTCGTCCCCGTCCAGGGATCGCACGCCCTGGGGATCGCCTACCTCAACTGGGCGAAGCAGCAAGGGTGGGCGAACCAATGAAACTGCTCCGTGTCCACGGCGACGACGGTCTGCGGGACGCCGTCCTCACCGGCGACGGCCGGGTGGTGACTCTGGCCGGTGAGGCCGGGGCCTTCGACCCCGCCCGGTTGCGGGAGCGGGCCGAGGCCGCACTGGCCGACCCGGAGGCGCAGGCGACGGCGTACGAGGACGTTCGCCTGGCTGCGCCGCTGCGGCCCGGCAAGATCGTCTGCGTCGGGCTGAACTACGCCGATCACGCGGCCGAGGGCGGTCAGGAGGCGCCGGCGGAGCCGATCCTGTTTCTGAAGACGCCGGACACGGTGGTCGGTGCGCGCGACGACGTGGTGATCCCGCGCGGCAGCGAGAAGACCGACTGGGAGGTCGAGCTGGGCGTGGTGATCGGCGCCCAGGCCGCGTACCTGTCGAGCGAGGCCGAAGCGCTCGAAGTCGTCGCGGGCTACGTGCTGGTCAACGACGTCTCGGAGCGGCACTTCCAGCTGGAGCGCGGAGGCCAGTGGGACAAGGGCAAGAACGCGGCGACCTTCTGCCCGCTCGGTCCTTGGATCCAGACCGCCGACGAGGTGCCCGACCCGCAGGCGATCCGGCTCGGTCTGGACGTCAACGGCGACGTCCTCCAGGACGGTACGACGGCCACCATGATCTTCGGCGTCGCGCACCTGGTGCACTACATCTCGCAGTTCATGACCCTCTACCCGGGCGACGTGATCAGCACCGGTACGCCGGCCGGCGTCGGTGCCGGTCAGAAACCGCCCCGCTACCTGCGCGAGGGCGACCTCCTCCGCGTGTGGGCCGACGGTCTCGGCGAGCAGCACACCCGCCTCGCGGCCGGCTGACACCGTGCCGAGCCAGTACGCCGTACTGGCTCGGCACGCAGGCCTCAGAACACGTGGATCGGGCGCAGCTCGATCGTCTCGCCGGGACCGGCGAAGACCTGGGCGACCTCGTCGGCACGCTCGGGGGTGTCGACGTCGATCAGGAAGAACCCGGCCAGGTGCTCCTTCGACTCCGAGTACGGGCCGTCCGTGACGACCGGGCGGCCCGAGTAGCGGTAGAGGCGGGACTTGGCCGGGTCGCCGAGGGCCTCCCCGCCGAGCAGCTCGCCGTTGGCCTGGAGCTCGGCGAGCAGCTTCTCGAAGTCCGAGTTCAGCTGGTCGCGCTCCGCCTTCGGGAGCGCCTGGTGCTCGGCCACGGTGTCGCCGGTCGGGTGGCCCCACGGCTGCGGGTTGGAGTGAATCAGCAGGACGTACTTCATGCGCAGGATCCCAACGTCTGAGAGGCCGCCGATCGGCCCTCCGACGCTACATCGAGGCCGATCGCCGACTCTCGACATTTCAGCTGTTGTTGAGCAGGTCCTCGAACGGCGTCGGGTTCGCGAACGGGTCGACCGCGCCCTTCGCGGGCTGGTGGGTGAGCACGTCGACCAGCTCGGTCGCCGCCCGCTCGACCCGGGCGCGCAGCGCGGTCGCGTGCGGACCCCAGTCCGACGACGCGGCGTACACACCGGTCGGTACGACGACCGCCTGCAGGTAGGCGAACAGCGGCCGCAGCGCGAACTCCAGCACCAGCGAGTGCCGCTCGGTCCCACCCGTCGCGCCGATCAGCACCGGCTTGCCGACCAGCGCCTTGTCGTCCAGCACGTCGAAGAACAGCTTGAACAGCCCGCTGTACGACGCACTGAACGTCGGCGTGACCGCGATCAGCGCGTCGGCCTTCACGACCGTCTCCAGCACCTCGCGCAGCGACTCCGACGGGAAGCCGGTGAGCAGGTTGTTCGTCAGCTCGTGCGCGAGGTCGCGCAGCTCGAAGACGACCACCCGGCGCGGGACCCCGCGGCCGTCGAGCGTGTCTCGGACGGCCGCCGCGAGCTGGTCGGCCAGCAATCGGGTGGACGACGGGCTGGTCAGTCCCGCCGTCACCACCGCGATCGTCCGCTCGCCTTCGGGGCGAGGCAGCTCCTTCATCGCTCGACCTCCTCCGCGACGGGCTGTGTTTTTGGCGTCGACTTCGTCGCCGCGGGTTTTGGGGCTTTTTCGCCCGGTCTTCCCTCGTCGGTCGGTCGCTGCGCTCCCTCTCTCCTCAGTCCAGACCGGGCGGCCCCAAAACCTTGGTGGTGCTCAGAATTGTTTGCGGGCTCGGCCAGGGTCTCCAGCGAGTGCGCCCGTTCGGCCGCCGTCTTCAGCGACTCGTGCGTCGGCGCATCCGGCACGTGCGCCGGCTTCAGCGCCGCGAACTCCTTGCGCAGCACCGGGACGACCTCTTCGCCGAGGAGGTCCAGCTGCTCCAGCACGGTCTTCAGCGGCAGCCCGGCGTGGTCCATCAGGAACAGCTGGCGCTGGTAGTCGCCGAACTGCTCGCGGAAGGTCAGCGTCCGGTCGATCACTTCCTGCGGGCTGCCCACGGTCAGCGGCGTCTCCCGGGTGAAGTCCTCCAGCGACGGGCCGTGCCCGTAGACGGGCGCGTTGTCGAAGTACGGACGGAACTCCCGGACCGCGTCCTGCGAGTTCTTGCGCATGAAGACCTGGCCGCCGAGGCCGACGATCGCCTGGTCCGCGGCGCCGTGCCCGTAGTGCTCGAAGCGGCGGCGGTACAGGTCGATCATCTGCGCGGTGTGCGAGGCCGGCCAGAAGATGTTGTTGTGGAAGAAGCCGTCGCCGTAGTACGCCGCCTGCTCCGCGATCTCCGGCGAGCGGATCGAGCCGTGCCAGACGAACGGCGGTACGCCGTCCAGCGGCCGCGGCGTCGCGGTGAAGCCCTGCAGCGGCGTCCGGAAGTTGCCCTCCCAGTCGACGACGTCCTCGCGCCACAGGCGGCGCAGCAGGGCGTAGTTCTCGACGGCGAGCTGGATGCCGTTGCGGATGTCCTGCCCGAACCACGGGTAGACCGGGCCGGTGTTGCCGCGGCCCATCATCAGGTCGACCCGGCCGTCGGCCAGGTGCTGCAGCATCGCGTAGTCCTCGGCGATCTTCACCGGGTCGTTGGTGGTGATCAGCGTGGTCGAGGTGGACAGGATCAGCTTCGAGGTCCGCGCCGCGATGTACCCGAGCATGGTCGTCGGCGACGACGCGACGAACGGCGGGTTGTGGTGCTCGCCGCTGGCGAACACGTCCAGGCCGACCTCCTCAGCCTTCAGCGCGATCGCCACCATCGCCTTGATCCGCTCGGCCTCGGACACTGTCTGCCCGGTGGTCGGATCCTGCGTCACGTCGCTGACGCTGAAGATGCCGAACTGCATCTGCCCTCCTCGTGGATTGTTAGTTCATTATTAAACTATCTATCCGTGCAGAACGCCAGCCCGCGGACGCACATTCCCCGGCCGGCGCCCGACGGACCGACGAGTTCCCGGAGCTGCTGGTTCCGTAACCGCTTCAGGGCGCTGGGGTCTTGTCAGCGGCGGTCCGCCTAGTGAAACTAGGTCCCGCCCTGCGAAACCTCACCGCCCCGAGGAGCTCGTCCATGACGCTTTCCCGTCGTCTCCTGCTCGGCAGCGCCGCCGCGATCCCCGCGGCCGGTCTGCTCACCAGCACCCCGGCCCAGGCAGGCCCGCAAGGACCCCGCGACGCCTCGACCGAGCTGCTCGCCGAGTGGACCGAAGCGCCCGGCGCGCACCCGCTGATCCCCGACATCTCGCACGCCGGCTACCGCGGCGGCGATCGCCCGCGGGCTCCGCGCACGATCGCCCGCGTCACCGACTTCGGCGCGCGGCCCGGCAGCACCGCCGACGCCGCTCCCGCCTTCAACGCCGCCGTCCAGTACGCCGGTACGCACGGCGGCGGCACCGTCGTCGTACCGCCGGGCCTCTACCGCCTCGACTCGCCGATCTGGATCCACTGGTCGAACGTCGTGCTCAAGGGCTCCGGCCGGGACCGCACGATCCTGCACTTCACCCGGCCGCTCGAGGAGAGCTACCGGCCGAACGTCCAGCCGAGTCTGCAGAGCCGCTGGTCCTGGACCGGTGGGCAGATCTGGGTGATCGCGCCCGAGCGCAAGGCGAATTCGGAGGCCGAGGACTTCGCCGCCTCCGAGGGCTGGCTGCTCGGCGACACGCTCGCCGAGGTCGGCGCCGCGTCCCGCGGCCAGCGCACGCTGCTCGTCTCCGACACGTCCGGGCTGCGGGCCGGCGACCTCGTCGTACTGGAGACCGACAACCCGGCCGATGCCGGCGTGCTCAGGCACCTGGCCGGCGACATCCCCGGTACGACGGACTACGACTGGCCGGTGAAGGCTCCGCAGCTGACGACCGGCTCGGGTGGGCAGTACGTCCAGTACGCGACGGTGCAGTGGCCGGTGCGGATCGAGGCGATCCTCGGGGAGCGGCTGGTCCGGTTGGCGCAGCCGTTGCGGTACGACCTGCGGCCGAGCTGGCCTTCGAGGCTGCGGGAGATCGGGCCGACCGTGCACGACGTCGGTGTCGAGTCGCTGACGATTCGCAACGAGCTGAAGCCGATGACCATCCACAACCGGCACCCCGGTGCGAACGGGCTGTGCTTCCAGGCCGTGCACGACTGCTGGGCCGACGACGTCCGGGTCGAGAACTGCGACCTGGGCTTCGGGTTCACCACCACTAAGGCGGTCACGCTGACCGACGTCGTGGTCGGCGGCCGGTCCGCGCACCACAGCTTCGCGTGCCGGATGCAGGCGCACGACAACCTGGTCGACGGGTTCGAGATCGAGACGTTCACGGTGCCGCTGCCGGAGGGCGCGCTGCACCACGGGCTCAACCTCGAAGGGCTGTCGGCGGGGAACGTCTGGCGCCGTGGGCGGATGGCCGAGGGCACGTTCGACACCCACCGGGCGATGCCGTTCGAGAACGCGCGGACCGACATCACGCTGGTGAACAACGGTCGCGTCGGCGGATCGGCGGCCTCGGGACCGCTCTTCGGTGCCCGGATCGCGCACTGGAACGTGCGGATCACCAGCGGTTCGCCGTACGCGATCCAGCTGGCCGACGTGGCGCCCCGCAGCCTCACGGTCGGGCTGCAGGGGCTCACGTCGAACCCGAGCGGGTTGCCACGCGACTTCCAGGGCGACCTGGAGAACGGCACGTTCCTGCTGGGCGGGCGGCCCGCCGTACGGGATCTGTACGCCGCTCAGCGAACCCTCAAATAGTGTGCGTCGCGAGGCGACTGTCGTCGCCGGTCAGCCGGCGTCGAGTGTCGCGACCTGCTCGGGGGTGAGCTCCAGGTCGACCGCGGCGTAGGAGTCGCGGATCGTCTCCGGCCGGCTCGACCCCGGGATCGGGATCACGTGCGGCGACTTGGCGAGCATCCAGGCCAGCGTCAGCTGCTGCGGGCTGACCCCGAGCTCACCGGCGAGCGTGTGGAAGGCGGGGTGCTTCTCGCCCAGGTCGGACGCCTTCGAGATGCCGCCGAGCGGCGACCAGGGCAGGAACGCGATCCCGAGCTCGTCGCACAGCTCCAACTCCGGCTCGCTCGACCGGAACGCCGGGGAGAACTGGTTCTGCACCGAGACGAGCCGGCCGCCGAGGAGCTCGTTCGCCTGCTTGATCTGCTCGGGGTTCGCGTTGGAGATGCCGGCCTGCTGGATCTTCCCGGCGTCGAGCAGGTCGCGGATCGCGCCGATCGAGTCGGCGTACGGCGTCTTCGGGTCCGGCCGGTGGAACTGGTAGAGGCCGATCGCCTCCACGCCGAGCCGCTTCAGCGACGCCTCGGCCGCCTGCTTCAGGTACTCCGGGGAGCCGTTCAGCGTCCACGAGCCGTCGCCCGGACGGAGGTGGCCGCCCTTGGTCGCGACCAGCACGTCCGAGGTGTCACCGCCGTACGACGCCAGCGCTTTCGCGATCAGCGTCTCGTTGTGCCCGTCGTCGGTCGCGGTCAGGTGGTAGGCGTCGGCGGTGTCGATCAGCGTGACCCCGGCCTCGAGGGCCGCGTGGATCGTCGCGACCGACCGGTTCTCGTCGTCGGGCCGTCCCTCGATCGACATCGGCATGCCGCCGAGCCCGATCGCACTGACTTCGACGCTGCCGATCCGGCGCTTCTTGTTGGTAGCCATGCTCCCCAAGTTCCCCCACGGGCCGATCGAAATCCAACAGGAGTTCCTGCTGGCAGTGATGACTGGAGGCACTGAATACATGTCAAGGGGTTACATTCTGAACGGTTCTTACGTAAGAATGTGACGAAATTCGAGAACGGAGCCTCCTTCATGGTCGACCGTCCATCGCCTGATCCCGCCGGCCTCGGCCGGCGGTCCTTCCTCCAACTGAGCGGGTTGAGCGCCGCCACCGTCGCGCTCGGCGTCGCGGCGCCCGCGAGCGCCGACGCCACCCCGCGCCGCCCGGTACCGTCCGGCGCCTTCGCGCTCGGGGTCGCGTCCGGCGACCCGGCCGCCGACGGGTTCGTGCTGTGGACCAAGCTCGCGCCCGAGCCGCTGGCGCTCGACGGGCACGGCGGGATGCCGCCGTACGACGTACCGGTGCGCTACGAGGTGGCCGAGGACGAGCGGTTCCGCAAGGTCGTCCGGACCGGGACGGCGATCGCGTCGTCCGAACTGGGGCACGCGGTCCACCCGCAGGTGCGCGGGCTGCGGCCGGGGCGGGAGTACTTCTACCGTTTCCGCGCCGGCAGCGAGATCAGCCCGGTCGGCCGGAGCAAGACCCTGCCGACGGGACCCGCGGCGCGGTTCTCGTTCGCGACCGCGTCCTGCCAGGCCTGGTACCACGGGTACTTCCCGGCGTACAAGGATCTGGCCGAGCGGGCGCCGGACGCGGTGGTGTTCCTGGGCGACTACATCTACGAGTACGGGATCGTTGCTGGCGGCAACCTCTGGAAGCAGGGCGTCACCGTCGGGCCGGAGCACGAGGTCGAGATCGAGACGCTCGAGCAGTACCGGCTGCGGTACGCGCTGTTCAAGACCGATCCCGACCTGCAGGCCGCGCACGCCGCCGCGCCGTGGCTGCACACCTGGGACGACCACGAGGTGCAGAACAACTACAGCGCCAACACGTCGTACTACGGCATTCCGCCGGAGATGTTCCCGTACCGCCGGGCGGTCGCCTACCGCGCCTTCTACGAGAACCTCCCGCTCTCGCTGGACAGCCTGCCGAAGGGGCCGAACAGCCAGGTCTACCGCCGCTTCGACGTCGGCCGGCTGGCCCGGCTGAACCTGCTCGACACCCGCCAGTTCCGCGACCCGGTGCCGGTCGACGAGGCCGACCGGCTGTCCGAGACCCGCACGATCATGGGCCCGGCCCAGGAGAAGTGGCTGTACGACGGCCTGAAGCGCTCCCCGGCGACCTGGAACCTGGTCGCGAACGGCGTCGTGGTCACCGCCGTCACCGACGACCGGGTCGAGCAGTGGGACGGCTACCCGGCGAACCGCCGTCGGCTGATCTCCGCGTTCGAGAAGACCAGCAACCCCGTCGTCCTGACCGGTGACATCCACCGCGCGGTCGCCTCCGAGCTCAAGGCCGACTTCGCCGACCCGTCGTCGCGGACGGTCGGCGTCGAGCTGGTCTGCTCGTCGATCGCCTCGGACGGCGACGGCGCGGAGACCGACAACTACGCGAAGGACTGGCTCCAGCACCCGTACGTGAAGTTCTACAACGCGCGCCGCGGCTACGTGCACGCGACGCTGACGCCGACCGAGATGACGTCGGAGTTCGTCGCGGTGCCGTACGTCGAGGCCGACGCCAACGCCGCCGCGCGCACGGTCGCGCGGTTCCGCACCCCCGCCGGCTCGCCGCGACTGGAGGCCCTGTGATGAAGGTTCCCGCACCGACCGGGCTGCGCGGCTCCGGTCAGATCGGTCTGGTCACGCTCACGTGGCGAGCGGTTCCGTGGTCGACGGTGGTCGACCACTACGCCGTGTACGCGGCGACGGGCGGTTCGTCGTACGAGCTGGTGGGCAAGACGGTCTATCCGCAGTTCGTGCACCGTGGGCTGGGGTTCGAAGGAGTCACCCGCAGGTACCGGGTCGTCACGGTCGACGCGGCCGGTCAGGAGTCGAGGCCTTCGGCAACTGTTGCTGTGGCCAACAAAACCTCGGTGACGGTCTCCGGTCTGCCGGTCGCTCGCGTCGGCCAGTACGACGGCAAGGGCTCCGAGTTCGCCCTGTCGCCGAACCGCAGCGCCGACTACCCGGCGACGTTCCCGAACGACGTCGACTACACCTACGGCACGTCGGTGCCCGCCCAGCACTGGAGCTACCTGTTCCCGGGGCCGTCGGACAAGTGGGCCGGCTCGAAGAACCACCGGGTCCTGTTCCGCTTCGACCTCGCCGTGGTGCCGACCAAGGATCTCGACCTCGCTCTGTGGCTGATCGACAGCCACGCCGGGCTCGCGGGCTCGGCGCTGCTGCTGGTCAACGGCACCGAGGTCGAACGCCTCACCTTCGCCCAAGGCGCCACCAAGGGCTCCACGATCGCGGACTCGACGTACCCCGGCTCGCCGCTCAAGCCGTCGTACGTCGAACGCCCGCTGCCGCGCGGTCTCTTCCGGACCGGCCAGAACGTCGTCGAGCTCGTGAAGGACCAGGGCTCCTGGATCGCCTTCGACGCGTTCGGCGTCTACAGCCGACCCTGAGCCGGTGGGGTCAGGGCACGCGCCCTGACCCCACCGCCGGGCTCAGGCCTGGTGGACGTTCGCGCGCTTGTCCTCGACGACGTACGTCGCGCGCGTGGTGACGGGCGCGTCGGGCTTGCTGACGAACGGAACGACCCGGAAGTCCGAACGCCACTGGCGCTCGTCGACGGTGACCCGGACGTACCCGCGCTGGGAGTTGAAGAACTTCAGGTGCGGGTTCGCCGCCAGGAACTGCCGGCCCTGCTCGGTGGTGTCCGCACCGTCGCCGCCGCTGGTGATCGACGTACCGACGAACTCGGTGCCGACCGTGCGCGAGCTCGGGTCGGCGAAGTCGCGCTTCAGCTCCATCGCGTAGTTCTGGTGCCGGTCACCGGTGATGACGACCAGGTTCCGCACCCCGCTGTCCTGCGCGGCCGCCAGCACCTTGTTGCGCTCGGCAACGTAACCGTCCCACGGGTCGAGCCAGACGTGCGTCTCCGGACCGGGCGTCCAGTCGGTCTGACCCATCGGCGCCTGGTTGCCCAGCACCTGCCAGCGCGCGCGGGACTGGCGGAAGCCGTCCAGCAGCCACTTGCGCTGCTTGCCGCCGAGCATCGTGTTGTCCGGGTCGAACCGGTCGTCGCAGGTCGACGAGTCGCCGTCGCCGCAGGGCTGGTCCGAGCGGTACTGCCGGGTGTCCAGGATCGTGAAGTCGGCCAGCCGGCCGTACGGCAGCCGCCGGTGGTAGTGGATGTTCGGGCCGGCCGGCATCTGCTCGTGCCGCAGCGGCAGGTTCTCGTACATCGCCTGGAACGCCTGCGCGCGGCGCTGCTTGAAGATCACCGGGTCCTGGTCCGGCTCGGTGTCGGCCTGGCTCAGGTCGCCGGCCCAGTTGTTCTCCACCTCGTGGTCGTCGAACGTGTGGATCCACGGGTGCGCCGCGTGCGCGGCCTGCAACGGCGCCTCGGACTTGTACAGCGAGTACTGCAGCCGGTAGCGGGCCAGGTCGAACGTCTCGGTGTGGAACCGCGGGTCGGTCTCGACGCCGCGCTTGTTGGTCTTCACGCCCGACTCGTACAGGTAGTCGCCGAGGTGCACGACCAGGTCGAGGTCCTCGTTCGCCATGTGCTCGTACGCCGTGAAGTACCCGTCCTGCCAGGCGTTGCACGAGGCGAACGCGAACCGCAGGTTGCGCGGCGTCGCCAACGGGTGCGGCGTGGTCCGGGTCCGGCCGACCGCGGAGACCTCGTGGCCGGTGCGGAAGCGGTAGTAGTACTCGCGGTCCGGCAGCAGCCCGTGGACCTCGGGGTGCACCGAGTGGCCGAGCTGCGGCGTCGCGAGCACGCTCGACCGCCGTACGACGAACCGGAAGCGCTCGTCCAGGGCGACCTCGTACTCGACGCGCACCGGACGGTTCGGCATCCCGCCCTTGCCGTCGACGGCGAACGGGTCGGTGGCCAGCCGGGTCCAGAGCACGACGCTGTCGTACTTCGGGTCGCCCGAGGCCACGCCGAGCGTGAACGGGTTGCCGGTCCGGCCCGGAACGGCGTACGTGGTCGATGCGTCCCAGGCACCGGTGCCGAGCAGCACCGCGGCGGTGCCGGCACCGCCGTACCCGAGGAAGCGACGACGGGAGACAGACATAGAGGTCCTCCTGAGCGGGGAGATGGGGGTCCGGGACAGCCTTCAGTTGTCAGATGACTGCCCGCGGACCGCAACGCGACTCGGAAGTGAACGGAAGTGCTCGATAAGCTGGGCACCGCCCACCGAACGTGCAGGAGTGTCCCGATGACGTACGAGCCGTGCCGCTACGCCCGCCAGTGGCCCGAGCTGTTCGAGCCGATGGACGACGCCCAGAAGCAGCGCGTCAGCGACGCCCTGGCCAGCGGCCGCCTGGACGGCTGGGAGCCCGACCGCGAGGACGTCGCCGACCTGGTCGACCGCGAGCTCGGCCGGATCGACGCCGCCGAGTACACCCGGCGGACGATCGCGAAGCTCGGTCCCCAGACGCCATGACCGAGCCCGGTCCGGCGGCGGCCAAGCCCGGTCCGGAGAACCTCAAGCCCGAGTTGGCGGCCTCCGGCGTCGATCCGGCGAAGATCGAGGCGGACCGGCGCTGGAACAGCCTGCTCTGGGAGGCGGGCGGCAACGTCCTGCGCAACAAGCTGGGCGTGAAGGACTGGCAGCAGCTGCGCACCACCGAGTACAAGCTCCGCGCGATGCGCCAGGGCGAGATCGAGCGCGGCGAGGTCAACATCGCCCGGACCTTCGACGAGACCCACCTGAAGGCGATCCACGAGCACCTGTTCCAGGACCTGTACGACTGGGCCGGGAAGTTCCGTGACGTCGACCTGCAGAAGAACGGTCAGGGGTTCTTGTCGCACGAGCGGACGACCGAGTGGATGAGCCGGGTCAGCGCCGCCGCGCAGAGCACCGACTGGCCGAACCTGTCGCGGGACGAGTTCGTCCGCCGGATCGCCGACGTGCACGCGCAGCTGAACTGCGCGCACCCCTTCCGCGAGGGCAACGGTGCCAGCACGAAGCTGTTCCTCCGCCAGCTGGCCGACAAGACGCCGTACCGGCTGGACTTCGACCGCGTCGAGAAGACCGAGTGGGACCGGGCCGCCTACGAGTCGATGACCGACCCGGACCGCACCGGGACGTTGCTCCCGGAGAAGCTGGAACCCGTCTTCGACCGGATCGTCGTCGAGCGGGACCCGCGGCCGGTCGCACTCGATCCCGAGCTGGCGAAGGCGATCCAGCTGCAGAACTCGGCGTACCCGAGCGTGAGTACCGAACAGAGCGGGCCGAGTACCGAGCAGTCCGCCGCGCAGCCGCAGACGGTCAGCCTGACCAAGGCGTCCGAGCGTGAGGTCTGACCAGGCAAACTGTGCCCATGCAGATCGATGAGCGGATCCGCCGGGCGCGACCGGACGACGTGGCGGCGATCGTGGAGCTGGTCTACGCGCTGGCCGAGTACGAGCGTGAGCCCGATGCCTGCCGGCTGACCGCCGAGCAGCTCCGGACGGCGCTCTTCGGCCCGGCCCCGGCGGTCTTCTGCCACGTCGCCGAACTCGACGGCGAGATCGCCGGCTGCGCCCTGTGGTTCCTCAACTTCTCCACTTGGCGCGGTGTCCACGGCATCTACCTCGAAGACCTCTTCGTCCGCCCCGAGCAGCGCGGCTCCGGCCTCGGCAAGTCCCTGCTCACCGCGCTCGCCCAGGAGTGCGTCGAGCACGGCTACGAACGCCTCGAGTGGTCGGTCCTCGACTGGAACACTCCCGCCATCGAGTTCTACGAGGCTCTCGGCGCCCGGCCCCAGACCGAGTGGACGACGTTCCGCCTGACCGACGCGGCCCTCACGGCGCTGGGCTCGTGAACCCCACGGCTCCTCAGGGCCCATCAGGGAGGATGCACCGGTGGACCTGAAACCGATGGTGATCACCCGGATCGCGCAGACCGTGCTCTGGCTCGCGGTGGCCGGAATTTTGGTGGGGTACCTGATCAGCACCCAGCTCGTCTGGCCGCTGACGCTGGGAATCTCCGTCGTGATTGCCGCCGTGGCACTGTTCCTGATCGTCCGAACCCACCGGATGGGGGTCCGGTACGGTCCGGAGGGACTCGAGGTCCGAGGGCTCCTGCTGAGTCGGTCGATCCCGGCGGAGCAGGTCGTCCGGGTGACCGGGTTCCCGGCGGTGCGGTGGGCGACCGCCACGGGGAGCAGCAGGTGGACGCCGATCTTCGCGTTCTACGGCATCGGCCAGCTGGCTTCGGTCGAGCGGTACAACCAGTTCTGCATCCTGCAGCTGCGGACCTGGGACGAAGAGCGTCACCCGAAGCCCCCGCCCACCGGCAACCCGCGCCGCCCGCGCCGGGGGAAGTGACCCGAACCGTCAGGTCAGGCGGGAGCGGTACTCGCGCTTGGCGTGGTACATGGCCTGGTCGGCCGTGCGGAGCAGCTCGTCGAGGTCGGCGGTGTACGGGCTGACGACCGCCGTACCGATGCTGGTCGTGACGAGGACGTCGATGCCGGTCAGCGGCCGGTTGATCGAGTCCTCGATCCGGCGCATCAGCGCGGCGAGGTCGGCGCCGTCGATCTCCTCGGCCAGTACGGCGAACTCGTCGCCGCCCAGCCGCGCGACCGTGTCACCGTGCCGTACGGCGGCCAGCAGGCGCCCCGCGATCTCGCGCAGCGCCTGGTCGCCGGCCTCGTGGCCGTACTTGTCGTTGACCTGCTTGAAGTGGTTCAGGTCGCAGAACAGCAGCACCCCGCGCCGCCCGCTCTGCCGTGAACGCTGCAGCGCCGTCGTGAAGCGGTGCTGCAGGAGCCGCCGGTTCGGCAGGCCGGTCAGCGCGTCGTGGGCCGCGTGGTGCTGCAGCTCGCGCTCGGTCTCCTTGCGGGCCGTCACGTCGTCGATCTGGATCAGCACGATCCGCGGCTGGTCCTTGTTGCCCTGGTCAACGATCGCCGCGGTGCCGCCGAGCCAGATGTCGTTCCCGTCGGTCCGCCGGAAGGTCCGCTCGAACCGGTACGGCCCGCGTCCCTGCGCCAGCTCCTCGGCCTCGCGCTTGGTCTGCCCGGCGTTCTCGTCCTGCAGGTAGTCCATCAGCGGCGACCCGGTCAGCTGGGCCGGCGTGTAGCCGGTGATCCGGCAGAACGCGTCGTTGACCCTCAGCACCCGGCCGGCCTCCGGCCCGTCGAGCGCGATCGTGGCCATCCCGTTCCCCGCGCCCTCGAACACCAGCCGGAACGTCGTCTCGCTCGCCTCCAGCCGCGCCTTCTCGGCGAGCAACTGGTCGGTCAGCCGGGCTTTGTCGATCGCCAGCCCGGCCTGCGTCGCGAAGATCTCCAGCAGTTCCCGGTGCACCGGACCCGGCCTGCGCTGGTCCTCCGGCAGGTCGACCGACAGCATCCCGACCAGCGTGCCGTCCGACGAGCGCAGCGGCGCGAACAACGCGTCCAGCGGGTGCCACGCGTCCGGATCGCTGGAGATCGGTACGTCGGGCACCCAGCCGACCACCTCGCCCTCGGGCAGTCGCTCGTGCGGCACGAACCGCAGCCCGCCCCACACGTCCGCGATCTCGAACTCGGCGTCGAAGATGTCCGCCGCGCTGATCGTGCCGAGCAACGCCTCGCGGGCCTCCGGCGACCCCGACACCGCGATCACCTCGAACTTGCCGTCCGGCTGCCGCAGGTTGAGCACGGCGATGCCGAACCCGAGGCCGTCGACGACACCGTCGACGACGGCCTGCAGGGTCTCGGCCAGGCTGCGCCCGGCGCCCATCCGGGCGCTCACCTCGTACAGGCGGCGAACTGCCGTCAACCGTACGGTGGGCTCGTTGTGCACTGCGCTTCTCCGGCGTCACGGCGTCGGCAGCCTCACGGGAACCCCGCCGTGGTGAGGGCCCCCTCACAGAGTGACAGATCGCGCCCGGAGAGCAACCGCTCCGGTACGGCGATGCCCGATCGGGTTGACTCCGGACGGTGATCGGTCACGTGCTGACAGTGACGACTGTACGCCGTACCAGCGCTTAGTACCGCATTTCCGCCAGCGTCTTGTAGCTCGTCCGCGCCGAGGCCCACGGATCGGTCGGTGCGTCGTGCTCGACCAGCCACTGCTGGACGCCACCGCTCTCGGCGTGCGCGAACATCGCCGGGAAGTCCAGCGTGCCGGCCCCGACGTCCTCCCACTCGCCGGCGGCGGACATGTCCTTCACGTGCAGCGCGGGGAACCGACCGGGGTGCTGCTGGAAGTAGTCGATCGGGTCCTTGCCGCCGTTCACCACCCAGTACAGGTCCAGCTCGAAGCCGAGCAGGTCCGGCTCGACCTCGTTCACCAGGATGTCGAACTTGACCTGCCCGTCGATCACGTCGAAGTCGTGCCCGTGGTTGTGGAACAGCAGCTTCACGCCGGCCTGCTTGGCGGTCTCACCGGCCTTGCTGAACGCGGCCGCGGCCTCCCGGAACCCGTCCAGGCTGCGCAGCTCCTCGGGCAGCGACGGGACGACGATCCACTCGCCGCCGAGCGTCCGTACGTCGTCCAGCGCGCCCTCCCAGTCGTCGGTCAGCCGCGGGTAGCCGACGTGCTCGAGCACGATCTTCAGCCCGGCGTCGTCGGCGAAGCGGCGGATGTCCGCGGCCGAGTGGCCGAACCGGCCGCTCACCCCGACGGTCTTGTAGCCGATCTCGGCGAGCTTCTGCAGGGTGCCGGGGTAGTCCTCCTTGAGGACGTCGCGCATCGTGTAGAGGTGCATGCCGATACCGTCGGCGGGAATGGTCCGGTCGGTCACGAGACAGTGCTCCTTGTTGTTGGGGGCTTCAGGCAACGTGTTCCTGGATGACGTGTTCCTGGTAGCGGGCGAGTGCCAGGTCGAACACTTCCTGGCCGGGCGCGTCCCACAGGTCCTGGTTGAAGATCTCGACCTCGACCGGCCCGGTGTAGCCGGCCGCGTCGCAGGCCTCGCGCAGGCGGCGCAGCTCGATCGCGCCGTCGCCCATCATGCCGCGCCCGAGCAAGGTGTCGGCCGGCAGCGGGACGGTCCAGTCGCTGACCTGGTACGAGCAGATCCGCGCGCCGGCCCGCTCGATCTGGCGGTACACGTCGGCGTCCCACCACAGGTGGTAGGCGTCGACGATCACACCGACCTGCTGGACCGGGAACTGCTCGGCCAGGTCGAGCGCGCCGCCGAGCGACGACACGACGCAGCGGTCGGAGCAGAACATCGGGTGCAGCGGCTCGATCGCGAGCCGGACCCCGCGCTCTTCGGCGTACGGCGCGAGCTCGGCGAGGCCGTCGACGATCATCCGGCGGGCGCCGTCGAGGTCCCGTGATCCCGCGGGCAGCCCACCGCTCACGAGGACGAGCGTGTCGGTGCCGAGGGTCGCCGACTCGTCGATCGCGCGGCGGTTGTCCTCGATCTTCGCCTTGCGCTCGGCCGGGTCGGTGGCGGTGAAGAAGCCGCCGCGGCACAGCGACGACACCTTCAGGCCGGCGTCGCTGACCAGCTGCGCGGCCTTGTCGACGCCGTACTCCTGGATCGGTTCGCGCCACAGGCCGATCCACTCCAGCTCGGCCTTGGCGCTGGCCGCGACGACGTCCTCGAGCGGCCAGTACTTGGTGGTCGCCTGGTTGAGGCTGTAGCGGTTCATGCGTCGATTCCGTGGGTCGCGAGCAGCAGGCGGAACCGCTGCGTGGCGAGCTCGGGATCGGTCAGTACGCCGGCCTGGTCCGCGAGCCGGAAGGTCTCGGCCAGGTGCGGGACCGACCGGCCGGTCTGCAGCCCGCCGACCATGCCGAAGCCGGGCTGGAAGCCGTTCAGCCAGGCCAGGAAGGCGATCCCGGTCTTGTAGTACGGCGTCGGCGCGGAGAAGATGTGCCGGGCCAGCGGGACGGTCGGCGCGAAGATCTCGTCGTACCGGGTCAGCTCGCCGTCGTCGAGCGCCTGCAGCGCGGCCGCGGCGGCCGGGGCGATCGCCGCGAAGATGCCGAGCAGGGCGTCGCTGTGGTGGTCGCCGTCGCCGCGGATCAGTTCGGGGTAGTTGAAGTCGTCGCCGGTGTAGAGGCGGACGCCCTCGGGGAGACGGTTGCGCAGGGCAACTTCCTTGGCGGCGTCGAGCAGAGAGACCTTGATGCCGTCGACCTTGGCGGTGTTCTCGGCGATCAGGTCGACCACGACGTCCGCGGCGGTGTCGAGGTCTGCTGTTCCCCAGTAGCCGTCGAGCGCGGGATCGAACATGGAGCCGAGCCAGTGGAGGATCACGGGCTTGGTCGACTGCGCGAGCAGGCCGTCGTAGACCTTGCGGTAGTCGTCCGGTCCGGACGCTGCCGCGCACAGGGCACGGCTGGCCATCAGGATCGGCTGCGCGCCGACGCCCTCGGCGACCGCGAGCTGTTCCTCGTACGCCTTGATGACTGCAACCAGGTCATGCTCACCTGGCCCTAGCTGGTCAGTGCCAACACCTACCGCGATCCGTCCGTCCGGCGCCTCCGCGGCGGACCGCCGGATCAGCTCCTGCGTTGCCGCCCAGTCGAGGCCCATCCCGCGCTGCGCCGTGTCCATCGCCTCGGCGACGGACAGTCCGAGCGACCAGAGGTGCCGGCGGAACCCGAGCGTGTGCTCCCAGTCGATCACCGCGGGAGCGCCGGGCGAGTTGTCGCCCAGCGGGTCAGCAACCACATGAGCAGCCGCGAACGCCAACCTGCTCCGTGCTGGTTTGTAGTTGCCATGAGCAACCGGCGTACCAACTAGTTGGTAGTCGACCAACTTGCCATTCAGTGGAAGCCTCATGACTCGATCGCCAGCGCCGGGACCTCCAGCTTGCGGCCCTCGCGCCACGACTGCAGGCCCAGCTCGGCCAGCTGCACGCCCTTGGCGCCCTCGACGAAGTCCCAGGTGAACGGTGCGTCGTCGACGATGTGCCGCAGGAACATCTCCCACTGCACCTTGAACCCGTTGTCGAACACCTCGTTGTCCGGCACCTCGGACCACTGGTCGCGGAACGAGTACTCGGCCGGCAGGTCCGGGTTCCAGACCGGCTTCGGCGTCGCCGACCGGTGCTGGGCGTGGCAGTTGCGCAGCCCGGCGACCGCCGAGCCCTCGGTCCCGTCGACCTGGAACTCGACCAGCTCGTCGCGGAACACCCGCGTCGCCCACGACGAGTTCAGCTGCGCGACGATGCCGCCCTCCAGCTCGAACACGCCGTACGCCGCGTCCTCGGCCGTTGCCTCGTAGGCCTGGCCCTGCTCGTCGTACCGGGTCGGGATGTGGGTCGCACCCTGGCAGTAGACCGTCTTGACCGGCGCGAAGATCTGGTCGAGCACGTACCGCCAGTGGCAGAACATGTCGACGACGATGCCGCCGCCCTCCTCGGACTTGTAGTTCCAGGCCGGGCGCTGCGCCTCCTGCCAGTCACCCTCGAACACCCAGTAGCCGAACTCGCCGCGGACCGACAGGATCTTGCCGAAGAACCCGCCGTCGACGAGCCGCTTCAGCTTGCGCAGTCCCGGCAGCGACAGCTTGTCCTGCACGACACCGTTCTTCAGCCCGGAGTCGCGGACCAGCTTGGCCAGGTCGATCGCGGCCTCGAGCCCCTCGGCGATCGGCTTCTCGCAGTAGATCGCCTTGCCGGCCTCGACCGCGGCCCGGACGCCCTTCTCGCGCAGCTGGGTGAGCTGGGAGTCGAAGTAGATCTCGACGTCCGGCTCGGCCAGTGCCTCGGACAGGTCGGTGGTCCAGCGGGTCAGCCCGTACTGCTCGGCGATCCGGCGCAGCTTGAGCTCGTTGCGGCCGACCAGGATCGGGTCGGGAATGATCATCGACCCGTCGGCGGCGGGGATCCCGCCCTGCTCGCGGATCGCCACGATGGAACGCTCCAGGTGCTGGCGCAGGCCCATCCGGCCGGTGACGCCGTTCATCACGATGCCGACGCGTCGTTCGCTCACTGTTGCTGCCTTTCTTCGGCGCGCTGGTACTCACTGCGCTCATTCGGTCGGGGCGGTCCTGCGTCAGGAGGTCAGCCGCGCGCAACGCCTCCCGACCACGCTCGGAAAGGGCTTTCCAAGCGTGTGATCGCAACCTTAGGTGGACCGTCACACCGAGTCAACCGCTTGCCGATTCCGGCCGGAAAGCGATTGCTGTTCGAGTGCGGCCGATCTGGGTTGGGTACGGCGCCTGCGAGGGCGTTAGCGTCACGATCGACGAAAGGAGCAGGGTGGCGGAGGGTGAAGGACCGGACGTCGGCCAGATGCGTGAGGTCGGGCAGGACATCCACGACGTGCCACCGCCGGCCGGCGGACCAGTTCGGCAGCCGGCCGACGGACAGGACCGGCAGCCGGAGGAGGTGTCCGTCGAGCATCGCGCGGGCGGGCGGCGGGCCGAGGATCGGCGGGACGCCGAGGAGCAGCGGGCCCGGGACGAGCAGCGGGAGCTCTACAGCACGCTCGACCTCGCCCTGCGGATCGGCGAAGTGCTGCTGTCGAGCGGTGCCGGTACGGCGGACGCGACCGCGACCATCCTCGGCGTGACCGCGGCCGGCGGGCTGCGCGGGTGTGAGGTGGACATCACGTTCACCTCGATCGCGATCTCCTACCAGGCCGCGCCCGACGTCGCGCCCGAGACGCACATGCGCGTCGTCCGGTACCGCAGCCAGGACTTCTCCCGCCTGACCGACGTCGACCGTCTCGTCCGCCACTTCGCCCGCGGCGAGCTCGGCCGCGAGGAGACCAGCCGCGAGCTCGCCCGGATCGTGTCCGCGGGCCCGCCGTTCCCGCGGTGGAGCTCGGTGCTCGCGTGGGGCGTGATGGCCGGCGGCGCGACGCTGCTGCTCGGCGGTGGCTGGCTGATCACCGCGATCGCCATCGTCACCGCGGTCGTGATCGAGATGAGCAACCGGTGGTTCAACCGCCAGCGCCTGCCCGCGTTCTACCAGCAGGTGGCGGGCGCCTTCGTCGCGACCGCGGTCGCGCTGGTCCTGTACGCCGTCCACGCGCCGGTGAAACCGTCGCTGGTCGTGGCCGCCGGCATCATCATGCTGCTGGCCGGGATCGCCCTCACCGGTGCCGTCCAGGACGCCATCACCGGGTACTACGTGACCGCCGCGGCCCGCCTCCTGGAGGCGATGCTTCTCACCGGCGGCATCATCGCCGGCGTCAGCCTCGGCCTCACGCTCGGCATCAAGCTGGGCCTCCCGGTCGCCATCGAAGCCCAGACCATCCAGCTCGCCAACCTCCCGGTGATGGTCACCTCCGGCGCCCTGATGGCCGTCGCCTTCTGCTACGCGTCGTACGCCCCGCTCCGCTCGCTGCTGCCCGTAGCCATCGTCGGCGCGGCCGGGTCTCTCGCCTACACGCTGATGGCGAGAGCCGAGTTCGGCCCGGCCTGGTCCACCGCCGCAGCCGCCTTCGTCGTAGGCCTCGCCGGCTACTCGTTGGGCCGCCGTACCGGCGTTCCCCCGCTGGTAGTAGTCGTCTCCGGCACCATCCCCCTCCTCCCAGGCCTGACCATCTACAAGGGCCTCCTGGAACTCATGGCCCAAGGCAACCTGATCGGCATCGTCAGCCTGGCCACCGCGGTCGCCATCGGAGTAGCCCTGGCCTCCGGCATCATCCTCGGCGAGTACGTCGCCCAGCCCATCCGCCGAGAAGCCCGCCGCCTGGAAGACCGCCTCGCAGGGCCCCGCCTGGTGGGCCCCCGCCGCCCTATCCGCCCCCGCCAACCCCGCCCCCGCCGAACCACCAGCCGCCGCTCCCGCCGCCACAAGTAGCCGTCCCCTCCCCACCCCAACGTGGTTGGGAGGGGAGGAGGGAACGGGACGGAGGGAGTGGAGGCGAGGGGAGGGGAGCGCCGCCGCCCCGGGCCTTCGCTGCGCTCGGCTACGCGCACTGCGTTCGCGCGCACGTCGTGCCGCCCAGTGCGCTCCCACTGCGCTCCCACTGCGCTCCCGCGCACCTCGTGCCTCGTGCCTCCCAGTGCGTTCGCGCCCCGCGCTCCCGCGCACCTCGTGCCTCCCAGTGCGTTCGCGCCCCGCGCGCCCTCCCTCTCCTCAGCGTTGTTCGAGTCGCCAAGTCTGGGGCTGGAGGTTGTTGCAGGTCCAGGTGGCGACGTTGGCTCCTGGGGCACCTGAGCCGCCGGCTACGTCCAGGCAGAGGTTGCTGTTCTGGCCGATCAGCTTGTAGTACGAGCGGCCTACGTTGACCAACCGCCAGCGTTGCCAGCCGCCGTCCTGGCAGGTCCACTGCTGGACGTTCGCGCCGGGTGTCGAGGAGTTGCCGGCGACTTCCACGCAGAGTTGGCTGTTCTGGCCGCGTAGGCGGAAGAACCCGTCGCCCTCGGAGGTGAACTGGAAGTTCTGCGGACCCTGGTTGTTGCACGTCCATTGCTGGATGTTGCCGCCGGGGACGCGGGAGTCGGCGGCGACGTCGAGGCAGTGACCGGACTGAGCGCTGACCAAGCGGTACGTCGCGTTGCCGACGCCCGCGGCATCCTGCGTGCCGATCGCGGAGCCCGACGCGTAGTACGTCTTGCAGACCGTGCCGTCCCAGTCGCTGGCCAACTGGAGGACACGCGAGCCGTCCGCGGACGGGACCAGAGGCGAGCTGTAGTTGGGGCAGAAGTTGTTCACCGGGTTGTTCACCGCAACCGGCGCCGGGATCTCCGACCAGAGCCCGTTCGACCCCTCGGTGTTGACGAACACCGTACGACCGTTGTCAGCGGCAACCGTTCCGTTCGCGTTCTGCAGGATCTGCCCGACCAGCAGCAGCTTCCCGTTCGGCGCCCCCGCGCCGGCGGCCCAGGCGATCGTCGGAGCGTGCGTGAAGTACTTCCCGTCCGGCGTCTGAGCCCGTACGCCGAGCGCCGAAGGCGAACCCCAGTTCCACCCGTCCGCGGACGTCCGCGTGTGCACCACGCAGTCGTACTGCCCACCGAGCCCACAGATCTCGTAGACCATCACGTACGCACCACTCGGCTGCTTCCGTACGACGGGCATCCCGGGCCGGTGCCCGAACGTCGGCGACGACACGGTCGGACTCCGATCCGTCCACGTGATCCCGTCCGAGCTGCGTGTCTCCATCAGCTTCTGGCTGTGCGCCGCGTCGGTCTCGTCCGCGTAGTGGCAGACCACTCGCCCGTCCGCCGCGACCGAGAACTCGGGTTCCCACAGCCCCTTGGTGTTCGGCGCCGTCGCGCAGTTCGACAGGTACGACCAGGTCCGCCCGAGGTCGTTGCTCTTCCAGATCTTCAACGCCATCGGCCGCGCGTCAGCACCGACCGACGCGGCCCACAGCATCGTCCCGGCCGGCATCGCGCCGACCTGCTGCGGCAGCTCGTACAGCGTCGCGCAGCACAGGCCCTTCCCGCCCGCGGACCCTGGGTCGGCCACGCTGCCGACCTGCGCGAAGGTCCCGCCGCCGTCGGTGCTCTCGTAGATCGCCCCGAGACCGTTGTTCCCGGCAAAGGTCACGACGCTGGCGAGGATCCGCCCGTTCGCGGCCCCGTTGTGCTCCAGCCGTACGGCGCGCGGGTAGAGCCCCGTGTCGTTCCGCAGCAGCTGCCCGGTCGCCGCCGGAGCGGCGACCGCCGTACCGCCGACAACACTGAGCAGCAGGGCGACAACCACACCGATCCGGCGCATCATCGGACCTCCTCCAGCACCACGTCGTCGACCCGGAACCAGACGTCCTGCCCGTGCCCGGTGAACCCGGCATAGACCTGCACCAACGATTCCCGCCCGGAATCGAACTCGACACTCACCTTCTCGTACGCCGGATGCGCGCCTCCAGGTTTCGCCTTCACACCCTTCCCCGCCAGCGTCCGTACGCCGACCACCGTGTCCCGGTTGTTCTCCGCCGTCCGCACCCACGCCGACAACCGGTACCGATGCCCCGGCCGCACCGCGACGTTCTGCTGCACCGCGTGCGCTCCGATCGAGTCACGCAAATATGCGTTCCGCGCACTGTTGTGCCCGAGGTCGGTCGCGTCGATCCCGCCCCGCCCGTTCAACTGCCACGGCGCCGACGGCGTCGTACCGGTCTGCTCCTCGAACCCCGGATCCGTCACCAGGTTCGTCGGCGAGCCGTCGTCGGTGAGCTTGGTGCGCATCAGGAACACGTTGTACGGGTCCCACTGCGACATCGTGAAGTACAGGTCGTCCCCCGACGACCACGGATGCATGAACGTCCCGTACAGCCCCGGGAAATCAGTGCCCTTGGCAACGATTTTCTCGCCGCTCCACGGCCCGGTCAACGACGTCGACGACCGCAGGACGACGGACGCCCGCTGTTCGTCCAGGTACATCATCAGCCACTTGCCGAGATGCGCGTTCCATTGCACCGACACCTCACTGACCGGCCCGACCGCGATCGGTACGGCGGCGCTCTCGCGCCCGGACCAGGTGCGCCCGTCCCAGTACCGCCAGGCGTTCTTGGTCAGCACCTGCTTCTCCGGCACGCGCGCCAGGTAGGCGTTGCCGAACCGGCCGTTCGGCGTACCGATCATGTAGACGAAGCCGTGGTCGCGCACCAGCGCGGTCATCTGGAAGTTGCTGTCCCAGGTCTTCGTGTTCTGCCAGCGGGCCTTCGGGTCCTTGGTCCAGGTCTCGCCGTTGTCGTCGGAGTACGCGAAACCGGAGTAGTTGGTGAACCAGCTGCCGGCCGGGCCCCAGTAGTTGACCGACATGTACTGCACGTACTGGCGCTTCCCGACCGCGATCCCGGCGGTCGGGATCACGGTGTGCTCGTCGCGGTCGATCTTCTTGCAGCCCAGGAACTCCTTGGCGTGCCCCGGCCGGTCCTCGGCGGCGCTGTCGAGCGTCATCCCGTCGGCGAGGTTGCGGTCCTTGCTGCGGAACAGCAGGTTGCACCGCCAGTCGATGGTCGCCGGATCGCCGGCGCCACCGCCCGGCCCGGTCCAGCCGCTGCCGTAGCTGTCGCCGAACGCGGTCAGGATCTCACCGGAACCGTTGTCCCAGAGGATCCCGAGGTCGGTCGCCTTCAGCGCGAACCGGGCCTCGGTGTCGTTGATCGAGCCAGGCCCGGTCAGCTTGGCGACCTGCTCGGCTGGACTCGGTACGGCGGTCGCAGGACTCGGTACGGCGGTCGCGCGGGCCGGTGGAGGGCTGGTGCCGGGCAGCAGGGCGGCGCCGAGCACCAACGGCAGGAGGAGGGCGAAACGCTTCTGCATGCGTGTCTCCTAGCGGGGGCGGACGGAGGTTCTACGCGAGGGAAATCGATTTCTGAGCCAACGTAACCGGGGATCCGCAGGAGGTCAACGCCTGAATCGCAGGTGGAAAGGCTGCCCGCAACCGCCCCCGCCCCCGCGACGCCCACGCCTGGTGCAGCGGTGTTGTTCAGCTGATCGTGCGCTCGATCGCGTCCGCGGCGAGCTCCGCGCCCGATTCGCTCAGCAGCTGCTCGCCGAGCTCGCCCGCGCGCCGGCGGTAGGAGTCGCCGAGCACCGGCTCGAGCGCGTCGATCAACGTCAGCTCGGTCAGCTCGGTGAACTTCAACGCCGTACCGACGCCCAGCCGGCCCAACTGAGCACCCCAGAACGGCTGGTCGGCGAAGATCGAGCACACCACCGTCGGCAGCCCGGCGCGCAACGAGCTGGCCGTCGTACCGGCCCCGCCGTGATGAACCGCGGCCCGGCACAACGGCAGCACCGCCTCATGATCCAGCTCGGCAACGACCCGGACCTGGCCGTCCTCCGAGGAGCCGGTCGCGACATCGCTCCAGCCGGCGCCGACCAGCGCCCGTACGCCGAGCGAGCTGCTCACCTTGCCGATCAGCGTCAACGCCGCCTGGGTGTCGAGCACGGGCATGCTCCCGAACCCGAAGTACACCGGCGCCTCACCCGCCGCGATCCACTCCATCAGCTCGTCGTCCGCCGCATGATGCAGCGCAGCCCGCTGCGAAACAGTCGGCGTCAGGAAGCCGGTCAGCGGCCGGCGTACGTCCCAATCGGCCAGCTCCGGTACGACGTACCGGCTGTAAGCCTGCAACTCCAGCGATCCCGCCCGCGCCAGCCGCTGCGACGATGTCTCCGACGTGCTCGGCAGCCCGAGCTTTGCGCGCAGGTCGTTCACGAACGGCGCGAACATCGGCCGGCTGTTCCGCTCGACCTCGTCGTACGTCGCCAGGTTCTCCTCCGGCGAGAACACGTCGGTCGAGACCAGCAGGTGCGGGAACGCCTTGTTCCGCCGCATCGGCGCGTGATGCACCGCGACGTACTGCAGCCCACGGCTCTCCGCAATCACGACCCCTTCGAGCTCGGTCGCCGTCCCCGACACCAGGACGTCCACGTCGGCGACAAGCTCGAGCAACGCCGCGTGCAGCTGGTCAGCGATCTGGTGCTTGTGGTCGATCAGCCAGCGCACGTACGACGCAACATCTCCCGCAGCAAGCCAACGCCTGCCTTGCTCCGACTCGAGGAACTCCCGCGCACTCATCTCCATGTCCACGGTCGGTACGCCGAACGCCGGCCCCATCCAGGCCAGGTCCGACGAGGTCGCCAGCACCACATCGTGCCCACGCCCCATCAACTCCGCCGCCAGCACCGCCATCGGCTGCGCGTCGCCCCGACTCCCCATCCCCACCAGCGCCACCCGCATGAGCCCACCCCTGAGCCTGGTGCGCCGCACGCCCGGCCCACGGACCCCAGATGCTAACCGTCTAGACCGGTTCAGCTCATCCTGTCGTCCACACCCGCGACCTGGGCGCGAGCGCCGTACGGCCTCCGACGGCTGGAACCTGCGGCGTGGTTTACTGCGGGCGGTGCGATTCCAAGGTGTGACGGCTGGGAGGTGATCCCGGGCCCGTCGGCTCCGTGTGGTGTGCGGAGTGACCCGGTACGGCCGGGGCCATGCGGTGATACCCCGCCTTCGTGCTCGGACCTGTTCGGGTCCCTGGTCATCTCTGGACGCGGGAGCTGACGCATGTTCACAGGAAGAATCGAGCGGACCGCGATCGTCGCGGACGTGAGCGCCGAAGCGCTCCGGATCACCGTCGACCCGGCGGTCGCGCTGGCCGAGGGTGGCGCCGTGTGCCTCGACGGCGTACGGATGACGATGCAGGCCGTCGAGCCGGGCTCGCTGGTTGCGACGCTCACGGACGAGACCCGGCGGCGAACGACCTTCGACCGGGTCACGCCCGGCACCCCGATGCAGTTCGAGCTGCCGCTGGCGGCCGGTGACCGGATCGACGGGCACCTGGTCCAGGGCCATGTCGACGGGGTCGGCAAGGTGCTGCGGGTCGACGACGAACCGGCCGGCCGGCGCGTCTGGATCAAGCCCGCCGACCGGCAGCTCGAGCGCCTCGTCGCCAAGTCCTCGGTCGCGCTGAACGGCGTCAGCCTGACCGTCGCGGAGGTGCTGAAGGACCGCTTCTCGGTCGTCCTCGTGCCGATCACCTTGCGCCGTACGACGCTGGGCGGGCTGGCCGCCGGCGACCGGGTCAACCTGGAGAGCGACCTGCTCACCCGGATGGCCCGCGCGGGACACGGGCCGAAGCTGCTCCGAGCTGTCGCGCGGTTGCCGTGGGCGGGGCAGCTGAGTGGCGCGGTCGGCGTACAGAAGGTGGTCGCGCAGCTGGCGGCCGGCGGCGGGGTCGTCGTCTGGGACCCGACTTTGGAAGGTGAGGGGGACGTCGTGTTCGCCGGGGAGCGGTTCCGGCCGGAGTCGATGTCGTTCCTGCTGACGCAGGCCTGCGGCCACACGACGATCCCGTGCGCGGCCGACGTACTGGAGCGGCTGGGGATTCCGCCGATGCCCGGCGAAGGGGACCGTCAGGGGACCGCGATGCACGTACCGGTCGACCTCGCGTCGCTGCCCGGCACGGGCGTCAGCGCGGCCGACCGCGCGGCAACGATCCGGCGCCTGGCCTCGCCGGAGTCCATCGCCACGGACTTCCTGCGCCCCGGCCATGTGTTCCTCCTCGCCGCGCGCCCCGGTCTGCTGGCCGAGCGCAAGGGCCACACCGAGGCAACGGTCGCCCTGTGCGTCGCGGCCGGCCTCGCGCCGGTCGGAGTCTGCTGCGAGGTGATGCGGCCGGATGGGGCGATGGCCGACGCGGTGGACCTGGAGCAGTTCGCGCTGCGCTGGGACCTCCCGATGATCGACGTCGACGACCTGGCCCGCTGGCTCTGACGGCTCTGTACGACGACCCGCGGTTCCTCGCCAAATGCAAACCCCATCTCGCCGTACACCGTCGACGCCCATCGCTGTTGCTGATCTCGGCGCGGCTGTCGTGATCAGTCGACGGCGAGGGACCGGCGGGCCTTCGCGTACGAACGGAGGAGGATCGGGCGCAGCCAGCGGACCGGGGGTGGGAAGTTGGCCATCATGATGTCGTAGCCCTGGGCTCGGGTCGGGTTCTCCATCAGCCCGAGCACCCACTCCGGGCCCGCCTTCGGAGCGCCGGCGACGATCGCCTTGCGCAGCGTGATGATCTCGTCGGCGGGGACGTCGGGGAAGAGCGCGTGCAGGATCGGTTCCTCGGTGTCCAGGTGCCCGGCGAGGATGTCGCGAACCTCCAGAGCGGCGGGCAGCAGCGAGGCAGCCTGGGTCTGGCCGGCGGGCGCTCCGCGCGAGTCCGCGTCGGTGGCTGCCCCACGCGACTCCTCGGCGCCCGACGCTCCGCGCGTCCCCCGGCCGGCGGGTGCCCCTCGGAGGGCGGCTGCCTCGGTGGAGAGGTGCTCGAGGGCGCCGTCGAGCTTGTCGTGCTCGATCGACAGCGCGTCCAGCTGCGCGACGACCTCGGGGAAGCGTGCGCGCAGGACCGGCCAGAAGAGTTCGTCCTCGCTCTCGTGGTGGTGATGGACGAACCCCGCCTGCCAGTCGATCAGCTTCACCAGCGTCGCGACGCGGACCGGACGGCCGGCGGTCAGGGCTTGCAGCGCGTCGACGACCAGCGCGGTGCTGCGCCGCATGATCGTGTGCACGGCGATCAGCTCGTCGTACAGGCGAAGCCCTTCGGTTCGGTCGGTCACGGTGTCCCCAATTCAGGTGAAGGCGATTCTAATGATTTCCTGCAGCGTAGCCTGAACCCATGACGCCCCGCTCCTACCACTCCCCGCGACGGCAGGAAGACGCCGCCGGGACCCGCCGCGACATCGTCGACGCGGCGCGCCGGCTGTTCGCGGCGCAGGGGTACGCGCGGGTGCCGGTCGCGGAGATCGCCGCGGCGGCCGGCGTCTCGGTGAAGACCGTCTACGCGAGCGTCGGGAACAAGCCGGAGATCCTCGCGGAGATCATCAGCCTCAGCATCCAGGAGTCGGACGCGACGGCGTCGCTCGAACGCATCCGCGCGAGCCGCGACCTGCGCGGAGTCGTCGCCGAGCTCGCCGCGGGGATCCGCAGGTCCACCGAGGAGTCGCAGGACGCGATCGACATCATCTACTCCGCGCTGGGCGCGCACGAGGTCGCCGACCGCGCCTGGGAGCAGAGCACGAGGGCGTTCCGGGCGGCATTGCGGGAGGCGGCCGATCACGTGTTCGCGCTGGGCGTGGTCCGGCCCGGGCTGAGCGCGGAGAAGATCGCCGACGTGCTGTGGCTGTCCTTCGGGTTCGGCGCGTGGCGAGCACTCGTCCGCGACTGCGGCTGGACGTGGGACACGGCGGAGGACTGGCTCCGCGAGCAGGCGTACGCCGTACTGGACCCTCGAGATTCAGGACCTCGGTGACCCCTCGGCGGTTCAGGCGTTAGAGTTACCGACGGGAAACATCGACTGTGGCGCCGGGCGTGGCCCGGCGGGCTCGGAGGATCGACGTGGCGTTTGGTAGGACGTCCCCCAGGGACCTGCCGTTGTTCGCGGACCTGTCCGGTCGCGAGATCAAGGACATCTTCCGGGCCGGCGAAGAGGTCTCGGTCCCGGCCGGCTGGTCGCTGATCATGGAACAGACCCCGCCGGACGCGGCGTACCTGATCCTCGCCGGTACGGCGACGGTCCGCGTCAAGGGCGAGGAGATCGCCGAGCTCGGCCCCGGCGACATCGCCGGCGAGGTCGCGGTCCGCCAGAACCGCTTGCGCACAGCAACGGTCACCGCGAAGTCGCGCCTGCAGCTGCTGCACTTCACGCGCGAGAAGTTCGACGACCTCACCACCCGGCTCCCCAACTTCCGCGACGCCATCGACGCCACCATCGCCGAACGCCGTGGCCCCCAGCCGAACGCCTGACCCCGCCCCGCACCCGGCGGAGGAGGACAGGGGTACTGCTGTGCCCAGCCCTGACCTGGTCGGGCCACGGGCTGACCAGCCCGTCGACGGCCCTTCCCCGGGCTCCGATCATGCCCTCGGCTCGGGCTCCGCCCCCGGTCCAGTCGCTGGCTCCGGCTCGCCCTCCGGGTCCGGCTCGACAGCCGAACCCGGCTTGGCCGGAGGGGTTGGGCGATTGGCTGCTCTCGGCTCCGATCCGGCTCCGGCGGCTGCTCCTGTTCCTCCCGATCTCGGGGCCCTCGCCAAGGAGTTCGAGCAGACGCTGCTCGGCGGGGAGCGGACGTTCACGCGCCTGCAGGTGTCGGAGCGGGCGGGCATCTCGTACGAGCGGGCCGAACGGATGTGGCGCGCGCTCGGGTTCGCGACCGTGCCGGACGACGAGGTCGCATTCACCGCGGACGACGTGGAGGCGCTGCGGCTGGTCGCGGCGCTGGAGGACGACGGGTTCATCGACCCATCGGTCGAGTCGTCGCTGGCGCGCAAGCTCGGGCAGACGCAGTCGCGGCTGGCGTCGTGGCAGTCGGCGATGTTCCTCGACTTCCTCGCGCACGCGAAACTGCCCGCGGACGAGGCGATCGAGGTCGCCGGGATGTTGCTTCCGGCCACGGAAAAGCTGCAGACGTACGTCTGGCGCCGGCACCTCGCGGCCGCCGCCGGACGCTCGGTTGCCGGTTCCGACGAGCTGGCGCGCGGCATCCGCGCCGTCGGGTTCGCCGACATCGTCAGCTACACGCGGTTGACCCGTCGCCTCACCGAGGCCGAGCTCGGCGAACTGATCGAACGCTTCGAAGGCATGGCCGCCGACGTCGTCGCGCAGAACGGCGGCCGCGTGATCAAGTCCATCGGCGACGAGGTCCTCTTCGTCACCGACACCGCCGCGCAGGGCGCCGCCGTCGCGCTCGCCCTCCAGGATCACGTCGCCGCCACCGACGACCTCCCCGAGCTCCGCATCGGACTCTCGTACGGCGCGATCCTGATCCGCCTCGGCGACGTGTACGGCGAAACCGTCAACCTCGCCGCCCGCCTCACCTCGGAGTGCAAACCCGGCCGCGTCCTCGCCGACCGCGAGCTCGCGGCCGCGTTGGACGGCCACCCGTCGTACCGCCTGCGCCGCCTCCGCCGGGTCTCCGTCCGCGGCTACCACCACCTGACGCCGTACGCGCTCCAGCGCAACCCCAACGCCTGACAACCGCCGGAGCGCCTCCGCTGAATCCCTGTCCGTGGCGACCGCTAACTGACGCCGTTCGCGGTTCAGTCCAACGCCAACGCCTGACGGCCGCCGGACCGCCTGCCGAGTCTCCAGTCGCGGGTACCACCACCTCACCCCGTACGCCGTCGGGTGCACCGCCAAACGCCTGACAGTCGCCGCCGCACGACGCCCGCCTTGGCCTGACGCCCGCCGCGGGCGGTCCTGACCGTCTTCGATGCATCCATGCAGCTCGGGCGTCGTGCACCGGACGCTGCCGCCAGATGCACCACCAAGCCGCCGCCTTTGTCGAGCGCCGGCCCGCCACTCTCGCCTGGGGATCGTTGGCCCCGGAACGTCGTGTCGCAGGGTCGACGCCCACCACTGTCCAAGCGCGTGCCGAACGGCGTCGGGAGGTCTTGCTGAGTTTGGGCGTCGTCGCCGGCCAGTACTTGATCAGTGCTGGACGTCGGCCTTTCGCTCCGGCGGGCGGGTGGAGAAAGCCGGATCGCGTCGGGCGGCTGCTCGGGCCGCTGCAGCAAGCAGGGGCCCGCCAGCCCCGCACGGGAAGCCGAGCGCTACGAAGGGTGGGGACGACCAGGTCGCCAACCCTGCGAACACGACGCGCGCGTCACCTGCAGGGCCTGGACTCATGGCGTGGCGACACCAACCGCCTCCGAGACAACTGCTAGCGGGAGTGGCGACCACCCCGCGCGGACCGAATTGGCTGCGGGGACAATGGTTGAGTGCGCGAAATCTTGAGTTCGACAGAGCTGGTGGCCGCGGCCGGTGGGGATGCCAAGGTGTTGTGGGCGGGCCAGGGGATGACGGACGGGACCCGGGCCTGGTACGCCGGGGACGCTCTCGCCGTGGTCGCGCCGGATCTGTCGCGGCACGACCGGATCGTGGTGCGTGGACCGGTTGACCAGGCCGCGGCGCTGGTCCGGGAGGTCCTGGGCGTCGTCGGTACGGCGTACCGGCCGTTCGGGGACGAGGAGCTGGTCCGCGGGCTGGTCGAACGGATTCCGGAGCTGAGCCTGCGGGCGACGTTCGGCTGGATGGAGATCGACGAGGCGCCGGCGTCGGCGCTGAACGCGATGCCGTTCGCGTCGGGCGGGACGATGGTGGTCGAGACCGTGACGGCGCGCTGGCTCGCGGACGACGCGGGGGTGGCCGAGCTGCTCGACGAGGCGTCGCCGACGTCGTACGCCAGGCCGGGGGACCGGGGAGTGCTCCGTTGGGCGGGCGTCGAGGACCCGACAACCGACACCGCACCCGTCGCCGGGGGTAAGGCCGCTTGGGTGTCCGCACCGGGTGACGGCAGCGCGGACTCGGCGAGGCTGCTGAGTGTCGCGGCGGACGCCTGGAGCGCGCCGGAAGTGGGCTTTCTGGCGGGGGTCGCGACCTTGCCGACCGCTCGCGGGCGAGGGCTGTCCAAGCAGGTGTGCGCGTTCGTGACGGCCGAGCTGGTCAAGCGGCACGGCCGGGTCGCGCTGATGGTTGACGGGCGCAACGACACCGCGATCGGGCTCTACCGCACACTGGGCTACAGCTACCACCCGGTCGGGGCGGCACAGCTGTAGCCCAGCAGTTGGCGGGTGTGCACGTCGCAGGCGTCGATCTGGGTCGTGCGCCGCGCGACGATCAGCTCACCAGCTCACCAGCTCACCAGCTCACCAGCTCACCAGCTCACCAGCTCACGCGGCCCGCCCGGCGCACTCGGCTCAGCGGCTCGGCGGGGGGACCGTGAGCGTGACGCCGGGAGTGGTCGGGGTGGTCGTCGGCTTGACCGGCGGCGTAGCGGTCGGACCAGAAGTCGGCGCCGACGTCGGCCCGGTGGCCGGACCCGACGTAGGCCCCGTGGTCGGACCCGACGTGGGCCCAGGCGTCGTCCCAGGTGTCGGAGTCGTCGTCGGGACCGTCGGTGTCGCGGGCGCCGGCGGCGGCACGAACGGCGCCTTCGTGGTGTCGGTGCACGACGTCGTTTCGCCGGTCGACGGGTCGACGACGGGTGAGTTCGACTCGATCGTCGCGAGCGGGAACAGGTTGCTCTCGCGGTACTCGCGGTCCCCGTACGTCGCCGCGCAGTTGTCGACCGGCAGGTTGATGGGCCGCCCGCCGTCGGTGTAGAGCCGGACGCTGACCTGCCGGCCCTGCTCGTCGAACGGGTACACGTTCTGGATCGACTCGCCGTCGAGCACCAGCCCGTTCGAGTAGTTCGACGTGCTGCTGCCGTTGTTGTCGTAGTAGCGCATCGAGAACAGCCCGTTCGACGTGCCGAGCAGAGCCCCCGCGAGCACCGCGGGCACGGACAGGATCGCGATCACGTTCAGCGGTACGACGTACCAGAGCCAGCGCCGGTCCTGCTGGCTGCGCCGCCCGATCCAGATCGACACTCCCGCACCCGCGATCGCCCCGACGACCGCGACCGCGCCGGCGCCGAACAGCGCGAAGAACCCGCCGCCGCCGAGCGCGCCGCGAGCGACCCACCAGACCGGCTGGCCGATGCTGACCAGCTCGGTCCGCACGTTCGGCGGGATCTGCGCGATCAGGCCGCGGACGAACTCGGCGCCATGCCTCCCGCGCGGGGTGTCCAGCACGACCCGCGGGCTGTTGTTGCCGAGGGCCCGGACTCCGACGTACGCGGCGACGAACAGCACCGCCAGCCCGAGCAGCCCGAAGAAGCCGACCGCTCCGCGCGAGCCGCTGAGCACGCCGATCAGGACCAGGAACGGCCCGAAGATCGCCGCAATGATTGCCCAGCGCAACGATTTCTCCGCCGCATTCTCGTTCGCGGCGACCGGCCGGGTCGATGCCGGGTAGCCGGCCGCGGTGCGCAGCTCGTCGGCGTACTGGCGCGGGGCGCCGAGCCGCTCCCAGAGCTGCGACTCGGTCGGCTCCTGCTCGAACTCGGCCGCGACCTCGGTGAGGTGGCTCGCGACGTCGTCGAGCACGTCCTCCAGCTCGCCCGGCGGCAGGTCGGCCAGCTCGGCCTTGACCTGCGCCAGATAGGTCGCGATCGTCCCGGTCAGGGTGCTGTTCACGCCGCCTCCTCCTTCTTGGTCAGCAGGCCCGCCATCGTGCCGGCGAAGTGGTTCCAGGTCTTGGTGGACTCGGTCAGCAGATCCAGGCCGATCTGGTTGAGCCCGTAGTACTTGCGGTGCGGCCCTTCCTCGCTCGGCTGCACGTACGACGTCAGCGCGCCGGCCGCGAACAGCCGCCGCAGCGTCCCGTAGACCGAGGCGTCGGCGACCTCCTCGAGCCCGGCGGCGCGCAGGCGCCGCAGTACGTCGTACCCGTACCCGTCGGCGTCGCGCAGCACGGCGAGCACGGCCAGGTCCAGTACGCCCTTCAGCAACTGGCTCGGATCCATCGACAACTCCTCGGCAAGTTCGACGCACCGCCGCCCCGGACCCCTCAGACCGGAATCGGCGGTGCTCTGCCGTTAACACTACTACACATCCCACAGTAGTCTGCATCGTCAACACCGCCGAGGTCCGCAAGATCGATCAAGTCGCGCCGGCCGTCCAGGCGGCACAGTGGATCCATGAAGGACGTGTACGCCGAGTTCGTGTCGGCCGTGGCGGAGAGTCTGGGCGGGTCCGAGCAGGCCCCGACCGGGGACGCGCTCGCCCGGCGGGCCTACCTGTCGCGGTTCCACTTCGACCGGGTGATCAGCGCCGCCGCGGGCGAGTCGCCGGCCGCGTTCCGCCGGCGGCTGCTGCTCGAGCGGGCGGCGTACCGGCTGCTGGCCGAGGACGTCGGTGTGCTGGAGATCGCGGTCGACGCCGGGTACGGCTCGCACGAGGCGTTCACCCGGGCCTTCGCGCGGGCGTACGGCATGGCGCCGCGCGCCTGGCGATGCGCGTCGTCGCGCGTGTTCTTCCTGGCCGCCCCGAGCGGCGTGCACTTCCAGCCACCGGCGGGCCTGCGCCTGCCGGCGAGGAGAAAGGTGAGAGGGATGGATGTCCTGGTCCGGATGGTCGAGCACCACGTGTGGCTCACCGGTGAACTGATCGAACGCGGTGCCCGGCTCGACGCCGAGGCACTGGACCGGCCGATCGAGGTCTCGGTCGAGGGGATCGACGACGACACGTCGATCCGGTACCTGCTGGACCGGCTGGTCTGGCAGGAGGAGATGTGGCTGGCCTCGGTCGAGGACCGGCCGTTCCAGGTGCCGGAGTGCGGCCGCTCGGTGACCACCCCGATCCCGGAGCTGCGCTCCCGGCACGCCGACGCCGGCTCGCGGTTCGTTGCCCTGGTCAACCGGTTGAACGACGAAGGCCGGTTCGACGAGAGCTTTGTCGACACCACCTGCGAACCGCCGCGCGTCTTCACGTACGGCGGGATGGTGGCGCACGTGCTCACCTTCGCGGCCCACCGGCGCTGCGTGCTCGTCGGCGCCTTCCACAGCGCCGGGATCACCGACCTCGGCTTCGGCGACCCGATGGAGTTCGTCGCGGGCTAGTCGCAGTCGGACGGCGTGAACTCGTCGAGCGACGAGACGCGGTACTCGTCCTCGTAGACCCCGGACGCCGACTTCACCTGTACGCCGTACCGGACGTCGCCCGGCTTCAGCGTCTTCAGATCGTTCGGCGTGAAAACCGTTTGCCCACCAAACGATTTGTGCCCGTCGCCCCAACTACGGACCTTGTACGACGTCCCCGGCCGCAGCTCCGGCACCACGGTCACCGGGTCCCACCCGGAGCCGCCGGTCCCGACCGCGATCTGCTGGAGCTTCTTCGAGCCCTCCGAAACCGTGTAGACGGCGATCGGGAGGCTCGGGTCGACGCCCGGAGAGTTCTTCTCGGTGCGCGACTCGTCGAAGACCTGCAGCTCGACCATGTCGCCTTCCTTGCAGTCCTCCAGCACGATCACCGGCCGGCCCGCTCCGTCGACGGTCATCCCGACCTTGGCCGCGGCGAACCTCGGCCCGCAGCCGGTCAGGACCGCGGTCGCACAGAGCACGGCCGCGGTCAGACCGATCGGAGCGAGGCGCATCCACTCAGGCTAGGGCCCGCGGGGGTCCTCCTAGGACAGCGTGATCCGGGCGGTCTCGCCAGCAGCGAGGTCGAGCTCGATCAGCTCGTCACCCCACCGGACCTGCTGCGGGGTCGCCCGCTCCGCCGCGGTGATCTCGGCGGCCGTGAGCTTGCCGTTCGCCCACTCCACATCGACCGTGTATCCACCTCGCGCCCGGAGCCCCTTGATGCTTCCGCCAGGCCAGCTCGTCGGCAGTGCCGGCAGCAGCTCGATCTCCGCGCCGGTCGACTGCACGAACATCTCGGCCATCGCGCCGGTCCCGCCGGAGTTGCCGTCGAAGGCGTAGATGTTCTCGTCCACGCCCGCGATGCCGGCCACGGAGTACGACAGCAGGTTGTCCTCACTCGCGTCCGCGATCAACGACCGCAGGTGCTGCAACGCCAGATCGCCCTTCTGCAGCCGCGCGGAGAACGCGGTCAGGTTGGCCTCGACCCACTCGGTCTGCTCCCAACCGTCCGCATGCTGCCGCCGGTCGATGACAACCTCCGCCGCGCGCGCCAGCTCCGGCGTCTCCCGCGGCGTGATCTGCCGTTCGGGATAGACGGAGATCAGGTGCGAGGTGTGCCGATGGTTCGGCTCGGCCTCGTCGAAGTCGTGCAGCCATTCCTGCAGCTGCCCGTGCTTGCCGACCTGGAACGGCGGCAGCTTTCCCCTTGCTTTCCTGACCTCGGCGCGGAAGTCGTCGTCAAGGCCGAGCAGCTCGGACGCCTCCCCGCAGATCCTGAAGAGCGCCTCGATCAGCACCCGGTCCGTCGTGTTGCCCAACGAGACCGAGCACTTCTCCCCGTCCGCGGTGAGGTACCAGTTCTCCGGCGAGTCCGACGGCCCACTCAGCAGGTAGCCGGTCTCCGGGTCCTCGGTCAGGTACGCCAGGAAGAACTGCGCCGCGTCTTTCAGCACCGGATAAGCCCGCTCCGCCAGGAAGTCCAGGTCCCGGTGGTACTCGAAGTGCTCCCACAACTGCAGCGAGATCCAGATCCCGCTCGTCACGTGCAGACCCCAGCCGAGTCCCCACCCGGGCGCGGTGTAGCTCCAGGCGTTCGACACCGTGTGCGAAACCCACCCCGGCGCGCCGTACATCTCCGCCGCCGTCTTGCTCCCACTCGTGCGCAACCCGTCGATCAACCCGAACAGCGGTGTGTGGCACTCCCCGAGGTTGGTGATCTCGGCAGCCCAGTAGTTCTGCTGCGTGTTGATGTCGAGGTGAAAGTCGTTCGTCCACGGCCCGCCGGACGCCCGCCCATCGTTCCACAATCCCTGCAACGCAAGGGGAAGCGGCGAGTTGTCACGGGATCCCGCGATCGTCAGGTACCGCCCGTACTGGAAGTACAAGGCAACCAATTCCGGATCGTCCGCGCCCTTCGCGAACAGCGCACGCCGCTCGTCGGTCGGCAGCCGACCCGCCTCACCACGGCCGAGGTCGAGGCCCACCCGCCCCATCAGCGCCGCGTGATCCTCGACATGCGCCGCCTTCAGCACGTCGTACGCCGGTACGTCGCGCAGCCCCTCGCTCGCCTGCCCCGCCGGATCGGCCCCGAGCCAGTCGGTGCCCACAGCAACAATCACCGTGACCGTGGTCGCGCCGCCGACCTCCAGCACGTCCTCCGCGTCACTCGGCGCGACAGTCCCGTCGGTCAGCACCTTCGCGTGGATCTCGACGGTGCTTCCCACCTTCCCGTTGCTGTGCAGGTCCTCGTACGCCTGCCCCCGCAGTACCAGCGTCTCGCCGTCGGCCGTCACCTCGGCGGGAATCCCGTCCCCGCTGAAGCTCACCGTGTGCGCCACCGGCGCGCTGCTGGTCGCCCGCACGACCAGTACGCCGGCGACATTGCTCGCGAACACCTCACGCTCAACCGTCACCCCACCCCGGCGGAAGCGCGACCGGACGATCGCGTCGCCGAGCTCCAGCGACCGCTCGTACTCACCGACCTCGCCGTCGACCTCGTGGTCGATCACCAGCTCCGGCAACGACACGTTGGTCCCGAACGACGAGGGCGTCCCCGGCAGGTGCTGGTCGGCCAGGGCCTGCGCCTCGGCGTACTCGCCGGCGAGCAGCAGCCGACGGATCTGCGGCAGGTATTTCAGCGCCGTCGAGCTGACGTCGCTGCTCCCCGGCGCGCCCGACCAGGCCGTCGACGCCGACAGACGCACGCGCTCGGCGTCGTACCCGGAGAACACCATCCCGCCGACGAACCCGTTGCCGACCGGCAACGCCTCGAACCACCGCTCGGCCGGCCCGGCGTACCAAAGCCGCCCCGCCGGTACGACGCCGCCCGCGGCCCGCTCAACCACCTCACGCTTCAGCACCGCATCACCCTAATTCCCGCCTCCGGGCCGGACACGCACCGGACCTCCCGCTGAGACGAGCCTCAACCGTGCAGGGTCGGCCGGTAGATCAGCTCCTGGGTGTTGCCGTCGAGCGTCCGGCTCTCGAGCAGCTCGAGATCGAAGTCCGCCGCGCCCTCGAACAACCGGACCGCGCTGGTCTGGCCGGTGAGCACGGGGAAGATCGTCAGCTGGACCCGATCGACCAGGCCGGCGGCCAGCAGCGCCCGGTTCAGCGACACGCTCCCGTGCGACCGCAGCGGTACGTCGGACTCCTCCTTCAGCCGCGTGACGACCTCGACGGCGTCCCCGCTCTCCAGCGTCGCGTCCGGCCAGTCGAGCGGCCCGCTGAGCGTGCTCGACACGACCGTCGCCGGCAGGTCCCGCATCCGCGTGATCCAGGTGTCCATCCCGTCGGCCGCGCCAAGGATCGCCACGTTGGTCCGGTACGTCGTCGCGCCGTACACCATCCGCTGCGCCTCGCCGTACTGCTCAGCCCGCCGCGCGAGAAACTCCGGCCCTTGCTTGCTCCAGTAGCCACCCCAGCCGCCGGTGTGCGACCCGAACCCGTCGAGACTGGAAAAGATGTCGTACGTGTAGCGGGCAGTCATGCTGACCTCCTCGGTCGAGTGTCCGTTCACCCCTCCAACGAACAGCTCACCCCAGATCCGACGGATATTTGGTTGCCTCTTGCGCGAGTCCCTCGCCACACTGCGTTCCAATGGATGATGCCGAGCTCGCCCAGTTGCTGAGAAACGACCGCTACCCGCGGTCTGCCGCCTACTCCGCCCGCTGGATGGTCGACGGCGCGATGGGCCCGAACCCCGTCTGGCAGGCCGAGGCGTTGACCGAGCTCATGCCGCTGAGCCCCGGCCGGCGAGTCCTCGACCTGGGCTGCGGCACCGCGCTGAGCTCGATCTTCCTGGCCAAGGAGTACGACGTCGAGGTCTGGGCCACCGACCTGTGGATCCAGCCCGGCGAGAACCTCCACCGCATCACCGAGGCCGGGGTCGCGGATCGGGTCCACCCGATCCACGCCGAGGCGCACGCCCTCCCGTACGCCGAGAACTTCTTCGACGCCATCGTCAGCATCGGCGCCTACCACTACTTCGGCACCGACGACCTCTACCTCGGCTACCTGACCCGCTTCCTGAAACCCGGCGGCCGGCTGGCCATCGCCCTTCCCGGCTCGGCCGAGGAGTACGAGACGCTGCCGCCGCCGCATCTCACGCCGTACTGGAAGTGGGACTTCTGCGCCTGGCACAGCCCTGGCTGGTGGCGTCAGCACTGGGAGCGAACCGGGCTGGTCACCGTCGAGGTCGCCGACCAACTCCCGCACGGCTGGGACGACTGGCTCCAGTGGAACGAGGCGTGCGACCTCGACGGCGGTCAACCAGGCCGGGAAGAAGCCCAGATGCTCCACGCCGACGCAGGCCGAACCCTGGGCCTCACCCGAGCCGTCGCCCACCTACGCTGAATCGATGAAATTCGTCCTGGTACCAGGTGGCTGGCAAGGCGGCTGGGTCTTCGACGCGCTCGCCGCGGATCTCCGCCAGGCCGGGCACGAGGTCGAAGCGGTCACCCTCTCAGGCCTGGAACAAGACACCCCAGCCGACTTCGCGAGCGCACCCAACCTCGACACCCACATCAACCAGGTAGCCGACCTCATCGCCACCAGCGATGACGCGCGTCTCGTCCTCTGCGGCCACAGCTACGCCGGGTTGGTGATCGCAGGCGTAGCCGCCAGCGGCGGTCCCTGGCCAGGCACCCCTTTCGGCCCACTGACCGACCGCCTACGCAACGACCCCGCCTGGACCTTCCACGAAATCCCGGTAGGCCACAACATCGCCCGCCGAGACCCGCACGCCCTCGCCGCCGTACTCGCCGCCCTGCCGCCGTCGGTCAGCTAGATCCTCAGCGCTCGGACGAGATCCCCTGGTCGATCAGCCCCAGCATCATCGCGAGCTCGGTTGCTCCTTGCCCCCCGTCCCACAAGACGGTCGGGAGCTTCGGCCGGCAGTCGGCCCGGATCAGCGTCCGCTCCGGCCCCAGAGCACGAAAGCTCAGCGTGATCCGCAGTCCCCAGGTCCAGGCGTTCCTCTTCCGAGTGAACTCCGCACGCTCCGCGGACAAACTCACCAGCCGCGGCTCGTCGATCACGTGGGCCAGATCGTCAACCACCTCAACCACCGTGCCGACCGACACAGGCACAGTCACCGCCCCGGTACTCCGCGCCATCCGCGTCGAGATGCTGTAGGGATCGTTGTCGGTACGAGGCTCGGCGGGCTCCATAGAACCTCCGTACCCACCCCATCAACCACCCGAAACATGGCGGCATCTCGCCAGCAATTGTGCTGCACATAATCGCACTCTCAAGCATGCCGGACCTAGGCTGAGCGGCATGTCTGGCTACGTGCAGGTCTCAACGGCTACAGCGACTCGCGCCGCGGCGGTAGCGCTCGCAGGTTCAGCGGTCGGGGCGGGTCTAGCCGCAGGCGCTCAGGTCGTCGGACCTGTTGTCTCGGTCTTCTGGCATGAGGGTCAGTACGGCGAGGGCGAGGAATGGCAGGTGCTGTTGAAGACGACAGAACGCCGCTACTCCGACCTAGAAGTGCACCTGCTGGAAACCACCCGTGGACCAACCCCGAGGTCTGCGCCGTACCGATCACCGTAGGTTCAGCGGGATACCTGGACTGGCTTGATCGGACGACGAAGGGTTGAGCGGCAGCCCACCCGGAAGGTCTTCTCGCAACTTCTGGCAACATCGGTGACAGGCAACAATGAGTAACCCCAGACTCGGCAGGGCAAGGTCACGCAACGACGAAAGCAGGGGCACATCATGAAGCTGACTCTCATCGCCGGCGACCCGGACTCCCAGCCGACCAACTCGCCCACCCTCTACAAGACCGACCGAGGAAGCTGGGTGGTTCAGGGCTGGGTCGTCGACGACCCGGATGCACTGGCCACGCTCGATCTTCCGAACGGCGAGACCGCCGTCGAGATCCCGGACCGCATGATCCAGTTCTTCAAGTAGGACCTGTGGACGAGATCACCGACGACGACTTTCAAGGTCTGCTGAAGACCTTCAAGCGCACTTCGATCCACCTGGAGACTCGCGACGCCTACGGGACCGAAGTCGAACTCCCGCACATGGCGAAGTGGGCGAATGGTGAGCCGGACGACCTCGACTGGCTCCAAGACTGGTGCACCACGCTCCGCGAGCATGTGGCAGCGGGTCGTACGGTGAAGCGCGCTCGCATCGTCTCCGAGCCGCTGAGCGACTATCAGCGGTGGACGCTCGCCATCGGTCACCCGATCGTGGAAGCCGGTGAGGACGTGCGATTCGTCCCCAGACGCCAGGTCTCGGAACTCTGCTTTCCAGGCAACGACTACTACCTGTTCGACGACGAGAGAGTGGTCTTCCTGCACTACTCCGGGGCCGGCCTGAACAACGCCCTGACGACCACGACGAACCCGGCCACGGTCGAGATGTGCCGCAAGGCCTTCGACCAGGTGTGGCCGTTGACGACGCCTTACCTTGAGTACAAGCCCGAATAGCGCAGCGAGGAAGGTACAGGAAGCCCTGGGGCTTCGCCTTCGAGACCTGCGCAAGGATGCCGGCCTGACCGGTCGCGAGCTGGCCGCCGCGACCGGTTGGCACTTCACGCGGATCAGCAAGCTGGAGCACGGCGTCCAGCCACCCACCGACCGGGACATTCGCACTTGGTGCGAGGTCTGCGGTGCCGAGGACCAAGCCACTGACCTGATCGCCCAGGCACGCGCGATCGAGTCCATGTACGTCGAGTTCCGGCGGCGCTCGCGCTCAGGTGTGAAACACCTGATGCTCGCCTTCCAGGACGCCTACGACCACGCCGAACAGTTCAGGATCTACGAGCACAACGTCATCCCCGGCCTGTTCCAGACCGCGGACTACATCCGCGCGATGTTGAACTTCTGGATGGGATTCCTCGACGCCGAGAACGACATCGACGAGGCCATCGCAGCGAGACTGGAACGCCAGCAGATCGTCTACGAGAGCAGAAGACGCTTCGCCGTAGTACTGGAGGAAAACGCCCTCCGGACGTGGTTCGGCACAGCCGAAACGATGGCCGGCCAACTCGACCGCCTGCTGACCGTGATGACACTCCCCAACGTTGCCCTCGGCATCGTGCCGACGATGATCGAGCGCCAAGCCGTCGGCTCAGCAGGCTTCTGGATGTTCGACGACAAGCTGGTCACCCTCGAAACTACCACCGCCAGCATCGAGGTCTCGCAGCAACAAGAGATCGCCCTGTACACCCGCATGTTCGACCTGCTGCGCCAGTCAGCGGTCTACGGCCGCGACGCCCGAGCGATCATCATCAACGTGCAAAACGAGTTGGCCAGCAGCAACTAGGCGCAACGATCTAGCCCCCCATCCCGCCCGCTCCATAGCGTCTTCTCATGACATCACCAGGGGCCGCCGGGCAGACGGGCGTCGAGTGGGGTGGCCAACCCACCGACGGCGACGAAGCCGAATGGCCCCCGCTCCATCCCGCCGAACGTTGCGACGGCGAAAACCCCATGACCAGCCGCCCCTGCGTCAACGGCCACCACCACGGCTACCACCGCGACACCACCGGCGCGGAGTGGCTCGACGACTAACCCCCTGACCGGCGGGGCCGGCGCGCTGACCCCTGCATTCGCGCCCGCCCTGCCTTCCACCCAGCGACCCTGGCGGAGTTCGTCACAGCCGGGGGCGCTTCGCGTCAGCTCGCTCGCTGCGGCGTCAGGATCAGTTTCAGGGGGCAATCGGGAGGCGCAGAGGCCTCCTCACCGACCGGTTCGACCGGCTAGTTTCATGAACATGGAGAATGAAGGTCGATCAGCTGAGGCGCAACCAGGCCCGATTGCAGCGTGGGAGTCGTCAATGCTTCCTCGCGGCATCGTGGAACTCCTGCATGAACCGCGTTCTCTGAGCCAGCTCGCCGGCGAACTGGGCGCGACCGATGGTCGGGTTCTCTGGTACTTGGTCAAGCTTCGCGGCGCAGGCCGAGTTGTCGAGCATTTGGGTCTTTGGACCCGCACCGCTGCCGGCGCCGACCTTGCTGGTAGCTCGGGTGCTCAGCTCGGTAATGACTGCACAATCCTTCCAGGCCGGACAGCGTTCGACTACGTGCAGGCGAATGCTGACGCCGCCGCCGGTGTGTTCGGCTCGGAGTTCGTTCAGGCCACGGGCGAACACGCAGGACGAGTACCCTACGAGCGCGTTGTGGAATTCAACGAACGTCTGCTCAGCCTGATTGGTGAGTACTTCGCCCCAGAGCGGATCGACCCGGCGGCGAGCCCGAAGTACGGCTTTCACTGGATCCTGACACCTGTGGATCTGCATCCGTTGGACGAGTGATCCGCATCCCCCAGGTCCAGACGTTCCCCTTCCGACTGAACTCCGCACCGTCTGCGGACAAACTCACCAGCCGTGGCTGGTCGATCACGTGAAACAGATCGTCAACCACCTCAACCACGGTCTCGACCGACACAGGCACAGTCATCGTCCCGGTACTCCGCGCCACCCGCGTCGAGATGCCGTAGGGATTGTCATCAGCACGGATATCGGCGGGCTCCATGAAACCTCCGTACCCAACCCACCAACCACCCGAAACGTGACCCCCGGGCCAGCGAACCAGCCGAGCTCACGCATCAACGAACTCACACGCAGCCAACAGCAAGCAACCCACAAAGCCCACCCGACCGGTAGTCCAAGCCCGCGCCGCCGTACTCGCCGCCCTGCCCCGGGGACGTCAGCCGGACCTGGAAACGTGGCGGCATCGAAACCCTCATGATGAGCGAACTCGGAACCACTTGAATCGCCTTAGCTCCACTCCCGGGAAGGGCCACGATCCTGGCGCTGGACGCGGGGAGGCTTCGTGGCCTCAGCCGGCGCCGCGCGTACCGGCCCGGACCGGTGTTTCGCCAGCAGACGTTCGGCTCTGACTGCCAGAAGATGAATCTCGCTTTCGACGTCCTTGCTGCCGAGAATGAACTCGAGCGAGTCCTCATCGGTGTAGTAGCGGGACACCAACTGTTCGAGGTGGTCGGCCGATGCGTTCTGCAAGCCGAGCCGCGTGGCGAGCACGACGATGTCGGGAGCGTCTTTGCGGCGCTGGGCAATCAACTTGGTGGCCAACAGGAACTCGTCGGTGGCGTAGGAGATGTGCAGACCAGGCGCATCGTCGCGTTGCAATGCGCCTTCCGGCAGCGGTGGCATCCACGGACTGGCGCGGGTGTTCAGCCAGTCTTCGGGCAGCTTGCGTTGACTTGCCATCGCACGAGCTTCGTCGACGACGGCCTCGTCGCGCGTAATGGCATCGACGTCCTCTGTACGGCGGGGGCTGTCGGTCGAGGTGACAGCGATCGCAGCGCCTCCGACGACGAAGACCGAGGCGGAAATGCCGCGTGTCTTCAGTCGTTTGTCGAGATCCGAGAGCAGATCGACAATCTCTGCGGCGCTGAACTCGTTGCGTGCATCGCTCATGCCGTCACCAAGTCGCGGGCTGGAACAAAGATGTTGACCGCCGCCAGGTACGCAGGAGTCTGCTCGATGATTTCGTCACGCTCCAGGAACGGATGCTGGGGAATCCATGGATCCGCGAGAGCCTCGACACTGCTCCACTCGGGTGGATTTTCACCTGCAGCCTCGAACTCGCGTGCGGTCAAGACGGCAAGCAACGTGTCGAACCCTGCCTGACCAGTCGTTCCCGGTGCAGCCTCCCAAGCAGCTTCGGAGCCGTCATGACGGCGTAACAACAAGCGCAGGTGGTCGCGGCCCTGAAGCAACATCCGCCAAGCCCAATCCTCGTCGTTCGCCTCCCTGATGGCCGCCGCGGTTGCCGGAGCAGTCATGATCCGGTACTCGCGTGCCGCGTGGAGCGCATGACCGATCCGTCGAGCCCGCAGGAAGAACTGCGCCGTCGGCTTGGTCCGGCCGGACCGGTAGGTAGAGAAGCGCGAAGCGGAAGTACCGAGCGCAGTCGCGAACGCGGCCTGAGACAATCCGCTCTCGGCAAGGGCGCAGTTGAGCTGTTCGACGACCGCCTGACTGTCCTTGTCCACGTTCCCGCTCCCAGGTTTGTTATCTAATCAGATAATACACTCTAGGGCGCAAGCCCGCGCCCAGGGTGGGTGGGAGCGGACTGCGTAGGTCGCGACGAAGGAGCGACCGGAGCCGGCCGCGTGGGGGAAGCAGTCCTAGCCGAGAGGGTCGTGGAGGTTGGGGCGTTGGGTGGGCGTCGTGATGTCCACGTCCAGGGGCTGGATCTTGGTGGGGGCGGGGACCTTGCCGGCGGTGACGGGCAGGTTCAGTTTGCTGTGGGCGAGGTCGATGTCGACCGTCGCGCCCGTGTCGTTGGGGGTGGTCCACTCGGTGTCGGAGAGTGTGACGGCGAGGCCGAGGGTTCGGCCCTTGGGGATTACTTCGTCCTGGGCCCTCAGGGGCACGGTGACTGTCGTCCACTTGCCGGGGGTCAGCGGCTTGGGGTGGGCGAGGGAGGAGCTGTGGGCGGCGTCGATCCAGCCTCGGCTGACGATGCCGTGGTCGCTGGGTTCGGTGAGCTTTTCGACGGTGTAGTAGCAGCTGTCGTCGTAGTCGGTGCTGGAGCCTTCACACGTCGAAGTGTTCGTACGACGGACGCCCGCGTAGCGCTCGGCCTCGCCGTACTCGATCAGGCGGGCGGTGACGGGCGTGGTGACGGAGTCCGATCGGACCCGCAGCGTGACCGTGGGGGTGCCGCTGAGGCGAATGGTCGCGGGCAGCGGGGCGGACAGGAACATCTGGCGCCCGGCGATCACCTCAGAAGGGGTCGCGACGATGGTGTCCTCGGTCAGCGACGGGTCGTCGGTGACGGTGACCGTTCCCTTGCCGTAGGCACCTAGTTTGCCGGCGGCCAGGGGGACCGGCACGGTGCGGGACACGGCGGGCCAGGTCGAGTAGTCGCGCCAGACGTCCGGTGCGACCTCCACCGACGCCTGCGGCTCACGCATCACTCCGTTGGCCAAGCCCTGCAACCAGTAGTCGAACCACTCGTGCAGCTCGTCCACCCACTCGTCGCGGCGGAACTCGAAGGGGTCGACGTGGTCCTCGAGGCCGAGCCAGATCTTGCGGGGGACGCGGTTCTTGGCCAGGGCATCCCACCACTGGGCGAAGTGGTTGGTCTGGACGTTGTAGTCGCCGAGGCCGTGCGTGACGAAGACCGACGCCTTGATGTTGCGGGCGTCCTTCACGTAGTCGCGCTCGGCCCAGAAACGGGTGTAGTCGCCGGTCTCGTCGTCGTCGGACTCACCGAGGTCGGCCCGTACGGCGTCGCAGGCGGGCGTGTCGTGGCCGACGTACGCACCGAGCCAGGGCATGTAGTCGATCGAGTACGGCACCCCGCCGGAGCGCGAGTAGTCGTACCAGGAGGAGATCGCCGAGATCGGCACGATCGTCTTCAGGCCCCGTACGCCGGTGGCCGCGACCGCGTTGGCCAGCGTTCCGTCGTACGACTTGCCGATCATCCCGACGGCGCCGGTCGTCCACGAGGCGCGCACGACCCCACCATCGGCGGAGTGAGCGGTGTTGCGCCCGTTCAGCCAGTCGATCACCGCGACGACCGAGTCGACCTCGTCCTCGCCGCCGACGTCGCCGCAGCCGGTGGAGCGGTTGGTGCCGACGATGTCGACGCCGACCACCGCGTACCCGCGCGGGACGAAGTAGTTGTCGTAGTACAGCGGCATCTTCTGGATCACGCCGCCGGCGTCGTAGGTCTTCTTCTCGTTCTCGTTGCCGCGCCCGCAGCAGGAGTAGTACGGCGACGCGTCCATGATCACCGGGATCCGGACGCCGGCGGCGTCGGTCTCCCGGGGCCGGACGATGTCGACCGCGATCTTGTCGTCGACGCCGTCGTCGTCGGTGTCCATCCGGGTGTCGACGTAGACCGACTCGCGGATCGCGCCGGCGTAGTCGTAGACCGGCTTGGTGCTCTTCGTCCGGGAGTCCACGTGCGCGGGCACACCACCGGCCAGGCTCGCCTCGAGGGCGGCGTCGGACCCCGCGGGGGCCACGGAGGGCGCTCCGTCGGGGGCCGGGGCCGCCGTCGCGGTGCCGGCGAGGGCGGTCAGGCAGAGCACGGTGGACGAGGCCAGGACGGTCACCCTGGCGCGGACGGTCGTCATGGCTCGGAAGGCTAGTCATTCCCCGGCGCAGAAGCCAGGCTCTGACGACATTCCCGGAGACTTCCCGGCCACGCAGCGTGAGCGACACCACTGGTCCGATAGGGTGACCGCCACCCGGGGGGAGCCAAAGGAAGGTGGGTGGCCAGTGAATCTGCGAGCACCGGTGACATTGCTGGACGTCGCGCAGCGGGCAGGGGTGTCGGTCGCGACCGCCTCCCGCGTGCTGAACGGCGGCGACCGGGTTCCACGCCCGGAGCTGCAGGAACGCGTCCGCGAGGCGGCCGCGGAGCTCGGCTACACGCCGAACGCGCAGGCCCAGGCGCTGGCCAAGTCGTCGACGAACGTGGTCGGCATCCTGGTGCACGACATCGAGGACCCGTACTTCGCGGCGATCGCGAACGGGGTGATGCGCGCCGCCGACGAGCGGAACCTGCTGGTCATGATGGCGAGCACGTTCCGCGACGCCGAGCGTGAGATTGCCTACTTGTCGTCGCTGCGCGCCCAGCGCGCCCGGGCCGCGGTGATGATCGGCTCCCGGCGTACCGACGCCGACCAGCTGGCCCGTACGGCGAACGAGATCGAGTCGTTCCTGGGCTCCGGCGCGGGGCTCGCCCTGGTCAGCCAGGCCGGGATGCCGGCGCACACGATCGAGCCGGACAACCGGGCGGGTGCGGCCGAGCTGGCGCGGCAGCTGGTCGGTCAGGGCTGGCGGAAGTTCGGCGTACTGGCCGGGCCGGAGCAGCTGGCGACGGCGCGGGACCGGCGGGACGGGTTCGTCGCCGGGCTGGCCGAGGCCGGCCTGGAGCCGGTGGCGGTGCTGGGCGGCGACTTCACCCGGGACGGCGGTCATGCGGCGGCGCTGGAGCTGCTGGACCGCAAGCTCGAGCTGGACTGCCTGTTCGCGGTGAACGACGTGATGGCGGTCGGTGCGATGTCGGCGCTGCGCGTGCGCGGGGTCGACGTACCGGGGCAGCTCGGTGTGGCCGGGTTCGACGACATCGCGACGCTGCGGGACGTGTGGCCTGGGCTGACGACCGTACGGCTGCCGCTGGAGCAGATGGGACGGCGCGCGCTGGAGCTCGCGATCGAGGGCGGCGACCCGCGGACCGAGACCTACGCTCCCGAGGTCGTCCTACGGGAAAGCACCATCAAGCACTGAGCAGCACAGGGACCTGAGGCGAAGCCCCCGCCGAGCACTGAAATATGCTCGGCCGGGTGACCGACCCAGCGCACGTCAGCGAGATCTTCGACCCGTCGGCCTGGAAGGCGGTCGACGGCTTCGACCTGACCGACATCACCTACCACCGCGCGGTCGACGCCGGCGTGGTGCGGATCGCCTTCAACCGCCCCGAGGTGCGCAACGCGTTCCGCCCGCAGACCGTTGACGAGCTGTACCGGGTCCTGGACCACGCGCGGATGTCCAGCGACGTCGGCTGCGTCCTGCTGACCGGCAACGGCCCGTCGGCCAAGGACGGCGGCTGGGCGTTCTGCTCCGGCGGCGACCAGCGGATCCGCGGCAAGGACGGTTACAAGTACGCCGAAGGTACGACGGCCGACTCGATCGACCCGGCCAAGGCGGGCCGGTTGCACATCCTCGAGGTGCAGCGGTTGATCCGGTTCATGCCGAAGGTCGTCATCTGCGTCGTACCGGGCTGGGCCGCCGGGGGCGGGCACAGCCTGCACGTGGTCGCGGACCTGACGCTCGCCTCGGCCGAGCACGCGCGGTTCAAGCAGACCGACGCGGACGTGGCGTCGTTCGACGGCGGGTTCGGTTCGGCGTACCTGGCCCGGCAGGTCGGGCAGAAGTTCGCCCGGGAGATCTTCTTCCTGGGTGACGAGTACGACGCCGAGGACGCGTTCCGGATGGGCATGGTGAACAAGGTCGTCCCGCACGCCGAGCTCGAGCAGGTGGCGCTGGACTGGGGCCGGAAGGTCTGCGCGAAGTCGCCGACGGCCCAGCGGATGCTGAAGTACGCGTTCAACGCGATCGACGACGGGCTGGTCGGGCAGCAGCTGTTCGCCGGCGAGGCGACCCGGCTGGCCTACGGCACGGACGAAGCGGCTGAGGGCCGCGACTCCTTCCTGGAGAAGCGGCCCGCCGACTGGTCGCCGTACCCGTACGCCTTCTAGGACTGGACCCACTTCTGGTTGCCGTCACCCGTGCAACCACGCAGGAACAGGCGCCCGCCGTTGTCACCCTTGTCGACCGTGACGCACTTGCCCTCGGCGGCCGGGTTGATCAGCTGGCCCTTCTGGGTGACGCGGAACTGCTGGGCGGCGCTGCCGTTGCAGGCGACCAGCTGGATCGCGGTGTTCTCCGCGATCGAGCCCCAGGCCAGGTCCATGCACTGGTTCAGCGCGCGGACCGTGCCGTCGGAGTTGAACGCCCAGGCCTGGTTGGCGTCGTCGTGGCAGTCCCAGACCTGCAGCGGGGTGCCGTCGGTGCCCGCGCCGGCCCGGCCGTCCTTGACGTCGATACAGCGCTTGGCGCCGTCGCTGCGCAGGGTCGCCGGGGTGCTCTTCATCGCGCGCAGCTGGTTCGAGTCCTGCTTGACCGAGTTGCCGCCGGTCTGCTGCTGACCCTTCTCGGTCACCTTCGTCGTGACGGTGGTCGTAGCCTTGGGCAACGTCACCGTCGTGCCGGGTTTCACCACGGTGACCTGGCCTCCGGGCGCCGTCACCGTGGTGGTGGCCCCAGGCAACGTCACGGTCGCGCCGGGCTTCAGCACGGTCACCTGACCACCCGGCGCGGTCACCGTCACGGTGGCGGTCGCCACTGAGACCCGCGGCTTGCCGGTCACAGTCGTCGTCGCGGTCGGTACGGCGGTCGGCGTGGCCGTCGGTGTGGTCGTGGCGCGGGACGTGAGCGGCGCGTCGACCGCCACGATCGTGTCCTTCGGAGAGTCTCCGCCGAGGTGCGTCAGCAGCGGTACGGCGACCGCCGCACCGGCCACGAAGGTGGCGACGAAGGCCGTGGTCATCCAGGCGCGGCGATCGGGCAGCGACGCCACGCGCGGGGTCAGCGGACGCCGGGCGAACGTCCCGGCGAACCGGGACGAACCGGGCCCGGCGGGCCTGCGGGCGCGGGAGAATCGGGTGGGCCGCACGTTGACTCCATGGCTTCTAGGGCGATCAGCCGGCCGCCTCCGGGAGGGGCTGCCTCCCCGAGGATCACCCGGCTCCCGGGCCCGAGTCAAACATCGCCACGAGATCACCTGCTGGTCACCAGATGAGCGCCAGTCGTTACTCATCGTTCACCGGAAGCGATTGCGCCGGTTGTCTTCAAGAGTTAAATTGAAGCCGAATTTCGGGTCTCTGCCTCTCGTTCCGCCCCAACCTGTGAGGTCCGTCATCAACGACATCAGCCCTGGCCGGATGCAGGCGATCGAGCTCTGCCTGGCCGAGCGCGACAGTCTGCGCCGCTACGTGAAGAGTCTGGTCGGCTGGGACGCGTTCGCTGTCGAGGACGTGGTCCAGGAGACGTTGCTGCGCGCCTGGCAGCAGGCCGAGACGCTGGACTGGGAGACCCGCCCGATCCGGATGTGGCTGTTCCGCGTCGCCCGCAACCTGGTCGTCGACCTGCACCGCCGGGAGCGCCGTACGGTCCCCAGCGGGCTGTGCCAGGCCGACTTCGAGACGACCATCAGCGCGCCGGACCCGGCCGAGGAGGTCGCCGGGCGGCACGTGCTGGTCGACGCCCTGAGACGTTTGTCACCCGCGCACCGCGAGGTGGTGATCCGGGTGCATCTGTGCGGCCAACCCGGCGAAGATGTTGCCATGGCTCTCGACGTTCCGCTCGGCACCGTGAAGTCGCGGACCCACACGGCGGTCCGCGCGCTGCGGGCCGACCTGCTGCGTCGCGGGTGGGGCGAGGCCGCTGCATGAGTGCACTGGGAGGTGGCGGCAACACGCACCAGGTCGTCGGCTACATCGGCTTGGCGTTGCTGTTCCTCGTCCTGCTCAACCTGCTGGTCCGCAAACTCGGCGGCTGGCGCCGGCTGGGCCGCGGCATCAAGCGGGAAACCAGCCGGACGGTGCATGCGTTCACCGACCCGATCCGCGACCGGGTCCGGTACCGGCGCCGCCTGCGTCTCCTGGCCGGCGTACTACGGAACCACGCGGCCTGGGCCCAGGCCGAACAGGCGATGAGCTACGCGGCGGCGATCGATCCCGGGTCGGCGCCGTACGCGCTGGCGCTGACCAAGCGGCGGATCGGCGTCCTGGTCGCCGGGCCCGCGGCGGAGCGGCCGTTGCCCGAGCCCTGGGCAAGAGACTCCGACGATCCGCGGCTGTGGTGGATCCAGCGCGGTGAGCTCTCCGACTACACCCCGCCGTCCGGCCACCGGCCGCCGCAGGCCCCCTTGCTGGTCTGCCTCGGTACCGGCGCCGATGGTGGCAGCGTCATCATGATCGACCTCTTGGCCGGGCCGTCCTCGCTGTCGGTGTACGGCGTGCCGCGGCTGGCCAAGGGCATCGTCCAGGCGCTGGCCGCGCAGCTTGACGTCCGGCTCCCGGCCGGTGCCGTGGAGGTTGCCGAGGGCATCCATGATCAGCACGACGGGATGCGGCTGGAGGAAGCCGTCCGGCGGATCGGCGCCTGGTTCGTGATCGGTGCCGGGCCCCTGGACCGGCCGGTCCCGTCCGGGGTCCGGCTGGTCAGCCTCGGCGTGGCACGGGGCAGCTCCCGGCTGATCGAGGCGACCGAGGAGCAGACCCTGCGACTGCACGGTGGAGCGACCTGGCTGCAGGTCGACCCGTTGCCGTTGGCAAAGGCCGTGGCACGATCGGTACGACGGATGCCGCCGCACGAGTTCGAGACCCGCGGACCGGTCCGGCCGGCGGCGCCCGTCGACGACCTGGACGACCTGGAGGTGCCGGTCGGCGTGGCCGGGGTCTCGGTCCTGAACCCTTCGCCCGGACGCCCGAACGGCCGGCCCAGTGACGCATCGAGGGGGAAGGCGACATCGTGGAGCTGAATCTCACCACGGTCGAGCAGCAGGGAGCCCGACGGACCGACCGGGTGCTGAAACTCCCGAAGGGCCTCTCGGTCGGAGCGCTCGCCGAAGGCCTCGGGCAGCCCGGTCAGCAGTTGTTCGTCGGTGGCCGCAAGCTCAATCCCGCGGCTCCGCTGGCCGGGTCCGGAGTTCGTGACGGTGGAGTTCTGGGCATCGGTGCCCCGGCCGAGACGCCGAACCTGCTGCAACGCCCGGCCGGTCCCGCGCCGGTCACCGTCGAGCTGCACGCGGTGTCGGGCCCGGACTCCGGCCGGATCTGGCGGATCGGCCCCGGCAGCCACGAGATCGGTTCGGACCCGCTCTGCGCGATCCAGCTGACCGGTTCCGGCGTGCCGCCGCGTGGCCTGTGGGTCACCGTCGGCCCGGCCGGTGAGACGTACTGGCACCAGACCGAGCCGATGCGCGGCAAGGTGATGAGCCGGCTGATCGGCCCGCCCGACGACGACGCCGCGACCAGCGCGATCCGGGTCAAGGACGTGGAGAACCCGACCGAGGAAGAGATCTCGCCGGCGGTCGATCCGGGGGAGAGCCCGGTCGGCCAGATCAACCACTGGCTGCCGGAAGAGGATCTCGCGGTCGGATCGGTGCTCTTGCGGTGCAGCGGCGAGCTGGAGCCGGTCGCAGCGGTCCGCTTCTCCGACGACGGCTTCGGGCTCGACTACAACCGGCCACCCCGGATCGCCCCGCACCTGGACGACGAGAAGCTGCGGCTGCCGAACGCACCGAACCCGCCGATGAAGCGTCCGTTCCCCTGGCCGATCGTGATCGCGCCGGTGGTGCTCGGCATGGTGATGGTCTGGCTGCTCAACTCCTACTTCTTCCTCGTCTTCACGATGCTCAGCCCGATGATGATGGCGATGAACTACTTCAGCGGCCGGAAGAACAACCGGGCCGAGCACCTCGAGGCGATCCGCCGGTACAACGCGCGGAAGGCGGCGCTGGAGGAGGAGATCAGCGTCGCGGTCGCCCGCGAACGGCTGGTGCGCAACGTGACCGCGCCCGATCCGGTGCGGATCGCCCAGCTGGCCACGATGCCGGGCAGCCGGCTGTGGGAACGACGCCGGCCCGATGCCGACTACCTGCTGCTCCGGCTGGGAACGGCCGACCAGGCCTCGCTGAAGGAGCTCGACGACCAGAGCCGGGAGGAGAACCACCGGACGATCCGGTGGACCATCCCGGACGCGCCGGTCGCCCTTCCGCTGCGAGGGCACGGCGTGGTCGGGATCGCCGGGCGGGACCTGGAGTCCCGATCGCTGAGCCGCTGGATGGTGATCCAGGCCGCGGTGCTGCACTCGCCGCGGATGCTGCGGATCGTCGTACTGGCCGAGCCGGACCGGGCCGAGGACTGGAACTGGGTTCGCTGGCTGCCGCACCTGCGGCCCGAAGGCGGCCCGGCGTCGGTGCTGATCGCCAACGACGACGCGACGACGACGGCACGGGTGACCGAACTGATCTCCCAGGTCCAGGGGCGGCAGCGCCGGATCGAGGCCGCGGGCCGGAACGAGCCGCTGAGAGACCCCGAGATCGTCGTGATCGCGGACGGCGCGCGCCGGCTGCGCGACGTACCGGGGTTCATCCAGGTCCTCACCGACGGGCCCTCGGTCGGGGTCTACAGCATCTGCCTGGACCGCGACGAGCGCCTGCTGCCCGAGGAGTGCGGCGCGGTGCTGGCCACCGGTCTGCAGACGCTGACCGTGAAACTTCCCGGGATGCCGGACCTGAAGAACGTCCGGATCGACCTGGTCACCTCACAGTGGTGCGAACAGATCGCCCGCGCGCTCGCGCCGGTGCGCGACGTCAGCCCCGACCACGACGCCGGCCTGCCGAAGAGCGTCAAGCTGCTCGAGGAGCTGGAGCTGGAGCCGCCGACCGCGGAGACCCTGCTGGGCCGCTGGCAGCGCCGCCCGGCCAGTACGTCGTTCGTTCTCGGCGCCGACTTCGACGGCCGGTTCGTGGTGGACCTGGTGCACGACGGTCCGCACGGCCTGATCGCCGGAACGACGGGGTCCGGCAAGTCCGAGCTGCTGCAGACCATGGTCGCCTCGCTCGCGACCGTGAACCGGCCCGACGAGCTGACCTTCGTCCTGGTCGACTACAAGGGCGGTAGCGCGTTCAAGGAGTGCGCCGGACTGCCGCACACGCTCGGCATGGTCACCGACCTCGACACGCACCTGGTCGAGCGGGTGCTGGAGTCGCTCGACGCCGAGCTGCGCCGCCGGGAACGGATCCTCGCCGACGCCGACGCCAAGGACCTGCCCGACTACCAGGCCAAGCGGCTGGTGAACCCGGACCTCGGACGGCTGCCACGGCTGGTGATCGTCATCGACGAGTTCGCCGCGATGGTGCGCGAGATCCCGGAGTTCGTGCCGGGCCTGATCGGCATCGGCCAGCGCGGCCGGTCGCTCGGGATCCACCTGATCCTGGCGACCCAGCGACCCGGTGGAGTGGTCAGCGGTGACATGCGGGCGAACACCAACCTGCGGATCGCGTTGCGGGTGACCGACGCCGCCGAGAGCATGGACATCGTCGACGTCAACGAGGCGGCCTCGATCAACCCGTCGATCCCCGGCCGGGCCGTGATCAGGCGCGGGCCCCGGCTGGCGGACCTGTTCCAGACCGCGTGGGTCGGTGCCGAACGCGATGTCGAGGACGACCTGATCGAGCAGGGTCCGGCCGAACCGTCGAACGTGCACGTCACCGATCTCGACTGGGAGTCGCTCGGCAAGCCGGTCGCCGTGGACGACGCGCCGGTCGTCGAGAACGAGACCCCGGCCACGCTCGCGGTCACCGACCTGATGGTTCTGGTCGAGGCGATTCGCGAAGCGACCGACCAGCTGGAGGACTTCGACGTCCAGCCACAACCGTGGCGGCCGGCGCTGAAGCCGCAGATGCTGCTGTCGGAGCTTCCGGAGACGAGTCACCAGAGCCTGTTCGCGCCGTACGCGCTGGAGGACCTGCCCGCGCTGCAGCAGCAGCGGGTGGCCGGGGTCGACTTCGAGACCTTCGGGCACCTGTACGTGATCGGGGCCCCGCGCACCGGGCGGACCCAGATGCTGCGCACGCTGGCCGGATCCGCGGCGAAGAACATCAGTGTCGCCGACCTGCACATCTACGGCATCGACGCCGCCGGCGGTGGTCTGGCCGTGCTGGAGGCGCTGCCGCACTGCGGCGCCGTGGCGTCCCGGCACGACATGGAACGGATGGGCCGGGTCCTGCGCCGGCTGAACCAGGAGATCACCCAGCGGCAGGAGCTGGCCGGAAAGCACAATGCCACCGGGCTGACCGAGCTGCGCAAGGTCCTGCCGAAGGCGGAACGCCCGGCCCACATCCTGGTCCTGATCGACGGCTGGGACGCGCTGTCGGCGACCCTCGAGGACCACGACCAAGGACAGATCCTGCAGGACGTCATCCGGTTGCTGCGCGAAGGCGCCGGCGTCGGCGTCCACGTCGTCGTGACCTCGGAACGATCCCTGCTGGGTGGGCGGCTGGCGTCCCACAACGACCACAAACTTCTGCTCCGGCAGGCCGAACGGACCGACTACCAAGCAGCCGGACTTCGGCTGAACAAGGTGCCGGCCGTCATCGGCCCCGGTCGCGGCTGGCACGTCCTGACCGGCAGCGAGACCCAGATCGTGGTGCTGGCCGAAGGCGGCGGCGCCGCGCAGGTCGAGGCGATCCGGGAGATCGCGATCGAGGCCCGCAAACGGGACTCGAAGGTGCCGGCCGATCGCCGGCCGTTCCCGGTCACCGAGCTGCCGACAGCGGTGGAGTTCTCCGCGGCGTTCGACCTCGTCCCGGCCGAGTACCGGCGGCCGCTGTGGGGCCTGATCGGCGTCGGCGGCGACGACGCCGGACCGCTCGGGGTCGACCTGGCCGGTGTCGCCTCGTCGTTCGCCGTTCTCGGGCCCCCTGGATCGGGGCGGAGCAACACGCTGTCCTGCTTGGCCGTCTCGCTGCTGGCCGGCGGGACGTCGCTGATCCTGATCACCCCGCGGGACACCCAGCTGCGGACGCTCGAGCGCCATCCCCAGGTGGTGCTGATGAGCAGCGGTGACCCCGGCGAGGACCAGTTGCGCGCGACCCTCGACCAGATCGCCGGTCCCAAGGTCGTGATGATCGACGACGCCGACCTGCTGATGTCGGCGGCCGCGGACCGGGTCCTGAAGGAGATCATCGTCTCCGGCCGGGACAACGGTGTCGGACTCGTCTTCGGCGCGTCCACCGACGGCTTCCAGTCCGGGATGGGCGGCTGGCCGACCGCGGCCCGCCGGGCCCGCCGCGGCGTGGTGACCGAACCGCACTCCTTCGGCGACGGCGACCTGATCGGCGTCCGGCTCAACCACAACATCACCCGGGCCGCGCCCAAGCTCGGCCGGGCCTGGACCACCGGTCCCGGTTCCGTTCCGATCGCCGTCCAGCTGCCGCTCACCACGTTGCGGGTCTGACCGCAGACCGGTTGCGCAAGGCACAGCAAAGAGCCCCGGACCTGTCCGGGGCTCTTTGCTGTGCTGGTGGTCCTGGGTGAAGCCGTCCTACTTCGTCTGGTTCAGGCTGTCGGTGATGCCCTGGTCGAACTCCTCGGCGTTCTTCTTGATGCCGTTGAACATGTCGGAGAAGTCGTTGATGCCCTTGACCGCGGCCTGCAGGCTGGAGTCGAAGTTGTTGTAGGTGGAGCGGATGACCTCGCTCGACTGCTTGAAGACCATGCCGTCCTCGACCAGCGTGTTCACCCGGTCCCGCAGCGTGCCGATCAGCGGCACGATCTGCTCGTGGGCGTTCTTCATCAGGTTGGTGACGTCGACGATCTTGCCGTAGTCGAGGTTGATGCCGTCTTGCGCCATGGCGGGTTGCTCACTTCCTGGTAGGGCTGTGGACACTGCGGATGGGTCGAACGTCGTCCTGGGTCATGGGCCAGGCCGTGGTCGGTGGTTCAGCCGGGCAGAGCGGCCTTGATCTTGTCGTCGAAGTCCTTCGCGCCGGCCTCGATGTCGTTGAACATCGTGGCGAAGGACTTGATCCCCTCGGCCGCCTGCTGCAGCGAGGTGTCGAGGGAGGCGTAGAGGTTGCGGATGGTCTCGCTGGACACCTTGAAGACCAGGCCGTCCTCGACCAGGAGGTTCACCCGGTTCCGCAGGTTGATCAGCTGCGGAACCATCTGGGCGTTCGCGTCGCTCAGCAGGCCGCTGACCTCCTCGATCTTGCCGTACTCGAGGTTGATGCCGTCCAGTGCCACAGCGATTCACTCACTTCCTGCGGGGGTCCGCGGGTCGGTCAGAGCTTGCTTCCGGTCCAGGCGGGATAGTCGTCGGGGTTGGTGACGTCGCCGTTGTTGTCGTCGTCGCCGCCTTCGGAGTCGTCCGGCCCGTTCTCCTCGATGCTCTCCGGCGTCTCCTTCCACTCCTGGCTGGTGCCGCGCCAGTCGTCCGGTCCGCGGGTGTACTCGCGGACGACGCCGTCGGAGTCCGTCACCGTCTGGGTCCCGCTGCCGTCGCCCTTGACCGTGCTGTCGGTGACGTCCTTGTTGCCGTCGGCATCGGTGCTGGTCGACACGCTGTGCGAGCCACCGTCCGCGTCGATCTTGGTGTCGTTGTGCACCGTGCTGCCGTCGGGGTACGTGCTGTCGGTCACCATCGTGTTGCCACCGTCGCTGTACGACGTGACCGAGGTGTAGGTCTTGCCGTCGTAGGTGACGGTGGTCTCCTCCTTGGTCACGTTGCCTTCGTCGTCCACGGTCAGGTGGGTGTTGACGTTGCCCCGGTCGGTGACGATCGACTGGTCCAGTGGCGGCGCGTCGCCGGGGTCCTCGGCGCTGCAGAAGCTCGGCGCGTGGTCGAGCACCCAGTTCTCTTCGAGGCAGTCGTCCGGGTTCTCCTGGAGGTGGTCCCAGTCGGCCTTCTCCCGGTAGTAGTTCGACAGCGCCAGGTTGCTGTTGGTGCTCTGCATGCCCTGGGCGATCTCGGCGTCGAACTGCAGGAAGGCCTCACCGACCGAGCCGAACGAGTCACTGAGCGCGTTCAGGCCCTTCTTGGCCTTGCCCATCGTGCCTGAGGCGTTGCCGTGCAAGGTGGAGACTGCCGAGGACATTTCGCTGCTCCCCAGCTCGTCGCTCGCACCGCCCTCGCCGAGGTTCATGAAGACGTCGTCGTCCATCGACGGGATCAGGTTCTCGGCAAGATCCTTCAGGTCCTTCTTGGCGTCGTTGAGCAGGTTGTAGTCCATCTTGATGTCGGCCATGGTGCCTCCCGCTGTCCAGCCGGTTCCACCCAGACCACGCGGCGAGGGCCACCGCGGTTCAGAGAAGTTTTCTGGCGTCCGGACTGAACCATGGAGCGCCCTCCCACGTGGACTCTCGGAAGGACCGCTTCAACCGGAGGAGGGTTCGGATGCCACGCCCTGGCGACTGGGACGCGATCGGTCTCGGCAGTGACCCCACGCCGGGGGACCCCGAGAAGATCAAGGGGCTGGCCGACGGATTCAAGAAGATGGGCGGCAAGGCGCGCGAGATCATCAACGCGATCGACGCCGTGATGAACAAGAACGACGACAGCGTCTTCAAGGGCAAGACCGCCGAGGCGCTCCGCGGCAAGGTGGACGACAAGCTGCGCAATCACGTGGAAGACGTCGCGTCGTCGTTCGAGACCGCCGCGCAGGCGTTGCGCGACTGGCGGGACGTCGTGATCGAGCAGCAGGGCAAGGCCGACGCCGCCCTGGCGTCCGGGCGGGGGCTGTCCGAGGACGATCCGGACCGCGACACCTACAAGGAGACCGCCAAGTCGGCCGGTGAGTACCAGTCCGACCAGGCCTCGACGTACGCCGGGAAGATCAACAGCGCCGCCGACATCGACCTGCCGATCTCGGAGTGCGAGGCGTTCTGGGAAGCGTTCAAGTGGCTGGCGATCATCCTGATCATCCCGGCGCTGATCTTCGGCGGCGTGATCGCGCTGATCGCGATCGGGGTGAACCTGGCGCTGTTCATCAAGACCATCGTCGACGTCGCCAGGGGTGACGCCAGTTTCCTGGACCTGTTCCTGGCCGGTCTGGGCCTGATCGCGCCGACCACCAAGGCGCTGCCGATCTTCAGCATCATCAAGGGAGTCGGGGCCGGCATCAGCGCCGGAGTGAAGGGCATCACCCAGGGCATCAAGAACATCTTCAACGGAACGATGAGTTTCAAGGGGCTGTTCACCGGCCTCAAAGGCCTGACCGCGCTCGGCACCTTGTCGATCAGCGAGATCGGTCTGATCGTGGTCAAGAACATCAGGACCTTCTCGGTCAGCACGGTGAACTTCACCAAGGCGCACTTCGGTGGCATGCAGTGGACCCGGATGTTCCTGCCGGTCGCCGGCGACGAGATCCGCGCGTTCAAGAACCTGGGGTTCGGCAACTTCGAGTCCTTCACGAAGGCGCTGAAGGTCGGTGTCTTCGACCGCGGTGTGCTCAACAAGAACGTCATCGGGCTCCCGCAGATCCCCAAGCCGGGCGCTGTCATCCCGACCGAGTCAGGCGGTGGCACGAGCGGCGCCTGGGCCGACTTCAAGTCGTACATGATGAAGCCGCCGGAGATGGTCCCGGTCAACTCGGGGAGCTTCACGACCGGTGCCTGGGACAACTTCAAGTCGTTCGTGATGAAGGCACCGTCGATCGTCCCGATCAACTTCAAGGGCCTGGGCGAGTCCATCAGCTCCGGCTTCCAGGGCAAGAACATCGCGACCGACCTGCACGACCTGATCCCGATCAAGGCGGGGGACTTCGGCCGGCCGGCGCCGACCGTCACCACCCCGGCCGGGCTGGAGATCCCGGCCGATGCGGGCAAGCTGGTGCCGGTCCCGCCGCCCACCACGGTGCTCCCACCGGGACACGTCGGTACGCCGGCCATTCCGGCGACCACGCTGGGCGACGTGTCGATCCCGCAGACCAACATCGCGGTCCGGCCGATCGACATCTCCACGACGACGCCCCCGTCGACGCACGTCAACAACGTTGCCCTGGGCAACCTCGGCAACGCCAACCTCCCGGCCACCCACGTCAACAACATCGCCCTGGGCAATCTCGGGAACACCAACATCCCGGCGACCCACGTCAACAACGTTGCACTGGGCAACCTCGGCAACACCAACCTCCCGGCCACCCACGTCAACAACGTTGCACTGGGCAACACCGGGGTCGCCAACATCCCCACCCCGCACGTCGGGACGCCGGAGGTCGGCGGCACGCACCTCAGCGGCACCAACGTGCACCCGCCGGCGGTCAACACCAACATCAGCGCACTGCACGTCACCACCCCGTCCGGCTCGAACGGCCTGGCCGACCTGACCGGGGCCCAGCTCCGGAGCACCCCGCCGGCCATCTCGCCGCACTTTGCCAGCCAGATCTTCGACGGCGCCTCGAACGGTTTCCACGCCGGCCAGTTCCGGTCGATCGCCCACGAGATCTTCAACAACCCGGGCGGCGCGACCTTCAGCGGCACGCACTCGGTCAGCGGGACCCACTCGGTGGCAGCGCCGGGCGGCCTCGACCGGATCAACGCCGCGCTCGATCTGGTGCACAACCCCAACGTCGCCTCGCAGGGCGTCAACCCGCCGCCGGTGAACACCCTGAAGGCCGGCGGCGACGTCACGGTCACCCCGAACCTGGCCGGCGCCGATCTCAAGACCCCGCCTCCGGCCGGCGTCAAGGTCGACAACCCGGGTCTGGCCGGCACCCAGAACACGAACATTCCGTCGGTGAACGTCCAGCAGGTCGCTGTTCCGCAGCGGGCCGTCGACCTCACCGTCCAGCCGGGTGCCCTGCACACCACCGGCCAGGGGCCGGTCACCCCGCCGGCCACGAACCTTCCGGACGGCGTCGGGAACCACGCGCTGACCAACCCCGGTGGCAAGGCGGACCTGCCGGGCAACCTGACCATGAAGCAGGACCTGCAGGGCAACCCGGGCGGCAAACTGGACCTCCCCGGCACCCTGGGCGGTAAGCAGGACCTGCCGGTCAACCCCAACGCAAAGCTGGACCTGCCGGGCAACGCCGGTTCCAACCAGCACACCCCGACGATCCTGGTCGGCGACAAACCGCTCCCGGCCTCCGCGACCCCGGTCGAGAACCTCGGCCAGGTCGGCAGCGCGACCCACACCCCGATGCCGACCCAGAGCCTGGACACCAACCTGGTGCCGGTGGCGCCGCGGGCCACCGACCTGGCGCGCGACCCGGGGTACCCGCTGGGTGGCCGGTACGCCGCCAGCTCGGACATCGGCACGAACACGATCGCCAGCCGGTCCGAGATCGCCCTGGACGGTATCCCGGACCGCAGCAACGTCATCCTCAAGGTCGAGCGCACCCAGGGCGGGGTCAGCACCTACCACCTGTACGGGGGCGGCGCGAGCGGCCGGATGGAGGTGCTGCCCACCGGCAGCATCCGGTTCACCGACACCGCGACCGGGAACACCGTCCGCTTCGACAGCGCCGGCGTCAAGATCGACGAAGGCGTGCGGCTGACCAAGGCCGACGGCCTGCTGCGGATGGACGACCAGGTCGTGCTCCCGGGCCAGGCCGGTGAGTTCCGGGTGACCACGGCCGGCGGTGACGCCGTACCGAGCGCTCCGACGGTGCGGCAGCTCAGCACCGGTGAGTTCCAGGTGGTCGACAGCAAGGGCATCAAGTCGGTCTACAGCCCGCAGGGCAAGTTCGAGGGGCACGCGATCGGTGCGAGCTGGGACACCGACTTCGCGGCCAAGGCAGCGGTGTTCCGCGCGCCCGGTGACACCGACGCGATGGTCGGCGCCAAGATGGACGACTTCGGTCACGTGCTGCGCGCGCAGGCACACTTCGACGACGCGGCCGGCAACGTCGCGACGCACGGGCACCGGATCGACGGCCCGTCGTCCGGTCCGTCGGTCGGCGATCAGGTCCACATCGACCTGCGCGCCGCGCAGGCCGACCTGGACCTGGCCAAGGCCGAGTTCGCCGGCAAGCACGGGCTGGACGCCGACAGCCTCAAACAGCAGCTGGACGACGTGGTTCTGGAGTCGCTCAAGGAGCGGCCACGCCTGCTCGGTGGTCGCGGCGGCCCCGTCGACCTGCCCGGCGGCGGTGGGATCACGTTCGAGCTGAACGGCGGCCGGGTCACCTTCAGCGGTCCGGCCTCGGACACGTTCACCAGTGTGGTGACGCCGAAGACGGTGACCGTCACCGACGCGGCGACCGGGCACACCTGGACGTTCAGCCGCGGCTTCGGCGGCCGGGTGAACCACATCGGCGAGTCGTTCCCGCTGAACGGCGGACTGTTCGACGGCCGGCCGATCAGCCTCGAGGGCCGGATGGGCTCGTTCGACCAGGCGATCGTGCGGGACCTGGACGGTCACCCGCTGCCGGTCAAGCTCACCGACGACGGCTTCACCGTCCCGTCGGCGCAGGGTCCGGCGCTCTACACCAAGTCCGGTGAGTTCCAGGGGCTCGGCCCGTCGGTGGGCCGGGACCTGCCCGTCGCCGTACCGCCGCCGCACCTGACCGGCGACGCGCTGAACCGGTGGAACGCGCAGGTCGACCTGTCCCGGACCCACCTCAACACGACCGACCCTGCGGTCAAGGACCTGATCAAGTCGGTGGCGGGTGGGTCCTTCACCGGCAAGCGGGGCTTCGACGGCTACGTGAACCCGACCGCGCTGGCCGACGGGACGCTGCTCGGCAAGGTGCAGCACTTCCACAACGTCACCGAGGACCTGCTCACCAAAGGGCCGGTCGACAAGATCACCGTGTACCGCGGCGTGACGATGGATCCGGGCAGCGCGGGCGCCACCCGGTTCACCGAGCGGCTGCCGATCTCGACCTCCTCGACGATGTCGTTCCAGGGCGAGTGGGCCAAGGGCAGCGCGCTGAGCAACCGGGTGGTCTTCGAGATCGACGTACCGCCTGGTCACGGGAAGCTGGCGATGTCGTACCCGGAGGGGTACAAGGCGCTGGACATCGAGGTCAAGCCGGTGCACGGCGACCAGTTCGAGGTGACGCTGGCCCCGACCACCCTGGTCCGGACCGGTCCGGACAAGGAGGTCGTGGTCGGCGGCGTGACGCTCAAGGTGGTACCGGTCAAGGCCGAGCCGATCCCACCGGCGCAGTACGGCGACCTGATCAACGCCAGGTGGTCCGGACTGCCCTCGGAGGCCGCGTTCGACGACTTCGTGAAGTCGTTCGACGTCGACCAGCTCAAACAGTTCGAGGGCATGGGCGACATCAGCGCGACCTCGGTCCGCAGCACCGACGGCCTGACCAGTACGACGACCGTCAGCAAGGCGGGTTTCGACGGGGACGACCTGACCATCACGGTGACGCGCGACCCGAAGGCCGACTCGGTCCGGGTCACCATCGCCGCGGACGGGCTGAACAAGTTCGACCAGACCTGGAGCAGGACCGACTTCCGCAACCTGGCCACGGACCTGCGCGGCCACGTGTTGCACAACAACGAGACGTTCATGAACTTCCCGAAGCCGGGCCAGTGGCAGGTGGAGACGGCGGACGACGTACTGCTCGATCCGCTGAAGGAGCAGCCGCGTCCGCCGGTGCCGTTGGCCCAGTCGGTCGAGAAGGTGCTGGAAGGCGACCTGGCGGCCGTGGCCGGGAAGTTCGACCAGCAGTGGGCCGACGATCTGGCGGCCCAGGTCAACGTGTTCCGCAAGACCGGTGAGACCGACGCGGTGGCCGCGGCCCGGATGGACGACTTCATCCCGGTCAAGCAGGCCCAGGCGAAGTTCGATGCCGCGCTCGACAACTTCGCGACCCACGGTCACCGCATCGACGGCTCGTCGTCGGCTCCGTCGGTCGGGGAGAAGGTGCAGGCCGATCTGCGGGCCGCCGAGATCGACCTCGAGACCAAGAAGGCCGAGTTCACCGGCAACCACGGGATGGATGCCGACGACCTCCTGCAGAAGCTGGACGACGTGATCGCGGACTCGCTGAAGGAGCGGCCGCGACTGCTCGGTGGCATGGACGGCCGGATGACCGGGCCGCCCCCTCCGCCTCCGCCGCCGGTGCGGAGCGTCGCCCCGCCACCTCCGCCTCCGCCCGCCGCGGCGGCCAGTCACGGCTCCGGGTCCGGCGTCGCGGCGATCGATCTGCCGCCGCAGGTTCCGGCGCCGAGGTTCCAGAAGGACTTCAGCAGCTCTTCCTTCGGGCACGAGAGCGAGCTGCGGGGGCTCACCGTCGCGATGCCGGAAGGTACCGACCGGGTGTTCGCGTTCGTCAAGCGGGTCGACACCGACCAGCCGTTGATCATGGTCACCAAGGACATGAGCACCGGCAGCTACCACAACCCGTCGGGCCTGTCGCACGTCGGCGGCACCTGGAAGACCCACACGGTGGAACTGGTCAGCTACCCGGGCCGGGTGGCGGACGAGGCCGGCACCAAGCTCGGCGACGACGCGGCCGACTTCCTGCTCGACGTGTTCAACGGCCGGATCAGTGCCGCGAACCACCGGCCGATGGAGCCGGTGGTGAGCCTCGACGGCCGGTTCGAGCTGCACGTCACGAACAACAAGCACGTGCTGGCCGGCGGCAACGGGGTGGGGCTGGAGCACGTCGGCCCACCGGTCCAGATGCCGTCGACCGGGCAGCAGATCACCGTCGGGGTGAAGGCGTCGGACTTCGGCCGCGGCGGGAGCCTGGAGCTCGAGCAGTTGCTGGCCAAGGCCGACTGGTACAAGGCCGAGTTCCGCACCGACAGCGCGCTGGTGGCGCTCAAGGGACTCGACGACCCCGGGGCCGTCGAGGGCGCGTACACCTACCTGAAGTCGATCATGACCTTCACCGCCAAGCAGGTGGACCAGCACGGCATCCCGATCGGTGACTTCCCGGGCAGGTCGCCGTACGCCGGCCTGACCGACCCGGCGGTGAAGAACGGCTGGGACGTGCTGCCACGCACCCAGCCGAAGGTCGTCCTCGAAGGACTGTCGGAGGGTGACCGGCTGGCGACGCTGAAGCTGCTCCGGGACCTGCCGTCGCCTGGTGACCAGGGCATCTGGAAAGAGGTCAGGGCGTACATCCTCGGCGGCGGCGAGGTGGCCGGGCACGGGATCAACGACGCCGTCATCGGCGGGGAGCGGGCGCTGCTGTTCGAGTTCCGGGAGGTTCCGGACGGGCTGAAGCACCTGGTGCCGAACCAGAAGGTCACCACCGTCACGGTGACCGACCCCCTGGCGAGCCTCGGGGCGGGGCGGGGCGCGGCGATCAGGGAGATCAACACCTTCCTGCAGGCCGACGACAACCTCAACTCCTTCGCCGGCTGGTTCAAGGACAAGTTCCCGGACAAGGCGGCGAACTGGGACGCCGGCAAGATCGCGAAGCTCTCCACGGCGACGAACAAGGCCGACTGGCTGAGCACGACGAACCCGGCCAAGTGGGACGAGATCACCAGTGGCCAGGCGCCGCGGCCACTGGACGTGACGACGCCGCCGCCGGCCGGCGACCTCAAGGGCAAGGGCCCCGCGGCCCGGCTGATCACCCAGTCGTTCGACGAGGCCTGGGCGAACGACGCGGCGGCCAAGCTCGACGTGTTCCGCCGGACCGGCGAGACCGACGCGATCGCCACCGCCCGGATGGACGACTTCCGGGAGGTGTCCGCGGCACAGACCAAGGTCGACGCCGCCGTCAAGGAGCTGGACGCGGGCGGGCACCGGATCGACGGCTCGTCGTCCGGCCCGGCGGTCGGCGACGACCTGCGGACGAGCCTGCAGACCGCGCGGAACGAGTTGCACACGGCAACGATGACGTTCGAGACCAAGCACGGGCTGAGGGTTGACGACCTCCGCAGTCAGCTGGACGACCTGGTGATGGATTCGCTCAAGGACCGACCACGACTGCTCGGTGCCGGAGGCAACGAGTTCCTCGTTCCCGGTGGCGGCGCGACCTTCAGCTTCGACGGCTCGCACGCGAACTTCATGGGGCCGCGCGCCGCCGACTACACCGGCGAGCTGACCGGCAACACCCTGAAGGTCTCCAGCGACGATGGTCTGCGGACGATGACGTTCCAGCTGAACCGGCGGACCGGAGCGCCGATGCTGACCGTCGACGACCTGGTCCTGACCGGCGGCGTTGCCAACGGGCAGCGGCTGGTCGTGGACATCGAGGCCGGACTGCCGCTGAACAAGGTGATCCCCGACGGTCAGGGCGGTCGCCTGCCCATCACGTTCTCCGGAGCCACCGGGGAGTTCCGGGTGCCGTCGACGCAGGGGCCGCAGTTCTACGACCGGGCCGGCCACTTCCTGCGGGTCGAGCCCGGTGTCGCCGGTCCGCGGCCGGACCTCAACCTGCCGGCCCGTCTGGACGGGGACCTCGAGGGCCAGGCGCGGTGGACGGCGCAGGTCGACATCTCGCGGACCCACATGGCCGCGATGGACGAGCTCGGCGACGTCCGCGGCATGATGGACAAGATCCGTGAGGGCGCTTTCACCAGCAAACGGTTCTACAGCGGCTTCGTCGATCCCAACGTGCTGAGGGGGGCCGGCGCCGACCAGCTGATCGAGGCCGTGGACGACTTCAACCGGGTGGCTGACGACCTGCTCGGGCAGGGGCCGATCGGCAGTACGACGGTCTACCGCGGGGTCTCGATGGACCCGGTCGCAGCGCGGGCGGACGAGTTCGTCGAGCGGTTGCCGATCTCCACCTCGAGCGGTTGGGACTTCCAGCCGCAGTGGGCGAAGGGTGCCGACCCGGGCAAGCGGGTCGTGTTCCAGATCGACGTACCGCCGACGCACGGCAAGATCGCGCTGTCGTACCCGGACGGCTACCCGGTGGGACCCGGCGAGCTTCGCGCTCTGAACCAGGAGCAGCTGGAGGTGACGCTGGCGCCGACGGTGCTGAAGCGGACCGGGGATCCCTTCCCGCAGGGCGATCTGACCGTCATCCCGGTCCGGGCCGAGCAGATCCCGGCCGAGCAGCTCGACGAGCTGATCACCCAGCGCTGGGACGGCCTGACGGCGACGGAGGCGTTCGACGACTTCGCGAAGGCCCTCGACGAGTCACACCTGCGCAAGTTCCCGAACATGGCCGACGTCAACGTGACGCCCGCGCTGAACTCCCACGGTCTGGTGAACACGATCACCGTCAGCAAGCCGGGGTTCGCGGGCAACGACCTGACCATCACGGTGACCCGCACCGGCGACTCGGTGACGGTGACATCGGTTTCGGACGGTGTCCAGAAGTTCAACCGGACCTGGAGCGGCGACGAGTTCGGCCCGATCGCCACCGATCTCAAGGCGGGGTCGCTGCACGACAGCGACGTCTTCGCGACGATGTCGCGGCCGGCCGACTGGAACAGGACGCCGTTCAACGCCCAGTGGGAGCAGGACCTGGCGGCGCGGGCCGGCGTGTTCCGTCAGCCCGGAGACACCGATGCGATGGTCAGCACCCGCATGGAGGACTTCTTCCGGGTCCAGCAGACCCGGGCCAACCTGGAGCAGGCCCAGCTGAACGTCGACCTGCACGGCGGCCGGCTCGACGGTTCGTCGTCGGCGCCGGCGATCGGTCAGCAGGCGCGGATGGATCTGGACGCGGCGCAGGCCGACCTCGACATCTCCACGCGCGGGTTCAAGCGCAAGCACGACGTCGAGGTCGACGACCTGACCGACCGGCTGGGCAAGCTGCCGAAGCGGGGCAAGCTCGACGGCGCCGGTCGCGCCTTCGAGGTCCCTGGCGGTGGAGTCTCGTTCCAGCTCGACAACGCGACCGTGCACTTCACCGGCAGCCGGGCCGACTCGTTCACCGGCGCGGTGGACGGCCGGACGGTCACGGTCGACGAGATCGGTGCCTCGGGCAACGTTGTCCGAAGCTGGACCTTCGAGATGGGGATCGGCCGGCCGAACCTGGTCGGCCAGACCTTCGGGCTGGTCGACGGTCCGCTGGCCGGCGACGTCCGGATTTCCGTGCGGGGCGACCAGATCACAGCGGTCGACGTTCCGCGCGGGAGCGCGATCGAGGTCCAGCACACCGGTGACAGCCTGAAGCTGACCAAGCTCTCGCCCGACGGCAGCACGGTGGTCCACACCTGGGACCACAAGCCGATGCCCGGCGGCGGTCTTGGTCTGACCGGTGAGTCGCTGCAGCTGACCGGCAACGCGTTCGGCGGCCAGTGGTTGAAGCTGACCGGCGACGGTCTCGGCGGGAACACCGCCACGGGACTGGTCGACGACGTCGCGGGATTCCGCTGGCCGGTCAGGGCCGACGCCGACACGATCACGATCGCCTCACCGGCCGGCGCGCTGAAGTACGACCGCTCGACCGGCGTCTTCCGGGAGCTGGACCAGGGCGTCACCGGCGCCAGGCCGGCCCCGGTCGCCACGCATCTGACGGACTCGCCGTCCGCCGAGCGCTGGACCAACGCGGTCAACCTGTCCCGGACGCACCTGGACGCCGTCGCGGCCGACGACTCGATCCGGGCCGTGCTGGACGACCTGGTCGACGGCGCTTTCAGCTCCCACCGCCGGTTCGACGGGTACGTCGAGCCGCAGGGTGGAGTGGATGTGAACCACCTGGTGGCCAAGGTCGACGAGTTCGTGCAGGCCACGGCCGACCTGTCCTTCCGCGGCCCGAACTCCAGGGTCACGGTGTACCGCGGGGCAACCTTGGACGCGCAGCTAGCGAAGACCGACGAGTTCGTCGAGCGGTTGCCCGCCCCGACGACGCACGGGCTCGACGGCCGGCGTCCCCTGCCCGGAAACGCTGTCGAGACCAACCGGGTCGTGTTCGAGATCGACGTACCGGCCGAGCACGGCAAGTTCGCGTCGAAGTACCCGGACGGTTACCAGCGCGGTGCCGACGACGCGCCGGCGGTGAACGAGGGGCAGTTCGACCTGACGCTGCCGCCGACCACGCTGATCCGGACCGGGGACAACCGGATCGAGGACGGCCTGACGATCATCCCGGTCCGGGCCGAGCAGTTGCCTCCGGCCCGGTACGGCGACCTGATCCGCGAGCCGGGACCGGTGTCGCCGCCGGCGACGGCGTACGACGACCTGGCGCGAGCCTTCGACCAGCAGTCGATCGGCAACTGGGAGGGCTTCAAGCACACCACGGTCCGGACCGGGACCAGTGCCGACGGCAACGTCACGACGCTGACCGTGAGCCGGCCCGGCTCCGCCGATCACCTGACCGTGACGATCGCGCACGACCCGATCGGCGGATCGGTCTCGGTCAAGTTCCACGACGGTGTCCAGGAGATCTCCAAGGCCTGGGACAGCACCGGGCTCGGTGACATCGGCGCCAAGCTGCGCGGCTCGGTCCTGCACACCAGCGACGAGTTCGCGACGTTGCCGCGGCCCGCCTCGTGGCCGCAGGACACGCTCGACGTCCGGCTCCAGCCCGGCGGCGTCGAGGTCAGGATCGAGAACAACGGTCTCACCACGACCCACGAGCTGCGCAACGCGAACCCCGGCACCAAGCTGGAGTCCCTGCCCGACGGTCACTTCCGGATCGTCGACGACACCACCGGCTACCACCTGTACGACGTCAACGGCGTGCCCGTGGGCCAAGGGCATCCCGTCGGGCTGCCGGGACAGAACGGGTACCTCGAGATCGTCGGGCAGACCGCCCAGCGCCTCGACGGCAACTTCCAGCCGATGATCGGGCGCACGGTCACCTTCGACGGTGCGACCGGCGAGTTCACCGTGCTCCGGACCGGCGGGCACGACGTGTTCGACCTACGCGGCACCGTGGTCCGGGAGATCACCGATCTCGATCCGCTCGGCGCCGGTCCGGCCGGGACGAAGATCACCCGGAACTCCGACGGCACGGTCACCTGGACCGACGCGACCGGTACGCCGGTCCCGACGCCGCACCGGATCACGATCGACGCCCAGGGCGGCATCAAGCTCGAGATCCAGGCACCCGGCAGTCCCCGCAGCGGCGAGTACCACCAGTACTCCCGGACCGGCGAACTCACCGAGCAGGGCTTCCCGGTCGTCGACAAGGGCCGGTCGACGCCGTACACGTACGTCGTCGACCGGGTGGCCGGCACCTGGACCCGGACCGGCGGCGAGACGGTGGACGCGAGTACCGGTGGCTTCCTGCACGGCAAGCTCGACGTCACCGGGGCCGGCAACGGCAACCTCAAGCTGCTCAGCTCGACCGCCGCCGAGGTCCAGGTGTTCGAACGTCGCTGGCTGCCGGGCGGCACCGTCCTGGACAGCTTCCGCAAGACCGACACCCTCGGTTTCGGGGCGTTCGACCGGCGGACCACCTGGGTGACGTACGACGGAGCAGGTGGCATCGCGAACTGGGGCAAGCGCGAGTTCGACACCGGCGGCTTCTCGTGGCGCGACGTCGACCACAACGGCCGGGCCGTGCGCCACTTCGAGCAGGGACTGCAGAAGTACGACAACCCGATCGCCGAGCAGATCACGCCGATGGGCAAGGCCGAGAAGGAGATTCCCGGCCACGTGCTGGCCACCCGCGGTGCCGACGGCAACTGGACCTGGAATCGGTACGACGCCGACGGCGGCCTGGTCGCGTCCGGCCCGCGGGCCTGGGAGAAGGTCGGCGACGGCTTCACCGACCGGGTCCGGATCGGCACCACGGACGAGATCGCGCAGCAGAAGTGGGGCACCTGGAACAGCGTCGACACCGCGCGCCGGTACCAGGAGTTCAAGCTCGAGATCGACGGGGGCGTGGTGACCCGGTCCGGCGAGTTCGACGTCCACGGGACCGGTGACAAGCCGATCGGCGGCGGCAAGAAGCTGGACAACGGCGACATCGTCGCGGCCGGCCGGGTCGGTGAGCAGCGGCCGCCGGTGTGGTTCCGCGAACTGGTGCAGGACAACAACCGGACCTTCGACGGCTTCACCTCGCACATCGCCAAGGACCCGCAGTACCAGATCCACCGCTGGGAGACCTCCGGTGCCGGGGGCAACCACCGCGGCGTCCGGTACCAGGCCGGCGACGAGTCGATCGTCGACGTGGACATGGCCGGCAACTTCGTCCGGTACGAGGGCAAGCTGCACGACGGCAGCAAGCTCAAGGTCGGCGACCAGGTCGAGCCGCCGGAGACCGCACTGCCGAACCTCGGCGACCGGACGGCGAAGGCCTGGGACAACGAGACCTCGCGCGGCTGGCGGGTGTTCGACAACGAGAACAACACCTGGGAGGACTTCGTCCAGCTCCCCGGGCCGAGCCGTCCCGGCCAAGGCCCGGACTGGGTGATCGTGCGCAAGAGCGAGCCGGGCGGTCAGGTCCGCGAGTTCCCGGAGGCGGGCAACACCAACGTCTGGATCCAGCGGGACCCGCACGGCAACCTGGTCGGCGAGCAGCACCTGGCGCCCGGCGTACGGGGGAACCAGCCGCAGCGCTACATCCGGTCCAGCGGTCCGGCCGACTCGTCGTCGTGGACCTGGCGTGAGCTGGACGTCAACGGCGTGGAGACCGGGCGCGGCGGAGACCGGTTCCACTTCAAGGGATCGCGCGAGGAGTCGATCAGCTGGGACAACTCGTTCCGCGACTTCGATGCCGCGGGCAACTTGATCCGCGACCGGCACCTGCTCGACGAGGGCCGGTACGTCGAGTCGTGGAAGTCGGCCAACAACAACTGGCACAGTGCCGAGTTCGACAAGTTCGGGCAGCGGGTCGACAGCGCGATGACGTTCGACCGGCGCTGGGGCACCGGCGACGGGACCTGGTCGCCGCGCTGGAGCCAGAACGCCAAGTACCACGTGGACTTCCAGCCCGGTACGCCGCAGCTGACCCGCCAGGTGCGCTTCGAGACCCCGCAGCACATCGGTGACGGGCGGCCCGTCCGCGTCCGCGAGTACGAGGTGGACGCGGCCACGAAGGTCAGCGATCGGGCGCAGTGGAAGGAGTTCGACTTCGACAAGATCGTCCGCGAGCGGGTCAAGTCCGGCGACAACTTCCTGGAGACCGACAAGATCCACGGCCAGTGGAAGCTGTGGGACGACACGGGCGGCGTAGTCGGCGAGCGGTCCCAGAACGGTCTGGTCTTCGAGCTGCGCGACGGCCGGCTGCGGCTGACCGGCAACGAGTACGACTTCCGCGGCGCGCTGACCGAGTTCCGCGGCTGGAACTCGCGGATCGGCGACGCGCAGCGGCAGCCGTGGCTGATGCACTCGGACCTGACCTTCGACCCGAAGGCGTACCGGCCCGGTGGCAGCGCGGCGCGGGCGGAGGCCAACTACGCGTCGTTCTCACGGATGCTGATCCAGAAGACGGTGCTGAACGCGTCGGTCGACTTCGTCCTCGAGTACACCGCCAGCGTGATCATCCTGGCGATCATCGCCGAGGCGCAGAACAAGCCGTTCACCGGCACCGACGCGCTCAAGGCGCTGATGAACGCCGCCGTCGGGACGACGCTGCGCACGGTGGCCGGGACCGCGCTGACCGAGACCAAGCTGGGTGGGTCGTTCCGCGACCTGAAGACCTCGATGGGCAACCTGGACAGCGGCAAGCTCGGCACCAACCGGCCGACCAACAACACCGCCACCTGGGGCAAGGAGTGGGCCGGTGACAGTGGAGTCACCAAGTGGCGCGGCGGCACCTTCGACTACAGCCTGGGCATGATGCTGCTGCCGCTGACGGCCTTCGTGACCGGCACCATGAACGCGGCGATCTTCGGCGTCACCGGACCGGACGGCAAGCCGGTCAAGCTGTCCGGCTGGCAGGCGGTGGCCGAGGGCGGGATGTCGATGGCGACCGGCTACGCGGTGGCCAACAGCCTCGGCATGCTGCGCACGATCGGCATGGGCTTCGGCGCCGGCCGGTACTTCCAGAGGGGCGGGGTCGCCGACCTGGCCGCCGGGTTCGGGCTCAAGTTCTTCGAGAAGGGGCTGTCGATCGCGTTCCTCGGCCCGGCGCTGCGCGCGTCGATGAATCCGCCGTGGTCGCAGCCGCCGGCGCTGCCGCCGGGTGTTACCGTGCCACCGCCGGAGACGACCAACTCAGGTCTGGTGCTGCCGCCCGGCGTGCAGCCGCCGCCGGTTCCTGACACCGGTGAACAGGGAGCGCAGTGACGACCAGGTACGTGACGCCGAAAGGCGGGCGGGGAGCCTTCCGGCGGATCTCCGACGCGGTCCGCGCTGCCAGTCAGGGCGACGTCGTCCTGGTCGCCGCCGGCCGGTACGAGGAGCAGGTGGTCCTGGACCGCTCGGTGATGGTGATGTCCGAGCAGGGCCAGGGCAGCGTCGAGCTGAGCGGCGTCCGGGGAAGTGGTGAACCGGCCGTCCTGGTCGACGGACTCGAGTGCGGGCTGCGCGGTCTCGTCGTCCGCGCCGCCGACGACAGCGGTACGCCGGTGATCGGGGTCTCCAACGGAGCCGGCGTACTGATCGAGGACTGTCTGGTCACCGGCGGACGGATCCATGCCCGCGGCAACGACGCCGGCAGTCAGGGCGCCGATCTGACCGGGTACGGCGTGACCTCGGTGCTGGTCCGGCGGTCCACGCTGAGCAGCGGCCGGCTGGCCGCGATGCACCTGTCCGGCCGGGTCCGGGTCCAGGTCGAGGACTGCACGATCGAGAAGATCGACGGCATCGGTGTCGTCCTGTCCGGTGCGGCGCACCTGGAGGCGAGCCGGCTCCGGATGACCGGTACGGCGGGCTACGGGTTCCGCCTGCGCGGTGCGGCGCGGGTGACGATCACCGACTCCGTGCTGCGCCGGACCGGGATGGCCGGCGTACTGCTGGAGGACGGTTCGACCGGGTCGCTGACCGAGGTGACGATCGACAAGTCGGGCGGGGGCGCCGTCCACGTCTCCGGGTCGGCCAAGGTCGAGCTGACCGACTGCCGGCTGCGGGACACGCAGGCCAGCGGGCTCGTGGTCCAGGACCAGGCCGAGCTCACCGCGAAGGGGTGCACCGTCGCCGACTCCGGCGCGAACGGTCTGCTGATCTCCGACGCGGCCGAGGCGAAGCTGACCGACACGCGGTTCGACCGTTCGGCGTTCAGCGCCCTGCACCTCAGCGACACGGCGACCGTGCGGCTGGAGGACTGCCTGATCCGCGGCGGCGCCGAGCACGGGGTCCACGCGACCGGCGCGTCGCGGGTCGAGCTGGAAGGGTGCGGCATCACCGACGTCGGTCTGACCGCGCTCTCGGTCGTCGACGACGCCGTCGTCCGGGCCGAGGACTGCCGGATCTCGGGCGGATCGGTCGGTGTCCACCTCGAGTCGAGCGCAGCGACCAGCCTGGAGCTCTGCTCGGTGGCCGGCACCAGCGGTACCGGGATCGAGCTGGCCGGCTCCGGGTTCGTCCGGCTGGACGCGGTCCGGGTCAGCCGGACGAAGGCGGCCGGCATCGTCGCCGGGACCGGGTCGTCGACGGAGATCAGCGGCGGCACGATCGAGAAGTGCGACGGGTCCGGGCTGGTGGTCTGGTCCGGCGTCGCGCCGACGATCACCGGGCTGCGGGTGGCCGAGGTGGCCAAGAACGGGATCTACTTCGCCGAGAAGGCGGCCGGGACGTTCACCGACTGCGACGTGGTCGGTACGAAGTACCCGGCGCTGCACCTGAGCACGGGCAGCGCGCCGACCTTGCGGCACCTCCGGATCCGGGACTGCGCCGGAGCGGCCGGTCAGGACGACGGTGCCAACCCGGTGTTCGACGACTGCACGATCGACGGCGTACCGATGAATCCGCCGGCCGCGAAGGGCGGAGCCGGTACGGCGGCCGCGGCCGCGAACGGGACCGAACCGGTGACCGCGATGCTCGACGAGAGCATGCCGCCGGACGACGAGACCCTCGAGGACGTGCTCGCCGAGCTGGAGGAGCAGGTCGGGCTCGACCGGGTGAAGCGCGACGTCCAGTCGATGGTGAAGCTGATGCAGACGGTCCGGATGCGGCAGGAGGCCGGGCTGCCCGCTCCGCCGCTCAGCCGGCACCTGGTCTTCGCGGGCAACCCCGGTACCGGCAAGACGACCGTCGCCCGGGTGTACGGGCGAGTGCTGAAGGCGCTCGGTCTGCTCCGCAAGGGCCACCTGATCGAGGTCGACCGGACCGCGCTGGTCGGCGAGTACGTCGGGCACACCGGTCCGAAGACGACCGCCGCGATCAACCAGGCCCTCGGTGGCGTGCTGTTCATCGACGAGGCCTACTCGCTGGCCCCGGTCGGGATCGGCAACGACTTCGGGACCGAGGCGATCGCGACGCTGGTCAAGATGATGGAGGACCACCGCGAGGACCTGGTGGTGATCGTGGCCGGCTACGTCAACGACATGGGCCGGTTCATCGGCTCGAACCCCGGCCTGTCGTCGCGGTTCACCCGGACGATGCTGTTCGACGACTACACCTCCGACGAGCTGGTGCGGATCTTCGAGTACCACGCGGGCGAGCACCAGTACCAGCTCAGCGGGGACGCCCGGGCCGCGCTGACGCACCTGTTCGAGGTGATGCCGCGCGACGAGGGCTTCGGCAACGGACGGACCGCGCGGCAGATGTTCCAGCAGATGACCGAGCGGCAGGCCCACCGGCTGTCCGAGCTCACCGCGCCGACCGCCGAGCAGCTCAGTTCGTTGGAAGCCGCTGATCTTCCGGAGGGTTTTTAACGGTCGTTCGTGAGCAGTTCACGGAAAAGTTTGTACGAGCTACTGACAGTGTGTGGTAAATCTCTTACCGTCACTGGGTATGGACAACCTCTCCCGCCGTGGCCTGCTGACCGGAGCCGGAGCGATCCTCGCTGCCGGTGCCGTCGGAGTTCCCACCGCCTCCGCCCGCCCTGCCCGTGCCGCCGCTCTGCCCGCTTCCAAGCGGTTCCTGATGAGCGCGACGACCAACGAGTTCTTCCGCCACAAACCCCTGTGGGGCCCGACGGTCATGCAGTCGATGGCCTTCGACACCCCGAACAACCGGATCTTCACCGCGCAGCTGAGGTCCGGGACCGCTACCAACAGCGGCACGCTGACGCTGAGCCAGCTCAACTTCTCCGGGACCGTGCTCGGTCACATGTACCTGACCGGCTTCGGCCACGGCGTCTCGATCGGGGCACAGGCGGTCGGCGGTACGTCGTACATCTGGACCGAGACCGACGTCGACACCGCCAACGGCCGCGGTCGCCAGATCTGCCGCTTCCCGTGGCAGAACAACGCCACACTGACCAAGGACTCGGCCTCGCTGACCAAGTGGAAGCCGGTCGCGAACGGGTCGATCTTCACCCCCGCCGTCGACCAGCGCTTCGGCCGGCTCGGCGTCCGGCACTCGCTGTCCGACGGGATGCACATCAACATCTACTCGCTGGCCGCCGCGCAGACCGGTGACTTCAGCACCGTGCTGGCCAGCTTCAAGCAGCCGGCGCTGACGTCCGGTATCGACTTCCAGGGCTGGGCCTTGTACGGCTCGTACGTGTACTTCTGGGAGGGCGAGGCCTACCCCGGTGCGCCGGACGAGACCAAGGCGAACTCGAAGCTGTGGTGCTACGACATCAACAAGGGCGAGCTCGTCGACTCGTTCCTCACGCTGGCCGGCAAGAGCCTGACCTACCGCGAGGCCGAGGGCATGGCCGTGTACGGCTCGACCGACGCGACCGCGCGGCTGTACTTCGGCTTCGCCTCCGGCGTCACCGGCGACCGCCGCGCGAACTTCTTCTACCGCAACGACCTGGTCTGAACAACCACTGAGCTGGTCTACTGGGCGACGCCGTACAAGCGGTCACCGGCGTCGCCCAGGCCGGGGACGATGTAGCCCTTCTCGTTCAGGTGCGAGTCCATGCCCGCGATCACCAGCGTGCAGGGGACGTGCAGGTCGGCCAGCTCGCGCTCGATCCGCTCGACGCCCTCGGGCGCGGCCAGCAGGCAGATCGCGGTGATGTGGTCGGCGCCGCGGTCGACCAGGAACTGGATCGCCGCCGCCAGCGTGCCGCCGGTGGCCAGCATCGGGTCGAGCACGTAGCACTGCCGGCCGTGCAGGTTCTCGGGCAGCCGTTCGGCGTACGTCGAGGCGGTCAGGGTCTCCTCGTTGCGGATCATGCCGAGGAAGCCGACCTCGGCCGTCGGCAGCAGCCGGGACATCCCCTCGAGCATGCCGAGCCCGGCCCGCAGGATCGGTACGACGAGCGGCTTCGGCGAGGTCAGCTTGATGCCCTCGGCCTCCGCGACCGGCGTCCGGACGGTGATCGGACCGGTCCGGACGTCGCGGGTCGCCTCGTAGGCGAGCAGCGTGACCAGCTCCTCGGTCAGCCGCCGGAACGTCGGCGAGTCCGTGGTCTGGTCCCGCAGCGTGGTGAGCTTGTGGGCGACGAGCGGGTGGTCCACGACGAGGATCTGCATGGCCGGAACGCTACCCGGTCGGCGATTCGTCCCGGACAACCTCGGCCGCCGCTACGATTTTCCTGCAGTCGATTCTGGTTTGTCCCCGCCCGCCCCAGGGTGCCCGACCTCAACCGACCGGACGGATGTGCGCCCGTGACGGAACACACCGGTAAGTCGCCCGAGCAGCTCGAACGCCTCCGCCGTCGCGCGGCCTTCCTGCGCGAGCTCGAGGAGGCCAAGGCGCTGCGCGACCGGATAGCCCCGCGCCGGGCCCGCGTCCGCCGGATCCGCGCCGCGATGCGCCGGGCGACGTACCACCACTGAGCCGCCGCAACTTTCGGTGCCGCGCGCGCATCGAGCTGGGCATCGGGGTCGTTGCTCAGGAAGGTGCGTCATGCGTCGACGTCTCGCAGTTCTCACCGCGCTGGCGCTGGTCGCCGTCGCGCTGCCCCAGGCCACCGCCGCGGCGGTAGCGGACGACTGTCTCGCCGCGCCACCCGCGATCAGTCAGGACACCTCGCCGGTCGAGACGATCGTGCTCGACTCGCTGCGGCTGCTCCCGATCGAGATGCACGCGTTCTACCCGCAGGACTGCAGCGGCATGGTCGCGCACGTGCGGAAGAAGGACGGCTCCCGGCAGCAGACGGTCGCGCTGGTGAACGAGGGCGGCCGGGGCATGCCGCCGAGCTGGACCTGGTACGGGTTCCTCCCGCTGACCGCCGGGACGGGCGAAGGCGACTGGGTGATCACCAAGGTCACGCACGGCGCGAACGTGCTGGAGACCAACGTCGGTTTCCACGTCTACCGCGGCAGCGTGCTCACCCTCGACCAGCCTGCCCGCACCAGCGGCACGGCCCGTACGACGCTGTCCGGCCAGCTGCGCCGGTACGGCGACCGCGGCGCGCTCGTTCCGGCCGTGAACGCGACCGTGCAGCTGCGGCACCTGACCGGGGACAAGGTGATCGCCACCGCGAAGACCGACGCGACCGGGCGCTTCCGGACGACCGTCGCGTTCACCCAGAACACGTTCCTGCGGGCGTACACCCCGGCGAGCGGCAACTACGTCGCGCAGTTCACGGACTACGTGAACGCGCACAAGCTGATCGCGATGAGCTACCTGAGCGCGCTGCCGACCGTGAAGGCGAACGCCTGGTGGAAGGTCTCCGGGTCGGCGTACCCGGGCCGGTTGAGTGCTGACCTGCAGGTGTTCAACGGCGCGGCCTGGGTCACCACCCCGTCGTACGGGCCGATCCCGGCCAACGGCGTGTACTCGCGCTACTGGAAGCCCACGAAGCCCGGCGTGTACCGGCTGCGGGTGCACGTGTGGGGCGACCGGCTCGACAACTCACCGTCGCGCGAACTGACGCTGAAAGTCGTCTGATGAGCAGCACCCGTCGGTACTCGTTGCTCATCGCAACGGCCTTGGTCGCCGTCGCCGGTACGTCGTACGCCGTGGCGGCGCCCGAGGACCCGTGCCTGGCGGTACCGCCGATGCAGTCGTACGGCGGGGACCCGGTGGAGGCCGTGCTCACGACCGCGGACCTGCGCGTACCGGTCGAGATCCAGGTCGGCCCCGACTCCGACTGCGACGGGACGACCATCACGGTGGAGCGGCCGGACGGGTCGCAGCGGGTGGTGGTGCCGTTGACCGAGAAGGTCCACAACGACTGGCCGACGATCTACACCCTGGCCGGATACCTCACCGTGCCGCTCGGGACCGGGGCCGGCCGCTGGGTGATGACCAAGGTGACGCACGGCGCCAACGAGCTCGTCGCGGCTGTGCCGTTCCAGGTGCAGCGCGGCGCCACGCTCACGCTCGACCAGCCGGCCCGTACCAGCGGTACGGCGAAGGCGGTGGTTACCGGGCTGGTCCGGCGCTACAACTCCGCCGGTGTGCTGCTGCCGGCATCCGGGGTGACGGTGCGGATCGTGCGCCCGCCTTCGACCGTCCTGGCCACGGCCCGGACCGGTGCGAACGGCCGCTACTCGGTGCAGCTCGCCCTGACGCGAGCCACCGAGCTGACCGCGGCCATGCCTGCGGTGGGTGACTACGTCGAGGCCGCGACCTACCCGGCGGTGGTCGCTCACAAGCTGCTGTCGATGAGCTACCTGACGGCGGCCACGACGGCGACCGTGAACAACTACTGGAAGGTGAGCGGAACGGCCTTCCCCGGAAAGCTGTTCACCGCCTTGGACTTCTGGAACGGCTCGGCCTGGCAGTCGACCCAGTCGTTCGGCTACACGGCGGCGAACGGTTCGTACGCGCGCTACTGGAAGCCGGACCGGGCGGGCACCTTCCGGCTGCGGGTCACCGTGTCCGACGCCGGCCTGGACAACTCGCCGTGGAGCCGGGAGACCACCGTCACGGTCAAACAGTTGCCGCAGGCACCGACGTACTTCGTGGGGACCGTGGTCGCGCCGACGGCCGGGCCGCCGATCCATCGGGACTCGTACCTGTCGACGTACGGGACGCTGAAGTACCGGCGGGCGAACGGGACGCTCGGGCCGGTCGGCAACCAGGTGGTCGGGATCTACGCCCGGCGGGTCGGGGAGACCTCGTGGACCCTGGTCAGCTCGGCCACCACCGTGACAAGTGGGTACTTCTACACCCGGTGGGGACACTTCTACGACGTCGGCCAAGCGTTCCAGGTGATGCTTGCCTACACCACCAAGCTGCCGCAGGCTGCCAGCAGTGCGACCGGAGTTTTCGGGCCGTTCACCGTGCAGGCCTGAACGGTCGCGGTGGGTCGCCGTACGGTAACTGCCGGGGCACCGATACCGGCTCGAGATCAGCTGTCCCTCCCGCCGGACGCCTGATTCTGCGACGATGAGCCCGTGTCTGATCCCACGGCCTCGCCGATGACGACCACCGAGCTCGACTTCGCGCTCGCGGCTTACACCGAGGACGGGGTCTGGACGGTCACGCCACTGGTGCTGCGCGGCGAGCCCGACCTGTCCGCGCTGGTGTCGGCGCTGCGGCGCTACCCGGGCGAGTCGGGAGTGATCGGGATGATCTCGGTCGACGAGGACTTCTTCGTCCTGGTCCGGGTGGACGGCGGCCGGGCCCGGCTGCTGATGTCGGACGTCACCGCCGCGACCGAGTGGCTGCTGGCCAAGCAGGTCGTCGACGAGCTCGACATCCCGCTGGCCGATGACGACGACGAGCAGGTCCCGGCCGGCGACCTGGCGATCGTCGCCGACCTGGGGATGAGCGCGATGGATCTCGGCGCGCTGATCGACGACGTCGACCTGTACCCCGAGGAGATGCTCGAGGAGATCGCCGAGGCGCTCGGCTTCGCCCACCAGTTCCACGAGGCGATCGAAGCCATTGGCTGACCCGGCCCGCCGGGCCTGGGCCCGGCTGATGGAGCTCGCCCTGGCCGAGGCCGAGCACGCTCGCGGCAGCGCCGACGTACCGATTGGTGCGGTCGTCGTGAACGCCGACGGCGAAGTGATCGGCCGTGGGCACAACGAGCGCGAGGCGACCGGGGACCCGACCGCGCACGCCGAGGTGCTGGCGATCCGGTCAGCGGCCCAGGAGGTCGGCGAGTGGCGGCTGACCGGCTGCACGCTGGTGGTCACGCTGGAGCCCTGCACGATGTGTGCCGGAGCGATCGTGCTGTCCCGGCTGGACCGGCTCGTCTTCGCGGCGTACGACGAGAAAGCGGGGGCCGTCGGGTCGCTCTGGGACGTCGTCCGGGACCGCCGGCTCAACCACCGGCCCGAGGTGATCGGCGGCGTGATGGCCGACGAGGCGGGCGCCCGGCTCCGCGATTTCTTCATCGGGCACAGATTTTGATAGCCTCCTCGGCGGTGGCGTGTCCGAGCGGCCGAAGGAGCGCGCCTCGAAAGCGCGTGAAGGGTACCCCCCTTCCGAGGGTTCAAATCCCTCCGCCACCGCCAACCACCTCCGGGTGGGAGTTACGCCGAGGACCCTGATGCTGTGTGATGCGTCAGGGTCCTCGTTCTTTTCCGGCGAGATGATTCGTTGCCGTGGGCGCAGGTCAATTAAGCTGCAGCCCCCGACCCCGAGGGGCCGAGCCTGTGGACGTGCACGAACTCGACCGGATCCTGCTCGCCGGCGCCGCGGTACTGCTGGTGGCGATCGTCGCCGTGCGGCTGTCCGGCCGCCTCGGGCTGCCCTCGCTGCTGATCTACCTCGGCATGGGGCTGCTGCTGGGTGAGTCCGCGCTCGGGATCCAGTTCGAGGACGCGCAGCTCGCGCACGCGCTCGGGTTCGCCGCGCTGGTGATCATCCTCACCGAAGGTGGTCTGACCACCCGGTGGAACGAGGTCCGCCCGGTGATGCCGCTCGGCGTCGTACTGGCGACGCTCGGCGTCGCGGTCTCGGTCGGCGTGGTCGCGTGCGTCGCGCACTTCGCGCTCGGCATGAACTGGCAGCTCGCCGTGCTGCTCGGGGCTGTCACCTCGCCGACGGACGCGGCGGCGGTCTTCTCGGTCCTGCGGAAAGTGCCGATCCATCCGCGACTGCGCGGGGCGCTCGAGGCAGAGTCCGGGCTGAACGACGCGCCGACCGTGCTGCTCGTCACCGTCGTCAGCACGGGAGCGATCGGCGAGCACGGCCTGCCGTACTTCGCCGGGCTGGTCCTGTACGAGCTGGTGATCGGGGCACTGTTCGGTTTCGTGGTCGGCTGGGTGAGCGTCGGCCTGCTCCGCCGGGTCGCGCTGGGATCGGCCGGTCTGTACCCGCTGGCGATCGTCTCGCTCGCCTTCGTCTCGTACGCCGGGGGCACGGTCCTGCTGCACGTGTCGGGCTTCGCGGCCGTCTACGTGACGAGCCTGATCCTCGGCCGCGCCGAGCTGCCGCACCGGATCGCGACCCGCTCGTTCGTCGACGGGATCGCCTGGCTGGCCCAGATCGGGCTGTTCGTGATGCTCGGGCTGCTCGCGTCGCCGGGGCGGATCGGGCTGGACGACGTGGTGATCGCGCTGGTGATCGGGATCGCGGTGACGGTGGTCGGGCGGTTCGCCGCGGTCGCGCTGTCGGCGACGCCGTTCCGGATACCGTGGAAGGAACAGACTTTCATCGCCTGGGCGGGACTGCGCGGCGCCGTACCGATCGTCCTGGCGACGATCCCGCTGGCGGAGAACGTTCCCCAGGCCGACCGGGTCTTCGACGTCGTCTTCGTGCTGGTGCTGCTCTTCACGCTGCTCCAGGGCCCGTCGCTGCCCTGGCTCGCCCGTCGCCTCGGTGTCCTCGACGACAACGCGGCGCACGAGGTCGACATCGACGTGGCGCCGTTGGAGTCGCTGGGCGCCGACATGCTGCAGGTCCAGATCCCGAGCGAGTCCAAGCTCGCCGGTGTCGAGATCGGCGAGCTCCGCCTGCCGGCCGGGGTCTCGATCTCGCTGGTCATCCGCGCCAAGCAGGCCTTCGTCCCCGACCGCCGGACCGTGCTCCGCGCCGGCGACGCGCTGCTCGTGGTCACGCCGAGCCCGCTGCGCGAGAAGACCATCCGCCGCCTGCGGGCGGTCTCCCGCGCCGGACGCCTGGCCGGCTGGTTCGGCGAACGCGGCCGCGAACAGGTTTAGGACACAAAAAACAGAGAGACCTCGTCTCCCTGCATCTACAGGTTATAGCGCACCCCCGGGCTTGCCGCAAGGCCCCGGTGATGGCGGAGAATCGGCGGCCGATGTCACTATCTGCAACCCCGGAGGTATCGCTTTGAGCGGGCAGTACGTGCTGGAGCTTCACGAGGTCGACGAGTCGCAGGGTGCGGTGGTGGGAGGTAAGGGCGCGAATCTGGGAGCGCTGGCGCGGCTCGACGGAGTGCGGGTGCCGGCCGGGTTCTGCGTGACGACGGAGGCCTTTCGCCTCAGCGTCGCGGGAGTTGCCGACGACCGGATCGACGCGTTGTCGCGGCTGGCCCCGGACGACCGGGACGGGATCCGTACGGTCAGCGCGGAGATTCGGGAGCTCATCGAGGGGATCACGCTGCCGGCCGAGGTCGCGGCCGAGATCACCCGGGCGCTCGTCGAGGACGTCGCGTACGCCGTACGGTCGAGTGCTACGGCGGAGGACCTACCGACGGCGTCGTTCGCCGGCCAGCAGGACACGTACCTGAACGTCATCGGCGCCCAGGCGGTTCTCGAGCACGTCGGCCGGTGCTGGGCCTCGCTGTTCACCGAGCGGGCCGTGACCTACCGCCAGCGGAACGGGATCGACCACCGGGCGGTGCAGATGGCCGTGGTCGTGCAGCAGATGGTGTTCTCGCAGGCCTCGGGCATCCTGTTCACGGCCGACCCGATCACGGGGAACCGGAAGGTCGCGACCGTCGACGCCGGCTTCGGCCTCGGCGAGGCGCTGGTCTCCGGACTGGTGAACCCGGACGTCTTCACCGTGCGCGACGGCGAGGTCGTCGCCAAGACGGTCTCCGCGAAGCAACTCGCCGTCCAGGCCCTGCCCGCGGGCGGGACCGAGGAGGTGGCGCTCGACGTACAGCAGCAGGAGCAGCCGGCGCTCACGGACGCGCAGGTCGTCCGGCTCGTGGAGCTCGGGCGGCGGATCGAGGCGCACTTCGGCCGTCCGCAGGACATCGAGTGGTGCCTGGTCGACGACGGCTTCCAGATCGTGCAGAGCCGGCCGATCACGACGCTGTTCCCGATCCCGGAGACCGGCGACCAGGAGAACCACGTCTTCCTGTCCGTCGGCCACCAGCAGATGATGACCGACGCGATGAAGCCGCTGGGCTGGTCCACGTGGCAGCTGACGGCGATGGCGCCGATGTTCGAGGCCGCCGGTCGGCTGTTCGTCGACTCGACCCCGCACGTGAGCTCGCCGGCCCGCCGCGCCGCCTTCCTCGATTTCATGGGGAAGGGCGATCCGCTGTTCAAGGACGCGCTGGAGACCGTGATCGACCGCGGCGACTTCGTCCCGACGCTTCCCGACCCTGCCCCCGCCGCGGGCGGGCCACCGGTCCACGGCGCGATCGACCCGATCGACAACGATCCGGCCGTCGTCACCGAGCTGATCGAGCGCAGCCGGACGGCGCTGGCCGCCCTCCGCGACGGCATCGCGGACAAGACCGGACCGGCCCTGTTCGAGTTCCTGCTGGAGGCCTTCGCCGAGCAGAAGCGCCTCCTCGGTGATCCGCTGAGCATGCAGGCGATCATGGCGAGCCACGAGGCGACCTGGTGGCTCAACGACAAGCTCGCCGAATGGCTGGGCGAGAAGAACGCGGCCGACACGCTGACGCTGTCCGCACCCGGCAACATCAGCTCGGAGATGGGCCTGGACCTGCTCGGCGTCGCGGATGCAATTCGCCCGTACGACGAGGTGGTGGCGTTCCTGCAGGAGGCTGACGACGATTTCCTGGACGAGCTGCCGAAGCTCCCCGGCGGGATCGAAGCGCGGGATGCCATCGAGGGGTACCTCGACCGGTACGGCATGCGCTGCGTCGGCGAGATCGACATCACCCGGCCGCGCTGGAGCGAAGAGCCGAGCACGCTCGTGCCGCTGATCCTCGACAACGTGAAGCTCTTCGAGCCGGGCGCGGCCGAGCGTCGCTTCGAGGAAGGGCGGCAGAAGGCGCTCCTGAAGGAGCAGGAGGTGCTCGAACGCCTGCGCGGCCTGCCGGACGGCGAGGAGAAGGCCGCCGAGACCCAGCAGATGATCGAGCGGGTCCGGACCTTCATCGGGTACCGGGAGTACCCGAAGTACGCGATCATCTGCCGCTACTTCGTCTACAAGCAGGCTCTGCTCGCCGAGGCCGACCGCCTGGTCGAGGCCGGGGTGCTCCACGACCGGGAGGACATCTACTACCTCACGTTCCAGGAGCTCCAGGACGTCGTACGGACGAAGCGGGTGGACGACCGGCTCGTCGCGGAGCGCAAGGAGGCGTTCCGGACGTACGAGGGGCTCACGCCGCCGCGCCTGCTCACCTCGGACGGCGAGTCCGTCAGCGGTTCGTACCGGCGCGACGACGTACCGGCCGGTGCTCTGACCGGTCTGGCGGTCTCCAACGGCACCATCGAGGGCCGGGCCCGCGTCATCCTCGACCTGGCGAAGGCCGACCTCGAACCCGGCGACATCCTCGTCACAGCCTTCACCGACCCCAGCTGGTCACCCCTGTTCGTCGGCATCGCGGGCCTGGTGACCGAGGTCGGCGGCCTGATGACCCACGGCGCGGTGATCGCCCGCGAGTACGGCCTACCAGCCGTCGTCGGCGTCGACCAGGCCACCCACCTGATCCAGGACGGCCAACAAATCCGCGTCCACGGCACCAACGGCTACGTCGAACTCCTGGACTGACAAGCACCACAACACGCAGAGAAAAGATTTGGAGTGGCAGGTGCCTGGCTGAGGCTGCTTGCCGGTGCCCCACAGCTCGAACTGACCGTCCAGGCAGGTCAGTTCGGGTTCTGGCCCGAGGGGATGGCCTGGGTCGGTTTGACGACCGGGAGGCAGACGACGGTGTCGGCGGGGACGGCGATGCTGGGGACGCCCTTGGTGTTGAGCTTGGTGAAGCCGATGCCGAGGACGATGTCGACGGTGTGGTCGGGGCGGGCGTCGGCCTTGGTGGCGGCCTTCTGGTTGAGCTGGCCCAGGGCGAGCTTCACCTCGGGGCCGTCGGTGGTGGCGCCGCGGACCTCGACCAGGTCGATCTTGTCACCGTTCGGCTCGTTGGCGATCTTGCCGATGTTGAAGCCGCGCTTCTTCAGGTCGTCGCCGAGCCGCGCGGCGCTGCCGGCCCGGGCGCCGCCGTTGTAGATGTTGAGCACGACCTGCTTGGGGACCAAGCGGTTGTTCTCGAGCTTCTGCTCGACGCAGTTCGGTTCGGCGCTGGAGTCGGTGAGCGAGTTCCAGCCCCACCAGCAGCCGCCGACCAGGATCATCAGCAGCACGACCATGGTGATCGGCGTCCGCCAGTGCAGTCGCGCGTGCGGCCTCGGCTGCGGGTGCAGGGCGGTCATCTAGCTCACGACCAGGACCCGGGCGTGCAGGACCAGACGCTGCTGCAGGGCCGCGCGCAGCGCCCGGTGCAGACCGTCCTCGAGGAACAGCTCACCCTTGTACTCCACGACGTGGGCGAAGAGGTCACCGTAGAAGGTGGAGTCCTCGTCGAGCAGCGCGTTCAGGTCCAGGGTGCCCTTGGTGGTGACCAGCTCGTCAAGCCGGATCTGCCGTGGGGGCAGCACGGACCAGTCCTTGGCCTTGTACCCGTGATCGGGGTAGGGCCGTTCCTCCCCGACGCGCTTGAAGATCACCCACCGAAGTCTAGCGGGGCCGGAGGTCTCCGGAGAGGTCGGGAATGTCACCGCGGAAGGTCGATACCAAGACTCAACCTTTCACCGCTCCCAAACGTCCACAGTGCACAGGGACCTATCAGGGGGTAGAGATGAAGGTACTGACGAAACTGGCCGCGGGGGCGGCCACGGTGGTCGTCGCGGCCGCCGGTACGACGTTACCGGCCGACGCGCTGACCGTGGCCCAGAACAAGGCGGCCCAGACCCGTCTGAACGCGCTCGGCTGCTACGCCGGTCCGGTGGACGGCAAGATCGGCCAGATGACCCAGGCCGCCACGATCCGGTTCCAGGCGGCCAACAAGATGACCCAGAACGGCTCGCTCGGCGGTACGACGTACAGCAGGGTGATGGCCGCGTCGGGCAAGCGCTGCGACGTCCGGGCGGTCCCGGCCAGCGGCGGCGGCAAGCGGATCGTGATCAGCCAGGGCCAGAACTACGTCTGGCTGATCGACGGCTTGGGCAAGGTCGTCCGGCAGGGCGGCATCATCGACAACCCGAGCTACCTCAAGCCCGGGACCTACTCGACCGGCTCCAAGTGCGGGCGGGCGGCCCGGGTGAAGAAGAACACCGACGGCGCCGGCCTCTACCTGAACAACTTCGTCCGGTTCGCGCCGTGCGGCATCGGGTTCCACCAGATCCCGACGTACAAGAGCAACGGCGCGCAGATCCACGGCGACTGGCAGCTCGGCACCAACCAGAAGGCCTCGCACGGCTGCATCCGGGTGCAGAAGTCGATGTCGGACGCGATCTGGGCCTTCACCACCACCTCGACCAAGGTCGTTGTGGTCCGCTGACCAACGGACACCCGGTGTCCGACTTCCGGCTGACGCGAACGGCGGTGCCCGGCTCCTAGGCTCGATCCGACCTGATGTCGGCGAACTGGGGATCTCATGCCGGGCACCGTGCGGCTGCGGCCACCGAACAACACCCTCGACCGCCGGGTCCTCGGCGTCTGGCGGGTCGACTCGGCGCTGGTCTTCGCGCCTCCCGTCCTCGTTCTGGTCCTGCTCGGCCTGCTGATCCCGCCGGCCCGGTTCTGGATGTTCCTGCCGGCTGCCGTGGTCGCCGTCGCGGGGCTGCCGTTCGTCACCGTGCTGCCGCTGTGGTGGTACCGGGTGCACCGCTGGGAGGTCACCGAGGACGCGGTGTACGTCCGGGCGGGCTACTTCTGGCAGGAGTGGCGGATCGCGCCGATGTCACGGATCCAGACCGTCGACACGCTGAGGGGACCGGTCGAGCAACAGTTCGGGTTGGCGACGTTGATCGTCACGACGGCGTCCGCGCGAGGGGCCCTGAAGATCAGAGGGCTGGCTCGGGAGACCGCGGAGGAGCTTGCCGAGCAGCTGACCCGGACGACGCAGGCCACCCCAGGTGATGCCACATGACGGGGGAAGTGGAGGCAGCGCCCGGGCCCCAACCGGCTACGCCGGCGGAGTGGCTTCGGCTTGATGTCCGGGCGGTAGCAGTGGGAGCGCTGCTTGCGGCGGGGGTCGCGGTCAGTGCTGGTGTGCCAACGGGCGCGGGCGTGGCTTCCGGTACGTCGCTTGGGGTGGCTCTCGCCTGGGTGGTCCCGGCTGCTGTGCTGCTGATCCTCGGGGGTGCTGGGCTTGAGTACGTCCGTTGGCGTCGTACGCAGTACCGGATCAGCCCGACGCAGGCCGAGTTGCACACAGGACTGGTCTTTCTCCGGCGGCGGTCCCTGGCACGGGAACGGATCCGGAGCGTGGATCTGACCGCCAACCCGCTGCTGCGGGTGTTCGGACTGGTGGCGGTGAAGATCGGGACCGGGGAGAGCTCGAGCGAGAGCACCCTCTCGCTCAGTCCGGTGACGCGGGCCGAGGGGGAGCGGCTGCGGCTGGAGCTGCTGAAGGGCGAGCAGCACGCGACGGACGGGACGCTGGCCGTGCTCGACCCGGCCTGGATCCGCTACGCCCCGATCTCGTTCCTCGCGCCGACCCTGGGCATCGCGGCCGGTGGCGCGCTGATGCAGCTGGCGCAGTGGTTCTCGCTGCAGGAAGAGCTGATCGACTGGGTCCAGGATCTCTTCCAGGGCATCACGCTGCTGCTCGTGCTGCTCGTCCTCGCGGCGATCCTGCTCGTCGTCGGCGTGATCGGCTCGCTCGGGCTGTTCGTCGAGATGTGGTGGAACTTCCGCCTCGACCGCGAGCCCGGCATCCTCCGCGTACGGCGTGGGCTGCTCACCTCCCGGTCCATCTCGATCGAGGAGCGCCGGTTGCGCGGCGTCGACGTGGTCGAGCCGCTCGGCGCCCGCCTGGCCGGCGCGGCGCGGGTGGACGCGATCGCGACCGGGCTCGTGCAGCAGCAGGAGGACGAGAAGACCGACCACAAGACCTTGTTGCCCGCGGCACCGAAGGACCTCGCGGACCGGATCGCGGCCGCCGTACTGCGGGAGGACGTCGCTCCGACCGCCGCTGCACGCCTGACACCACATCCACGCGCCGCCCTCGGTCGACGGATCCGGATCGCGGTCGCGGCGGCCCTGGTGCCGGTCGCGGTGCTCGTGGTCCTCGGGCTCTTGTTCACCGACGTACTGCTGCAGCTCGGCGGTCTGCTGGCCGTCGTCCTGCTGCCGATCGCCGTACTGCTCGCTCGCGACAACTACCAGGCGCTCGGCCACGGGATCACCGGCAAGTACCTGGTCACCCGGTCCGGTTCCGTACGGCGCTCGACGGCCGCGCTGCAGCGGGACGGGATCCTCGGCTGGCGGGTCCGGCAGTCGATCTTCCAGCGCCGGGTCGGGCTGGCGACGTACAGCGCGATCACGGCGGCCGGCGGCGGCGCGTACTCCGCCCGGGACGCCGACGCCGACGAGGGCCTCGACTTCGCCCGGGAAGCGGTTCCGGGCCTGCTCGAGCCGTTCGTCGCGCGCGGCTGACCCCACCACGTCGCCCGGCCGCACTAGCATGCCGAGCGCAGGGGTAGTTCCGTCGCGCGAAAGGCAGCGTTGAGATGGCCGAGACACCGGACGTCGTGGAGACCGTCAAACAGGGGTACGCGTTCGAGGGGCCCGCGCTCGAGCTCGGGTCGCTGCTGGTCGACGGTACGCCGAACCCGGAGGCCGCGGTCCGCATCCCGCTGTCGATGGTGAACCGGCACGGCCTGGTGGCCGGCGCGACCGGTACCGGCAAGACCAAGACCCTGCAGCTGATGGCCGAGCAGTTGTCCGCCGCCGGTGTCGCGGTGTTCGCCGCCGACATCAAGGGCGACCTGTCCGGCGTCTCGCAGCCCGGTGAGGGCAACGAGAAGCTGCTGGCCCGGACCAAGGCGATCGGCCAGGAGTGGGTCGGCGCCGGGTTCCCGACCGAGTTCTACGCGCTCGGCGGCCAGGGCAGCGGCGTACCGATCCGGGCCACCATCACGTCGTTCGGGCCGGTGCTGCTGTCGAAGGTGCTCGGGCTGAACGCCGTCCAGGAGTCCTCGCTCGGCCTGATCTTCCACTACGCCGACAAGCAGGGCCTGACCCTGCTGGACCTGAAGGACCTGCGCGCGGTCATCACGCACCTGACCAGCGACGAGGGCAAGGGCGACCTGAAGGAGCTCGGCGGGCTGTCCGCGGCGACCGCGGGCGTCATCCTGCGCTCGCTGATCGGGTTCGCCGACCAGGGGGCCGAGGCGTTCTTCGGCGAGCCGGAGTTCGACACCGCCGACCTGCTGCAGCAGCGCGACGGCAAGGGCGTCGTGTCGCTGCTCGAGCTGCCGAACCTGCAGGACCGGCCGGCGCTGTTCTCCACGTTCCTGATGTGGCTGCTGGCCGACCTGTTCCACGACCTGCCCGAGGTCGGCGACGTGGACAAGCCGAAGCTGGTGTTCTTCTTCGACGAGGCGCACCTGCTGTTCAACGACGCGTCGAAGGCGTTCCTGGACTCGATCGCGCAGACCGTGCGGCTGATCCGCTCGAAGGGGGTCGGCGTCTTCTTCGTCACCCAGACCCCGAAGGACGTGCCGGACGACGTGCTGGCGCAGCTCGGTTCGCGGGTGCAGCACCAGTTGCGGGCGCACACCCCGAACGACGCGAAGGCGCTGAAGGCGACCGTGTCGACGTTCCCGAACTCGTCGTACGACCTGGCCGAGGTGCTGACGCAGCTCGGGATCGGCGAGGCGGTCGTGACGGTGATGAACGAGAAGGGCGCGCCGACGCCGGTCGCCTGGACCCGGCTGCGGGCGCCGCAGTCGCTGATGGCGCCGGCCTCCGCCGAGCAGTTGACCGCGGCCGTCGCGGCGTCGCCGAACAACGCCAAGTACACCGAGGTGGTGGACCGCGAGTCGGCGTACGAGAAGCTCGCCGCGCGGGTGCAGGCCGGCGCAGCGCAGGCCGAGGCCGAGGCGCAGGCCCAGCCGGCTCCCGAGCAGCCGAAGCCGCGGGCGCAGAAGCAGGAGAAGTCGATGGTCGAGCAGGTCGTCGGGTCGTCGGCGTTCAAGCAGTTCGCCCGCACCGCCGGGCGGGAGATCGTCCGCGGGCTGTTCGGTGCGGCCCGCCGCAAACGCTGAGCGAACGGCCTTTCGACGCAGCTGGAAAGGTCTTCCGATAGTTGATCAAATCCTTACGCGCAGCACGCCGTAGCGGACTGGGACGGACCCGTCACACGTCGTACTGTGAGAGGGATGGTTGCGCAGAGTAGGCGAGCGGTACGGAACTGGACGCTCTGGACCCTGACGGTCCCGGCGTTCGGTCTGGTCGTGCTCGTCGTCCTGCTCGCCGTCGGGTACGGCGTGCGCTCGTTCACCGAGCTGCCGTCGTGGCAGGGACTCGAGCTGGTCTTCGCGCTGACGGTGTCGGCGCTGATCTCGGTCGAGGGCGCCCGCCGGGTCGAGAACCGGCGCAAGTCCGGCGGCGCGCTGCACAAGGACCTCGCGCCGGCCTGGATGATCGCGGCCGCCTTGGTGCTGCACCCGGCGCTGGCGATCCTGGTCGCCGTGCTGCTGCGGATCTGGTGGCGGATCCGGGCCGGCAAGTGCATCCCGTACCGGTGGACCTTCAGTACGGCGGTCTGCGTGCTCGGCGTCGGCGCGGCCCACACGGTCTTCGCCGGGGCCCGCGACCTGGTCGGCGACTCGTCGCTCGGCCTGGTCGTCGCGATGACGCTCGCGTCCTTCGCATACGTCGCGACCGACACCGTGCTGTGCGGCCTGGCGATCGTGCTGATCGTGCCGGGCAGCAGCCGGCAGGAAGCGATCGGCGACAAGGACTCCCTGTGCGTGGACGCGACCGCGGCGACGCTCGGGTGCCTGCTCGCGGCGGCGGCGCTGATCAGCCCGTGGTTCGCGTTCCTGGCGATCCCGATCTCGCTGACCGCCCAGCGGGCGCTGCTGTTCACGCAGCTGGAGACCGAGGCGCAGACCGACCCGAAGACCAGCCTCGGCCGGGTCGACTGGTGGCGCCGCCGGACCGAGGACATGCTGCGCATCTCGCGGACCCAGCGCGAGCCGATGGCGGTGCTGCTGATCGACATCGACCACTTCAAGCAGGTGAACGACCGGCACGGGCACCTGGTCGGCGACGAGGCGCTGCGCGCGGTCGCGACGATCCTGCGCAGCGCGATCCGGGTGAAGGACGTGATCGGGCGGTTCGGCGGCGAGGAGTTCGTGATCGCGCTGCCCGGCACCGACCTGGCCGACGCAACCGTGACCGCCGACCGGTTGCGCGCGGCGGTCGCGGCCAGCCCGCTGGCCGCGATGTGCGCCGGCGTGCTGGACGACCCCGAGCTGGACCCCAACACGTTCCGCCTGACCGTCTCGATCGGCATCGCGGTCTACCCGTCCGACGGCCAGACCGTCGACGAGCTGCTGTTCCGCGCCGACCGCGCGATGTACGCCGCCAAGGCCGCCGGCCGCGACCGCGTCCGGGCCGCCGCCGACTGCGCCCCGGCCGAGCTGGCCCGCCTGACCCTGCCCCAGCCGGCGCCGCAGCCACGCTGAGCGGCCCCGCGCCGGCCTGCATCTGCCCGTAGCGTCCGAAGAACCGGCTAGCGTCCGAAGAACCGTGCGCTATAGGCCACCTTCCTTCGGACACGTGCCGCTTCTTCGGACGCTAGGCGCCTCCGCGCGTTTCAGTGCCTCCGTCTTCGACGACTGCCTCCGTCTTCGGCGACTGGCGCCGTACAAGACGTCAGTGGTGAAAGTAGGCGTCAGCGGACTCGGGTCACTGGGGGCGAGGGACCGAGGGACGAGGGGTGGAGGGAGTTTGCGGGGCGGAGGCGAGGGGAGCGGAGGAAGGGTTGCGGGGTGGCAGAACCTTTTCGGGGGCTGCGGCGTCTTGAGCGGTGGAAGGACAGGAGACTGTATGGGGCGGACCGACGGGCGGGACGAGGACTTCACAGCCTTCGTGCTGGCCAGATCCGCGCGGCTGGTGCACATCGCGCGGATGCTCTGCGGCGACCCCGTGCTCGCGGAGGACCTGGTGCAGACCGCGCTGGAGAAGGCGTACCTGCGCTGGGACCGGATCGAGCTCGGTGACCCGTTCGGCTACGTGCGCCAGGCGGTGGTCAACCAGCACATCTCGTGGGCCCGGCGCCGGCTCTGGCGGGAGCGGCCGAGCGGTCACGCGGCCGAGCTGGACCAGCACCTCGAGCACCGGCTCGGGCGCACGGTCGCCGATCCGGCCACGGACGTGGACCGCCGGATGGCGCTCACGGCCGCGCTGGCGACCTTGACCGCGCGGGAGCGCGCCGTTGTGGTGCTGCGGTACGTCGAGGACCTGACCGAGGTCCAGACGGCCGCGACCCTCGGCGTCGCGGTCGGCACGGTGAAGAGCGCGAACAGCCGCGCCCTGCAGAAGCTGCGCGCCACCCCGCACCTACACGACAGCTACGTAGGAGAACGAAGATGAACGACGACGAGCTGATCACGCTGCTGCGATCCGAAGGGTCGATGGATCCGCTCGATCCGGTGAAGGTGATCTCGGGTGCCCGGCGGCGGCGTCGTCGGGCGCGTGCGGTCGGCGTCGGAGCCGTCGCGTCGGTCGCGGTCGTCCTGGCGGCCGGGGCAGGCGTCGTACTCGGTGGCAACGGGACGCGGGAGACACAGTTCGTCCCACCGCCGGTCGCGAGTGCTCCGGCCCCCGTGCTCACCCCGTCCGCGCGGTACACGTTCCACAACGCCGAACCGTCGATCGGCACGGTGCCGGCGAAGGGCGAGGTACGGATGACCGATCGCCTGTCCTTTGTCACGAGGGGCACCCAGTGGGCGGTGATCAGCCGCGTCCCGGGCGAACCGGTGTACGAGCCGTTCGGGTGGCGCAAGACGGTCGGCAACTCCAACATCGGAGACGGCTCGTCGCTGGGCATCCAGAGCGCGGAAGGTGTGAGCAGCTCGGTGTTCCGCAGCAGCCGGGTGAGCACGGTCGTCTACACGCAAGGTCGCGATGCTTGGTACGGCACGGTCAACCGGCTGGCCGGCATTCCCGGGTGGGTGGCGGTCTGGGCCGACCGGTCGGAAGCGACCGGGTCCGGTGGTCAGGTCTCGGTGTTCGCGTACGCCGCCGACGGGACGCTCGTCGGCCAGTTCCCAGGCGGTGCGGCACAACCTCTGGTGCGGTGAAGAACGCTTTCGCGTCGCGTCGCGTCCTTCAGCCCGAGACAACATCACCAGATTCCTTATGGAGGAACCAGTGCGGACAAGCAGCATGCGGATGCGACTGATCACCAGCGGCGTCGCGGCCGTCGCGGCCGCGGGCGTGATCGCCGGTACGGCGGCACTCACCGGCACCAACGACACCGCGGTCGCGGGCACTCCGGGGCCAGCCGCCGGCGCCCCGGCGGCTCCGGCACCCGCCCCGGCGGCTCCGGCACCCGCCGCGGCCGTCCCGGCCGCCCGGCCGGCCGCGAAGCCGGTGCCCAAGGCAACCAAGTTCGTGTTCCAGAACTCCCGGCCGTCGGTCGGTACGCTCGCGTCGGGCCGGGAGGTGGCGCTGGGCGACCACCTGTTCTTCACCACCCGCGGGACGCGGTGGGCCGTGATCAGCCGGGTGCCGGGCGAGCCGGCGTACGAGCCGTTCGGCTGGCGCCGTACGGTCGGCAACGCGAACATCGGTGACGGCACATCGCCCGGCATCCAGAGCTCCGGAGCGGTCCACAGCTCGGTCTTCAAGAGCGCCAGGGTCAGCACCGTCGTCTACACGCTGGGCCGGAAGGCCTGGTACGCGAAGGTGTACCGGTTGGCGGGTATTCCGGGATGGGTGGAGTCCTCGGCGCGGCTGACCGCCGAGCAGCAGCCCGGCGCGAAGGGCGCGCAGGCCTCCGTCTTCGCGTACGACGCGAGCGGCCGGCTGATCGCCAAGTTCGGCGACGCCAAGGGCGACCCGCTCGCGAAGTAGACAACGCAGGAACCGCGTCCGGAGAGTCCCGCCCGAGGCTCTCCGGACGCGGTCGTCAGGGGGTGTCTCCCTAGCAGGCGCCGAAGGAACCGGCGTTGATCCAGGCCTTGGCCACGTACATTCCGGCGTGCACGCGCAGCCAGATGTTCGAGGTGCCCTGGGAGCCGGTCACGCTCTGGCCGGTGACCTGGCACTCGACGGTGACCTGGGCGGACTTGCCGGCCATTCCGACCACGGCACCGGTCGAGCTCGCCGTACTGCGGACGTTCAGGTAGCCGGACGTGATCGAGACCGTGCCGCGGCCGCCGTCACCGGTCCACAGGTAGGTCGTGTCGACCCAGGCGTTGTTGGTCAGCTTGAGCGCGTCCCAGAACGTGCCGTCGGCGAGGTCGATCCCGGCCGGGTTGGCGACCGTGCGGCCGAAGCCGTCCTTCCCGCCGTTGTAGCCGTCCTGGTACGCCGCCTGCGACTCGGGCTTGCCCTGCGGCAGGTCCTTCCACATCTCGCGGGTGGCGCTCGGGTTCCAGTAGTCGTCCTTGGTGTTCCACGGGCCGACGTCCCAGACCGGTTCGAACGCGCAGCGGAGCGTGCCGGTCGTCGTACAGACCTTGACCGAGTAGTTGCCCGAGCCGTTGTTCGCCAGTCCGCGCCGTGACGGCAGGGCGACGAAGTGGTCCCGGCTGACGATCACGTGCCCGTTGGCCGTCGTACCGCCGACCAGGCCTTCGCGGGTGGCGTAGACCCGCGACTTCAGTGGCGCGGCCTGGACCTTCAGGCCGGTAGCGACCTTGTCGGTGGGCTGGACGCGGACGTCGCCGACCCACGGCTTGGCGCCGGTCGCCGGGGCGGCGACGATGATGCGGAGCTGGACCTGGTCGCTCGCGCCGGGCAGCGCGGTCGGCGTACCGGCCTTGGCCGGCGTCCACTCGGACCACCTGTCCCGCACGAGAGCCCGTACGTCGACCTCCGCGGTCGAGCCGTCCGGCGTACCGGTGGTGTAGTCGACGACGACCGCCGACGTGGCGGCGGGGAAGCGGACCGGGTCGAGGTTGCCGATCCCGGACCGCTGCTTGATCTCGGCCGAGCCCATCCGGACGGGCGCGTCGCCGAGAATGATCCGGCTGCCGTCGACCGTGACGTTGGTGGAGCCTTCGGCCGGCCGGGTGGCGACCCCGATCGGGTCGGTGCCGGCCGCCGTACTGGGCAGGACGGCGGCTGCGAGGGGTGCTGCGGCCAGGGCGGCGGCGACGCAGAGTGCGGCCGCGGACCTGCGGGTGATACGCATGGCGGTACCTCCGGGGCGGTGAGGACGCTGTCACCGGGTGCGACACCCGGCGCACCGATCGTGACAAACAAACACGGCCCTTGCATAGCGCGTGAAAAAACTTCTTCGAAGTATTTCGGGTACGGACAGAACCTCACCGGTGACTCAACGGGTTTGGACCGGTGTGACAGAGGCGAAGGAGAATCGATGACCCGGGCCGCGGACGCCGATTTCGAGCGGTTCGTGCGGGCGCAGTCGACGCCGTTGCTGCGTTTCGCCGAGATGCTCTGCGGCGATCGGCACACCGCGGAGGACCTGGTCCAGCAGGCGCTGATGCGGTCCTACCCGAAGTGGCACCGGCTGGACGGCGATCGGCTTCGCTACGTCCGCCGCGTGCTGGTCAACCGGTTCCTCTCGCAGGCTCGCCGGCGCTGGTCCAACGAAGTGCCCAGCGACCCGGTGGACAACGACTGGGACGACCGGTCGGTGGCGGACTTCGCCGGTGAGGTGCAGACCCGTGAAGCCGTGCTGTCAGCTCTCGGTGGGCTGACAGTGCGTGAGCGGACCGTGGTCGCCCTGCGGTACTCGCAGGACCTCTCCGAGGCGGAGACCGCCGAGCTTCTCGGCATGGCCCCCGGGACCGTGAAGAGCACGGCCTCCCGGGCCCTGGCCAAGCTGCGTCTGGCACCCGACCTGATCGAATCCGGAGTAGTTGGAGGAACAAGATGAGCGACGAGCAGCGGGTGCGCAGCGCGCTCGAGTACGACCTGGAGCCGTGGCAGCCCGACCCGGCCGACCTGATGCGCCGGGGCCGGCGCCTGGCCTGGCTCCGCCGCGGACTGGCCGCGGCGGGCGTGACCGCTCTCGCCGGCAGCGTCGCGACGGTGTCCGCCGCGATCGGTGGACCGTCCGACGTCCGCAACCTGCTCGCCGGTGGCGACAAGCCGCCGGTCCCGGTCGAGCTCCCGGCCGGTACGCCGTCCACGCTGCCGTCGGTCGACCCGACCTGCCTGCCGAAGGTGCCGAGCAAGGTCAAGATCGAGGCGTCGGTCGAGGCGAGGGTGGAAGGCGAGCTGCCCAAGGGCAAGCCGTCGCTGCCGACCGCCAAGCCCTCCCTGCCGGGCAAGCCCGCGCTGCCGTCGGTCCCGGTGCCGACCGGTAAGCCTTCCCTCCCGGGGAAGTCGTCGCTGCCGACCACGAAGCCGTCCCTCCCGGGCAAGCCGGGCCTCCCGACCACGCTGCCCACGGGCAAGCCGTCGCTGCCTGGGAAGCTGCCGAACCTGCCGGGCAAGCCCAGCCTGCCGACGGTGCCGACCAAGCTGCCGAGCGGCAAGCCGTCGCTGCCCTCGGTCCCGGTGCCGACCGGTAAGCCTTCCCTGCCTGGCAAGCCGACGTTGCCGACCGCGAAGCCGTCGCTCCCGGGCAAGCCCGCCCTGCCGTCGTGCGTGACCGACCACGTGCCGACCGCGCCGCCGGTGAACGTCCCGACGACGCTGCCGTCCGTACCGGGCAAGCCGTCGCTCCCGAAGCCGTCGCTGCCCGGCAAGCCCTCACTGCCGACGGTCTCCGTCCCGACCGGGAAGCCGTCCCTGCCGGGCCGGCCTTCCCTCCCGCTGCCGACGGCCAAGCCGTCGCTGCCGAGCCTTCCTCCCCTGCCCACCGAGCGGCCCACCGGGATTCCCACCGGGCTGCCGACTCATCGGTAGTCGTCCCTCCCCTTCACACCGATGACACCGTCGGCCGGCCCGCGGGCGGAACGGGCCGGTCGCCGGTGGGGCACAGAAAATCGCATCAGCGCGAAAGGTTTTGGGGCCGCCCGGTCTGGACTGAGGAGGAAGGGAGCGCAGCGACCGACCGACGAGGGAAGACCGGGCGACAGAGCCCCAAAACCCGCGGCGACGAAGTCGACGCCAAAAGCACAGCTTTCACGCGCCGAGAACGCGTGATCCAACGGCCGCAGTTGATGAACACCGAGATCAACTGCGGCCCCACCGGCGGGTGGGGCCTCGGGGGTCCTACTCGCCGGTGGTTCCGTCCGCCAGCTCCCGTACGACGTCCAGCTGGCCCGTGTGCCGCGCGTACTCCTGCAGCACGTGGAACAAGATCCACCCCAGCGTCGGCTTCACGTCCTCGGCGCCGAACCGCCCGCCCTCCTTGGACCGCATCCCGAGCGCGCCGACGCCGACGACACCGACGCCCTGAACAGCCGCCGCCTCGGCCTTGACGACACCGGCGACGATCTCCCGGGTCCGCTCCCCGCCTTCCCGTAGCGCGACCAGCAAAGCGTCGAGCGTGTCGCCGTCCTCCAGCCGCCAGCGCTCGTCGGCGTCGCTGTCACCCCACGGCTGATCGACCTGCTCCGCCGTGAACCCCCAGCGAAGCCACCGCCGTTCCATGAACACCAGATGCTTCAGCAGCTCCAGCGGCGACCACCCCGACGGCAGCCGGCTCGCCCGGAGCTCCTCCTCGGACAGCCCGTCGAGCTTGCGCCGTACGGTCTCGCGGTAGAAGTCGAGCCAGGCCAGCGGGAGCTCGACCGGGTCGCCGAGACGTTCGTCGGGCAGCATTCAGAACAGCTCCTTGAGGTACTCGGCCGTCGCGTCGTCCGCGGGGAAGAACTGCTCGATCATCAGCTCCGACACCGTCACGTCGAGCGGCGTCCCGAACGTCGCGATCGTGGTCAGCAGCGACAGCTCCCGGTCTCCGCGCCGCAGCTTCAGCGGTACGACGACCTCCGGCGCCGGCGTGGTCGCGACCCGGTCGCCGCCGGGGACACCGTACGCGCGCAGTTCGTCGTACAGGTCCTGGAGGTCGGGATCGGCGGTGCTCGTGATCTGGCGGTGCAACGTGCTCAGCGTGCTCGCGCGGATCTCGGCCAGGTTGGTGATCCGGCCGCCGAGACCGTCGGGGTGCAGCGTGAGGCGGAGTGCGTTGATCGGCGCCGCGAGCAACTCGGGCGCGACGTCCTCGGTGAAGAGCCTGGCGGCGGCGTTGGTCTCGACGATGTTCCACCAGCGGTCGACGACCAACGCCGGGAACGGTTCGTGCGCCTTGAGTAGCCGACGCAGTGTCTCGCGGACCGCCAGCATCGCCGGGGAGTGCAGCGACGCCTCGCTGTAGATCGGGGCGTAGCCGCCGGCGAGCAGCAGTTGGTTGCGGTCCCGCAGCGGTACTTCGAGGTGCTCGGCCAGCCGTAGCACCATCTCGCGGCTCGGCTTGGACCGACCGTTCTCGACGAAGCTGACGTGGCGGGTCGACACCTCGACCTGGTTGGCCAGGTCGAGCTGACTGAGCCGTCGTCGCTCGCGCCAACCGCGCAACAGCTCGCCCACGGGCCGCTGGAAGGTCTCCTCGGCGATCATCGTCATGCCCCGACGGTAACCGGCCAGGTGATCACCGGCATGACCTCCGACGTCATGGCCGGATCGCGGGCCCCGGCGGCAGGGTGGTGCCAACCGATCCTGAGGAGGACACGATGATCCTGGCCGAGCAGTACTTCGCCATCTGGAACGAAACCGACGTCGAGCAGCGGGCCGCCGCGCTCGAGAAGACCTGGGCGCCGGACGGCACCTTCGTCGACCCAAGCTTCGAGGCGACCGGGTACGACGAGCTGAGCACGATGATCGGTACCGCGCAGGGCATGTTCCCCGGCCTGCGGTTCACCGCGACCGGGACCCCCGACGCGCACCACGACCGGATCCGCTGGACCTGGGAGCTCGCCCCCGAGGGCCAGCCGGCCGTTGCCGGAGGCACCGACATCGTCACCGTCGCCGCGGACGGGCGGATCAGCTCGGTGGTCGGGTTCATCGACTTCGCGCCGGCGCACTAGTGCGTGTCTGGCAACGGGGACCTGGGGATGATCCTGACCCCTCCGATCGGCTGATGCCGGGCGAAACTCGCGGTGCGTAGCTTGATCGGATGCTGATCAAGGGACTACTGGCGTTGAGCCTGGTCGGAGCGGGTCTGCTGCCCGCCGTACCGGCTGCTGCCACCGCGCCGCTCGACTGGAAGCCTTGTACGGAAGGGCAGACGACCGAGTGCGCGCGGCTCGAGGTGCCGCTCGACTACGCGCGGCCGTCGGCGGGGCAGACGGAGCTGCTGGTCGCCAGGGCGCCGGCCCGGGATCAGGCGCACAAGGTCGGCGTACTGACCTACAACCCGGGTGGGCCCGGCGGTGCCGGTGCGTCGATCCTCGCTGCCGGGCTTGCCGGCGAGCTGTTCGGCGACCAGTTGCTCGACCGGTTCGATGTGGTCAGCTTCGACCCGCGCGGAACGGGCGGATCGAGCCAGCTCGACTGCGGCCCGGTGCTGTGGCCCGGCGTACCGGTGTTCCCGCGGACGAAGGCCCAGTACGACGCGCTCGTGGCGTCCAGCAAGTCGTTCGGCGAGGCCTGCCTGGCCAAGAACGGCGAGCTGATGCGGCACCTCGACACCCGGACGGCGGCCCGCGACCTCGACTCTATCCGGGCCGCGCTCGGTGTCGACAAGATCAGCTACTTCGGGCCGTCGTACGGGTCGTACCTGGGGACGACGTACGCGCAGCTCTTCCCGCGCCGGATCGACCGGATGGTGCTCGACGGGATCGTCGACCACGCGCAGGGGTCGACCCGGTTCATGCTCAGCGAGGCGCGCGAGATGGAGCTCGGGTTCGACCGGCTCGCGGCGTGGTGCGACAAGACGCCGGCGTGCGCGTTGCACGGGCAGGACGTCGGGAAGGTGTTCGACGCGGTCGTCCGCAAGGCCGACCGGAAGCCGCTGACCGGTGGGGTCAACGGCGACTACATCCGGATGGCGTTGCCGGCGTACCTGCCGACGCTGGGCGACCAGGCCGGGCCGTGGAGCACGTTCACCGCCGCGCTGGCCAAGGCGGCCGGCGGGGACGGGTCGGGGTTCCTCGGCGGGAGCTACGTGGGGAACCCGGAGTCGGCGTACACGGCGGTGTCGTGCATGGACTTCCCTGGTGAGCTCCGCGGATTTGCCGATGTCCGGGCACGGCTCGCGATGGCTCACGCCGTCGCACCGCGCGTCGGCGCCGCGGTCGAGGGCTGGGTGATGGCGGCCTCGTGCTCCGGCTGGCCGATCAAGCCGACCAACCCGTGGAAGCCGACCCCGATCGCCGACGCACCCCCGATGCTGATCCTGAACAACACCCACGACCCGGCCACACCCCTCAACCAGGCCATCAGCCTGCAACGACAGATCCGCGGCAGCCAACTCCTGGTCAGCAACACCTACGGCCACACGTCCTGGTTCAACTCAGCCTGCGCCCGCACCCACGCGACGACGTACTTCCTCACCGGCAAGCTCCCAGCCCGCGGCACCAGCTGCTAGAGCAGGGCGTCCAGGAGGCGGCGGCATCTGACTGGGTCTGTGGTCAGGCCGACGCTCAGGCCCCACATCCAGTAGTCCACCGTTCGGAAGACCACCCAGTCGCGGGCGTACGAGCGGTCGAGGTCGGCTGCTCGTACGACGGTGTCGAAGCAGGCTCTGATCTCCGCGTCGTCGGCCATCTCGTCGAGTCGGGTCCACAGGATGCGGCCCAGGTCGAACTCGATGTCGCCTCGGTAGAGCACCGGGTCGACGACCAGCCATTCCTCCCGCTCCCCGCGAAGGACCTGCGCCGAGTGGAGGTCCCCGTTGACCGCGGCTGTGGCGTCGGATCCGGCCAGCCGGTCCGCGATCTCGAGAGCAGCCATCAGGTACGCCGGCTCAACTGCCCCGGTATGCCCCGCCAACTGCCCTTCCATCTGCTGGACGCGAGCCCGCACGATCTCTTGTGTGGACAACGCATCGACCGGCCCCTCGATCCCGAGCCGCCGCATCAACCTGCCCAGCACCTCGACTGCTTCCCCCACCGGCCGCTCGTCCAGCGGCGCTCCGAGCAGCTCGAGCAACATCGCTCCGCGCGCCGCGTCGGCGTCGTACAGGCGGACCGTTCCCCGCCCGTCCCACCAGCGCAGGGCCCGCGCCTGGTCGGAGACCTCGTCCCCCGGCGGCGACATCCGCAGCGCGAACCTGGCGCCACCCCGCTCCACCGGCACGACCACCGCGTTGGACCCGTGCGCGACGTTTCCGTCGACCGTCAGCCCCCATCGAGCACACTGCGTGTCCACCTCGTCCGGTAGCGCAGCCAGCCACTCGGCCCCTTCGGTCCACCACCGGGGCATCTCCAGAAACGACTGAGGAAGTTCGATCACGCGATGAAGGTAACCGTCGAGCGTGCGATCAACCGACTCCTTTTCAGCACCGATCACGCGCCCCATGATGAGCAGCATGGCGTTGAGGTGGAGAGGATGAGCAGTTTGGAGTTCGATCCGGAGGTGTCGCGGCAGATCGAGGCGATGTACACGACGCCGGACGTGGTCGAGCAGCGGCGGGTGGTGCGGATGGCGCTGGCGCTGCGACCGGGGGACCGGGTGCTCGACGTCGGGGTCGGGCCGGGGCTGCTGGCGGCGGAGATGGCGGGTGAGGTCGGGCCGGACGGGCGGGTGAGCGGGGTCGACATCAGCGACAGCATGCTCGCGATCGCGGGCACGCGGGCCGACGTACCGGGTGGGCCGCCGCTGGAGCTCGAGGCGGCGTCGGTGGCACGGCTTCCGTACGGCGCGGAGAACTTCGACGTCGTCGTGTCGACCCAGGTCTTCGAGTACGTCGACGACGTCGCGGGCGCGCTCGCCGAGATCCGTCGCGTCCTCCGCCCGGCCGGGCGCGTCCTGCTGCTCGACACCGACTGGGGCTCGATCGTCTGGCGGTCCGGCGACGACACGCGGATGGCTCGGGTGCTGGGCGCGTTCGAGGAGCACCTGCAGGATCCGCACCTGCCGCGGTCGCTCGGCGATGCTCTCGACAAGGCGGGTTTCACTCGCACCCACCTGCAGGTCATCCCGCTGCTCAACGTCGGCTTCGACCACCGCACGTACAGCGCCGGCCTGATCGACATCGTCTCCGCCTTCGTCCCCGGCCGCGCCGAACTCACCGAGGCCGACGCCGAAGCCTGGGCCGACGACCTCCGCAGCCAAGGCGAGAGCTACTTCTTCAGCCTCAACCGCTACCTCTTCGTCGCCTCGGCCCTCTGAGTCCACAGCTCAGCGGTCGCTGCGCCGGCGTCACGAATCCGCTGGAAGTTCCGCCCACCCCGCGAGAACGTGGACGCCACCTCGGCAGGCACCTCGGCGTACGGCCTCGGCGCCCACACGCACGGGCGGACGTGCACCAGATCGGCTTCGACCGCGGCGGGCGAGGCGTCGTACCGCCAAGGTCCGGCGAGACACCCCAGGCGGTAGAGCCCGTCGATCTCACGCGTCCACACGAAGGAACCGTCGGGCACCTCGGCGAAGCGGTGGAGGCGTCTCGCGGCGCGTTCGTCGTACGACGTGCTCAGCCGCTCGATCGCGTCGTCCAGCGTCGATGGTGGCGGATGAAGCGTGCCGCCGATCCCGCAGAGCCCGAGGTCGAGGGCGCGGTCGACAGCCAGACCGTCGGGTACGTCGTCGCGGCGGGAGCGCATCGGGGCGCGGTGGACCGGAGTGCTCACGGCACCAGGGGGAGGGTGGCCAGGGGACGGGCGCATCGTGGGATGCGCCCGCCACCTTCGGTCGTTCTCCCGCCCCTCAGTGGGAGAACTCGCGGCTCGGTGAGCTCCACCCATGCCCGAATGGGGCCGACTGAACCGCGGGACATGACTACAGGTACCCCACTGCCACCACGTCACACCCGCACTGATGCGAAAACTTTGCATTCCTCGTACGCAAGGCGTCGCGGCGCCATGGACGGATGCGCCGGTGCTGCCTAACCTGGAGCGCGGTTCCGTGACAGGGGAGGTCACGGACGGAGGTGGGGGAAGGTGCACGATGACCGAGCAGCACGACGACGAGCATCTGTACGACGAGGAGCTGGCCGAGGCCGACCTCGACGAGCTGGAAGCGCTGGGCGCCGCGGAGGACGCGGAACTGATCCTCGGGAAAATAGATGCCTGAGGCAAGGATGTCCTGGCGGGGCGCGGCCCTGTGCACGCGGACCGTGGCGATGCTGCAGGCGGCCGAGAAGCTGGCCAAGGTGCCGTTCACGATCATCCAGGGCTCGTACAACAAGGGCGGCGTCACGGCCTCGGCCGGGACGCACGACGGTGGCGGCGCGGTGGATCTCGCCGTGGACCGGTTGACCGCCGTACAGCGCAAGGCTGTCGTGCTGGCGATGCGGCAGGTCGGGTTCGCGGCCTGGCTGCGGACGCCGGCGCAGGGGAACTGGCCGTGGCACGTGCACGCGATCGCGGCCGGCGACAAGGACCTGTCCCGCGGTGCCGCGCACCAGATCGCGGAGTACCGGCGGCGCAAGAACGGGCTGGCCAACCGCGGCGCGGACGACGGGCCGCCCGGGTACTACGGGATGACCTGGGAGATCTACCTGAAGTACCACCCGGGGACGGCGCCCGCGGCCCAGGCGCCGCCGCAGCCGAACACCACGATCTCGCTCGGCGCGATGGAGTACGCCCGGACGCACGACGCGATGAGCGGCGTCTGGGGTGCCGACCGGGCGCAGGTGCTGGCCTGGGCGGCGCACCCGAAGGTCGCGGCGATCGGCAAGCACGAGACCCGGCCACCGGCCGGAGTGGCGTGGCGGGTGCATTTCCAGCAGATGACGCGCAAGATCCAGCAGAGGTTCAAGCTGCCGGTCACCGGCCGGTTCGACGCCGGCACGGCCGCGGTGATGAAGCGCTACGGGTACAAGATCATTGCCTGACGCAACGACAAGGCCCCACCGGTAGCAGCCGGTGGGGCCTTGATTGGTCCACTACCACCCGGGCGCGCCCGGTGCAGCTGTGGAGGTTGGAGAGCGGAACCGGCGCCGATGCAGGGGTCAAGACGCCGGCTCCGCTTGTCTTCGGGTTACCTCGGGCCCGCCGCCCAGGTCTGGGCCTGGTGGAACTCGAGGTGCTGCGTCGCGCCGGGCGATCCGACCGCGCCGACGTGCTGCAGGGTGGGAACGACCACGGCCCGTACGTCGGTCCGCTTCGCCTCGTCCAGCAGCGCGTTGAACGCGGCGGACTGGGCGGAGTCCCGCTCGGTGTAGACCGTGCCGAGGGTGAAGCCCTCGGTGGTGGCGTAGGCGACCAGGGCATCGGTCGCGGCGGCCAACTCCTCCGCGCAGCTGAGCGCGTCGGCGCGGACGTAGCCGAGCAACGTCGGACGGGTGGTCATCGGACCGGGCCGCTGCTGACGAGCGCGGGCTCGTTGGTGACCCGCAGCGAGGCGAACCGCCGCCGCATGGCCTCCTCGTACTGCGCTGCCTGGTCGACGGTCGCGGTGTGGTCCGCGATGGTGTGAGCGCCGAACCAGACCCGCACGCGGCGCTGCTCTGCGGGGATCTCCAGCGACTCGGTCATGGGGCTTTCCTTCTCTGGGTGAGGCGGCGAGTGGGACGCTCGGGCACCTCGTGGGGACGGGGACCGTGGGCTCGCTGCCGGTCGCCGACAGTGAGGAAGCCGGTGACCCACCTCACGTGCTCACGGGTGGTAAGGAAAGAACACCTCAAAAAGAGGTATCCCGTGAATAGACCGGCAAGGACCTTTACAGAGGCCTTACGGCACACCCGCTGCCGGGTCCGTGGAGCGAAGGAAAACCCCTGGTCAGACGTACTGGGACCGGTTCCGGCGGCCGGATCGGGGGACCCCTGTCAAGAATGTTCGCAGGGATTTACCGATAACGGTTCGGCCGCCGGCCGGCGCTCATTCGACGAGCGTTGAATTGTCGGACGTCCTGGTAACCCTGAGCTATCAGGCGGCCACCGTACGGCGTACCAGGGCCGGCGCGCTCGCGGCCAGACCGAGCACCGCGGCCGCCAGCGGGACGACGAGCGCCGTCCGGAAGTCCTCGACGGTCAGCTCGTCCGCCGCGGCCAGGACAGCGGCGACGATCGCCAGACCGAGCGCCGATCCGAACTGGAACGACGTGGTCAGGACGCCGCTCGCGAGGCCCTGCTCCTCCTCGGCGACCCCGTCGGTCGCGGCGATCGTCAGCGGGCCGTACGCGAGCGAGAACGCCAACCCCAGCAGGAGGAACGTCGGCAGCATCGCGAGGTAGGTCCAGTCCGCGCCGAGCGGCAGGAACAGCGCGTACGCCGTGATGGCGAACGCGAACCCGCCGAGCACCACCCGCCCGTTGCCGAAGCGGTTGACCAGCCACGGCGTCAGCGTCGGCGCGAGGATCGCGTCGATGCCCAGCACCATCAGGGCCAGGCCGGTCTCCAGCTCGGACCAGTGCCGCAGTTCCTGCAGGTAGAGCACGGCGATGAACTGGAACCCGACGAACGATCCGACCAGCGCGACGGCCCCGAGGTTGGCCCGGAGGAGTCCGGCGTTGCGCAGGATGCCGAGCCGGACCAGCGGGACCGGCGTACGGCGTTCGATCGTGACGAAGAGGGTGAGCAGCAGCAGTCCTGCCGCGAGGGTGGTCAGCGTCTGGACGACGGGGACGTCGGGTGCGCGGACGACCGACGCGACCAGCAGCATCATCGCGCCGGTCAGGCTGAACGCGCCGCCGAGGTCGAAGACCTTCTTCTCCTGGGTGGCGCGAACCTCCTTGGGCAGGAGGAACATCGCGGCCGGGAGCAGGACCGCGGCCAGCAGGACCGGGGCGAAGAAGACCCAGCGCCAGTCGATCGCGGTGAGCAGGCCGCCGACCACCATGCCGAGCGAGAAGCCCGCCGCGGCGATTCCGGCGTACACGAGCAGGGCCTGGTTGCGCTGCTTGCCCACCGGGTAGCTGGTGGTGATGATCGACAGGCCGGCCGGGGTCATGAAGCCGGCGGCGATCCCGGTGACGAAGCGGGCCAGGATCAGCACCCAGCCGTCGTTCGCCAGGCCGCCGAGGCCGGAGAAGACGAGGAAGACGGCCAGCCAACCGACGAACATCCGGCGCCGGCCGAGCAGGTCCGCCGCGCGGCCGCCGAGCAGCACGAACCCGCCGTACCCGAGCACGTAGGCGCTGACCACCCACTGCAGCTCGCTGGTCGACAGACCGAGCTCGGCCCGGATCGACGGCAGCGCGACGCCCATCATCGAGATGTCGATGCCTTCCAGGAAGATCGCGCCGGACAGCACCAGCAGCACCGCCCAGGATCGGAGGCCGGATGGTGCCTGTGTGGTTGACATGGTGAGTTCCTCATCGTTTGGTCGGTTATCTCTTGTAACTGACTCCATGGTGAGGAACCATCGGGAACTATGGAAGAAGGCACTTCAAAGGAACCGGGTTACCTCGGCTGCCCGGCGGACGCGTTCCAGTGGGACACCCGCGAGGACTGCGAGGTCCGGCAGATCCTGGACCGGATCGGCGACAAGTGGTCGCTGCTGGTGATCGCGCTGCTCGACCACCGCAGCCTGCGCTTCACCGAGTTGAAGAAGACGATCGACGGGATCAGTCAGCGGATGCTGACCGTGACGCTGAGGCAACTGGAAAGGGACGGGCTGGTACGGCGTACGGTCCACCCGGTCGTGCCGCCGCGCGTCGACTACGAGCTCACGCCGCTCGGTGTCACCTTGCACGCGACGATCCAGTCGCTGGTCACCTGGACGGAAACGCACCAGACCGAGGTCGCCTCGGCGCGGGCCGCCTACGACATCCGCACCACCGCGGAGAAGGCCAAGGCCTGACGCCTACGATCACAGCATGGGGATCGCAGCGCGGATTGCCGCCGCTCAGTTGTCAGGGCTCGCCCGGAGCCGCCGTCAGATCGTCGCCGGCCCGCTGGTCGGGCTGCTGCACGACGACGACGTGTGGTTCCTGTCCACGATGCTCGCCGCCGACCCCGGGACGCCGTTCGACCCCGACGAGGTCTCGTGGGCGCTCGACACCGTCCGCCTGGCCTTCGCCGCCGAAGAGCGCTGGCTGCACGGCGAGCTGATCGAGGAAGCCAACCCCGGCCTCGCCGAGGCGCTCACCGAGCACGGCATGATCATCCGCTCCCGCCCGCCGCTCCTCGCCGTCGAACCGGCCGATCTGGTGATCCCCGACCTCCCCGACGGCATCACCGCGGCGCGCGTCGCGACGGCTGAAGAGCATGCCGAGGGCAACGCGGTCGCTGCCGACGCCTACAAGACCGAGGACGTCGCCACCACCTTCCAGCCCGACCCCGCGAGCGGCGGCGCCGTCCTGATCCGCGAGAACGGCGTACCGGTCGCCATCGCTTCCTGGACCGCGATCGCCGACGGCGTGACCGAGGTCGTCGGCGTCGGCACTCTGCACTCCCACCGTCGCCGCGGCCTCGGCGCCCTCGCGACGGCGTACGCGACCCAGCACGCCTTCGAGTCCGCGGGCGCCGACCTCGCCTGGCTCACGCCGGGCGACGAAGGGGCCGACCGCATCTACCGCCGCCTCGGGTACGAGCCCAAGGCAACGGCTGTCCACCTCGGCGACCCCGGTGGTCACCTGGAAGACCTTGTCTAGCTGGGCTTTCGCGTCAGCTCCGCCGGATGTCCCGGTACGACGTACAGCGTGATCGGTGCGGCCAGTACGGCGAAAGCGGCCAGCAGGTTGAGCGTCAACGGAAGCTCAGCGACCAGTGTTACGGCCGGCGCCGCGAGCGCTCCGACGACCGCCGCCAGCGCGTCGATCGCGAAGAACAGCGCACCGACCTGCGCGAGCATGCCCGGCGTCGTCACCCGCTGCACGGTCGTCTCGGTCGTGATCAGCAGCACGCTTCCCGGGATCCCGATCAGGACGGCGGCGGCGATCGCCCACGGGACGCCGGGCGCGTTCACCAACGCGAAGAACGCCGCTCCCGTCGCGAGCTGGGTCGCCGCGACCAGGTCGCGAATCCCCAACCAGGAGAGGGATTTCACGCTGATCGCGGCCCCGAGCAGGTAACCGGCGCCGAGCCCGGAGAACACGTAACCGACCGTGTACCCCGGCGCGTCGAGCCGGTCGACCATCAGCGGCACCAGCAGTGCTGTCAGTCCGGCGTTGGCGGTCAGGAAGATCCCGTTGCCGGCGAGTAGTCCACGCAGAGGCCTCGAGCGTACGGCGTACCGAAGTCCCTCGAGGGGCCGGAGCGGCTGGCGCGCCGCACGCTCCGGTCGCGTCCTGATCGCGGCAATTGTTGCTGCCGACAACAAGTAGCTCACGATGTCGACCAGGAGCACGACCGTGATCCCCGGTCCGGCCAGCAGCAGTGCGCCCAGCGGCGGAGCGCCCAGTCGCGTCACGCTCCCCGCGAACGCCCTGGCCGCATTGGCGGCGGCCAGTTCCGGCCCGGTCCCCACCACGCTCGGCAGCAACGCCCGCGAGGCCGGCCGAAAGACGGTCGTCGCCGCGTTCTCCACGAGGATCGCCAGGTAGATCATCCACAACCGCTCCGGCCGATCGGCGAACAGGATCAGCCCCACCGCGGCCGCACTCACCAGGTCGGCGACCCACATGGCCCGCGCCAGGTCCCAGCGATCCAGCAGCACTCCCGCCCAGGGCCCGAGCAGCAGTGCAGGCAACGCCTCCAACGCCAACGTGAGCCCGGTCGCCGCCGCGGACCCGGTCAGCTGGAACACATGAAACGGAACCGCCACCACCAGCAACCAGGACCCGACCCCCGACACGGCCCCACTCGCCCACACCAGCCGAAAGTCCCTGTTCCCCCAGATGCTCACGCCGCTGACGGTATCTCCACAGAACACTCCTAGGCAACACTGTTCTGACGAGATAGTCTGGTGGGGTGGACCTAGGCCCAGAACTCAGAGACCGCCGCAAGACCGCCGGCCGAACCATCGCCTCGGTAGCGGTGGACGCGGGCCTGTCCGTCCCCTACATCGCCAACCTCGAGAACAGCCGAGGCAACCCCACCCTCGCCACCCTGACCCGCCTGGCCGAGGCCCTGGGAACCACGCTCCGAGTGGAGCTGGAAGACCAACCAACCACTGACCCCGACAACCTCAGCCCCCGTGCGGTCCAGGTGATCGACCACGTGGCAGCCACGCAACGGCGAACACCACAGGCAGTCCGTCGCGATCTGCTCAGCACTCTGGAGGCTCTGAGAGGGTTGCTGGGAAGAGAGCCGACCACCCGCGACCTCGACCGGCTGCTCGACCTCACGGTGCTGGGAAGTTAGAAACTGGTTGTCCCGGGCAACCTGACGGACATGGCCATCGAGCGGCGCAGCATCGACGTAATACCGGCGGAAGAACGCCACGGCACCCCGATCAGCCAGTTCACCCTGTGGTTCGGCGCCAACCTGCAGGTCACCGCCGTCGTCGACGGCGCCCTCGCGGTGGTCTTCGGTGCCGACGCCCTGTGGGCCGTCATCGGCCTGCTGATCGGCAACGTCCTCGGTGGCGTCGTGATGGCCCTCCACGCCGCCCAAGGCCCGCGGCTCGGCCTCCCGCAGATGATCTCCAGCCGCGCCCAGTTCGGTGTCTACGGCGCCGTCGTACCGCTCGTGCTCGTCGTCGTCATGTACCTCGGCTTCGCCGCCACCGGCACCGTCCTCGCCGGCCAGGCCGTCAACAAGATCCTCCACGTCGACACCGCGGCCATCGGCATCATCGTCTTCGGTGTCCTGACCGCCGTGATCGCGACCCTCGGCTACCGCTGGATCCACCTGCTCGGCCGGATCGCGACGGGCCTGGGCGTCCTCGGCTTCACCTACCTCGGGATCCGCCTGCTGATCACCGACGACGTCGGCGCGCTCCTCGGGGCCAAGCCGTTCGACATCGTCACGTTCCTGCTCGCCATCTCCCTCGGCGCCGGCTGGCAGCTCACCTTCGGCCCGTACGTCGCCGACTACTCCCGCTACCTGCCCGCCGACACCCCCGAGCGGACCACGTTCCTCGCCACCTTCCTGGGCAGCGTGATCGGCTCCCAGTGGTCGATGACGCTCGGCGCCCTGGTCGCCGCGAGCGGCGCCGGCTTCCTCGCCAACCAGGTCGGCTACCTCGGCGACCTGGCCGGCCCCGCCGGGATCGCGCTCCTGATCTACCTGGTGATCGTCGTCGGCAAGCTCGCCGTCAACTGCCTGAACGCGTACGGCGGGTCGATGACCCTGCTGACCACGGTCTCGGCCTTCACCCGCGCCGACCGGATCGGCCCGGCCGCCCGTGCGGCGTACACGAGCTGCTTCCTGCTCGTCTCGGTCCTGGTCGCGATCTTCGCGTCGGCGGACTTCCTCGACAACTTCAAGAACTTCGTGCTGGTCCTGCTGATGGTCTTCACCCCGTGGAGCGCGATCAACCTGACCGACTACTACCTGATCTCCCGCGAACGCGTCGACGTGCCCGCCCTCTACGACCCCGACGGTCGCTACGGCCGCTGGAACGTCGTGGCCCTGGTCTCGTACGCCGTCGGCATCGCCGTGCAGATCCCGTTCCTGGCCCAGAAGCTCTACACCGGCCCGATCACCGACGCCCTCGGCGGCGCCGACATCTCCTGGCTGGTCGGCCTGGCCGTCACCGCCGCCCTGTACTACCTCTGGTCCCGCCGCACTCCAGCCCCCATCGACACCTGAGGCCTCACGCTGCTGGGAAGCTGAAGAAGCTTGTCAGGAGCAGCAATAGCATGATCCGCCGCTTCTTCACCGAGGGGAGTGCTTCATGAAGGCAGCACGATTCAGCCGGTTCGGCGGTCCGGAGGTCCTTGAGATCGTCGAGCTCCCCGATCCCCGTCCCGGCGTCGGAGAGCTCCGCATCAAGGTCCGTGCCGCGGGGATCAACGCGAGCGACTGGAAGAAGCGTCAGGGGCTGATGGACCAGGAACTGCCTCAGACCCTCGGTCACGAGGCGGCGGGCATCGTCGACGAACTCGGCAGCGATGTCTGCGGTGTCGCGGTCGGCGACCGGGTCTTCGGAGCGACGCCGTACGGAGCCGCCCAGGCGGAGCTGGCCGTGCTCTCCTTCTGGGCCCCGATCCCAGGCCCGCTGGACTATGCGACGGCTGCCGCGATCCCCGCGGCGGCGGAGACCGCGGCCCGCTCACTCGATCAGCTCGGCGTGACAGCAGACAGCACCGTGCTCATCAGCGGCGCCTCGGGCAGCGTCGGGACTGCCGCTGTCCAACTCGCCGTGGAGCGCGGCGCACGCGTCATCGGCACGGGAAGCCCTGCCGCGCACGACCTGCTTCGCTCCCTGGGGGCCGAGCCGGTCGCCTACGGCGCCGGGATGACCGAACGAGTCCGCGCGATCGTGCCGGCAGGAGTCGATCTCGCGCTGGACGTGGCGGGCAGCGGAGTGCTTCCCGAACTTGTCGAGCTGGCCGGCGGGCCCGAGCACGTGATCACGGTCGCCGACTTCCTCGGCGCGCAGGAGACGGGCGTTCGCTTCAGCCGGGGCGACAGCGGTCGCGCCACCTATGCGCTGGCCCAGGTGGCTCGAATGGCTGAGGCTGGGCGATTCGCCGCCCAGGTCGGCCAGACCTTCCCGCTGTCCGATGTGGCCGAAGCACACCGCGTCGGCGAGGCCGGAACCGTACGAGGCAAACTCGTGCTGCTCGTCGACTGACCCGTCCGTTCACCCACTGAGCCGGAATGCGCCCGGGGTCCTCGCCCCACATGTCCCCAGGTGACCGTGCCTTCGCATCAGTTGCCTAACGCGACTGAGGCTCGGTAGCTGCCAACCAGCAGCAGCTCCCGAGCCTCAGTTCCAGTACGTCGTACGCTCAGCGCACCGTGAACCCGGCCTTCCGGAACGCGTCCGCGAGGGAGCCCTCGTCCATGGGGGTGTCAGCCGGCTTGCCGTCCTGACCGCCGCGCCCGCCTTGAGCGCCGCGTCCACCGCCTTGGCCACCAGGACCGCGTCCGCCGCCACCAGGTCCGCGACCACCCTGGCTGCCCGGTCCGCGCCCGCCGCCACCCTGGCCGGGCCCGCGACCGCCGCCGCCTTGGCCGCCCTGGCCGCGGTTCTGTCCGCCGCCCGAGCGTCCGGACGTCGGAGCACCGAGCTCGTCGTCCAGGCGGAGCGTCAGCGAGATGCGCTGGCGGGGGATGTCGACCTCGAGCACCTTGACCTTGACGATGTCGCCGGGCTTGACGACCTCGCGCGGGTCCTTCACGTAGTTCTTCGACAGGGCCGAGACGTGCGCGAGCCCGTCCTGGTGGACGCCGATGTCGATGAACGCGCCGAAGGCCGCCACGTTGGTGACCTGTCCCTCGAGCTTCATCCCCGGCTTCAGGTCGCCGATCTTGTCCACGCCCTCGGCGAAGGACGCGGTCTTGAACGCCGGCCGCGGGTCGCGCCCGGGCTTCTCCAGCTCGGCCAGAATGTCGGTCACCGTCGGCAGACCGAAGGTCTCGTCGACCAGCTCGGCGGCCTTCACCGACCGCAGCGCGGCCGTGTTGCCGATCAGCGCCTTCAGGTCGGAGCCGGTCTTGTCCAGGATCCGGCGGACCACCGGGTACGCCTCCGGGTGCACGCTGGAGGAGTCGAGCGGGTCGGCGCCGTCGGGGATCCGGAGGAAGCCGGCCGCCTGCTCGAACGCCTTCGGGCCGAGCCGCGCCACCTCCTTCAGCGCCGTCCGCGAGGCGAACGGTCCGTTGACGTCGCGGTGCTGGACGATGTTGTCGGCCAGGCCCTGCGTGATGCCGGAGACCCGGGTGAGCAGCGGCGCGGACGCCGTGTTCAGGTCGACGCCGACCGCGTTCACACAGTCCTCGACCACCGCGTCGAGCGAACGGGACAGCGAGTTCTCCGGGAGGTCGTGCTGGTACTGGCCGACGCCGATCGACTTCGGGTCGATCTTGACCAGCTCGGCCAGCGGGTCCTGCAGCCGGCGGGCGATCGAGACCGCACCGCGCAGCGACACGTCCATCCCGGGCAGCTCCTGCGACGCGAACGCCGAAGCCGAGTACACCGAGGCGCCCGCCTCGGAAACCACCGCCTTGGTCAGCGAAAGCTCCGGGTGCTTGGCGATCAGCTCGGCGGCCAGCTTGTCGGTCTCGCGCGACGCCGTACCGTTGCCAATAGCAATCAAGTCGACCTGGTGCGCGGCACACAGGGCGGCCAGCTGGGCGATCGACTTGTCCCACTGGTTCTGCGGGACGTGCGGGTAGATGACGCCGGTCGCGGTCACCTTGCCGGTCGCGTCGACGACGGCGACCTTGACGCCGCTCCGGAAGCCCGGGTCGAGGCCCATCGTGGCGCGGGTGCCGGCCGGAGCGGCCAGCAGCAGGTCGCGCAGGTTCGCCGCGAAGACGCGGACCGCCTCGTCCTCGGCGGTCTGCCGCAGCCGCATCCGCAGGTCGATGCCGAGGTGCACCAGGATCTTGGTCCGCCAGGCCCAGCGGACCGTGTCGACCAGCCACTTGTCGCCCGGGCGGCCCTGGTTCTCGACGCCGACCTTGCGGGCGATGGTGGACTCGTACTCGGTCGGGCCGTCCGCCTCGACGCCGGCCGGTAGCGGCTCGACGGTCAGCGAGAGCACGTCCTCCTTCTCGCCGCGGAACATCGCCAGGATCCGGTGCGACGGCATCTTGCCGAACGGCTCGTCGAAGTCGAAGTAGTCGGAGAACTTCGCCCCGTCGGTCTCCTTGCCCTCGCGGACGGCGGAGGCGAGCCGGCCCTGGGCCCACAGCCGCTCGCGCAGCGCGCCGATCAGGTCGGCGTCCTCGGCGAACCGCTCGACCAGGATCGCCCGGGCGCCGTCCAGCGCGGCCTGCGGGTCGGCGACGCCGAGCTCGGCGTTCACGAACACGGCCGCCGCGGCGAGCGGCTCGTACGTCGGGTCGCTCAGCAGCCCGTCGGCCAGCGGCTCCAGCCCGGCCTCGCGGGCGATCATCGCCTTGGTCCGCCGCTTCGGCTTGAACGGCAGGTAGATGTCCTCCAGCCGCGACTTGGTCTCCGCGGCCAGGATCGACGCCTTCAGCGCGTCGTCCAGCTTGCCCTGGCTGTCGATCGACTCCAGGACGGTCTGACGGCGCTCCTCCAGCTCCCGCAGGTACCGCAGGCGCTCCTCGAGATCGCGGAGCTGCGCGTCGTCGAGCTCCCCGGTGACCTCCTTGCGGTACCGCGCGATGAACGGGACCGTCGAGCCCTCGTCCAGCAGCCCGACCGCCGCCTTCACCTGCCCGACGCGCACTTCCAGCTCATCGGCGATCCGCTGCTCGATCGACTGCAAAACCACTGTGCCGTTCCCCTCTACGTCCAACTGACTGCCGCCCACATCCTTCCCCATCCCACCGACCAACGGCGACTTCACCCCACCACCCTGTGGACAAACCACGGCGTACGGCAGACCGGCCGCCCCGAGGAGCCGGCCGGGAGTCGGGACCTCGGACAGGAAGGCGGGACCTCGAACAAGTTATGACCTGTCCGAGGTCCCGCGAGGGTGTTCAAGGTCCCGAGTCGGGGTCGCTCCGAAGGCTCCGGGGCCATGTCCGCCTGCGGTCAGGCGGCTTCGAGGGCCTCGTCGGTCTCGCGCTCGGCGACCTCGGCCTCGGAGGCCTTCGGGCGCATCAGGGTGCAGGCGATGACGACCGAGGTGGCGACGATGGCGGCGGCTACGGCGAAAGCGAGGTGGTAGCCGCTGGTCAGGGAATCGAGGACCGGCTTGCCGGCGGTGGCCAGGGACTCGGTGCGGGTGGCCGACAGGGTGGCCAGGACGGCGAGGCCGAGGGCGGCGCCGACCTCGGCCGTCGTACCGATCAGGCCGGAGGCCAGACCGGCGTCCTCGGGCTTCACGTCCGCCATCGACAGGCCCATCAGGGCCGGGAAGCAGATGCCGCCGCCCAGGCCGAGCAGGACCAGGACCGGGAGGACGTGGACGACGTAGCTGCCACCGACCGGCGCCTGGGTGAACAGGACCAGCCCGATCACGATGAGCGACAGTCCGGCGATGAGCGGACGGCGCGGGCCGAAGCGCATCACGAGCTTCTCGGAGTACTTGACCGACAGCAGGCCCATCACCAGCGTGGTCGGCAGGAACGCGAGGCCGATCTCCAGCGCGTCGTACCCGAGCACGCGCTGCAGGTAGAGCGAGCCGAGGAAGAAGATCCCGAACATCCCGGACGACGACAGCGCCTGGACCAGGTTCGCCCCGGTCAGGGTGCGGGAGCGGAAGATCCGCAGCGGGACCAGCGGGTTGGCGGCGGTCGACTCACGGACGACGAAGCAGGCCAGCAGGGTCAGCGTGAGTGCACCGAGCGCGATCGTCCGCGGCGCGGTCCAGCCGAGCTCGGCGGCCGGGCTGACGATGGTGAAGACGCCGACCATCAGCGCGCCGGTGATCAGCACCGCACCCGGTACGTCGGTACTGCGGCCCAGACCGAGGCCCTTGTCCTGACCGATCAGCCGCACGGCCAGCCACCCGGTCGCGATGCCGATCGGCACGTTGATGAAGAAGATCCAGTGCCAGCTGATCGCCTGGGTCAGTACGCCGCCGGCGAGCAGCCCGATCGAACCACCGGCGGAGGCGACGAACGCGTAGACGCCGATCGCCTTGGCCTGCTCGCGCGGCTCCGGGAACAGCGTGACGATCATGCCCAGGATCACCGCGGAGGTCAGCGCGCCGCCGACACCCTGCAGGAAGCGGGCCGCGACGAGCATCTCCTGCGATCCGGCCAGGCCGCACCAGACCGACGCGACGGTGAACAGCGCGAGCCCCGCGACGAAGATGTTGCGCCGTCCGAGCAGGTCCCCGAGCCGCCCGGCCAGCAGGAGCAGGCCGCCGAAGGCGATCAGGTAGGCGTTCACGACCCAGGCCAGCGACGAGCTGGTGAAGCCCAGGTCGTCCTGGATCGCGGGGAGAGCGACGTTCACCACGGTCACGTCGAGCACGAACATCAACATGCCCGCGCACAGCGTGTAGAGGGCGAGCCAGCGGGACCTGCCGCTGCCCTGCACGGCCGGCGTCGTCGTCAGGGATTCGGTGGTCGCGTACATGCTGGTTCTCCTCTGGTCCGTAGGTCGCTTACACCCCTACGTCGAACCAGAGCGGCTCAGATTGACACGGTCCCCGAGCTTTTCTGCTCCCGGACCCGCGGCGGCCGGGAGATCCAGTACGCGATCAGCGCCGGCACCAGCCCCGACCCGATCACGAACAGCGTCGGCAGCCGCCCGACCACGAGGAACCAGGTGGCCAGCCCGATCACGCCGCCTGCGACGGGCAGCGACCGCCGGAGCAGGAAGAGGTTCGCCGTACGGAAGACGCTTCGCGTGGTGGCGTCGTCCTCTGCCTGCGGGATCACGGCGAGGGCGCTCAGGTAGAGCCCGACGATCATCCCGCTGAGCGGAACGAGCACGGCCAGCGCGAAGATCCGGACCGGACCGTTGGTGGAGGCCCAGAAGAACAGCCCGAACGCGAGCGCGACACCGCCGAAGTACAGCGCGAGGCCGGACAGCCAGAAGCGCTTGAAGCACCACTTGAACTCGCCGAAGAACCGCCGCAGCAGCGAGGGGTGCTCCTGCCCGATCGCGTACGGCAGCACCCGCTGCAGCGCGAACGCGGCCGGAAACAGCGTCACGATGCCGATGCTCAGCAGCAGGAACACCAGCTGCAGCATCAACAGGTCGCCGACCAGCGAGAGCTTCGACAGCACGACGTTGGTTCGGCTGCTGGCCTCACTCACACCGGTTCCTCCTGGTTCGTCGTCACACAGATGATCGTATGATCACAAACAATCACGAGCAGATCACAGCGCACATCTTGGGGGCCGAGCCGCATGCTTGCACCGGAGCGCCACGAGCTGATCCTGCGAAGCCTGCGCCGGCACGGCCGGCTCAGGGTGGCCGAACTGGCCGCGGAGCTCGGCGTCTCCGCGATCACAGTACGCCGTGATCTCGCCGAGCTGGACGGCGCCGGACTGCTCCGCCGGGTGCACGGCGGCGCGGTCGGCACGGCCCCGGCGGGCCCGTCGACCCCGGGCAGCCAGCTGACGGTCGGCCTGGTCGTGCCCAGCTCGACGTTCTACTACACCGACGTGATCCGCGGCGCCGAGGCGATGGCCGACCGGTACGGCGCGCGCCTGGTGCTCGGCGTCTCCGGGTACGACGTACAGGTCGAGCAGGAGCGGATCGACAAGATCCTGAGCCTCGGCGTCGCCGGCCTGCTGCTCGCGACCGCGCTCGGCGACAGCCGCGCGGCCGAGACCGGTCCCCGGCTCGACGCGATCGACGTCCCGGTCGTACTGATGGAACGCGCCTTCGGATTCCCCGACGTCACCAACGAGTACGACCACGTCAGGAGCGACCACGCGTACGGCGCGTTGCTCGCGCTGCGTCATCTGGTCTCGCTCGGTCACCGCCGGATCGGGATCAACCTGAGCTCCAGCGTCACGGCGTACTGGCTGCGTCAGGGCATCGCGGAAGCGGGGGCCGCGCTCGGGATCGACCTGTTCGTCTCGCCCGTCGCCCTCCCGGCCCACGGTGAGGACCCGGACACGATCGCCCACCTGGACGCCTTCCTGGCCGAGTGCGAGTCCTTCGGCGCCAACGCCGTCCTGGTCCACTCCGACGAGCACGCCGCGCGCCTGGTCGAGCGCGCGATGGAACGCGGGCTCCGCGTCCCGGACGACCTGTCCGTGATCGCGTACAACGACGAGACCGCCGCGCTCGCCGTCGTACCGCTCACCGCCGTCTGCCCGCCCAAGCTCCAGCTCGGCCAGACCGCCTGCGAGCTCCTGCTCCGCCGCCTGAAGGCCGGCCCCGGCCGGCCTTCGGCCACCCAGCACCTGAGCCTGCTGCCGGAACTCCGCGTCAGGGAGTCCTGCGGTGCGGGACTCCTTGATCGAATTTGATCATTCGAGCGCCAGGGTATTGACGGGGAAAGCCCTTTCCCATACTTTCGCTGCACTCGGTGCGCCCGTCGTGACCGGACTGGGAGCACACGGCAGCGAAGGAGTTCCCCTGTGAGACGTAGTGCTGGGTTGGCGGTGCTGGTGGCCGCGGTCGGACTGGTCGCGAGCGCTTGTGGCAACGGGGTGATCGACAAGAGTACGGACGGTGTCCCGCCTGCTGAGGCGACCGGGACGCTGCGCGTGCTCATTCCGTCGTTCCCGGCCAGTACCGAGGGCCGGAAGGAGTTCGCCAAGGTCGTGGCCGACTTCAGCAAGAAGTACCCGAAGATGAAGGTCGAGCCCGACTTCGCGACGTACAACAACCTGAACGAGAAGATCTCGACCTCGATCGCGGCCGGCATCCCGTACGACGTGATGGTGACCGGTGTCGGCTGGGTCCAGCCGTTCGCGGCGAAACGCATCTTCGCCGACCTCGGCGACTACGGGATCACCCCGGACGTGATCAAGACCAAGAGCACCGGCGCGCTGATCCCGGCCGTGTCGTACCAGGACCGGATCTACGCCTACCCGCTGCTGGCCGACGCCCGCGCGGTGGCGCTGCGGATCAGCGCGTTCAAGGAGGCCGGTCTCGACCCGAACAAGCCGCCGGCCTCGCTGGACGAGATCAAGGTCGCGGCCGAGAAGCTCACCAAGCGGGACAAGGACGGCAACATCACCCGCAGCGGTTTCGACCTGGCGGGCGCGACCAGCTTCCGGCAGCCGTTCGTCACGTTCCTGGCCTCGACCGGGACGCCGCTGTACGTGAACAACGAGCCGAACTTCAACAACGCCAAGGGTCTGGAGACCCTGAACTGGATCAAGTCGATGATCAACAACGTCCAGAAGTACGGGCAGCAGAACGCCGCCCAGCAGCCGCTGGTCTACAGCGGCGAGGCCGCGATGGGCATCGTCGGCGGTGCCGTCGACTGCTCGGAGAAGGGCCTGGGCCAGGCCACCTGCGACGACCTGAAGTTCTTCCGGTTCAACAGCGGCCAGGAGATCGAGTACGTCGGTGGTGACCTCGCCTCGATCGGGTCGCGCAGCCGGCACAAGGAGGCGGGCTTCGCCTTCATCGAGTCGCTGTCGCAGCCGGCCACCCTGGACGCGATGGCCAAGCTGAACAAGAAGCTGCCGGCCTACAAGGACGCGGCGAACTCGCCGCAGGCCAAGTCGAACCCGCTGAGCAAGTTCGTCGCCGAGGGCCTGCCGTACACGGTCAACGAGAACAGCCCGCCGTCGAACTGGCTGGAGATGCGGTTCAACTTCGACTCCCAGCTCACCCAGGCGGTCCTCGGTCAGAAGGATCCGGCCAAGGTGCTGGCCAATCTGGCAGGACAGTCCCGATGAGCGCCACTCTCGAACGTCCCAGCCCCGCCCTGACCGGACCGCGGACAGTTGCCCCGGGCAAGGACAGTCGCCGGCTGATCCGCAGTCAGGTCCGGGCCGGCTGGGTGCTGATCGCGCCCGCGCTGCTGCACTCGGGGATCTTCATCGTGATCCCGGTGATCTTCGCGATCGCGCTGAGCTTCACCGACTACAGCTTCGGTGACTCCTGGGCCTGGGTCGGTTTCCAGAACTACTCCGACCTGTTCAACGACGCCGACTTCCGGGCCGCGCTGCTGAACACGATCCTGTACGCCGTCGTGGTGATCCCGATCTCGATGGCGATCTCGCTGTTCATCGCGCTCGGGCTGAACCAGAAGATCCGCGGGCTCGGCTTCTTCCGGACCGCGTTCTACATCCCGACCGTCACCGCGACGGTCGCGGTGGCCACGATCTGGCTGTGGATCTACAACCCCGGCTCGGGCCTGGCCAACGGCGTCCTGAGCCTGTTCGGCTTCGCGCCGAGCAGTTGGCTGTCCGACCCGGGGACGGCGCTGCCGTCGCTGATGGTGGTCGGCATCTGGCAGGGGCTCGGGACCAAGATCATCATCTACCTGGCCGCGCTGCAGGGGGTGTCGCGGGACCTGGTGGAGTCCGCGTCCCTGGACGGCGCCGGACGCTGGCAGCGGTTCGTCAACGTCACCTGGCCGGCGCTGGGCCCGGTCCAGTTCTTCGTCCTGATCACGTCGATCGTGGGCACCTTCCAGGTGTTCGACCTGGTCTACGTGATGACCAAGGGCGGTCCCGGCACCGAAACCACGGTGCTGGTGCTCGACATCTACCAGAACGCGTTCCAGGCACTCCGACTCGGCTACGCGTCCGCCGAGACGGTGATCATGATGATCCTGATCGCGGTCTTCATCGGTCTCGGACGCCTGCTGCAGAGGGCGGATGTCAATGACTAGCGCAACGGTGTCCGTGGTCGGCGAGTCCAAGGAGTCCACGGTCCGGCCCGGCCGGATCGTCCTGTACGTCGCGCTGACGATCGGCGCGCTCCTGATGATCACGCCGTTCCTGTGGATGGTGCTGACGGCGTTCAAGAGCGAGCTGGAGATCACCAAGTTCTCCTGGCTGCCCGGCGAGCTGCGCTGGCGCAACTTCGTCGAGGCGATGCAGACGGCGCCGTTCCTGCGGTACTTCCGCAACAGCCTGATCATCGCGGTCGGTGAGACGGCGTTCACGCTGGCGGTCTGTACGACGGCCGGCTACGCGCTGGCGAAGCTGCCGATCCGCGGGGCGAAGGCGCTGCTCAGCTACTTCATCCTGCTGCTGATGGTGCCGTTCCAGATCATCCTGGTGCCGCTGTTCCTGATCGTGAAGTCGATCCCGCTGTTCGGCGGCAACAACATCCTCGGCCAGGGCGGGATCGGCTGGCTGAACTCCTGGTGGGGGCTCATCATCCCGCTGGGCGCGGCGCCGCTGTTCACCTTCCTGGCCCGGCAGTTCTACGTGTCGATCCCGAACGAGCTGGCCCAGGCGGCCCGGGTCGACGGGCTCGGGGAGTTCGGCATCTTCTGGCGGATCATGACGCCGCTGATCAAGCCGGCCCTGATCACGATCTGCGTGTTCCAGATCGAGGCGGCCTGGAACGGCTTCCTCTGGCCACTGATGATCACCACGTCGGACGCGATGCGCCCGCTGCAGCTGGGACTGGCGATCTTCGCGCAGAACCCGGCCGAGGTGCAGTGGCCGTACCTGATGGCCGGTACGGCGCTGGCGACGCTGCCGATGATCGTGATGTTCGTGTTCGCCCAGAAGCGGTTCGTCGAGGGCATGGCCAACGTGGGCATCAAGGGCTAGGCCGCGGGACAAACGAAAGAGCCGGCATCGACCCACCTGGTCGACGTCGGCTCTTTCGTTGCGGTTCGCTCTCAGGCCCCCTGGAGAGTTCCCCGTGTTCCCCCCTTGTGTTACTTCCCCCATTTACTTCCCCCCCTTGCCGAGGTCCCGTGTGCAGGTGCTCACCCCGCCCCGGGTGAGCACCTGCTCGGGCCCCCTCCACAAACCGGTGGTCCCGAAGAAACACCGGAGCGTCCACCAAGCCCCCCAGCCAGGCCGCTCGAACCTTTTATCGTCACAAGGTGAAGTCCGTTACACGTTTCCTTCACCTTTTTCCGGAGAATCCCGGAGGATTTCAGCCCTGAGCGGTCCGGAACGCGGAAATGTCGCATTCCGGGTTTTGCTGTTCACTGTGAGTGACCTCAGCGGCTCTCCAGGCCGACCTGGTCGCCGGTCCCGTCCGCCTCGGCCGCCGCCAGTACGGCGGACAGCAGGCCCGGGAACCGCGTCTCGACCTCCTCGTGACGCAAGGTCACCCAGCAGCGGGTGCCTTCCTTGCGGGTTCGAGTGAGGCCGGCGTCGCGTAAAACGCGCAGGTGGTGGCTGAGGGTCGATTTGGCGACCGGGGCCCGCAGCTCGCCCCAGCCGCGTTCTTCGCCGTCGGCCAGCACCCTGATCAGCCCGACCCGGATCGGGTCGCTGAGCGCCGCCATCACCTCGGTGACCCCGATCGCGGTGAGGTCGGGGTGCTGGGCGGCGCGCATGCGGCCGATGATAGCTTGTTCGACGTTCTACGAACATCGAACATTGAACGAGGGAGCTGTCGTGGTGGACTTCACCGGCCGGGGCGTGATCGTCACCGGCGCGGGGTCGGGGATCGGCCGCGCGGCGGCGCGGCAGTTCGCGGCGGCGGGCGCCGCCGTACTGGCGGTCGGTCGTCGTACGGAAGCTCTGCGGGAGACTGCCGAGAGTTGCGGTGCGGAGATCCTGTCCGTCGATCTGCGCGCAGAAGGTGCCGCCGCGCAGGTGGTCGACGCCGCGGTCGAACGCTTCGGGCGGGTGGATGCCCTGGTCAACAATGCCGGCGCCCTCGACCTGATGCCGCTCGCCGACGTCTCGGCCGAGCGCATCGAGGCACTCTTCGCGCTCAACGTGACCGCCCCGAGCCTGCTGGCCCAGGCTGCGCTGCCACACCTGCGCTCCACCCAGGGGGCGATCGTCAACATCTCCAGCACCTTCGGGCACCGTCCGATCGCCGGTGCCGCTCACTACGCGGCGACCAAGGCCGCGATCGAGCAACTCACCCGCAGCTGGGCCCTCGAGCTCGCTCCCGACGGGATTCGCGTCAACGCCGTCGCGCCCGGCCCGACCGAGTCCGAGGCGCTCGTCGCCGCCGGCGTACCGACGCATCTGGTCGACCAGGTCAAGGCCGAGGAAGCCGCTCGGATCCCCTTCGGCCGCCGGGGCACTCCCGACGAGGTGGCTCGCTGGATCGTCCACCTCGCCGCCCCGGCGAGCACCTGGCTCACTGGCCAGATCCTCAGCGTCGACGGCGGCCTCGAGCTGGTTTAGCTCAGGTGCGCGTCCACGGCCCGGGCGACGAAGGTGTCGAGGTCCTTGCGGTCGAGGATCAGGTCCAGGGCCTTGGTGGCGCGGAGCACGGCCAGGCCGTGCAGGTTGGTCCACAGGCCGACGGTGCGTTCGGCGGCGTCGTCCGGGGCTGCGGTGGCGACGATCCGGGTGAGCGACTCCAGCAGCGGCAGCGTCGTCGTACGGAGGTTGCCTCCGGCACCTTCCAGCAGGTCGTGCCGGAAGATCAGCTCGAACATCGCCGGCCGTTCGGCCGCGAAGGCGAGGTAGCGCCGGCCGAGCTCGATCAGCTGCTCACGCGCCGCGCCGTCGGCCGGTGCGGTGAGACGGGTGGCGAGGTCGGCCAAGCCGGTCGCGGCGATCGCCGCCAGTAAGGAGTTGTGGGTCGGGAAGTAGCGCCGCGGAGCTCCGTGCGAGACGCCGACCCGGCGGGTGATCGCGCGCAACGACAGCTCCGCCGACCCCTCCTGCTCGAGCAGCTCGACGCCGGCCAGCACCAACCGGTCGCGCAACGGAATCTCCTCCACGTCGTCATTCTCCCTGAGACGCAAGCCTGTTCTCCTGCACCTCGCCATAGCGTAGGATTCCTGCTGTGACTGCCGGGTCGGCTTCGAGCCAAGTACGAGTAGGGTTCCCGGCCGCGTTCTGAGCGCGGCGAGGGCCGATCGCGGCCCGCCTGTTCCACCTGATCGGCGTGTGAGTTCTGCCGCGCCCTCCTTCCTCACAAAATCATCGTCCGCGCTTCGGCGTACCCCCTCCCGCGCTCACTCGCGGGCCACTTCGTCATGCCCAATTCCAGAAACGGATCTGAATCCTGAACGCTTACACCGAACATGTCATCGAGGAGTTCCGCGCCAACCAGGGCCAGGTCGGGGGCCCGTTCGAGGGCGCCCGGCTGCTCCTGCTCACCACCACCGGCGCCCGGAGCGGCCGCCGGCACACAGCGGCGCTCGGCTACTACCCCGACACCGCCGACCGCGTCCTGGTCGTCGGCTCGGCCGGCGGCGGCCCCAAGCACCCCGACTGGTTCCACAACCTGCGCGCCAACCCGCGCGTCACGATCGAGACCGGCGCCTTCACGTACGACGCCGAAGCGACCGTCCTGCACGGAAAGGAGAGGGACGAGACCTTCGCCCGTCTGGTCGAGGCCGAGCCGGGCTGGGCCGAGTACCAGCGCAAGACCACTCGGACGATCCCGGTCGTCGCCCTGACCCAGATCGAGGCCGGGCCGCCGAGCGTCTCCGACTTCGGCAGCTACCTGCTGCTTGTCCACGGCGCGTTCCGGCGCGAGCTCGCCTTGGTCCGCAAGGAGGTCGCGACGTCGGGAACCGCTCTCGGCGCTCAGCTCCGGATCAACTGCCTCACCCTGTGCCAAGGCCTGCACAACCACCACGCCGGCGAGAGCCTGGGCATGTTCCCGGTCCTGCTCGACCGCTATCCCGAGATCTCGGAGGAGATCGCCGCCCTGCAGGCCGACCACGACAAGATCGCCCTGCTGCTCGACGAGCTCAAGGAACTGATCGGCACCGGCCGCCCGGCCGACGTACTGCCTGAGGTCGATCGTCTGATCGACGAGCTCACCACCCACCTCGACACCGAGGAGGCGGTCCTCATCCCCCTGCTCTGATCGCCACCGCGCCCTCGCGCACCTGCAGACCCTGGATCGGGGCCCGGCTGGTCACCACGACCATCGGGCCTCGACCCGGCAGCAGCGGCCTGACCTGCTCGGCGTCCCGCGCGTTGTCGAGCAGCACGAGCATCCGCCGCCCGGCGGTCACCGTACGGAAGAGCGCGGACTGCTCCTCCAGGCGCTCGGGGATCTCGGTCACGCCGACCGCGCGCAGCAGGTCCGAGCACCCTGCACCAGACCCCTGCAAATCAAGGCGAATCTCCCCGTCGGGGAAGCTCTGCTGCTGGGCCCACCGCCGTACCAGCGTGGTCTTGCCTTCGCCGTACACGACAGCCAGCCCGCCACCTCGCCGTACGGCGCTCAAGCCGTCATCACCCGCTGGGAGCTCGCTCAGCCTCCGGTGAGCCTCCCGCAACTCCTCCGACGGATCCGCACCGAGCTGATCGGCCAGATGCGCCCGCACTGCCTCGTAGGCAGCCAGCGCCTCGTCCCGCCGCCCCAACTGCTCCAGTACGACGATCAGCCGCGCCCACAGCGACTCGCGCAACGGGTGCCTGGCAGCCAGCTCCTGCAGCTGGGCCAAGACCTCAGCTGGCCGACTGACGTCAGCCCGTCGCTCTATCGCCCCCAGGTAGCGCTCGGTCAACGCCGGGCCGCACGCACGGCGCAGTACGTCAGACCCGCAGTCCACCAAGGGCTCCCCGCGCCACAGCTCCAGCGCGGCGTCGACGGCGTCCTGGTCGCACAGCTCCTGGAACCGCCGCACATCCACCTCGGCGACCAACTGGTACCCGGCCGGCCCGGACTGGACCTGCTCGACGCCCAGAGCCCGCCGCAACCGCAGTACGGCGTTCTGCAGCGCAGCACGGGGATTGCTCGGCCGCTTGTCCCACGGCTGCCCTGCCAGCTCGGCTGCGTCGACCCAGCCCGTCCGCACCGCCAGTGCCGCCAGCAAAGCCCGCTGACCCGGAGCGGTCACCAGCAACTGCTGACCGTCGACCGCTACCTCCAGCGGTCCCAGCAACCCGACTCGCACCTGACGACCCACCAGCGACGCCTCCCCCGAGTGATCCCTCCAGCCACGGTAACCGCCGGAAGGATCACTGAGAGTCAGCGCAGGAACAGGTACCTGAAGGCTGCCTGGACGTTCGCGGTGGACGGGACGACCTGGTGGTCCGACGGCGGGTAGTCGAAGGCGGTGACGTACGTCGACCAGGTGATGTGCGGCGGGCAGTCCGGGCCGTCGATCTGGATCCGGGTGTTCGACACCACGCGGCCGGTGCGCAGCTCGTAGACCTTCACCGGGACCGCGACCTTGTGGAACGTCACGTCGGAGATGTTCTGCGGGTTCTTCTCGCTCCGGTACGGGCAGGTCCGCAGCGCCGTACCGTCCACCGCTTCCTCCGAGCAGACGATCACGACGGCGTTGCTGGCGTCGCTGGCCCGCCACGAGCCCGGCAGGCGGCCGGTGTACTCGCCGTCGCCCTCGAAGAGCGCCGAGTTGAAGCCGCGCTGGTAGGGCCTGGCGCCGCTGAACTTCGCGGGGCTCGAGCAGTAGGAGTCGCTCGCCAGCAGGTTGCGGACGTTGGTCAGCTCGATGGCCAGCGTGGCCCGGCGGATCCCGGCCGTTGCCTTCGGCACCCGGGAGTCCTTCGGGTACTGACTGACCAGCTGCTGGTACGACGTCCGCGCGGCCTCCCAGTTCTTCTGCCCCAGCAGGCGGTCCGCGCACCCGAGGATCGCCGCCGGCGCCGTTTTCGTCACGGTCGTCCGGGACTGGTCCAGCACGTTGCTGGTCGCCTTGCGCTGCCGGAGCCAGTCGGTCACCCGGACCGTGCGGCACGGGTCCTTCACCGGCAGGTCGTCGAGCCAGCCCTTCAGCGTGACGTCGACGGTCTTGTCGTGGCCGGGCTCGGCCAGCACCGAGCCGAGCGTGTCGAACCCGTCCTCCAGCGCGCTGTAGTCACCGGTCAGTCCGGTCGCCAGCACGGCCTTCGCGTCGTCCAGCCGATCGCACAGCTCGACCTCCGCGTCGCCCTTCTCGGTCCCCGGGGCGTCGACCAGCCGGTGCCCGAACCACAGCTCCTCCTGGGCGTCGGTGAGCTTCGCGCAGTCCCCGGCCTCGCGCGCGTCGGAGACCTTGCCGGCGATCCGGCCGGCGTCGTACCGGACGAACCCGATCGCCAGCAGCAGCGGGATCGTGATGCCGAGCGCGACCAGCCGCTTGGTCAGGTCCGATTCCTTCCGCGGCGCGCGGTGCGCCAGGAACCAGCCGTGCGCGATCACGACCACCCACCAGACGACCAGCGCGATCTCGCACCACGTCTGCTTCAGCACCAGCAGGAAGATCAGCAACGCGCCGACCACCATCAGGTTGAGGATCACCAGCAGCCAGCGCTTCAGCATCACGTACCCGATGCCGAGCAGCGACGCGTTGCCGACCGCTACCGCCAGCGGATCGGCCGGCGTCTGCGGCGTCTGCGGTGGTGGCGGCGCGGGCGGCTGCCAGGCGTACTGCGGCGTGTAACTCATCGGTCCTTCTTCCCCAGCGAGCAGGCCTCGTCACTGTCAGTGTGCGACATTCGACGAGGGTTAAACCCCAGCTGACAGGGTCCTGCCATCTAGTGCCCCGTGTCGGAAGTTCCGTTGCGCTAGCGGCGCACTAGGTCAGCTCGACCGCGTAGGCGCGGACCAGCTGGTGGAACTCGAAGCGTTTGCCGCGGGTCCGGCAGAGCAGGTGCTGGTCGGCCAGACTGTCGAGCACGGCGCGGGCGTCGTACGGCGTGGTGCCGAGCAGCCAGGCCGCGGTGGAGGTGCTGAACTCGGAGCCGAGATGCAGCCCGAGCAGGCGGAACGCGCGGGCGGCGTACGGGTCGAGGGCCTGGTACGAACGCGCGAACACGGCGCGCAGGTCGCCGCTCTCGTCGCCGATCGCGAGTGCGGTCAGGCGTCGTTCGCGCAGCTCGGTGGTCATCGCCTCGACGTCGCCGTCGGAGCGGACCGCCGCGATCGACAGCGCCAGCGGGATGTACCCGCACAGCTCCGCGAGCTCACCGAGCAGGCGGTCGTCCGGCTCGTCGGTCTTCTCGCGGAGGAACTCGATCGACTCTTCCGGCGTCAGTACGTCGAGCGCGATCCGCGGCGCACCTTCCCGGACGGCGAGCCCGTGCAGCTCGTTCCGGCTCGTCACCAGCGCGAGCGAACCCGGCCCCGGGATCAGCGGGCGGACGTGATCGGCGTCGAGCGCGTTGTCCAGCACCAGCAGGCAGCGGCGATCGGCGAGTGTGGTGCGGAGGAGTGAGGTGCGCGCCTCCGCGTCGTACGGGATCTGCTGGTCGGGTACGCCCAGTCCGATCAGGAAGCTCCGTAGTGCCGAGCCGGCGTCGACCAGCTTGCCCGGGCCGTACCCCTGCAGGTCGATGAACAGCTGCCCGTCCGGGTACAGGTCCTTGTGCTGCTGCGCCCACTGCAGGGCCAGGGCGGTCTTGCCGATACCGCCGAAGCCGTGCAGCACGACTGTCGTCGACTCCACGGCTTCATCGAGTGCCTGCAGGTGCTGGGCTCTGCCGACGAGTGCGCCACGTGCGGCGGGCAGCTGCTGCGGTACGGGCTGCTGCTCCTCGTCACAGTCGAGCAGTTCGGCGTACTGGCGTCTCAGCTCCGGACCGGGCACAGCACCGAGCTCGTCGGCCAGCAGGACCCGCACTGCCTCGTAGCAAGCCAGCGCCTCGGCCGGACGCCCACACTGCCTGAGCGCCTTGAGCAGCCGAGACCAGAACGCCTCTCGCAGGGGGAACCGGCCAGTCAGCTCGCGCAGCTCGGCCACTGCCGCGCCATGCCGACCAGCTGTGAGCTCCAGATCTAGTTGCTGCTCCCGGGCGCTCAGGTAGAGCTCGACCATCCGCTCCGCCTCGACGTCATCGAGCCACTGAGACCCGACGCCCTCGAACGGCCTACCGCGCCAGAGCGCGAGGGCCTCCGTCAGCAACCTCCCCTGCTCGGCCTGCGTGATTGCGCTCCGCGCCTCACCCAAGAGCCGACCGAACCGTACGGCGTCCACGTGGTCCGCCTCGACGTCCAACCGGTAGCCGTCGCCCTCGGTCCGGATCAGCGAACCACCCAGCAGCCGCCGGAGCCGCATGATCTGCGTCTGCGTGCTGTTCCGGACGTTGGCGGGCAGCTCCTCACCCCACACCGCCTGCGCCAGCCGCTCGACCGACACCGACCGCCCGACCTCGCTGGCCAGCACCGCCAACACGGCCCGGAGTCGTCCCGACCCGATCTCGACCTCTCGCCCCGCGACCCGAACCGACAACGGCCCGAGCACCCCGATCTCCACCATGGCCACCCCCTCGCTTCGCACCGTAGGAGCGCACGTCCACCTCGAGCAAACATTTGCATCAGCCTCGAAGTCTTAGGAACTGCTTTTGCCCTTTGGGGCAAGGCGCTTCAGTCGGCAGCTCGCTCGAGCCCGTGCAGCAGCTCGACGTCATGGTGGTCCTTGTCCCGGAGCTCGTACCCACTGTGCGTCCGTAGCTGACTGCTCAACGGCATGCACCGCACCTCGCGCCCACCGATCCGCCCAGCACTCGGCGGGGGAAGGTAGAAGGTCTCCCCGTCGAAGTCGATCTGCTCCGTCCCACCACCCGGCAACGGCGTACTCGGATGCAGATCGACGCGATGCCCCTCGGTGTGCGTCAACTGCACGGTCACGTCGGCGAACCGGTCGTCGCTCACGACGTACCCGGCACTCGCCAGGACCTCGAGCACGGTCGCGAGCTCCGTCCGGGCAACCCCCAGATCGAGATCGCCGTGCTCCCGCGTCTGCTCCCCGACCAGCGCGTCGACACCCCACCCGCCATCGACCCAGACATCGACGCCTGTGAGCAGATCCAGCAGTCCGAGGACACGGTCGGCAGTCATCTCAGGCACCCGGCCGACAGTACTCAGGCTTCGGGTCCCTACTCGCGTCCAACCCACGTGGCGATGCACGCCTCGTTGCCCTCGGCATCGACCAGGACCCACCACTTCGGCGCGTGCTCGTCCGAGACCATCCGCCCGCCGGCGGCCACGGCCGCGGCGACCCGAGCCTCCGCGAGATCATGCGGTACGGCGACGTCGAGGTGCATCCGGTTGCGCTCGGTCCGTGCCACGTCCATCTGCTGCAGCCCGAACGCCGGCCCCCGTCGTACCGGATCGAAGAGGTAGTCGTCCCCGAGTTGCCCGTAGCCCAGCACCGCCTGCCAGAACGGCAGCACCGTCTCCCCGACGAGCGCATCGAGCGTCACGTTGACGACCTGCACCGCCGCCGGATCAGCAACCAGCCCAAGCTCGGCGGCAGTTCGGGAGATCCGCCGAGCCGCCTCGACATCCCGCCGGCCCAGCGAAACAGTCACGCTGTCGGCCCGCAGGTCAATCCGAAGCTGCTCCTCCGCCGTCCCGATCACCTGCCCGATCGCTTCGACGAGCGCGATCCCTTCACTCAGCGCCGCGGTCCTGAAATGCGCCGACACCAGGTGGTAAAGCGACCGCCAGTCGTCAACCCCGTCAGACGTGTGAAACTCCCCAGCCGTCACCATGTCGGCGAACCTAGCACCGCACTCATCGGTAAGGTCGCGGCCATGGGAGCCACCGTCTACCTGATCGTCGGCCTGCCCGGCGCCGGAAAGACAACGCACGCGAAGGAACTGGAGCTCAGCGCGCCGGCCCTCCGGCTGACGCCGGACGAGTGGCAGATCGCGTTGTTCGGCGATCAGAACCCGCCGGACAAACGCGACCTCGTGGAAGGCAAGCTGGTCCAGCTCGGCATGCGGGCCGCCGAACTGGGCACCGACGTCGTCTTCGACTTCGGGTTCTGGGGCAAGGACGAACGATCGGCCCTGCGCTGGATCGCCGGCTCCGTCGGCGCCCGGAGCAGAGTCGTCTACCTGCCGATCGACCACGAGGAACAACGCCAGCGGGTCACGAACCGGTTCGCGACCATACCCGCTCAGACGTTCCGGATGAGCGACGTGGAGCTCGAGCAGTGGCGGGCCCAGTTCCAGGCCCCGGACGACGAGGAACTGCTGGGTTCTGACGTCCCACCCGTCCCACCCGGCCATGCAACGTGGTCCGAGTGGGCCTCCCAACGCTGGCCGTCCTTGCCCGACCAGTACTGACTCAGCTCCGCACGAGCGCCTGCCCGAGCGGAAGCGCCTTACCGCCCGTCGCCTGCGAGGCCGAGCTGAAGAACAGGTAAACCCCGACCGCGGCGAAGACGAACACCACCACGCCACCGACCTTCAACGTCCCGGCCGATTGCTGCAGCGTGCCTACCAGGACCAGCACCAAAGCAATCTCGATCAACGCGAAAAGCGCCGTGTAGGCAATCGGCAGCCGAAGCGTCGCCAACGTCAGCATCCCAATCACCACCAGCCAAGAAATCAGGAACAATCCCTGCGTATCAACGGCATCCGCGGCCGGAACGGCAAACCAGTTGTGCGTCAGCCCCACCACGAGCATCCCGTAACTCAACCAGAACCCGGCAAAGATCCCGAAAACCCCAGCCACCGCACTCTGTCCAACAGCCGCCGACCAGACGGCCGCGATCACCAGCCCCAGCCCCGTCGCCGCGATGATCACCGGCAACGAGGCCCCGACCGCCGCGGCAGGCACGTAGCCCACCAGGACCAGCCCGAGCGCGACCGACCCCACGATGAAACTGGGAAGACCGATCAGCGCCGGATCTCCCGTCTCCACTGAAACCGCAGCCTCGACAACAGGCGCGGCGTGCAGCCCTTGGCCGCTTTGGACATCAGCATCAACAGTGGTCATGGCAAGCCCCTTCCGAGCGCATCCCGACGCTCGAAACTGTAGGGCGCCACACCCCGAGGAAACTGTCTCGTTTTGAGACGGCCCCCGGGGAGAGCCTGCAGATTCTCGTTTCTAGTGGTCGTTCAGGTAGGACTTGTGAGCGGGATTTCCGACACCGTCACCGTCGAAGTAGAGATGGATGGTCCAACCTTCAGCAAGGTCCCGCCGACCACCGTTGCTGGCCCTCGCGGTCCGGCAGGTCCCGTAACCGCCCTTGTTCACGATGTCGTACTCCGTCACACCGTCGACCTGCACGCTGACCCACGCCGGCTGCCCGTTCTTCTTCGTGTCGCACACGGTGATGACATCACCGTTCTCCTTGACCTGGACCTTCACCCCCGCATCGGTGAACGTGTGGTCGTAGGTAATCCGTTCGGCAGCGAGAGCGTTGCCGGCGGTCGTCGCGACCAAGGCAGCAGCCAGGGCCGCTACTCCGGCGACAACGCGTCCAATGCGGTTCTTCACAGCGTGTTCCTTCCCTACGAACAGGCGGTTGCTTGCGAGTGACCCCGGAGGCGAAGCGCATGCCTCCGTCGGCCGGCGCCCTCGAGACGCCGACGAAAACAGAGGGCCGGTCGCGATGCGACCGGCCCACCAGGTGTTCGTCCCTGCAGATGACCACGTACTGCGCTGACCAGCGGAAACACCGATCGGGTGGCCACCCGGAGAGTGGCGGAGGATACGAGATTCGAACTCGTGAGGGGTTGCCCCCAACACGCTTTCCAAGCGTGCGCCCTAGGCCACTAGGCGAATCCTCCAAGCGGAGAGGATACGCGAGCCGGGCGGGCGGGGGGAAATCGGGGTGGGGAGGGCTGAGGCGGGGCGGGTGGAGGCGGTCGGGGAGGGTGTCTGGGACCGGTCGAGCTTGTGAACTGCAGAGGTGCGTGCGCAACCTCAGGATCGGGCTCGATCCAAGCTCGGCGGAAACCGGGCGGTGCCCCCATTCAGGAACCGGTCCGCGTCAGGGGCGTCCGGTACGACGAGCGTGCGCTCCGGCGAGTGCACCGGGTGGAACTCCAGACCGCTCAGCTGCCTAGATCGAGAAACGGGCACGACGTCGCGATGGCCGGGCCGGCATGGCCACCGTCAACCACACGACCGTCGCCGCCGCGCGTCTGCAGGCGGTGACGAGCGGCGTTACGGACTTGTCCCTTCACTGGATGGGTGGCGGCGGAGGCTCCGGAGAAAGGGAGGCTGCGGGGTGGGGTGAGGTTTTAGGGTCGGGGGATAAGCGGAGTGGCCGTTGAGCGGTTGCTCGCGATCGGTTGATGGGACTGGCCGGCAAAGGTGATCAGCCAGCACGTGCCGGCGATCATGGCCGGCAGCGTCGACGAACTGGAGAGCGTGTGGAGATCCGTTCGCTAGATCTGGCTGACGTCGATGCAGTTCAGGTGCTGATCGAGTCTGATCCGGGGTACACGCAGCGGATCACGGGATCGGCGCCGCGCGCGGGCGATGCGCAGAGCTTGCTGACGATGCGGCCGCCGGCGCTGGCGAACGAGGCGAAGGTGGTCCTCGGGGTGTTCGAGGGTGCCACCGGCACCGGCACCGGCACCGGCGCCGGCACTACCTCCGACGCCGCCGGCACGGCCCTCCCTGCCGACGGCGCCACCGCCCACCCCACCGCCACTGGCACCGCCGCCAGTGGCACCACCACCGGCACCACCGCCGACCCCACCGACACCGGCACCACCGCCGACCCCACCGACACCGGCACCACCGCCGACCCCGCGGACCCCACCGACACTGGCCCCGCCGTTCCCGCCGTTCCCGCCGCGACCGCCCGCGGCACCGCCGACCCCACCGCCGCCGCAGACACCGGCATTGCCACCACCACCACCACCGCTGCCGCCGATTCGGGTGCCGGTGCGGACCACGGTGAACGGGGCGGGCGTGGGGGCGCGCCGGAGCGACAGCATGCGGGAGAGCGTGCCCTCGGCTCCCTCGGCTCCCTCGGCTCCGCTGGCGGTGCAGACGACCGTGCACGCTTCGCGGACGGTGGGCTGGTCGCGGTGGTCGACCTTCTTCGTGGGTATCCGGAGCAGTCGGTCGCTTACATCGGTCTGCTTCAGGTGCACGGTGGTCGGCACGGGCGTGGGATCGGGCGTGCGGCGTACCGGCTGGTTGAGCAGTACGTCGTGGAGCACTGGCCGGAGGTGCGGCGGCTCCGGTTGGCTGTGGTCGACACGAACGCGGAGTCGGCGGCGCCGTTCTGGATCCGGCAAGGGTTTGAGCCGACCGGCGAGGCGAAGGCGTACGAGAACGAGGCGGTGAGGTCCATGGCTCGGCTCTACGAGAAGGCGCTGTGCTGGGCGCACCCGCATCTCGTCGTACGGGAGTCGTCGATCGCTGGGCAAGGGCTGTTCGCCACTGCGCCGATCGCTGCCGGTGAGGTCGTTTCGGTGCTTGCCGGGCGCAAGGTATCCACGGCCGAGCTCACAGGGCTGCTGAAGCATCCACCGGTCGACACGATCACGCTCGAAGACGATCTCCACCTGGTGCTGCCGAACGACCCGCGACCGGTCATTGCGTACGGCAACCACAGCTGCGACGCGAACACCTGGTGGACCGACGCCGTCACTCTCACAGCCCGCCGAGACTTCGCACCGGGCGACGAGCTCACCAGCGACTACGGCACCAGCACCGGCGTCGACAACTGGCAGATGACCTGCACGTGCGGTTCGTTACTTTGCCGCAAGGTGATCACCGGTGCCGACTGGCAACTCCCCGAACTGCAGGAGCGCTACGGCAACCACTGGATCCCGGAGCTACTTGCCCGCCAGACCCGCTAGCCACCGACGCCGAGAGGCGCGGAAACGAAGGCGCACGGAAGCGAAGGCGCGGAAGCGAGGCACGCGCGGAAGCGAGGACGTGCAGGAGTGAGGGCGCACGGAAGCGCGCGGGTGCGGGTGCGCGGGAAGCGCGGGCCGGCTGACACCGACGAACGTGGCCTCTGCGCCCGCGTCCTGTAGTTCGTGCACGGGAGCGGGACGGCGTACGTGCGGCGACGCCGAGCAGGGCACGGTCGGGGTCGAGAAGCTGACGGGCGGTGCGTGGACCGGGACGGTGCGGGAGTCAGACATCGCCGTCGCGAGAGCGGGATGGCGCTGGAGTCAGACGGCACCCGTGTGGGAGCGGGATGTGCATGCGTGTGAGAGGGGACGTGCGCTACCAGGGCGAGTCGGTGCGGGGGCCTGCCTGGGGCGGAGTCGGTCGTCGTCTCGAGCAGGCCGTTCCGCTCTTCGTGTTGTTAGAGCAGGGCGGGGGCCAGGGCTCGCCATTGGTTGATGGGCTGGGGGCCTGTGACGCCGGTGATGACGTTGATGGCTACGTGGTCGGCGCCGGCCGCTAGGTGTTTGTGGAGGCTTTCGGCGATCTGGGTGGGGGTGCCCCAGGCGGCCAGGGCGTCGACCATGTGGTCTGGGAGGTTGGTCAAGTCGTCGTCGGTGAAGCCCATGCGGCGGAGGTTGGCGGCGTAGCCGGGGATGCCTGTGAAGAAGCTGAGGGTGTCGCGGGCGATGCCGCGGGCGCGGTCTGCGTCGGGCTCGACGACTACCAGGTGGCTGACGGCCAGGAGTTTGTCGGCGCCCAGCGCGGCACGTGCCTGGGCTGAGTACTCCGAGGTGACCAGGAACGGGTACGCGCCGGCGGTTCGTTCGCCTGCCAGCTTCAGCATTCGCGGGCCGAGGGCGGCGAGGAGTTGGTGCTCCGCGGGTACGCCGTCGAGTTGGTCGAGGTACTTCGTGATCGTGGCAACGGGGTGAGGTCCGTGTGCGCCGCCCAGGCCGACGGTGAACCGGCCCGGCGTCGCCGCCTCGATCGCCGAGTACGTCGCCGTGACGTCCTCGGCTGGATAGGTGTCGACCGACAGGATCCCGCTGATGAACCTGATCGTGCTGGTTGCCTCGACCAGATCCTTGATCGTCTGGAGGCCTGGCAACGGGCCGCCTGACAGCCAGATTGCTGGATAGCCCAGCTCCTCCGCAGCCCGAACCGCTGCCAGCGATTCCGGCGAGCTGGTCAGCCCGGTGGTGATCCCGAACGGCCCGAACGACAGTTTGTTCACGAGACCCACCTTAGGCGGCCCGCCAACTGCTCCGCAGGGCCTGCGAACCGCGGAAACTCAGCGGTTTCGGCGGCAGGGAGGACGCACCTGGCCGGGGCCGGACATAAGGATTCCCCGCGCACCCGGAAGAGCTCACTTACCCTTGCTGCCTTCCGGCCCTGGGGGAGTTGGGCGAGATACCGCCACGCGGGGAACCAGCCAAGAGTGTACGGGATCGCCGCCGCGGATCGGGAATCGGCTCCGGTCAGCGCTCGCCGCGGGGGCGGAGGCAGGACGCTGGGAGTCGGCTTGGATACTGGAAGCCGGGAAACGAACGGTGAGGGAGATCGATGAGCGAGGATCGTCGCGACCTGCAGGAACTGATCATCGCCGAGCTCGGGGTGTCGCCGTCGTTCGATGCGGACCTGGAGATCGAGCGGCGGATCGGGTTTCTGGTCGACCGCCTGCGGCTGGCGCGCTCCTCGGCGTACGTGCTGGGGATCAGCGGCGGAGTCGACTCCAGTACGGCGGGGCGGTTGTGCCAGCTCGCCGTCGAGCGGGTCCGGGCCGACGGAGGTGACGCGAGCTTCGTCGCGATGCGGCTCCCGTACGGCGTGCAGCACGACGAGGACGACGCGCAGCGGGCGCTCGAGTTCATCAAGCCGGACGAGACGCTCACCGTCGACATCAAGCCGGCCACCGACGCGATGGTCGGGTCGGTCGAGCACGCGGGACTCGGCGACCGCGCCGACTTCCACACCGGCAACGTCAAGGCGCGCCAGCGGATGATCGCCCAGTACGCCGTCGCCGGCGCGCGCGGCGGTCTCGTGGTCGGAACCGACCACGCCGCGGAGGCCGTGATGGGCTTCTTCACCAAGTACGGCGACGGGGCGTGTGACCTGACGCCCCTCTCCGGCCTGACCAAGCGTCGCGTCCGTGCCGTGGGAGAACGACTCGGCGCCGCTCCCGAGATCACCGGCAAGGTCCCGACCGCCGATCTCGAGTCCGACCGCCCCGGCGTACCGGACGAGACCGTGCTCGGGGTCACCTACGACCAGATCGACAACTTCCTCGAAGGGCACGAGATCGAGCCCGAGGCCGCCGAGATCATCATCGGCTACCACCGCCGCACGATTCACAAGCGCGCCGTCCCGGTCGCCGTCTGACCCACAGCGCTCAGGCCCGGAGCGGTTGGGCAGCTCAGCGGAGCACGAAGTCGGTGACGGCATCGGCGTACTCCGCGGGCTGCTCGGCGTGGACGAAGTGGCCCGCGCCCTCGAAGAGACGGTAGGTGCCGTCGGTGGCATCAGTGCGGAAATGGCGGATCTCCTCGAGGCTCGTGACCGGGTCGTGCTCGCCCTTGATGAGCAGCGCCGGCTGGGACAGACGGGACAGCAGCGGGATCAACGACTCGTTGAAACTGGTGCTCTGGGCAATGGTCTGGGCGAAGTAGCCGGCGCGGTCCTGGATCTCCTGCGGGAGGTCGCCGGCCGGAAGGACCAGGTCGCGGGAGGCCGGGCCGAGGTAGATCTCCATCCGGCGCTCGCCGAGCTGCTGCAGCAGGGTGGTTCGATCGGTCCACATCTCGGTGGTCGCAGGACCCGTCCAGGACAGCAACCTGTTGGCCTCGTCCAGCAGGCCGAGCTCGGTGAGCAGTGGTTTGGCGGTCTCGACCAGCGTGCGGGTCGCCAGGACCATGTCCCACGGTGGATTCTCGAAGATCACGCGACTGACCGACGACGGATGGTTCGCGGCATACCGCAGCGCCAGGCGGCCGCCGTACGAGTGACCGAGGATCGCCCACTGCTCTATGCCGAGTCGTTCGCGCAATGCCTCGAAGTCGGCGATCACGATGTCCTCGGTGACCGGCCCGTCGATCGGGTCGGACTGTTGGACGCCCCGTTGGTCGACACCGATCACGTGGAGCCGCTCGGCCAGTCGATCGCCCTGGAAGGCGAGGAAGTCGTACGACCCCGCCCCAGGCCCGCCGTGGAGGTAGAGCAAGGGCGGAGTGTCAGCGGCGCCGCGCTGGTCGACGTACAGGCGTGTGTCGCGAATCTCAGTCAACATGTGATCGAGAGTAGATCGGCCTAAGGTGGCAAAGAATGCACTCAGTAGGAACTCTTCAGGCATTCTTCCGGACGCAGAATCCAGGAGGCGTTGCATGGTCGACTTCTCGCTCACCGAGGAACAGCAGGCGATCCGGGCCACCACCCGGGAGTTCGTCCGACGGGAGCTGATGCCGCTGGAGAACGACGTCCTGCGGCGCGAGCGGGAAGGTCTGCCGGGCGTCGAGCCCGACGTCGTGAAAGCCCTGCGGGAGAAGGCGAAGAGCTTCGGGTTCTGGGGGCTGAGCACGCCCGAGGAGTACGGCGGGATGGACCTGTCGTCGGTCGACCAGGCACTCATCACGAGTGAGCTCGGGCGGACCTTCGTGCCGTTCTCGTTCGGTGGCGAGGCCGACAACATTCTTTACGAGTGCAACGAGGAGCAGCGCAAGGAGTACCTGCTGCCGACCATCTCCGGCGAGCGCAGGTCGTGCTTCGCGATCACCGAACCGGGCGCGGGGTCGGACACCCGCGCGATCCGGACGACGGCGCGGCGCGACGGCGACGATTGGGTGATTCGCGGTGAGAAGACGTTCATCACCGGGGGCAACGAGGCCGACTTCGCGATCGTGATCGCGGTGACGGACGCCGAGAAGGGCTCGAAAGGCGGGTTCACCGCGTTCCTGGTCGATCGGGAGCGTGGCTGGACGTCCGACCCGATCGTGACGATGGGGCAGGCGGTGCCCGCGACGCTCAACTTCGACGACGTACGGGTGCCGGCCGACCATGTGCTGGGCGAGATCGGCCAGGGGTACGAGCTGGCGATGCGCTGGATCATGAAGGGGCGGTTCCTGATCCCGTCACGGGGAATCGGTGCCTGCGAGCGGTTGATCGAGCTGGCTGTCGAGCACGCGAACAGCCGGGAGACGTTCGGTCGCGCGATCGGCGACAACCAGGCGATCCAGTGGATGATCGCCGACTCCGAGGTCGAGCTGGAGGCGGCTCGCTGGCTCGTCCTGTACGCCGCGTGGGTGGTCGATCAGGGGCGGCACCCGCAGCACGACAGCGCGATCGCGAAGCTGTACGGGACTAACACAGTCAACCGGGTCGCGGATCGCGTGCTGCAGATCCACGGCGGGATGGGCTACACGAAGGAGCTGCCGATCGAGCGGTGGTTCCGCGAGGTCCGCCTGTGGCGCATCTTCGAGGGCACCGACGAGATGCAGCGGCTGATCATCTCCCGGGATCTGCTCCGCGGTTATCGCAAGCCGGGAGCGCACTTCCACTAAGACTCACGCGGCGCGGGCGAGCTGGGTGAGGCGGTTGGTCAGGCGGCCGAGGCGGACCGCGGCGATTCCTCGGTACGCCGGACGCAGGACCGTGGCGAGGGGGCCGGACTGGCTGAAGGCGTGGGTGACCTCTCCGTCCGGGCCGATCATCCAGCTAGCGGTCTCGTGGAACCCGGGGACCTCCCAGACGAACTCGACGCGGTCCGCCTCGATCACCGTGTACTTCAGTACGCCGGTGAAACGTGGGCGGACCTTCAGCTTGTACGGCGTACCAACTGTTGGTGTGGCCGGACCGTCGACGGAGACGAAGGCCTCGTTCCACTCCGGCAGGGCGTGCGCGTCGAGCAGGGCGCGGCGGATCGCCTCGCGGGAGGCGGGGATGGTCGAGCTCGCGTACTCCATGGCTATTTCTCCTTCACGGTGTCGCGCCGGCGGGCCAGTGCCGCTCCGGCCGGGAAGGCCTCGGCGACGGCTCGCAGCGTGCTGATGGTTTCGTCGACGGGATGCCCGGCGACCAGGTCGGCGATCCGCCGGTGCAGCCGGTCCTCGGCCGTCACGATGCGCCGGCAGAGCTGACGCCCGCGTGACGTGAGGCTGAGCGCCAGGTAGCGGCGGTCGACTTTGTCGGTTTCACGTCGTACGAGGCCTTGGGCGACCAGGCGGTCGACCAGGCGGCTCGGGCTCGTGCCGGTCTCGCAGACAAGCAGCTCGCCGAGTGCGTTGAGCGTCAGCGGGCCGTGGTCGCGCAGGACGCGCAGCACCTCGGCCTGTGACGGGGTGACGCCGAGCGGGCGGAGATCGGCGGCGAGCAGGCGATTTCCCTCGCGCTGGATCGCGAGCACCAGGTACCGCAGCTCCTCGGACGGCTTCACGAGGAACATATTACACGACACGTATGTCGTAGCATCTATTGCTGTCGGCACCATGGATCCCTGGACGAGTGCGTGGAAAGTGCGCAGAGAGTGCGCGGTGAGGTCATGGTCAAGGCGCCACCGGAACTGGCACAGTGGGGCCATGAAGGGTCTGATGCAGGACTACCAGCTGTCCCTGGACACCATCTTCCGCCGGGCGGAGCAGTTCTTCCCGGACAAGACCGTGCACACGGGCGGCCCAGCGCCCGTGACCATGACGTACGGCGAATGGGCCGCGCGGACCAGACGCCTGGGCGGCGTGCTCGACAACTTGGGCATCAGCGCCGACGGCCGGGTCGGCACGTTCGCCTGGAACTCGGGGCGTCACCTCGAGCTGTACTTCGGCGCGCCCTGCACCGGGCGGGTCCTGCACACGCTCAACATCAGGCTCTTCCCGGACCAGGTGGTGTACATCGCCAACCACGCCGAGGACGAGATCGTCTTCGTGGACCGCTCGCTGCTGGGGCTGTTCCTCCCGCTGCTCGACCGGCTGCCGCTGCTCCGCCACGTGGTCGTGATGGACGACCTTCCGGCCGGGGCGCCGGGGGCCGAGCTGCCGGACGACGACCGGTTCCACGACTACGAGGAGCTGCTGGCGGCCGCTGAGCCGGTCGAGTTCCACGTCGAGGACGAGAACCAGGCGGCCGCGATGTGCTACACGAGCGGTACGACGGGCAACCCCAAGGGCGTCGTCTACTCGCACCGCTCGACCTGGCTGCACTCGATCGGTGTCTTGACCAACGCCGGGATCGGGCTGCACGAGTCCGACACGGTGATGCCGGTGGTCCCGATGTTCCACGCGAACGCCTGGGGACTGGCACACGCGGCGCCGATGGCAGGGGCGAGCCTGGTGTTCCCGGGGCCGGACATGTCGCCGCAGGGCATCCTGAAACTCCTGCAAGAACAAGAGGTCACGCTGTCGGCCGGCGTACCGACGATCTGGCAGGGGCTGCTGCCGTTGCTCGACGGTGTCGAACTGCCGAAGCTCCGGCGGATCCCGTGCGGCGGCTCGGCGGTGCCGCTCGCGCTGTCGGAGGCGTTCCGGGAGAAGCTCGGCAAGCCGATCCTGCAGGCGTGGGGCATGACGGAGACGAGCCCGGTCGCGACGGCCTCGCACGTTCCCGTTCGCGGCCAGGGATTGCCGGAGGACGAGCAGGCCAAGCTGCGGGCGCGGCAAGGGCTGCCGTTGCCGGGTGTCGAGGTTCGGATCGTGGAGCCGGGGTCGACCGATCCGCTGCCGTGGAACGACGAGGCGACCGGCGAGCTGCAGGTGCGCGGGCCGTGGATCGCGGCGGAGTACTACCGGCCGGACGCGGGGGTGGAGCTGAACACCGAGGACGGCTGGATGAAGACCGGGGACGTCGCGGCGATCGACCAGTTCGGGTCGGTGCGGCTCGTGGACCGGACGAAGGACCTGGTGAAGTCCGGTGGCGAGTGGATCAGCTCGGTAGAGCTGGAGAACCTGCTGATGGCTCACCCGGCGGTCAAGGAAGCGGCGGTGATCGGGGTACCGCACCCGAAGTGGGACGAGCGGCCGCTGGCGTGCGTGGTTCTGCAGGAAGGCGAGTCGGCGACGGGCGAGGAGATCCTGGCGTACCTCGAGCCGCTGGTGGCGAAGTGGTGGCTGCCGGACGCGGTCGAGTTCATCGACGAGGTGCCGAAGACGTCGGTCGGCAAGTTCTCCAAGAAGGACCTGCGGACCCGGTTCTCGGAGTACCACCTGGAGTGAGTTCCGGGGGTGTGGCAGGAGTTCGGCGTGGGCCGGGTGTGGTCCGTGGTGGGAGTGGACCAGTGGTCGATGTGGCATGGACCGCGAACGTCGGTAAGGTGCGGTCGCATGCGAGGGATCATCCTGGCCGGCGGTTCCGGCACCCGACTGCACCCGCTCACGATGGCCGCGAGCAAGCAACTGCTCCCGGTCTACGACAAGCCGATGATCTACTACCCGCTGTCGACGCTGATGCTGGCCAACATCCGTGAGGTGCTGGTCATCACCACGCCGGACGACGCGGCGCAGTTCAAGCGGCTGCTCGGCGACGGTTCGCAGTTCGGGATGGAGATCACGTACGCCGTCCAGCCGAGCCCGGACGGGCTCGCGCAGGCGTTCCTGATCGGCGAGCAGTTCATCCAGAACGAGCCGGTCGCGCTCGCGCTGGGCGACAACATCTTCTACGGGCCCGGGCTCGGCGTGCACCTGCAGACGTTCAACGAGGTCGACGGCGGGGTGGTGTTCGCCTACCGGGTCGCGGATCCGACGGCGTACGGGGTGGTCGAGTTCGACGCCGAGGGCAAGGCGCTCAGCATCGAGGAGAAGCCGAAGGAGCCGAAGAGCAACTACGCCGTTCCGGGGCTGTACTTCTACTCCGCCGACGTGGTCGACATCGCCAAGGACATCAAGCCGTCCGCGCGCGGTGAGCTGGAGATCTCGTCGGTGAACGAGGTCTACCTGGAGGCCAAGCGGCTGCAGGTCGAGGTGCTGCCGCGGGGCACCGCTTGGCTGGACACGGGAACGTTCGACTCGTTGATGGCGGCCGGGGAGTTCGTGCGCGCGGTCGAGATGCGGCAGGGGCAGAAGATCGGGTGCCCGGAGGAGATCGCGTGGCGGCGTGGTTTCATCGACGACGACGGTCTGAAGGCACGAGCTGACACGCTGGCGAAGTCGGGGTACGGGACGTACCTGCACGGGCTGCTCGAGGAAGACGGACCGCTGGGCTGAGTTGTGCGGGCCGGTTGGGCTGAGTTGATCGGAGCGGTTGGGCCGCCGGCCTGAGTTGCTCGGCCGGCTGGCCCGCCGGCCTGGTGTGTGTGGGGCCGCTGGGAGCGTTTGTGGGTCGCCAACCTGGTGGCGTGATCCCGCCAGACGTGTTGGCGACCTGAAATTACGGTCGGCGGTATGACATCTGCTGGAGCGTTTCTACCGGGCTGAGGCTGAGTACGTTGCGGCCGGTGGGCGTGGGCGGGCCGACTTCGGGCCGGTTGCGGCGTTGCTGGATGACGAGGTGTGCCTCTGGTCGCAGCCGGGTCTGCCGTACAGCGGGGTTTGGCGTGGGCGCGAGGGGATCGAGAACTTCCTGGGGGAGTTCAGCGCTACCTGGGCCAGGCTCGACTTCTTGTCGACGCGGCAGGTTGCTGACGGGGACCAGGTTGCTGTTCAGCTGGAGGTTCGGTTCACGGCTCGGTCGACCGGGCGGTCGTTGGAGACCTCGCTCGTGCAGGTGAACCGGGTCCGCGACGGCCTGGTGACGGAGTTCCGGCCGTACTACTGGGACCCGGCCGCTGTCACCGCGCTGGCGGGGTGAGTGCGCGGCGCGGGTTGCTGTGCTGCCGGGGCGGTCGGCTGGGGTCGGCAGCAGGGCGGGTGTGGATTTGACTGGGGCAGAACGCGACCGACGGTCAGCGCCGAAGCGGACTGACGGTCAGCCGAAGCCGCGGAGCAACGGTCAGCCGAAAGCCGCGGTGCGACGGCCAGTCGAAAGCCGCGGAGCGACGGCCAGCCGAGGCCGTGGAGCGATGACCAGCCGAGGCCGTGGACCGACCGTCAGCACCGAGGCCGCGATCTCCGGAACTGCCGATCGTGCACGGTGCGCGGTGCGCGGTGGCGGGTTGGGCGGCCTGGGTGATCAGCGGGAGCGCGTCGAGAGCATCACGACGGTGCATGCCGCGCTGGACGCCCGGGAGGGCGTCGGTGGAGCTGCCTGATGGGTGGGAGGGATTGGTGCGGGTTGCGCGGCGGGTGGGAGGGGCTGTGCGTCGTACGGGATGGCTTGGGGAGTGGAATCGCTGGGGTGATGGGCTGGGGAGGAAATGTCGGCGCTCGGCGCTAGGGTTGCGGTCGTGGAAGCACCTCTTGCGTTGTACCGCCGGTATCGCCCGGAGACGTTTTCCGAGGTGATCGGGCAGGACCATGTCACGGCACCGTTGCGGAACGCGCTGAGCAACAACAGGGTGAACCACGCCTACCTGTTCTCCGGTCCGCGTGGGTGTGGCAAGACCACGAGCGCGCGGATCCTGGCGCGGGCGATCAACTGTGAGAAGGGCCCGATCGCGGAGCCGTGCGGGGTGTGCAAGTCGTGCACCGACCTGGCGCGGGGTGGGCCGGGCAGCATCGACGTGATCGAGATCGACGCCGCGTCGCACGGTGGTGTCGACGACGCGCGCGACCTGCGGGAGCGGGCGTTCTTCGCGCCGGTCGAGAGCCGCTACAAGATCTACATCATCGACGAGGCGCACATGGTGACCACGCAGGGCTTCAACGCCCTGCTGAAGCTGGTCGAGGAGCCGCCGCCGCATCTCAAGTTCATCTTCGCCACGACCGAGCCGGACAAGGTGATCGGGACGATCCGGTCCCGCACCCACCACTACCCGTTCCGCCTGGTGCCGCCGAAGGCGCTGGGGGACTACATGGCGACGCTGTGCGAGGCCGAGGACGTGGCGATCGCGCCGGCGGCGCTGCCGTTGGTGGTGCGCGCTGGTGCTGGTTCGGTGCGTGATTCGCTGAGCGTGCTCGACCAGCTGATCGGTGGGGCCGGGCCGGAGGGCGTGACGTACGAGCTGGCGGTCGCGCTGCTCGGGTTCACACCGGACTCGCTGCTGGACGCGTGTGTTGACGGGTTTGCGGCGCACGACAGCCGGGCTGTGTTCGAGACGGTCGAGAAGGTGATCGAGACCGGGCAGGATCCGAAGCGGTTCGCGGAGGACCTGCTGCGGCGGTTGCGCGACCTGGTGATCCTGTCGGCGGTGCCGAACGCGGTCGCTTCCGGGCTGATCGAGGCGGCGGAGGATCAGGGCGAGCGGCTGCAGACGCAGGCGGCGGGGATCGGGGCCGCTGAGCTGACTCGGGCCGCGGACATCGTCGCGGCCGGGTTGCTGGAGATGCGCGGGGCGACGGCGCCTCGGCTGCAGCTGGAGCTGATCTGCGCGAAGGTGCTGCTGCCGGGGGCTGACGACTCGACCAACGGGATTCAGGCCCGGCTGGATCGGATGGAGCGTCGGCTCACGATCGGAGTGCCTGCTGGTACGGCGGAGGTTGCGCCTGCTGGGCGAGCGCCAGCCGTTGGTGGTGCGGCGGATGGTCGGGGTTCGGGGCCGGCTGACAGTGGAGTCGCTGGTGGGGCTGGTCGGGGTTCTGGTCCGGTCGGCGGTGCTGCCGGTGGGAGTGGGGTGCCGGCGGGAGCTGGCGGGGATGGTGGTTCGGGTGGAGCTGGTACGCCGGGTACCGGGGGCGTGGCTGGGGGCTCGGCTGGCGGCGCGGTTGCGGGTTCGGCTGCGGGCAGCTCGGGGCGGGGTGATGGTTCGGCGGCTGGCGACGCTGGTGATGGCTCTGCGGGCGTAGCTGGTGGGTCGGCGGTTGGCGAAGCAACCGGTGGTGGAGTTGGTGGTGCGGGGTCCGGTACGGCGGGTGGGGCGTCCCCGGCGGGTGGATCTGGTGCGGGTGGTGGATCGGGCACGGTTGGTGGATCTGGCTCGGCCGGTAGTGGTGCTGCTGGTGGAGCTGGAGCGTCGGGCCAGGGTGGCGGAGCTGGAGGGGGCCAGAGCGGCGGAGCTGGAGGAGGCCAGGCCCGTGGAGCTGGAGCGCAGGCGCAGGCGCAGGCGCAGGCGCCTGGTGCGGGGGCGTCGGGCCAGGCTGGTGGTGCGGGAGCCCGTGCTTCGGGTGGTGGGAATCGGACTGGGGCTTGGGCTGATGAGTCCGGGTCGGCTGCTGGGGTGACTGGTGGGCAGTCGCCGGCGGCTGCGCAGGTTGCGCCGGCCGCGGCTGCGCCGGTTTCTACCGGTGCCGTGGGGCTGGCGGATGTTCGGCGGTTGTGGCCTGAGGTGCTGGAGGCGGTGAAGAGCAAGCGGCGGTTCGCTTGGATCATGCTCAGCCAGAACGCTCAGGTGATCGCCGTCGACGATCAGACGTTGACGTTGGGGTTGGTGAACGCGGGGGCTCGGGAGAGCTTCGCGCGGTCCGGCAGCGACGAGATCTTGCGGCAGGCGATGATCGACACGATCGGGCTGAACCGGCGGGTCGAAGCTGTGGTGGATCCGTCGACCGACCCGGGCGCTGGGTCGGGCGCGGCACCTCCGCCTGCGCCGCCGTCCGCGCCGCCGAGTTCCTCGTGGGACCAGGCTCCGCCGGCGGGGAGCCAGCCGGGGGCGGCTGGTCCGGGTGGTGGCGGTGGGTCGTACGGCGATGGTGGAAGTGGTGGTGCTGCGAATGGCGCGCCGGGAGGTGGCGCGGGGGCTGACGGTGGGTCGCAGTCCGGCCAGCCGGGCGGGTCTGCGTCGGGTGGGGCCGGAGACGGTGGGAACGCTGGCGCTGGCGGTGCCCCGGCGGCGAGTGGGGGCGGCGGGAACGCTGGCGTTGGCGGTGCCCCGGCGGCGAGTGGGGGCGGCAGGAACGCTGGCGTTGGCGGTGCCCCGGCGGCGAGTGGGGCCGGCGGGAACGCTGGCGTTGGCGGTGCCTTGGTGGCGAGCGGGGCTGTAGGCGGCGGGAGCGCTGGCGCTGGTGGTGCATCCGGGGCGAGTGCGGCTGGGGTCGGCGGGAACGTGGGCCCTGGTGGCGCCTTGGGTGCGGGCGGCGGTACGGGGCCGGGTGGCTCGGGAGCGTGGACGGACGCGGGTGCCGGTGGGGCGGGGGCTACCGGTGCTGGCGCGGACGATGCGGGTGGTGGTGTCGCGGGCAACTCGGGCGATGGAGCTGCTGGGCCGGGAGCAGGAGCGGCTGGGCAGGGCGCGGGTAGCGGTGGCGGGGCGGGCTGGGGGGATGGAGCGGTTGGCGGTCCTGGGGGTGCGGGCGGTTCGGGGGGTGCCGCGGCCTCTGGGGGCGCTGTTGCGGTGCAGGCGGGCGGAGCGGTCGCCGTACAGGATTCGCCTGGTGAGGTGAGGGGGCCGCTGCAGGCAGATCAGCAGGCGGGCGGGCCTCCGGCTCCGTCGGCGGCGCCTGAGGTGGATCGGCAGGAGCAGGCCGCGAGCAAGCGGCGGGCGGCTGAGGCTGCGGTGGCGGCTGAGCAGGCGCGGAAGGCTGCGGCGGCGCCGGAGGTTCAGGAAGCGCCGTTGACGCCTGAGGAAGAGGCGATGGCGATCGGGGACGACGACATGGTGCTCGAAGAGGACTCTCGGTCGCACACCGATCTGCTGCGGGAGACGCTGGGGGCGTCGATCATCAACGAAGAGCCCAACTGAGGTTCGGCACGCGCGGTCGCTGAAGTACTGGCCGCTGGGAGAAGCAGCCTGTCCGAGGACAGGCTGCTTTGTCGTGCTCGCTGACTGCTGGGCCGGGCAGGAGAACGGGACGTTGAGGTGAAGCGCGGGTTCGGGGCCGCGCGGGAGCGGGGCGGCGGCGGTGAAGCGCGGGCCTGGGGCCGGACAGGACAGCGGGCAGCGGCGGCGAGGCGCTGGGACGGGGTCGGGCGAGGACCGGGAGCTGGCCGCGGGGGTGGGGGACAGGGCGCGGGGCCTGGGCGGCGGGCCGGGGAAGGGCGTGGGATCGGGACGGAGCCGGACGGCGGGCCGCGCAGGCTGGGGGCGGGTGTTCACAGGTTTTCCACAGGGTTGGGGATGGGGTGTGGGTAACACCAGGCGCCTAGCAGCGCGCTGTGGTGTGCACATGTTTTGCACATGTTGTGGATAAGTGGGGTCCACAGGGTGTGGACACATATCGGTTTCCGCTCGGTCGCTGGGCTGGGCTGGGGTTGTCGGGGCGACCGGCTAGGCTCAGGGGCAAGCGAAAGAGTCCGACGGGAGATCGCGTGTTCGACGGTGGCGGTGGGCAGGGTGGGGGCTTCGACATGTCCGAGCTGCTCGCACAGGCACAGGCGATGCAGAACCAGCTGATGGAGGCTCAGGCCAACCTGGAGAACCAGGAGGTCGAGGGCACCGCGGGTGGTGGGCTGGTGACCGCGATGGTGTCGGGGACCGGCGAGCTGTTGAGCCTGACGATCAACCCGCAGGCGGTGGACCCGGACGACACCGAGACGCTGGCCGATCTGATCGTGGCCGCCGTACGGGACGCTTCGGAGAACGCCAAGGAGGTCGCGGCCCGCGCGATGGGGCCGTTAGCCGGTGGCCTGGGTGGAGGTCTGCCCGGGTTCGGTGGCGGACCGGAGACGGTGCCGGCCGACGACCAGCTTCCGGGCAGTGGCGACCAGCTCCCGGGCAGTGGCAACCAGGTGCCAGGCGGCAAGCAGCTGCCGGGCAACGACCAGGGCCCGACCATCGGGTTCACACGGCCGGGCCAGCCCGGTCAGAACCCGGGCTGACGTGTACGAAGGGGCCGTCCAGGACCTCATCGACGAGCTCGGCCGGCTCCCCGGCGTCGGTCCGAAGTCCGCGCAGCGGATCGCGTTCCACCTGCTCGCCGCCGACGAGACCGACGTCCGCCGGCTGGCCCACGTGCTGATCCAGGTCAAGGAGAAGGTCAAGTTCTGCGAGATCTGCGGCAACGTCTCCGAGGAGACGCAGTGCCGGATCTGCCGTGACCCGCGCCGCGACCTCGCGCTGATCTGCGTGGTCGAGGAGGCCAAGGACGTGGTCGCGGTCGAGCGGACCCGTGAGTTCCGCGGCCGCTACCACGTGCTCGGCGGCGCGATCTCGCCGATCGAGGGGATCGGGCCGGACGAGCTGCGGATCCGCGAACTGATGCAACGGCTGGCCAGCGGCGAGGTGACCGAGATCATTCTCGCCACCGACCCGAACCTGGAAGGTGAGGCGACCGCGACGTACCTGAGCCGGTTGCTCAGGCCCATGGGGTTGCGTGTGACTCGTTTGGCCAGTGGACTACCTGTAGGCGGTGATCTCGAGTACGCCGACGAGGTCACACTCGGACGGGCGTTTGAAGGGCGACGATCGATCGATGACTGAATCAACCGATATTGCGGAACGCGCGTTGGACACCGACAACGAGGACCTGACCGAGTTCGCGGAACAGATCGCCGACCAGGTGCAAAGCTTCCTGATCTCGGTGCGCGACATCGCGGCGCAGCCCGACGAGGAGGGGATCGACGAAGGGCTCGCCTCGCTGCCGTACCTGCTGCTCGAGGTCAGTCAGCTGCTGCTGGCCGGCGGGCGGCTCGGCGCGTTCGAGGACTTCGTGCCGGCCGAGCGCTTCGAGAGCGACGCGGGCCCGGACCCGGACCTCGACGCCATGCGTGACCGGCTGGCGGTGCTGTTCGAAGGGCTCGACGAGTACGCCGAGGTCTTCGACCCGTACGCCGCGCCGCCGGAGATCACCGTGAACCGGCTCTCCGACGACCTGACCGCGATCGCGACCGACCTGGTGCACGGCCTCGCGCACTACCAGTCCGGCCGGATCATCGAGGCGCTGTGGTGGTGGCAGTTCTCCTACGTCTCCACCTGGGGCGCCGCGGCGAGCGCCGTGCTGCGGGCCATCCAGTCGCTCATCGCGCACGACCGGCTGGAGCCGGCGCACGATCCGGAGACCGAGGCGTCCGACCGTGAACTGGTCGAGGTCGCCGAGGAGGTCGTCCAGCGCCGCTGAGCACGAGGCGCACGGACAGTACGGCGACCAGGCCGATGATCGCGGTCACGAGGACCAGGACCGCGATCGTCAGGACGTCTGGCGCGCCAGTCGCGGCGAGCCAGTGGATCCCGTACGTGCCGCTGGCCGCCGTGGTGAAGGTCAGCGCCCAGAAGCCCAGGCCGAACGGCAGCCGCGCGTACGTCGGGACCAGCGCGAGCTGCGCCAGGATCAGGAGCACGAAGGCGCCGAGCAGTGCGTGCTGGAACAGGTCAGGCTTCGCGCCGTCCAGTGCGAACCAGGCGTTCCCGCCAACCGCAGGCGGCGCCGCGAAGATGGCCAGCGTGGGGACGAGTGCCGCAGGGAGCGCCGGCCGGAAGGCGAGGCGACCCAGTAGCAGGGCGCCGAGCAGCAGCCACATCAGGATGCCGACGCCGAACGACCCGTAGCCGAGCTCAGGCAGTCCGACCGTCGCCAGGCTCTGCGCACCGATCAGGCCAGCCGCCACGGTCGGCAGCAGGTAGCCCGCGTGAAGCTGGTCGATGTCATGCTGCCGGACCAGCAGCCTGGTGAAGAACAGCGTCGCCACCGCCAGGCCGAGCACGAACATCACCAGTACGACGACCCGCCCGGCCGTCGGCGCGTAGTGGCTCAGCGCCGCGCCGTACAGCATGCCGGTGGTCGTCACAAGTGGGGCGAACGGGCCGAGGACCGGGTGCTCGAGGTCGGTGAGCACCTGCCGCGGCGTACGGGCTCCGCGGGAGTAGCGGACCAGACTGATCAGCCAGACCACGAAGGCGATCAGCCAGAGCGCGTTGGCGGCGGCTCGGTCGACCCCGAGTGCGTCGCTCGCGGCGGTCCAGGTGCCGGCGAGGCCGGTCAGCCCGAAAGCGATGCCGAAGTAGTTCAGCGGGAACGCCTTCACTGCCGGTGCGGTCATCACGATCATCCCTCTCCCACAAGCCAAAATGACCAGTCGTCTCAACGGAGCGCGCGGCGTCCGCCGGATATTCCCGATGGAGCGCGGCGGCCAGCCTCCGCGTCGGATGGTTGCGGCCTCGGTGCTGGGATAGCGTGAGGCGCCGGTGAGGCCGAGGAGGCGCGAGTGCAGCACGAGGATCCGGCGGTGGTCGGTCCGTTCGTGGTCCAGTCGCGGCTGGGCAGTGGCGCGATGGGGACGGTGCACCTGGCGCGGTCACCGGGTGGGCGGCTGGTCGCGCTGAAGGTGGTCCGGCCGGAGCTTGCCGACGATCCGGCGTTCCGGGCGCGGTTCGAGCGGGAGGTCGAGGCGGTCCGGAAGGTGGGTGGGGCCTTCACTGCGGCGGTGATCGACGCTGATCCGGGTGCCGAGCGGCCGTGGCTGGCGACGGAGTTCCTGCCGGGGCCGACGTTGCAGCAGGCGGTGGACGGGCAGGGGCCGCTGCGGCCGGACGGTCTGCGGTACGTCGCCGCGGGGCTGGCCGAGGCGTTGGTCGCGATCCATCGCGCGGGTGTCGTGCACCGCGATCTCAAGCCGTCGAACATCCTGCTCACCGACAACGGCCCGCGGGTGATCGACTTCGGCATCGCGCGGGCGCTCGAGGACGTGAACCTGACCGCCACCGGGATCGTGGTCGGTACGCCGGGCTACCTGTCGCCCGAGCAGATCACCGGCGGGGCGATCGGGCCGGCGTCGGACCTGTTCTCGCTGGGCGGGGTGCTGGTGTTCGCGGCGAGTGGGCAAGGGCCGTTCGGGCGTGGGCCGTTGAGTGTGCTGATGCATCGGGTCGTGCACGAGGAGCCGCTGATCCCGTCGCTGCCTGATGATGTCGCCGGGGTGGTCCGGGGGTGTCTGCAGCGCAAGCCTGAGCAGCGGCCGTTGCCGGACGACGTACTGAAGGCGTTGAGCCCGGTGCATCCGGTTCCGTTGCCTACAGCAAGCACCATGCAGCTGCCGGCGATGCCGACGCGAGTGGACGAAATGCCGAGGAGCAACGCCTTCGCGGATCCGCCGGCGCCGGCGCGCCTGCCGATCGAGGGAGAAAAGCGACCGGCGCCCGTAGGCCCCACCTTCACCACCAGCCGGACCTACGCGGTCCTGATGTCCCTTTGGCAGTTGACCTTCACCCTCGCGACCAGCTGGTTCTCCTCCTACTCCGCCGAGCTCGGCTTGGGCGGACAGGCCCTGGTCTGCTGGCTGCTCAGTCTCGTCGGCCTTTGGTTCCTCGCCTTTCGCATCCCGTTCCTGTTCGGCCGCAAGATCCGTCTCGTCGTGAACGCCGACGGCCTGACGGCGACGCGCGCCGGCCGGACCGGCTTCGTCCCCTGGGCCGGCGTTTCGCGGATCCGCCTCGTGGGTCACTCCCGGCGCGTCTGGCTCGTGGTCTGGCTCGACCCGGCCCGCGCCGCCGACCTCCCGGCCTCGCGGCGCCGGTTCCATGGCGGCCATCGCGTCTTCCCGGTCGCGCACGGCGCCACCAGTCGCCGCCGGCTCCGCCAGGTCGGCGAGCTCCGCTCCGCGCTCACCTGGTACGCCGGCCGCCTGTTCGACGAGAACTACTGAACCCGGTTGAATGACCCGGTGCCTGTTCACGAACTGATCGCCCGGCTGCCCGACCTCCAGACCGTACGGCGGACCAGCCGCGCGCTCGCCGTCCTGGACCTGATCGTCTGCGAGGACCCGGCGTACCGGTACTACTCGTTCGACGCGCGCTGGTCGGCGACCGAGGAGGCCGCGCTGATGGTCGACGGGTCGGGTGACGAGTACTCGATCGTGTTCTCGCCCGACGGCGCCTTCGCGCGCGGGTTCGCGCACGAGTCGCCGATGTCGCCGTACGGCAACCACGGGGAGCTGTGGCCGGGACTGCTCGACGGCGTACCGCCCGCGCTGCACGCGGCGCGGGACGAGAAGGCCTTCCGCGACGACGAGGACGGCGTGCTGAACGCGACGGTGTGCTTCTGGCGTACGGACGGCGACTGGGTCTGCGGCCCGGTCGAGCCGGAGGGCGACGACGGCGCCGAAAATCTCTTCGGGCTGCTCGCGGAAGGCCCGGAGGCCTATCTCACCTTCGCCGAGGAGTACTACGAGGTCGCGCTCGACCTCGACGCGATCCGGCACGTGTACGCGCTGATGCCGCTGTCGGAGTACGTCGTGACGATCCTCAACCGGAACCGCCAACTGTCCGACCTCAAGGAGGACCTCGCCGAGATCGGGTACCCGCGCGAATTCTGAACTGATCGATCCAAAACCGTGCTAACCTCGTCCTCATGGCCCGACCCAGGACGTTCGACGAGGAGGCCGCGACCGATGCGGCGATGCGTGCCTTCTGGGCGCACGGGTACGAGGGCACCTCGACTCAGGACCTCTGCGCGGCGACCGGGCTCGGGCGGTCGAGCATCTACAACACCTTCGCCGGCAAGCACGAGCTGTTCGAGCGCTCACTGGCGCGGTACACCGACCGCAAGACCGGGTCGACGCTGGAGCTGCTGGCCGGCGAGCTGCCGACGCTGGCGAAGATCCGCACGCTGCTGGACGCTGCCGTCGACCCGCCCGCCGACGAGCCGCCCGGCTGCCTGGTGGTCAACTCCCTGATCGAGCTCGCGCCCCACGACGCCGTGGTCGCCGAGCACCTGCGGGCGGACGAAGAGGTCCGCCTGGTCGCGCTGACGACGGCGATCGAGGCCGGCCAGCGCGACGGGGAGATCGCCGCGGACAAGGACGCCCGCGGCCTGGCGCAGTTCGTCGTCGCGACGATCTGCGGGATCCGCGTGCTGGCGCGCGGTGGTGCCGACCGGACCGCGCTGACCGCGGTCGCGGCGACCGCGCTGACCGCCCTTGTCTGATCGTTCCTCCGGAGGGGATTCTTCGATGCCGCCTGCCATCTTCGTGCTGGGCCTTGCGATCTTCGCGCAGGGAACGTCCGAGCTGATGCTCGCCGGGCTGCTGCCCGAGCTGTCGGCCGATCTCGGCGTCTCGATCCCGTCCGCGGGACTGCTGATCTCGGCGTTCGCGATCGGGATGCTGGTGGGCGCGCCGGTGCTCGCGGTGGCGACGCTGCGCCGGCCACGCCGTACGGTGTTGCTGAGCTTCCTCGTCGTGTTCGTGCTGGCGCACGTGGCCGGCGCACTGACGCCGAACTACGAGTTCCTGCTGGTGACGCGCGTCGTCGGGGCCTTCGTGTACGCCGGATTCTGGGCGGTCGCGTCGGTCACGGTCGTCGGGCTGGTGCCGTCGGACCGGCGCGGTCGCGCGATGAGCATCCTGGCCGGAGGGTTGACCGTGGCCACCATTCTCGGGCTGCCGCTGGGCACGGTGATCGGCCAGCACCTCGGCTGGCGCGCGGCGTTCTGGGCGGTCGCGGTGCTGTCGACGATCGCGATGGCCGGCGTGCTCGCGACCGTCCCCGGTGGCGCGACCGAAGGCGGCGTTCCCAAGCTGCGGGACGAGGTGCGCGCGATGGCGAATCCCAGCCTGTGGCTCGCCTACGCGACCACGGCGTTGTCGGTCGGCGCGCTGCTGGTCATCTTCAGCTACCTGGCGCCGCTGCTCACCGACGTGACCGGCCTGTCCGCCGACTGGGTCCCCGCGGTGCTTGCCCTGTACGGCGTGGGCGCGCTGGTTGGGATCACTATCGGTGGACGGGTTGCGGACCAGCGGCCGTTCAGCACTCTGTTCGTCGGTCTGGCCGCGGTGGTGGTGCTGTCCGTCGTACTGGCGGTGTGGACCGCGCAGCCGGTCGTCGCCGTCGCCGCGATCACGCTGCTCGGTGCGGCCGGGTTCGCGACCAATCCGGCGGTGAACACGCGGGTCTTCAGCCTGGCCGGCGCGGCGCCGACGCTCGCGGCCGCGGTGAACATCTCGGCGTTCAACGTCGGGATCACGGTGGCTCCCTGGATCGGTGGCCGGGCGCTCGACGCGGGGGCCGGGTACTCGGTGCTGGGCTGGATCGGTGCGGCGATCGGGGTGCTCGCGCTGGTGACGGTCGGGGTCGCCGGGAAGCTGCAGGGCGTCGTACGGGATGAGGTCAGTCCGGCAGCATCGGCACGGTGAGGCCCTGGTCGCGGCCGAGCAGGATGCCGCGGGTGATCGCGTTGGTGCCGAACCTGTCCTTGACGTGGTCCATCGCGCTGTCCAGCTCGTCGTTGCTGGCCTTGTCGAACGGCAGCGCCAGCTGGACGGTCGACTCGTTCTCCAGGTTGCCGACCGCGATGCCGACGAGCGTGACGCCCTGCTTCTCGATCAGCGGCGTGGCCTCGGCCATCAGCGCGCGGGCGGTGACCAGCAGGGTCCGCGTGTGATCCGTTGCCTGAGGCAACGTGTGGGAGCGGGTCGCGCGGGTGAAGTCGTCGAAGCGGAGCCGCAGCGTGACGGTCCGGCCCGAGCGGCCGGCCGATCTCATCCGGTGGGTGACGCGGTCGACGAGACCGGCCAGTACGGCGTCCAGCGTCTCGGGCGACTTCGGTGAGCGGCCGAGAGCGCGTTGCGACCCGATCGAACGGCGGCGCTTGCCGACCTCGATCGGGCGCGGGTCGCGGTTGTGGGCGAGTGCGTGCAGGTGCCGGCCCGAGGCGCGGCCGAGCATCGCGATCAGCGCGGCCTCGGGCAGCACCGCGACGTCGCCGACCTTGGTGAGTCCGCGCGAGCGGAGCTTCTCGGCCGTCACCTCGCCGACGCCCCACAGGCGCTCGACCGCGAGCGGGTGGAGGAACTCGAGCTCCTGGTCGGGCGGCACCTCCAGCAGTCCGTCGGGCTTGGCGACGCCGCTGGCCACCTTCGCGAGGAACTTGGTCCGGGCGACGCCGACGGTGATCGGCAGCCCGACCTTCGCGAGCACCTCGGCGCGGAGCCGGCGGGCGATCTCCACCGGCGTACCGGCGATCTTGCGCAGGCCCGCGACCTCCAGGAACGCCTCGTCGATCGACAGGCCCTCGACCAGCGGGGTGGTGTCCTCGAAGACCTTGAAGACGGCCTTGCTGGCGTCGGAGTACGCCGCCATGCGTGGCTGGACCACGATCGCCTGCGGGCAGCGGCGCATCGCCTGGCCGCCGCTCATCGCCGTCCGGACACCGAGCGCCTTGGCCTCGTAGCTGCAGGCGAGCACGACGCCGGCGCCGACGATCACCGGCCGGCCGCGCAGGCAAGGGTCGTCCCGTTGCTCGACCGACGCGTAGAACGCGTCGAGGTCGGCGTGCAGGATCGTCACCTCACCGGTTTGGGACACGAACACATGTTCGCATATGATGTCGGCAGGAGATAGGGATGCTTTTTCTTCTGCGTAGGGATAAATCCGGAGGCGGGGGGTTTGGTGACAGGACAGAATGCGGGCTATGGACCTGTCGGCGTACCGCGCGCTCTGGAGAACTCGTGGGGTGGCTTCACTCCTGGCCTCGGCGCTGGTGGCGCGGCTGCCGGTGATGGCGTCGGCGGTGCCGATGTCGTTCCTCGCGAAGGACGCGGCCGGGAGCTTCGGCTGGGCCGGCGTGGTCGCGGGGGCCTACTCGATCGGTACGGCGCTGGGCGGGCCGATCTGGTCGCGGCTGGCCGACCGGCGGGGTGGCAAGTGGGTCGTCATCTGGACCGGGATGGCGTGGAGCCTGGCGATGTTCGTGCTGGCCCTCCTGCCGAACGACTGGTACCGGTTGATGCCGGTGGTGTCCGCGCTCGCGGGGGCGTTCGTGTCGCCGATCACCGCGACGCTGCGGGCCGCCTGGCCGCGGCTGGTCCAGGGGTCGCGGTTGCGCGCGGTCTACGCGCTGGACGCGACGGCCCAGGAGGTGCTGTTCGCGATCGGGCCGATGCTCGGTGCGCTGGTGGTCAGCTTCGTCAGCCCCCGGGCCGGCGTGCTGTCGGCCGCGGCGGTCGCCTTGGTGTCGGTCTGGTGGTACGGCGTGCAGCAGCAGCCGGCGACGCGGCACGACGAGACCGTGCAGCGGTTGACCGCGCCACAGTTGCTTTGGCATCGGCACCGGTTGCCGTTGATCCTGGCGTTCGCGCTCTCGGTGACCGCGTTCGCATCGGTGTCGCTGGGCATCGTCGCGTTCGCCGACGACCACGGGAACCGCTTGATCGCGGGAGTGCTGGAGACGGTCTGGGCGGTCGGGAGTCTGCTCGGCGGGGTCGTCGTCGGCACGCTGCCCGGTCGGCGGATCTCCTACGTGTGGCGCCGCTCGCTGCTGGTCTCGGTCGGCATGCTGGCGTGCGTCTTCGCCACTTGGTCGCCGGTGTCGCTCGGCGTCGCGCTGCTGCTGTCGGGCTGCGTGCTGGCGCCGACGGTCGGTGCGCTCTACGAGCGCCTCGGCGCGATGACGCCCGACTCCGTGCGCACCGAGATCTTCGGCTGGATGGGCAGCGGCGCGATGATCGGCGGCGCCCTCGGGTCGGCGCTCGCGGGCCTGGTCGTCGAGACCTTCGGCGTCCGCTACGTCTGGCTGATGGCCGCCATACTGACGCTGCTGGCGACCCTGGTCCTGCTCCGCATCCCGCCGCACCGTCCGGCTGACGAGGCCGCCGTCGAAGAGGTGTTTGTCGCCTGAGCCCGCCACCTCGGTGGACCGCTTCGCGGACTCCACTTGCGGGCTCGTAGCCGAACGTCCAGGTAGCTGCTGATGCGCCTCGCCACGGACGCCGTCGGCGCGCTCACGGTGTACGGCGTCAGGGCGCTCGCCGTTGGCGCGTCACCTGAACCTGGTACCCGCGTCACGTGTGCGGAACGCCGACTCGACCGAAGGTGCTGTGCCCACTCCGCACCTCGGTCATCTGCTCCCGCCTCCACGCCACCTGCCCACCTCGCACACACGTCACCTGTGCATGGCGTCCAACAAGGAGTCAGTCGGCGGGTGGGCGTCCAGACTCACACCTTCGCGGGCACCCGACGAGTGCCTGGGCCCGCCGGTCGCGGGCACCCGGCGAGTGGCTGGGCCCGCCGGTCGCGGGCACCCGGCGAGTGCCTGCGCCCGCTGGTCGGTCGTCCGTCCAGCGGCGTCTGTACGACGGATCCGACTGCCCCGCATTGCGACGACTGCTCCCTTCTTCGACGGCTGCCGCGATGTACCGCGCCAGTCGTCGAAGAACGAGTCAGTCAGTCGGCAGCCCGACTCCGCCACGCGCTGCGAACACTCCGCACCCGCTGAATGTGCCCCCTGCATCCGCGTCACCCGGCCCGCACTCATGCCGCCTGTCCACCTCACACATGCGCCACGTGTGTACAGCGCCTGCGCTCAACGCCTCGTGCCCGCGGCGCCGGAACGCGTAGCCCACCTCACACATGCGCCACGTGTGTACAGCGCCTGCGCTCAACGCCTCGTGCCCGCGGCGCCGGAACGCCTAGCCCCCTCTGCGTACGCGGCAGCTGGGCGGGCCTTAGACACGGCCGAGGTGTTGGTGACCTCGGGGGTGGATTGCCCGGAACCCGGTGAAAGGGACGACTTTGTGCATGGTTCGGCCACGTTCAGGGCTTCTTGATGGCTGGATGGTGCACAGAGTCGGACTTTGGCGGGTGCTGGGGCTGGGGCTGGGGGCGGCGTTCTGCTGCCGGGGTGGTTGCGGGGGGCGGTGGAGTGCGCTCGAGGTCAGGCTCCTGTGAAGAGGTCTTCCCAGAGCGGCTTCAAGTGTTGCTGTGCCTCGGACCAGGAGACTGCTGCCGGGTCCTCGTCGGCGAGGAGGCGGGTGAGGCGGTTGAGGAAGTCCTCCCAGCCGTAGCCGTACTCGACGGCTGACTTCTCGGGCACCTGGGAGTGGGTGAGGGTGAGGACCGTGGTGCTACCGGTGGGCTGCAGTTGGAGGTCGACGGTGGAGTCGGGTTCGCCGGGCCAGGTCCAGCGGGCCTGGAGGTTGGTGGGGGCGTTGCAGGTGGTGATGTGGACCGTGGCGACGTCCTGGTCTGGCGGGGACATCGTCAGGTGGACGGTGCCGCCGACCTCGCGGGTGCCGGTGACGTCGCCGAGCCAGCGGGTGAGGCGGGACGGCGTGGTCCACGCGGACCAGACGTCCTGAAGGTCTGCGTCGTACGTACGCCGAAGGACGACGGCGTACGTGCCGCCCGTCGACCGGGTGATCGTGCGAGTGGTTCCCAGTAGTTCTCTGAGGTCAGGCATCAGGAGCCTCCGAGGGTGAGGGCGAGGAAGACTGAGCCCGCCGGCCTCGGCGGAGCTCGGTGTCGAGCGCGTCCAGGCGGTTGGTCCAGAACTTGCGGTAGCGATCGAGCCAGGCGTCGATCTCGCGCAGCGGCTCGGTGTCGACGGCGTACAGGCGTCTCGTGCCGTCGACGGTGACGGTGGCGAAGCCGTTGTCGCGGAGCACCCGCAGGTGCTGCGAGACGGCCGGCTGGCTGATGCCGAACTCGGTGCCGATGGCCGCCGCGATCTGTCCGGCCGGCAGTTGCCCGTCGGCGAGCAGTTCCAGGATCCGGCGCCGGACCGGGTCGCCGAGGATGTCGAAGGCGTGCATGACCCCAGTATTTCAGTGATGACTTATATAAACAAGTAGGCCGGTCCCCGAAAGGTCTCCGGTGCCGGGCGGCCGCCGCCAGCGTTCCTGCGCGCCGCGCCGCCGCGCGCCGAACGGGTGGCCCAGGTCCTGGTCAGGCAGGAGACAACGAGATGGTCACGGCTAGAATGGACCGAACGAACACGCCTGGTGCTGCCCCGAGGAAGCGTCTGCACAGCGTGCCGCAACCAGTGTGAGCTGCTGGGGAACCAAGCTTTGAGGAGACACAGCTGTGGGTCGCGTCGTGCACAAGTACGGCGGTTCGTCGGTCGCTGACGCCGATTGCATCAAGCGTGTGGCCCAACGGATCGTCGCGACGAAGAAGGCCGGGAACGACGTGGTGGTGGTCATCTCCGCCATGGGCGACACCACCGACGAACTGATGGACCTGGCCCAGCAGGTCTCACCGCTGCCGCCGCCGCGCGAGCTCGACATGCTGCTCACCTCGGGTGAGCGGATCTCGGCCGCGCTGCTGGCGATGGCGATCGCGAACCTGGGCTACGAGGCGCGGTCGTTCACCGGTTCGCAGGCCGGTGTGATCACCACCTCGGCGCACGGCAACGCCCGGATCATCGACATCACGCCGAGCCGGATCGAGGACGCGCTGGCCGAGGGCCACGTCGCGATCGTGGCCGGGTTCCAGGGCGTCGCGCAGGACACCAAGGACATCACCACGATGGGCCGCGGCGCCTCCGACACGACCGCGGTCGCGCTGGCCGCCGCGCTCGAGGCGGACTACTGCGAGATCTACACCGACGTGGACGGCATCTTCACCGCGGACCCGCGGATCGTGCCGGCCGCCCAGCAGATCCCGAAGATCTCCTACGAGGAGATGCTCGAGATGGCTGCCTGCGGTGCCAAGGTCCTGCACCTGCGTTGCGTCGAGTACGCGCGGCGCTACAACGTCAAGGTCCACGTGCGCTCCTCCTTCTCGCAGAAGGAAGGCACCTGGGTCGTCGATGCGAAGGAACTGAATCCCATGGAACAGGCCATCATCTCCGGCGTCGCGCAGGACCGCGGCGAAGCCAAGATCACGGTGGTCGGCGTCCCCGACAAGCCGGGCGAGGCCGCGCGGATCTTCGAGACGGTCGCCAACGCCGAGACCAACATCGACATGATCGTGCAGAACGTCTCGGCGGTCGCCACCAACCGGACCGACATCTCCTTCACGCTGCCCCGGGCCGACGGCTCGCGGGCGATGTCCGCGCTGGCGCGGATGAAGGACGAGGTCGGCTACGAGCAGCTGCTGTACGACGACCAGATCGGCAAGGTCTCGGTGATCGGCGTCGGGATGCGCTCGCACCCGGGTGTTTCGGCGAAGTTCTTCTCCGCGCTGGCCGACGCCGGCGTGAACATCGAGATGATCTCGACCTCGGAGATCCGCATCTCCGTGGTGGTGGACGAGAACCTGGTGGACGCCGCCGTGACCGCGGCGCACACCGCATTCGACCTCGACGACGAGCACACCCAAGCTGTCGTCTACGGAGGAACAGGACGGTGACCCCGGTGAACGCTGCGGACCCCACGATCGACGAGCGGGCCGGCCTGCCGTCCCTGGCGGTGGTCGGCGCGACCGGCGCCGTCGGCACGGTCATGCTCACGCTGCTCTCCACCCGCGAGAACGTCTGGGGGGAGATCCGGCTGATCGCGTCCGAGCGTTCCGCGGGCAAACGGCTGAAGGTCCGCGGCGAGGAGGTCGAGGTGGTCGCGCTGTCCGAGGCGGCCTTCGACGGGATCGACGTGGCGATGTTCGACGTCCCGGACGAGATCTCCGCCCAGTGGGCGCCGATCGCGGTCGCCAAGGGCGCTGTCGTGGTGGACAACTCCGGTGCGTTCCGGATGGATCCTGACGTGCCGCTGGTGGTGCCCGAGGTGAACGCCGAGGCGGCCCGCCACCGGCCGAAGGGCATCATTGCCAACCCGAACTGCACGACGCTGTCGATGATCGTCGCGATGGGCGCGCTGCACCACCGGTACGAGCTGGAGCAGCTGGTCGTCGCGTCGTACCAGGCGGCCTCGGGCGCTGGGCAGGAAGGCATCGACGCGCTGTACGACCAGCTGATGAAGGTCGCCGGGAATCGTGAGCTGGGGACGACGCCGGGCGACGTACGCCGGGTGATCGGCAACGCGCTCGGGCCGTTCCCGGCGCCGCTGGTGATGAACGTGGTGCCGTGGGCCGGGTCGCTCAAGGAGGACGGCTGGTCGTCGGAGGAGCTGAAGGTGCGCAACGAGTCGCGCAAGATCCTCAGCCTGCCCGACCTAAAGGTGTCCGCGACGTGCGTGCGGGTGCCGGTGATCACGACGCACTCGCTGTCGGTGCACGCGGTGTTCGCCCGCGAGGTCGACGTCGACGAGGCCCGCGAGGTGCTGCGCGACGCGCCGGGTGTGATCCTGTTCGACAACCCGGCCGAGGGCGAGTTCCCGACGCCCGCCGACGTGGTCGGCACCGACCCGACCTGGGTCGGCCGCATCCGCAAGTCCCTGGACGACCCGCAGGCGCTGGAACTGTTCGTCTGCGGCGACAACCTCCGCAAGGGCGCGGCACTCAACACCGCCCAGATCGCCGAGGTCGTCGCCAAGGAGTTCGTGAAGGCCTGAGCTGAAGAACAACGGCTCCCGGTGTCCCCCGCAGGACACCGGGAGTTCTTTGTTTACAGCCAGTTCTCGCGCGCTGCGTGCAGGGCCAGCTGGAAGCGGGTGCTCGCTCCTGTGCGGTTCATCAGGCGTTCCAAGTACCGGAAGAACGTACGGCGGCTGATGCCCAGGGTGCGGGCGATGGTGTCGTCGGCCGCGCCGGTGGCCAGCAGGGCGAGCAGGCGGCGTTCGATGGGTTCGAGGCGGTCGTCCTCGGCGCCGACCGACGCGTGCAGGGGCAGCGCGTTGCGCCAGCAGAGCTCGAACATGCCGATCAGAGCGGTGAGCAGGCTGCTCGGGCGGATGATCAGCAGGGAACGGTTCACGTCGGTGTCGCGCACCGACATCGACACGAACGCGATCGAGCCGTCGATGATCGTCAGCTTCGCCGGTACGTCGGGCAGCACGCGGGCCTGCTCGCCGGCCTCGACGCAGGGCAGGATGTTCTCGGTCAGGTACCCGGGCACCTCGACGGACTCCGGCGAGTAGACCACCCGGTAGGCGACGCCGCGGTTGAGCTGCTCGATCTCCATCTGGTTCGGGCCCGCGCCCAGGTAGTACGGCGGGGAGTCGATGGCCAGGATCTCGCGCTGCGCGCTGCCCTTGATCTGGTTGATCCGCTCGACGATCGCGGTCCCGGTGACGACCTCGATCAGGTGCGTGGTCGACTCGTTGTGCACGGTCCGCCGGAACTCGTCGTACGCGTTCAGCACCTCGATCCGGGCCTGCTTCAGCTCGGACTCGCGGCGCAGCGTCAGCGCCTCCAGCCCGGCGTCGGGAGGCACCGGCAGGAACCTGGCGTGGTCCGATCCCGACCGTCGCGCCAGGCCGGCCTGGACCAGGCCGCCGAGCACGTCGTCGATGCCGACCTCGCGGCCGGCGACGGCCGCGTCCAGCTCACCGATCGACGAGGGGCCGGATCGGAGCAGGTGCTGGTAGACCAGGATCTCGTCGTCGTTGAGCCCGAGCACGCGCAAGTGCTCGGCACGCTCCGTGTCGGTCGAGCTCATGGCTGTCCCCTCCCTCCCGGGCGCGGTCACCGTGGGCTACCGCCACTCCAGGGTAGAACGATCCGCAAGAGGTGGATCGTACTGTCCGTGTTCCGGCCGCTGCACACCGCGAGATTTGTTGTCCTGTCAGCATTCTTGTGCCGTGTCACCATCTGGCCACCACTTCTGCGCAGTTGTGAGCGAGAATTGAGGTCCAGCAGCCCGGCGACGGACCACCTGAGCGCCGCCGGGCTGCTGTTCCAATTCTGGCCTGAGTTCGCGGCCACGGCAGCACCGGCCGTTTCGGTTGGGTCTCGATCCCGGCGCATCGGTGCCCTCGCACTCCCGTGCCATCACCGGCTGTGCCGGAGGGTGTACAAACTGTGCAACCGCAGCAGTTTTCAAGGAGGCACCGCCCATGCTTCTGACCCGTATCGTCAAGTCCGCCGTCTTGTGCGCGATGACCGCCGCCCTGGTCATCGTGCCCGCCCACTCGGCGAGTGCCGGCCCCGCCTCCGCCCAAGGCGAGCCCGGCCCCCGAGTCGTCGGTGGGACCCGCGCTGTGCAAGGTGAGTTTCCGTGGATGGTGAGGCTGTCCATGGGATGTGGTGGCGCGATGTACACCAATCAGCTCGTGCTGACCGCCGCGCACTGCGTGGGTTCCACCGGCAACAACACGTCGATCACCGCCACGGTCGGTGTGGTCGACCTGCAGGACACGTCGGCCACGAAGGTGAAGTCGACGTACGTGCACCGCTCGACCACCTACGGCACCAGCACCGGTGGCGACTGGGCGCTGATCAAGCTGGCGACGCCGATCACCGGCGTACCGACGCTGCCGATCGCCACCAGCACGGCGTACGACACCGGCACCTTCACGGTGGCCGGCTGGGGTGCTGCCAGTGAGGGCGGCGCGCAGCAGCGGTACCTGCTGAAGGCGAACGTCCCGTACGTCGACGACGTGTCGTGCCGCGACGCCGGCGACTACTACAGCGACCTGATCTTCCCCGCCGAGCTCTGCGCCGGTCAGCTCGCGACCGGTGGCGTCGACACCTGCCAGGGCGACTCCGGCGGGCCGATGTTCCGCCGGGACAACTCGAACGCGTGGATCCAGGTCGGCATCGTCAGCCACGGCGACGGTTGCGCCCGGCCGAGCGCGCCCGGCGTCTACACCCAGGTGAGCACGTTCGCGTCGGCCATCGCCACCGCGGCCGCGAACCTCGGCGGAGGCGGTCCGACGCCGACGTGCGGGCCGTTCACCAACGACGCCAACATCAACATCCCGGACGCCGGCGCCGCCGTCACCAGCTCGGTCAACGTGAGCGGCTGCACCGGGAGCGCCACGTCGGCGCAGGTCGCGGTCAACATCGTGCACACCTACCGCGGCGACCTGGTGATCGATCTGATCTCCCCCGACGGTTCGTCGTACCGGCTGAAGAACTCCAGCGGGGACTCGGCCGACAACATCAACCAGACGTACACCGCCACCCTCAGCAGCGAGACCCGCAACGGCACCTGGAAGCTCCAGGTCCGCGACGTCGCCCGCGCGGACGTCGGGTACATCAACTCCTGGTCGCTCAGCTCGTAGACCGCTTCCTGCCAGTACGGCGCGCCGCCCGCGCCGTACTGGTATGGATAGGTTCATGCGCTGTTTCTTCGCAGGTCTGATCGGGATCGTCATGACCGCCATGCTCCTGGGCGGCGTCGTCCTGATGGTCGTCGGCGCGACCAACGTCTGGGAGGACCACAAGGCCTACCAGGTCGGCTTCAAGCACTCCGGCGACGGCTGCGGTGCCGAGCGGGTCGAGATCGACGTGACCAGCGGAGAGCCGTTGCGCTGCGGGCCTCCCGGACTGCGGCTGCCGGCGGGCGACGGGCCGACGTTCCCCGGCTTCACGCCGGACCAGAACGACAGCGTCCTGAGCCTGGCCGACCAGTTGAGCGACGGCGGGCTGTCCAAGGACGAGCAGGAGCGGGTCCAGCGGATGGTCGACTCGTTCGCCGCGGGAGTGCCGAAGCAGGCGCTGCACCGTCCGGAGTGGTGGGGCGCGAAGGTCTTCTGGCTGGGGCTGGTGACGGCCGCGTGCGGCGCCGTCAGCTTTGTCGTCGTACGACGGACCGCGCGCTGAAGGAGGCCCCGACTAGGTCGGGGCCTCCGACGATCAGCGGCTGGCTTCGACGAACTGACGCATCAGCTCGACCGGGTCCTTCGAGGGCTCCGGCTGGGCCAGGGAGTTCGCCGCGATCCGGGACTGCGGGGTCTCCGCGGTCGCGAGGTCGGTGGCGTTGGTCAGCGGGAGGGTCAGGGACGACTTGGCCGGGTCGAGCGTGACGGTCGCACCGTTGAACGGCACCGACGGGTTGTCGGGCTCGACGGTGAGCACCAGGCCGAGCCGGTGGCCGGCGCTGAAGACGACGTCGTCGGCGTTCAGCTCGAAGCTCAGGTCGTACCACTTGCCGGACTGCAGGGACTCCTTGCGGTTCAGCGACCTGTAGTGCCCGATGTCGGCCAGCGTGCGGACCGCGACCGACGCGTCGGAGACCGCCGTGTTGATCTGGGTCTTGGCGTAGCAGCCGGTGTCGAGGGTGTTGCCGTCACCCCAGCAGACGCTGGTGTTCGGCACGTTGGTGACGTCGCGATAGCGGCTCGCCGTACCGTAGTCGACCAGGCGTGCCTTGAGGCCTGCGGCAACCTTGTTGACCTTGACCCGGACCGTCACCTTGCCGGTGCCGGACATCCGGACCGACTGCTCCAGGTCGTTGCTGAGGAACACCGCCCGGTCGGTGCGCTGCGCGGTCGGGTCCAGTACGACGGTGTCGGCCGACTCCTGGCTGGTCCCGGTGAAGCTGATCGGGTCCGACGAGGCCGCCGCGATCGACAGGCCGCCGGTCTTGGCGTTCAGCGGCTTGCTCAGGTTCAGCTTCGTGTTCTTGACGCCGGTGGCCGGCCAGCGCGGCTCGTCGACGAACGAACCGTCCTCACGCTGCACGGTCGCCTGCGGGGTCTTCATCACGTCGTTCTTCAGGCCCTGCAGCCAGTAGTCGAACCACGGGTGCAGCTTGTCGACCCACTCGTCGCGGAAGCTGAAGCCGTCCAGGTGCACGCCCTGGTGCAGGAAGATCTTGCGCGGCACGTTGCGCTTGGCCAGCTCGTCCCACCACTCGCCGAAGTGCCGGGTCTTGACGTTCTCGTCGCCGAGCCCGTGCACGACGTACACGCTGGCCTTCACCTTGCTCGCGTCGAGCCGGTAGTTCCGCGGGTCCCAGAACTTGCCGTACGAGCCGGTGCGGGTGTCGGAGTCCTGCTCGATCTCGGTGGTGAGCTCTTCGCAGCGCGGGGACGCGTCGTTGCTCACGTAGTCGTGCAGGAAGCCCATGTACTCGTCGTAGAACGGTACGCCGAAGCCGCGGGTGTAGTCGTACCACGACGAGATCGCGGCGATCGGGACGATGGTCTCCAGGCCGCGCACGCCGGTGCTGGCGACCGAGTTCGCGATCGTTCCGTTCCAGGAGACGCCGATCATGCCGGCCTTGCCGGTCGACCAGTCGGCCTTCGCGCGAGCGCCGTCCGGGGTGTGGCCGGGGACGCGGTTGTTCAGCCAGTCGATCACGGCCTTGGTGCCGAGCACCTCGTAGTCCGCGCCGACGTCGCTGCAGCCGGTCGAGCGGAACGTGCCCGGCATGTCGACGAAGGCCACGGCGTACCCGCGCGGGACGAAGTAGTTGTCCAGCCAGCTGCTGTACACCTGCCGGGTGCCGGCGTCGTCGAAGTAGCTCTTCGGGTCGCCCGCGTAGTACGGCGACGCCTGGATGATCACCGGGATGTCGATCCCGGCCTCGGCGGCCTCGCCGGGCCGGATGATGTCGACGGTGACCTGGTCCTTGACGCCGTTCGCGTCGGTGTCGACGCCGGGGACGTCGACCTGGATCCGCTCGTGGACCGCGTTGTCGTAGTCGTACGCCGCGACCGTCTGCGTCCCCTGGACGAACGGCTTGCTCGGCGGTCCGGCGTTCGCGGACAGTGACGCGATCGGCGCCAGTGCCGCGGTGGCGAGCAGGGCCACTCCGGTACGGAAGGCCGTGCTCGATCGAGATCTGCGCATGCGTTTCTCTCCCCTGTGGGCGGTGGGTGGAGCACGCCGGCCCTCCCTCGACAGGGCCGTTGTGGTGAACGCACCTTATGCAGGAACTGACACCGCTGTCAGCACGGATCTCACCCGAGCGGTCACCATCCGTGGGGAGCACGGGAAATACTTCGCGCCCGCCTACGCGGACAACGTCGCGCTGGTCCTGTCGCGGGTGTAAGCGTCCATCAGCGAACGCAGCCGGGAGCGGGTGGTCGCGTCGGCCGGTGTGTAGGTCATCAGGTGCTGGCCGTTGTCGCCGGGGAGGGTCAGCACCTCGAGGCTGAAGGTGAGCGGACCAACGGACGGGTGGTTGAGCCGTTTGGGACAGTAGGCGCTGACACTGACGTCGTGGGCGTCCCACCAGCCGGCGAAGTCGGGGCAGCGGGAGCTGAGCTCGGCGACGAGCTCGGCCAGCTCCGGGTCGTCGGCGTACTCGGACGAGGTCCGGCGGAGGTGGCCGACGACGTCCTTCGCGACGGCGTCCCAGTCCAGGTAGAGCTCCCGGGCGGCGGGGTCGAGGAAGTAGAGCCTGGTCAGGTTTCGCTCGGCGGAAGTCAGGGCGCCGAAGTCCGTGAGCAGCGCGGAGGCCGCGTTGTTCCAGGCGACGACATTGCTCAGCCGGTCGAGCACGATGGCCGGCGTCTCGGTCAGCCCGGTGACCATCGCGACCACCGTCGGCCGGACGACCACCGGCTCCGGCCGCTGCTTCGGCGGCGGGCCCGCGAGGGAGCGGAGATGGTCACGCTCGGCCTCGGTCAGCCGGAGCGCGGTCGCCAGGGAGTCCAGTACGGCGGCCGACGGGTTCGGCGCGCGGTCCTGCTCGAGCCGGACGTAGTAGTCGACACTCACGTTCGCGAGCAGCGCGACCTCCTCGCGGCGCAGGCCGGCGACCCGTCGGTCGGGGCTGTCCGGCAGCCCGACCTCGACCGGCCGGACGCGGGACCGCCGACTGCGGAGGAACTCACCGAGCTGGGGACGCACCGTCACACCGACCAGTATCTCCGACCGCTTCAACCACTGGGTGGTACTGCCAGACCCACGGTCGATCCGGGTCTGGTCCGGCCCGGCGGCACGCTCGACGGTGGAGGCATGACCAATCGAACCGCAGTCATCACCGGCGCCGCCAGCGGGATCGGCGCCGCCATCGCTCTCCGGCTCGCCTCCGAAGGCGCCGCCGTCGCGTTGATCGCCCGCCGGAAGGACCGGCTGGAGGAGCTGGCCGCGCGCATCTTCGACTCCGGCGGTACGGCGGTCGTCGTACCGGCCGATGTCACCGACGAGGAGTCGGTGGTTCAGGCCGCCGCGACCGTGCGGGACCGGCTCGGCGAGGTGGATCTCCTGGTGAACAACGCCGGACGGATGCAGCTGGCGCCGTACGGGGATTTTCCGCTGGCGGAGTGGAAGCAGTTGGTCGACGTGAACGTGAACGGCGTGCTGAACACCGTGCACGCGTTCCTGCCCGACCTGCTGCGCTCAGCCGAGTCGAGGACCACCGACCTGGTCAACGTGTCGTCGGTGGCCGCTGACAGGTACATGGACGGCATGGCGACGTACGGCGCGACGAAGTCGGCGGTCAGCTACCTGACCAGGGCACTGCGGGCCGAGCTGGCGGGCAAGGGCATCCGCTTCACCAACCTCGAACCCGGCATGACCGGTGGCACCGAGCTGGGCGACAACTTCCCGGCCGAGATCCAGGGGCCTGCCGCCGCACTGGCTGCCGCGTTACCGGCGATCGAGGCCGAGGACGTCGCGGAGGTGCTCGCCTTCATCGTCTCCCGGCCGCGCAACGTCAACCTGCCGCGGGTCCTGGTCCAGCCGGCGAAGGAGATCTAGCGGACCAGGCGCAGCCGCGTCTCGGCGACCGTGATGTCGAGGCGCTGGCCCCAGGTGATGGTGAGGGAGTCGGCCTCGATGCCGTCGCCGAAGACGACGAGATCGGCTTCGGCGGTGACGACCAGGTGGTTGGCGGCGGTCAGCAGGCCCTCGGTGCAGGACGTGCCGGTCGCCGGGGACGGCCAGGCTTCGCGGACGAACCAGCACAGCGCCGGGTCGAGCGGGCCGGGCAGGGGGAGCGGACTGCGGCGTTCCTGCCAGGCTGAGCGGCACCACCCCGTGGATCCTGTTCCGGTGCCGACCAGCAGGCCGGACGACGACTGGCGTTCCTCCAGGCCGTCGGGCGAGGCGAGGCGGTAGCGGGCGGACTGGTGGGTCCGGTGGCCGACGTACACCTCGTTGAGCGCGAGCAGCCGCTGGCCGTCATCGGTGCCGGCGGCAACCATCGTGCGTTCCTCCAGGTGCCGCGTGTGCAGCAGGTCGGCGATCGCTTCCGGCGGGTGCGGAACCAGTACGCCGGGGTTGCGGGCCGGCTCGGGGTTGATCCCGATCACCGGCTGACCGTCGAGGTACTTGGCGACGTTCGCCACCAGCCCGTCCTGCCCGACCGCGATCACCACGTCCTCGGGCCCGAACACGAACCGGTTCAGGTCCTCGCGCTCGGCGACCGCTCGCCGCCAGTCCAGCGGGACTGCCGCCGACACCGCCGCGAGGGCTTCCTGCTGGGCCGCGTGCCGCTCGTCCAGCTCGCTCAGGTCCCGCCCCCTGCTCTTCAGGAAGAACCCGGCCTGCTGCCGGGTCCCGTGCCGGGCGACCAGCTCGGTGAGCTCGGTCGCCCGGTGCACGAGCACGGCCCGTGGGGGAAGACTCATGCCTGTTCACCGGCAAGCTTCGCCAGCAGCGGGGTGATCAGGTCGGGGGTCAGGTTCAGCGTTCCGATCTCCGGCAGTGCGCCCTGCTTGATCGCCAGGGCCAGGATCGTGCCCTGGCTCATGTCCGTGTAGGCCTCCAGCAGCGCCTTCTCGGCCGCGGCTTCGGCGGCACCGATGACGCGCTTGGCGTCCGCCTCCGCCTGACTCATGGCGCGCTTGCGACTGGCAGCCGCCTCGGTCTCGATCCGTCCGGCAGCAGCGGCCTCCGTCGCACGCTGGCGTTCGTTCTGGCCCTTCTGGGTGACCAGCTGCTCCTCCCGCCGCGCGAGCTCGATCTGGTTCTGCAGCTCGTTCTCCGCGATCGACCGTTCCCGCTCGACCGCCATCGCGCGGCGCTCGTACGTCGCCTTGTCGGCCGCCTGCTGCACCATCTCCCGGGTGGGAGTCTGCAGCGCCCGCTCCACATCGCTCTCAGCCCGTACGGCGACCACCCGCACGTCCTCGACACCGATCCCCAGCCCGGTCAGCCGCTGGTCCTCGCGCAGCCCGGTGCTGACCGCGAGCCGCAGCGACGCCATCCCCTCGGACAGCGCCTGCGTCAGCGTCATCCGCGCCAGCAGGTCGAGCGCGGTCTGCTGCGCGAGCTCTGTCAGCAGCCCACCGAGCTGCTCGAGCGGAGTCGCCCGCCACCGCCCGGTGTCCGGGTCGATCCCGAAGTCGAGCCGGGTCGCGGCCAGCGCCGGGTCGGTCACGCGGTACGTCACGGTCGCCTGCACCACGACGTCCTGGAAGTCGATCGTCCGGCCGTGGAACAGCAACGGCTGCTCGCGGTCGTCGACCGGCACCTCGCTCAGCGCCGAGTTCAGCGCGCGGAACCAGAACGCCTGACCGGCGCCGTCGTGCGCCGGCTTCCCGTTCCGCAGGTGGCGGACGTGGGTGGTCGGGTTCGCCCGCAGGTGGCTGATGAAGCGGAACCGCGTGATGTCTGCCATCGCTGTCTCCTCACGGCCGGGCACTCCGGCCTCTCTTGTCGTCATCTTGACGATAAGGCCGCCGATCGCTTTTCGTCAAGGTGACGATTAAGGTGGTTCCATGGACTTCGACCCGATGGGTGTGGCCACCGACCTGGTGATCCTGACCGTCCAGCACGGTTCGTTCGAGGTGCTGCTGATCCGCCGCGGCATCCCGCCGTACCACGGCCGCTGGGCCCTGCCCGGCGGCTTCGTCCGCGCCGGCGAGGGCCTGGAGCAGGCCGCGCGCCGGGAGCTCGCGGAGGAGACCGGCGTCGGCTCGGACCGCATCGCCGGTCCGGGCCCGGCACGCATCCACCTCGAGCAGGTCGCGACGTACGGCGAACCAGGCCGTGACCCCCGCGGTCGCGTGGTCAGCGTCGCCTACCTCGCCCTCGTCCCCGACCTGCCGACGCCGGTCGCCGGGTCGGACGCGGCGTCTGCCTCCTGGATCCCCGTCGCGGAGGTGCTCGACGACCCCGGCCGGCTCGCGTTCGACCACCACCGGATCCTCACCGACGCCGTCGAACGCGCCCGCGCCAAGCTCGAGTACTCCCCGCTCGCGACCGCCTTCTGCGCCGACGAGTTCACCGTCTCCGAGCTCCGCGGCGTCTACGAAGCCGTCTGGGGCGTCCCGCTCGACCCGCGCAACTTCCACCGCAAGGCCACTCGGACGGAAGGCTTCGTCCTACCGCTCGGTGCGACCACGACCCGCGACGGCGGCCGCCCGGCCCAGCTCTTCCGGCGAGGCCCGGCGGCCACTCTCCATCCGCCGCTGACGCGCGGCTAAGGGGTGAGCAGCATCAACTGCTCGGCGGTGATGAGGTCGGTGTGGGTCCCGGCAGAGCCACAGGCCCAGGCGCCCGCGACGGTGCCCGCCGTCGCGGCTTCGTAGTACGAGCGACCGTCCAGCCAGGTGGTGAGGAAGGCGGCCACGTAGGCGTCGCCCGCGCCGTTGGTGTCGACCACCGGGCGCCCCGGGAGGTCGACCGCGGGCAGGTGGACCGGGTCCTCACCGCGGACGCACAGGTAGCTGCCGTCGGCGCCGGCCATCGCGACCACGACCTGCGCGCGGCCGCTCGCGAAGATCCAGTCGACCACCTTGTCGGGCAGCGCGCTGGTCGAGACGAACACGACGTCGGCGCACTGGGCGAAGTCCCGGTGGTAGTCGTTGTCGCCGTCCCAGTCGTGCAGGTCCGTCGACACCGTGCAGCCCGACGCCAGTACGTCGGGAAGCGCCCGGCGTGCGAAGTCCATGATCGAGATGTGCACGTGCCGCGCGTGGCCGGTCCACTCGCGCCAGAGCACCGGGTCCACCCACATCCCGGCGGGGTGGCGTCCGTCGTACAGGGCGACCCGGCTGCCGTCGGGCGACACCAGGTTGACGCTGCGCCGCGTGCCGCTCGGGTGCAGGGCGAACGCCAGCGGCAGCCCGAGCTCCTCGTACGCCGAGCGGATCCGCCGGCCCTCCGCGTCGTCGCCGATCACGTCGGCGAGGCCGGACCGGAGCCCGAGGCGGTCGCAGCCGAGCACGACGCCGTGGCCGGTGTGGCCGACGTACGACTCGACGGGCGGGACGTGAAGGGTCTCCCGGTCGGGCAACGGCAGGCCGGGAACGCGCACGATCGTGTCGATGCCGACACCGCCGATCACCAGCACGTCCAGGTCCATACGCCCATCCTCACCGAGCGGGACAAGCGGCAGAAGATCACGAGCCGGACCTTGAACCAGAGTTGACCTCGAGAGCTCTTGAAGTGATCTGCTGTCCGGCATGAAACACGTACTCGTCACCGGCGCGGGCCGGGACACCGGGCGGCTGCTCGCGCTCGCCTTCGCGGCGTCCGGTGCGCACGTCGTCGCAACAGCCCGTACGGCGGCCGCGGCCGAGAAGACCGTCGCGCTCGTTCGCGCGGCAGGTGGATCGGCGGAGGCTGTCGTCCTCGACCTGTCGTCGCCCGAGTCGATCGCCGGTCTGGAGATCGAGCGGCTCGACGTACTGGTCAACAGTGGTGCGCGCTACCTGGAGGGGGACGCCTCGCCGGCCGACGTCGCGGACACGATCGGCGGTGCCGCGACCGGGATCGTGCTGCTCACCGAGCGGCTGCTGCCGTTGCTGAGGGCCTCGGGAGCGGCGGACATCGTCAACCTGATCTCCGCCGCGGGCGAGCCGGGGCAGCACAGGTCGTCGGCCCACCCGGCGTTCTACGCGGCCAAGCACGCCCAGGCCGGCTACGCCGAGATCCTCTCCGCACGTCTCCGCCCCGAAGGCATCCGCGTCCTCTCGCTCTTCCCACCCGACTTCGTCCAGGACGGACCGCGCGACAGTGGATCCGAGTTGACCGCGCAGTCGGTGATCGACTGCGTCCTGTTCGCGGTGGGCCAGCCGAGGGACTGCTTCATCCGCGCGTTCCACTTCGAGCAGATCTGACTTTCGGCAGGGGGAGCGGCCGACGATCGGGGGAGGCGCGCCGAGGGTCCGCCGCGGGAAGGTCGGCCCATGCTCACCAGACGCCTTCTGGTCGGCGGCACCGCGGCCGCCCTCCTCGCTCCCATCGCATCGACTGTCTCCGGCGCGAGCAGCGCCGTCGCCGCCCTGCCCCGGACCCTCGCGGGTGCCGGCTCAGCGGGGCGGCCCGTGAGGCTGCGCTTTCCCCGGCCGACCGGCCCGTTCCCGGTCGGCACCACCGAACTTCATCTCGTCGACCACGCCCGGGACGACCCGTTCGTCCCCGGCCGCGCGCGGGAGCTGATGATCAGCATCTGGTACCCGGCCGCCCGAGCCGCCGAGCGGGCGCCGTACCTGCCGCCGCTGACTGCTCAGGTGTACGCCGAGGGCGCCGCGATCGCGCTCGAGCAGCCGGCGGAAGCCGTCGACTGGGCTGGTGCACGCGTTCCCGCCGGGCTGTCAGCGCCGGTCAGCCGGAGCTGGGGGCGGCGGCCCGTCGTGCTGTTCTCGCCGGGCTTCGGCGTCCCGCGCGGACTGGCCTCGATCATGGTCGCGGAGCTGGCGAGTCGTGGGTACGTCGTGGTGACGGTCGATCACACCTACGAAGCGGCGGCCGTCGAGTTCCCGGGCGGGCGGGTCGCCGTACAGACGTTGCCGGCGGAGCCCTACGCGCCGGTGGCTCGGGCGACGCGGATCGACGACGTGCGGTTCGTGCTCGATGCCCTGAAGGAGTTGGCGCAGGGGCGCAACCCGGATGCCGAGAGGCGACGGCTGCCCAAGGATCTAGGAGAGATCCTCGACCTGACCCGCATCGGCGCGTACGGCCACTCGGCCGGCGGGATCACCTCGGCCGACGTGATGCTGGTCGACCGCCGGGTGAAGGCCGGCATCGACCTCGACGGAACCCTCGGCTACGGCTACGACGACCCCGCCGACTGTCCGGTCGTCGCGCGCGGGCTCGACCGCCCGTTCCTGCTCCTCGGTGCCGGCGGCACCGGCCCGAACGGCGGTCCGCAGACCCACCGCACCGATCCGTCCTGGGGCCTGTTCTGGGACCGCTCGACGGGCTGGAAGCGCGACCTCAACGTGCCGAACGGGCGGCACTACACGTTCATCGACCACCAGGTGCTGATCCCGTGGTTCCAGCGCCACTTCACCGTGCCGCCGGAGCTGGTCGCCAACACCATCGGCACGGTCGACCCGGCCCGGATCCTGCGCACGCTCAACGTCTACGTCCCGGCGTTCTTCGACCAGCACCTGCGCGGCCGTCCGGGCACCTGGCACGACTCGCCGCGGCACCCGGACGTCCGGTTCATCGCTTGACCGGCGTACGCCGGTCTACTGCTTGATCGGTGCGCCGGTCTTGTCCTGCAGCTCGTCGAAGGTGACCCCTTCGGCGAGCTCGACCAGCCGCAGCCCGTCGTCGGTGACGTCCAGCACGGCGAGGTCGGTGATGATCCGGTTCACCACACCCCGGCCCGTGTAAGGGAGGTCGCACTCGGCCAGGATCTTGTGCGACCCGTCCTTGGCGACGTGCTCCATCAGCACGATCACCTTCTTCGCGCCGTGCACGAGGTCCATCGCGCCGCCCATCCCCTTGACCATCTTGCCGGGGATCATCCAGTTCGCCAGGTCGCCGGTCGCCGAGACCTGCATCGCGCCCAGGATCGCGGCGTCGATCGCGCCGCCGCGGATCATCCCGAACGACAGCGACGAGTCGAAGAACGATGCCCCTGGCAACGTCGTGACGGTCTCCTTGCCGGCGTTGATCAGGTCCGGGTCCTCGTCGCCCTCGACCGGGTACGGGCCGACGCCGAGAATGCCGTTCTCGGACTGGAGCACGACGGTGACGCCGTCGGGGATGTAGTTCGGGACCATCGTCGGCAGGCCGATGCCGAGGTTGACGTACGAGCCGTCCTCCAGCTCGGCGGCGGCCCGGGCGGCCATCTGCTCACGGGTGAGTGGCATCTCAGGCCTCCAGCTTCTCGCGCTGAGCCTCGTACGACGCTCGCGGCTGTACGGTGCGCTTCTCGATCCGCTTCTCGATGTCCTTGCCGACGGCAACCACTCGCTGGACGTAGACGCCGGGCAGGTGGATCTCGTCGGGGTCCAGCTCACCCGGCTGGACCAGCTCCTCGACCTGCGCGATCGTGATCCGGCCGGCCATCGCGGCCAGCGGGTTGAAGTTGCGGGCGCTCCGGTCGAAGACCAGGTTGCCGTGGGTGTCGCCCTTGAGCGCGTGCACGAGCCCGAAGTCGGTGGTGATCGACTCCTCCAGCACGTACGTCGTACCGCCGATCTCGCGGGTCTCCTTCGGCTCCGAGGCCTTCGCGACCGAGCCGTCGGTGTTGTACTTCTGCGGCAGCCCGCCGTCGGCGACCTGGGTGCCGACCCCGGCGAGGGTGAAGAACGCGGCGATCCCACAGCCGCCGGCCCGCAGCTTCTCGGCCAGCGTGCCCTGCGGGGTCAGCTCGACCTCCAGCTCACCGGACAGGAACTGCCGGGCGAACTCCTTGTTCTCCCCGACGTACGACGAGGTCATCTTCGCGATCCGCTTGTCGGCGAGCAGGATGCCGAGGCCCCAGTCGTCGACGCCGCAGTTGTTCGACACGACGCTGAGCCCGCTCACCCCCTTGGCGTGGATCGCGTCGATCAGCTGCATCGGGTTCCCGCACAGCCCGAACCCGCCGACCGCCAGGCTCGCGCCGTCGCCGATGTCGTCGACCGCGTCCTGCGGCGACCCGTACGTCTTGTCCATCCGGCTGCTCCGTTGCAGTTCGAGGGCTCGATCAGCTCGACTCTAACTACCGCCCGACCTCCCGGCGAGCCCCCCGCGCTGTGGGCGAAACCACAGGCAGTACGGGGCCACACACCACCGTGTGATCCCAGCACATGTGCCCGCCCGCACTCGTTTCCCGCCCGCCCCGCGCCTGCGGCGCGGGGAAGAGATGGTGAGGGGGGAAGTGGTGGTGAGGGGGGAAGTGGTGGTGCGCCCCCGCCGGCTCGGCTACGCCGTCGCTTCGGCCGAGTGCAGCAGGCGCAGCTCGTGGGCTGCCTCCTCGCGGGCGTCGACCAGCTCTTCCGGGCAGCTCCCCAGTACGACGCTCAGGTGCTCGCGGGCGCCCACCAGGTTCCCGGCGTACCGGGCTGTGCGGGCCAGGCCGATCTGGGCGGCGGCAGTTGCCTCGGCGCAGTCGGCGTGCTCGGCGAGGGTCAGCGCGCGGGTGAAGTCGGCTCGGGCGGCGTCCAACGCCCCCACCCGCAGGTGCAGGTCAGCACGCTCGCACAGGAGGAGCCCAGCCTCCTCCTCCAGCCCCAGCTCCTCCGCCAGCGCCACAGCCTCGCTGGTGACCGGTAGAAGGTCGTCGGTGATTTGCCGCAGCCCGGTCAGCGCCAGGAACATCGCCCAGCGGTCCTCCAGCATCCGGAAGCGCGCCAGCGCGATCCGCAGCGACTGCTCGGCCTCCGCCGCGCCGATGTCGACCAGCCCGGGATATCCCTTGATCAGCTCCACAGCGGCCCGGGTCCACGCGTCCCCGTCTCGTTCGTGCCGAGTCAGTACGTCGGCAACCGTCGTACTGGACTCGAACGGCCCGAAGACCAGCGACCACAGCAGCACCGTCACCGGGTACTTGAACGGCCCCACACCGTCCAGGACGACCTGCTGCGCCAGCTCCAGCTGCTCCTGCTCGGCCGACGAGGCTCCGTGCAGCACGGTGAGCAGGTACTCCTCCTCGAGCCCAGGCGGCACCGTCCGCCCCAGCATGCCGAGCACCCGCTCAGCAGCGGCCGAGGCCTCGTCCTGCAGCCCGCGTGACCACCAGTAGCTCGACAGCCCGGCCACCAGCCGCAGCGCCATCCGCGGGTCGCTCTCGCAGGCCCGCTCGATCGCGGCGACGACCTGGTCGCCCTCGGCTGCGGAGCGGATCGCCGACCGCGGCGAGTTGGTTGCTGTGCGCAACGGGTCCGGGTGCTCGACCAGGTCGATCAGGTACGACAGATCCTCGTCGTACCCGCCGCCCCGGAACTCCACATCACTCATTGTCACCCCGGCGGGTTCACCGCCGGGGGCAGGGGGTCGGAAACCCTGTCAGAACTCCAGCACGCCCCAGCGCTCCGGCTTGTGCATGTCGATCTCGCCCTGCGGCGACCAGACCCAGAAGTCCTGCTGCGAGCCCTTGCGGTACGCGCCGTCCACGACGTCGTGCGACCACTCGACCCGCATCAGGTTCATCCGCCACGCGTCGCCGGGCTTCGGCGGCATCGAGGTCTGGGTGTGCTGCGCCAGCTCGGCCCACGGGAAGGCCGCCTCGACGCTCCAGCCGACGTCGGAGTCGCTCGGGTCGTTCAGCGTGCCGTCGACGTGGATCGCGGTCCGCAGGCCGGGCAGGTTGGTCGGGTCGATCGCGACGCCGCCGTCGGCGTACGACTTGGGCAGGGTGAGCTCCCAGATCGTGCCGAGCGGGTTGATCTCGAACTCGTAGTAGTTCTCCCGGTCGCCGTCCGGGTCGAGGAACAGCTCGAAGTTGTTCTCCTCGTACAGGAACGTGTTCTGCTCGGTCATCGTCGACCAGACGTGCGGCTCCTCCAGCCGGGCGCCGAGGTACAGGTACTCGTCGTCGTACAGCACCTTGGCCTGTGTCCGGTACGGCGGCGCCGGCCGGTCGCCGCGGATGTCGACGAAGTCGCTGGTCCAGGCCGCCTCCGCCCAGGCCGGGTGGGTCAGCGTGCCGTCGATCGGCGGTGGGGTCGTGGTGCGGTGGGCCTTGTAGCGGGGCAGATCAGGCATCGGCGCGCTCCAGCAGTCCGGCGATCAGGTGGGCGAGCAGGAAGGTAATCGCTGTCAGCACCGGGACGACGAGCAGGGTCCAGGTGGTGAACAGGTGGTCGGCGAGGAAGGCCAGGACGACGAGCAGCATGAAGCCGACGCCGAGGAACGCGACCAGCCGCGGGTGCGGCATCGCGAGCCGGCTCAGCACGAGCGCACCGAGCACGATCGTGACCACGACGGTCAGCACGAGCAACGGGAATCCCCAGGCGCCGCAGTTGGACGTGTCGCGGAACCGTTCGCACCCGCGCTCGCTCAGCCACACCATCCCGATCGTGGCGAACCCGGCCAGCACGCCGACCATGGCAAGGATCAGGAGTGGCGGCAGCGGAGGAGCAGCAAAACGATGAGTGGTCACCTCGTCCTCGTCCTCGTCCGCGTCCATGGCCGCAGGCTACTGGGTCACGCCGCTCCGAGGGCGGCTGCCACCGCGTCGCGGACCTCGGCGTCGGTGGGCACCGGGCGGCCCCGCTCGGCCGCGAGCTCGGCCAGGGAGACCATCGTGACGTCGTGCAGGCCGCAGGTCGTGAACGTGTGAAACACGTTCATCGCCGGGTCGACGTTGATCGAGAACCCGTGGCTGGTGACCCCGCGCCGGATCCGCATCCCGATCGAGCAGAGCTTGCGGTGGTCCTGCGTCCAGACCCCGACCAGGCTGCTCTGGCCGCGTGGCGTCTCCCGGCGTACCAGCGGGAAGCCGAGCTCGCCGAGTGCCGCGATCAGCCCGTTCTCGACCCAGCGGACGATGTCGACCGCGCCGCGCTGCTCGAGGTCGATGACCAGGTACCCGACCAGTTGCCCGGGGCCGTGGTACGTCGCGAAGCCGCCGCGGTCGACCGCGACCGCCGGGATCCCCGCCGTCTCGGCCGGGAGGTCGGCCGGCGACGTCCGCGCCCCGTACGTGATCACCGGCGGATGGCTCAGCAGGAACAGCCGGTCCCCGGCCGTCCCGTCGGTCCGCTCTTCGACCCAGGACCTCATGTCCAAGGCACCGACCTCGTACTCGACCTCACCCAGGTCCACCCGCTGCAGCGCGCTCACCTGCCCAGCGTAGAACCCCCGGAAATGACTGAGGGCGGCGACTCTTTCGAGTCACCGCCCTCTTCTGTCGGGCTGACAGGATTTGAACCTGCGACCTCGTCGTCCCGAACGACGCGCGCTACCAAACTGCGCCACAGCCCGAAGCCGGAGTCAGCTTACATGCGCTGTGGGCTGGGACGAAATCGGGTTAATCACCGGCATGAATCCGGGGCACCAAGGTGAGCAAAGTCGCCTCCGGGCGGCACGCGAACCGCACCGGCGCGTACGGCGAAGTGCCCAGTCCGGCCGACACGTGCAGGGCCGCCTGACGCCCCTCGGACCCCCACGTGCTCAGGCCTTTGACCCGGGACGCGTCGAGGTCGCAGTTGGTCACCAGGGCGCCGTACAGCGGCACCGCGAGCTGCCCGCCGTGTGTGTGCCCGGCCAGGATCAACGGGTACCCGTCGCCGACGAACGCGTTCAGCACCCGCTGGTACGGCGCGTGGGTGACGCCGATCGACAGATCGGCCGCCGGGTCGACCTCGCCGGCCACCGCGGCGTACCGGTCGCGCTTGATGTGCGGGTCGTCGGTGCCGGCGAAGTCCAGCCGCAGGCCGTTGACCTTGAGGCTGGTCCTGAGGTTGTTCAGGTCGGCCCAGCCGGCCTCGGTGAATGCGTCGCGCATCTCCTCGACCGGCAGGTCCGGGCCGTGCGGCTTGTGCCGTTGCTTGGTGGCCGGGAGCAAGTAGTTCGCCGGGTTCTTGAAGTGCGGCTTCCAGTAGTCGTTGGAGCCGAAGACGAACACGCCGGGCAGGTCCAGCAGCGCGCCGTACGCGCGCAGCAGCGGCAGCACGGACTCCGGCGAGGAGATGTTGTCACCGGTGGTGACGACCAGGTCGGGCTTCAGCCGGGCCAGGTCGTTGACCCAGCGGATCTTCTTCTCCTGGGTCGGCATCAGGTGCAGGTCGGACAGGTGCAGCACCTTCAGCGGGTCCGCGCCCGGCGGCAGCACCGGCACGGTGAACCGGCGCAGCGTGAACCAGCGCACCTCGATCGCCGCCGCGTACCCGACGCAGGCGGCGCCCACCGCGCCGATCACGCCCGCGGTCTTGAGCGTCGTTGTGGCCAGCCCCCGGAGACTCATGGTTCCAGCCTGCCACAATCTCCCCTATGTCCAACTCCGAGCTGAAGCAACGCCTGCACGACGACATGACCGCGGCCCTCAAGGCCCGCGACGACATCCGCAAGTCCACCCTGCGGATGGCGCTGACGGCCGTGACGAAGGCCGAGGTGGCCGGCAAGGAGGCCAGGGAGCTGTCCGACGCCGAGGTGCTCGACGTGCTGACCGCCGAGGCCAAGAAGCGCCGCGAGTCCGTCATCGCCTACCGCGACGCCGGCCGCGCCGAGCTGGCCGACAAGGAGCAGGCCGAGGCGGACATCCTCGCCGAGTACCTGCCCGAGCAGCTCACCGCCGAGGAGATCGCCGCCCTGGTCACCGAGACCATCGCCGCCACCGGCGCCGCCGAGCTGGGCCCGCGCGGCATCGGCAAGGTGATGGGCGCGCTGCAGCCCAAGGTCAAGGGCAAGGCCGACGGGGGAGCGGTCTCCTCCGAGGTCAAGCGCCAGCTCGGCGCTTAGGCAGGCGTGTGCAGGGCCCGGGTGGCGGCTGAGTAGACGTCGTCCGCCCGGGTCTGGCTCTCCTGCCCGGTGAGCCGCTGCGGCGTCTTGGACTGCTTCGGCCCGACGAACTCCACCAGCGACGGTTCGACGTACTCCAAGGCAGACCGCAGCGAGCGCGACTCCGCGGCGAAGGACAGCGTGATCCTGGCCCCGGCCGCCAGCGGCGCGTGCAGCGTCCAGGTGGCCGCCGGTCGGCCGGCCAGTGTGCTCCGGCGAGCCACACCACCGATCCGCTCGCCGTTGCCGCCCAGCACCTTCGTCACCTGGACGGACTCGAACACCTGCCGGTCCAGCGTGACCCGGATGCGAGACCCCGCCGGTACGACGCCCGGCCCCACGGAGTGCAGCGCCACCAGTCCTGGACGCCAGACGTAGTAGCCGTCGCCCCAGGCTGCCTTCGTCCAGCCCGCACCGAGCACGACACCCCACGGCAGCCCTTGCTCGGCCACCGGACGGCTCAGCACCCGAGCGGTCACCGCACCCGATGTCACCTTCACCTCGGTCGCCACCGGGGCAGCGACGAGGTCCGCCGGGTACCGCGCCGGCGCCACGCCACCCGCGTGCACGGTGTAGGTGCCCGGAGCCAGTTGCGGCAGCCGCAGCTCGAGCCGCTGCCCGTGCGCGACGCCGGTCGACACCTGCGTCGCCTGCACCGGGACGACCTGCTTCCCCTGTACCAGCACCGGTCTGGCCGCTGCGGCGTACAGGCGTTCGTCGTACGACAGGCTGACGAGTGCCCCGGCCTGCGCTCCGGTGCTGCCGACGGTGAGCTCGACCCCGAGGTCGGCAGGTACCTGTACGGCGCCGCCGTCCGGTCCGTGCACCACGCGCGCGTCACCCGGACCCACCGGCGTGATCCCCGCCGTCCCGGCCGCCTCCGCTTGGTTGCCCCCAGCAACCGAAGTTCCGGCCACCACCGATCCGGCCAACGCGCCCTGCAGCACGGTCCGTCGTCGCATCGTCATCGCGGCACCCCTTCGAAGATCGGAATCAGGTACGAGTCCCACACGGCGTACTGGACGCCCAGCGTCACCAGCAGCACCACCAACGGCACCGACGCCCGCACCCACCAGGGCGTTCTGCGCCAGAGCAGCGCCATCACGAGCATGGACAGCCCGGTGAGGATCCCGGGAGCGGCCAGCGCCGCGGTCTGGTGGTAGAGCGGCCAGCACCCGGAGTAGGTGCAGCCGTCGTCGGGCCCGGTGAAGTAGAAGTGGATCGAGTTGACCAGGAGCGACTCGCCCCCGACCACCACGCCCCCGACGCCTTGAGCGACAGCGGCCCGAGCGGTGCCCCGGGCCGACCGCAGCCGCCCTGGGCGCGGCAGCCCGGCGTACAGCAGGGCGACGACCGCGGCGATCAGCACCGCCACCGCCGTCCCCGCTCCGAGCGGGTTGCCGTCCCTGGTGATTCCCGCACTGCCCTGACTCGGATCGACCTGCGCGAGCTGCTGACCCAGGACCACCATCACCAGCAGCAACGGCACACTGCCGACCCCCGCGAGCACCAGACCGCCGATCTCGGCCCGGTCCCGGCGAAGGACCACACGGTCGTCCGTACGCTCGGCAGTCATCGCCAGTGCCTCCCGGCCGGGCAGAAGGGTCATCGGTCAGCCCTGAGTCTGCATCAGCTGCGTGTAGACGAGCGCACAGGTCCTGGCTTCGTCCGGCGACGGCAGGCGCTCCGCGTCCGCGAACTCCTCCAGCACGACACCTGGCGGAAGGTCGAAGCTGCCGTTGTCGACCAGGCTCGCGAAGGCACGGGCGACGTTGTCCGCCGACCCACCGAACCGGTCGGTGTAGAACTTGGCAACCCGTTGCTTGCCGGTGAGCTTGAGCAGCCCGCGCGCCGCACCCGACAGCGTCGTCTGGTTCTCGAACTTGGCACGCCAGACCAGGTAGGCGTCCGCGTCCGCGACGACGTCGTCCCAGTCGAACCCGCCGTCGGCCCCGACGACACCGAGCCTGGCGCGCAGGTACGCCGTCAGGTCGACAGCGGGGTTCTCCTCCTTCGCCTTCAGGTAGGAGCCCCACAGCTGCAGCAGGTCCAGCGCCCAGCCGCCCAGGTCGCCGAGGCCGTAGTCGTTCTGGCTCCCCGGCAGTCCCCAGTGCTCGTAGCCGCGGACGGTCGCCGCGAAGTGCGCGATGTCCCGCTTCGAGTCGGGCCTGCTCGGAGTCAGCTTCTCGAGCTCCTCCTCGGCGTACGCGCGGGCCAGGCTGGTCAGCGTGTCGGTGCTGATCGGTGTGTACTGCGGCCACCCCAGCCCGCCCCAGTACGCCGGCTTCTGCAGGTAGTGCATGACGAACGTCGGAATCATCGACGCGTATTGCGACAGCGGCACCGCCGGAGCCACCAGCGCCCGCTCGCAGGCGACCTCGGCGCGGACGAGCCACTCGAAGAAGGCGTCGAAGCCGGTGCCGGAGGTCGAGCCGTCCCGCTCGGTCGGTGGGGTGGTGACCTCGTTGAGGTCGACCGGGGTCGCGTGCGAGGAGACGACGTCCTTGTCGATGGCCGGCGCACCGGGGTACGCGCCGGAGGCGATCTCGACGATCTGGTTGTAGTGCCAGCCCTGCGGCATCGGGAAGCCCATGTTGCCGGAGAAGCCGGTCGACATACCGGCCACGAAGGCGGCGACGGCCAGCTCCTTGTCGAGCATGGTCGCGCAGACGTTGCGGGTCCCGTACACACCGATCTTGTACCGGCCGTTGACGGTCTGGTCCATCGAGTCGTTGACGCCCTGGAAGTAGTCCGCGACCGGACCGTCGATCACTTCGCCGATCGCGTCGAAGTCGACGGAGAAGTACACGACGCTCTGCGCCGGGATGCCCAGCACGCGGCAGCGCTCGACCGCCTCGATGCCGTGCACGCGGCCGTTCGCCTTGGTCATCTCGGCCGCGGAGTCGTTGAAACGCTGGTGGATCGGGAACAGCTTCAGCCCGACCGACTTCAGTGCGTCCAGCTCCGGGGCGGTGATGAACTTGTTCGCGCCGACCGTGTAGCGGCCGACGTGCGTGTAGCCGGCCGCGACAGCGCCCTGGGCCTGCGCGAGCGTGAGCTGCTTGTTGGTGTCGAAGCCCTTGGTGGCGATCGTGGTGTCGCCGTTGGAGACCAGCAGCGCGCACCACGTGCCGTAGTTGCCGCCGCCGGTGACCGGAAGCTCCATGAAACCCTGGAAATCACGGGTGAGCTGCGCGGTCCGGCCGTCGAAGCTGCCGCTGAACGGGGCGTCGTACCGGTTGAAGGTCAGCACTGCCTGGTACAGCCGGACGAACCGCTTCGCGCCGTCGGTCGAGCCTTCCGCCACGGTGGCCTGGGTCCGGATCCCTTCCCGGGTGCCCGGCCCGAAGTTGCCGTTCGCGGTCCCGTCGGCCATCCCGAGCTCGTACTGCAGCCCGTACGTCATCGCGGTCTGCACCGCGCGCGAGTAGATCCCGTCGCACGGCACCAGGGCGAAGTCGCGGCGGCTCAGGTACGTCGCGTTCAGCCAGCGCTGGACGTCGCGGACCGGCGTCGTACCGCCGCTGAGCTTGGTGTAGGCGTCCATCGTCAGCAGCGAGGCCATCAGCTTCACGTCGACCGACGGGTTCGCCGAGCCCAGCCCGAGGTCCTCGCGCACGCTGCCGACCGAGCCGCTCAGGTTCGCGAAGTTGACCGCGGCGCCGTCCCACAGGCCCGAGTACCCCTTGCACCACAGGGCCGCGCTGAGCAGCTTCAGCACGTTCACCTTCGTGGTGCTGCCGTCGATCCGCCCGATCTGCGCGACGTACGCCGCCGTCGTGGCCGGGCCGAAGCCCGACGTCACCGGCGAGATCCCGAGCTCGGACTGCAACCCGCGCCGCAGCCCGTACATGGTCGACCAGCCGGTCAGCCCGGTCTCCTCCAACGGCACCCAGCCGGCCACCCCGCCGTACGTGGTGTTCAGCCAGACCTGAGCATTCAATACCTGAGCATCCACAGCCAAGCCCCCCAGTCCTCACGACGGTCGGGCTGATCCTGACGGCTCGCTGTCACCGCGGGCAACGCTTCTGCACCTACCTGCAACGACCAGAGGGCCTCCCCTGTCCGGGGAGGCCCTCTGGTCGTTCAGCTCAGCGCTGCGGGCAGTTCGGGAACTGCGGGTGCCACGGCGGGCACTGCGGGATGCCGCCTCCCGGTTTGCCGGTGTTGGGCGGATTGGGCGGGTTCGGGCTGTTCGGCGGTGGCGGCGGCTTCTGGCCCTTGCTGCCGTTGGAGAGGTAGAGGGTGATCAACGATCCCTCGGGTGCGCCGTCGCGCTGGCGGGGGCTGGTCCAGGCGACCGTGCCGGCGGTCTCGGCGGAGTCGACCTGGCCGGAGGCCACGTTGACCTTGAAACCCTCGCCCTGGAGCTTGTTGGTCGCGTCCTGGGGAGACATGCCGGTGACGAACGGCAGGTTCTTCACGTCGCCGCGGACAGTCTTGTCGTTCGGTGCGGTGAAGTGTGTCTCGGGAAGTCCGGCCAGCGCCCCCCGCATCGCGCTCTCCCAGACCGGACCGGCCGTGCCGGAACCGGAAGCGTCGTACATCTTCCGGCCGTCGAGGGTCTGCCCGATCAGGTTCGTGTACGGCAGGTTCGTGTCGGCGACGACCGCGGCGGCGGCGACCCGGTTCGAGTAGCCCGCGAACCACACGGCCTTGTTGGCCTGGATCGTTCCGGTCTTGCCGGCCAGGTCGCTGGAACCGAACTTCAGCTGGCCGCCGGTGCCGCCCGGCTCCATCACCTCGTGCAGCACCCGGTTCACACCGTCGGCCACGGCGGGCTCCAGCGCCTGCTTGCAGCTCGTGCCTGGGGTCTTGATCGGCTTGCCTGCGAGGCTGGTCACCGAGGTGATCACCTGCGGGGTGCAGTACTTGCCGCGCGCGGCAAAGGTGGCGTACGCGTTCGACAGCATCAGCGGGGTCACGTACCCGACGCCGAGTGTCATCGAGACGACCTGCTCGAGTGGGACGTCCTGCTGCGCGTCGTACATGCCCAGGGCCGCCGCCACCTTGCCGACGTTGCACAGGCCGACCTGCTCGGACAGCTGCAGGAAGTAGGTGTTGGTCGAAGCGCGGGCGGCGTCGATCATCGTCAGGTCGCCGCTGGCCGCGGTCGAGTTGCTCGGGGTGTAGTCGTCACCGGGAGACGTGAAACCGGTGCAGGTCGGCCACTTCACGTTGCTGAGGTTGATTTGCTTCGGCGAGTTGATCCGGTGGTTGAGCGGGAAGCCCTTCTGGATCGCCGCGGCGATCGTGAAGGCCTTCATCGTCGAGCCGTTCTGGAAGCCGCCGTAGCCGCCGGCGTAGGACTTCTCGACGTTGTAGTTGTAGGCGACCTCGCCCTTCTTCTTGTCCGAACCGTACGGCCGGCTCTGCGCCATCGCCTTCACCAGACCGGTCCCGGGCTCCACCATCGTGATCGCCGCGGTCGCCTGGTCGGTGGCGCGGGTGTGCTCCTTCATCGATGCTTCGGCAGCGCGCTGCATCTTCGGGTCCAGCGAGGTCTTCACGGTGATGCCGGCGGTCTTGATGTAGTGGTCCGCCTCCTTCTTGGTCTTGCCGAAGGCGGGGTTCTCGAGCAGCTTGGAGACGACGTACTCGCAGTAGAACGGGTACTTCGAGGAGGCGCAGCCGTTCGGGACCTTCTGGACCTTCTTCGGGTCGTAGACCGGGGTCCGGATCGCGTCGGTGGCCTGCTTGGCGGTGATGACGTTCAGTTCCTGCATCCGGCGCAGGACGACGTCGCGGCGGTTCTTGGCGGCGGATGCGCTGTTGGTCGGGTCGTACCCGGTCGGGTTCTTGACCAGACCGGCCAGCATCGAGGCCTGTGCCAGTGTCAGCTTCGCAGCGGTGGTGGAGAAGTAGTGCCGGGCGGCGGCCTCGACGCCGTACGCGCCGTCACCGAAGTTCGCCAGGTTCAGGTACTTCTCCAGGATCTCGTCCTTGGAGAACTCCTTCTCCACCGCGACCGCGTACCGCAGTTCGGCGATCTTGCGTTGGTACGTCGAGGCGGTCGCCTGCTGGTACTCCTCCGGAGTCTTCGCCTTGGCGACCAGGCTCAGCTTCACGTACTGCTGCGTGATGCTGGACCCACCCTGCTGCACCGAACCTTCGGACTGGTTGCGCAGCATGGCGCGCAGCGTGCCCTTCGCGTCGAGGGCGCCGTGCTCGTAGTACCGGTCGTCCTCGATGGCGACGATCGCCTTGCGCATGATCGGGTTGACCTGGGCCAGGCCGACCGGGATCCGGTTCTGCTCGAACAGGTTCGCGATCAGTGACCCGTCACTGGCGACGATCTTGCTCTTCACCGCCAGTGGAGCGGTCTTCAGCTCCTGGGGCAGGTCCTGCAAAGTCTCGTGGGTCTTCTCGGTCGTGAAACCGGCGAGGCCCGCGAACGGGATCGCGAGACCGGCGGCGAGCGCGCCGGACAGGACGCTCACCCCGAGGAACAGAACCACCGACTGGACGACGCCGCGGTCGCCCTTCTCCCTGACGCGCATGCGTCAGAGCCTACGGGATCGCCGAGGCACGCCGTAGTCGGGCAAGTGATGTACGTCACGTCAACCGGACAAGGCTTTCGAGCGTCCCGAGCGCACGCACAGCATCGGGTACGGCGTCCGGCCGGACAGCCGCCCGGAAAAATCATCCGAAAGAACGACGGCCGACCCACCGGGACAGGTGGGTCGGCCGCCAGGGGCTTCTGCTCAGGTCACGCGGCGTACTGCCGGGCGTCGACCTGTGCGGGCACCAGAGCCAGCTCCAGGACCTCGCGGACGTCGCTCACCGGGTGAACGGTCAGCTCCGCCAGGACGGACGCGGGGACGTCCTCCAGGTCCGGCTCGTTGCGCTTCGGGATCAGGATCGTGGTCAGCCCGGCCCGGTGGGCGGCGAGCAGCTTCTGCTTCACGCCACCGATCGGAAGCACCCGGCCGGTCAGCGACACCTCACCGGTCATCGCGACCTCCGAACGGACCGGCCGTCCGGACAGCAGCGACGCCAGCGCGGTCGTCATCGTGACACCCGCCGACGGCCCGTCCTTCGGGACCGCTCCGGCCGGTACGTGGATGTGCGTGTTCCGCTCGGCCAGGTCACCGACCGGCAGTCCCAGCTCCGCTCCGTGCGAGCGCAGGTAGGACAGCGCGATCTGCGCCGACTCCTTCATCACGTCACCCAGCTGACCGGTCAGCGTGACACCGGTCGGGCCGGTCTCCTTGTCCGCCAGCGACGCCTCGATGAAGAGCACGTCACCACCGGCACCTGTCACCGCCAGGCCTGTCGCCACTCCCGGCAGCGCCGTCCGCTCCGCCGACTCCGGCGTGAACTTGGGCGACCCCAGGTAGGTCTTCAGGTTGTCCGCGGCGACCGTCACCGACCCACCGAGGTCCTCACCGAGCGCCAGCTTGGCCGTCACCTTCCGCAGTACGCGGGAGATCGACCGCTCCAGCTGCCGTACGCCGGCCTCGCGGGTGTACTCGCCGGCCAGCAGGCGCAGCGCCGACTCCTCGACACTGACCTCCTCGGTCGTGAGCCCGGCCCGCTCGAGCTGCCGCGGGAGCAGGTGGTCGCGAGCGATCACGACCTTCTCCTCCTCGGTGTACCCGTCCAGCTGCACCAGCTCCATCCGGTCCAGCAGCGGAGCCGGGATCGAGTCGAGCACGTTCGCCGTGGCCAGGAACACCACGTCGGACAGGTCCAGCTCGACCTCCAGGTAGTGATCCCGGAAGGTGTGGTTCTGCGCGGGGTCAAGGACCTCCAGCAGAGCCGCGGTCGGGTCGCCCCGGTAGTCCGCGCCCACCTTGTCGATCTCGTCCAGCAGCACCACCGGGTTCATCGAACCCGCCTCGGTGATCGCCCGGACGATCCGGCCCGGCAGCGCACCGACGTACGTACGCCGGTGACCACGGATCTCGGCCTCGTCCCGGACGCCACCCAGTGCCACCCGGACGAACTTGCGGCCCATCGCACGGGCCACCGACTCGCCCAGTGAGGTCTTACCCACACCAGGAGGACCGACCAGAGCCAGTACGGCGCCACTGCGGCGTCCACCGACCACTCCGAGACCACGGTCCGCGCGGCGACGCCGTACGGCCAGGTACTCGGTGATGCGCTCCTTCACGTCGTCCAGGCCGGCGTGGTCCGCGTCCAGGATCGCCCTGGCCTCACGGATGTCGTAGCCGTCCTCGGTCCGCTCGTTCCAGGGCAGCTCGAGCACGGTGTCCAGCCAGGTCCGGATCCAGCCGACCTCGGGGGACTGCTCCGCGGTCCGCTCCAGCTTGTCGACCTCGGTCAGCGCGGCCTTGCGGACGTGCTCCGGCAGGTCGGCCGCCTCGACGCGGGCCCGGTAGTCCTCCTCCTCGGACTCGGCCTTGCCGTCCAGCTCGGCCAGTTCCTTCCGGACGGCCGCGAGCTGCTGGCGCAGCAGGAACTCGCGCTGCTGCTTCTCCATCCCCTCCTGGACGTCCTTCTGGATCGACTCCGACACCTCGAGCTCGGCCAGGTGGTCCTTCACCCAACCGATCAGCTTGGTCAGCCGCTCGGTGACGTTCGCGTTCTCCAGCAGCTCCAGCTTCTGGGCGTCGTTCAGGTACGACGCGTAGCCGGCCAGGTCGGCCAGCTCGGCCGGAGCGTTCACCTGCTTCACCGAGTCGATCACCTGGTACGCACCGCGCCGTTCCAGCACGCTCGTGACCAGGGTCTTGTACTCGCGGGAGAGCTCAGCCGACTGCGCGTCGGTGATCTCGTTCAGCACCGTGGCGCCGACCCACAGGGCAGCACCCGGACCGGTGGTCCCGGCGCCGATCAGGACCCGGGCGGTACCCCGGATCACGGCCGCCTGGGCTCCGCCCGGCAGCCGGCCGATCTGCTCGATCTCGCCGAGCGTCCCGGCCTTCGCATATTTGCCGTCCAGGCGCGGCACCAGCAGCACCTTGTCCTGTCCGGACGCCTGCGCCGCGTCGATCGCAGCCCGGGCCTCGGTGTCGGCCAGCCGCACCGGCACGACCATTCCAGGCAGGACCACGACGTCGTCCAACGGCAGAACAGGAAGATTCAACGTCTCAGTCACGCTGTCACACCCTCACTTGAAGATTGAGTCTGACAGGCTCAACGGTGGGGGTGACCTGGTCATTCCCGGGAGGTTCTCCGTTCGCCGAGGGTGAACGCTGTGCTTTTGGCGTCGACTTCGTCGCCGCGGGTTTTGGGGCTTTTTCGCCCGCTCTTCCCTCGTCGGTCGGTCGCTGCGCTCCCTCCCTCCTCAGTCCAGAGCGGGCGGCCCCAAAACCTTGGTGGTGCTCGTGGGATCGGGGCGTACTAGGCGGTCAGCAGGTTTCCGATGGTGCGGAGGCCGGTGAGGTCGTGGACGTCGTCGGGGAGGGTGGGGACGTCTACGGTCGCGATGGTGCGGTGGCCTCGGCGGAAGCGGTCGGCGCGTTTGGTTTCGCCTACTACCTGCTGCATGCGGTCGGCGTGCAGGAGGAGGACGGCGGCGGTCAGGTCTGACTTGCCGGCCTCGGCCAGTTTCTCGGCGGCCGCTAGAGAGCGCTCGGCGGACAGGTCGGGGGCATGCGTGGTGGTCACGCGGTTCAGTACGACGCCCGCCAGCGGCATCCGCTCCTCGCGGAGCCGGTCAGTGAAGTACGACGCCTCCCGCAGCGCGTCGTTCTGCGGCGCGGCGACCACCAGGAACGCGGTGTGCGGTTCCCGGAGCAGCGCGACGGTCTTCTCCGCCCGCTCCCGGAACCCGCCGAACAACGTGTCGAACGCGGCCGCGAAGGTCTGGACGTCGGTCAGCACCTGCGCGCCGAGCACCTTGTTCATCACCGACATCGCCAGGTTCACCCCGGCCGACATCAGCCGCAGCGGACCGCGGGCCGGCGCGAGCAGCAGCCGCAGGAACCGTCCCTCCAGCAACGACGCCAGCCGCTCCGGCGCGTCGAGGAAGTCCAGCGCGGAGCGCGACGGTGGGGTGTCGACGACGATCAGGTTCCACTCGCCGGTCCTCTCGGCCTGCTTGTGCAGCTGGCCGAGCTTCTCCATCGCCATGTACTCCTGCGTCCCCGCGAACGACGACGACAGCGCGACGTAGAACGGGTTGGCCAGGATCTGCTCGGCCTTCTCCGGCGTCGCGTGCGCCAGCACCACCTCGTCGAAGGTGCGCTTCATGTCCAGCATCATCGCGTCCAGGCTGCCGCCGTTCGCGCCGTCGACGTCCTTGACCGCGCGCGGAGTGTTGTCCAGCTCGGTCAGCCCGAGCGACTGCGCCAACCGCCGCGCAGGGTCGATCGTCAGTACGACGACCTTCCGCCCCCGCTCGGCCGCCCGCAGTCCGAGCGCCGCGGCAGTGGTCGTCTTACCGACCCCACCCGCGCCACAAGTCACGATGATCCGCGTCTTCGGATCGTCGATCAGCGCATCCAGGTCCAAGGCGGTCATCCGCGCAGCTCCTCGGCCATGTCGAACAAGGCCCCGTGGTCGATCCCGTCCGGCACCAGCCCGAGCTCCGTCACTTGCTTGCCCAGGGCATCGATCCGGTCGCGGTTCTCCCGCTCCAGCCCGATCCGTACGGCGTGGTCCCGCGCCTCGGCGGCCAGCGTGCTCACCATCTGCTTGCTCGCCGAGATCCCGGTCGCCTTCAGGCCGCGCGCCAGCTCGGCGGCCGGCAGCTTCTCCTTCACCGCGAGCGCGAGCAGCTCGTCGTCCAGCGGGCTGTGCCGGACCATGTTCACCACGATCGAGCCGATCCGCAGGTCCAGCGCCTCGAGCTGCTCGACCGCGTCCAGGGTCTCCTGGACCGGCATCTCCTCCAGCAGCGTGACCAGGTGGATCCGGGTCACGTCGGAGCGCAGCATGCCCATGATCGCGTCCGCCTGGTTGCGGATCGGGCCCATCTTGGCCAGCCCGGCGACCTCGTGGTTGACGTTCAGGAACCGGCCGATCCGACCGGTCGGCGGCGCGTCCAGCACCACCGCGTCGTACGCGAGCCGTCCGTGCGCCTTGCGGCGGGTCGCCTCGTAGACCTTGCCGGTCAGCAGCACGTCGCGCAGCCCGGGCGCGATGGTGGTGACGAAGTCGACCGCGCCGACCTTGTCGAGCGCCTTCCCGGCCCGGCCGAGGTGGTAGTACATGTCGAGGTACTCCAGCAGCGCCGCCTCGGCGTCCACGGCGAGCGCGTAGACCTCTCCGCCCGCGGGTCCGACGGCGATCCGGCGTTCGACGTACGGAAGCGGCGGTACGTCGAACAGCTGGGCCAGTCCCTGCCGCCCCTCGACCTCGACGAGCAGCACCCGCTTGCCCTCGTCGGCCAGGGAAAGAGCCATGGCGGCGGCCACTGTCGTCTTCCCGGTGCCGCCCTTGCCGGTCACCACATGCAGCCTCGCCATGGTCCCCAGCGTAGGACGTGGCCCACAGCACGCCCGGCAGGGAGCCCGTTAGAGTCCCCTTCATGAAGAAGTTCGAGTACTTCACCGCGCCGCTGCTGGTCCACTCGACCAAGGAGATCCTGGACAACTTCGGCCAGGACGGCTGGGAGCTGGTCCAGGTCGTCCCGGGGCTGAACCCGGAGAACCTGGTCGCCTACTTCAAGCGGGAGATCACCGAGTCATGAGCCACCCCGAGGAGAACCTCGCCGCGCTCGGGCTGAAGCTGCCCGACGTCGCCAAGCCGGTCGCCGCGTACGTCCCGGCGGTCCGGACCGGCAATCTGGTCTACACCTCCGGCCAGCTGCCGCTGCGTGAGGGCGCCCTGATCGCCACCGGCAAGGTCGGCGGCGAGGTCACCGCCGAGGTGGCCGCCGAGTGCGCCCAGCAGTGCGCGCTGAACGCCCTGGCCGCGGTCAAGGCCGAGATCGGTGACCTGGCGAACGTCAAGCGCGTCGTCAAGGCCGTCGCGTTCATCGCCTCCACCCCGGACTTCACCGGCCAGCCCCAGGTCGCCAATGGCGCCTCCGAGCTGTTCGGCCAGGTCTTCGCCGACGCAGGCCAGCACGCCCGCAGCGCCGTCGGCGTCCCGGTGCTCCCGCTGGACGCCCCGGTCGAGGTAGAGCTCATCGTCGAGGTCGCCTGACCTGTACGCCGTACGCCCGGCAGAGAACCAGTAACCAGAGAGGGAACGAGTAGTGCGTGACCTGAGGTCTGAGCTTCTGTCCGGGCGGATGGCGGAGGTGGCTCTTGCTCATGTGCGGGAGGGGCTGACTCCGAGTGAGCCTCGGCCTGCGTCGACTGTCATCTTGCTGCGGGATACCTCAAAGGGGCCCGAGGTCTACCTGCTGCGGCGGCAGCAGTCGATGGCGTTCGCGGCGGGGATGACCGTGTTCCCCGGGGGGCGGGTCGACGCGACCGACTCGAGCATCGCCGACTCCTGGTCCGGGCCGAAGCCCGAGTGGTTCGGGGAGCGGCTCGGGTGCTCGGCCGAGACGGCCGCGGCGTACGTCGCGGCCGCCGTACGGGAGACGTTCGAGGAGTCCGGCGTCCTGCTCGCCGGGCCGTCGACGGAGACGGTGGTCGACGACACCACCGGCGCCGACTGGGAGGCCGACCGCGTCGCGCTCGAGGACCGGTCGCTCGGGTTCGCCGAGTTCCTGCACCGGCGCGGTCTGGTGCTGCGGGCCGACCTGCTCGCGCCGTGGGCGCACTGGATCACCCCCGAGTTCGAGCCGCGCCGCTACGACACTCGCTTCTTCGTCGCGGCGCTCCCGCCCGGCCAGGTCACCCGGGACGTGACCAGCGAGTCCGACCAGGTCGCCTGGATGAGCCCGGCCGACGCCGTCGCGGCCGTCGACGCCGGCGAGATGCTGATGCTGCCGCCGACGTACCTGTGCTGCCGCGACATCACCCCGTACGCCGACGTCGCCGCCGTACTGGCCTCGGCCACCGATCGCACGATCACCCCGATCCAGCCGACCGTCCGGGTGGAGAACGACCAGGCCTACCTCGAGACCCCGGAGCAGTGATGACCGCCGAGCAGATCACCCCGTACGCCGTCCGCGTGCTCGCCGCGAACCCGGGCCCGATGACGCTCGACGGCACCAACACCTGGATCCTGCGCGCGCCGGACTCCGACCGGGCGGTCGTCGTCGATCCCGGCCCGCTGCTCGAGGAGCACCTGCGCGCCGTACTGGACGCTGTCGAGGCCGCCGGGGCGACAGTCGAGACAGTGCTGCTCACGCACAACCACTTCGACCACTCCGAGGGCGCGGCGTGGTTCGCGAACCAGGCGAACGCACCGGTCCGCGCGGTCGACCCGGCGTACCGGATCCCGACCGACCACGCCCACGGCCTGGCCGAGGGCGACGTGATCGGCGCCGGCGAGCTGCGCATCGAGGTCCTCCCGACCCCCGGGCACACGCTCGACTCGGTCTGCTTCTGGCTCCCGCAGGACGGCTCGCTGCTCACCGGCGACACCGTGCTCGGCCGCGGTACGTCGGTCGTCGCGCACCCGGACGGTGCCTTGGGCCCCTATCTCGAGTCCCTCGAGAGCCTGCGCGCCTTCGCCAACTCACCCGCCGGCGTCGACCGCCTCCTCCCCGGCCACGGCCCGGTGATCGACGACCCGGCCGGCGTACTGACGTACTACCTAGACCACCGCCGCGCCCGCCTCGACCAGGTCCGCGCCGCCGTCGCCGCCGGCCACACCACCGCCGAAGCGATCGTCGAGACCGTCTACGCCGACGTCGACAAGACCCTCTGGCCGGCTGCCGAACGCTCGGTCCGCGCGCAACTGGACTACTTGAACTCCTGAGCGCCTGGACTCCCGCTCAGCCTCGCCGCTGCCCCCAGGGCAATTTGATGGGTTAACCCACAGTTTAGGCCGTTGGCCCACCGAATTATGGTCGTCCAACGCTCCATCTGGTGGGCCAGCCCATGAATCGACGCGCGGTCGTCCACAGGAGAGCGGATGGCCCAGCGGGGACCAAGCGATTTCGCCGACCCTGGGGTGATGGATGCCCAACTGACGAGACTGGCCGGACGCCAGGGCGGGGTCTTCAGCCGTCGGCAGGCGCTGTCGTGCGGCTATTCGCCCGGCCAGATCGCGGACCGGCTCGGCGATGGACGATGGGAGCGAGTCCGCCATGGCCAGTACGCCGCTGCCGTCGACCTGAGCGCGACATCCGCGTGGGACCGGCGACTGATCCGGCACCGACTGCTGGTGTACGCGGCCGTGAACTCGATGCGGCCGGGCAGCGTTGCCGTGAGCCACCAGTCGGCATTGGTGCTGCACGGCGTCGCGACTTGGGGCATGGACCTGGCTGAGGCACATCTGACACGGCTGAGCGACCAGCGGAGCGGACCGGCGGCCGGCGTACGGCATCACCGAGGTCTCCTCGCCCCGGCTGACCTGACGCGGCTCGACGGCATCCTCACCACCACGCCGGTCCGAGCGGTGATCGAAGCGGCGTGCACGGCTTCTTTCGAGTCCTCCGTCGTCGCCGCGGACGACGTCAGCCGACGGTTCGAGAACCACCGGGCGGAGTTCGACCGGCTGCGCAATGTCACCGAGTTCTGGCCAGGCAGTACGACGGCCCGCCGGGCGCTGGCCTTCCGCGATCCGTCTGCGGAGTCGGTCGGGGAGTCTCGGCTCAGGGTGCTGATGCACCAACAAGGCCTCCCGCGCCCGGTGCTGCAGGCATCTTTCGAGGATGCGGCGGGCTTCGTCGGGCGGGTCGACTTCTACTTTCCGGAGTTGTTTACGGTGGTCGAGTTCGACGGCCTGCTGAAGTACGCCGGGGGGTCGGCCGACGTACTGGTCCGGGAGAAGCTGCGCGAAGATCGCCTGCGCGGGCTGGGCCTGGAGGTCGTTCGGGTGACCTGGTCCGACCTTGCGGCACCAGATCGCGTCAGCGCGCAAATCCGACTGGCCTTCCACCGAGCTCACCGTGCCGCAGCCTGATTCCGCTGGCGCTCGACCCGGCTGGCGCTTGGCTCGGCGCGCGCTCGACTCCGCTGACACCATCCGCTATTTGATGGGCCAACCCACCAAATAGCCGGTTGGCCCACCGAAATTCGGTGGGCCAACGGGCGAGCGCGTGGGTTAACCCAGCAAATTGCAGTGGCGGGTGCTGGGCCGACGCGTCGGTCGGCGTGGCTACCGGTACGGCGTACCGGCCACTGATGGCTCGGCGTACCGGCAGTGGTGCGCGCGGGTGGTCGGCGCGCTGGTGTCAGCGGGCCCGGCGCTGGAGGCGCTCGACGTCGAGCAGGACGACCGAGCGCGGCTCGAGCCGGACCCAGCCGCGGGAGGCGAAGTCGGCCAGGGCCTTGTTGACGGTCTCGCGGGAGGCGCCGACCAGCTGGGCGAGCTCCTCCTGGGTGAGGTCGTGGTGCACGTGCACGCCGTCGTCCGCCGTCCGGCCGAAGCGGCTGGCCAGGTCGAGCAGCGCCTTGGCGACGCGGCCCGGTACGTCGGAGAAGACCAGGTCGGCGACGACGTCGGACACCTTGCGCAGGCGGGACGCGAGCTGCAGCAGCAGGCCGCGGGCCACCTCGGGGCGCCCGGCCAGCCAGCGCAGCAGCTCGTCGTGGGTCAGCGACATCATCGACGCGTCGGTGACGGCGGTGACGGTCGCGGAGCGCGGTCCGGGGTCGAACAGCGAGAGCTCGCCGAACATCTGGCCCGGGCCGAGCACGGCGATCAGGTTCTCCCGGCCGTCCGCGGAGGTCCGGCCGAGCTTCACCTTGCCCTCGACCACGACGAACAGCCGGTCGCCGGAGTCGCCTTCGTGGAACAGCACCTGGCCGCGGCGCAGCCGGCTCTCGGTCATCGACGCGGCCAGCGCGTCGGCCGCCTCGTCGTCGAGCTGACTGAACAGCGGTGCCTGTCGGAGCACTGCGGCGTCCACGAATGGGCCTCCTCGGACCTCAACTGCGAGCTTCGAAAGGGGCTGCGAGCCCCTTCGGCGCCGGGCAGAAAGCACCCGGCCGCCTCAAAACCGTACTTCCTCCGGTCACGCAACCGCCACGTAGGTCACCCGGGACGCGCCGAGAGCCCGGTCCGACGACCGCCCGAGCCGCGGCCCCGACCCCGGTACGACGGCGGCTGCGGCGCGGCGCGGAGCCCGGTCCGGCAGCCTCCGGGCCCGCCCCGGAACCCTCCCCGCGACTCACCGGCGGACGCGCCCGGGTGGGGCCGAGCGAGGCAGGATGGGGCGTGCTCGATTGGCTGAGGAAACGATTCGCGGGGGCCAGGGCGCCCGTCGAGCAGGCTCCGGACGTGGTCCGCCGGGCGTGGGCGCTGGCCGAGCAGGGGGAGATCGACGAGGCCGCCGGCCTGCTGCGTGCCAGTGACGACCCGCGGCACCGGGGCATCCTCGTCCTCCTGCTGCGCAAGTACGGACGCCTGGACGAGGCGATCCGGATGCTCGAGGCCGACCCGGACGCCGACCCCGCCCGGCTGCGGCAGTTCGTCGGCGAACGCGGCGGCCAGCTCGTCCTGCTGCTGCGCGGACGGGACGTCGCCGCGTACCCACCCGACCCGACCACAGCCGTCGACGACCTCCTCCTGGCCGGCCACCTCGACCAGGCGGTCGAGCAGCTGAAGGCGAGCCGGTTGCCCGCCGACCGTCCCCGGCTCCAGACCCTGCTGCGCGAGCTCGGCCGCACCGACGAGCTCCGGGCACTCGCCGACAACTCCGTCCGCCTCGCCACCCTGCGCGCCGAGGGCCGGGTGGACGACCTCCGCCCGCGCGCCGACAGCGGCGACGACGAGGCCCGGGTCCTCCTGATCGAGGCCCTCGCCAAGCAGGGGCAGGTGGACGAGCTGAAGGCGCTCGCGACCGACGACGAGTACGCCACCGGGCTGCTGGTCGAACTGCTGGGCCGGCAGGAGCAGGCCGACGACCTCCGGCCGTACGCCGCCGCCGGCAACACCCGCGCCAGAGACCTGCTCGTCAGCATCCTGGCCCGGCAGGGCCGCGTCGAAGAGCTGAAAAGCCTCGACGACCCGTACGCCGCCGGGAAGCTGGCGGAGCTGCTCGCCGGGCTCGACCGGATCGACGAGGCTGTCGACGTACTGCGAGCTCGAGCGACGAGCAGCGGGGCTGACCAGGACTGGTACGACCTGGCTCGGCTGCTGGCCGACCGGGGGCGGACGGCGGAGGCGATCGCCGTACTGGAGGACCGTCCTCGGGTGGCACCCGAGCTGCTGGTGGAGCTGCTGGCGGACGGGGGTCGTGTCGGCGAGGCACTGGCTGTGCTGGATCGGTCGGACCGGCGGGACGCTCCGAGGAGGGCTGCGCGGTTGCGGGCGGCTCACGGGTTGCTGGACGAGCTCCGGGCGCGCGCTGACGCGGGGGAGCGGCCGTCGATCGACCTGCTCGCCCACTACCTGGCTGAGCACGGCGAGCTGGAGGAGCTGCGCCACCGGGCAGTCGACGAAGTCTTCAGGCATCAGTTGGTGCAGGCACTCGGGCGGCTTCGGCAGCTGGACGAGCTGGCGGCGCTTGCTGGTGGCGGCGACTGGGCAGCTGGTACGACGTGGTGGGCGGCGGTGCTTGCCGATGCCGAGGACGTCCCAGCGGCGCTGGCCGAGCATGCGGCGTACAGCTCCTGGTACGCCGAAGAGCGCGGCATGCGTCGCGTTGTCGACCAGCTGGCCGAGCAGGCGCGCATCGGCGCCGCGGTCGCCTTCGCTCGTGCCGGCGGACCAGCAGGTGAAGCGTGGGTGCCGCGGCTGCACCAGGACGCGGCCGGGCTGTCCGGCAACGACGACCTGATGGCCACCGCGGTCGAGGCCGCCGTACGGGAGCTGCTGCCGGGCGAGGGGGCGACGACGGTGCGGGTCGCCGACGAGGGCTCTACTTTCTACGGCGACGTACTGGCCAGCGTCCCGGAGCTCGGGCAGGTGCGGATCTCCTTGGCCTGCTGGACCGTCGGCACCGACGGGGCTCGCTACTTCGGCGACGATCCGCCGACGGATGCGGAGACCAGGCTGCCGCCGGACGGTACGGCGGTGACCGATCTCCGGTCGACCGTCGCCGTACTGGACGAGCTCGCGAGGCGGCTGAAGGCGACCGAGCCGGCGGTGGCGCACCCCGAGGGGCGTCACCTGACGATCACCGTCCCGATGCGCACCGTGCCGCTGACCGCCGTACCGGACTGATGAGCCGCGGATATCGGGTGGAGTGCCGCACGTAGGCTGGCCCGCATGACCCAGCGCGTCGCGGACCCCAATCCGCACCCGGTTCCGGCCCCGGTTCTGAACCCGCCCGTGAAGCTCCCGCGGAAGGCTCCGGTGTACGCCGAGGAGACGCCGACGCAGCTCGTCCGGCGGGCCCGGAAGATGCACAAGGTGCTCACCGAGACCTACCCGGACGCGCACTGCGAGCTGGACTTCACGTCGCCCCTGGAGTTGCTGGTGGCCACGATCCTGTCGGCGCAGACCACGGACGTCATGGTCAACAAGGTGACGCCGACGCTCTTCACCCGGTACCCGACCGCGCAGGCGTACGCCGAGGCCGACCGGGAGGAGATGGAGACGATCCTCAAGCCGACCGGCTTCTTCCGGGCCAAGACGAACAGCCTGCTGAAGCTCGGCCAGACGCTCGTCGACGAGTACGACGGGGAGGTGCCCGGGACGTTGGAGGAGCTCGTCAAGCTGCCCGGCACCGGGCGCAAGACCGCGAACGTCGTACTGGGTAACGCGTTCGGCGTCCCCGGCATCACCGTCGACACCCACTTCGGCCGCCTGGTCCGCCGCTTCGGCTGGACCACGGAGGAGGACCCGGTCAAGGTCGAGCACCTGATCGGCGCGTTGTTCCCGAAGAAGGACTGGACGATGCTGTCCCACCGCCTGATCTTCCACGGCCGCCGCCGCTGCCACGCGAAGAAGCCGGCCTGCGGAGCCTGCCCGATCGCCCAGTGGTGCCCGTCGTACGGCACGGGCCCGACGGATCCGGAGCTGGCCGCCAAACTCGTCAAGGTCCCGGCGTGAGCTGTTCGGGCTCGCGGCTTCGCCGCCTCGCCCCCGAGGGCGGGGGGATGCGGGCCCGGCCCCCGGCCTCGCGGCTTCGCCGCGTCGTCGCGGGGCTGGGGGTTGCTGGGCTGCTGGTACTCGCGGGATGTGGCACCGAGCAGACCGGCTCTTCGCCGAGTCCGGCGGCTTCTGTCGGCGAGGTAGCGGCTTGTGAGGCTTCGCCTTCCAAGCCGCCAGTTGCGGAAGGACTGCCCGACGTGAGCCTGCCCTGTCTGGGCGACGGTGCTGACACCCGTCTGGCCGACCTGCGCGGGCCTTTGGTGGTCAACGTCTGGGCGCAGTGGTGCCCGCCCTGTCGTGAGGAAGCGCCGTTCCTGGCCGCGCTGCAGAAGAAGGCGGCGGGCAAGGTGAAGCTGATCGGGATCGACTACGCGGATCCGCGGCCGGAGCTGGCCAGGAAGTTCGCGGGGGAGAACGGGCTCGCCTACCCGCACCTCGCGGACCCCGACAAGCTCGTGCAGCAGCCGCTCAAGGTGGGAGGGCCGCCGGTGACCGCGTTCGTCGACCAGGACGGCAAGATCGTCTACGTGCACCGCGGCGTACTCAAGTCCCAGCAGCAGCTCGACGACCTGGTGAAGGACAAACTGGGAGTCACCCTGTGACCGCGACGACGTTCGACACCGAGATCCCCGCCTGGCTGCACCCGTTGCTGACGGCCTCGAAAACCGTTGACCCCAACGAGCTTTCGCGCTTCCTCCCGCCCGACGACCCGGCCGTACGCGAGTCCGCCGTCCTCATCTTGCTTGCCGACGGCAACGAAGCCGACGGCCCCGACGCACTGCTCACCGAACGCTCCTGGACGCTGCGCTCGCACGCCGGCCAGATGGCCTTCCCCGGCGGCCGCAGCGACGAGGAGGACGGCACCGGCACCGAAGGCCTGGTCCGTACGGCGCTGCGCGAGGCCGAGGAGGAGACCGGCCTCGACCCGACCGGTGTCGAGGTGTTCGCGGTCTGGCCCGCGCTCTGGGTCCCGGTCAGCAACTTCGGCGTCTCCCCGGTGCTCGCCTGGTGGCGCGAACCGTCGCCGGTCGCGGTCGTCGACCCGGCCGAGGTCGCCTCGGTGCACCGCGTCACGCTCTCGGCGCTCGCCGACCCGGCCAACCGCGTCAGCTGCGTCCACCCGTCCGGGTTCACCGGCCCGGCATTCGTCATCGACGACCTGTTCATCTGGGGCTTCACCGCCGGGTTGCTGGACAAAATGCTGCTGCTCGGCGGCTGGGCGCGCGACTGGGACCCGGCTCACGTCGTACCGTTGCCCGACCGGCTGGTCGAGGCGGCCTGGCGGAGTGAGGGGCAGCGGTCGCAGGAGGAGCGGCGACTGACTGCCATCGAGCACGACTTGGGGCGTCCGGAGGGTGTGGAGTGAGCATTCTCGATTGGGTGCTGGTGGGGGTCACCGTGCTGGTGGCCATCTCCGGGTACGTCGAGGGCTTCATCCTCGGCGCCTGCGCGACGCTCGGCCTGCTGGCCGGCGCGGCCGTCGGCGTGTACGGCGTACCGAAGATCCTGGACAACTTCTCGCCGAGCGTCGAGGTCTCGTTCGCGGCGCTGGTGCTGGTGATCCTGCTCGCCTCGGTCGGGCGGACGATCGGCGCGCTGCTCGGCTCGCGGCTGAGAAACAAGATCTCCTGGAAACCCGTCAAGGCCGTCGACGCGCTCGGCGGGGCCGTGCTGGCCGCTGCCTCGGTGCTGGTCGTCTCGTGGGTGCTCGGTGTCGCGGTGAGCGGCGCGCGGATCCCGGACGTGACGTCGGCGGTGCGCGGTTCACAGGTGCTCGCGAAGGTCGACGAGGTGCTGCCGAACCGGGCCGACCAGGCGCTGCAGGCCTTCAACGACGTGGTGAACACCGATCTGTTCCCGCGCTTCCTCGACCCGTTCGTGCCGGAGCGGATCCGCGAGACCCAGCCGCCGGACGGCGGGATCGGACGCACGCCGGCGGTCAAGGCGGCGTACAGCAGGATCGCGAAGGTGACCGGCGTCGCGAACTGCTCGCGCGGGCTGGAGGGCTCCGGTTTCGTCTACGCGCCGCAGCGGGTGATGACCAACGCGCACGTCGTGGCCGGCGTCGAGAACCCGAAGGTCGAGGTCGACAAGCGCTCGTACGACGCGACGGTGGTGCTGTTCGACCCGGAGATCGACGTCGCGGTGCTGTACGTGCCGAAGCTGACCGCGGCCCCGCTGGTCTTCGACGACAGCGGCAAGGCCGACGCCGCGTCGGTCGTGCTCGGCTACCCGGAGAACGGCCCGTTCAACTCCGAACCGGCCCGGATCCGCTCGGAGGAACGCCTCCGCGGCCCCGACATTTACGGCGACCGCACAGTCACCCGCAAGGCCTTCTCGATCTGGGCCTCGGTCCGCCCCGGCAACTCCGGCGGCCCACTGATCTCCACCCGAGGCACCGTCTACGGCGTCGTCTTCGCCGCATCGGTCGAGGACAACCGCACCGGCTACGTCCTCACCGCCAACCAGGTAGCCGACGCCGCCGAACAGGGCACCCGAGCCACGAAGGAAGTCTCCACCCGCACTTGCACGTGACGGCGGAGGGGAGGGAGCGCGGCTCCCTCTCCTCCATTTTCTTCCCCGGCGGTACAGCAGATCAGCTGGTCCGCGGCGTTGAGAGAGTGCGACGGTGACCAGCGAGGCGGCTCCGGCGTTCGACGACGTGGTGCGTCGAACGAGCGGCGCCTGTTGCGTACGGCGCTGATGCCGGCGGGGAACGTTCACACCGTCGAGGACCTGGTGCAGAGTGTCTTCGCCCGTCATCGACGCACCCCAGGAGAACGAGAGCAGCGTCCGCGGCAAGGCCTTCACGGACGCCGAGAAGGCCGGCATCGGGAAGCTGCTGGCCCCGACCAAGGTGGAGTGGATCGCATAGCGCCCGGGGCTCGCCGACCCTTGCGCCCCCGAGGCCGGCGGTCCGTACGTGAATGTCGGCTCGGTCGTCCGGCGTGCCGGGCACGTCGAGGTCGACGCGGGCATCTGGCGCGGCTGCCTTGCCGCACGGTGGCTCACGTTCCGTCTTGACCGGAGAGGCGGTGACTGGAAGGTCACCGGCACCGTAGGTCCCGAGGTGGTCTCCTAGAGCTTGCCCAGCCAGTCCAGCAGGAGTTCGGTGAACTGCTCCGGCGCCTCTTCATGCGGGAAGTGCCCGACCGTCGTCAGCACCTCTTGCCGCAATGGTGCTGTGATCAGCTCCGGTGGCGTGATCCAACTGGCGGGCGCGACAGCGCCGTCCAGCCCGCCGTGGACCTGCAGCACCGGGACCTCGATCGGCTCGCGCATCCTCGCCGAGTACCGCCGTCCGTCCGTCCGCAGCCGTGAGCGTACGAACCACCGGTGATACTCCAGCGCGCAGTGCGGCGCCGGCCAGACCTGCAGCGCGGCCCGGTACCGCCGCGACGCCTCCGCATCGGGAAACTCCCCACCTGGCGCAGCCCAAGCCCGCAGCAGTTGTTCGATGTGGATCCCGTCGTGCGCCAGCAACCGCCGTTCCGGCAGGATCGGCAGCTGGAACCACCCGACCTGAGCGGCCGCCCGCGGCCGCCCCGACCGCAGCAGCATCAACGGGTGCGGAGCCGACACAGCAGCGAGCGCCCGTACCTGCCGAGAAGCCAGTACGGCGGCCGACCACCCGACGAACCCGCCCCAGCCGTGCCCGACCACGACCGCTTCCGACGCGCCGAGCGAGCGGATCACGCCGGACACGTCGGCCGACACCGTGAACGGGTCGTACCCGCGCGGTGTCTTGTCGCTCGCGCCGTACCCGCGCAGGTCCATCGCGACCGCGCGGTACCCGGCCGCGGCGACGGCCGGCAGTTGATGGCGCCAGGCCCACCAGAACTCCGGGAAGCCGTGCAGGAAGAGCACCAAGGGATCGTCCGCCGTACCGCACTCGGCGACGTGGAACCGGGCCCCGTTGGCCGCGACCAGGGCGTGCGACCAGGGCCCGTCGACGAGCAGGTCGGAGACTCCGGCGGGGCTCAGTCGCCCTTCCCGATCGCCTTGAGCGCCTCGACCGACTCCTTCGAGGTCTCGATCGCGCGCTGCGGGCCCTTGGCCTGGCTGAGCTGGTTCTTGCCGATCAGCACGAGCACGGCGGCGATCAGCAGGTAGACCACGGCCACGATCAGGAACGCCAGCGCCGGGTGCAGCCCGAGCGCGCTGACGCCGTACGCCGCGGCGATGGACAGCAGGATGATCGCGAGCAACCCGAGGAACGCGGCGCCGCCGAACAGCCCGGCCCCGGTCCCGGCCTTCACCGCGGTCTTCTTCAGCTCGGCCTTGCCCAGCTCGATCTCGCTGCGCACCAGGCTGGACAGATCCCGGCTGGCGTTGGCGACGAGCTGCCCGACCGTCGGCTCGTCCTCTTGCCCCATCGACATGGCGCTCCTTCCGTCCCTGCCCCGACCCTACCGCCGCGTACGACGAACAGCCGGTACCCAATCGCCGGACACCGACCCGCCGAGCGGACCTGCACCACTCACCAACCACCGAATCAGCCCGCCCAGCGCCGGCGCTGAGCGTGAGCGGCTTCCGTACGGCGGGTTGGTCAGTGGTGCAGGTCCGCTCCCCACGCGGCCGCTCCCCGCGCGGCCGCTCCCCGGAGACGCGGCCGGGGCTGTTCTGTGGATGTGCGCCGCATCTTCGGACGCCAGGCGCCTCTCTCCGCGTTAGCTGCCTCCGTTTTCCACGACTGGCGCGGTACAAGGCGGCAGTCGTGCAAAAACGCGGCAGTCGTGGAGGCGGCAGTCGTGCAAAACGCGGCAGTCGTGGAGATAGGCGTCAGCAGTCGCCTCAGCGGGCGGACCCGGCGTACGGGAGTGGGTCAGCAGCATCCTCAGCCGGCGTGCGGACGGTCCCGCGGGAGTACCAGCTCAGTCGAGGTACAGGCGGGCCGGCGTGAGCACCAGCTCAGTCGGCGTACACGCGGTTGCGTCTGAACAGCAGCGCGGACGCGATCAGCGCGGCCAGCAGCGACGCGACCAGGACGGCCGCCTTGGCCCGTTCGATCTGGGCCAGGTCGCCCGCGAACGCGAGCTGCGCGATCAGCAGCGCGACGGTGAACCCGATCCCGGCCAGCACCGAGACCGCGCCGACGTCGCGCCAGGACAGGTCCGCGTTCAGCTCGGCCCTGGTGAACCGTGCGGTCAGCCAGGCCCCACCGAACACCCCGATCGTCTTGCCGGCCAGCAGCCCGACGACCACGCCGATCGCGACCGGGTCGGTCAGCATCTCGCGCAGCGCCGAACCGCTCAGCGTCACTCCGGCCGCGAACAACGCGAACAGCGGGACCGCCACGCCGGCCGACCAAGGCCGCAACCGGTGCTCGACCCGCTCGGCGGGTGACGCCTTCTCACCCTTGTCCGGCAGCACCCGCGTGGCGAGCCCGAGCGCGACGCCCGCGATCGTCGCGTGGATGCCCGACTCGTGCATGAACCACCAGGCCGCGATCACGATCGGCACGTACAGGAACGGGGTCCGCACACGGAACCGCTGCAGGGCGTAGAAGACCGCGATCAGCGCGACCGCGACGAGCAGCGCGACCAGGTGCAACCCCTGCGAGAAGAACGCGGCGATCACCAGGATCGCGCCGAAGTCGTCGACCACCGCCAGCGTGAGCAGGAACGCGCGCAGCGCGCTCGGCAGCGACGACCCGACGATCGCCAGTACGGCGAGCGCGAACGCGATGTCCGTTGCCGTCGGCACCGCCCAGCCGTGCGGCTTGCCGTCGGCAACGGTCAGGTTGATCACCGTGTAGATCAGCGCGGGCGCGGCCATCCCGGCCAGTGCCGCCGCGATCGGTACGACGGCCTCACTGAGCCGCGACAACGTGCCGACGGTGAACTCCCGCTTCAGCTCGACGCCGGCCAGGTAGAAGAACAGAGTGAGCGCGCCGTCCGAGGCCCACGCCTCGACGGTCAGCGGACCGAGCTGCGCGTCGCGCAGATGGTGGTAGGCGTCCTGCCAGGGCGAGTTCGCCCAGATCAGCGCGATCACGGCGGCCCCGACCAGAACCAGGCCACCGGTGGTCTCGGCGCGCAGCGTGTCGGCCAGGAAGGCCCGCTCGCTCCCCAGGATCCGGGGGAAGGCGCGGCGCTTGTGCAACAGTCGTCGGGAGCTCATCGGCAGGCCCTTCGCTCGGGGTCGTCGGACAGATCGCCGACCAGACTTCCCGGCACACCAGAGCCGAAGCTCGAACACCATTCTAACGGCTGCGCGCCGGGTTTGCTCTTGACGTCCCGATGACCGAGGCTTACCGGTGGTGCGCCGGGAAGTCTGGTCGGCAGTGCCCGCCCCGGCCGGGTGCGGGCTGTCGGAGCGATCCCTGGAGGCTGTCGTGCCGGACGAATCCTGTCGTCAGAGATCCGGCAGAGCCGCCGGGTCCGGCCGTCGCCGCGGCGTACGCTGCCGATGTGCATGGCGAACAGATGGCCGAGGACTTTCCGGTGGTCAGCGTCGACTCGGGCGCGCTCGAGGCGGTGCAGCTGCTGGCCGGCCGCCGGCTGCCCGGTCTGATCGTGGTGTGCGAGGACGGTACGCCGTACTCGGTGCTCCCGGCGTCGCAGGTGGTCCGGTTCCTGGTGCCGAGCTACGTGCAGGACGACCCGTCGCTGGCCCGGGTGATCGGCGAACCGATCGCCGACCAGGTCGCGGACAAGCTCTCGGGTGTGTCGGTGCGTCAGCTGCTGCCGAAGGAACCCGCCGAACTGCCGGTGGTCAAGCACGACGACACCGTGCTGGAGGTCGCCGCGCTGATGGCCCGGTTGCGCTCCCCGCTGGTCGCCGTGGTCAAGGACGGCCGGATCATCGGCGCGATCACGGCGTCCCGGCTGCTCGAACTGGTCGCTCCTCCCGGCTGAGCCGGTACGACGGACCGGCGATGGCCCGATGACCGTCGTCGCGATCGTCGTCTTCGCGGTCGCCTACCTGCTGATCGCGACCGAGTGGACGCACAAGCTGCTCGCCGCGCTCGGCGGTGCCGCCGTGCTGCTCGCGCTCGGGGTGACCGACTCCGAGCACGCGTTCTACTCCCACGACACCGGGATCGACTGGGACGTCATCTTCCTGCTGTTCGGGATGATGGTGATCGTCGGCGTGCTGCGCCGTACCGGTGTCTTCGAGTACGTCGCGATCTGGGCCGCGAAGCGGGCCAAAGGGTCGCCGTTGCGGGTGATGCTGCTGCTCACGCTGATCACCGCGACCGCCTCGGCGTTCCTGGACAACGTGACCACCGTGCTGCTGATCGCGCCGGTGACGCTGCTGGTCTGCGACCGGCTCGGGATCAGCCCGGTGCCGTTCCTGATCGCCGAGGTGATGGCGTCCAACATCGGCGGCGCCGCGACGCTGATCGGCGACCCGCCGAACATCATCATCGCCAGCCGGTCCGGGCTGACCTTCAACGACTTCCTGGTGCACCTGGCGCCGCTGGTGGTGGTCGAGATGATCGTGTTCTGCCTGGTCGTGCCCTGGTTGTTCCGCGGGTCGTTCGGGGTCGACCCCGAACGGCGGCTCAGCGTGATGCGGCTGAACGAACGCGAGGCGATCGAGGACAAGGCGCTGCTGGTGAAGAGCGGTCTGGTGCTGCTCGCCGTACTGGTCGGGTTCGTGGGGCGGTCGTTCCTGGGGGTCGAGCCGTCGGTGGTCGCGCTGCTCGGGGCCGGCGTGCTCGTGGTGATCTCGGGTGTGGCGACGCGCGACTACATGAACGCGGTCGAGTGGCAGACGTTGCTGTTCTTCGCCGGGCTGTTCGTGATGGTCGGCGCGCTGGTCCGGACCGGGGTGATCGCCGACCTGGCCGCCGAGGTCCAGCAGGTGACCGAGGGGCGCGCGCTGTTCGCGACGATGCTGATCCTCGGGGTCTCGGCGGTGCTGTCGGGGGTGATCGACAACATCCCGTACGTCGCGACGATGAGTCCGGTGGTCCAGGAGCTCACCCGGGGGATCCCGGACCCGGCCCAGGCCGACGCGCTGTGGTGGGCGCTCGCGATCGGTGCGGACTTCGGCGGCAACGCGACCGCCGTCGGGGCGAGCGCGAACGTGGTGGTGATCGGGCTCGCGCTGCGGGCGGGGTCGCCGATCAGCTTCTGGGAGTTCACCCGCAAGGGGCTGGTGATGACCGCGATCACGGTCGCGGTGGCGGCGCCGTACCTGTGGCTGCGGTACTTCGCACTGGCCTGAGCGGTTGCCGCGGGGGTGCTGCCGGGGTTGTGACCGGGGTTGTGACCGACCTCTCCGCCGGCCTCGTCGCGCTGCGTGGCGAGCGGTTTCCCTCGGGGATCACTTCTGCGGGCGCTCGACGCGGGGGCGTCGGTTTGGGAGGATGATCGCTGGCCGTCCTGGGGGCTCCGGCCAGTACTGTCGGTGAACGGTCGACCGACGCAGCGATGACGAACGACCGAGCCCCGGCAACCGGTTTGCCGGCCAGACCCCCAGGGAACACGACACCATGGCCCGCCCAAGGAACAATCCCGGTGACCTCGCCGAGCTCCCCACCGAGCTGCGGACCGACCGGCCGAAGGGTGACCAGATCCGCGAGATCCTGGAGCGCCTCACCCGCAGCCTGACGGCGGGGACGGTCCTGCCCTCGGAGCGGGTGCTGGCCGAGCGGTTCGGGGTGGCCCGGATGACGGTCCGCCAGGAGGTCGACCGCGTCGTCGCCGACGGCCTGGCCGCGCGGCGTCCCGGTGGTGGCACGTTCGTCGCCGAACCCCGCCCGAACCGGCTGCTCGCGTCGTCGTTCAGCCAGGACATGCGCGCCCGCGGCATCACCCCCGGCGCGAAGGTCCTCGAGCACCGCGTGGGCACGGCCGACGAGACCCTCGCCGCCGAGCTCGAGGAGCCGGTCGGCACCCCCTTCCTGCACCTGGTCCGCCTCCGCACCGCCGACGGCGAACCGATGGCGATCGAGCGCACCAACCTCTCCCTGCGCCGCTTCCCCGGCCTCGACGAGCTCTCCTTCGACGAGCTCTCCCTGTACGGCGAACTGTCGTCCCGCTTCGGCGTCTCCCTCGGCATGGTCTCCGCCTCGATCGTCGCCGCCCCACCCGACACCCCCGAGGACGCCCAGCTCCTCGGCATCGAGCCCACGACCCCCTGCCTGATCATCACCTCGGCCCCCCGCACCGCCTCCGGCGAAGTCATCGAGTGCGGCCGCTCCACCTACCGCTCCGACCGCTACGACATCACCGTCGCGTACCGCACTACCTGATCAAGTATCAAATGTGCGTCGCGACGACGCCGAGGGCGAAGGCTGTGCCGGTCAGGGCGAGCATGATGGTGGCGAGCAGGCGGAGGCGAGCCTGGTAGGCCGGGACCTCGGCGGAGGTCGCGAAGACGCGGTGGGGCCAGTGGCGCCAGGAGACGTACCAGAAGATCCCGGTCGCGGCGGCGAGGAGGACGGCCTTCACGGCGTGGATCCACCAGTGGTCGGTGTCGAGTAGCAGCAGGACGGCGCCGCTGGCCGCGATCACGCCGATCAGCCCGACAACCTTCCAGCGGTTGCCTGAGGCAATTACTACGGTGAGGGTCTCGCGGGTTTCGGGGTCCTTGGCGTAGAACTTCGCGAGCTTGGGCTGGATGACGAGCAGGGAGTAGGCCATGCCGCCGACCCACGCGGCGGCGAGTCCGGCGTGCAGGACGGCTACCAGGGCCGTCATCGGTACTGCATCCATCCGCTTCGCTCCAGGTTCTCCACGTGCTCAGGCTAGGGCTCCGCGCGGTTCATATCCTGCGCACATGACCAACGGATGGAAGACGCTCAGCCCCGACTACGAAAAAGCCCGCGCCCGTGAGGACTCCCTGGACCGGCTGATGGAGTGGGCGGCCCAGCGCGACCTGATCGGCGCGGTCGACGGCAAGGACGTGCTCGACGTCGGCTGCGGCAACGGCGAGAAGGCGATCGAGCTTGCGCGGGCCGGCGCCCGGTCCGTTGTCGGTATCGATCTCGGCGGCAACTTCCTCACGCCGCCGCCAGGACTCGACGTCACGCTGGCTGAAGGAGACCTGTCCGAACTGGCCACTCACCCCGCGGTCCGCAGACGGTTCGACACGGTCGTGTTCCTCCAGTCCCTCGGGTACGCCAAGGACCAGGTCGAGACTCTGAAGGTCGCCCGGGAGCTGCTGCGGCCGGACGGCGTACTCGTGGTGGCTCGTTCGCACCCGATCCGGTACGCCGTCGAGCGGGCCGAGCGGGACGGGATCCCGCTCGGTGACGCCTACCACTCGACCGAGCCGTACTCGTACCCGTCGCGCTGGAACCCCGAGGTGACGCTGACGCTGCCGACCGGGACGTTCAGCTCGATGCACAACGCGTTCGTCGAGGCCGGTTTCTGGGTCGACCGGGTGCTGGAGCCGCAGCTGGACGACGAGCTGAAGGCGCGCCACCCGCAGCGGCAGGCCTGGCTGGCGAAGCACCTCGGAATCATCGTGTTCCGAGCCCGTCCGCGCTAGCTCAGCGACGGTTAACGCACAACAGCCGGTACGCCGCGCGCACGCGGCGTACCGGCTGTTGATCGTGCGGGGCTCAGTCCTCGTCGGCCTTGCCGGCGTCGAGGTTGGTCTTGATCAGGTCCATCACCGTCGAGTCGGCCAGCGTGGTGACGTCGCCGACCTCGCGGTTCTCCGCGACGTCGCGGAGCAGGCGGCGCATGATCTTGCCCGAGCGGGTCTTCGGCAGCTCGGCGACGACCATGATCTGGCGCGGCTTCGCGATCGGGCCGATCTCCTTGGCGACGTGGTTCCGGAGTTCCTGTACGACGTCCGGACCGCCGTCACCGGCCTCCGAGCGCAGGATCACGAACGCCGCGATCGCTTGCCCGGTGGTCGGGTCGGAGGCGCCGACCACGGCCGCCTCGGCGACCTTCGGGTGCGAGACCAGTGCCGACTCGATCTCGGTGGTCGACAGCCGGTGCCCCGACACGTTCATCACGTCGTCGACCCGGCCGAGCAGCCAGATGTCGCCGTCCTCGTCCTTCTTGGCGCCGTCGCCCGCGAAGTACACGCCCGGCCAGCGCGACCAGTACGTCTCCTTGAAGCGCTCGTCGTCGCCCCACAGCGTGCGCAGCATCGCCGGCCACGGCTTGTCGATGATCAGGTAACCGCCGGACCCGTTCGGCACCGGCTTGCCCGCGTCGTCGACGACGTCGACGCTGACACCAGGGATCGCCTTCATCGCCGCGCCCGGCTTGCCGGAGGTGACGCCGGGCAGCGGGGAGATCATGTGCATGCCGGTCTCGGTCTGCCACCAGGTGTCGACCACCGGCGCGTTGTTGCCGCCGATGTTCTCCCGGTACCAGATGTAGGCCTCGGGGTTGATCGGCTCACCGACCGACCCGATCACGCGCAGCGTGGACAGGTCGAACTTCTCCGGGATCTCCTTGCCCCACTTCATGAAGGTCCGGATCGCGGTCGGCGCGCAGTACAGGATCGAAACCTTGTACTTCTGCACGATCTCCCACCAGCGGCCCTGGTGCGGGGTGTCGGGCGTGCCCTCGTACAGGACCGAGGTGGTCGCGTTCGCGAGCGCGCCGTACACGATGTAGCTGTGCCCGGTGACCCAGCCGATGTCGGCGGCGGTCCAGTAGACGTCGGTGTCGGCCTTGAGGTCGAAGACCGCCCATTGCGTGTACGACGTCCCCACCAGGTAGCCGCCGGTGGTGTGCAGGATGCCCTTCGGCTTGCCCGTGCTGCCGGACGTGTACATCACGTACAGCGGGTGCTCGGCGTCGAACGCCTCCGGGGTGTGCTCGGCCGACTGCTTGCCGACCACGTCGTCCCACCACAGGTCGCGGCCGTCGGCCATCGCGGTCTCCTGGCCGGTGCGCTTGACCACGACCACGTTGCGCACGTCCGGGCAGTCCTCGAGCGCCGCGTCGACGGCCGGCTTCAGCGCCGCCGGGGCGCCGCGGCGGTAGCCGCCGTCGGAGGTGATCACGACGCGGGCGTCGCAGTCCAGGATCCGGCCCTTCAGCGCGTCCGCGGAGAAGCCGCCGAAGATGACCGTGTGCGGGGCGCCGATCCGGGCGCAGGCCAGCATCGCGACCACGGTCTCGGGGATCATCGGCATGTAGATCGCGACGATGTCGCCGGGCTTGACGTTCAGCTCGAGCAGCGCGTTCGCGGCCTTGCTGACCTCGTCCTTGAGCTGGGCGTAGGTGATCTCGCGGGTGTCACCCGGCTCGCCCTCGAAGTAGTACGCGACCCGGTCGCCGAGGCCGTTCTCGACGTGCCGGTCGACGCAGTTGTACGCCGCGTTGAGCTTGCCGTCGGCGTACCACTTCGCGAACGGCGGGTTGCTCCAGTCCAGCGTCTCGGTCGGCTCGACGGCCCAGGTCAGCCGCTTGGCCTGCTCGGCCCAGAAACCCTCCAGGTCCGCGGCGGCGGTCTCGTAGGCGTCGGCCTTCACGTTCGCGTGCGCGGCGAGCTCGGCCGGCGGGTCGAACCGCCGCTCCTCGTGCATCAGGTTCGACAGCGCTGGGGACTGGGGCTCGGAACTGGTCACGGTCGCGGACTCCTCGTCGATAGCCGGTCGGCGCGCCCGGGCGCCGCCCCCTTTCTACCAACGGCAGACCACCCGCGGTACTGGTGGTTCGCCGAGCAGACCTCTATCTGCGCCGAACGGGCCGTTCAGTGAACGACATCACACCGCAGTCGGGCCTGCGGTGACGGGAACCAGATGGGGATGTCGCGCATCGGATCTGTGCCGCCTACCGCCAGGAGATCCGATGCACCAGCAAGCCCAGTACGCCGCTCAGCCGGTTGTTCAGTACGTCGGCCAGCCCTCGTACGGGCTTTCGGCGGACCACCCCTTCGCCGGCGTCGAGCGCCGCATCTCCCGCGCCGCCCGCCGCCGGGTCCACAGCCGCGAACGCCGCGTGCGCCGTACGCGAGCGGCCGCCTGGAGCCAGGCGCCTACCTGGTGATCTCGGATTCCCGGGCGTCGAGTAGTTCGTCCCAGTGGTCTGCGGTCCACTGGCAGGCGGTGCGGATCGGGCCGAGCATGCTGCGGCCGAGCGGGGTCAGCTCGTAGACGACACGACGTACCGGTACGGCGTACTCGGTGCGGCTGATCAGTCCGTCCTGCTCCAGGAGACGCAGCGACTGGGTCAGCACCTTCGGCGTGACGCGGTGCAGCGGGACGCGGAGCTCGGAGAAGCGGCGCGGGCCGTCCTCGAGACAGGCGATCACCAGGGCTGCCCACTTGTCCCGGCCGAACCGGAACGGGTTCAGCGTCGAGGGGCAGATCTCGTCGAACTTGTCCGCGCGCAACGGCTCCATCGCACCAGCCTAGCCAGTATCCGGGCGGTAACCGCCCGTCCGCCTACCTTCTCGGGACACGACGAGAAGGGACCCGACGATGAGCAAGATTCTGGTGTTCGGCGCCGGCGGCCGGGCCGGAGGCGCGGCGGTCGAAGAGGCACTGCGCCGCGGCCACGAGGTCACCGCGGCCGTACGGACGCCCAGCAAGTACGCCGCCGCCCACGCGACGGCGACCACCTCCGCCCGCGCGACGGCGACCACCTCCAGCCCGACGGCGACCACCTCCACCCCCGCCCCGAAGGTCGTCGCCGCCGACGTCACCGCCCCCGAGGCCGTTGCCCGCCTCGCGGCCGAGCACGACGCGGTGATCGCCGCCGTGTACGACCCCGCGCCCGACTTCTTCCCCCGAGCAGGCCAGGCGCTGGCCGACAACATCGGCACCACCCGCCTGATCTGGGTCGGCCTCGCGTCGATCCTTGCCACCGACAACGGCACCCTCCTGATGGACTCACCCGGCTACCCCACGGAGTACCGCGCCTTCTTCGAAGCGCACCGCGAAGTAACCAACCGGTTGGCTGCCTCGCAGGCCGACTGGGTCTCGATCACCCCGAGCGGCGACTTCGACCACGAGCACCCCGAGCGCACCGGCTCCTACCGCTTCGCCCCGGGCGACGCGACCAGCCGCATCTCGTACGCCGACCTCGCGATCGCCCTGCTCGACGAGATCGACGAGCCGAGGCACCGCGGCGTGCTGCTCGGCGTACGGAGGTCATGACCTTCCTCACGAAAGGTGGCGTTGGTGTCACGATCGGTGCGAAATACATTGGAGACGAATGCATTTCGCAACGACAGGAGACAACGCATGTGTGGCATCACCGGATGGGTGGCTTACCGGCGTGACCTGGCGGCCGAACAGGCGACCGTCGACGCGATGACCGAGACGATGGCCTGCCGCGGGCCGGACGCGCGGGGGACCTGGTGGGCCCCGCACGTCGCCCTCGGGCACCGGCGGCTGGCCGTGATCGACCTGCCGGGCGGCGAGCAGCCGATGACCGTCGACGTACCGGGCCGCAACGGCGGGACGACGACGGTCGGGATGGTCTACAGCGGTGAGGCCTACAACTACCTGGAGCTGAAGGACGAGCTGCGCACCCGCGGGCACGCGTTCACGACCGACTCCGACACCGAGGTCGTGCTGCACGCCTACCTGGAGTGGGGCGAGGCGTTCGCCGAGCGGCTGAACGGGATGTACGCGTTCGCGATCTGGGACAGCCGCGAGGACAAGCTGGTGATGGTCCGCGACCGGATGGGGATCAAGCCGTTCTTCTACTACCCGACCGACGACGGCGTGCTGTTCGGCTCGGAGCCGAAGGCGATCCTCGCCAACCCGCTCGCCAAGCCGGCCGTCGACGACGACGGGCTGCGCGAGCTGCTCACGATGACCAAGACGCCCGGCCTCTCGCTGTGGGCCGGGATGGCCGAGGTCGAGCCGGGCACGGTCGTGACCGTCGATCGCAACGGCGTACGGAAGAGCACGTACTGGCGGCTCGAGACCCACGCGCACACCGACGACCAGGACACCTCGGTCGCGCACGTCCGCGAGCTGCTCGACGACATCACGCGGCGGCAGTTGGTTGCCGATGTCCCGCGGTGCGTTCTGCTGTCCGGCGGGCTCGACTCCAGTGCGATCACCGGTCTGGCCGCGCGACAGCTCGGCGAGGAGGGCAAGAAGGTCCGCAGCTTCGCGGTCGACTTCGCCGGCCAGGCGGAGAACTTCGTCGCCAGCGAGCTCCGGACCACGCCGGACACGCCGTACGTGCACGACGTCGCCGACCTGGTGAAGTCACAGCACTCCGACATCGTGCTCGACAACGCCGCGCTGACCGATCCGGCCGTACGGCGTACCGTCGTGCGCGCCAACGACGCGCCGCTCGGTGGGGACATCTTCAGCTCGCTCTACCTGCTGTTCAAGGCGATCCGGGAGCAGTCGACGGTCGCGCTGTCGGGCGAGTCGGCCGACGAGATCTTCGGCGGGTACCTGTGGTTCCACGACCCCGAGGTGCAGCAGGCGAAGACGTTCCCGTGGCTGGCCTTCCGCGGATTCCGGCGCCCCAACGGCCCGGGTGGGCTGCTCCGCGACGACCTGCTGCGGCGCCTCGACCTCCGGTCGTACGTGCAGAGCCGGTACGACGAGGCCGTCGGCGAGATCGACCGGCTGGACGGCGAGTCCGACCACGAGTGGGCGATGCGCAAGATCTGCTACCTGCACCTGACCCGGATGGTCCGGGTGCTGCTCGACCGCAAGGACCGGATGTCGATGGCCGTCGGGCTGGAGGTGCGGGTGCCGTTCTGCGACCACCGGCTGGTCGAGTACGTGTACAACACACCCTGGTCGCTGAAGACCTTCGACGGGCAGGAGAAGAGCCTGCTCCGTGCCGCCACGCGGAACGTGCTGCCTGAATCAGTGGCGAAACGGACGAAGAGCCCTTACCCGCAGACGCAGGATCCGGCGTACGTCGTGGCGCTGGCCGAGCAGGCCCGGCAGCTGCTCGCGGACGATCACCCGGTGTTCGCGCTGGCCGACCGCGGAAAAGTCTCAGCGAGTCTTCAGGGTGAATCCGATGCCGGTGCGCGGCAGAACCTGGAACAGTTGCTCTCACTGGCAACATGGGTAGACATCTACCGTCCGGACATCCGGGCGGCCTGACCGACGGGGTTGATCGTGCTGGACGAGAAGGCAGTCCACCTGATGGTGGCGATGCACCGGATCGTCCGGCACCTCCGGAAGACCGCGATGTCGACCTCGATGCACCCCACCCAGTTCATCGCGCTGCTGGTGATCGCCCGCGAGCAGCCGGTCCGGATCGGCACGATCGCGAACAAGGTCCCCTGCTCCCAGCCGACGGCGACCACCACGGTCGCCGTCCTGGAGACCTCCGGCCTGGTCCGCCGCCGCCCCGACACCCTCGACGGCCGCGCCACGGCTGTGGAGCTCACCGAACAGGGCGCCGAAACCGTCGCCCACATGCGCGCCGACGCGGCCCAGGCCCTCGGCGCCATCCTCACCAACCTCACCCCCGAGGACCGAACCAGAGTCCTGGAAGCAGGAGAAATCCTGTACGGCGTGGCCGACGACCTGTAGCTCAAGGCGATCCGGGGTATCCCGGGGCAGATCTCGATCTGCCCCGGTCGTAGCCGCAACATTCCAGTACAGTGATTACCGCACGGGGCAGAAGAGTCCCGTGAAGTGGACCCGGCAGCTCACCGGACGGTGGACGAGCCGGGTCTCGCGCTGTCAGGGGTCGCGCAACTGACAGAACGGCGCGACGGTACGGCGCCAGTGCCCGCCCCGCGCCCAGGCCCACGCGATCGCGTCCGGCACCCACAGCAACGGATCCAGCTTCGGAACCATGAGTTCCCATCGAAGGTCGAAGCACTTGTACCGGTTGCAGGCGGCATGCAGTGTCCGCCGGTCGTGCTCGAACGTCGACTCCTCCCGCTCCACGACCAGGCGCTCAGCAGTCCCCGCCTGGTCGCGCACGATCGCCTCGAGACACGCACGGCGCGCAGTGAGAGTGTCCCGGTCAGCCGAGTACAGGTCGGCGAAAATCCGGAACTCGGCGATCGTCGCGAGGATCTGCCTGCGCCGTGCGTTGGTCTCGTGGTTGAAGTGCAGCCGCTCCTGGCCCGGCAGCAGCAGACTCCGCAATGCCTTGCGATGAACCGCGACATCCCCCGGCCGGCAGACAGCGGCAGCCATCAGCAACCCTTTGGACTTCGTCTCGTCGACGAACACGTGTACTGGCATCTCCCCGCCCTTTTGCCGGCAAAGGACGACGGTTGCACGGGGGAAGGGGCGAGTTGGTGCGGGACACGAGGGCAGGCTGGGGCAGCTCGGGGCAGTTTCGAGGAAAGCAGGACGGCCGCCGACCGGATGGTCGGCGGCCGTTCTGGGGTGGGGGCTAGTTGCGGGTGATGGTGAACGTGCTGGTGGTGTTGCGGATGTCCGTTGCGTTGTTGGTGAGGGTGAGGTTGTTGAAGACGGCCGTGCCGCGGGCCGGGCCCTCGCCGGGTTCGGGGAGCTCGTTGGCCCAGATGCCGAAGCCGGACTTGGCGTCGTAGGCGTCACCGGACTTGCGGGCGCCGGAGATCGACACGTTGGTGAGGATGGTGTCGGCGACCGGGAACAGGGGACTGCCGCCTACGTAGTCGGTCTGGAACATGATGCCCGAGTACGTCGGGTCGACGATGTCGACGTCGGTGAGGCGGATGCCTTGGAAGATCTTCGTGGCGGAGTAGATCCAGATGCCGGGGAACGTCTGGTTGCCCCAGAAGTGGCCGCCGGCCCGGACCGCCGAGATGTTCTCGAACCGGGTCGTCGGGGTGGCCCCGAAGCCGGCCATCGGGATGCCGAAGTCGAGGGAGCTGATCGTGATACCGGAGTAGACCAGCGTGTCGGCGACGTACAGGTTGCGGAACACGTTGTTCGTGCCGCCGTACACCGCGAAGCCGGCGGCCCGCCAGGTCAGCGTCGACGAGAGGTTCTCGAAGACGTTGTCCCGGACCTCGCCACCCCCGGAGTCGGTGGCGTTGAACAGGGCGAAGCTGTCGTCCCCGGTCGCGCGGGCGTCGTTGTTGCTGACGGTGTTGCCGGCCGAGCCGTTGGTCATGTTGATGCCGTCGGCAAACATGTTGCGGATCCGTGAGTTCTTGATCGTGGAGTTGTCGGTGTTGGCACCCCAGTACAGGCAGACCATGTGCTCGACCCAGATGTTGTCGATGGTCATGTTCGCGGTGGAGGAGAAGTCGAACACCTTGCCGGGCCCGTCGATCCGTGAGGTGTAGTTGCCGAAGTAGGCGAAGCCGGTGAACGACGAGCCGTTGGCCGAGGCTTCCGCGCGGAACCCGACGTCGGTGTTGTCCTGGGTCGTCGGCGCCCGGAACCTCGTGTACCAGGGGCCGGCGCCCAGCACCTTGACCGCCTTGCCGTAGATCTGGAACTTGCTCGACGTCTGGTAGTCACCCGGCGGCAGGTAGACGCCGACGAGGGTGCCGGTGGTGTCCATCCGGACCCGGTCGAGCGCGTTCTGCACGTCCTGCTGACCGAAGCCGGCCGGCACCGCGTACGTCGGACCCGGGTTCGCGGTCGGCGCCACCTGCTCGGTGTCGACGAAGTCGATCGCGTAGTTCGTGGTGTTCGCGGCGTCCTTCTGGAGCTTGATCTTCGTGCCGGCCGGGAAGGTCCCGTCGAGCATCAGGTTCGCCTCGTCGTAGATGTGGCGGGGATCGCCGCCCGGCGAGTTGCCCGGGCTCGCTTCCGCGCCGTACAGCCAGGCGTACTTCGAGGTCAGCGGCAGTGCCTTGTGGAACGCGCCGTTGACGTACACGTTGACGGTCGAGTTGATGCCGCCACCGCCGGCCGCGTCCGGGATGGAGAACCTGGTCACCAGGGTGTTCGTGCTGGCCCGGGTGGTGAACTCGACGAACGCGCCGTTCGAGTTCAGCGTCACAGCCTTCCGGCCGGATGCCTCCCCGGCGAGGTCACCGACGGTCCGGTTCGGGCCGACCACCGTGGCGCCACCGCCGACGGACGCGTCCTCGGCCTCCAGGTGGTCGTACGGCATGTTCGCGCCACGACCCACGAAGAACGGCCGCTCCGACGTGTTGTTGGTCCGCTTCACCGGCAGCTCGTTCGCGTCGTCAGCCAGTACGACGCGCACCGAGTACCGTCCGTTGACCGCCGGCCAGCTTCCCAGCGCGACCGCCGGAGCAGTCGCACCAGCGGCGATCGCACCGGAGTACGAGCCGGTCAGCGTCCGTACGACGGTGCTCCCGTTGAGCAGCGTCAGCGTGATCCCGTGCGCCCCCGAGGCCGAGGCGACCGAGCCCTGGTTGCGGATGGCAACGGAGAACGCGACGTTGGTCCCGGCCGAGGGGTTGCCCGGCGACCAGGTGACCGCGCCCGCCACCAGGTCGGAGCTCGCCACCGGAGTCACCACCAACGGCGAGGCACTGTTCGCCGAGTTGTTCGCGTCGTTCTGCTCGATGATCGTGTTCGCCTCGTCGACCTTCGCGCTCAGCGGGTAGCTGCCCGCGTCGCGGGCGCCGATCGACGCGGTGACGGTGGTCGAAGCGCCGGCGGCGAGTGCGCCGACGTTGGCCGTACCGACCTTGGTCTCCCCGAGGTAGAAGTTGACGTTGGTCGCGCCCGAGGCCGCCGTACCGGTGTTGTTGACGGTCGCCCGGACGGTGATCGCGTCGGTCTCGACGGGTGAGGTCGGTGTCCACGAAACACCCGACAACGTGAGGTCCGGGTTCGGGGCGGGCACGCCCATCACCTGGAGCTCGGCGACCTGGCCGGACGGGGCACCGGTGTTGCCGGTGAAGTTCAGCCGTACGTCGGCCGCCCGCGCGCTGACCGGGACCGTCACGGTGTTGCCCGACGACGGGCTGAAGGTGTACGACGCGGACGCCGCGATCGTCGTGAACCCCGAAGCGCTCTGCTCCCGGCCGAGGACCGAGAAGGTCTGCGTCCGGTTGCCCCAGGAGCTGTCCGGGTTGAGCCGGACGACGACCGAGCTGAGATCGGCGTTCGAGCCGAGCGCCGTGGTCAGCGTGGCCGGAGTGCCGTTGCCCTCCCAGTACGTCGTGACGTTGTCGTCGTTCGCGTTCGTCGCCACGAAGGTGTGCACGAACCCGGACGCCGTGATCGGCTTGCGCAGCGCGAGGTTGCTGCCCGGGCCGGTGCTGCCGCCGCGGGTGACGCTGTTGCTGTTCGGCGACTGGTTGCCTGCGGCATCTTTCGCGCGGACGTAGTAGGTCACCGACGTCGACGCCGGCTGGGTGTCGGTGTATGTCGTGGCCCCGGCGCCGAGACTGGTGCGCAGCTGGCCGTTGGCGTACACGTCGTACCCGGTCACGCCGACGTTGTCGGTCGACGCGGTCCAGGCGAGCCGGATCTGGCCGGTACCGGGCTCGGTGAACGACAGGTTGCCCGGGGCGGTGGGAGCCTGGGTGTCACCGGTGGCCGGTCCGTAGACCTCCAGCTCGGACAGCTGACCGGCGGGCCAGCCGGTGTTCGCGGTGATCCGGAGCCGGACGTACCGGACGGTGGCCGCGCCGTAGTCGATGGTCACGGTGTTGCCGGGCGCCGTGAAGGCCCGGGACGCCGAGGGGGACAGGTCGGTGAAGTTGTTGCCGTCCGTGCTGCCCTGGACGGCGAGGGTCTGGTTGCGCGAGCCCCAGCCGGAGCTGGGCAGCTTGAGTACGACCTGGTTGGTGCTGACCGACGAGCCCAGGTCCACCTGGACCCACTGCGGGAAGGCGTTGTTGTTGCTCTCCCAGTAGCTGTTCTGGTTCCCGTCGGTCACGTTGGACGCGCCGTAGTTCTGGGTGCTGGTACTGGCCGAGGCGGCCTTACCGGCGGCGAGGTTGGGTCCGGCCAGTACGGCGGCCGACGCGGTGCTGCCGGCGGGGGTGTGCTGGGCGAAGTCGAGGACTGGGCCTGCGGACAGCAGCAGACTTCCAGCGAGCACCGAGGCGAGCAAGCGCCTCTTCACTGACATGGTTCTCATGGGGCCTCTCCGGTGGGCGGGTGGTAAAGGCACAGAGGACTATCAATAAATTTCTCAAAACTATGAAATTTTTGCGCAGCGCTGGCTTATTGTTACGGCAGCTTCAGCGCAGCGTCAACGGCTCGAGGGCGCCACTCCGGTCGGAGTGACGCCCTCGAGGGGTGGAGCGGCGGAGCTCAGTGCTTGGCGGCACCTTCCGCGCCGGCGCCGGTGAGCGCGCGGACGGAGAGCTCGTTGTAGCGGACCTCGCTGGAGCGGTCCTTGCCGGCGAACGTGCCGATCACGCCGAGCAGGAAGCCGAGCGGGATCGAGACGATGCCGGGGTTCGACAGTGGGAACCAGGAGAAGTCCGTGCCGGTGATCATCGACGTCGACGAGCCCGAGACGACCGGCGAGAAGATCACCAGGACCACGGCGCTGATCAGACCGCCGTAGATGCTCCAGACGGCGCCCGAGGTGTTGAACCGCTTCCAGAACAGGTTGAACAGCAGCGCCGGCAGGTTCGCCGAGGCGGCGACGGCGAAGGCCAGCGCGACCAGGAACGCGATGTTCAGCTTCTGCGCCGGGATCGCCAGCCCGATCGCGACCGCGCCGATACCGATCGCGGCGAACCGGGCGACCCGGATCTCGTTCCGCTCGGTCACCTTGCCCTTCGCGATCACGTTGACGTACAGGTCGTGCGCGAACGACGACGCCGACGTCAGCGTCAGCCCGGCGACCACCGCGAGAATGGTGGCGAAGGCAACGGCTGCGATCAGCGCGAGCAGGATCGCGCCGCCGAGCGAGTCGGCACCACCACCGACCGCCTCGGCGAGCAGCACCGACGCGGTGTTGCCCTTCGAGGCCGCGATCGCGCTGTCCTTGCCGGTGTCGAGCAGTGCCGCGGCGCCGAACCCGAGGGCCAGCGTCATCAGGTAGAACACGCCGATCAAGCCGATCGCCCACTGCACCGACCGCCGCGCGGACTTGGAGTCCGGCACGGTGTAGAAGCGGATCAGGATGTGCGGCAGACCCGCCGTACCGAGGACGAGAGCCAGGCCGAGGGACAGGAAGTCGATCTGGCCGACCAGGTCCTTGCCGTACAGCAGGCCGGGCTGCAGGAACGCCTCGCCCTTGCCCGAGTTGGCCGCGGCGGCGCCGAGCAGCTTGGACGGGTTGAAGTCGAACTTCAGCAGGACCAGGAACGTGATCAGCAGCGTGCCGGTCATCAGCAGCACGGCCTTCACGATCTGCACCCAGGTGGTGCCGCGCATGCCGCCGATCGTCACGTAGACGATCATCAGCGCGCCGACCAGCACGATCACGCCGGCCTTCAGGCCCTCGCTCTTCACACCGAGCAGCAGGCCGACGAGCGAACCCGCGCCGACCATCTGGGCCAGCAGGTAGAAGATCGAGACCACGATCGTGGACGACGCGGCCGCCGTCCGGACCGGGCGCTGCTTCATCCGGAACGCGAGCTGATCGGCCATCGTGAACCGGCCGGAGTTGCGCAGCAGCTCGGCGACCAGCAGGAGCGCGACCAGCCAGGCGACCAGGAAGCCGATCGAGTACAGGAAGCCGTCGTACCCGTAGAGGGCGATCTGGCCGGAGATGCCCAGGAAGGACGCCGCAGACATGTAGTCGCCGGCCACCGCGAGGCCGTTCTGCGAGCCGCTGAAGGAGCGGCCGCCGGCGTAGTAGTCGGCGGTGGTCTTGTTCTGCCGCGAGGCCCACCAGGTGATGTACAGCGTCACGGCGACGACCGCGGTGAACAGCGAGATGGTCAGCGCCTGGTTGCCGGGCTCGGCGTCGGCGAGTGGGATCAGCAGAGTGCTCACCGGCGGCGCTCCCTCTTGTACTTGGCGTTCAGCCCGCTCGCCAGCGGGTCGAGCTTGCGGTTCGCGAAGCGGCCGTACAGGAACGCGATCACGAACGTGGAGACGAACTGCAGCAGGCCGAAGACCAGCGCGACGTTGATGTGCCCGACCACCTGCGTACTCATGAAGTCCCGGGCCCAGTTGTTGCAGGCCACGTAGGCCAGGTACCAGACCATGAACGTGATGGTCCAGGGCACCACGAAGTTCTTGTAGCGGCGTTTCAGCTCGGTGAAGTCGGCCGCCTCGTGCACCGCTTCGTAGGCGCGGGCGTCCCGCTCGCGCACTGCGTCGTCTTCCATCTGCACCCCTCAGTCGGGAACGAACAGATGCACGTTAGCCCTCGAAGCGGCGTTTGTGACCCACCGCGACCAAAAAGTTGCCGAGGGCGTCAGAGCGGGGGTGAGACGGGAGCGTCGAGGGTGCGCTGGTAGTTGGCCAGGTCGCTCGGCCAGGTGCGGTAGCAGTTGGTGAAGTACGGCATCCGCAACGGCTCCGGGGGCCGGGCGGTGCCGTCGTAGATCCCGTCGATCTGCTCGAGCACCGACTCGCGGCGCGACTCGGTCAGCACCGAGACCCGCGAGTGCGACAGGGCGAGCTGGCGCAGGCCGCCGCGGTCCAGGTCGTGCCAGTGCCGGAAGCGGCCGGTCTCCACCTGGGCGAACAGGTCCGACTGCAGCAGGATCGGCATCGGGTCGAACTGGTCGGCACCGGCCAGGAAGTCCTCGCCGAGGATCGCCCGGTGCAGCCGCCGTACCCACGGTACGACGGTGTCGTAGTGGTTCCAGAGCAGACCCAGTACGCCGTTCGGCCGCAGCACGCGGGCGATCTCCGGCAGCGCCCGGGAATGGTCGAACCAGTGGAAGGCCTGCCCGACGATCACCGCGTCGACCGAGGCGTGCGCGAGCGGGATCGACTCGGCCGCGCCGACCATCGTGTCCACGCCGGGCACCGTGCGGCAGACCGCCAGCATCTCCTCGGACGGGTCGACCGCGACCACGTCGTGGCCGAGCGCGGCCGCGACAGCGGACAGCTTGCCGGTCCCGGCGCCCAGGTCGAGGACCTGCCGCCGGCCCTGGCTCGAGCCCTGCCCCAGGACCCACGACAGCGCCTCGGCGGGGAACGTCGGGCGGCCCGCGTCGTACGCGGCCGCGACGGCGCCGAAGGAGCGTGCGCGCTCAGGTCCTGGGTCGTCGGTGGTCATCACCGTAAATCATGCCGTAGGCGCGCCCGGTGACGTCAGGGCGCGCGGTAGAGCGTGTCCGCCAATCCTGATGCGGCAGGTGTCTAGGGTGTGTCGCCCAATTCCCGCCTACTGCGCGGCACTCGGCACGGCAGCTCGGAGCACTGGAGCAAAGCCCACGATGGAAAAACATCGAGGGCTTCACTCCAGCACTCCGAGCTACCGCACCGAGCACCTGCTCGCTACGGCGGGAAGTGGGCGACACACCCTATTCTCCGAGCTTCTTCTGCTCGATGTGCTCGTTCAGGGCGTGCAGCTCCGGGTGCTTGCCCATGATCGCGACCAGGTCGGCGCAGTTCAGGTCCGCCGCGCCGAACTCCTCGATCAGCGTCGTGAGCAGCTGCCGGTCGTCCGGCGTGTCCAGCGTGAGCCGGTACTGCGAGCCGTCGCCGCCGTCCCAGGGCATGTTCAGCAGCCGCATGTCGCCGGTCCGGTTCTGGTGCAGGTACGACGTGACGTGCTCGCGGTCGGCCGGGATCGTCGCGTCGGCGTCGGCCTGCAGCAGCCGCGGGCCGGAGAAGATCTCGTAGTCCATGCCGCGCGGGTAGGTGCGCTCCAGGCAGTTCGAGACGTAGAGGTTGTCGGCGGCCTCCGCCTCGAAGCGGTCGACGCCCTCGGTGATGACCCCGGGGTCGATCAGCGGGCAGTCCGAGGTGACCCGGACGACGCCGTCGAGGTCGTGCTCGCGGATCGCGCCGGCGAACCGGGCCAGCACGTCGAGCTCGCTGCCGCGGAAGACCGGGAACCCGGCCGCCGTGGTCTGCTCGACGATCGGCTCGTCGTCGGAGTTCGTGGTCGTGGCCACGATCACCGGGAGGCCGGTCGCGGCCAGCCGGTCCAGGTGGTGCTGGAGGAACGTCCGGCCCCCGGCCTGCAGCAGCACCTTGGCCGGCAGCCGCGTGCTGGTGGCGCGGGCCTGGGTGATGATCCCGATCTTCATGAAAACACCTTCGTTGCGCTTGGTTTGACCAGTCTGGCCGGAGCGTCGTTCCAGCGGAACAGGTCACGGATCTCGGCCGGTCCGGCCAGGTGCTCGACGCCCAGCTCGGCGTCGGTGAACGCCTTGGCCAGGTCGAGCGGCACGTACGGCTGGTTCAGTTCCGGCCACAGGCGCCGGATCCGGGCCTGGCCGCCGAACGAGGGGTGTTCGTTCTCCAGCAGCATCGGGTCGCCGTACACGCCCGGTTGCAGTCCGATCGAAGCACCGTACAGCACCGCGGAGCTGAGCCGGTTGGAGGCGACCCGGCGGTGCTTGCGCAGCTCCTTGAGCTGCTTGAGCAGGAAGTCGGCGTCGGTCTTGCGCCAGTGCAGGCCCCGGTACCCGTGCGTGATCACCCGGAAGCCGGCGTCGGTGTAGACCTGCTTGATCGCCTCGTTCTCGAACTCGTTCCAGTACAGGCAGACCGTCACCGGCCCGGTCTCGTGCTCGTTGATCGAGGCAACGATCTCGGCGTGGTCGCCGAGCACGTTCTGCCCTTCCCAGCCGTGGAACGGGTAGAAGATGGTGCCCTCGGCATCCGGTGCCGGCGCGGCCAGCTCGGGGTGGAGCTCGAGCAGGTACAGCCAGGCGGAGCCGATCACCGAGTAGTTGCGCAGGCCCATCGACCAGCCGCGGCGACGGACCGTGTCGGACCAGACGAACTTCGGCATCCCGGCGACGAACGCGGTGTTGTACGCGAAGCCGTCGAGGATGTTCCAGCCGTGCTGGAGGTAGCCCCAGATCCGCAGCGGGTCACCGCCGGGCAGCCCGGCGTACTTGGCCATGATGTGCGCGTGGCCGTAGAAGTGGTTGGCGTGGTGCATCAGCGCACCACGCGGCGGACCCGCTTGACCACGACGCGGGCCGGGTTGAGCACCGCCTGACCGACCCGGTAGGGCTTGGAGCGGCGCAGCGCGCTCAGCTGGCCTTCGAACCAGGTCGCCTGCGCGGTCGCGTCGGCCAGCTCCTGGCTCAGCCGGGCGATCGTCGCCAGCTGCTCGGCGCTGCCCTGCGGGCGGACCATCTCGTTGCTGTCAGCAACCGCGGCCCAGAGCTCTTCGGTGACGGTGATCCCGGCCATCGAGGCCAGGTGCGCGGTCAGCTCGCGGGGTGCGCTGCCGGCCGCCCACGGTTGCCGTGAGCCCGCGTCCAGCGACCGCAGGACGAACCGCCCGAGCTGCGCGACCACGAGCGCGTCCCCGGTGCTCTCGACCGCTTCCGCGGCCCCGAACAGCCGGTACGACGTGCCGTCGCTGATCACGTTGTCGGCCGCGGCGACGGCGGCGGTGGCCGCTGATTGTGCGCGCAGCCAGTCGACGTACGCCGGGATCGTTCGCCGCAGCATCGCGATGTCGTCGACCCGCAGCGCGGTGAACAGCTGCTCCTCGAGGAGCACACCGCCGCCCGCGGGAACGGCACCGTCAGGCAGCACGGCAGGAGCCTCAGCGCCGACGCGGCCCGCGCCTGCGGGAACCGCGCCCGGAGGTGCCGCGCCGGCAGGTGCCGCACCTGCGGCCGACTGCTCCGGGGCGCTCACCACGAACAGCCAGGCGGGAGCCAGCTCGACGCCCAGCCCGGCGGCGATCGCTTCTTGGGTCGTTCGGTACGGGTCGGTCAGGGTCGGTCCGCTGAACTTGCGGGCCACCGCGCGAGCGGCCGCAGCGGCCGCCAGTGGCTCGTCGACCGCGGTGAGGCCCACCGAAGCCTCGGCGAGGTTCGGGTAGACCGCGTAGCTCTGGGTGACGGGCAGGTCGGCGGTCTCCAGCGCGGCGCGAACCGCCTTGAACCCGGCGGGTGCCGCCGCGTCGCCGCGGACGTCGGACGGCCAGTCCGCGTCGCGGGGGACGGTGGACGTCGGGTCGGCCTGGACCAGACGCTCGATGCCGAACGGGTTCTCGGCACCGAGCAGGAGCCGTCCTCCCGGGGCGAGCCGGGATTTCAGCACCGCGAGCCCGTCCGCCCACGGCATCACCAGGGTATCCGGACCGATCAGCCGCGGCACTCCGTCGAGCGCCACGACCACGTCGTACGACGCCTCGCCGTGCTCGGGGCCGAAGTGGTCGAGCGTGCCGCAGAACACGCGGACGCCGAGCGCCGCCGCGATCTCCTCGGCGTCGGGCGCCGAACGGGCCAGGACGTCGACCGAGGCCGCCGTCTTGGCGACCTGCTCGAGCAGTTCGAGCGAGTGCGGACCGGCGACGAGCACGGAGTCGGTCGGGCGGACGACAGCCGCCAGCAGCTCCGCCGGCACCGGCCCGCCGACCGCGGGACGACCGTCGGACGGGTGCAGATCGGACCAGTTCAGCAGCTCCCCGGCGATCATCACCGACAGAGCCGGCGCCCCACCGTCGGAGGCGTCGCCCGCAACCGGCGCTTGGCCGGCCGGCGCGGGACCGTCGCCCTCGCGGGCCTCGCCCGACGAGGACGGAGCCCCAGCCGCTGCCGCCTTGCCGTCGGCCAGCGAGGCCGTTCCGGGGTCGGGCGTCGGGGCGTCCGGCGTACTGCCGACGCCCTCCGAGGCGGGGTGTTCCGAGGACTGGTCAGGTGTCACAGTGGTCAATTCTCTGACTCTCCACCAAAAACGTGATCAGGAAACCAGCTTCGTCAGGGTCTCGATCACCCGATCGACGTCCGCGTCGGTCAGGTCGGGGAACATCGGCAGCGAGATCTCCTCGCGGTAGAACTGCTCCGCGTTCGGGCACATGCCACGCTGGTAGCCCGCGTTCGCGAACACCGGGTGCCAGTAGACGGGGATGTAGTTCACCTGGACGCCGATGCCCGCCGCGCGCAGGCTCTCGAAGACCTCGCGGCGGCGGCCGCCGAGCACGCGCACCGGGTACAGGTGCCAGGCCGGGTCGACGAAGTCGCGCTGGGCCGGCGTCCGGAGGCCCTCGACACCCGCGAAGCCCTCGTTGTACCGCGCGGTGATCTCGGTCCGGCGCTTCTTGAACGCGTCCAGCCGCTTCAGCTGGGACAGCCCGAGCGCGGAGGCGATGTCGGTGAGCCGGTAGTTGAGGCCGTGCTCGTGCACCTCCTGGTGCCACGGGCCCTCGTCGGTGATCTCGAACCGCTCGGGGTCGCGGACCAGGCCGATGAAGTGGAACTCGTGCACCCGCTGCGCCACCGCCGGGTCCTTGGCGACGACCGCGCCGCCCTCACCGGTGGTCAGGTTCTTGGTCGGGAAGAACGACAGCGTGGTGACGTCGGCCAGGTCGCCGACCGGGCGGCCCTTGTAGGTGCCGCCGATCGAGTGCGCGGCGTCGGCCAGCGTCTTCGCGCCGACCCGGTCCGCGATCGGCTGCAGCGCGTCGTAGTCGGCCGCGTGGCCGGCGTAGTCGACGGCGGCGATCACCTTGGTCCGGTCGGTGACGACCGCCTCGACGGCCGCCGGGTCGATCAGCGCGGTGTCCTCCTCGACGTCGGCGAACACCACCTTCGCGCCCAGGATCGCCGCGCAGGACGCGGTCGCCACGAACGTCATCGGGGTGGTGACGACCTCGTCACCGGGCCCGACGCCGAGTCCGGCGTACGCCATGTGCAGGGCGGCCGTCCCGGAGGTGCAGCTGACGGCGCGGTGGCCACCGGTCAGTTCGCCGATCGCGTTCTCGAAGGCGGTCACCGACGGGCCGGTGGTCAGCCAGTCACCGCGCAGGATCGCGGTGACGGCCTCGATGTCCTCTTCGCTGATCGACTGGCGTCCGTAGGGCAGCATCGCTCAGACGTCGCTCTCGAGGATCTTGGTGATCTCCTCGATCGTGTACCACTCCTCGTTGTTGTCCGAGGTGTAGTGGAACCCGTCCGCCACCGGTACGCCGTCGGACGGCGGCTGGTAGCCCCAGGTGGCCAGGTCCGGCTGCAGCACGTAGCGGTCGCCGATCGCCAGGGCGCGGCGGCCTTCCTCCGGGCTGATCATCTCCTCGTGCAGCTTCTCGCCCGGGCGCAGACCCATGTCGTGCATCTTGGCGCCCGGCGCGATCGCCTGGGCCAGGTCGGTGATCTTCATCGACGGGATCCGCGGCACGTACAGCTCGCCGCCCTGCATCTGCTCGAACGAGTCGACCACGAACTGGACCGCCTCGGGCAGCGTGATCAGGAACCGGGTGCAGCGCAGGTCGGTGATCGGCAGCGACTGGCCGGCCTCGTGCAGGGCCCGGAACTTCGGGATGATCGAGCCGCGCGAGCCCATCACGTTGCCGTAGCGGACCACGCAGAAGCGGGTCTCGTACGCCGCGGCGTAGTGGTTGCCGGTGATGAACAGCTTGTCGGCGGTCAGCTTCGTCGCGCCGTACAGGTTGATCGGGCTGGAGGCCTTGTCGGTGGACAGCGCGACGACCTTCTTCACGCCGGAGTCGATCGAGGCCTCGATCACGTTCTGCGAGCCGACCACGTTGGTCTGGACGAACTCCCACGGGTTGTACTCCGCGGTGTCGACCTGCTTCAGCGCGGCCGCGTGCACGACGTAGTCGACCTTGTGCATGGCCCGGTTGAGGCGCTGCCGGTCGCGGATGTCGCCGATGAAGAAGCGCAGCCGGGGGTCGTCGCCGAACAGCTGGCGGACCTCCCACTGCTTGAGCTCGTCGCGGCTGAAGATGATGATCCGGCGCGGGTCCAGGTTGTCCAACGCGTAGCGGATGAACGCCTTGCCGAAGGAGCCGGTGCCGCCGGTGACCAGGATGTCGGAGCCGGTGAGGATGGACACGTCGAGTAGGACCCTTCTGAGGGGGACAGTTCCGGACAGCCGCGAACTAAACACGCTTACGGCAACTCCGTACGATAGCGGCTGGCGGTCGGAAGCCCGCATCGCCGGTTCGGCTGCCTGTGGACAGACGCCTCTGGAGCCCCAGAAGTTCGCCGCCGTCCCCGTGGTTCAGCTCACCCGGTACCGTCTGGGCGTGAAGTCGCGGATCGGTGTCAGGTGTGACGTAGGCCCCAAGCGCGGGATCGGGCACGTGATGCGCAGCCTGGCGCTGGCCGAGGAGCTGGTACGCCGGGGTGCCGAGGTGGTGTTCGTCTGCGACAGCCACACCGTGCCGTGGGCCGACGAGCAGATCCGGAGCCGCGGGATCGCGGTCGAGCCGGCGGTCTGGACCGTCGAGGAGCACCTGGCCCTGTTCGGGCGGCTGGAGCTGACCGCGGTGGTCTGGGACTCCTACGACCTGGACCCGGCGGTGTTCGCTGCCGTCCGGGCGAGCGGGCTGCCGACCCTGGCGATCGTCGACGGCGGGTACGGCGGCGCCGTGGCCGACATCCTGGTCGACCAGAACCTCGGCTCCGAGCTGGACACCCCTGAGCTGCCCGCGGGCGCGGTCCGGCTGGCTGGGCTCGACTACGTGCTCCTCCGCAACGAGATCCTCGAGCTGCGCCCCACCGAGCCCCCGACGATCCGCTCCAGCGCGGTCCCGAAGGTCTTCGCCTTCTTCGGCGGCACCGACGCCTTCGGAGCCGGCCCGCACGTCGTCCGGGCGCTGGCAGCCACCCGTCAGCCGTTCGAGGCGCTAGTGATCGCTCCCGGTGACGACCTCGCCGCAGCGATCGCCGCGGTCGACCTGCAGGACGGTCAGCACGTCGAGGTGATCGGGCCAACCTCCCAGCTCGCCAAGGCCGTCGTGGCCTCCGACCTGGTCATCAGCGCCTCCGGCACCTCCACCTGGGAGCTCCTGTGCCTGGGCGCGACAGCTGGCCTCGTCTGCGTGGTCGACAACCAGGTGATGGGCTACGAACGCACGGTAGCCACTGGCGCGGCTGTAGGCGTCGGCATCCTGGCCGACCTCAAGGAGGACCCCGCCGCAGCTGCCGCCGTACTGGGTCCGCTGCTGCAGGACCCGGCCGAGCGAGCCCGCCTGGCTGCCGCCGGCTACCAGTTGGTCGACGGTCAGGGCCGGGTCCGCGTCGCCGACGCCCTTTTTCAGCGGATCTCGTAGACCGTCGCGTCCTTCGTCGAGTGGCGTAGCTCGGCGTACTGACCGATGGCGGGTGACACATTGCCGGCCCGGCGGTCGGCGAACAGCCAGCGGACGCCGTACTCGCGCAGCCGGCCGATCGTCTCGGCGGACGGCTTTGTGAACGCTGCGTCGTTGGCGGCGAGCTGCTGCTGGTCCCAGTACGGCAGCAGGCTCGGGTTCACGCCGGTCTCGATGGAGAGCTTGTTGGCCTGGTTGCTGTACGACCAGCCCTCGACCAGCACCGGCCGCTCGGTCAGGGCGGCGATCCAGAAGTGGCGGCTGTCGCAGATCGAGCCGCGCTTGACGATGCAGTGCGCGTTGGTCGCCACCAGCTCGCCGGGCTCGCTGTTGTTCCGCAGCCAGCGCGCAGCTCCGGCCGCGGGCGCGGTCGCTCCACCACGCCCGGGACGGGCGAAGGTCAGGCTGGAGGCGTGGTCGGAGACCAGAGCCTGCACCGGGACCAGTACGGCGCCGACCATGCTCGCGCTCACCACCGCCGCCAGGAAGACCGTCACCAGAGAGCCAGTACGCCGACTCAGCTTCCAGGCCGCCGTGACCAGTACGCCGACCAGGAGCAGGGCCGCCAGGGCCAACAGCCACGGCCCCTTCACCCCAGCGATCCCGTCCGAAGCGACTCTGGCCAGCGCCAACCCCAGCAGGCCAAGCACACCAGCCACCGGTACGACGAGAGCTGCCGCTCTCCGGTCAGCCAGCCGATCCACGAGGTGCACGAGACCGGCCGCAGCCAGTACGGCGATCGCCGGGAACGCCGTCCGCAGGAAGTAGATCTGACTGAGACCGGACTGCGAGGTCATCAACGCGGCGATCAGCCCGGCCACCGAGAACCCAGCGAGGAAGATCACTCCGAGGTCCCGCCACAGCTTGCGCAGGAACAGCAGGCCGCCGGCCGCCAGGCCCCAGCTCAGCAGCGTCGCGACCGCAGTGAGCAGCTGCGCGGCCCGGTCGATGCCGGTGCCGTGGTGCAGAGCCGGGTACGGCGACAGCTGGATGAACGTCTTGCCGGGACTGACCTCCGTGCCCCAGGACTCACCGCCGAACAGCGCGACCAGTGCGCCGAGGAAGAGGACGACCGTCAGCACTCCGCCCAGCAGCGCCGTACGGACGTTGCGTCTGGTGACCAGCTGGACCAGGAAGACCAGGCCGAACCCGCAGCCGGCCAACGGCATCACGGTCGACTTGGCGCCCGCGGCCACCGCGCCGACCAGGACCAGCAGCACCCACCGGCTCCTGGGGACGCCGCCGCGCAGGAGGTCGACCACCAGCACACTCAGCACCAGGGCGAGCATGACGCCCAGGTTCTGCGTCGGGCTCAGGTAGGCCGCGACAGCAGTCGACAGTCCGCCCAGCGGCAGGTCGGGCAGGACCTGCAGCGTGCCACCGAGTCCTGCGATCAGTACGGCGAGCGGCCCACCCCAGGTCGAGCCGAGCGCCGGCAGGAACCTCTGGGTCAGCGCGAAGAGCAGTCCGCAGCCGGCCAGCATCAGCGGCAGCCAGGTCAGCCCGTGGATCAGCGTGGTGAGGTCGATCCGGGTGGCCCAGGCGGTCGCGGCCGTCGATTGGTGGAAGAACGTGTGGTAGTGCATCGGCTCGCCGTTCAGCCACAGCGTCCCAATGGGTACGTCGTACTTCGCACTCGCCGACAACGCCTGCTGGAACGCGAGGTCCGGGTAGGCCTTGAGCGGGTCCGTGTACGCCGGGACGAACTGGCCCGGGCCTTTGCGGTAGACGACGAGCAGCACGAGCATGGTGGCCGCTGCGAGCAGCCAGGCCGTCAGTGGCCGCAGCGGCTCCTCGACCCGGCGCCAGACCCTGGCCCGGACACCGGGGTGGCTGAAGGCGACCACCAGGACGACCGGTGCCCACACCCACGACCACGGCTGCAGGCCTAGCGGTGCACTGAGCAGGTAGAAGACCACCTGGGCGCAGGTGCCGATCGCGAACCCTGCTGCGCAGTCCTCGACCCAGTTCCGCCGGTAGGCACCGATCAGCCGCCAGAGCACCAGGCCGGGCAGGCCGACGCCGACCAGACCGAACCCGACGAACCGGACGGCCTCTGTCAGCGATGCCTGCTGGAACAACATCCACAGGGCCAGTACTGCGACCGGAAGAGCAGCCGCCGCCGAGGTCTTGCCCGCTGTTCCGCTCACTGTCCGCCATCCAGCCGCTACCTGCACGCGGGTCACCCTAGCGGGGAGTCCGCCGGCGTCTTCCGCTCAGCTCAGCGGATCTCGTAGATGGTGGCGTCCAGGGTGGCGTGGCGGAGGCGGACGTACTGGTTGAGGTCGGGGGAGACCTGGCCGGCCCGGTGGTCGGCGTACAGCCAGCGGACGCCGTACCGGCGGAGGCGGTCGATGACGGCGGCGGAGGGGGAGCTGAACGCCGCGTCGTTGGTGGCCAGGAGGTTCTGGTCCCAGAAGGGGAGCAGGCTGGGGTTGCTGCCTTCGGCGACGGAGATGCGGTTGGCGCGGTTGGTGTAGGCCCAGCCCTCGACGAGCATCTGGCGCTCGGACAGGGCGGCGATCCAGAAGTGGCGGCTGTCGCAGACATCGCCGCGCTGGACGATGCAGTGCGCGTTCGTGGCGACCAGGTCGTCGGTGCCGGAGTTCTTCTGCAGCCAGCGGGCCGCGTCGGCCTCGGCCGTGGTGGGTCCGCCGCCGGCGACCTTGCCGTAGATGACGAAGGTGGCCTGGTCGGAGACCAGCGTCAGCAGGGGGAGCGAGATCGAGCCGGCCATGCAGGCGGCGACCAGTGAGGCCAGGGCTGCGGTGAAGAGGCCGCCGCCGCGGCCGCTGATTCGCCAGGCGATGGCCACGACCAGTCCGACCACCAGCAACGCCAGCAGGGTCAGGAGGAACGGCACCTTGACGCCGGACATCCCGTCCGACGCAACTCTGGCCAGGCCTGCGCCGAGCAGACCCAGACCAGCTGCCGCAGCGACCAGTACGGCGCTCCGCCGGTCCCCCAGCTTGTGGGCGAGCCGGGCCAACCCGAGGCAGGAAAGCACCGCCAGGAAGGGGAAACCGGTCCGGTAGAAGTAGACCTGGCTGACGCCCGGCTGCGACGTCAGCACGCTCGCCGCGAAGCCTCCGATCGCGGCACCGGCCAGGAAGACCACCCCGGGATCACGCCAGAACCTGCGCAGGAACAGCACGCCGGCCACAGCCAGACCCCACGCGGCCGTGGTCGTCGCCGCACTGAGCAGCTGTGCCGGCCGGTCCACGCCGGTGCCATGCCGCAGGGCGGCGTACGGCTGGAGCTGGATGAAGAGCTGCGCGGGCTTGATCTGCAGGCCGGACGACTCTCCACCGAACACGACGATCGCGGCGGCCACGAAGATCACCAGCGCGACCAGTCCGCCGATCAGAGCCCGTCCGCTCGGCCGCCGGGTCGCCAGCCGCGCCAGGAAGACCAGGCCGAACCCGCAGACCACCAGCGGCAGGATCGTCGCCTTGGCGCCGGACGAGGCCAGTGCCACCAGCACGAACAGGATCCACCGGCTACGCACAGGCTTGGCCCGCAGCAGGTCCACAGCCAGTACGGCGAGCAGCAGCGCGAGCATCATGCCCAGGTTCTGCGTGGGACTCAGGTACTGGCTGGAGGCCATCGAGATGTTGCCCAGCGAGATGTCGTGCAGCGGCTGCAGCGTGCCACCCACGCCAGCCAGCAGTACGGCGAACGGCCCGGCCCACGCCGCAGCGGGATGCGGCTCCTCACCAGGCTTCACCAGGAAGCGCTGCGTCAGCGTGAAGACCAGCGCGCACCCGGCCAGCGCGAGCGGCACCCACAGCAGCGCGTACAGCAGGTTGGTCAGGTCGATCCCGGTCGACCAGGAGGTCGCAGCGGTCACCTGGTGGAAGAACGTGTGGTACTTCATCGGCTCGCCGAAGACCCACAGCGGCAGAATCGGTACGTCGGTCTTGGCGCTCGCCGCCAGCGCCTGGTGGAAGGCCATGTCCGGGAAGGCGACGTTCGGATCCGTGTACGCCGGTGCGTAGCGCCCCGGGCCCTTCGCGTACATCAGCAGCAGGACCAGCGACGCGGACGCCGCCAGCAGCCAGGCGGTGAGCGGCGCGAGCGGAGCCTCCACCTGGCGCCACACCCGGGCCCTGACGTCGCGGTCGATCACACCGACGACCAGGACGATCGGCGCCCACACCCAGGACCAGCGCTGGAGTCCCACGGATGAGCTGGCCAGGTAGACGAGCAGTTGCGCCGCCGTACCGACTGCGAAGCCCGCTGCGCAGTCCTCGACCAGGTTGCGGCGGTAGGCGCCGATCAGGCGCCACAGCACCAGGCCGGGCAGCCCGACGCCGAGCAGGACGAAGGCGGTGAACTTGACGACGTCCAGCACCGGAGCGTGCCGGCCCATCATCACCAGGACGAGCAGGGCGACCGGTACGGCGGCGGCCGGCCCGGCGACCGAGCCGGTGCCGTGTTCCCTCGGCCCGCGCCGCCTCGCCTTCGCCATGCGGGTCACCCTAATCGGGCTAGACCACGAGCAGGTACCCCAGTGTCACGAACAGTGGTCAGGGCAGCTCGTAGATCAGCGCGTCCGGTGTCGCGTAGCGCAGCGTCGCCAGCGTGTTCAGGTTCTGTGAGACGGCGGTCTGGGTCGGGTCGGCGTACAGCCAGCGCACGCCGTACTTGGTGCGCAGCAGCCGCAGGTTGTCGCGGGTCGGTGAGACGAACGCCCGGTCGTTGTCCTCGAGCTTCTGCTCGTCCCAGAACGGCAAGCCGTTCGGGCTCTTGCCGGTCGCGGCGACCAGGTCGTTGATGGTGTTGGTGTAGCCCCACCCCTCGACCAGCACGTGCCGCTCGGACAGCGCGGCGATCCAGAAGTGCCGGACGTCGCAGCCGGAGGCGTTCTTCATCGCGCAGTGCGCGTTGGTCGCCACCAGGTCGTCCGGCGAGGTGTGGTCGCGCAGCCAGTGCGCCGCGTCGGTCTGGGTCTGCGACGGGCCCAGCGGGTACTTGTCGGTCAGCGGCTGCAGCGTGACCTCGCGGTAGTTCAGCAGCGTCTGCACCGGCAGCAGCAGCCCGGCGCCCATCCCGGCCAGGACGAACGAGGCCATGGCGATCCGGCTCGGCCGACCACGCCGTTTGGCCAGCTTCCACAGTCCGGTGACCAGTCCGGCCACCAGGAGCAGGAAGAGCAGCGTCCACAGCCAGGGCGCGACCAGACCGGTCAGCGAGCCGTCCGGACGGCGGAACGGCTTGCCCTCACCGGGGTTGGCCCGGGTGATCTCCCGAGCCAGGTACGTCGCACCCGCACCACCCAGCACAGAAGCCAGTACGGCGATGCCGGACCGCCGGTCGGCGAACCAGAACACCAGCATCCAGGCCCCCGCGGCAGCCAGCGCAGCGATCACCGGTACGGCGGTGCGGTGGAAGTACATCTGGCTGGTCCCGGGCTGGTCGGTCAGCACCATCCCGCCGAACCCGGCGATCGCGATGCCGACCAGGAAGATCATCCCGGGGTCGCGGAACCAGCGGGCCGCCGTACCGGCCAGGACGAGCAGGCCGGCCGAGCCGAGCAGCAGCGACAGGCAGACCACGATGCCGCTGATCCACATCGCGCCGTGGTCGTACTCGCCCCAGCCGACCTGCTTGGCGGTCAGCGGGTAGAGGCCGATCTTGGCGAACGTGACCCACGGCCGGACCGCGAGCCCGGAGGAGTGGTTGCCGAACACGACCACGATCGCGGCCAGGAAGACCGCGCTCAGCACCCCGATCAGTACCAGCGCGTTGAGGGCGAACCGGCGGTAGAAGATCCGGATGAACAGCACCAGGCCGAAGCCGCAGATGATCAGCGGCAGCACGGTCGCCTTCGAGCCTGACGCCGCGACACCGACCAGGACGAACAGCAGGTAGCTCCCCGGCGAGCTGCGGCCGCGGAGCAGGTCGACGCCCAGCAGGGCCATCAGCACGATCAGACCGCCGCCCAGGTTCTGCGTGGGGCTGCCCCAGACGTAGTTGGTCAGGCCCTCGGCCGGCAGCGTGACGTTGGGGTAGGCGTTGACCGTGCCGCCGATGCCGGCCACGGCAATCGCCAGCGGTCCGGCCCAGCGGGAGCCCGGGGCGATCCGGTCGGTCAGCGCGAAGATCAGGGCGCACCCGGCCAGCAGCAGCGGGATCCAGCCGATCGTGTAGACGAGGTCGGTCAGGTCCACCCCGGTCGCCCAGGCCGTCGCGGCGGTGAACTGGTGCCAGAAGTAGTGGTAGTCCATCTGCTCGCCGTGCAGGTACGGCGCCTGCAGGGGGAAGTCGTACTTCGCACTGGCGGCCAGGGCCTGGTGGAAAGCCATGTCCGGCGAGTTGGAGCGGGCGTCGGCGTACGGCGCGGGCACCAGGTTCCGGTAGCGGCCGGTCGCGTAGAGCGGGAGTGCGCAGGCCCCTGCGACCAGCCAGGCCGTCAGCGGGTTGACCGGCCGCTCCACCCGGCTCAGGCAACGCCTGCGCCACGACGGTACGGCGACCGCGGCCACGAAGACCGGGACGATCCAGAGCCAGGCCCACTCCTGCAGACCGATCGGTGCGACGGCCATGTAGACCAGCAGCAGGACAGCGACGCCGACCATCGAGCCGGCCGCGAAGTCCTCGATCAGGTTGTGCCGGAACGGGCTGGCCAGCCGCCAGAGGATGGTGCCCGGCACGGCGATGCCCACGACCCAGAAGCGCAGCAGCTTGACGATGCTGTCGCCGGACGCGTGCCCGGCCATCAGCCAGATCAGCAGCCAGGCCAGTGCGGCACCCGCCGCCAGCTTGAGGACGACGCCGACCACGGTGCGCCACCGGACAGCTTTCTGCTCCTGACGCGGCGGGGCCCCTGGCAAGCTGGGCGCTCCGAGCGTCATCGTTGGCACGGAGGAAGATTAGCCGGGTCAGCCGGACACGCCCTAGCCTCACGGGAGGAGGTACCGATGCCGACCGCCGTACCCGTGCTCTCTGTCGTCGTACCGATGTACGACGAGCAGGAGGTGCTGCCGATCTTCTTCGACCGGATGCACCCCCTGCTGGACAGCCTGGGGATCAGCTACGAGGTGGTCGTCGTCGACGACGGCAGCCGGGACGCCACGGCCGCCCTGCTGACCGAGGCGGCCAAGACGTGGCCGCAGCTCCGCCTGGTTCGCCTGCTCCGCAACTCCGGCCACCAGGCCGCCCTGTCGGCCGGGTTCCGCCGGGCCCGCGGCGAGTACCTGGTGAGCATCGACGCCGATCTACAGGACCCGCCCGAGGTGATCGCCGAGCTGCTCGCCGCCGCACGGGACCAGGACGTCGACGTCGTGTACGGCGTACGGTCCGACCGGTCCAGCGACACCTGGGCCAAGCGGACCACCGCCCGGATGTACTACCGGCTGATGTGCCGGCTGGTCGGCCGGGACATTCCCTTCGACGCCGGTGACTTCCGGCTGGTCTCCCGCCGGGTCGTCGACGCGGTGAACGCGCTGCCCGAGGACGGCAGGGTGTTCCGGCTGGTGATCCCGTGGCTGGGCTTCCCGAGCGCCGAGGTCACCTACGTGCGCGCCGAGCGGGCGGCCGGGGTGACCAAGTACAACCTGCGCAAGATGCTCGGGCTGGCCTTCGACAGCGTCACGGCGTTCTCCGCGGCACCACTCAGGCTGGCCACCTGGCTCGGCCTGTTCGGCGGGCTGCTGTCGATCGCGTTCGTGATCGGCGCGCTGGTGATCAAGCTGACCGGCCAGAGCATTCCCGGCTGGACGTCGACCGTCCTGGCCGTCGCGGTGATCGGCGCGATCCAGCTGCTCTGCCTGGGCCTGCTGGGCGAGTACGTCGCCCGCCTGTTCCAGTCCAGCCAGAAGCGCCCACAGTTCCTGGTCGGCTACGACAGCCTGGAGGATCCAGGCCATCACACGTACGCCGAGGCACTCGAATCCAGCGATCCCGACCAGCGGTAGGCTCCCTCACCATGCCCGACCCGATCCCCTTCTCCAAGGCCTACCTGGTGGGCGACGAGCTCGCCTACGTGAACCAGGCCTTCTCCTCGGCCGCGGTCGTCGGCGACGGGCCGTTCACGGCCCGCGCGACGGAGCTGGTCACCAAGCTGACCGGCGGGCTCGGGTCCCTGCTGACCACCTCGTGCACGCACGCGCTGGAGATGACCGCGCTGCTGCTCGAGCTGGCGCCGGGCGACGAGGTGATCATGCCCTCGTTCACGTTCGTCTCGACCGCGAACGCGTACGCGCTGCGCGGCGCCGTACCGGTGTTCGTCGACATCCGGCCGGACACGCTGAACCTGGACGAGACCCAGGTCGAGGCGGCGATCACCGACCGGACGAAGGCGATCGTCGTCGTGCACTACGCCGGTGTCGCGGTCGCGATGGACGAGATCACCGCGATCGCCGCGCGACACGGGGTCGCCGTGATCGAGGACAACGCGCACGGCCTCGGCGGCACCTACAAGGGCCGCCCGCTCGGTTCGCTCGGCCTGATGGCGACGCAGTCCTTCCACGGCACCAAGAACGTGCACTGCGGCGAGGGCGGGGCGCTGGTCGTCAACGACACCGACCTGCTGCACCGGGCCGAGATCATCCGCGAGAAGGGCACCAACCGCAGCGCGTTCTTCCGCGGCCAGGTGGACAAGTACCGCTGGGTCGACATCGGCTCGAGCTACCTGCCGGCCGACCCGCTGGCCGCGTTCCTGACCGCCCAGCTGGAGCGGTTCGACCAGATCCAGGCGCCGCGCTACGCGATCTGGGAGCGGTACGAGCGGGAGCTGGCGGACTGGACCGCGGCGCACGGCGTCGGCGTACCGACCGTGCCGGACGACTGCGTGCACCCGGCGCACATGTACTACCTGCTGATGCCGACCCACGAGCACCAGCTCGGCCTGATCGCGCACCTGCGCGAGCGCAACATCACCGCGCCGTTCCACTACGTGCCGCTGCACTCGGCCCCGGCCGGCGAGAAGTACGGCCGGGTCGGTCCGGGCGGCTGCGAGGTCACCGAACGGATCAGCGGCCGGCTGGTCCGGCTCCCGCTGTTCAGCCAGCTGACCGAGGAGGAGCAGACCCGAGTGATCGACGCGCTGCTCTCCTACCCGATCTGACATGGGCCAGTACTGAAATGGGCTGGTACGACGCGCTGGAGGCCGGTGAGCTGACCAGCAGCCCCTCCGAGTACGAGACCAAGCGCTTCGGCGTCTCCGTCGACCGGGTGTCGGTCTCCGCCTCGGCCGGTACGCCGCTGGAGGAGGTGCTGACCGCGGTCGACAAGTCCACGGCCGACGTCGTCGTCCTGCGCTACCCGGCCCGGGAGATCTCCTGGTTCGCCTCCCTGGCCACCGGACGCCGTACGGCGATCCTGGCGGACTCCTTGGTCTACTGGTCGCTCCCGGTCGGCAAGGGCCGCCGCCCGGCGCCGCTGGCCGGGTTCAACGCCGGGCTGGAGTCCTCGATCGACGACGAGCTGGTCGACGACCTGGTCGCGGACATCTTCGGCGACTACGGGAACCACTACTGCGCCAACCCGCTGTTCAACCGGGCCCAGGCGCTGGCCGGCTACCAGGAGTGGGCCCGGCGGAGCATCGCGGCCGCGGGCGCCGTCGTACTGCGGGGACCGGACCGCCGGGTGCTCGCGCTGGCGACCGTCGACCAGCAGCCGTCCTGGACCGAGATCGAGCTGGCGGGCGTCGTACCGGCTGAGCAGGGGCGTGGCCGCTACGCGCACCTGCTGGCGGCGGTCGAGGACTCCAGTACGGCGCGACGGCTGGTGATCTCCACGCAGGGTCACAACACAGGGGTCCAAAGAGCGTGGGCACGTTACGGTTTCGAGCCGGTTCACACCTTGTTGACAGTGCATTTGGTAAACAACACCGAAAGTTTCTGAGAAGGGCCCGGACCGCCTCCACAGGCCGGTCGGACGACTACGCAGCGGTGCTAACATGACCGGCGATGGATCACTGGTCGCCGCCCGGACCTTGGTTGCTCCGGCGCCGTGTGCCCAGGCAGCATCGGGTCAGGCGGGGGTGCCGACCAGGATGTCGACCGACCGCCGACTGAGCCGAGGAGATTTGCCGTTGTGACGCCGCGGCTGAGTGTCGTTGTGCCCTTCTACAACGTCCGCGACTACATCGGGGAGTGCCTCGACTCGATCGCGCGACAGACCTGGACCGACTTCGAGGCAATCCTCGTCGACGACGGGTCCCCTGACGACAGCGCCGCGATCGCGCAGGACTTCTGCGACCGCGACCCGCGGTTCCGGATCGTCGCGCAGGAGAACCAGGGTCTCGGACCGGCCCGTAACACCGGGGTCCGGCACGCCGACGGTGAGTACATCACCTTCGTCGACTCCGACGACCTGGTCACCCGGCACGGCTTCGAGAAGCTGATCCGGACCCTGGACAGCAGCGGCTCGTCGTTCGCCGGCGGCAACGCGCGCCGGTTCAACAACAGCTCCGGCGTCCGGCCGTCCTGGATCCACCGGCTGCCGTTCGCCAGGGACCGGATCGCCACCCACGTGATCGAGAGCCCGGACCTGATCCTGGACCGGATGGCGTGGAACAAGGTCTACCGGCGCTCGTTCTGGGACGAGTACGGCTACGAGTTCCCCGCGATCCGCTACGAGGACTACCCGGTCACGCTGAAGGCGCACCTGGACGCCGTCACCGTCGACGCCCTCGCCGTACCGGTCTACTACTGGCGCGAGCGGGAGTCCGGCGAGTCGATCACCCAGCAGAAGTTCCAGCTGGGCAACATGGAGGACCGGGTCCACTCCGCCGAACTGGTGATGGACCTGATCGAGACCGGCGACACGCTGCGTGAGGTCCGTCGCCGGGTGCACTCGCACTTCACCCAGATCGACATGCTGACGCTGATGATGGCCTTCGGTGCCGCACCGGCCGACGAGGAGCAGAACCTGCTCAAGCTGGCCCGCCGGCTGATGGACCGCCTCGACGACTCGGTGCTGGCCCGCGCGCACAGCTACGACCGGATCCAGCACTCCGCGCTGGCCGCCGGCGACGTCGACCTGCTCCGCCGGCTGGCCCACTTCCGCAACGACGGCGGTCTGCGCGGTGGCGCCCGGGCGCTGTCGCGGCCCGGCCGGCCGTGGCAGTTCGAGCACAACTACCCCGGCGTGCAGGACCAGACCGCATCGGTGTCGAAGGAGCTCTACCGGCTGCCGATGAAGGACCTGACGCTGGCCACCAGTGTCCGCGAGGTCGGCTGGCTCGACGACGGCTCGCTGTCGGTCAAGGGCACCGCCGAGATCCGCCACCTGGAGACCAAGACGTCGTCCAGCCTGCGGATCGCGCTGGTCGTCGGCGGCGCGGAGACCCCGCTGGCCGTCCGCCGGTACGACGCGACCGACACGCACGGCGACCCGGCGCTGGTCGGCTTCGAGATCCGCCTCGACAAGGCGATGCTCGGCAAGATCAAGGGTACCGGCGCCCCGGCGCACTTCATGGTGCGGCTGAAGTCCGGCCGCCTGCGTCGCCACGGCAAGCTCCGCGGTCAGCGGCCCGGTAGCCCGGGCTGGCCGCCGGGTGCCTGGATCGACGGCACCAGCTGGATCCAGCCGGGTCCCGGTGCCGACGGCGCCTTCGTACTACGGCGCATGGTCGACCCGACGCGCCTCACGGCCGTCAGCCAGACCGCGGACGCCCTGGTCCTGCAGGGCCGCGTCCCGGCCGACCTGGAGAACCCGAAGCTCCAGGTGACCCGGCCGCTGGCCGGCAAGGACCAGGAGTTGCCGCTGACGTTCAGCGGCGACGGGCGCGACTTCAGCGTGCGGATCCCGGTCCGGCCGATCATCGAGGACACCAACCCCGACGACCCGTTCACCCAGCGCACCACCTGGGCGTTCCGGCTGGTCGGCAAGGACGACGCGAAGCTGCTGCTCTGGACCGCCGACCCGCAGGCCGTGCACCACCTGGCCGACGGCCGGATGGTCAGCCTGACCCGGTCCACCGGCGGCTACGTCAACCTGCACGAGGCCCCGCTCCGGCTGCCCGCCGAGCACGCCAATGTGGTTGCCGGGAGCAACGGTGTGGAGCTGCGGATCGACGGGCCGGTGCTGGACGGCGACGGCTACGTCTTCAGCTGGCGGCGGTACCTGGACGACTCCGACGCCCACACCGACCTGCCCTGCCGGGTCGAGGTCGGGGACGGCCGGTGGACCACGGTCACCGACCTGGACGACCTGGTCCCGGCCGACGCGGTGGTGAACTCCACGGACCCGCTGGCCAGCCTGGCCGACTGGATCCTGTTCGCGACCGGACCGGACGGCGCCGAGCACGCCGTGCAGTGCGAACCGTTCCTGTCCGGCCGGTTGCCGATCGAGGTCGAGCTGTCCGGTCACACCGCCGCGCTGCGTCCGCACGCCGGCACACTCCACCTCGAGGTCCGCTGATGCATCACCACAACCACTACTACGGCCAGGCCCACATCCTGGCCCGGTACGCCGGACTCGACGACGAGTACCCGCCCCGCCTGCGCGGCTACCTCCAGCACGGCTGGAACATCGCCGACGGCTGGAACCCGGTGCACGAGTTCTACGACGGCGCCTGGCGGTTCACCTGGAGCGACGGGCCGCGCCGCCGCGGGCACGCGCTCGGCCGGCGCAACTACGCCAGCATCGGAGCGCCGTTCCTGTACCTGCAGGAGCTCGAGCCCGAGCTGGGCGCCGTACCGGAGGAAGAGCGCGAAGGCACGCTCTGGTTCCTCTTCCACGGCTGGGAGGGCGGCAAGATCCAGGGCGACCACAAGCGCCTGATCGACGAGATCCGGGAGACCGAGCCGGGTCCGGTCACCTTCAGCCTGTACTACACCGAGTACGACCGGCCCGAGGTGCGCAAGTCGTACGAGGACGCCGGGTTCCGGGTGGTGTCCTTCGGGCGCCGCGGGTTCTCCTACGAGGGCACCGACCCGAAGTTCCTCTACAAGCAGCTCGCCGAGCTGCGCAAGCACAAGCGGGTGGCCGCCAACCGGCTGTCGACCGCTGTCCTCTACGGGATCGCCGCCGGCTGCGAGGCCGCGGTGTACGGCGACCCGATGGAGATGGAAGGCGAGAACCCGCTCTTCGGCGGGCAGGCCAGGATCGCCCGGCTCTGGCCGGAGATGCTGGGCAAGGAGCTGGACATGGACGCCGCCCGGGCGACCACCGACCTGGAACTGGGCGTGCCGTGGATGATGCCGCCCGCGGAACTGCGGATGTTGTTCGATTGGAGAGAGCGTGTCTGACAACCAGCTGGCCGTCGAGGTCGTCCGCGGCGAGATGCAGCCGTGGAGCGACTACTCCGGCAAGCGGGGGGCTGTCCAGGGGCCGGCGCTGCGCGCGCTGCTCACGGACGTCCTGCCCGACGGGGCACGCACGCTGATCGTCGGGCCGCACGGCGCCGACCTGGTCGAGGCGGTCGTCGCCAAGGCGTCCGAGACGACCCTGCTGGTCCGCTCGGTCTCCGACGCGGGTGAGCTGGGCGAGCGGTTCGCCGCAGGCGCCGGCAAGGGATCCGGTGCCGGCCTGCAGGTCGTCGCCGGAGCCCTCGACGGACTCGCCGAGGCCGGGCGTCCGTCGTACGACGTGGTCGTGGCCGCCGACGGTCTGGACCGGGTGATCGGCTACGACAGCCCCGACCTGACCTGGTCGCAGCGGCTGGACGCGCTGGCCGCTCTCTGCTCGCCGGACGCCGTTGTCGTGCTGGGCCTGGAGAACGAGTTCTCCCTGACGAACCTGCTCGATCGCCGTCCCGCCGACCAGCGCCACGGCGACGACGAGTGGCGCCCGCTGCACGACGACCCCACCCGCCCGGTCTCGACGACGCAACTGGTCGCCGAGCTGGACCGTGTGGGCCTGTCCGGAGCGGCCACGTACGCCACGTTCTCCGTAGGCGAGACTCCGCACGCCCTGCTCTCCACGGACGTCGCCGCCACCGCCCGCCCCGGCCAGCTCCCCACCCGCCTCGCAGTAGAGGCCCTGGAAGCAGCCGCCACGCTCGTCCCCCTCCTCACCCCCATCGCCGACTCGGCTGACGCGGCAGCCCGCGCCGGCCTCCTGGCCTCCACCCCCACGGGTTGGCTGGCAGTCCGAGGCACCACCCCGCCCCACGCCATCTACACCCAAACCACCGGCCACCCAGCGGTACTTACTGCTGATGTGGATGGTGATGTGTGGAAGGTAGTAGTTGTCGGGGATGAGGTTGAGGCTGAAGGTGCTTTGGCTTTTGATTCTTCGGTTGTTCCTGCGACTGTGCCGGATGGAGTTTCTGCTGAGACTCTGCTCTTCCGCCTGGCGGCTGCTGAAGATGTGCCCGGCTTCCGCGACCTCGCCGGCCGCCTGGGTGACTGGGCTCGCTCCCAGACGAGCCGCGTCCTCCTGCGCTGGGACGACGTGGTGCTCGACGGCGACAGCTTCGCCTTCGGCGCCTCCGCCTGGGTGACCACCGCGGACGAGACCGAGCAGGACCGCCTCGCCGCCGCCTGGGCGCGCTTCCACGACCGCCTGATCGGCGCCCACCGCCGCCACCCGTGGCCACCGTGGATGGTCGGCGACGACCTGGTCTCGGCCTGGCTCGCGATGTCCGGCATCGACGCCCCGGCGCAGACCCCGGCGACCACCCCCGACGCCCCGTCGGCCTCCGTCGTACAGGTTGCCCGAGGCAAGGAACTGGCCGCCGCGCTGTCCACCGCCCTCGGCGTACCGTCCGACGGCTCGCAGACCCCCGACGTACGGACCGCTCTGGCCGACGCCGACCGCGCCGCCCAGGAGATCCACGAGCTCAAGGGCCAGATCTTCGGCCTGGAGCGCACGCTCGGCTTCCGCGACAAGGCGCTGAAGACCCGCGAGACCCGGCTGCGTGAGATGCGCACCCAGGTGCAGAAGGCCAACGCCGAACGCACCAAGCTGAAGAACTCCCGGGCGTACTCCGCGGTGAAGCTGATCCGCAAGGCCGCCCAGATCCGCAACCCGCGCAAGTTCGCCGGCAAGGTCAAGCGCCGCGTGAAGCGCCAGCTCCGCAACAAACTGGGTTAACCAGTACGACGACCAGCCGGGTTCCCCAGGGAGCCCGGCTGTTGTCTTTACCCGGCGAGCCGGGAGACGAGGAAGTCGACGCGTTCCTCCTGCAGGGCCTGCGGAATCCGGCCGCTGCCCGAGAGCACGGCCATCCCGTGCACCGCACTCCAGACCACCTCCGCGGACAACTCACGCCGCTCGTCGTCGGCCCGGAAGCACGCGACGAACTCGTCGAAGCACGCCCGCATCGACGCCGGCGTCTCGTCACTGGCGAACTTCAGCTCGGTCGGCAGCACGAACATCGCCTGGTACACCGCAGGGCGCGTGCTCGCGAAGTCCAGGTACGCATGGCAGACCGCGCCCAGCGCCTTCTCAGGTGCATCCTCTCGCGCCCCACGCAGCTGAGCAGCGAGCGTCTCGAACCCTTCGAGCGCGACCGCGCTCACGATCCCGCTCATCCCGTTGAAGTGGCTGTAGAGCACCGGCTGGCTGTACTCGACCCGGTCGGCCAGCCGCCGCGTCGTCACCGCCTCCCAGCCCTCGGCCTCGGCGAGCTCCCGCGCGGCCGTGACGATCAGTCGATGACGGTCGGCCCGTTCGCGTTCCCGGCGTTCGTTGACTGCGGACATGAGCAAATTCTAGCACTGCTAGACATTCTGTCAGAGACAGCGTTATCGTTGCTACAACATCTAGCGGTGCTAGCAATCAAGGAGAAGCAAACCCCTATGGTCACCACTGTCGCCACCGTGCTCGCCGGTCTGCTGGGCCTCGGCATCATCTTCATCGGTGTCAACGCCTTCCGGGCACCGCGCGCAGCGGCCGGCTTCGGTATCCCCAACACCCGGACCGACGACCCGAACTTCCGCGCCTGGCTGTCCGTGAAGGCCGTGCGCGACATCGCCACCGGCCTCTTCCTGTTCCTCCTGCTGGCCGCGGCCACCCCCGACCTGCTGGGCTGGTACCTGCTGGTCGCCGCCGTGATCCCGGTCGGCGACGCACTGATCGTCCTGCGCAGCAAGGGCCCCAGGGCCATCGCGTACGGCGTCCACGCCGCGACCGCCGCCGTGATGGTCGTGGTCGGCGTGGTCCTGCTCGTCGGGTGACTAGGCCCGACGCGCGATCAGCAGTTGATGGGTGTCGGGCCAGTCGACGGCCTCGCCGTCGACGGTGGTGAGCGAAGCGACCGGCGCGATGCGGTTCTCGATCACCCAGTCGTTGCGCCAGGGCTTGGACGACGGGTCGAGCGTGAAGCCGGCCGACCGGGCGACCGCCGTCCAGTCGGCAAAACTGAGGCCGCAGAACTGCTCGTGGGTCTCGCTGAGCCAGTTGTCGAAGTAGTCCTTGCGGGTCAGGAAGTCCATCGCGTCGGCCAGCCGGAGAACCGGGTGATCACCCTGCAGCGTGTAGGAGAAGGGGACCCGCGCGTTCCGGCGGAAGTCCTGGGCGAACTGGAAGAACCGGGCCCGGGTCGACAGCGCCCGCACGTGAGCCGCGGGATCGGCCAGGGACTCGAGCTCGACCGGCTCTCCGTTGACGCCGTCCGAGTCATCGAGAGCCAGTACGACGGGCCGATCGGGCTCCGCCGGCCCGCAGACGTCGGAGTTGATCCAGACCCCACCCGGCGCGGTGTGCGCGAACAGCCCGTCGACGAACCGCTGAACGGTCTCGGCGCGCGCGCCGTCGGCGTACGACCAGATCTCGTGGGTCAGCGCGAGCGTGAGCGTGGTGTCGATCGACCGGGGCGGGAAGACGGCCGCGCCGAGCATGTTCCGCTGGTAGAAGTACACGTTGGGGTTGTGGAAGAACCCCTGCTCCTTCTTGTGCACGCACTCGGCGTACAGGTGCCGGGCGACCTCGACGCCGATCAGGTCCGACTCGTGGAAGCGCGGGTCGCCGTCCACGAGCTGCAGCGTCGCGCCGGTCGCGCAGCCGATGTCGAGGATGCGTCCCGGGCGGACGAAGTCCTTGAGCTGCGACCACTTCCGGTCCGCCGCGGTCTCGAACGCGTCGGCGTACGTCTTGTAGTCGCGCGTCGTCGTCAGTCCACCGTCGTCGCCGACGACCGGGTCGTTGACGCAGCGCCGGACCTGCGCGTCCAGCCGGTAGCGGTCGAAGACGTCGACCGTCGCCGGGTGCGCCAGCGACCGCCACTCGTCGTTGCCTGCGGCAATCATCAGCAGGACGTCCCACGGGCGGGCCTGATCGGGAGGCTCGACCCCGATCACCTGGTAGCCAAGGCGTTCGTACAGCTTCGCGACCTCCGGCGTCGAGCACGCGACGACGGTGTTCTCGGGTGACAGCCGTACGGCGTCGTCGGTGCCCGCCTCGATCGCCTTCACCGTCACCTCGGCGAAGTCGTCGGTCGGCGGCGTGTCCGTCACGCCGACCACCAGCGACCGCAGCCCGGTCGCCACGCTGAACCGCTCGATCGCCGCCTCGCGCCGGTCGAACGGGATCGGGTTGCGTTTGGTCGTGTGGTGGTTCGCGGACGTCACCGCCCAGACGACCGTCGTGCCGTCGGGTGCCACCGAGCGCAGGAAGTCCGCCTGGTACGTCGTCAGCACGTGGTGGCGGCCGGGGAAGAGCAGGTACACGGTCAGTCGGTCCCGGTGGTGATGTCCGGGTGCGCGTCCCCGTCGGTGCGTTCGCGGATCACGTACGTCGGCCGGCCCATCGAGCCCGAGTGCAGGCGGCCGACGTACTCGCCGAGCACGCCGAGGGCGAGCATCTGGGCGCCGGAGAACAGCGCGACCATCGACGCGATCGTGGTGAACCCGGCGACCGTGGTCGCGCCGACGGCGTACTTGTAGATGATCACGCCGAACAGCCCGACGCCGAAGACCGCGCAGATGAAGCCCAGGTAGCCGACCAGGCGCAGCGGTTCGGTGGAGTACCCCGTGATCAGCGTCAGGGCGTGCTTCATCAGCATCCAGGTGGTGTAGTTCGACCGGCCCTCGGCGCGGTCCTCCATCCGGACCGTGGCCTGCGCGATCCGCGTGGTGGACCACGACAGCGCGACGTCGACCGAGGCGTGCGGCCCGTCGAGCCCGTCGAACCCGTCCCGCAGGAAGGTCCGGAAGACCCGGAACGCGCTGATCGACCGCGCGTTCTGCACCGACAGCGTCGAGGCCATCGCGGCCTTCACCAGCCGGGACGAGAACGACCGGACCGCGCCGTGCTCCTCCTCCTTCGGTACGCCGTACACGAGGTCGATGTCGTCGGTCAGCGCGGCCAGCAGGACCGGGATCTGGTCGGCCGGGTGCTGCAGGTCGTCGTCCATCGTGACGACCACCTCGTACTGCGCGCTGCGGACGCCCGCGATGATCGCGTTGTGCTGCCCGTAGTTCCGGGCCAGGCGGAGCGCGCGGGTCTCCGGGTACTTGTTCGCGAGCTCGCTCGCGACCTGCCAGGTGTCGTCCGGGCTGCCGTCGACCACGAGGATGATCTCGAACCCGGTGGTCGCCTCCGGCAGGACGTGCGACAGGTCCTCGACAAGGCGCGGCAGGGTCTTGGCGGACCGATAACATGGCACGACGACGGAGACGAGCACTGCTTGCCCTTCTGATGGTGAGGAGGCGGGGCTTCCGCCGCTGTGATTATCCCACTGCTGAGAGGCACTGCCATTTCCGTCGACTTTGCCGCCGCCACGCGCCTGCCGGCCAAACTCCTCGGCGACCACCGCGTCCGCTACCTGATCGTCGGCGCCGGCACCAACATCCTGTACTTCGGCCTGTTCTGGCTCGGCTGGCACCTCTTCGAGGGCATCCTGCCGTACCTGCTCGTCACCGCGCTGGCCAACCTCACCACGGCCGTCTTCGTCTACCCCGCGTACCGGACCTTCGTCTTCCAGTCCACGGCCGGCTGGCTCCAAGGCTTCGCCAAGTTCTACACGGTGTACCTGTTCGGCCTGGCTTGCTCCCTGGTCGGCATGCCACTCCTCATCGAGCTCGCGCACGTCCCCGTCCTCCTCGCCCAGGCCCTCGTCATCCTCCTCGTCCCGATCGCGAGCTACCTCCTCCACCGCTTCTGGACCTTCCGCGACGCTCCCCACACCCCCGTTGATGCGTAGGTACACCGCGAAGTTGTCCTGCGCGCTGCTTCTCGTGCTCGCCGGGTGCTCGGGCCCTGCGACGTCACCAGCCGCCGGCGAGCAGGAACCGACGGCGGTGCCGTTGAGCACTCCCGCCTCGACTGTCCGGGCAGCGGAGGCAGCGTCACCCACCTTTGGCCTCGACCGGACCCGAATGATGTCGGCTCTGCCGACCACTTATCGCGGGCACGCCATGAGGTATCCGTTCGAGGGGTGGATCGACCTGCGAGACATTCCGCTGCGCGAGGACCTGTGGGCCGGACAGCAGGTGACGCCCGAAGTGTGCCGGATGGCCATCCGTTCGGTTGGCCGCCCTGCCGAGGGGATCGAGGAGGTCCGCTCCGACACTCCGGCCGTGATGAAGACCGCGACGCTGACGACCCCCGCCGGTGAAGGTGCGGCGAACGTTCGCCTGTACGAGCTCACGGGCGCCGAAGCTGTCCGCTACCAACTGCGGGCGATGCAGCCGGTGCCGGAGTGCCGGGAGTTCACCGCCGGCCGGGGCGACCGCGGCTCGATCGTCGAGCGCGTCCTGCCGGAGTTCGGACCCGCGTCCCGCTACAACGTTCGGACTTATCCCAGATCCGGGCGTCCCTGGACCGAGCGGATCCTGCTCTTCCAGACCCCGGGTTTCAGCGGAGAGGTGCGGGTCTACGGCACGGACAACACCGAGCAGGACTTCCTGGCGTTCGCCCGGCAGGTCCGCACTCAAGCGCTCCGTAAGCTCGGTTGAACGCGAAAGAGCCCCGGGCAGCAGTTGTGAACTGCTCCCCAGAAGTTGGACTGAGAAATTCAGTTCCGACTCCTGGGGAGCTTTCGTATGGATCGACGTAGTTCGCTGACCGAGGCTCAGCGGGTGCTGGCGGTAGGTTTGTTCGAGAAGGGAATGGGCCCGTGGGCTGCGGCATCGCAGCTGGCGGCTGCTTGTGACCCGGTCAAGCTGCTTCATCAGCGGTGGCGGATCCATGGCAAAGGAGCGCTGGTGGCCCAACCGGCTAAACGGGCGTTCTCGTTCGAGTTCAAGCTGGCCGTCGTTGAGCGGTTCCTGGCTGGCGAGCCGGCCACGGCGCTGGCGGCCGAGTTCGAGTTGTCGTCGCCGAAACTGGTGAAGACGTGGGCGCGGACGTATCGCCACGACGGCGCTGATGGGCTGCGTCCGAAGCTGCAAGGCCGGCCGAGGAAGGCCCCGCAGGCACCAGGTGCGGACTCGGAACTGGACCGGCTGCGCCGAGA